>CAVUOA010000031.1:0-24432 GCA_963742955.1 Ignavibacteriota bacterium | reverse complement strand
ACTGGAATTTCTGTAACGCGCAATCCCCGATTGCGCACTACTTTTGATAGGATTTTATGAATACTTTGAAAGAAAGAAAATTAAGCTTAAAGACTTTTCTTATAAGGGAGAGGGAATAATTTATTTCTTAACAATTTAGAGTGTACGAATCAAATAAATTTTTCTTAAATTATGAAATTGCACATATAATAGAAAATGAGCTGGAATTCAGAAGGAAAAACGAGATAAATCTATTCAGCTATTGCATCATGCCTGACCACATTCACTTGCTAATATCATTTAGGGAAAGTTATAAAAAAAGTCTGCAAATTTGGATTTCTTCATTTAAAAGGCATACTTTAAAAACAGTCAAAGAGAAATTTAGAATAAATAAATTATGGCATGTAAATTTTTATGACCACATTGTGAGAAAATCGGAAGATATGGAAACCATCGTGCAATATATTTTACAAAATCCTGTTAGAAAAAATATGGTTAATGAATGGTACGAGTATCCATTTAGTAAGATTTATACCGATGATTAGAGTGTGCTATTTGCTCGTTCGGGGAACGAGCGCTACAGTTGACGATACAAGTATACTATGTGCCTATAACACGCAATCCCCGAATGCGCAACAGAAATAATCTGAAACAAAACGCCGGCTTTGCTCATATAAATCAATAAGCAGTCTATTCTTTAATAATTAAATGGAGTAAATCATGAAAACATTAATTACCGCTTTTGCTGTTATTATTTTCGCATTTTTTGCTAAAACCGCTTATTCACAGTCCGAAACCACTATGCAGGATATACTGGAGAAAGTAACCGATAAAGTTCCCAGCTTGAGGACGAAAAAGACCAGGAAATTGTTAACATAACAGTTGACCTGCTTGTACGCACCACAGGTAAAAAACAGGTTACAAGGTATCTTGACCCCTCGTTTGATTATAAGGTTATGGTAATCGGTGACAGAAGAATTTCAAAGCTTAATATGGTGGTTTATAAAAAAAGCAAAAAGGACTGGGATTATGTAACTGAAGCAACAAGCTCTATTCCGCAGGTTGATATAACTCCAACCGATTTTGAACAATATGAGTTTACCATAAACGTTGACCAGTTCAAGGGTGATAACATGACCGGGCATTTTGCGCTTTTTATTTATCATGTTGACCCGACAAAGAAAAAAGACAAAGAGAAATAGTTAAGACAAATAGTTAAATAGTAAAATAGACAAATAGCTAAATAGAAAATTCCCGCTGCTTATGCAGGATACATTACAGCATACAAAAGAGGCGTTTAACATCGCTGCGCTTACATTCGATTACGATGAGAGTATTAACGAAATCGTAAAGTGGATGCGCATGGTTGTGCATGAAATTTATTTAAAGAATTTCAACTCCGGCGATAAGCTGCTTGAGCTAAACGCCGGGACGGGCATCGATGCATTATTCATGGCTCAGCACGGCATAAAAGTTCATGCCACCGATATATCAGATAATATGATAAATGCAATAAAAGAAAAAATAAAACAATTTAATTTGGAAGGTATTGTCAGCGCAGAACTTTGTCCTTTCGAAAACATCTCCCTGGTGAATGAAGCCGGCTTTGACGGAGCGATGTCTAATTTCGGGGGACTGAACTGCATAGGTGATTTCAGCAGGCTGAGTGATGACCTCTCGAATAAAATCAAAAGCGGAGGAAAATTTATAGCAGCGGTTATGAATAAAACCTGCCCGTGGGAAATATTTTATTATTTGTTAAAATTAAATTTCAAGGAAGCGTTCCGCAGGTACAGAAAAGAAGGAATTTTTGCCGGGCTTGGAGATGAGAAAATATGGACGTACTACTTCACTCCCCGCGGCTTTGCTAAATATTTCAGAAATAATTTCACAGTTAAAAGAATTTACACTCTGGGTTTAAACACTCCCTCGCCTTATCTTTACGGAATTTACAACCGCTTCCCTTCAATTGTAAAGCTGTTTATGAAAATCGATAACCTTATAAAAGGAATTTACCCGCTTTAACAGGATTGGCGACCACTTCATAATTATTCTTGAGAGAAAGTAAACGGATGAAATCCGAAGAGAGCAAATCAAATACATATTATTTCTATAATATTATTTGTTCTCTCATTTGTTTTCAGGCTGCTTCTGCTTTTTATATTCAAATTCGATGGTCTTTATGGTCAGGATGCTTACGGATATCTTGACTACTCAAAAACATTTTACGATTCACTTGCTCATTTTCACATTCCCCCTGCTTTCTACTGGCCAATAGGATTTCCTTTGTTTACATCTGTTTTTACAATATTTACAGCGGGGAATGTATGGCTGGCGGGGCTGCTGGTAAGCCTCAATTCCGGCTCACTCTGCGCAGGGTTTGTTTATCTGCTTGCATTTGATTTGTTTCCCGGAACAGAAATTCTGCAAAGAAAAAAAATTGCGCTGTATGCAGGCATTATAACAGCATTCATTCCGCTTTTAGTGAAATCAAGTATTGTAGTTATGAGCGATTCACTCGCTATTATGTTTGCTGCATGGAGCATGTGGCAGGTTGTGAAATATTCAAATACGTTTAAGCTGAAGCATTTAATTTATGCTGCATTGACGTTATCACTTTCCGTAATGACTCGTTACGGATACGGGCTTCTGGTAATTCCGGTATTGGTTTTCATTATTTATTCATCGGCAAAAAATAAAATTAAACCCGGAATATTAATTCGTGATATTATAATTGGTTCTGTATTTGGCATTATTTTTTTCGCCCCGCAATTATATTACGTTTTACAAAACGGCATACCGAATTTCCATACCGAGGGCGGGGTTGGAATCTGGCCTGCAATGTGGAGTTTTCTGAATTTCTTCCGTAAAGATTTTACAACTTTTGACGGCACAATGCATTACCGTATGTGGAACGTTTTCTATAATCTTTCACCGGTGTTTCATCCGTTTTATCTTTCGCTGTTTGGATTTTCATTTCTTGCCGGCGCTTACCTGCTTTTAAAGAAACAGAATTATAAAGTAATAATTTTTGCATCAAGCTGGTTTCTGGTTTATTATATATTTTTTTCGGGAGGCGCTTACCAGGCTTTGAGATTTTTAATCAGCTTTATGCCGGTTATGATTATTGTTTCGGCATACGGGTTAGCGGATATAAAAATAAAAGAATTTTATAAAAAAGTATTTCTTTATATGGGACTTGCTGCATTTGCTATATTTATATTTTACCACATGAGTACATTTACTGAGCAGAAAGATAAAGAATTCGAAGTCGTTAACTGGGTAAACGCAAATATACCGGACAGTTCGAAAGTGTTCGCTTTCGACGTTACACTTGCAATAAATCATTACACAAAAATAAAAGCAGATGAGTTTTTCAATAACAAACAGAATGAATTAAAAAATAAAATTGATTCGTCTGTTCACAATGTTTATTTTATACTCCCGGTTGAAAATATAAAAACACAATGGAAAGACTTGCCGATGGAAAAGAAATATGATTTTATTACAGGTAACTACCCGCTTCAAAATATCGGAACGGTGAACAAGTTTACTATACTGGAGCTGCAGAAGAAAAAATGAAAAAATAACTATGAGAATAGCATGGATAACAACGGGGTTTTCAAAAGATGAAAACGATTATGGTGGCGCAGCAGCTATTCATAATCTCGCAAGAGAGCTTTCTTTACACGGTGAAATTGAGCTTGTGATATTTTCGTTCTACTATCCCGTTAACAAGCACGAATATAATTTCTATAATGCAAAAGTATATTCATTTGCCGGGAAAGAAAATCTCTCAAAGCTTGAAAAGATTAAGCTATGGAAACAATGCAGAAAGAAATTCGCAGAGGAACACAAAAAAAATCCATTTGATATAATACATTCCGTCTGGTCCGGTGAATCAGGTTACGCTGCATCACGTATTGCTAAGAAATTAAACATTCCGTTTATTGCCAATGTTTGCGGCGGTGAGCTGGCGGAGCTGCCGGAAATTCATTACGGAAGCAGAACAAAATTCTGGCAGAGAACATTTGTTGATATGGCGTTTGAAAGAGCTGATAAAATTGCTGCAGGCTCATCATATATTGCTGAAAAAATAGATGGTTACTATAATAATTTGGTATTTTCCAAAGTGGTGAAAATACCATTTGGGGTTGACGATAAATTATTTTATCCGCGCAGGACAAATACAAATTTCCCGGCACTTGTCACGATTGGTTCTGCTGTTCCGGTAAAAGCATATAATGTGATGCTCAAAGCAATGCTGATAGTAAAACAAAAATATCCGGGTGTACGCCTGACTATCTGCGGACGTGATGATAAAAATATTCTCACGAAAATGATACATGAATTGGGCTTAACTAACAATATTGAGTTAAAAGGATTTGTTGAATATGAAAATATTCCTTCAGTTCTAAACAGCAGCAATATATTTGTACTCAGTTCTTTGTATGAATCACAAAACATGTCATTAATAGAAGCTGCTTTCTGCGGATTACCTTTAATATCAACTAATGTTGGAATTGCGAGTGAAATCACAAATAATACAGTTGAGCCGGGAAATGCAGAAAGTCTTGCTGAAAATATTATTAATGTAATCGAAAATTATTCCGGTAAATCCGAAAGAGCATTATTAAAAATCCCTGAATTGAAAGAAAATTTTTCTTTGAACAAATGTGTTAATTCATTTATTGAATTGTATAAAAGTTTAGTTTGATAAAGGAATATTTAAATAAAATCGCTAAAGATACACTTTGGGTGCTGGCGCTCAATGCGGTGAATTTCTCCAGCTCGTTTGTAATTGCTGTGTTTATATCACGGATGATGGGCGTTGATGAGCTGGGTAAGTACACATTTATTATTGCAATTTCATCAGTGCTGTATATGATAGCTGATTTCGGGCTTACAACATCGCTTGTCAGAAAAATAGGCGGTGATAAACCGGATGCTTTTAAATTCATCTCGGAGGCAAACTCCGTTAAAACATTTTCGGGTGCTGCAGCTGTAATTGTAACGCTCGCAGTAATTTACTTCTTCAACAAAACAAATTTTAATATAACGCTGCTTGCAGGTGTTGTTGTTATAATTCCCCGCCTGTACCAAACCAGCTATGAGGCTTCAATCCGTGTTTTCGGTTACCAGAAATATCCTACTATCATAAGAAGCATAAGCTCATTGCTGCAGATTGCGGGGTCCTATTTTGTAATTGATAAAGGTTTGGGGCTTGAAGGTGTATTTGTTTTAATCATGTTTATTGAAATCATAACTTATTATATCTTCAGCTTCACAAATAACAGGATACTTGCAAAACAAAATATTGAAATCAAAAGAATTACCATTTCTTTAAAGAATGCATTCAGTAAAGCAAAAGAAAGCTCGGTTCTTTTTTTCAACAACGTACTTACGTTCACAATGCCGAGAATTAATATAATACTGCTTGAATACATTTCTTCAACCGTATCGGTTGGAATATTCTCAGCCGGCACAAGATTCACAAGCGGGGCGGGATTACTTTCCGGCGCTTTGTATAATTCGGTTTACCCGTTCATAGCAAACTTAAAAGACCAAAAGAAAACTTCATATGAGCTGGCAAAGGAGCTTATAAAATATTCATTCATAATCGGGGCTGCTGCATCCATTGCATTGTTTTTTCTATCAGGATTATTAATTGACCTGACATTCAAAATAGAAGAAGCAAAGCCTGTTTTAAAAATTGTTTCATTCACAATAATTCCCCTGCTTGTATATACGGTTATACAAACCTACATGTTATCCGTCTACATGGAAAAATTCCTGCTTAAAATTTATGCCGTAATTTGGCTTTTGAATGCTGTTTTTAGCATTATTTTGATATGGAAATGGAATTACATTGGCGCTGCTGCTGTAACGATTAGCATGGAATATTTGTTAATGTTTATCCAGATTGTTAAATTCTATTCAATTGGTAAAAAGCTTAAATGATAATACTGTTAAATCCTAAAAGCGCAAATCACGGTTACCGTGTTCCGAACTCGATTCTAACGCTCGGGGCATTCCTTGAGGGCAGGCATGAGTATTATATAGAAGACGAGAACGTTAATCCCCGTATGGAAGAAACCCTGGTTAAGCTAATCGGGGAAAAAGGAATTAAGTATCTTGGCTTAACCATAATGCCCGCGCTTCAGCTGCACCGCGCTGTGGATTTATCGAAATCTCTTAAATCGAAATTCCCCGATTTAAAAATACTCTGGGGCGGATATTTTCCTTCGCTGCATCCCAACACTGTATTGGAATCCGGTTACGTCGATTACGTTTTCCGCGGTCATGCTGAGTTTGCAATCCGTGATTTTATGGATTCGATGGAAGGAGTACCCGGTGCGAAAAAGCTGAACGAAATCGACGGGCTGTCGTACAGGCAAAACGGAGAAATTGTTCATAATAAAAAAAGTGAAACTATCGACCCCAGCTTAATTCCCCTCCTGCCTTATCATAAAGTTGATGTCGATAAGTACCTCAAGCGTTCAAGAACATACCTGGGTCCCAGAACAATGGCGTATCATTCAAGCGTTGGGTGTCCTTTCCTCTGCGGATTCTGCGCGGTTGCGGGAGTATACAAAGGCAGGTGGATTGGCAGAAACGCAGAGCTTGTGGTTGATGATTTAAAATTCCTGAAGGAAAAATATAATATCGGCGCCGTTGAGTTTCATGATAATAATTTCTTTGTTTCCGAAAAAAGAACATATGATATCGCAAACGGAATCAAGGATTTAAACATCGGGTGGTGGGGCGAGGCAAGACCGGATACTACAATGAAGTTTACCGATGACACATGGGAAATGATGAGCCGTGCAGGATGCAAAATGATTTTTTTCGGAGCAGAATCAAGCTCAGATGAAATACTGAAGCTGATGGATAAAGGTGGAACACAAACATCCGAAACAGTGCTTGAGCTTGCAGAGCGCTCACGAAAATACAATATCGTGCCGGAGTTTTCTTTTGTGCTGGGCAGTCCCACCAGCAACATTGACCGCGATATTGATAATGACATTAAGTACATAAAGAAAGTTAAGCAGATAAATCCTTCAGCTGAAATAATTATTTATACTTACTCACCTGTGAATTTTGAGGATTCCGAAATGTCACTTGCAGCTAAGATGAAAGGATTCGACTATCCCAAAACACTTGAAGAATGGGTTTCACCGCGCTGGGCAAATTTTGATTTAAGAAAAAATCCGTTAACGCCATGGCTAAAGCCTCACCACTTTAAGAAAATCAGGAACTTCGAAAAAACATTGAATGCATATTACCCCACTAACAGTGATTTAAAAATCAAAGGCTGGAGGCGTGCGCTGCTCAGATCATTAGGCTCATGGCGCTATTTAAGCTCCGTATATACAGCGCCTTACGAGATTATGGTAAGCATGCGTCTGCTTCGTTACCGCCAGCCGGAAATCGAAGGCTTTGCTTTCGAAGAAAAATAAAATAACTGCATTTGAACTTCAAAGCTTTACTAAATACAGCAGGCAGTAAAATACACACACTTGCCGATTGTTATCCTTTACGTAACCGAAGGATGCAACCTGCGCTGCGCCATGTGCTCATACCGCAAACCTCTCCCCGATGAGCTAACAATTAAAGAAATCGAAATGCTTGCAGGTGAACTTTCATCACTCGGATTAAAACATATTGTATTTTCAGGGGGTGAACCGATTCTAAGAACAGACCTGGAAGAAATATGCCAAATATTTTCAAAGCACAATGTTAAACAAACGATTCTTACCAACGGCGTCCTTCTTAAGAAGAAAATCGATAAGCTTGCGCCGTTTCTTGAAGAGCTGATAATTTCAATAGATGGGGCAAAGCCTGAAACACATGACGCGATTAGAGGAGTTAATTCACTTAACCTAATCATCGAGGGGATTAGGCACACAAAAGAAAATTTCCCTCATCTTGATATTTCATTCAGAACGGTTATACAAAAAAATAATTTCCGTCAGCTGAATGATATAATTCAGCTTGGCGCTGAGTTAGGAATCACCCGCGTTTCATATCTGCCTGTTGATGTGTATTCGGAAGCATTCGGCAGAGAACACGGTGATACATCGGTTAATGACAATTCCTTACTTTTAAACAATGACGAAATAACGGAGCTTAAGAAAATTATTAATAATATTGATAAGAAATATTTCGATGCTCATTTCGTATCTGAACCTTACGCTAAGCTTATGGGTTATGCGGAATATTTTTCATCAGCGCTCGGTAATGGTAAATTCCCTCCTGTTTACTGCAATGCCCCGATGATGTCAACCGTAATTACTGCGAGAGGCGATGTTCTGCCGTGCTTCTTTCTGCCTAAGCTGGGGAACATACGGGAGAAATCATTAATACAGATTCTCAACGGTGATGAAGCTGTAACCACCCGAAAGCAAGTCCGAGCTTTTGAACCTGAACGCTGTAAAACCTGTGTTTGCAGTCTTAACGTTACCAAACGAGCTGCGCTAAAAGGAAATTTTTGATTCGTGAATAAGACTAATTTTCTTCTTAAGCTCCTCTGCCTGCTCGCTCTTATTTACCTCACTCTCTTTTCTATAAAATGGGCGCCGAAAATTACACACGGCTATGCCGCTTATTATACTTTCTCGCGCATGCTCATAACCGGCGAAGACTTATCAAAAGGCTACAGTGATGATTACTTCAGCGGGAAAATTGATGAATACGGAATGGATGTTTACGATATACTGGCGGGCAACATACCTACAAATTCATTTGCGCTTGCGCCGTTTGCATGGATGGATGTTAATACAGCACGGGCAGCATGGTCAATATTTTCAATTGCAGCATTTTTGCTCTCTATATATATACTGTTTATAATTTATGGACTGCATTTTAATACAGAAACAGGGCTTTTAATCCTTTTAATTACAATACTTTGGCGTCCCGTTTATGAAAATATTGCATTCGGGCAAATCTATGCAGTTCTGCTTTTGCTGTTTTCAATAGGCATGCTGGGTTTAAAGAAACGGAAAAATGTTTTGTTCACACTTCCGTTATCAGCAGTATTTTTATTTAAAGGCTACGGTGTTGTAAACTTTCTATGGCTTGCTGTTAAGAAAAAATGGAAAGAGCTGATTTACAGTATTGGATTTATTATAGCAGGGATTATCATCAGCATTCCGTTAATTGGAGTTAACACATGGAAAGTATATTTATCGGCTGTTAGCGGTAAAATGGGGCAGCTGCCCGAAATGGGAAATACTGCATACCAGACAATTAACAGCTTGATGATGCATACTTTTATTTATGACCAGAAGTGGCTCCCTCATCCGGTAATAATTCTGCCGAACAACCTGGTCTTTATTATTAGTATCTTAATCAGCCTGTTATTTATTGCATATATATTATTTGAAAAAAATATTTCCGAAGAACATCTTCCGCTTTCGTTTTCCGCAGCAATTGCGGCGGGAGTTATAACGGCTCCTGTTGCCGAGGAATACCATTACCTGCTTTTTCTTCCGCTTGTTATCGGTATGTCAAAAATTCTGATTGAGGAGTTCAGAGAAAAACGCAGCATCGGTATACATGAATTGTTCTTTATTATAGCTATTGCAGTAATGATTGCTCCGCTTAACTACAAATCAATGCAGTTCTCTTCTTTCCCTGTCTATTTGCTTGCATATCCAAAGCTTTATGCAGGAATAATTTTACTGTTTATTTACAAGCGTATAATTAGATTGCAAAGAGTAAACCTTAAAGAAATTGCTTAGAAACTTAATACGCAAAATATATTTTTATATTTATTACGGGCTTTACCACAGACATAAGCTGAAGAGAACCGTTACGGAAAAAATAATGGGTTTTACTTTTACAGTTTATCCTTCCGTGTTTAACCCGAATGATTATTTCTCGAGCAAAATATTTGCAAAATTCATTGTATCACTTGGTGATTTATCAGGCAAATACATTCTTGATATGGGGTGCGGCTCCGGCATTGTAAGTGTGTTCGCCTCATCAGCCGGAGCGCGGTGCATGGCTGTTGATGTAAATGCCGTAAGCGTAAAAACCGCGGAAGAAAATGCGGTAAAAAACGGATTCAGTGATAAAATAAAAGCGGTGCAGAGCAATTTATTCGAAAGCATTCCACCCGATGAAAAGTTTGATATAATTTTTTTCAATCCCCCTTATTATGAAAAGGAACCAAAGACCGATTTCGAAAAAGCGTTCTATACAGGCACAGGGTTCCGTGTTATAAAAGATTTCCTGGAGCAGTCAAAAAATCACTTTGCCCAAGGCGGTTATATTTATTTCATAACGTCATCAGACCTGAAGCTTGATACATTTTTATCATATGGTTAAGTCCGCAGGATTTGAATATAATATCATAAAAAAAGTAAATACTTTGTTCGAAACGTTTTATATATCAAAAGCGTTTTTAAAGCATACTGAGCAATAGAGAATCCTAAATTGTATAAATACAATATCCTCGACCTTTAGTTTTGTGAAATTAAACATCATAAATGGGCATATTCACAATAATATTTATATCGCTTTTCGGGCTGCAAGCTCTTGATTATTACACATTTGTAAAATATCTGAAAACCACAAAGTTCTACAAGCCTTCTCTCCGATGGTATGCGCTAATACCTTTTCTGGTTTTTAATGTTGCATCTGTTTTGGTAATGGTAATTTTCGGCAGAAGGTTTACACCGCCGGACTGGTTTGTAATTTTCGGGATGTTCCCCTTTTATGTTTGGCAGGCTGCTACGTTTTTTATAGGTCTATGGCTGTTAATAGGAAAAATAATTAAGCTCCCCTTTTTAATATCAACCTGGCTGCTGAAATTAATTAAGCCGGTAAAGACGTGGTTCGAAAAAATAAAAACACGGCGCGCCGTACAGGTTGTTGATACATCGAGACGTAAATTTCTCCGCACCGCAACGTTTGCAATATCATCATACGCATTCGCAGGGGCAGCATACGGTATAATAAGACATGATGCTTTTAAAATAGATAAGCAGCAAATTAAAATTGCAAACCTTCCGCAGGAACTGAAAGGGTTAACGCTCACACTTATAAGCGATATACACGCAGGACAGTTTATGCAGGAAGAGGAAATGCACGATTACGCGAATATTGTAAATGATTTAAGCTCCGATTTAATTATTATCCCGGGAGATTTTGTTAACTTCGACCCGCTGGAATCAAAATCTGTAGCGCGCGCATTCCGTGACCTGAAAGCAAAATACGGCGTTTACGGCTCGCTTGGCAACCACGATTTCTTTGTTAACCCTGACTTGGTTGCAAGTGTTATGGATAATGAAAGTCCCGTTAAGATGCTCCGCAACAAACATGATAAAATTACTATTAACGGAAAAGATTTATACATACTTGGTGTTGACGACACAAGAGATTCGGGTGTCAGAACAAATGATATAATTTTGAATTATATAGATAACACAATTGCCGGTACGGAAGCTTTGGATTCAGGATTCAGGAATTCAACCAAAATACTTCTCTGCCACAAGCCGTACGCTTTCGATGACATAGCAAAACGTGATTTGGATTTAGTGCTTTCGGGACACACGCACGGCGGTCAGGTTGTGCCGTTTAAGTTTGGTGATTTTAACCTTTCATTTGCAGCGTTAGTAAGCAAGTACATAAGCGGATATTATAACATCGGAAAAGCTAACATGTACATTTCGCGCGGACTCGGAACTGTGGGATTACCCATCCGCCTCAACTGCCCGCCGGAGATAACAAAGATTATATTAGTCTGAACCGGGATTTACAGGATTAAAGGATTAAAGGTGAAAATTGGAGACAGTGAAAAAATGAGGCTCGTATAGGAGACAACACCAACAACGGGTTCTGGATTCCCGCCTGCGCGGGAATGACATAGTAAACGATTATACATCCTAATGCTCCCTCCCAAAACATTCTTTAAAATTATTCCTTTGAAGTAACGGGCTTTTTAGCATATCTTTGTGAAACATCAAAATTTAATAAACACCCTATAAAAAATGAGAAAATCTTTAATAATTTTAGCTTTTTTAGCTGTTTCGGCTTCTTTTCTGCTCTCGCAGACTGTTAATGAAAAGAAAGCTGCCTCCTTTAACGGGATGCAGTCAGTTGACGCGTATTCGTTTTATTACAATAATAAAAACGGAACCTACTTCTATACTTACTACGATACAACAACACAGAAATCAACCATATACAGCAATAAAGGAAACTCCAAACCCTACAATTCGGTAAATGATTATACAGGGATAATAGATGAGAACGGAAATTATTATGTAATAACATATAATAATATCGATACGAATTACACTTATTATATAGTCAAAAACGGTGAAGAGATTGCAAGCTATTCTTACATTGATGTTGACCTCACCGAAAAAAATGGTGTTCTCTACTACGTATGCAGAGATAATAATTATAAATCTTATTTTGTTGAATATAATACTGCTGACGGCACCGAAAAAAAGAGTAAGCCTTATGACGATATAACACTTATTTATTACCCCAATCCTGCTTACGATGATGAGCCTGTAGGAACTGTAGGTTTTACAGGAAGCGGGGAACCTTACTACGCGGCATCTCTTAATAATGAAAAATTTGTGGTTATTGGAACAACAGAGCAAAAGCATTATGCGGATATAGATACATACACACCCACACTCGATAAAAACGGAGCGCTTACGTATTTCGCAAAAGATAAAGGTATGTTCTATGTGGATAGAGGAGATGCATTTGTTGTTCAGGGAGATAAAGAATACAAAAAATTCGATTACGTTTATCCTCCTCTTTTATTTGATAACTCGAACACCCCCGTTTATATAGCAGGAGATTCATCCGCCGATAACGTTTATCCCCAAAGAGTTGTAATTGGGAACAATGAAGGCAAAAGCTATACGGGCGGAATATATGATATTAAGTTTACCCCTTCGGGCAAGCTTGCATATACCGCTTCAAATACCGTGAGTTCAGATAACGGTTCTTACCTGTCTTATGTTGTTATAGACGGCAAAGAAGGAAAGAAATATACCTATATAAACTACCTGACTTTTCTGCCTGACGGTACACCTATTTATGCAGCGGGAAAAAATGATAATGAATCGGTTATTGTTAAAGGAAAAGATGAAACCCCGGTTGAATATCCGCAAATACTTGACCTGAAAGTGCTTCCCAACGGCGAATTGGCTTATGTGCAGGCTAAATACGGCAACTACGAAAAGAAGCAAAAAGATAAATACCTTGTAACAATAGGTGATGATGAGTTCGGTCCATTTGACGGAATGCAGACTTTGTATAACGATAACGGCACATATATTTCAACCGATAAAAACGGAGGATATGCTTTTATTGCCAACAAGCTGCTCGATTACGATGCTTATACAACCGAAAGCACTATATATTATAAAGACGGTACATCCAAAAAATCCGATTATTTTGATAATGTTTACCTTTATAAAGGAAAGCCTTTATATACAGCATCAAAACTGGTTGATAAGGTAAACTATGTTTATACATATCAGCTTTATTACGGTACAAAAGCAATCGGTTCGGGATACCAATCGATTGGCTCCTTCAAATTCGATGAAACCACCGGCACTGCTTCCTTTATTGCAGGCAAAGGAAACGATATGTATTACGTAGAAGTGAAGCTTTAAAATCACAAACATTCGTCCTGCGGCTTCAAGCCGTAGGACGAATTAACTTATCCCCTCATCCCAATTACACTGTACATTCTGCCTGATTTATCTCTGTCCCTTCTGTATGAATGGAGATAATCTCTTTCATCATAAGTACAGCCGGGGAAAACTTCTATCTTATTTACGCCAAGTGTTTCAAGCTGATTTATATATATGTTCCTTAAGGTCAGCGAAATACTTTCCGTTATTCCGGCTGATAAATTTTTCTTCAAACATACCGGCAACTTCTTTTCCTATTTCAAAGTTATCGCGGCTAATGCCGGGTCCGATAAATACAGATAAATCCTCAGCTATGCAGCCGAATTCCTTCTCCATCATCTCAATTGCTTTGGTAACAATTTTCTTTTGTGTCCCCCGCCATCCGGAATGAACTGCTGCAATGATTTTCTTCACATGGTCATAAATCAAAACCGAATAGCAGTCAGCGGTACTTACAATCAAATACAAATCCGGTAAAGCGGTAATAAGTCCGTCTGTTTCGGGATAGAAACCGGGCTTATCTGCAATCATAATTTTATCCGAATGAACCTGCTGCGGGATTGCGAGAAGCTTCTGGTCTATGCCAAGCGTGCCGAAAAATTTATCGCGGTTGGTTTTAACGTTTTGTTCGCTGTCACCCACTTTAAAGCTCATATTATTATAGAACGGGGGCTCTTGGTTTCCGCCGAGCTTCGTACTGATACCGTGAATAATTTCGGGGAAAGCCGAAAGAATTTTTGAGGTAATAATGAGATTATTTTCTATCATATTTCTCAATTTAACAAAATGTTATGTAATAATGGGGGAAAAGGCGGAGTACCCCGATTCCCGGACTTAGCGGGAATGACAAATTTTCATGACATTTCTCATTGTTTAAACGCTAACATTCTTTTAATTTTGTATTGTGAAATAATATAAGGATATAACGAAAATGAATTTAATCGAACTGCTCGAAAGCAAAGCAGAAGAAATTATTACCGGAGCCACGGATGCTATGCAGAGAACCGGCATGAAACATTATGATGCCGACCCGCCGGAACAAATCCGGAAGAAGCTGACGATGCTCTACCACCTGACCGAGCGCGGTGTAAAAGAGAAAAACCTTTTTCCTATGGTTTCTTATGTAGAGAAGATGGCTGAGGAACGTTTCGCCTCGGGTTTCGACCTGCAGGAGGTTCAAACGGCCATCAACGTACTGGAAGAATATATGTGGAAACAAATTATAGATGATTTACCGGCAGGCGCGCAGGCAGAAGCGCTGAGAATTATCAGTACAATTCTCGGCAGCGGAAAAGATGCTATTGCAAGAAGATATGTTGAGCTGAATAAGGTCACGGGGTAAAATACTTAATCATTGCTTTCGTTTAGGAAGAGAGAATAATCGTGTTCACCATGAACAAGTTTGTTCTCTTTTTCTTTAAAAAAACTTTGTTTTAAAAACAATGTTTAAACAGTTTAAACCCAAAATCCGCAAAAATCACCAATTATTGGTTGTTTTTGAAGATTTTTTCTATGTAATTTTGTAATAGGTTAAATCATGGAACCTCCCATATACGGATTTTTATTTAGACCAATCGTAATTAACAGCTCCAAAGAGTTTTCCAATTCTATACATTTTTTTCCCGGTTTGAAAGGCAGCAGAGATGAAAAGAAAGTTATCAATCAGAGATTTAACGCTGAGAGACGGGCAGCAATCACAGTTTGCAACCCGCATGACTCAAAAACAAATCGACCGCGTTTTACCTTATTATAAAGAAGCAAACTTCTACGCAGCGGAAGTGTGGGGCGGTGCAATACCCGATTCCATCATGCGCTATTTGAATGAAGACCCATGGGAACGCCTTGATAAAATTAAGAAAGGTTTCGGCGGTGTTTCTAAGCTAACCGCTCTATCAAGAGGAAGAAACCTCTTCGGCTACAACCCCTATCCGGATGACGTAATCGAAGGTTTTAACCGCAATGCAGTACAATCAGGCATTGATATTATGAGAATCTTCGATGCGCTCAATGATATAGACAATATGAAATCAACTATCGAGTTCGTTAAACAAAACGGCGGGCTTGCAGATTGCGCAGTATGCTATACAGTTGACCCGAATTTCTCGTATCTCGATAGGGTAAAAGCATTTTTTGCAGGAAAAGAAATTCCGAGTAAAATATTCACAATAGATTATTTCGTTGATAAAGCAAAACAGCTTGAAAAGCTCGGCGCCGATATTATCTCAATCAAAGATATGGCGGGGCTTATTCCGCCATGGGATGCGGGAGAAATTATAAAACGCCTCAAGGAAGAAGTATCAGTTCCGATTAATATCCATACTCACTGCACACCGGGCTACGGACTTGCTTCGGTGCTGAAATGCATGATTAACGGCGTTGATATTGTCGATACTGTAATATGGAATTTCGCCGGAGGTCCCGCAGCGCCCGCATTTGAGCTTGTACATATCTTTGCAAATAAGCTGGGACTCGATACCGGTGTTAACCTTGAAGCAGTATCAAAAATAAATAAAGAGCTTTTTGAAATCCGCAAAGAGCTGGCGCAGTTCGATGAAATGAAATTATTCCCTAAGAAGTTTGATATTTCCAAAGATGAAATTCCCACCGATATAGAACTATTGTTCGACCAGGCAATATGGCTGGCAGAAAGCAACAGGGATGTTGAACTGCTGGAAGTTACACAAAGAATAGAGAAATATTTCAACTTTGCGCCGCCCGATGAAGCAGTTAAAGCAGCGCAGATTCCCGGCGGTATGTATACAAATATGCTTGCACAGCTTAAACAGGCAAATCTTTCGCACATGTTTAACCGTGTGCTTGAAATTATCCCGCAGGTAAGGCTTGATTCGGGGCTTCCTCCTCTTGTTACACCAACAAGCCAGATAGTAGGAGTTCAGGCGGTTTACTGCGTGGTTGATGAAGCCAAAGAAGAAGAACATTATACAAACACTTCAACTCAGTTTGTTAATTTGGTTAAAGGTGTTTACGGCAAAACACCGATTCCGGTTGACCCCGATTTCCGGGAAAAGATTGCAGGCGTAAGAGATGAACAGCCTTACGATACTTCACAGTATCAAAAACAGCCTAACCCGGCATTACCGGAGTTTGAAGATGTGCGGCTTGCCGTGAATGAAAAAGATGAGCTTCTCCTTGAGCTTTTCCCTGCCGTAGCGGTGAACTTTTTGAAAAAGAAAAGAGAAAGCGGGTATAAAAAAATCCTGGATGAAATAAAGGCTGAAGAAGAAGAAGACATCAAGAAGATTCACGAAGAAGCGGAAAAATACAACGAATTGAGCGAAGAAGAAAAAAAAGAAATACTTATTGAAGGATTATACCATAATTGGTAAGATTACGATTCAAATGAACATTTTTATAAATCAAATTAATACAACTCCCTCTCCTTAAGAGAGGGCTGGGGTGAGGTCATAAATATGCCAATACAGGAAAAAATACAGGAACTGATGCAGCTGCGCGACCAGGCGAAGCTTGGCGGAGGTGAAAAAAGAATAAAATCACAGCACAGAAAAGGAAAATTAACAGCAAGAGAAAGAATAAATCTTCTGCTCGATGAAGGCAGCTTCGAAGAGTTCGATATGTTTGTTTCACACAGGTGTATCGATTTTGGGCTGGAAAAAGAAACATATCTCTCAGACGGAGTAGTAACGGGCTATGGCACAATCGATAGCAGGCTGGTTTATGTTTTCTCACAGGATTTCACGGTTTTCGGCGGTTCGCTTTCTGAAATGTACGCGCAGAAAATATGCAAGGTTATGGATAAAGCTATGGCTGTCGGCGCGCCGTTAATAGGCATCAACGATAGCGGCGGCGCAAGAATACAGGAAGGTGTAAAAAGCCTTGGAGGCTACGCTGATATTTTCAGGCGAAACGTTCTTGCATCGGGTGTAATACCGCAGATTTCGGCGGTATTCGGTCCCTGCGCAGGCGGAGCGGTCTATTCACCGGCACTTACGGATTTTACGATAATGACAAAGAACACGGGTTACATGTTTATAACAGGACCAAAAGTTGTTAAAACCGTTACCGGTGAAGTTGTTACCGAAGAAGAGCTTGGCGGAGCATTTGTTCACTCATCAAAATCAGGAGTAGCGCACTTTGCAGCTAACGATGAAGAAGAAGGGATTCTGTTAATAAGAAAATTATTAAGCTATCTTCCGCAGAATAATCTTGAAGACCCGCCGCTGTATTCATGCAATGACCCTATTAACAGGCTTGATGATTCGCTTAACGAGGTAATCCCCGATAGCGCAAATAAGCCTTATGATGTTATTAATGTTATTGAGACCATAGTCGATTACGGAGAGTTTCTTGAAGTGCATGAAAACTATGCGCAGAATATTGTTGTGGGGTTTGCAAAGTTCAACGGCAGTCCTGCGGGAATTGTTGCCAACCAGCCAAACTACTTAGCAGGCGTACTGGATATAAACGCATCACGCAAGGCAGCGCGGTTTGTAAGGTTCTGCGATGCCTTTAACATACCTATTGTAACTTTGGTAGATGTTCCGGGTTATCTGCCGGGAACAGCGCAGGAATACGGCGGAATAATTATTCACGGAGCAAAGCTGCTCTATGCTTACGCCGAGGCGACTGTGCCTAAAGTTACAATTATACTACGCAAGGCTTATGGCGGCGCTTATGACGTTATGGGCTCTAAACATCTGCGCGGTGACATTAACTATGCATGGCCGACTGCTGAAATTGCAGTCATGGGTCCGCGCGGCGCTATTGAGGTACTTCATTACACCGAAATTTCAAAGATTACCGATGAAAAAGAAAAAGTAAAATTTATTGCAGGCAAAGAACAGGAATACAGGGATAAGTTTGCAAGTCCCTATGTTGCCGCTAAGTACGGATATATCGATGACGTAATTGAACCGCGTAATACAAGGTTCAGAATTATCCGCGCGCTGCAATCGCTTGCAACGAAGAAGGATACCAATCCGCCGAAGAAACATTCTAATATGCCGTTATAGAAAGGAAATGAACAATGGGATTATTTAAAAAACCGAAAACGAAACCAGCAGAGAAACCAAAAGAAACTAAACCGGTTAAGCCAAAACAGGTTTCTAAAGTCAGCAGAGCTGATGAGCTTAATGCGGTTATTGCATCGGCAATATATCTTTTTACAACGCACCCGCATGATTCGGAAAGTACGGTGCTGACAATTAAACGAATTGAAAAAATATATTCGCCGTGGAGCTCTAAAATATACGGATTAAGGAAATCACCAAGGTAAAAAAATCAAAATGAAAAAATATAAACTCACCATTAACGGAAATAAATACGATGTTAATATACTGAACTTCGATGATAATGTTATTGAGCTTGATGTGAACGGAAAACAGTACGAGGTGGAAATTGAACAAAAAACCGCTCCGGTGAAAACCCCGCAGCTTGTAAGAGCAAAGAGCGAACCCTCGACCGAAAGCGATAAATCGACCGCAAAAACAAGTTCACCTGCAGAGAAAAAAGGCGCGGGTGTAATAAAAGCGCCATTGCCCGGAACAATAATCAATATCTTTGTCAAAGAAGGCGATATTATCAAAACCGGAACTAAACTGCTTACATGGGAAGCGATGAAAATGGAAAACAACCTGAATTCTGATAGAGAGGGCACCGTAAAAGTAATAAAAGTTAAGCCCGGTGATACAATCCTCGAAGGCGATGTGCTTATAGAAATTGCATAATTATGACGAAGGCAACCTCGTGCCCCGACCTGCCTGCAGCAGGTCTACCTGTTGTAGACAGGCAGGCTCCAAGTCGTGGCACGAGTAAAATTTTTTAAAAGGATTCTATTCCTTCTCTACCCCGATTCCTGCCTTTGCAGGAATGACAAATTTTTTACAAAGCAGGAGCAAATCGCAAATATAATTCCTGCAAATCCCATAATATAAAACTTCACTGTGCTAAACGGCTGGAGCAGAAAATATCCTGCCTGGTAAGGATACTGAAGCCAGTATGTGCTGTTTGCTTTTTCGAATTCAGTAAACAGGTGTGTCTGATTAAGAACAATATAGAACAGCAAATCAAAGCTTAAGAGATAATGAGCAATAAGTATACCAATTGTACACCACAGCCCGCAATAGAAAAAAATTATTATTAATCCCGCAATTTCAACCGATTTTTGGATTATCCTGTAATGCGGAACGGTAATTATTCCGTTATCGGCTGATTCCTGAAACACCCAGCTCCAAACGGGATTTGTATAACCCTCCTGTTTAATTTTCTGCTGATAGATTATGCCGTAGGAATAGGAATCGAACAGTGTAACAACTACAATGTAAGCAATTACAAAAAACAGCTTAGCTTTTGCTGAGATGTGTTTGCGTGTATGGAATTGAATGCTCATCAACTTCAATTTAGAAAATAATTTCACAAAATTCGCTCTAAAGATTATCCTTAATTCGTGCAAATTCGTGAAATTCGTGCGTGTATTTTATCTTCAACCTCAATTTGTTATCTTCGTAAATTAAAATGAAGGGAACACAACAATTGCAGGAAACAGCAGACTATCAGGAAACCCCGGAAAAGCAGGAAGCTGAGAAACTCAGCCGTCCGCAGGTTCCGGAACTAGATAAAATTCTCGGCGTGCCGTTTAAGGTCTTAGATGACGGGTTTATACGCGTTATCGATTATATGGGCTCGGATGAATCAATAGTCCAGGCAGCGCGTGTATCATACGGCGCAGGAACCAAGAAAATCCACGAAGACCGCGGGCTTATACGCTATTTAATGCGCCACTATCACACAACACCGTTTGAGATGTGCGAAATTAAGCTCCATGTGCGTGTTCCCATGGACTGCTGGCGGCAATGGATTAGACACCGCACAGCAAATGTAAACGAATATTCAACCCGCTATTCGCTTGCAATCGATAATGCACAGGCAACCGAGCCTGATAAATGGCGCCTGCAGGCGCAGGGCAACCGCCAGGGCAGTGCAGGATATATGGATAATGAAACCGGAAAATACTTAAGTGATAAAGAGCGGGAGTTCCAGAAGCTGGCGCGTGAAATTTATGAAGAGCGTATTGCCAAAGGCATAGCCCGCGAACAGGCGCGCAAGGACCTTCCGCTTGCAACTTACACCGAGGCTTACTGGAAAATCGATTTGCAGAACCTGCTGCATTTCCTCCGCTTACGAATGGATGCACATGCCCAGGAGGAGATAAGAGATTACGCCAATATAATCGGGAATGAGATTGTAGCAAAGTGGTGCCCTATAGCATGGGAGGCGTTTAAAGATTATCACATTAATTCAAGCTCTCTTACACGGCTTGAATTTGAAATCCTGCAGGAAATCCTTACCGGTAACAATGGGAAAGCAATTGAGAAAGCAAAGAGCTTCGGGTTTATAAAAGAAAACGGTGAGCTAAAACGTAACCGCGAGCGTCAGGAGTTTGAGATTAAGCTTGAGAAGCTCGGAGTGAAGATTCCGTGGATGTAATTTAAGACCTCACCCCTTGCCCCTCTCCAAAGGAGAGGGGTTTACTTGTATTCATCGGATGACTAGTGACCTAAATTACTATTATTTTAAATTTTAGAATAATGCTTTTAGATGGCAAGTCATCCGATGAATTGTTATTAATCACCGGGCTTATTCCTGAATGAACTTCTGCGCAGATTCACATGTGCAATTGCATACATCACTAATCCAGCCGCAAGCAAATACCATTCATACGGCTTAGGTAATTTCTGGTGGAATCCCGCATCAGCATCATTCATAAATGAATACAGAATTACCGCAGAGCCTGCCAGTACAAGAAGCCAATGGAGCAGCTTGGGCTTCACATCGTATCCTTTTTCGAACAGCTTAAGTATATCGATTCCGATTATAATCATTGCAAGTGAGATTAATACAGCGGAATATACAGGACCTATCCACGGCACTGGGATTAAAAATAAAATATCGGGGTCAGCAATAGCTGCAGGCCAATCGATTATAACTTTCAGCCAGACGTAATAAAATATATCCCAAACACCGAATATTATTATGAAGTAACCGAACCCCTCCCAGAACTTTCTGCTCAGCAGCCAGCTGCTCGATACAAGTATAACAAGAGTTGCAAACTCCCTGAAAAATTCTATTGTGAGGTTTCGGTCATAATGCATTATAAGCGGAAAATGAAATCCGTTGGGGTAATATATAGTTCTTAGGTATGCCACCACCGCCGCCTCGATATATGCGAAGGCAATTCCGAAAAGAAAAACGATTAATATTTTTTTGGTAAGAGATTTGTTCATGGTCGTGCATTCGTCCGACGACTCTAAGTCGTAGGACGAGTAAAAATTTCATTCCAGTTTTTTTGTTTCAAACCATTTCCAGATTTCTTCGCTGGCGTTAAGCTCGCGCGATGTTCTGCCCACCAGCAGCTTGGGCAGGTATTGTTTTCCGCCGGGCCATGTATGTCCCCCGCCTTTCACCAGGTAAAACACAACTTCATTTCGGCTTGTGCTGCCGGAGTAGACATATTTTTTTACCATTGTATCATCATCCCAGTCATCAATTTCGGAAGTCACCGGTTCTTCGTTGCACAAATTATTTTTCACCCAGAAACCGAGCGTGTTCTGCACCGAGACTACCTCGCCTCTGCCGTAGCGGATTGAGCCGCCTTCATAGGGCACAAGCGGGTCATCATCACCGAAAATATACATCAGCGGAACAGGTTTGCCGGGATTGCATGAGTTATAGAGATACTCAGACATACTGATTGCAACAGGCGCTATGGCGGCAATCCTGCTGTTAAGCTCACACCCCAGCCGGAAGCTCATCATCCCGCCGTTGGAAATACCGGTTACATAAATTCTTGATGAATCTATTTTATATTTTGCTTCAAGCGAGTCAATCAGCAGCGAAAAGAATTTCACATCGTTAACTTCAACGCCGTTAACGTAGCTTTCGGTGATTTTCCTGCCGTCATTCCAGTGCTTATCTATTCCCTGCGGGTAGCACAGTATAAACCCGTATTTATCGGATACTTTGTTAAAAGCAGTAAGCCCGTTCATTCCTTTAGCCGTTCCTCCCCCGCCGTGAAGCGCAAACACAAGCGGAGCAGGCTTAACGTTATCAATTGATTTTGGCACATGCAGAATATATGTGCGCTCGATGCCGTCAACTGTTATCGTATCAGCAAAGAGTGCGTTTAAAGCAAAAAATAATATCAACAAAATATATTTACTCATATAAAATTAAATTTCTCTATCAGTTAATCTTTAAGGCTCGTCCCCGTCACCCGAGGTTTCTTCTGACATCTTCTTATTAGCCTTCTGTTCGGCAACATATTCTATGGCTTTCCTTTTATCTTTATCATAGAAGGCATCTGTTGCCCCGTACATAAGCGTTGTCATGCTTCCCCCGCCTCTTCTTATTTTTACCGCAATCCTGATAAACACAAAAATAACCAGTGCAAGAATTCCGAAAACCCAAATAATATCAAATGTATCTTTAGACATAGTTTTTATTCTTATTCCTCATCTGAGTACAGCAAATCCCGGATTTTTTTTATTTCCGCTCTGTATACCCCATGCTCACGGATTTTGTAATTCGATATTAATATTTTCTCAATCGATTTTGTGTAATCATCATCGAGCAGTGATTTATCATCATCAACCCAGACATCTTTTGTATCTTCAAACTTTTTTGAATCGTTATCGGGAAATAAATAATACTTTTTATCTTTAACTACGAGTAATGCTTTGCTCCCGTTCGCATAACGAGGCTTGATGCCCATTTATGCAGACTTACCGGTTTATTCTGTGTTGCGGGGTCAAGCACAATAGAATCGGTTTTATCCCCGTCAGTAATAATGACAAGCGGCGCAACGTGGTAGCCCCAGCTGTCACAGTCACCGTTTGATGCGAGATAATTATATTTCTTCAGCCGGTAAATTTCTTCTTTCGATGCGCGCTTAAAATCCGCAAACAGCCACACTTTGGAAAGCTTAAGCGAAGGAAACTGCTTTTCAAGAATTGCGGAAATAAGATGCGCGCGCGATGTGCAGTTATTACAGTCATCAAAATCCATAAACCCAAGCTCACCACTGATGAAATCAAATGCGGAATCAACAGCTGATTTATCGGCATAACTCAGCTCAACGCTGTCGGAAAAGGCGCTGTGCTCAATTATCTGCGAATAGGCAGAAACCGTCAAAAACAATATAAAAAATGCAGCTTTCACACAATAATCAAAGCAAAAATGGGAAAATTAAAAAGGCAAAATTTAAGTTTCCGCTTGATTTACTAAGCATTAATTGTTAAAATTAGTGATTATTCAATTAATAAAACAAATAAACATGAACACAGACGAAGCAGTAAGAAACGAGCTCTTGAACTACATCGAAAAGCCCCATACTCACGGCACATTTGCCCAGCTTTTAAAAGATTTTCCCGAGAAGCTGATTAACGAAAAGCCCGCAGGTTTGCCTTACTCGTTCTGGCAGATGCTGGAGCATATCCGCGTATCGCAATACGATATGCTTGATTTCCTCCGTAACCCCAACTACAAAGAAATGGAGTGGCCGAAAGACTACTGGCCGCCGGACAGCGAAAAAGCAACAATGAAAATGTGGAACGACTGCATTAAAAAATATGAAGATGATATTGAAGCATTGAAGAAAATCATTGAAGACCCCAAGACCGATTTACATGCTCCCATTCCGCACGGCACGGGACAAACTATTTTCCGCGAGGCAATACAGATTATTGACCATGCAAGCTACCACCTGGGTCAGTTTCTGGTAATGCGGAGACTGGCGGGGGAGTGGAAG
>CAVUOA010000030.1:0-3041 GCA_963742955.1 Ignavibacteriota bacterium | reverse complement strand
TTATACAAAATTAACTGTGACTCAACTGTCCATACAGGCTCGGTGTGCCCGTTGCCGTTGTAATTACAGTCCGGGCATGTTACACCGTTTACACAATTCGGGTTAGTGGGCCGGCATTCGTTCACATAATCTTCAATATTATAATTGACAATTACGTTTTGTCCCGGTGTGACGCTGTTTGTTACATCAAGGTCCCACGGTATAACACCTGAACCCGGGCACCATCCCGCTCGGGCATATTGCCACGTTCCCCCCTGGGGACTGCATGGATTAGCGCTGCATGTCCTCCACAGAAAATGCACCATGGTATCGTTTCCGACTATCATATAATGCTGCTTGTTTATAAACTCGCACGCGTTACCTGAGTTGCCCTGTCCGTGACCGGTAGTTATTGTTCTGGCTTTAACTTTAGCGGTTTCCGGGTCAATCATTACATTTATCGGCGGGAGGTGGTCTTCATGCGGGTTCGCAGTATCTCCGTAAACGATGTAATGATTTTGATATAGATTAATTATTTTGAACGGCTTGTAATATGCCTCACCTTCAATAAAAGCAAATCTGGCAGTTACGAGCCAGCCTCTTGTACCGCCAATCCAGCTTTCTATATAACTGCCGAGCCTTACTGTATCATGAAGTATGGGCATGTAATCGGTCAAATCGAACATGAAAGTACATGTTCCGGGGTAGCCGCCTCCGACTATATTAAACGGGGTAACTACACGCGCAATTTCATATTCCAAATGATTTGTTGTATCAACATACGCTCTTATCCAGCCCAGCCTGTCCCACGGGTCACAGCCTGCCGAAGGGCATCCGATAGTGTAAAACATCAGTATCTTTTGAACATGATGGCTTGTGTCAGGAAAAACAAAATTTGCGTAATGCACATCTGCCCAGTTCTGGAATTCGTGGTCGAATGTTGTTATCCATGTTGTATCGCCCGGCGCTGCGCTGGTTTTGAGCGAAAATGCTGTTAAGAAAAAAGCAAAGATGAAAATACTTTTAAAATTCTGTAAAATGATTTTCATTATATATTGAGTTAAATGGTTAGGAAGTTAAATGTTAACTGGGGGAAGATAATTCATTCCTGTATTTTTAAAAATATAAATTTTAAGATATAATCATTGATTGCGCTTATTATCACGGTAAACTGTATTTCCTGACATTACGTTTGTAGTCGTCTGTATATATGCCAGGAGTTTTTTATTAAGGTCAGATACTGTATTCTTAAATGAATCAGCTAAATCTTTTTTCAGCGAAGGGTCTGTTTTATAATTATACAGTCGTGGTTCGGTATTAAGATTATTCAGCAAAACATAATCATTACTTATGATGCAGTAATCATTCCCGTATTTTTCAAAACAATAATGTTCGCTTTCGGAAAATACCGATTTCCCCATTGAAGAATGAACTGCCGGAATTTTTAAAATGTCAAGAACAGTAAGCAGAATATCAATATGCGAAGCAACAGTTGATTTCCTGGACGGGATAATCTTTCCGGACGGGGTGTACAGAAGCAAAGGTATATGAAAAGTGGAATAAAAATTATCTCTGGAGTTAAACAAGGTATGGTCACCTGTTATTATAAACAGTGTCCTGCTGAACCATGGCTTTTGGGATGCAGTTTTAAAGAACTGCATCAGGCAGTAATCTGAATAACGGACAGAACGTTCGTAATCGTTTTCATCGGAGTACTGTTCAAATAATCCGATGCGGTTATCGGGGATTTTATACGGGTCATGTGACGAAAGACCGAAGCACCGTGGTGGAAGGAGGTAGTATATCCGTTTTCCCTCAGAATAGAGCCTAAGCCGCGGTAACTGTTCATCTCGGCAGTCGAATTTATTATTGAAGTATTGTATAAAGATGGCACCGATGTTAATATGGAAGGAATAGCTTCTATTGAGCGCTGACCGGTAGCAAAAAAATTAGTAAAGAGCATTCCTTGGGAGGCTAAGCTGTCAAAAAAAGGAGTGAAAGATTTACCGCCTGTAATTGCGCCGGAAAACTTTGCAGACCAGCTTTCCATAATAAAAATAATAACGTTCAGCTTATCGGGCTCTTCATAAAATGTTTTTCTGCGCATGAAAACATAATTCGTGTCAACCGGAATCTCGTTTTTATCAAGTACCATTTCCATAACAATTTTTTCGGCTACATCATTTTGCATCACATCAATATCGGGAAGAACATCCTCGAACGCGCTCAATACTACGTTGTAAGTTGTATTTAATGTAAGGTAACCAAGCGACCTGCTGTCTGTAATAAATGCGTTTGCCTGTCTAAGCGGCTTCATCTGGAAACCGCCGCGTATTGCTGTAACCGAAACCAGGGCAAGAATAACAAAGCTCAGAACTTCAATATATAATTTTCTATTAAATGATATTGAACGTTCTAAACGGGAATATAACTTTATGAATGAATAAATAAATAAAACTATGCTGATAAGAAGAACAATGAACAGATAATAATGATATCCAATTTCAGAAGGCACCATTCTTAAAATATCGGCGGGTACAGTATATGGTTCATACATCAAACGTCTTTGTACGGCAGCAAAATAACCGAAATCTGCAATGTTAAACGCAATAAAAACAATATTTATGAACAGAAACAGAACGAGTATTATTGCTTTATACCATTTCTTTTCAGCAGGCGCACAGGGGAAATTATATAAAAATAAAACCGGTATGTTTATAATAAACAGAGCAGCAATATCAAACCTTAAGCCAAGAAGAAATGAGAGCCGGATTTCACCTGCCGGGGTGCCTGAAAAAAATCTTTGTTTGTTAAGTAAAATCCGGTCCGCAGCAAAAAATAAATCAGGAGCATAAAAAGCAAAACAGCAATGCTTATTATGAGCTGTTTCGAAATTATTTTTTTGGTAAAACCCGGTATCCCCTGCATATTCAAAATTAGTTATAGAATTACGTAAAAACAATTTAGAATTTATGAATAATATTTTCATAGAAAAATAGAAACCAATTTATTACATTATATTAAATTCAACAAACACACGGCTAAAATTTCAAAATAAATAA
>CAVUOA010000029.1:0-4903 GCA_963742955.1 Ignavibacteriota bacterium | reverse complement strand
GGGGAGGCAATATAGTATCTGTAAGTAACATTAGCGGTGAAGCGCCAGAAAATTTTTCATTATCTCAGAACTATCCCAATCCTTTCAATCCTCAAACGAAAATAAAGTTTTCTTTAAGCAAAAATTCAAGTGTAAGTATGTTTTTATATGATGTGTTAGGCAGAGAGGTATTAGAAATTTACAACAACAATTATTTTGTTTCAGGCACTTATGAATTAACGCTTGATCTGGGCAAATCAGATCTTTCAAGCGGTATATATATATATCGCTTTACTGTTTTTGATTCAGAAGGCAAAAATGTTTTCAGCGAATCAAAGAAATTAACGTACTTAAAATAACATTTCAATAACCTTTTTAAAAAGGAGGCAAAAAATGAAAAGGTTAATGTTGTTGTTTACACTTTCACTAATTCTAACAAATTGCTTGGTATCTCAGCAGGGATATTTAAAGAGACAAGTTCCACGTAGGCTTCCACAGTTTTTTATACTGGTCTGACCAAAGGCAGTGGTCTGAATTTCAGAACCTGAACGTTAATATGATGCAGATTTACGGAGAAAATCACTGGGACCATGACCCGTAGAACATACGACGGCGGATTCATCTGACCCGATAGATGATTATAAAGATTCAGTAAATGCAATGATAAACCAATGGGGCACTAATATGCAAACGCGGGCTTTATACACCGAAAGGGAAAAAGTGCTAAGAGGCGGATACGGGCAGCAGAGTGATTACGAAGCCGAAATGATAAACTCCTTCCTCATACTATCCGGGCTACGGTTGGGAAACACACTCGACTGGAACAAATTACCCGGCTGACCAGTACGGAGCAAGCAGATGGAAATGCTCTATAAACTGCCCCGATGCTTCTTTCGGTGGGTTCATGGTTTCGGGCTTATATGAGAACAGGGAACAGATAGACTTTCCCGGTCCCGGGTATACAAATTCCGGCGGGAGCTGGGACCTCATTTACAGGCTTTCGGATAACAAATATCGTACCCCTCAAATATGGAAATGGTTTGTCAAGTCCAAGAATGAGAAATAAATGCTGACGATGCCAATTATCATAAACCTGTAATTAGAATAGAAGCATACGCCTATAATGGAAACCAAATACTGTCTCAAATTATATATAGTGATTATTTTAAACATAAAAATGCTAATAACCAGTGGGTCTATAACGGAGAATACAGAGAGATATATTATGACCCAGTTAGTAGAAATCCAATTGAAATTTCCGTAACTGGTGCTGATCTAAACGAGGGCAACACTGCTTTATCAGACGGTAAAAGCTCTGACCCCGAATCGGACAGCGTCGATTACCGCATATACTGGTACGGTCAGGTTGACGTTTGGCTTGACAGGGTGAGAGTGGAAGACGAATGGTCGTTTTATTTATTTCATCCGGATTTAGATAGCTTACAGCAAACACCGTATTATTTCGTTTCCAAAATCCACGAAGAAGTAACACAAATAGGCATTAACGGCAGTTTCGGTTATTTTTATTTAGATGAGCACATGTATAACCAGATTCCCTGTATAGCAGAGGTGAACCGTTTAATAAAACTGGATAATTCCAATTCCGGTCTGGTTTGTGAGGTAAATGCCGGGCTGTCGCAGTCATCTGGGGCATTAAGAAATTCATCAACGCAGGCTCAGTTATTTGAGCATTACAAAACAACCGGCGCTGCGCAGGACATTTTTTTCCTTTTTGTTTACCCTTTTATATGCATAAACGAACAGGCAGATATGTACCCGCTTCCGCACAATGTAACACTTCCGAACTTTGAGGATTACCCGGCTACATCAAATTACGAAAATTCTGTCAGCGCGAGATCTCACGATTACTGGCTGAACTATTACTACGAACACGACTGGGATTACGGCTGGGGACATATGAATCTCGCCACTCGACCAGCTTCGCCGCGCAGCAACCACGTTTAAGAATACAAATACTGTTTTTACTCTCGGCGTGCAGGTACATTCATTTGAAAATATGCTTAACCAAAGTTCTGCAGATATCAATAAAGTTCACCGTGAGCCTACGAACGAAGAAATCAGCCTGCAGTATTTTATGGGTCTTGCCTACGGCGCAAAACATCTGCTCGATTACGCTTATTATTCAGGGACTGAATCTTATAATAACGGCAGCGGGGATTTGTGTGATTGGGGTATGAGAGGTGAAGACCCGAATAATATGAGTACAAGAAGATACCACAATTATTACGGTCAGGAGAAGTGGAGTTTTATAAGCAATTTGAACTTAAAAGTACGAAATATAGGCGATTTCATGTATGAAGATAATAATCTTGTATGGGATGACGCTTTAACCGTTGATAAACCGAACCCATTTCCTTTTAAATATTTTCAGGATATTAGAAGTAAAGCACCTTTAATTTAGAGTTAGAATCCCTGCGTAACTGATATTCCATATGTATACTATGATTGTCCTAATGCCCGGTATTGGGAAATCGGTTTCTTCTACTCTGGAAGTAGTCAGCCAGGTGTTGATCCCTTTTATTTTTTGGCAGTAAATAAAAGATGCACACCAAATCTTAATAATGACGGCGATTTAAGAGAGCTTGAGATTAAATTCCGTGCTTCTCAACTTCCATATTACAACACCTGGTTATTAACAGAGCCAATGAATGATGATTTCAATTTACTTATTAACAAAAATTCTTCTGAGTTTTATAATGTAGGGTTATTTCAGCCTGGTGAAGGCAGGCTTTTTAAACTTACTCCTGCATGAAATCCGGCGGTATTCTTGTTGGAAACGAAACTATTCCCTCCGGTTCCGATTTCACCTGTGAAGACACTGTATGGACAAACGGTTATAATTTAACCATAGAAAACAATGCCAGTATACATTTTTCCGATTCAGCTAAGTTTGTTGTCAACGGCGGCACATTTACAATGGGCAACGCGCAGTATTCAGGCTCACCCGATATAACAATGGATGCTGAATCAGGCTCATCATTCAAAGGTTTTGAGTTTAACGGTGCTAACGTTTACATTTATAACACCACATTCCCCGATGTTGCAAATGACAGTATTTCCACACTCACATTAATCAATTGTCCTGTGGTTGATATAAGATATAATTCATTTACACTCGGCTCTTCCGGCAATAATAAAGGCACGATTGATCTAAGCTATGCAGGCGGGTTAATCCAGTATTCAAACGCCTATATAGGTTATAACACATTCACAACTGGCGATGCCGAAATCCCCGCTGTTAAGGTAATGGCATATTCCGGCTTTACTACACCTGTAATTATAGAAGGCAATATATTTTCAGGAAATAATACAGCAATATTTCTGGATAACATACAGGGCGGTGCAGTAAAATCAAATACATTTTCAGATTATACAAGCGCAATAACCGCATTATCATCCTCACTCGATGTTTATGGTAATACAATATCATCTGAAAGAACTTATGGCATACAGGCTTTATCGGGTACAGAATTAAGAATGAGCTATGCATACGGCATGTTGCTCGGCGGCAGGAACACAATAACCAACTCCGGCACAGGGACAAATAACATTTACGTGGATAATTCTTATTTCTACATGGATTTGGGCGAGAATGTATTTGATATAGGTAGTAACAGTGAACATTTATACGGTTGGTTCCCGGATTCGTATTCCAACAGTTACGAAGAAACCGATAATTGTTTCAAAGTAAACGGCTCAACAGTTGACCCACCGAATCATTACATAACACTCGGCGAGCAGGGTAATCAAATAACAGATTTTGTGTTTACACCATACTTAAGCGGATGCACAAAAGGCGGTGAGGGCGATATGATGGCAATAAACCTAGGCAACGGGATTTATGATACAGTGGGGATTTTGGGTGAAGGTGGCTCAACAAAGGGCGAATACATAGTAAGCACAAAAGCGATTTATGATTCTGTATCAATTTCTATGCGTTTCCGTAACTACGCAAATGTAAAAACATTATGCCGGTATCTGTTAAATACATTCCCTGACAGTTCGCAATCCATCAATGCCGTATCGAAGCTATATCTTGCAGTAAGCAAAACAGATACCTCCTCACAATCAATTACAGATTTAAAAACTCTGTATGAGAATTTAATACTGAATCATCCTAATAACACAACGCTTGTAAAACGGTGCAATTATTATGTGCAAAAATGTAAAGTATTACTGCATCAATACAGCTCGGCATTATCTGGTTTTCAGCAAATCATTAATCAGAATCCGTCAAATTATGAAGGACTTGTAGCACGCTGGGACTACATGGCAACAAGCCTGTTAATGCAGGGTTACGGAGGAGGAGAAGAATCTCCACCCAACCTCCCCGAAGGGGAGGGAGTAGGTCAAAGGCATGCCTTTGACACAGAAGAGGACATTGATGGTGACGGAGACCCGACTAGTCCTTTCTCTAAAGAAGAAAAGAAACAGATTAAGCAAACTGTATCATCGGTATTGGAAATATCCAAAACAACCGAAAAGAAGAGGATAGATGTGCTGACCACACTTTCTAACAAAGGTGATGAATCCGCAACTGCAATACTGAAGGTCATAAAAGCATTGGAACAGACAATCAAAACCGAAAGACCGAAGAACTTAGCCGAGCACATGAAAATCGTAACAAATGACATCAAGAAAGTCTTTGTAAATCCTAATGCAGGAAAAAACAAAAACAATGTGCTTATCCCTACTGTGTTCAATCTTTCACAGAACTATCCTAATCCCTTCAATCCGAAAACAAAAATCAATTATGATATTCCAAAGAACTCATTTGTAAAGCTGATAGTTTATGACATTCTCGGCAGAGAGGTAATAAGACTGGTAAACAATGAGTTCAAACAGCCCGGCAGATACACAGTTGATTTTAACGGAACCAACTTTGCCTCAGGTGTGTATTTCT
>CAVUOA010000028.1:0-7364 GCA_963742955.1 Ignavibacteriota bacterium | reverse complement strand
ATACGCATATTCTTTATCCAGCTTTTCTTGGTCAAAATCCGGGTACAGTTTTCTAAGGTACTCAAATAGGCGGATTACACTTTGGTTCTTGTTAAAAAAAGGCGAGTTCACAAAATCACCGAACTCTTTTACCTCTTTAGTAGAAAATTTGCAAAGTTGTTCAATGGATATGCTTTTATTCATCTCTTCTTATTTTTTTTATTAATTTAAAACATTTTAACAGCTAAAAAAGCCAATAATTCGATAAATTAATAATAATTTTATTACGAAAATATTTTTTTTTCACAAAACATTCCTCAAAAACTTTCCATTTTGAGGTTTTTGCAACAATCATAAATTCCCTTCCAAAGAAATCTTCCGAAAATGAATTGTTTTTACGCTGAAAGTTAATATTTGCTGCATTTGATAGAAATTCACGCCAAACAAACAACCTTTTATTTATTTGCTGTGCTTAGGTTTGTAATTGTATCTTTGCATCGGCTCAATAAATCATAGATAAAATTAATAGCATAATGGACACAAATAAAAAATCAAGAACTGTCAGCCCCTCTAATAAAAACTCATTCATTTCTCTTGCTGCTGCTGCAGGAGATTTGGACGGAGAAGTTAATCTCCTCTGGGAGCCGGTTCGGGGAGCAAGAACATATGTAATTCAGAAGAGTCATGATTCAGGAAACCCTTCCAGGTGGATGCAGGAAGATATCGTAACAAAATCAAGCTGCACAATTTCAAAATTAAAAAGCGGAAGGAAATATTGGTTCAGAGTAGCTGCAATCGGTTCAAACGGGCAGGGACCCTGGAGCGAGCCGGTACAGAAAAAAGCACCGTAATAAGAAAATTATAAAATAATATTAAATCAGAAAGGAAATAAATTGACAGAAACACAAAAAATCCTCGTCCAGAAAAGCTTCGAAAAAGTTTTACCCATAGCAGATACAGCGGCAGAATTGTTCTACAGCAGGCTTTTTGAAATTGACCCCTCGCTCAGACCTATGTTCAGCGGTGATATCAAAGAACAGGGCAAAAAACTTATGATGACATTAAATGTAGCCGTTAAAGGACTTGACAGGCTTGATGAGCTGGTACCTCAAATTCAGAAACTCGGGAGAAATCACGCAGGCTACGGCGTAAAAGATGAACATTATGATACAGTTGCCGGCGCTCTTCTCTGGACACTGGAACAAGGATTAGGCGCCGATTTCACAGATGAAGTGAAAGAAGCGTGGGTTGAAGTATATACAATTTTAGCCGGTACAATGAAAGCAGCAGCTAAAGAAGCTGAAAAAGAAGCTGAAGTTGAAGCAGAAGTAATAAATTAAATTTTAAATATTTCTTATAAAACAGAAAAGGAAGGATAAATGGAAAACTTTTTTAAATCAAAGGCAAAGTTCATTCTGTTTGCAGTTATGATGGCAGGACTGTTTTCAAGCTGCAGCAAGCTGAACAAAATAAAAGATATCACAGAAAAACTCTCCAATGAAGACAAGCTGTATTTCTGTGAAAGATACGTAACAAAAGAAATCGGCGAAAGCTCAACATTTAAGACCGGGAAGGTAACAGTAATGGTAAAACTTAAAAAAGCGATTGGTGTATCTTCGGTTGATATAAATGTAACTAATCTTGAAACAGGCAAGGTAGTCAATACTTTTCCTTTCACCGTACAGCCCAGCTGGGATTATATCCATTTTGATGACGTCGATTTTGATGAAACCGGTAAATACAAGGTCAGCTGTTTGAAGAAAGACGGCACAGTTTTAGCAACCGGCGAAGTTGAAATTATATAAACCGGGGATATTACCGGTTCAAATGAGTTAATGAATTAAGAACCCGTAAACCCTCTATACAAAAGAGATTCGGCTTTTTTTCTGAAAAGTTTGAATCTCTTTTTTTATTCATGGTTTGCATAAGAAAGGCAGCATTAAAATTGTTGTACCCTTTTGAAAATAATTTATATTCATTAAATTGAGATATTTCATTATCTTTACCTGAGTAAGATAACATCAAATATTTACAATGACATACAACTTCGCTTTAATAGGTGCGGCGGGATATGTTGCTCCCCGCCACATGAGAGCTATAAAAGAAAACGGGCAAAATTTAATAGCTGCAGTCGATAATAATGATTCAGCAGGAATAATTGACAGTTATTTCCCTGATGCCAGCTTTTTCACAGAATTTGAAAGATTCGACCGCCACTCTGAAATGCTGAAGCGCGCAGGCGAGGAATTCCGCATTCACTATGTAAGCATCTGTTCACCAAACTACCTCCACGACGCTCACATAAGATTTGCACTGCGTGAAGGTGCAAATGCAATATGCGAAAAACCGCTTGTTCTCAACCCGTGGAATGCCGAAGCCCTCTCTGTTATAGAAAGTGAAACGGGAAACCGGGTTAACACGGTACTGCAGCTTCGCCATCATCCTTCTATAATTGAGCTTAAGAAGAAAATTGACGAATCGAAGTCTAAGAAAAAATATGATGTAGAACTGGTTTATATCACACCCCGCGGGAAATGGTATCATTACTCGTGGAAAGGGAACATATTAAAATCAGGCGGTATTGCTACAAATATCGGAATTCATTTTTTCGATATGCTGACCTGGATATTCGGTGAAATAAAAGACAGCATACTTCATTTATCTTCTAACACCCGCGCTGCAGGGCTGCTTGAGCTTGAAAAAGCAAACGTAAAATGGTTCCTCTCAATTGACAGGAACGACCTGCCGGCGCACTTAATATCCGATAAACCCGTTACATTCAGGTCAATAAAAAATAACGGTGAAGAAATTGAATTTTCACAGGGATTTACTGATTTACATACTGTAACTTACAGAGAAATACTTGCAGGCAGGGGTTATGGTATAAAAGACGCTTTGCCTTCAATAGATATTGCATACAGAATCAGAAATTCTGCGCCGATTGGGCTTAAAGGGGAATACCATCCCATATTGCTTCAAATAAACAGGTAAATAATTTAAAACACTTTAGCATTTTTATGAATGATTTTGCAGATAAACACAGCCTTATTCCGCTGAGAGATTTCTTTAAAAACCCGGAGAAAATATCTTATAAAATATCCCCGGACGGTAAGTACCTCTCTTATCTTGCTCCTTTTAAAAGCAGGCTTAATATTTTTATTCAGGATTCAGCGGGTAAAACGCAAGCAGTCAGAATAACCGATGAAACAGAACGTGACATTATTAACTACATTTGGGGTAATAACGAACGAATTTTGTATTTGATGGATGATAAAGGCGATGAAAATTTCCACCTCTTTGCTGTTAATAAAGACGGAACAGAACACGCCGACCTTACACCTTTTGATAAAGTAACTACACAAATAATTGATGAACTCGAGGATATCGATTCGGAAATTATGATTGGACTGAACAAGAGAAACCCTGAAATATTTGATGCATACCGTCTTAATGTCCATACCGGCGAATTAAAAATGGAAGCAGAAAACCCCGGTAATATTTCTATCTGGATAACTGACCATAACGGGCACATCCGGGCTGCAATTACAACAGACGGAGTAAATTCCAGTATGCTGTACAGAGAAAACGGCACTGGTGTATTCAAGCCGGTTTTGACCACAAACTTCAAAGAAACAATACGTCCGCTTTTTTTTACATTCGACAATAAATTTGTATATGCTTCTTCCAATTTAAACAGGGATAAAGCCGCTATAGTTAAATTTGATATTTCAAACGGCAAAGAACTTGAGCTTATTTATGAACATCCCGAAGTTGATGTTTATGACCTTTCATATTCAAAGAAAAGAAAAGTTCTGACCTCAATTACGTACACTACATGGAAAAGGCAGATAGAATTTCTGGATGAAGAAAAAAAATCCATTTATGACAGAATTACCCCTGAACTTGGAAATTATGAAATTGTTATTGCCGATTCAAATAAAGATGAGGATAAGTTCATAATCAGAACGTACAGTGATAGAACATTGGGGGCATATTATCTATATGACAAAACCCAGGACAAGCTTACTTTTCTTGCAGATGTCAGTCCCTGGCTCAAAGAAAAAGAAATGGCAGAGCTTAAACCAATAACATATAAAGCGCGTGACGGTATTACAATTCACGGCTACCTTGCGCTGCCTCACGGAAAAGAGACTAAAAACCTGCCTGTTGTGCTTTTAGTTCACGGGGGACCATGGGTAAGAGACAATTGGGTTTACAGCCCCGAAACACAATTTCTTGCAAACAGGGGTTACGCTGTATTAAAAATAAATTACAGGGGTTCAACCGGTTACGGAAGAAAATTCTGGGAATCGTCTTTCAAACAGTGGGGAAAGAAAATGCAGGATGACCTCACCGACGGAGTAAAATGGCTTATTGGTGAAGGCATCGCCGACCCGAAGCGTGTTGCAATCTACGGCGGAAGCTACGGCGGTTATGCAACACTTGCGGGACTTGCATTCACTCCCGACCTGTATGCCTGCGGAATAGATTATGTTGGAGTTTCAAACATGTTTACTTTTATGAAATCTATTCCTCCATACTGGAAACCATATCTTGAAATGATGTATGAAATGGTTGGCAATCCCGAAAAAGAAATTGAACTTATGAAAGAAGCCTCGCCTGTTTACCATGTAGATAAAATAAAGGCTCCTTTATTTATTGCCCAGGGAAGAATGGACCCGCGCGTTAATGTTAATGAATCAGACCAGATGGTTGAAGCATTAAAGAAAAGAGGAATCGAAGTGCCGTATATGGTTAAAGACAATGAAGGCCATGGTTTCCGCAACGAAGAAAACCGCTTCGAGTTCTACGAAGCAATGGAAAAATTTTTAGAAAAACATCTAAAAAATTAAAATCTATAGAAACCTTTTCCGCTCTTCCGGAAGTCTAAATTATAACAACACCTTAAATAAAAGGAGGGAGCATAATGTTTAAAAAATTACTGATTATCATACTCTTAGCATTAATATCGTCAGGCGCATCGGCGCAGGATAAAGACAAAGACAAATGGAAATTTAAAGTATTCGAAGACGATTATTTCTACAAAAGCAGACCGACGGTTGATATTACATACGGAATGTCAAAAATCAGCCTGAAAAACTCCAATCTTGATTTCAGAGACGCCGGCTTAATGGAAATGAAGCTCGGTTACACTTACCTGCAGAAATCACGTTACAGTAAAAACATCTCTAAGTTCGAAAACAACTTCCTGTTGGTGAGCTACATATCATCAAAATTAAACACAAAGAACAACGCTGCAGAAGATAAAACATGGCGGTTCGGACTCGGAAGCTCAAACGGTTACGGTTATATGCTCGGCAAAAAATCATCTCTTGTGCTGTATAACGCAAGCTCGATTGTTTGGACAAGATACGATGACGGTTTCTCTTCTCCTCTGACTCAGGAAGAAGCCAACAGCTACCGCTATGGTACTTTAAGTGTATTTAATCAGAGCATGCGGTTCGGAACAAACACAGAAGCGGGCATTATTATTCCCATAGCAGGATTTGTAAATCTGCAGGCGCAGTTTGATAGAACACTTGTTTTCCCGCGCCACCTTGTGTGGAAGCATCTCGGCAGTGTTATGATTGAAGCAATAGGACAGGGTGCAATCGACGGGTTTATTCATGCTATAATGAAATCATCACCAATGGCAGGACCAATCATGAACTTCCTTCTGAAAAACGCGCTATCATATGGAATCTACGAACTTCGCAGGGAAAAGATGAACTGGCCGTTCGAAAGCACGGAACCTCTGCTGTTCGATTCATTTAAGGCAGGGTTTACATTTACTTTTTAAAACCGGAAAATTTAAACAATTTTAAAGGCAGTCTTAAAACCCTGCCTTTTTTTGTATTTAACTGTTTATTATTCGTCAACAGATTTGAGTCGCAGGACGAATATTATACATAACAACCGCAAACACATAAAAAAAGACCATACCCCTGACATTAAAAATAGGTTTTATTTAGTCCCATTTCTCTGCCGAAATATCATTTTTCATGTCTTGTTAATTATATAATTATGCAATAATTTTGTAACGAATTTAACCCCATACAAACATGAGTAAAATCAAATCTTTACTATGTCTTGTCTTAATAATACTGCCGACATATAATTTTTCACAGGAACTGACTGCAGACCAGATTTTCGAAAAAGTAACAGACGCCATTGTAGTTATATACAGTTATGATTTCGACGGGCTTAAACACGGTCAGGGCAGCGGAATAATTTTAAACAGCAAAGGAATTATTGTCACTAACTACCATATCTTCGCAGGCTGCGAACGTATTGAAATAAAAAAGCACGATACTCTCATTGTTAACTCGGGCATAATCGGCGCAAATATCGAAAAGGATATTTTAATTATCAAACTTGATGATAACAAGTATCCGGAAATTCCGGTTGCCGAAGAAACAAATCTTAAGGTAGGTCAAAAAGTTTATGCGGTGGGAAGTCCGCTCGGATTTGAGAACACAATGTCCGAAGGTATCGTCAGCGGACTAAGAGAGCTGAAAGAGTATGAAGACCTGAAAAATAATTTTATCCAGATTACTGCAAGCGCATCACCGGGAAGCAGCGGCGGTGCTGTGCTTAATTCAAAAGGCGAGCTTATTGGTATGATTAAAATGGGTATAGAAGAGGGCGAAAATATGAACTTTGCCATCCCGGTGAGTGATATAATGAAAGTTAATGAAGGAGCTACGCTGGATAAAAAAACTCTCGAAACGCTGAACTTTTTCTACAGAGGTTACAATGAATTCCAAATAGGCAAGTTCAAACAATCAGTCGATGATTATACAAAATACATAGATAACTCAAAACCCGAAGCAAAGGCGTTCAACTACAGGGGACTTGCATACCTGAAGCTTAAGGAATATGAAAAAGCGATTAAGGATTTTTCAAATGCAATAAAGCTTGATGCAAAATATTACCCTCCCTACATCAACCGCGCCGAAGCTTATATTTATATGAAAGAGTATGAAAAAGCTGCAAAGGATATGACTAAGCTGATTAAGCTGGACCCGAAGAATGTAAAAGCTTATTATGCCAGGGCAACGGCTTATGCAAAAGATGAAAGCTGGGGAAAGTCAATTAAAGATTTTGATAAAGTAATTAAGCTTGACCCCGAAAATACCGAAGCTTACATTAACAGGGGGATATCCAAGTATTATGACAAAGATTATTCCGGCGCAATAGACGACTGGTACTATGCAATCAAACTGGACCCGGATTTAAAAAACGGGCTACTGAACTGGATTGACCAGGCTGATTACATGAGAACATACGGGTATTAAGAATTTAGATTTTTTTAACATAATTCGTCCTACGACTCTAAGTCGTAGGACGAATAGATTATTAAAATTCTCTCCCCTCTTTTTCTA
>CAVUOA010000027.1:0-3772 GCA_963742955.1 Ignavibacteriota bacterium | reverse complement strand
CAGTGCTACGCCTTCTTTCATCGGCTTCTGGAATGTTTTGCGTCCCGAAATTAAGCCCATACCGCCTGCTCTTTTATTAATCACCGCTGTCATAACCGCTTCTTTAATATCCGATTCGCCCTTGCCTGTTGAGGCTCCGCCGGAATTAATTAAGCCGACTTTACCCATGTAACCGTTAACAACCTGGTAACGGCAAAGGTCAATTGGATGGTCGGTTGTGAGCTTTTCGTAAACCAGTTTGCTGGTTTTGCCGAACTTAAGCGCGTTGTAACCGCCGTTGTTCTCGGGTAATTTCTGCTTTAACAATATCAGCCTCAATTGTAACACCGAGGTGGTTTGCCTGTCCCGTTAAATCAGCTGAGAGATGATAATCTTTATCACCCTTTACATTGAAATGCGGGATTTCTTAAATAGCACCAGAGGATTGTTACCATACCAAGCTCATGAGCATATGAGAACATTTGTGATACCTCCTGTATCTGGCGGGTTGATTCATCCGAACCGAAATAAATTGTTGCGCCTACTGCAGCGGCACCCATATTAAATGCCTGGTCAATGTTTCCGAAAATTATCTGGTCATACTTGTTGGGATATGTGAGCAGTTCATTATGGTTGAACTTCATAATAAAGGGAATCTTGTGCGCGTATTTTCTGGCAACCGAGCCGAGCACGCCCAGCGTAGATGCAACAGCATTGCATCCGCCTTCGATTGCAAGCTTAACTATGTTTTCGGGGTCAAAGTATTCCGGGTTGGGTGCAAATGATGCGCCTGCGGAATGCTCAATTCCCTGGTCAACGGGAAGTATTGAAAGATAACCTGTTCCTGCAAGCCTGCCGTGGTTGAAAATACTCTGCATATTTCTTAACACGTTGGGGCTGCAGTCTTGAATCTTTCACTCGCGCTCAACAAAATCCGGTCCCGGCAAATGAAGTGATTCTTTAGGAACAGTTGTGCATTTATGGTTGAGCAAATTATCAGCTTCTGAACCTAATATTTCTTTTATTTTATTTAACATTTTAACGCTCCATTATAATTTAATTGTTTAATTTCGTAAACGGCAGCTTTGTTATGCTGCATTTAATGCCTCCGCCGGATTTCAGTAAATATTCTTTATCAAAATCAAGGAAACCGTTTTTATAAATCCAAGTCCTATGTTTCCAAACTTCTCCGAGTGCGCAGTGCTTGTAATATTATCCGCACTCTTTATCATCTATGCTAACTTTAATCTCATCAGCAGGTTCAGGCGTTTTTCAATTTTAAAGCCAACCATGTGCTTGCTGATTTTATCGTAAGTATCCAGCCTTGCTATTACTTCCTGACCTATATAACAGCCTTTGGTAAAGCTTACGTATTTTTCTAATCCGCACTCAAGAGGATTAGTTTCATTGGTCATTTCTTTGCCGAACTTTGGTATTCCGTATTCAATGCGGAGTGTCTCGTATTCGCTTTGTGTGATTTTTTTTAAATCAGAATTGTTTTTTAAAATTTTTTTTGAATAAAATTCGTTGTCTTCCGAAGCACAAATAAAAAGAAACCCGCCGAACACATCATCATTTCTCGATATGATTGCATCTTTGCCGTCGGAATAAATAGTAAAATCGTTATTGGTAAACCCGCTTATATCAGCATTAAACATTTCTTTTGCAAACTTATCTGATTCATCACCAAAAAAAGAATTGCTGCATGAGTTCCTGACATATCAGTTACCTTGAAATCATCCATAATTGTGTATTTATCAAGATGGCTGATAACAGCTTTTGAATTATTAAATGAACAGGCTGTAAAAACAAAATCACCGAAATTGTACAGCGTAAGCAGGTCAACAAACCTGCCTTTATCCGATGTAAGAACAGTTTTGATTCCCTTGAACTTGCCGAGTGAATTCACAGTATTTGTTGAGAGCCTGTTTATAAGGTCCAGCCTGTCATTGCCCGTAAATTTCAGGAAATCAAGGGGTATTTTGCAATAATTAAGCATCAGATTTTAAATATACCTTTAAATGGAAACTTATTCAAAGTAATAATCCTCACCCCCTCTAACTCCCCCTCTCCGAATTCGGAGAGGGGGACGGGGGGAGAGGAAAAACTTAGGATATTGTATATCAATAAAAAAGGCAGCCAAAAGACTGCCTTCTCAAATAAAACAATGCGTTTTTATTTTACCAATATCATTTTTTTTGCTTGAACAAATGAACCTGATTCTAACCTGTAAAAATACACACCACTGGGTATGTCCGTACCGTCAAAGTCAACTTTATATTTACCTGCTGACTGCTTTTCATTAACAAGTGTTTTGATTTCTTTTCCAAGAACATCAAAAACTGTCAGCTTTACATAAGCTGAGACCGGTAAATCGTAATTGATAGTTGTTACAGGATTGAATGGATTGGGGTAATTCTGATACAAACCAAATTTTTCCGGAACTTCTGTGAGGATTGATTTTATACCGATTGGACTTGCTGTATCTAGAAGTTTATATACACGCAAATCCGATGTTACTGCCAAAGCATATATTGTTGCAACATTTATTCTTACTGCATCAAGTGAAGTAAGATGTGAACCCGGCCCGCCAGACATGACAGACCAGTTAATGCCATTATTTGTAGAACGCAGCAGCGCTCTCTCACTGTTGCCGTATATATTACATGTTCCCGGCACCCACCTCATTGTTTCTGAATAATACTCATACATCGAATAAACCGGTGTCCAGTTAAACCCTGAATTAGTTGTCCGGTATATATGAGCAACGGGTACGTCATCTCCAACAAACACACCTGTGTTTTTATCATCTGAAAATTGTATAGTGTACGGACCGTTTACAAAGGGACCAACATCAATAATTTGCCAGCTAGTACCGCCATTTGAAGTCATTACAATCTTTTTTGTTTGACCCCCCGGATAATCCACGCTGTCAGCGCCAAACCATGCATAATTGCTGTCAATCATACACATAGATGCCCCAGCGCATGTATAGCCGGGTAATTGAAAAATCCAGCTATTCCAGTTTTGACCCCTGTTGGTAGTTTTTAGTATTCTGACACCGGCATAAGCTTAGTCGGAATATGCATAACCAAGATTTGGAAATTTTTTACTGAACATTATACCGTCTACATTACCAGTATCGGCAACGTGATACTGGAGTATCCAATTTATACCGCCATTTGATGAATAGAAAATATTCTGAGGAGAAAATGTACCCAACCAGATATTTAATGAGTCAGTAGCTGTTATTGAATAAGCTTGTATTGTATCACTTAGGTCATTCATTACCTGAAACCAGCCGCTTGAGTTTCGTCTGGCAATATAAGGCGCATCGTAATTCTGATTAACATGCATTGTGCCGAAAGCCCATGAAACTGAAGAATCAATTACACAAACCTTCCAAATAAATGGGGTATGAGAACCGTAAGGAAGTGTTGTATCCAATTGCCATTGGGATTGAGAGTAACTACTCAACAAGCAACTAAAACAAAAACAAAGGATTGCTTTCATGAAGTAAATTGTAATATGGTTTAGTGAGCAGCTATAAGCTGCTCACTAATTAATGAATTTATTTTAACAAAACCATTTTTTTAGTAGTGACAAAATCACCTGATTCTAACCTGTAAAAATACACACCGCTGGGATAATTTGCACCATCAAAATATACACTATATTCGCCCGCGTGCTGGTATTCCTGAACTTCAGTTTATAATTTTATAATCTCTCTCATTTGGTGAAGGGGAGGACTGCCCCGCTACTACATCGGGGGGGCAGGTCTTTAAACTTTTTT
>CAVUOA010000026.1:0-3424 GCA_963742955.1 Ignavibacteriota bacterium | reverse complement strand
TTATGGTGTTTTTTCCGGAGCGCTTCCGCTGGTCTTCTATCTTAAAAAAAGAAAATCACCGGTAGGAATTATTTTTTCGGATATGGACAGCTGGTTTTCAGAAATTCACCGTGATATGAAAAAATTTTGGTACCGCAGGTTTTACTCTTTTAATTACATACTTGAAAACTGTGACAAGGTTGATTTTCTAAGTCCGTATATTTTAGAGGGAGTTAAAAATTTAGGGGTTAATATAAAAGAAGAAAAGATTTCCGTATCTACGTGCTCATTCGCAGATTATTCGAAATGTTCTGCCGGGGAAAAGAAAAATGCCGAAATTGCATTTTGTTCAAGGCTTGAACCTGATAAAAACCCGCTTTTGTTTCTTGAAGCTGCAAAAGAAGTTCTGAAGAAATATCCTTCTTTAAAGTTTTATCTCCTCGGAGAAGGAAGCCTTGTGAATGAAATTAAGAACTTTATCGATGATAATAAGCTAAACGGAAATGTCAACTTCAAATTCCATAAAAATCCCCCGGTGATTTTTAAAGATACCTCTATTTTCATTTCTCTCCAAAAGAATACTAATTATCCATCTCAAAGTGTTCTGGAAGCAATGGCGTGCGGTAATGCAATTATAGCAAGTAATACGGGAGACACAAGAATGTTTATAAATGACAACAACGGGATTTTAATAAATCTATCTGTTCCCGAACTTGTAAAGGCTATCGAAAAACTGGTTTCAAACCCGCAGCTTACACAAAAGCTTGGTGAAAATGCCCGGGAATATGCGCTTAATAATCACACTATCGAAAAATATACATTATATTTTACAGGTCTGCTTGATAATACTTACAAACTACTTTGCACGCGGCAGAACTTAAATGTTAAGAATGTTAAATCCGGTTCATAACACAGTATCTGAAAAGAGATTTAAATATTAGTATTTTATCGTTAAATTTAAGTTTTTATTTGAATTATCATCTATACTACAGAATGCCTGAACTTGGTATAATACTTGTAATATATAACCAGTCACAAAATCTTGAACCGCTGTATAAATCAATTCAGGCGCAGAGCTATCATGATTTCAGAATTTATTTTGTTGATAATAACTCAGTAGATAATTCCGTTTCGCATTCTAAAGAACTGAACAGCAGTCTGAATCTTGATATACGGTATATTATATTGAACGAAAACACAGGTTTTGCAAAAGGAAATAACATAGGCTCTAAAGAAGCCCTCTCCGACGGATGCAAATATCTTTTCATACTGAATAATGACATGGTGCTTGAAAATACCTGCCTTGCAGAACTGGTAAAACTAATAAAGCCGGATGAATCAGTTGCATGTACAGGACCGTTAATATTAAGCCACAAATTAAATAAACCGGATATAATACAGGAGTACGGCGGGAAGGTTAATTTTAAACTGGCAGAAGTTGAAAAATATTTCACGAATGAAAATATAAACAGTGTATCTCTGCCTGAGATTCAGGAAACAGATTTTATCAGCGGCGGCGTATGCCTGATAAGGACCGAAATTTTTGTTAAAGCAGGTATGTTCGAAGAAAAATATTTCGCTTACCTTGATGAGATAGACCTGATAAAGCGCATTAGAGAATATGGTAAGTATAAGTTACTTGTCACTTCAAAATCAGTTGTTTGGCATAACCACAATTGGTCAAAAACAAACAGGCAAAATTATTATTTTGAATATTTCTTAATGGAAAGAAACAAGTTTCTATATTATCATAAATACAGGTTTTATTCTTCAATGATTTTTATGATTGCAGCAGATATAATTAAATTTCCCCGGCGCCTTTTATGGTTCATGAAAGTCTGTGATTTTAAGCTGGGTATGTATTACCTAAAGGGAATGGTTTACGGAATTTTAAACCGTTCGGGAAAGCCTAATTTTTATTTTGTCAAATAAGCCCTTTATGATAAAACGTTTAAGAGATTCATTAGACAAATTTGAACTTAAGCAGGAAATCCTGACCAAAAATCAGCTCGCGGTTTTTATTACATTAATTTGCCTTACACTTATCCTAAAATTTCTCCTTATACCTTTTAACATGATAGACCACGGTGAGGGGGCTACAAGGACATGGAATGCATTATGGTGGGCACAGCATCCTTTCTTTGTTGAACCTCTTTCGGGAAACCCGGGGTGGTTTTACTTTATGGGTCCTCTTATAATGATAACCCGGGAAATATTTTATACCCCTATTATAGTGGTGATGCTTTCTGTAACGGCTGCGGGAATTTATATTTTTAAGCTTGCATTAGCTATAACAAATTACAAAACCGCTTTAACTGCATACCTGTTGTTCACTTTTTGTCCTTCAATTTTCCGGCTTAACTATACCCCCGTACCGCAGCAGCTGTATCTTGCCTCGCTTTGTATTATGCTCTATTATTTTGTCAAAGCACTCCTTGATAAAGATGGAAAACACAGCAGAAAATATTTTATTATTGCAGGAATTTTCGCTTTCATTGGTTTGACTTTCAGGCCTGAAGCTTTGTTTGTGCTGGTGCCGTTCTGCCTTCTTGCTCTTTTAACACAAAGGAAAGGCAAATACGAATACATTGCTCTTGCCTTATTGTTCCAGCTTATATGGATAATGGTAAGTTACATTGATTACGGCAGTCCTTTTAAAACATTTCAGGAGGTAAGGGATTATGATTACCTTGTCGGAAGCCAGCTCGAAGGACAGAGCGTTCTCCTGAAACTTAAAGGGTTTTTTCTCCCCTATTATTTTGTCGTTGTTGGACTAACAATTTTCGTTTTTTACTTTTTCATCAGGGGTTTAATTACTTCTTATAAAAATTTCCCTTTATTATTATTTACGGCTGTTTTTATTCCAATAATTGTACCTGCCTTTGTTAACGGTCTATCCGGCACAATGTCAAACCAGTACCATACTACAAGATATTTTTATTCAACTTTCTATTACGGAACCTTTATTGCAGCAATAGGTGTAAATGCATTTGTAGAAAAATATAAGAGCGGTTATATTCAATGGTCGTTAACTGTATTAATTATCATTACTGCTATACCGTTATCGTACATTAAAGAATTTGTTCCCAAAAAGTATAACAAGCTTTTCCCCAAAGTAATCGAGTTTATAGTAACCTCGGAAGACCCTGCGGACTCCCGTGAGCTTGTGCGGTTTATAGATAAATATATAAAAGACTTTCCTGCATTAATCTTTGATTCCGAAGGAAGTGATTCCAGCATCCTGTATGTTCCGTTCAGAACAAAGCTTGCTCCTCCCGACAAAGTTCTAATCAGCAGGTACAATATACCCATTGAAAAAACGGAGCTTGAAGACACTATAATTAGCTTTATGAATACAAACCCCAGGGGAATTCTTATAGTCAAAAAAGAAGATACCTTAATGAACCGCATATTTAATGATGAGTTATGGAAAGAAAAAAATAGT
>CAVUOA010000025.1:0-3907 GCA_963742955.1 Ignavibacteriota bacterium | reverse complement strand
TTGGATTAAAAGCCATATTATTGATTCCTATATTACTATTGAGACTGTTAATTGTATCAACAGCAAAAAGCTAAAATGACTATAACTGATAAAGTCATAAAAAATATTACATATTATTTTCTTGCACAAGTATGTACTTTTGTTTTTCCCCTGCTCTTAACGCCTTATATAATAAACAAAATCGGCGAAGTTCAGTTTGGCATATATGCAATCGTTCTCGGATTCACAGGTACAATAGGATTATTCGACCTCAGCTTATCGAACTCTTTTATTAAGTTTATTTCCGAACATTACAATAAAAAACAGTTTAAGAATTTAAATCAGGTAATTAATACAGGGCTCATTTTCTATATTATATTCTCGCTGATATTTTGTTCAGCCGGATTTTTATTCAGCAGACCGCTGTTTTCACTTTTAAACATACCCTCTTCCCTTGCTGAATTAAGTATTTATGCTTTTGAAATCAGCCTTGTAATATTTTTCATATCCACTTCATTCGGAATTTTTGCTTCGGTTCTCATCAGTCTTCAGAAAATGTATTTGACCAGCATCTTCGGAATCTTAACGGGGCTGTTGAACTTTATTTCTGTCATAATTCTGCTTAACATAGGATTTGGATTAGAAGGCATACTTTACAGTCAGTTAGGAACGGTTACTATAAACGTGATTGCCAGCTTTATTCTAACCAAAAAATACCTGCCGGAAATTCGTGTTGGATTATCGCATTTCAGCATAATCTCGTTAAAGAAAATGACAGGCTTTGGAATACAAATGCAAGTTTCAAAGCTTGCGTCTTTTGCATCTGAAAAGTATGAGAGTTTTTGCTTGGATTTTTTTCCGTAATGAATAATATTACCTTTTTCAACATAAGCGGAAGGATAATAAGATTCGGGAGATTAGTTCCCTTTCAGCTTGTACCGCAGGTTGCACCAGTTGCCGCTGAGCTGAATGCACGCGAAGAAGAATCAAAAATGAAACAGCTGTTTTTAGATACAACAAAGTATTTAACTCTAGTTTTAGTTCCGGTGTTTGTTTATATTTTTGTTTTCGCCGATGTCTTAATTACCTCGTGGATGGGGGCGGGATTTGAAATATCTGCATACCTGTTAAGAATACTTGCACTCGGACAATTAGCCAATATGGTGTTTTCCGCTCCAGGGAATTCAATTACTCCCAACATAGGCATACCAAAATACCAAATGTACGAAGGTTTAATTAACCTGCTTTTGAACCTGGTATTAAGCTATATACTGATAAAGAATTATGGAATTGTAGGAGCTGCAATAGGCAATGCGACGGCAATGGGAATAGCCTCAATTTACGTTTATTCAGTATCAGCAAAACATTTTAAAGAAAACCGCTTTACTTTTTTAAAGGACTTATATTTTAAGCCCTTTACTTCAGCTATTGTAATTGCGGTTGTTTTATTTGCTGTATCAATAACTATTCAAAAGTTTTTCCCGGCAGAAACAAACCGGGTTCACGCCTTAATATACATGCTGCCCACAGGGTTTATTTTCTTGACTATACAGCGTGGATATTGAATTATAACTATCTGAATAAACGGGATAAAGAAGTACTTTTAAAAATTCTTATTAAACTGCTTCCTGTAAATGCTCTTATCAGAAAAAGGAAATCAAAGCTCGCAAAAAGCGTGAAAGCCGGTGAGGGTTATAAAAATGAATTAATCAGCTTTTTCATAATCACTTACAACCGATTGGATTTTCTAAAAAAGTGCATTGATTCTCTTTTGAACAGTCTTAAAGATATTAATTACGAAATTATTATCTGGGATAACAATTCTGATGACGGAACAAAGGAATATCTGCAGGCAATAAGAAACGGGCGTATAAAAACCATACTGCATAATAAAAACATAGGTACAAATGCTAAAGGATACGCTGCCGAAATGTGCAAAGGGGACTATCTTATAGGAATCGATGATGATGTAATAGAATTCCCAGCGGGATGGGTTCAAAAGATGATTTATGCCTACAAAAACATTCCAGGAATAGGTTACCTTGTAACCGATGTTGTTCAGGATGAATATACCAACGGAGCAAAGTTCCCCGAAGAATATTACACCGAAAAGGTTTATGACAAAGGAAATATCACCCTGCTATGGGGTCCCACTGGGGGGTGGTGCTTTATGCTGTCAAAAGAAGTTTACAAGTTAACAGGAAAACTGACAGAAGTTAAAGGCAGAATTTTTTACAGCGAAGACGGCGAATATATTAACAGGATTATTGATAAAGGATACATTTACGGAATTTTGAAGTATGTTAAAGTTTACCATGCAACAGGAGATAAATTAAATAAGGCTTACGAGAAAATATTCAGTGAAAAAATGAAAGACTATACAGATGCGAAAAATCCTTTAGTCATTGTAATTAAGGAAAAAATTTTAAACCTGTTCAGAATCAGGAGATTCTATTACAAATTTCTTGAACGTGCAGAACGGGAATTGGGCCAGGGAGATTAATTATTGTTAGCTTCCATCATAATAGTAAACTATAACACAGCTGTGGTTTTAAAACAGTGTCTTGAATCTGCTGCCGTGATTGAAAATATGAGTGAGCTGGAAATAATTATTGTTGATAATTGTTCCGGTGATGATTCTAAAACTATAATAGAAAGCCTTTGCAGTTCTTATAAAAATGTAAAAGCAGTATTTCTGAAGGATAAAATGAGTTTTTCGGGCGCAAACAACACCGGCGTAAGAGCAACATCATCAGATATTCTGCTCATTATGAACCCTGATATAATTTTTACCGAACCGGTGCTGGATAAATTAATCCGAAGGCTAGAAATTGTGGAAAATCTGGGGGCTGTTTCCCCTGCCCTTTTGGAACAGACGGAAAATTTCAGTATGATTATTTTCAAAGGTATCCTACTATTATCCAGTTCTTAATATACCAGACTTTTCTTTCGAAACTATTTCTTAGATTTCCCAAAATTGTAAACAGGTATATTTCGAACCATGATATAAATATAGACACGGAGAAACTTTATTTCACAGAACAGATACCATGCGCTTTTTTTTTGACAAAAAAAAGCGTCTTTAATGATGCCGGCATGATGGATGAAAGCTTCGAGCTTTTTTTTGAAGATGTAGATTTAAGCTACAGGATACATAAAAAATACAAATTAGCTGCCGATACTTCGGTAAAAGTAACTCACATCGGAGGCAGCAGCTTAGAACTGCCGATAACTGGTGGCTATACGGGAAAGTAACAATGAGCATGACCAGATTTTTTGATAAACATTACAATTTCATAAGGACTTTTCTGTTAAAAATTATCTCCGGTATCAAATTCTGTTTTTACACTTACGATTGAATACATAAAAAATATTTTCGGAAAATCCGATTATTACCGTATAAAAAAACATAAATATTTTTTAAAATTGTTTAAAGAAAAATACCTCTGAGCGGATTAATCAACATAATAATTCCAAACTACAACGGACTTGAACATTTAAAAACCTGTTTCGAATCTGTTAAATCTCAGACTTATAAAAATTACAAGGTCATTCTTGCAGATAACGGCTCAAATGACAGTTCCGCGGAATTTACAAAAGAAATCTTCCCTGATTCAGTTGTATTGAATCTCGATAAAAACTACGGATTCGCAAAAGCTGTAAACGAGGGAATAAAGTTTTCATTAGCTGTCAACTCTGTGCCAATACCTTCTTCTGCTAAACAATGATATTGAAATGAGTCCTGATTTTCTTGAAACCGGAATCAAAAGTCTCGAGAAAGAAAAAGAAGCCTCAACCATAGCAGTAAAAATGCTCAACTATTTCAGACGTGATGAAATAGATGACTGCGGTGATTTTATCAAAGGGAAGGGAGGCTCACCGATTGCAAGAGGGCACGAGAAAAAGATAGGTCAGTATGATAAAGGAG
>CAVUOA010000024.1:0-4618 GCA_963742955.1 Ignavibacteriota bacterium | reverse complement strand
TCGGGATTAGGGCAATCGCTCTAATTCCAATTCTTGGATTGAGATTGCTGCTTGCTGCAATATCAAAAAGATAACCTTCAGATTAAGCATGAAAATAAATTTCATTGTACCGGAAATTGTCAGGTCCGGAGGTATGAGAGTCATTTTTGAATATGCTAACAGGCTTGCCGGCAGAGGACACGTTGTAGAATTATTTACCCCTATTATCCCGTTCAATATATTCAAAGGTAAGATTGTCCCGTATTATATTAAATACCGTATTAAATATGCGTTAAAATATATTTTTAGACGAAATCTTATTCCATCCAATATATTCGAGAAAAATTTTAAAATAAAATTTGTGCCTGTAATAAATAATTATTTTATTCCGGATGCTGATGTTTCAATTGCTACTGCCTGGCAAACAGCAAAAAGTGTGGAGCTTTTAGGTAAAAAAAAGGGAAAGAAATTTTATTTAATTCAGGATTATGAAATCTGGTACGGAAATCCGGATAAAATTAATGAAAGCTATACACTGCCTCTAAACAGGATTGTTGTATCGGGATACCTGCAAAACCTGTTAATGAAGAAATTTAACGCCGGCTCAACAAAGATATTAAACGGAAACAACTATGCAAAGTACCGCAACGAAAACAAAGTCTATCACAAGCCAAGGACATTGCTTATTACAGACCATGCTCTTGAAAACAAAAATACCCGTGGCGCAGTTACAATTATTGAAAAACTCAAAATAAAATATCCTGAATTACGTGTTCTATGTTTTGGTCTTTCAAAATTCCACAAAATGCCTGACTATTTTGAGTTTTACGAAAACCCCGATGAGGACTTAATTGTGAAACTCTATTGTGATTCGGATATATTTTTATTTACAAGCTTATATGAGGGATTTGGCTTTCCTCCTGCAGAAGCCATGGCTTGTAAATGCGCGGTAGTAGGAAACGCGGTCGGAGCATTGCCGGAATATGCAATTAACAACGAAACTGCAATTCTTACCGACCCCAATAAGCCTGAAGAACTATATGAAGGAACGTGCCGTCTGCTTGATAATGAAGATGAGCTGAAAAAAATATCCGAAGCCGGGTTTGAACATGTAAAAAAGACATTGAACTGGGATAATGTTATCGATAAATTTGAAGAATTGATAAGAAAACAATAACCCGATTAATGTCACTTACCGATAAAATAATTAAAAATACCTTTTATCATGTCCTTTCTCAAATAATCGGAATTTTCTTCCCCATTATTCTTACACCGTTTATAATTTCTCATATCGGGCAGGTGGAATTTGGAATTTATGCGCTTGTTCTTGGTTTGATAGGTACATTCGGGTTATTCGATTTAAGCCTTTCTACTTCATTTATAAAATTCATTTCTGAACACTATAATAAAAGAGAATTTGACGAGCTGAACAGAACTATCAACACTGGCTTATTCTTTTATGTTTCATTTTCTCTGATTGCAAGCTTTGCAGTTTATCTTTTTTCTTTTCAAATAGTCAGGCTGATAAATATTCCCGCTGACCTGGTAGAAACTGCAGTCTACGCACTTAGAATCGGGCTGATAATTTTCTTCATGGCAACTTCATCTACAATATTTGTTTCAATTCTTATAAGCCTGCAGAAGATGTATATCAACAGCATTTTGGGATTAATAGTAAACTTTATAAATTTCTGCATAACTATTTTATTATTAAAACTCGGTTACGGCTTAAACGGAGTTTTATACAGCCAGCTTGGAACAGTTTTTATAAGCGTAATAATAAATATAATACTTGCAAAAAAAGCCCTTCCTGAAATGAGACTGAGTATTGTGGATATGAATATTCAATCTTTCAAAAAAATGTCAAATATAGGGGTGCAGATGCAGATATCAAAAATTGCAGGCTTCATCTCAGATAAATATGATGAGTTTTTGCTTAGCTACTTTTCGGTTTTGAATAATGTTACTTTCTATAATCTTGCCGGAAGAATAACAAGGTTCGGTAAATTCTTCCCTCTTCAGCTTTTCCAGCAGGTTGCCCCGGCAGCCGCTGAATTAAATGCGCTCGAAAAGAAAGATAAATTAAACCAGCTCTTCACAGATTCAACAAAGTACCTCACTTTAGTTTCGCTTCCTATATTCTTCTATATATTTACTTTTGCAGATTTAATTATTCAAACATGGGTCGGCGATGGTTATACTTTCTCTGTATACCTGCTGAGAATTCTCATAATAGGACAGGTATTAAACTTAATGATATCGGCTCCGGGAAATTCTATAATACCCAATCTGGGAATTCCAAAATATCAGATGTATGAAGGCATTATAGGACTTGGCTTAAATCTTATTTTAAGCTTTTTATTTATTAAGTATTACGGAATTCTTGGAGCGGCAATAGGCAATACTATAGCCACAGTCATATCATCCGTATACATATATATTTCCTCTACAGCTTTTTTCAAAGTGAACCGCTTTAAATTTATTCTGAAGAATTACCTGTTCCCGCTTTCAGTCAGTTTATTCTTAAGCATTATAGCTTACCTTTTATATCAATTTGTTTTAACAGGCGCAATCCAGTCAATAAGCAGATTAAAGGGAATACTTTATTTATTCTTATCGGGAACAATATTTATGTTATTGTACGCAGGTATAATATTCAAATCAAAATTTTTGACCGAAAGGGATAAAGATAACTTGTCTAAATTTAAAAAACTCATTGTTTTCTCAAAAAAAGAAGAGGCTAAATAGAAATTGGTTAACAGAAAAACAATTAAAGCGGTAAATATAGCCTGTATTATCTTTTTCGGGGCAATTTTAACCTATCTCAACAAAAATTTCCGCGTTGATGATGCACTGATATATTTCAGATATATTGAGAATTTTATCAACGGTAACGGACTGGTTTATAATATCGGAGAAAGATTTAACGGCTTGACCTCCCCATTCTATATATACCTTTCTATACTCATATCATCACTTACAAAAGAAGTAGAATCAACACAATTAATATTGAACGGGATATTACTAATTGCGTCAGGCATTACCCTTGTTTATATATTTAATGAGCTTGAACTGACGCTTGCAGGCTTTATTGCTTCAGTAATTGTTGTAACTGCGAAATATTTCTACCAGGTTTTCGGTCTCGAAACAAACCTATTCGTATTCTTAAGCCTCCTGACAATATTGTTTTATTTCAAAAAAAACTACCGGGCTCTTTCCGTTTCATCGGCTCTCTTATTTATAACCCGGGGCGAAGGACTGTTTCTGATTATAATCATATCATATTTTTTATATAAAGAACACAGGGAAAATTTAAAATTCTCATTATTAATACCCCTTATTACAGTACTTGCTGGAAATTCCGTTTTTAACTATTTGTATTACGGAAGCTTGCTTCCTCAAACACTCCTGGCTAAAATTTATCAGGGAGAATCCGGATTCTGGGATAATGCTTCATTCATTTTAGGCATCGAATATTTATTTAAAATGTTCAACAAGCAGCAATATTACATCGTCTGTTTATATATTTTTGCAGTTATTGGGCTGATAAAATTTTACAGTAACAGGTTTGTTATGATATTGCTTTTATATACTCTTTCTATTACTGTTTTTTACACAATATTAAATATACCTGATTACCATTGGTACTATTCCATTCATTTCTTAACATTTTATATACTTGTAAGTTTAGGAATCGCAAAAATTACCGGGCTGAAGAAAAAACGGTTTAAATATTCGGGAGGTATTAAGTTCGCAGTCTTGTTAGTATTTATTTACTTCAGCTTAACTCACTTAGAAATCGCCCGGCTTGTAATGAATGAAGGTCCGAACGGTAACTACAAATATATGGGAGAGTGGTTCCAAAAGAATACTCCTCCGGATACAAAAATAGCTGCAGTTGAAATCGGTCATATAGGGTGGTATTCAAAAAGATATATTATTGATATCCTGGGTTTAACCAATAGCCGTAATGCCGAATTTTTAGGCAAGGGAGAATATGACCGCTGGTTTGAGTTTTACAAACCCGATTATATTATTATGCATGACCCCTATTGGGGACAGGAAAAAAGCATTCCCGGGTTGGTTGAAAGAGGATATTTTGCTTTAGACAGTTCACTGACTGTAAAAGGATTTAAGATATTTAAAACAACGGGGAAACAGTAATTGATTGACATAATTATACCAAACTATAACGGTGTTAAAGAGCTTGAGATTTGCTTTGCCTCACTTGAAAAGCAAACCTTCAGAGATTTTAACGTTATCCTTGTCGATAATGGTTCTGCCGATACCTCGGTAGAATTTACCAAATCGGAATTCCCGCAGCATAAAATCGTTATGCTTGATAAGAACTACGGGTTCGCAAAAGCTATTAACGCAGGTTTAAGATTTGCGCTGACAATTAATAAATCCCATTATATTGTTCTCCTGAATAATGATATTGAGCTAACTGAAGATTTTCTTCAAAAAGGAATTGAAACGTTTGAAAATGTAAAAGATGCTTCGTTTATCGCGGTAAAAATGCTGAACTATTTCAACAGGGACATAATTGACGATTGCGGTGATTTTATCAAAGCAAACGGCGGCTCGCCTTTTGCAAGAGGACACGGTGATAAAGATACAGGGCAATACAATAAACCGG
>CAVUOA010000023.1:0-29928 GCA_963742955.1 Ignavibacteriota bacterium | reverse complement strand
CCGAAGGCTTCGCAGGTTGAACTGACTGTTTATGATATTACCGGAAGGGAATTAAAAAAGCTTGTGTCGGAATTCAAACAGCCGGGCAGCTACAGGGTTACATTTGACGGTACTAATATTTCAAGCGGTTTGTATTTTTACAGGCTCGAGGCAGGTGCGTTTTCACAAACACGGAAAATGATACTGATTAAATAAAATCCGGATGTCAGTTCTGGATTTAAAGACTTTACCATACCGGTATATATTTCCTGCTGAATCTCAGGCGTTAACATAGTCTGCACCTCACGGCATATATATGTTCTTGTGATATGCCTTTGAAGTATATCAACCAGCGAAATAATTTCTGCCTGGAGTTTTTCTTTTATCTTCTCCGATCATTTTTATTTTGAAGCATCTTTTCAATAGCTGTGCAAATGCCCAATATGCGGGTGTGTTCTTCTTTCATAGCTGCCGAAGAAGAATGGTGCGGCATCACTTTTTCAAGCTCCGGGAAAAGAAGAAGCTCTTCAAGAGTAAAGTAGCGTGTAATATCGTTAAAGATATATTTATGGAGGCTTTTAGCATTTTCATAAACAGAATCCGTTAAACCCGACTCTTCTATTTTCCATGCATATTTCTCCAGTCCTGTGAGCTTTTCCATAATAATATCCTGTTCTGATTCAATAAGCGAAATCAGGTCATACGGTTTTGAACGGTTTTCTTCTGAACTCATATAAAATAATCTTTTATTAATTGATAAATAATAAAAAAGCCGGGTTATTTACCGGCTCAGCAATAATCTTACTTAAGCTAATCGAAGACGTTAGCTGCCCTTATTAAAGCGTCATTGTTTATTATCTGGATTTTCTTTCCCATCAGGTTAATAATCTTCTCACTCTTGAACTCCGATAAAACTCTAATAGCAGTTTCTGTTGCGGTGCCCACTATATTTGCTATGTCTTCGCGCGATAAGTTTGCTTTGATAGTGTGTTTCTCGCTGTCAAGTCCGTAGAATTCTTTTAACATAAGTATAGTTTCCGCCATGCGTTCCCTTACAGGTTTCTGCGCGAGACCTGTTATTCTTTTCTCAGCCGATTTCAGGTCATTAGATAACAGCTTCATCATCCTGGAACAAAGCTCCGAGTTTGTTTGAAGCAAATCAAAGAACGTCTTCTTGGGGATGAAACAAATTGTTGAATCCTCAATTATAGAAGCGGAGGCTGTGTACATTTCACCGCTAATAAGTGAGCGGTAGCCCAGTATATCTCCGTCTTTTGCAAGCCGTATAATCTGCTCTTTTCCTTCCATGCCTGATCTGGTAAACCTTAACTTTACCTTTATTTACACAGTATAATCCCGTCGGGCGGTTGCCTTCATAGAAGACCAGCTGCCCTTTTTTATAGATATTGCATGATTTTTCGACCGATAGGTTCGTAAGCTGCGTGTCAGTCAACGTGCAAAATACATTTGTCAGCCTTGACTGGCAAGCAACACAAGACGGTGATTCAAGTTTGACGTTCATTATTGATATTCAGGATAATATAAGCTAAAATGAATAATAATTTGCTTATGAGAACTTTAAAATATACAATTTTTATTAAATTTTATACCCCTTTTAATATCCTTTCCGGCTAAAAAAGGCGGTAATTCTTCCAAAGTATCTTTTTTGAAGCACTTTCAGCCGGATATCCGAGCCTGTAATTACTATATTTGAAGCTATCTGTGTCAAAAAATCCAAAACTTAGCTTAGGATTTCCGTCCCTTGGCTGTCCAACGCTTCCAACATTAATAATATATCTTGAACTTCCGATATTACTAACACTTTCGGCTTCAAAAACGTTTGAATTCTTCTCTTCAAATATCACAGGACGGTGTGAATGACCTATAAAACACACATTTTCTAAAAAAGACCCGAATGCATTTTTGGCTGCCTCAAGGTTAAGAATATATTTATAATTCACCGGATTAAGCGGCGAGACATTTTAACAAAGAGTACATTTTTTATTGAATATGTCAGGGGCAGGGTTTTAAAATACTTCGACATATTCGGATTTTCTCACAGAACGGGTATGAACGGATGATATAAAAGCATTTTCGGTAAAACCTTCAGCGCGCTCATAATTGAATCCGCCTCATCATGGTTGCCCATAATTACAACATCACAATTATTTTTAATCAGTTCAACAACTTCATTCGGCTGAGCGCAGTAATCAACAAGGTCACCGAGGCAGATTAATTTATCAGGCTTAAGCTCATCAATTTTAGCAAGGCATACTTCAAGCGCTTCAAGGTTAGCGTGAATATCGGAAATTACAGCAATCTTCATTGTTGCACCTGTATTATCTTTCAGACTTTCCTCCAAAGCGGTGGATGCATTGGTTTTCTCATCTCGGTATTTTATTATAACCGGCGTGTAGATAGACAAATTGTTTTCTATTGCAAATTCTGATTTCAGCGGACGCGTGCCGGCAACAACAACAGCATTTTCCGGTATCACAAGCGGTTCATCTTTTGTTTTCCTGTAAACCAGACCTTTCACAGTATCATAAACAGGCGTTGAACCTGTAATAACACATCCTGCCCCGATTACAGCCCTGCGTTTTACGATTGTGCCTTCATAAATTCCGGCATTGCCGCCAATCATAACATCATCTTCAACAATAACCGGCACAGAGTTAATCGGCTCAAGCACTCCGCCGATTTGCGCCGCTGCGGAAAGATGGATATTTTTCCCAAGCTGCGCGCAAGAGCCGACCAGTGCGTGAGAATCAATTAATGTATTATCATCAACATACGCGCCAATGTTAATATACATCGGGGGCATACAAATCTTTCCTTTGCCTACATAACAGCCGTCACCAATGAATAACTAGCAGGGGACTTCCCTGATGCTGTCTGTAAGCTTAATATGTTTTACCCCTAATGTATGTTTATCAAAATAACGGAATTAGTGCAGTTCTAATCGACTGGTCTTTCAGCTTCCCTATTCTGAACCCGAGTAATATCCCCTGTTTTACCCATGGGTTTGCCCTCCACGAGCCGTCTTTAAATTCAGCAGAGCGCACTTTTCCCTTGTTCAGCAGCTTTAAAAGCTCTTTAAATACCGAATTTGCCTTTTGGGATTCTTTAGCTGATAATTTGGTTTTGTTATATAAAGCAGATATATCTTTTTCTAATGACATAGGTTATAATTGTTTTCGGTTTTGATTGTTTTTTTACAGATTTATCAAATTAAATGAAATTGTTCTATAATTCAATTGCAGTTATGGTGGGTTTACAGCTAAAAGATACAAGAATTTACAAATCTGTAATAATTGTTAAATTTGAAACGACTAATTTATATTGCATGTTTTGAAGAATGTTAATAACTTATTTAAGATTAATTGTGTGAAGGAACTGTTTTAATAACTTAAACTTGAAATTTTTAGGGGGATTTAAATTTATGGCAAATAAAATATCGAGGAGAGAATTCATAAAAAGGTCTGCTATAGGAATTGCAGTCGGAGGCACAGTTCTTTCATCTCTTGATATTGATGCGCTTGCTGCCAGTTTAAAACACGGAAGAATATCCAAACTTGGCGGTGATATTGTAGTAAACCTGAAAGACGCAAAAAACTCACTTGCAAAAGTCGGCGGCGCCATTTTTCTTGATGATGAAGATATGCTGGTAAGGCTTTCCCAAACTCAGTTTTTAGCAGTAAATTTAATTTGCAAACATAAGGGGTGCACAGTTGAGCTTACCGGGAATAAATTTGTCTGCCCCTGCCACGGCTCCGAATATGCAATCGACGGTAAAGTAACTGAGGTCCTGCAAAGAAAAATCTGGATACATACGAGGCTGTTTACGACCCGACCAAAGAAACCGTAACTGTTAAAATGGGAAAAGACCAGAACTAAGAAAAAGACACTTCAAGAAAAATCTGTTTTAATTCCCCGTTAATATACTCTTCAGCACGTAGGTTGCCATCTTTGGATTTTCTTTGAAGCGGCGGATGCAGTAATTGTACCAATGCTCGCCAAACGGGATATATATCCTCATTCTGTGTCCCCTTTCATGAATCTGGGTCACGTAATTTTTCTCTCACCCCAGCAGCATTTGAAATTCATATTCTTCTTTCTTCAGCTTGAACTCATCAAGTATTTTGTAAGCACCGTTAACAACAGCATCATCATGTGTGGCTATGCCAACGTATGCTTTATTATCCAGCATCAGACGCAGTATCTTAAGAAAGTTTTGGTTGATTTCTTCTTTTTTCTTGTATGCAATTTCCTCGGGCTCTACATATATTCCTTTGCAAAGCCTGAAGTTTGCTTTCTGTTTCGTAAGTCTTTCCACATCGGCATAACTTCTTCTCATGTAAGCTTGAATTACAACACCGCAGTTCGGATAATATTCTCTTGACATCTCGTAGAGCTTAAGCGTATCTTCAGTGCAGGCGGAGTCTTCCATATCTATTCTCACAAATATGTTGTATTTCCTTGCCGCATCAAGAATACGGAATAAATTTTCTTTGCAGAAATCAATATCCATTTGCAGTCCTAGCTGTGTAAGCTTGAGCGATAAATTTGAATCGAGTTTATATTGGTTAATTGCATCAAGCACCTGAATACATTCGTTCGTTGATTCTATTGCCTGTTCTTTAAGCGTGTTGTGCTCACCCAGCACATCCATTGTTCCCATAATGCCATTACTGTTGAGGTCTTTCGCTTTTTGCACAGCTTCAGAAAGCTTATCGCCTGCAATGTAAGGATTTGCGAACTTCCTCACTATTCCTTTTGGAACAATGGGAATCATTTTTACTACTGCCGTATTAAATATATTCATATAGATATTTATTTTATAAAATAAACGGCCGGTTTAAAAGCCAGCCGTGTGTCATAACTCATTAATATTTTTTCTTCCCGAAAACCCGTCGGGAATTGTATGCCAGTACTGAATTTCACCCTCGCCTCTTTTCCAGCAGAGGTAAACTTCTTCGCCGTTCTTGCGGATATACGGAAATCGAGCAGTGCGTTTTCAATGCTCTTAATCACCACGCCGTAAGAAGCTATTTTTTTAACAATCACTACAAGCTCTTCCATCTCTTTGGGAAACTCGCCTGTTCCATTGGGACCTATTCCGCCGAAATACTGGTGACGGAATATATCGTAACCCTGCTCATCAAGAATTCCTTTAAGCCCGGTCATCTGTTCAATCAGCGGCCTGATTATACCAAGCAGGCGGTTAGCTTCGTTTAATGTAAAATGCTTTTTATGAAGCATACGTAATTCTACTTTACTACAATGTTAACAAGTTTGTTCTTTACAACGATTTCTTTAACTATTTCTTTGCCGTCAAGATATTTTTTCACCTTCTCATCATTTTTTATAATCTCTGTTAAAGTTTTTTCATCAGTATCGTTTTGAACATCAATTTTGGTTCTCATTTTTCCGTTCACCTGTCCTACAACAGTAACCATTTTCATTTGCAGCTTAGCCTCATCATACTCCGGCCATCTTTCATACGAAATCGAATTATTATGACCAAGCCTGTTCCAGATTTCTTCGGCAATGTGCGGCGCAAAAGGTGAAAGTATTTTTACGAATTTTTCCATCACTTCTCGAGGCATAACATCGTACTTGGTAATCTCATTCAAAAAAATCATCATCTCGCTCACGCAGGTATTAAACCTCATATCCTCATCTTCGATATCGCGTGTTACCTCTTTAATAGCTTTGTTAATACTAATTTCTATTTCCTTCGAGGGCTTAACATCCTGAATTGCACTGTTCAGGTTTCCGTTTTCATCGATATAAAGCCGCCATATGCGGTTAAGAAACCTGTACACACCTTCTATTCCACGAGTCGACCATGGTTTGGTTGCAGAAAGCGGACCCAGAAACATTTCGAACAGCCTGAGCGAATCTGCGCCGTATTGATTTATTACGTCATCGGGATTTACAACGTTCCCTCTTGATTTCGACATTTTGTTTGAATCCTCACCGAGTATCATTCCCTGGTGGTAGAGCTTCATAAACGGCTCGGGTGTGGAAACGTAACCGAGGTCATACAAAACTTTGTGCCAGAACCTTGCATAGAGCAAATGAAGTACACCGTGCTCCGCGCCGCCGAGGTATAGGTCAACCGGCATCCAGTATTTTTCGTTTTCTTTGCTGCAGAATTCTTTATTGTTATTCGGGTCAAGGAATCTTAAGTAATACCAGCATGAGCCTGCCCACTGCGGCATCGTATTGGTTTCTCGTTTTGCCGGCTTGCCCGTTTCTTTGTCTATTGTATTCACCCATTCAGGAATGCCTGCCAGGGGTGATTCTCCCGTTCCCGTGGGTTTGTATGATTCAACATCAGGAAGCTCCACCGGCAAATCTTTTTCATCAACTGGTTTAACCGTTCCATCTTCAAGATGAATGACAGGAATAGGCTCGCCCCAATATCTCTGCCGTGAGAACAGCCAGTCGCGCAGCTTATACTGCACAGCTGCTTTGCCGAGATTATTTTTTTCAAGCCACTCAATAGTTTTTTTCTTAGCATCTTCGGTTCCAAGTCCGTTAATAAAATCCGAGTTCACTGCCACGCCGTCTTCGGTGAATGCTTCTTTGGTAACATCACCGCCTTTAACAACTTCCACTATGGGGATATGATATTTTTTTGCGAAGTCCCAGTCTCGCTCGTCGTGTCCCGGCACAGCCATTATTGCTCCGGTGCCGTAGCTCATCAGCACGTAATCGGAAATCCAGATTGGTATTTCTTTATTGTTTACAGGATTAATTGCATACGCTCCGGTGAAAGCTCCGGTTTTTTCTTTTTCTATTTGCTGTCGTTCGAGGTCAGATTTATTTTTTACAGCCTGTTTATATATTTCAACCCCGGTTCTGCATTCACCGGTTGTAATCAAATCAACGTACGGATGTTCCGGTGCAATAACCATGTAAGTTGCCCCCCACAATGTATCGGGACGAGTAGTAAAGACTTCGAGCAACACCCCTCCTGAATCCTCCCCGAAGGGGAGGACTTGTTTGTTCAGTTCTATTTTAATCTTGCTTACAACTTCGTCAAGTTTGAGTTTTACTTCATCGTTCGTAAATCGTATGACTCTGAACCCTGAATTATTTAAAACTTTTGTCCTGTTTTCATCTTCTTCTCTTGTGTATTTGTGGATTTCACCATCAACTTCAATAACTAACTTCCTCTCAAGGCACACATAATCCACAAGGTATCTGTCAATAGCATGCTGCCTTCTTATGAGAAAGCCTAATTTATGATTTCTTAATTCCTCCCAAAGAATTGCTTCGGCGTCTGTAGGATTTTTTCTATGCTCTTTCACTTTCTCTTTTGACGTTGACCAGGTTTCTGCATCTGTTTTAAAATACCCGGGCAAACTCCCCTCCCCTTCGGGGAGGGTTAGGGTGGGGTGTTTGACTTTAAACTTCACTCTTGCTCCTTCAGATTTTCCTATCCAGTTCCTTTGCATTTCCTTGGTGCTCTCAGGCCAATCGAGTAAGTCAAGGTCTTTAAGCAGGCGGTCGGCATATGCTGTTATCTTCAGCATCCATTGTTTCATCGGGCGGCGCTCTACGGTGTACCCTTTTTCAATCTGTTCGGGCACCTCTTCGTTTGCAAGTATCGCATTAAGCTCGGGACACCAGTTCACAGGTGCTTCCGCTTCGTAAGCCAAACCCAATTTAAACAGCTGAAGGAAAATCCATTGTGTCCATTTATAATAATTCGGGTCGGTTGAATTAATTTCCCGTTCCCAATCAAAAGAAAATCCAATTTCTTTAAGCTGTCTTTTAAAATTCTCAACGGAATTTTTCACGGTGAGCTTAGGATGAATTCCTTTCTTTACCGCGTACTGTTCCGCCTGAAGCCCGAATGCATCCCAGCCCATCGGGTGGAGGACGTTATATCCTTTCATCCTCTTGTAGCGCGCCATGATATCCGATGCTGTATAGCCTTCCGGGTGCCCGACGTGGAGCCCTTCGGATGACGGGTAAGGAAAAAAATCTAGGCAGTAAAATTTTGGTTTGGTTTTATCAGCTTCAACATGGAAAGTTTTGTTTTCTTCCCAGTATTTCTGCCATTTATGCTCTATTTCATTAAAATCGTACTTCATATCCTCCAATTTAATTGAATGAATTATAAGAAACAGTGGAAAAAATTAGCAAAATATCAATTTCGAAATTGCCAGCAAGAAATATACCTCAATTTACTATATTATTTAAACATACAGTTTGTTAATTTATATGTTTACGGTAAAAAAGGTGGAATTTTCAATAAAATTTTAATGGTTCATCAGCTCAAAGACATAAAACTCATTGTCATAGATATCGACGGAACACTCGTAGATGTCAACGGCAGAATCGGTGAAAAAACCATCTCGCTTTCGCAGGAGCTTAAGAAGCGCGGTATTTACTGCACGCTTTCTTCTGCAAGGTCATTTCATTATTCATCTCACATTGCCGATGAGCTTGATATCACCATACCGTTTGTTGTGCTCGATGGCGCGCTGATAATGGATAAGGAAAGGAATATCACTTACCAGGGAATCATAAAAGATACGCTAGTGAAGAAAGTCATTTCACTTGCTGAACACAACTACGGCAAAATTACCATGTGCGACCACGAAAGCCAGTTTGTTACACCGCACAATTCTATTATTAAACAGTACACCCGGCTTAGCGCACCTATTAAAGAAATATCTGACTACAGCGGCGTCAGCAGCATACTTGAGATTCTGGTTTACTGCGAAGACAAAGCGAGTCTGCGAATTATCCGTGACAGGCTGAAATTCCCCAGAACAACTGGACTTTCGATGAACGTAACAAAATCGCCTACGAACGATTACTACCTGCTCACAATCAAGAAGAAGGGCAGCGATAAGCTTAAGAGTGTGAAGCGGCTTGTGAAACACCTCAATCTTCAGCGGAACAACGTTGCTGTTATTGGTGACTGGCACAATGACATGCCGCTCTTCGATTACGGCGCATTCAACATTGCGGTGCAGAATGCAATACCGGAGCTTAAACGCAAAGCGGATTATGTTACCAACAGCACAAACAATGAAGACGCTGTAGGTGAGGTGCTGGAGATGATTTACTCATACAAGGCTAAGGGAACTCCTGCATAAGAAAATTTTCCAAAGTTGTCAGGTCGTAAGACCCGACAACACACGGGCAGTAGTGTCAATTACGTGCCGGTTTGATAAGTAGTGTCAGGTGTTACCACTGACACAAAAAAATAAAAGAACGATTTTTTATAACACACTAACGTATTTTTCAACATGGAAAACAAAGTACAAGTCGGCATAATAATGGGCAGCGATTCCGATTTGCCAATCATGAAAGAAGCCGCAGCCGTGCTGGATGAATTCGGCATCGGTTACGAAATCAAAGTTTTATCCGCTCACAGAACACCGGAGCTGACTGCGGAGTTTGCCTCCGGCGCGCACAAGCGCGGAATAAAAATCATTATTGCAGGCGCAGGAGGCGCAGCACATTTGCCGGGAGTTGCCGCCGCGTTTCATCCGCTGCCGGTAATTGGAGTGCCCGTGAAATCCAAAAACCTGGACGGGATGGATTCACTGCTGTCGATTGTGCAGATGCCCTCAGGTGTGCCGGTTGCTACGGTTGCCATCGGAGGAGCAAAGAACGCCGGAATACTTGCCGTGCAGATTCTTGCCACTGGCAATGACGCGCTTCTGGAAAAAATGATTGCTTACAAAAAGAAACTCGCCGATGATTCAATGAAAAAGAACGAAGCAATAAACAAAAAGTAAAAAGTAAATAACAAATTACCGGCTGCCGGAGGTTAACTGCTTCCGGCATTTTTTTCTTCATAACTGACTTTTAACATCTAACTGCTAAACCTTATTTGCCTATCAATCCATTTATCTATTTGCCTATATAGGGGTATGGGGGGTAACTAAGTTACCTATGAACTTTCCAACCCAATGATTTTAATCGGTTTAGACTGCCATTTATAAGGGGTAACTAAATCAAAAAACTGCATTTTTAAACTGAAAATGCGGTTTCATACCGGCATTTGAAAATTTGACTGTTTTCGATATTTTTTAATGAACAGGATGTTCTGTCCCCGCGAAAGCGGAGAACTCATAGCACAATGATGAGACCTCTGCTTACGCAGGGGATTGCTCATGTAATAAATCTAAAACGGAAAATTGCGTTTGTCAAGTATTATTTTCATAAGTGATTGTAAATACAATATAAATATATAGCATTTGCTGAACGAAGTGAAGTCCCGGCTTGTCGGGATCAAGTATTATTTTCATAAGTGGTTGATAAATAGGTATATGAATTTATAGTAATAAGTTTGACGTAGATGGCTTTGTGCATTGGTGGAACAGACTTTCTATACGGTTTATTTTTATTGCAATTAATCTCTAATCTTGCTAAATTTTGTAAATTCAAGCCCTGAGCGTATCCGCCGCTGCGGAGAAGGGCATCAATCATTAACCAGATTCCCGCCTGCGCGGGAATGACAATTAATATATGTACTCAAAACGATTAATTTTTGCAGCTTTGGGGCTTGCACTTGTGCTCCTGTATGCCTGCAACAAAGACAAGACCGAAGAAACGCTGAAGCATGATTCTACATTGACATCGCTTACACAGAGCATCTCAGCCGATACAACGCTCAGCGGCAACTACCCCACGGGCGATTCAACCGATATATACGGCACAGGCAACTTTGATTACCGTGATTCGCTTGAGACCTATCACCGCGGCTACAGCATACCGCGTGACAGCGTTTATAAGGTGTGGAACATCAAAGCCTTTCAAAAGCTCGATTACTTTATTAAAAAATACCCAACCCGTCCGGGTCCTTACCTGGATAGAGGCAACCATTTCCAGAACATCAAAATGTACCGTGAGGCAATTGAGGATTATGATAAATACATCCAGCTTGACCCTTACAACCAGTCCGCTTACATGAACCGCGGCAACGCTTACGAACGGTTTAAAATATATGATTCCGCCATGACCGATTATAACACGGTGCTTAGGCTGAAGCCCAATGACACAATCGCAAATTTCAATAAGGGAAACATTTACGATATACTGGGGAGATATGATCGGCAGTGGTGCAATACGATACAGTAATTATGAAGGACCCGCGCCTTGCAAAAGCATATTACAACCGGGGTACATCATATCTCAGCCTGAAGAACTACGCAGCCGCTGTCCGTGACTGGGAAGAAGCCATCCGTCTGAATCCTCCGTATGAACCCGATTTGCGTCCGCGCATAAATAAGATTAAGCCGCTGCTGAAGTGAGATATGCCAAAACGTAAGTTTGAAGGCGGGGTTTATCTCCGCCTTTTTTTGTTGTATGAATCCATCAAAAAACTCTTCGGGAAGGAGCTCTGTTTTCTTGGTGGCTTGGTGGCGGATGCTGATTCTATCCCCGCTTTTGCGGGGATAGAAATGTTTTACTTACGGTAAACGCTCCATCTGCCGGTGGTTTTAACATCAAGTATATAAGAGCCGGTCTTTGGTGCTGTGATGGTTTTCGACCCGCGGTAGTTTCCTTTTACATCGGCAAGCACATCAACCAGCGTGCCGTCGGGGTCAAGCAGTCTTGCTGTGAAGGTGGAATCTCCCTCATACTCAATATCAAAGGTTGCAGTCCCTTCAATTAAATCAATCATCTGCGCCTTGTTTCCGGTGAACATCTCTGCAATACGGTACTGGTCTTTGCGCTCGGGCTCCTGCACCTGCTGCTTTTGCGAGGTTTCCTTGTCTCTGCCAGGCTTGCGGCTGCAGGCAAACATTAAGGATGCCATTATTAAAAGCGATATTAAAAACTTTAAATTACTGCTCATATTGATGTTATATAGGTGTTTAAGTTGCATTAATTTAATGATTATTTTCAAGTTTTCATATATAAATTGAAACTCAATTGAGATTTTATTAAGTTTTGATAATTACCTATTAAATTTCCGTATTTACCAGATAACTAAATGAACCAAGGGATTAAGTATTGCCTCCGCGCTTTTATTTTGCCTGCTGTGATTGCTGTTATTCTCACTATTGCATTTTCCTCCTGCGGAAAGAATCCGCAGGAATCAGATACGCACCTCAAAATGGGTATTGACCTCGTTAAACAGGGTAAGCTTGATGATGCTATGAATGAATACAACATGGCGCTAAGGCTGAACTCCGATAATGCCGAAGCTTACTTCAGGCGCTCGATGATTTATTCAACACGAAATGATATCGATAAAGCTATGGAAGATTTAAACGAAGCAATCACCACCGGACCGGACTCAGCGAAATATTTTGATGCGCGCGGATATTTGTATATCATTAAAAATGATTTCAGCAAAGCAATGACTGATTACGAAATAGCTGTAAAGATGGCTCCCAAAGAAGCGGTTTACATCAACCGCAGGGGATATGTTTACGCTAACCTGAAAGACTATACTACTGCCGTAAAAGATTACACTGCTGCAATAGTGCTTAACCCGAAATATGAAGATGCATATTCAAACCGTGGATTTGCATTCATGAACCTGAAGATGTATGATAAAGCTATAGCTGATTTCACAAAAGCAATTGAGATTAACCCGAACAACGCCGTCTATTACAACACACGGGGCTATGCCTATGCTAACACAAACAAGCTCGGCTCAGCAATGGAAGATTATAACAGAGCAATTCAGCTTAAGCCTGATTTCACCGATGCATACATAAACCGGGGCTTCGTTTTTTTGAATACTGAGCTGTTTAAATTTGCAGTTCAGGATTTTGATGCAGCAATCAAGCAGGACCAGTCAAAATCAACTTTATTCAATGCGCGGGGTTATGCTCTTGCCAACATGAGGGATTATCCCAATGCTATTGCAGATTACACTAAGGCGCTTCAGCTTGATTCTTCTTATGTTGACGCTTATGTTAACAGGGGATTTTCGTATTACAATTCATTCGATTCGCCCAATGCGCTCAAAGACTGGGAAACGGCAATAAAATTAAAACCTTCACTGGACAGTTCATTAGAAACTTATCTCAAGAAAGTGAGGAAGTAAATATGTTTGACGATTTCGACGATTTTGACGATGAAGAAATGGGCGAATACAGCGAAGAGGAAATGGATGCGTTCAAGAAGCTGCCAATCTACCAGAAGGCAATACAAATTGGGGAAATTACAAAACACCTGGTAGATACATTCGACGAGAAGAAAGACCAGTTTATGCTGCGTGAGCAGATGATGGTGGATGCCTACACACTCGGCGCTAAAATTGCAGGAGCCGAGGGCGGTGACCTATACAGCATCAGGATGGAAAATGCAGTGATAATTAAAAGGCATGCTAATGAGCTTCTTGCTGCAACTTCGATGTGCAGGCATGAAAATTTAGCCAGCTCTGAATACCTGCAGCTGCTCCGTGATGAAATTGAGGAATTCCGCAAGCTGTTTGTGGAGTGGATTGGTACATTTGACAGGTCAAATGACGTAGAAGACGATTGGGGCTTGTGGAAATAGATTACAATAAAAGTATGTTTTTTACCCAATTTTAGGTTAGAAAAAGTCATAATATTTTATTAAAATTGCTATTCTGTTATTAATTTGTTCTGAATATAATATTTTTTGCCCGGGTGGTCCCGAGTACTCGGGATAGACTACACTGGTAGACCTGCCTGCAGCTGGCAGGCGCGCAGGACTTAAAATCCTGAATTAAGAATGGATAAGTTCTTGACCGTACAATTTAATTTGAAGAGTTAGCCTCAAAAGCAGGTAATTGGGGAAAAAGAATTAAAATTGACATCCGGCAGACGGTTTTTGAAACAGTTCATTAAATAAATATTTTTTGCCCGGGTGGCGGAACTGGTAGACGCGCAGGACTTAAAATCCTGTCGGGGTTGTACCTCGGTGCCGGTTCGATTCCGGCCCCGGGCACTTAAAAAATGCAATTCACATTAGAAAATATTATCGTTTGGCTTTTCTCCGCGCTTGCTGTGGCATCGGCAATTATAATGATAACACGCCGCAATCCCATCAAGAGCGTATTATTCTTAGTTGTAAATTTTTTCTGTATATCGGCTTTATACTTAATGCTGAGAGCGCAATTTATTGCAATCATACAGATTATTGTTTATGCCGGAGCAATTATGGTTTTGTTTTTATTTGTTATTATGCTTTTAAATCTTCAGGACGAATCAAAGCTGAGTGAAAACTTTACATACAAGAAAATCACAGCCATTCTGCTTGCAATATTGCTTTTTGCAGCACTTGCAATCTCGACATTCTTCGGGTTCTTTCAAAAATACCCGTCAATAAGTCCTAATGCCGAGTTTATAGGAACAGTTGAATCCAACGGCAAAGTGCTTTATACAATATATTCATTTCCGTTTGAGCTTGTTTCATTCATACTCCTTGCAGCTATAGTAGGCGCTATAGTTCTTGCAAAAAAGAAATTCGAATAACCTCATGGCATCAGATAATCCCAAATTCCCCGTGAAAAAGAGAATTCTCTCGGGTGTCAAACCTACAGGCAAAGCGCACCTGGGAAACTACCTCGGAGCTATGAAAAATCATGTTGCCATGCAGAATGACTATGAGAGTTATATTTTCCTTGCTGACCTGCATTCACTCACCACGGTAAAAAATGCAAAATACCTGCAGGAGCTTGTTATGGATTTAGCGCTTGATTACCTTGCGCTTGGTTTAGACCCAAAGAAATCGGTTTTCTTCAGACAGAGCGATGTACATGAGCATGCTGAGCTTACATGGATATTAAACTGTATAACACCAATGAGCATGCTTGAGCTTGCCCACGCTTACAAAGATGCGGTTGCCAAAGGCGCAAAAGAAATAAATGTCGGGGTGTTTGATTACCCCGTTTTAATGGCGGTTGATATATTGATTTATAAGCCCGACTTAGTCCCCGTAGGCAAAGACCAGAAACAGCACGTTGAAATAGCAAGAGATATTGCCGGGAAATTCAACCGCACATACGGCGAAGTGTTTAAACTTCCGGCGCCTTACATTCCCGAAGAGGTTGCGGTTGTTATCGGAACAGACGGTCAGAAAATGAGCAAAAGCTACGGAAATATAATTGAAATTTTTGCTCCCGAAAAACAATTGAAGAAACAAATAATGGGAGTTGTAACCGATTCCACTCCGCTTGAGCAGCCAAAAGACCCGATGAAAGACAACATTTATAAATTATACTCTTATTTTGCAACAGCGGAAGAAAAAAACTCACTTGCAGAAAAATACCGCGCCGGGGGATTCGGATACGGCGATGCAAAAAAACTACTTCTCGAAAAAGTACTCGAACATTTTAAACCATTCCGCGAAAAAAGAGAAGAACTGAAAGATAATCTCGATTACGTGAAATCAGTGCTTAACAATGGAGCTGAACGCGCACGCGAAATTGCTTCAAAAACCAAAGAAGAAGTCTGGAATGCTACAGGCTTAAATTTGTTCGTTTAGACTCCCTTATATTCCTTTCGTATTTAATTTTAACAAGTTATTTTGGACTACTGAAAATTATGTTTTAATAACTAACGGATTACACTATGGACACCAAATTCAAATCTCAGACACACCAGCAAATCTGGCACACAATTCAAAAATTAAACAAAGAATGGCTTAACAATAAAACTGATGAGCTTGCTTACTACTTCCACAAAGACATGGTAATCACCGGACCTGACATGAAGGAGCTTTCTCACAACAGAGCAGAGTGCATTCAGAGCTATAAAGATTTTATGAGCCAGGCAGAGGTTCATGATTACAAAGAATCTGACCCTGCAGTTAATTTAGTAGCCTATACAGCCGTAGTCAGCTATAAATTTGATATTGATTATACGATGAACGGCAAGAACTATTAAGGAATCAGGCAGGGATTTATTTGTTATGATTAAAGAAGAAGAGCGCTGGCAGGCTGTCTGGAGAATGATTGCTGCCGGATTAACTGGATTAAAATGTTATTTATCGTAAAACTTCCGAAGTCTTAAAGACTTCGGAAGTCAACTAATCTTAGTTAACAAAATTTCATTTAACGTTTAATCAGATTCCCGCTTTCGCGGGAATGACAACACGGTCATGGTACCATCACAATTTTACCTGTAACCTTGCCTTCACCAATCAACTGGTGGCCTTTAGCTGCATCTTTTAAGCTAAGTGTTTCACCGATGTACGGTTTTACCTTGCCCTGTGATACCAATTGAACAAGTCCTTCAAGCTCTTCTTTTTCACCAAGATACAATCCCAGCAGGCTGATGTGGCGCAAATATGTTTGATGAATGCTTATTGTAGCTTCACGCCCGGTCATAATTCCGCACCAGAGAATCCTTCCGCCCTTCTTTACCATTTGAAAGCTCTTTGGATGAGTTGCCGGTCCGATATAATCTAACACAGCATCAATTCCCCTATTATCAGTTAATGCAAAAACTTTTTCCGGAATATCTTCTTCGGTTCTATGGTTAAAAATATGGTCAACACCTAAATCCTTCAGACGTTTAATTTTCTCATCCGTTCCGGCAGTTGCAAAAACTTTGGCGCCGATGTTCTTTGCAATCTGAATTGCCATCATGCCAAGCCCGCTCGCTCCACCCCATATAAAGAATGTTTCACCATTTTGCAGCTTGCCTATACTGCCCAGTGCGTGATAGGCTGTTAATCCTGCAACAGGCAGGCACGCGGCATCTTCGAAAGAAACATTATCGGGAAGGCGAATTAAAGAGCTTTTCGGTACAGCGGTATATTCCGCATACGAGCCTCGGCGGTGCATACCAAAATACTGCCAGTTAAAACATAATCCTCCCCTGCCGCGTTTGCACCACTCACATTCTCCGCAGGCAACAAGCGACCAGCTGATAACCCGCTCACCGGGCTTAAATGATTTAACGCCGCTTCCTGTTTTTTCAACGACTCCCGCTATATCTCCGCCGAGAATGTGCGGAAAATTGAGGCTTAACCCCGGGTAGCCTGTTCTGATTACAAGGTCAGCTCTGTTAATTGTTGTTGCTTTGATTTTTACTAGGACTTCATCGGGCTTCAGCTCAGGCACAGGAAAATCTTCAGTGCAAATTAATTTATCAGGTCCGCCGTTTTCGTTTAGTATTACTGCTTTCATAGGATTGGATATAGTATAATATAGAAATTTCTCTTTTAATACATTCCCCTCCCCCGGAGGGGTTGTTCCGATTTTATCTGAACGGGGTGGGTTTAAACTCACTCGTCAATTAAACACACCCCTATATCCCCTCTCAAGAGGGGACTTACTTTATTCAAATAATTGTTTCTCACCTTGTTGGTGTTGACACAAGCAAATAAGATTTTCACACCTCAAACGTTAATCCGTCATAGGCAAGCTCAATGCCCGCCGGCAGCTTTGCGTTTGTTTCATCATGAACAATATCGTGTGTCATATGCGTAAAATATGTCATACGTGCGCCGATTTTTCCTGAAACTTCTATTGCCTCATCAATTGAATAATGCGTCGGGTGTGATTTGTATCTCAGTGCATCTATAACAAGGTACTTTAATCCGCCAAGTTTTGAAAATTCTTCTTCGGGTATGCTGCTGCAATCGGTTAAATAAGCAAAATCGCCAATTCTGTATCCCCAGACAATTGTAGGTCCGTGGAAGTATCTTATGGGCATCACCTCAACGTTTCCTATATTAAACTTTTCCAGCTTAATTGCGTGCATTTTAATATCGGGAATTCCGCCGCCTCTGTAAGTACTCTCGTCAAAAATATAGCTGAACGCTTTCTTAATATATTTTATCGTTCCTTCATTGCTGTAAACATCAACTGTTTTGTGATGAAGCTGGTTGATTTGCCTTATATCATCGAGCCCCATAATATGGTCGATGTGATGATGTGTATATAAAATTGCATCGATATCATTTAAGTTGTTCACAAGCATCTGCTGGCGGAAATCGGGCGAAGTATCAATTAACAGCTTCAATGTTCCGTATGAGTATTCCCTTTGAACTCCGGTATCAATATACACCGAAACACGGAGGCGCTTGTCTTTCGGATTGAATGAAGTACATGCTGCACAGCTGCATCCGATAATCGGGATACCCTGTGAAGTTCCGCTTCCGAGAATAGTTACTTTCATCGCCGGGTTTCCTCTTGTTTTTCTTCAGTTTCTTTCTTCGGGTTCTTTTTCTTCGGGTTCTTTTTCTTCAGTTTCTTTTTCTTCAGTTTCTTTTTCTTCGGGTTCTTTTTCTTCAGTTTCTTTTTCTTCCTGAGCTTCACCTTCTTCTTTTTTTGCCGCCTTCGCATTTTCTGTTTCTATCACTTCCCGTACCTGCGGCTTAACAAAAATATCATCGATGCCGATTTCCTTAAGGTTCCTTGCAATAATAGCAATGCGTTTTTCCGCTTCGTTCTTTGAGTTTATAACAAACAGGCGCGATTCTTTGAGCAGGCAGTAGCCTCCTTCAAAATCGCCTTTTTCGTACCTGAGGTTATATCCCAGCCGGCGAACAATGTCTTCAAGCTCCGCAAGAAGCAGTTTTATTTCAGGGCTTGCCTGTTTCTTCTTTTTCATCAGGGAGCATTTCAGGTTTCTTTGTAAGCGGTCTGAATATTGCCAGACCTATAATTGTATAATAACAGAATAACGCAATGACAGGAATTCCGCTTAATCCGCCCAGCCGTTTTCCGAAGATTCTAAGAAGGTCATCGTGGTTCGGAGGATGAGAATAATACAGCAGAATAAATTTGGTATCAAGATAGTAAGTATATACTTCAACGGGAACAAAAACAAAAAAAAGTATACAGCTCATAAGCAGCCAGCCGTTTTCTTTGAGTTTGAGGGTTGTCGTTTTCAGGAACCAGATTGCTGATATAAAGACAACCAGATAGCTTGAAGCTATAACAATGGAGGAATTAGAAATCAGCTGAAACAGCGTGTTCTCCCTATCCGGCGGTATTGAAGTCCTGAAATTGAACTGGTCGTAATTCAGAAGCTCATTGCCTATAAGGGCTCGAATATTAATGGCCCCCAGCCAGAAAATTGCGCCGATAATAAGAAGCAGCAATGCTGTTTTATTGGATTTTGATTGGTGAGTTTCCATATTGGAGTAAAGTTACCAATTTAGAGCATGGTATTCAATCCAAAGAGACTGTACATTATATGTATATAATAAAAATGCATAAAAATAAAAAAGACGGCTCAAGCCGCCTTCTTTATTCATTAACTAATAACTATTAATTCTAATAACTATTAATTCAGTATCACGCCCTTTTTTGCAAATTTTGAATTTGCCTCGCGGAGGTCTATACCATACTCGAGATACGTTTTTAAATTAGTAAGGTAAAAAGTCCAGCCGCAGCTGCAGTTAAGGTGGATATCGGATTTCCCCTTTTCGGTTTTCGGTATTTTATGCTGATGAAGTGTTACAAGCGAGCCTCTTTTATCTTTTTTCACGGTTACTTCACAGATACTTCCTGCAAATGTAAAAGTTATTTTTGAAGGTTTTTTAAAGTCAATAACTTTGCCTTTTTCCTTTACTCCGGCAATCCATTTCCATTCATATTTCCCGCCTTTTTTCAGCTCTATCTTTGCATCAGTTACAAACCAATTACGAAGGTGCTCTGGGTCGGTCCACATCTTAAAAACCTGGTCGACCGGAGCAGCTACCGCAACCCGCTGCGTAAATTGAGACCAGTCAAATTTCTTTTTCGGCATATCTTTTTCCCCGGGTGTTTTAATTCATTTTTAAATAAGTGTTATTTCATACTCTACACACTAATACTAAACTAACAGATTATATTAAAATGCAAATCACCCATAAGGGTGATTTAAGGCTTTAAATGAAAAAAACCGGGCTTCGAAAAACCCGGTTCCCGGAAAAATCAATTTTCCTGCGTTTAAACTTTATTTTGTCTTAATATTGGTACTCACGTTTTCGGGTGATGCTGTAACTGTTTCTGTATCGCTTTGCTGAATATTTGACTCGGGTTTCTTAGGTTTTTTTAATATGCCGTAAGGAATGATTACGCAGTAACCCAATACAAGCAGTATCGGCGAAACAACAGTCGGCAAAAAGCCGTTGACTGAATTTTCGGACATCAGTATATAACCGATAATCAAAACTAAAATACCTGCTCCTATAATAAGAAAGTTCGTTTTTTCAAGCGGCAGAGATAAATCTTTTTTTGCCCTTGCTGATGTTTTCTTTGATTTGGATGAAGTTTTTACCGCCATAGTTTCTATTGTTTAATTTTTTAAGTTAGCAAGTTCATTATAAAAAATCGAGGAGGTAATTATTCCTCTATGAAAATTATTCAGGCTCATATTTTCATCAGGTGAATGGGCATTTTCATCCGGCAACCCAAACCCAAGCAGAACTGCCGGAGCTTTAAGGATTTCCTGGAATGTTACCACTATTGGAATCGAGCCGCCTTCGCGTATAAATACCGGTTTCTTGCCGAATGCCTGTTTCATAGCTTCGAATGCCGCTTTAACCCATTTACTGTCAATAGGAGTCATTGCCGGCTTGCCGTGATGAAGCCCGCTTACGGATATCTTAACCGATTTCGGTGTAATTTTCTTTACATAATCTGTAAATAATTTTTCAATCTTCGCCGGGTCCTGGTTAGGAACAAGCCTCATGCTTATTTTTGCATACGCTTTTGAGGGAAGAACTGTTTTTGCTCCTTCACCTGTAAAACCTCCCCAGATTCCGTTGCAGTCAAGCGTTGGTCTTGCCCAAAGACGCTCTAAAGTGCTGTAGCCTTCTTCGCCGAAGAGTTCATTGACACCGAGTGAAGCTTTATACTCATTATCATCAAACGGGAGTTCTTTAAACTCATCTCTTTCCTGTTTGCTTAAAGAGACCACTTCATCATAAAAACCGTCAATTAAAATCCTGCCTTTATCGTCTTTGAGTTTTGTAATAATGTTAGCGAGTGCATTGATAGGATTCTCTACAGCGCCGCCGAACTGCCCCGAATGAAGGTCACGGTTCGGTCCGGTTAATTCAATCTGCATGTAGCACAATCCTCTTAAAGCGTAACCTATTGCAGGATGGTCTGCATCATACATTGCGGTATCTGATATAACTACAACGTCTGATTTCAGCAGTTCTTTATGGTCTGAAATAAATTTCTCAAGGTTAACGCTGCCGATTTCCTCTTCGCCTTCAATAATCAGCTTAATATTAACGGGAAGCGATTTATTATTTGCAAGGTGCGCTTCGATTGCCTTGAAATGAATCATCACCTGTCCTTTATCATCAGCGGCGCCTCTCGCATAAATTTTTCCGTTTCTTATGTCTGCCTTAAACGGAGGTGAGGTCCAAAGGTCAATAGGGTCAACAGGCTGAACGTCATAGTGCCCGTAAATCAGCACTGTAGGCTTATCATTGCCTGCGTGGAGCCAGTCCGCATAAACAACCGGATGTCCCGCAGTAGGATAAACCTCAGCATGCTCCATTCCGATTTTTTGGAGATGTTCTTTTATATAGGATGCGCATTGTTCAACATCCTTTTTGTTTTCGGGATTGTTACTGATGCTGGGATAGCTTAAGAACTCTTTAAGCTCGTCAAGATATTTTTCTTTGTTTGAATCAATAAAATCAACAATATTTTTCATTACTAGAATTTTTCTCCTAATTTTGTTAACTGGTCTTTTGCATCCTGGTTGTTGGGGTCAATTTCCAGCACTTTTTTGTAAGCCTCTACCGCTTCCGGTCTTTTGCCTAAAGCGGCGTAACAGTTTCCTTTCCACAGGTATGAATATGCAAAGCTGTTATCAAGCGCAATGCTCTTATCAAACTCGGTGATTGCATCATCATATTTCTGCAAGTAGTAAAGAGATATCCCTTTATAAACATAAGCAGCAAGGTTTGTAATACCGAGATTAATGGCTTTATCGAAGTTTATAACAGCGTCTTCATATTTCTGTTCATTGAATTGAGCCTTACCGTATTCGAAATAAGTAATTTCATTAGTTGAATCAATCTCTACCGCTTTCTTGAAATAATCGTATGCTTTGGCAAAATCCTTCTGGTCAACATAAATCTTAGCGTATTTTGTATAGTCTTCGGCGTTGAAATCTTCTTTTGGCACTTTATCGAAGTATTCCATTGCCTTATCGTAATCTTTTTTCTCTATGTATATATAAGCTTTGTATTTGTTAGCTTCGCTCGATTTAGGGTCAACCTGCAAAACTTTATCGAGCAGGTCCATAGCTTCATCAAGTTTGCCCATTGCATAAAGAGTCTTTGCATAATAGGTATTACCGCGTGTAGAACCCGGGCGCAGCTCGGCATATTTCTTGAAAGTTTCAAGCGCAGCAGGGAACTGGTCGCTCAGGTATAGAATCAATCCTTTTTCAAAGTATGCATCGGCATAGTTTTTATCGGCGTCTATAGCTTTTGAATAAAAATCAATTGCTTCGTTATATTTTTTCTTTTTGAACGAAACCTTGCCAAGGCCAAAAAATGCAGGAGCATAATTGTATTTATATGTTAATGCCTGGTTGTAGTTTGTTAAAGCAGGCTCAAGAGCGCCCCTGTATAAATAAGCATCACCAAGACCGACAAATACCTGCGGGTTCTTGCCGTCAAACACTTTTGCCTGTGTAAGAGATGCAATGGCTTTATCCACTTTTCCGTCTGCAATGAAGTTCGCTGCTTCCTTGCTTAATACTTCAACTATAAGAGCAATTTCATCTTTTTCGAGGTCTTCCGTTTTTTTGTTCAGCGGTAAATATTGCTTTGATTTTTCAAAATAAGATGCTGCATCAACGTATTTTTTCTGTTCTGATAATACTTCGCCCAGACCCATGTAAGCTTCAGGGCGTTCATCATCTATCTTTACAGCGTTTTTCAGATATTTTTCTGCGTCTGCTGATGAGCCGGTGTTAAACAGAGCAATTCCGTAATAATAATTGGCATCATATGAATCTTTTTCATCTCCCGAGACAGCTTTTTTCAGCAGTTCGACGGCTTTTAAATAATCTCCGCTTTTAACAGCACGAACACCTTCGGCAAGATTATCCTGGGCAAAAGTAATATTGGCACTCAGTAAAAAAAGAGCTAAAAACGTATAAACTAATCTTCTGTATTTATTGGTAAACATGGCTTTAATAAAATATTTTAATTTAACTGTATGATTCTTACCGGCTGTGTAACCGGAACCAGCCCGCTGTTGAGAGCAATTTTCTGTCCGTCATATGCGAGCATAAAACTTGTAAACCCTACCGATACGTTCATACTGTAATCAGTTGAAAACATATAAATTTTAATGGAAAGCGGGTAATCGCCGTTTGCAACATAACCCTGGTGAAGCCCTACATACTGGTCTATTCTGCCGAGTGAATCTACAGCGCCTATTTTAAGGGGTTTTACGGCGGTATCAAGCGTATCGGCAAATTTGGTTATCCAGCTCATAGTAATAAACCCGATTGCATCTTTATCTTTCTGGATTTCATCGAGCATCTGGGTTGAAGTACTGCAGGGCACATCATATTTGCCGTATTCCAATCCGGCTAAAACTTTTTCTTTAAATATGTCGTGTATAGCAGCATTACCTCTTGCTATAAATACTTTAATCTTGCCTTTGTAAACGTCTTTATTATCACCTTCAAGGTTCTTCCAGTCTTCTGTTTCACCTGTAAATATTCCTTTAAGCTCGTTGTAGTTTAGCTTTCCAACAGGGTTTTCTTTATTTACAATTACCCCGATTGCATCGACTGCAAATGCATTTCTTTTTAAATCAATCTTAAACTTCTGAATATGCTCCTTCTCGTTCGCATTAAAATCTCTGCTTACAACTACAGTTTTAATATCTCCGTTGAGCAAATCAGCCATCACTTCGTTGGAAGTTTTGATTTTCATGTTTATTTTGCTCTCATTATTCAGCCGCATAAACTCATCCGCTTCTTTTTTCACAACAGGCGAAATAGACTCGTCAACCTCAATTGAAGTTTCGCCAATTGTTGTAACAGACTTCACTTTGCTGTAATCGCAGCCCGTATAAATAAAAGAACACGATAGTACCGGTAATAATAACAAATATTTTAAAGCCGTCTTTTTCATTGCTGCTGTAATGTGTTCAAAAAACGTTTTAGTAATTTCTCCTGTTCTGATTGTTTGAATTCTTCATCTTAAAGTAAGTATTAATTCCCCTGAATGCGCCGTATACTATCAGTATAAATCCAAACGTCAGCCTCAAGAACTCATTATTCCTGAAGAAGAAACTCGTAGTAAATACGTTGCTTAAAATAAGAATTCCCATCACCACAAAGATGAGGGAAATTCCAAATGATAAATAATTATATACTTTCAAAAATTAAATCCTCTCAAAAGGAAAAACCCTTGCAAAAGGATAATCCCGAATCAATTCTTCAGCTTAAAGTTAAACGGTACGGTAACCCAGACTTTAACGGGTTTTCCGTTCTGCAATCCTGGCGTGAACTGAAGGTTCATTGCCTTATCTCGCACTTCGTCGGAAAACACATCCGGTCCTGTGACAGACCCAACCTTGATAACACCGCCAGACTCATTTACCAGAACCTTAACCGTTACCCTGCCTTCTATTCCTGCCTGTCTTGCAACTTCAGGATAGTTCATAGAGCTTCTAACCTGCGCCAGGTTAACACACTCGGGGGCTTTCTCAACTTCAAATGACTGGTAAACTGTTTTTTCAACATCTTTTTCTTTCTTTTCAATCTTCTCTTCTACTTTTTTCTCCTGAACTTTAATAGGACCTGAGTAAGTAAACTTTCCGGTATCGCCTGTGTTTGATACAGGAGATTTAATCTGTTCCAGCTGTTCCTGTGTCTTGATAGTCTGCTCTTCAGCTTTCTCTTTGGCAACCGGCTCCGGAGTCAAAGCTGAAAGGTCTTTCGGCGGAGCAATCATTTCTTCGATTTTCGGCGGAGGCGGAGTTTCGTCTTCCGTTGCAGACGGAGGCGGCTCCAGGTCAGTAAGATTAATAATTCTTTGCTGCTGCTGCTGCTTGGAAAGCTCCTCTGCCTTCAGCGTATTAATATAATTTATTACGAGATACGTTGATATAAAAACTACATGCACAACAATCGCAAAGAAAAGCCCTCTGGCAAAAAACTTCTGGTAAACTTTTTTTAGTTCGGGAGCACCGTAATCGGTGTTCATCAGAACCTGAATGTTATCGGATACCATTTGAGTAAGCTCCTATATTAAATTTAAAACCCTTAAATCTTATACTTTAGGAAGTAAAAGAATGTTCCTTTTTTAAAAAGTGCGTCTTGCATAATAGAAAAAAATGTCCATAAATACAATAAAAATCGCCATTTCCCTATTCATTAACTTCACCAAACATCATATAAACATAATCTTTGGCAAAACCCATTAAATCTTTGCCTGCAGCCCTGCCTTCAGCCGATGCCATAGATTCGTTCAGCTTATCCATATTATCAAAATACATTTCTGCCATCATGTGGTATTTGTTTTCCTGCCCCGGCATACCGGAAAGCTTAGATACTTCCGTCTTCAGTAAGCCCGGCATCCTGTATATCAGCGGCATATGAACATCGAAATAATGTTTTTCAAATTCCAGCACATCTGCCGGAGTTTTATACATTGCTATTAATTTAACCATAAATATTTATTATGTGTTTCTTATTTGTTGGGCGGAAAATAGGGCAATATACCGATGCGGTTATAAACGAGCTTATCAACAAGCTCCTTATCAACTTCAAGACCAAGAGAAGAATAATCCGTAACTTCCTGGTCAAACTGGAAATTACCGGCAATCTCATCGTCGAGATTTTCTTTCACATCGGCTGCAATATAGCTTTTCGGGTTAAGCTTGTCTGCATACTGCTGAATCTGCTGCGTCATAAACGGTATTTGCTGCCTTGAAGGAATATCATCTGTCGTGCCGACATTAAAACCGATTTTGGGAATGACAGCTGGGTCTATTATAAATCTCTTCGGCTGGTCAATAAAATACCTTCCCTGGTAAAGCGAGTTCAAATTATAGGCAAGCATTTCCATGTATTCGTCTTTTGAATATTCCCTGTCATTTTTAAATCCTTCCGGAGCGAATGCAATAACCCTTGCATTTTTTCCCCTGTTCGCAAGAACAAGGGTGCCAATTTCGCATTCATGAAATAATTCTTTCACATCCGAAGTTCTCATCCTGATACATCCGTGCGATGACGGTCTTACGCCAAGATTGCCGTAATAACCTGTTCCCGCAAGGCTGTGGAATCCGATTCCCATATTAAACGGCATATAATAAAACATCTTGGCATCATCAAACTGAGATGAAAGATGCAGTTCCTCTTTTAAAAATATTGCGAACAAACCGGGACGCGATTCAACTCCTTTATTAAGAAACTTGTTTCCGCTGGATACCGGGTATTCTTTTATGCTGCCGTCTCTGTAATGAACATAAAGCATCTGCTCATCTATTCTCAGTTCAAGGTATTTGTCTTTATCGGTATAAACCGTATCCCTGAGGTTTTCCGAAAACTGTTCGTTTGCCAGAAGCGCAGCGAGATTAAACGCAGGAGCTTTCTTAACATTCATTGTATAAGCGCTGTCATCATTGATGATAAACCGGTTCTTGTCTTCAGGCTTAAGCTGTGTAAATCCTGCCATAAAATAAACGGAAACCAGCAAAGGAATCAGAAATGAATACAGTTTCCTGCTTTTGCTTTCTCCGCCGTTTTCGGAGGGAGGAGTAATATTTGGTATTTCACTATCCAAAATTGGTTGTTTTAGTTGTAAATCACCTTATTAATATAAATAACAGCATTCAGCGCTAAAGAGTGACTTTAAAAAATTAATTCTTAACCGCGTTTTCAAGCCAGCCGAGTGTTGCCGATTTAGGTCTTGTAATCGGGAAACCAAGCGCCCTGTCTATCACAAGCTGCGCGCAAATTCCGAGCGTTCTGGATACACCGAACAAGAGTGTGTAATAATCAAGCTCATCAATTCCGTAATGATGCAGCAGCGCTCCGGAGGAAGCGTCTATGTTTGGCCACGGATTTTTAACTTTGCCGTATTCGGTTAAAATCGGCGGTACTATTTTATAGAGCTTTTCAACAACTTTAAACAGCTTGTCATCAGGCATAACTTTCTTTCCAAATTCATAGAACGCAGTAAAGCGCGGGTCGGTTACCCTTAAAACCGGGTGGCCGTATCCCGGAATTAACTTACCCGAAGCCAGTGTATCGGCTACATACTTCTTCAGTTCTTCATCAGTCGGAACATCCTTAAAAGTCTTTAGCACGTCAAGAACATACCTAACACCTTCCTGGTTTGCTTCTCCGTGCAGAGGACCCGCAAGACCCGCCAGCCCGCCCATTACGGCGTAATATGGGTCAGAGAGAGTCGAGCCGATGACATTACATGCTTTAGCGCTTACGTTGCCGCCTTCGTGGTCACAATGAAGCACCATGAACAGGCGCATCAGCTTTGTGAACTCTTCATTATTGTCTTCTATACCCATCATGTGCGCAAGGTTTCCTGCCCAGTCAAGGTCATGACCCGAATTAATCAAGTGGCCTTTATCATAACGCAGCCTGTAAATTCCCGCAGCAAGACTTGGAAGCACCGCGATAATATCAAGAACATCTTCAAGAGCGTACTCCCAGTATTCATCTTTCTTCATTCCTCCCATATTGTAATGGTAATAGAACTTTGACTCTCTTTCAAGTATTGCAATACTTGAAATAAGAATCGTCATCGGGTGCGGCTCATCTTTAACTAAACATGTTTTCAAAGTTGACCATAAGTACTGCGGAACCTTAGAACGCTTTTTCAGTTCAGACTGGAGGTCTTCAATTTCTTCTTTAGTCGGGAACTCACCCGTTAAAAGAAGCCAGAATATTTCTTCCGGCAGCTTATTGACAAGCTCTAATATAGGATAGCCCCGAATAACAAGCCCCTTATCGAGCACAACCTCGCTTGTTTCACAAAACGTTGACCTGACTCCTCTTAAACCGCCGAGCACTTGTTCGACGCTGATATCGGATATAACTTTTTTGCCGTAATTATTTACAAGGCTGTGGACCCGCTCGCGCAATGCAGGTACCTGTGAAGCCAGCTTTTCCTTTAATAATGACATAGTATTTCCTGTCTTTAGTTACAGATTTTTCCTAACAGAACTATAAATATATCCAGAAGTTAATTAATTGAAAAGGCAAATATATGCAATTTTGGGGGAATAAAACAGCGGTTTTCCGGTAAATTATACTTTAAAAACAGGCAGGGATTCAAGCTTTTTGAATCCCTGTGCAAATTACAATATTTTTTAATTTACCTAATCCTTTACAGCCTTTGTAAGCCAGTCAAGTGTAATAGATTTGGGCCTTGTTATGGGTTCTCCGATAGCCCGGCTCATTACAAGCTGTGAACATATACCCATAGCTCTTGATACACCGAATAAAACGGTATAATAAATATATTCTTTTACGCCGTAATAATATAACAGCGAGCCTGAAGCTGCATCGACGTTTGGCCACGGGTCTTTTGCTTTGCCCTGCTCCATTAATACCTGAGGAACAATATTGAACAGCTTCTCTACAATCGCAAAAATTTTATCGTTCGGCATTACTTTCTTCCCGAATTCTATAAACGCAGTAAAGCGCGGGTCTGTCACACGAAGCACTGCATGCCCATAACCCGGAATCACCAATCCCTTATTGAGGCGTTCTTTAGAGAACTCACGGAGCTCGTCATCAGTCGGAACGCCTTTAAAGTGTTCTTCAAGCTCGATAACGAACTTCAGACATTCCTGGTTCGCAAGACCGTGAAGCGGACCTGCAAGACCGTTAAGACCGGCAGAGACAGCATAATAAGGGTCAGAAAGCGCGGAGCCGACAACGTGCGAAGTAAATGCGCTGACGTTTCCGCTTTCGTGGTCGCTGTGCAGTGTCATGTAAAGACGCATTAAATCATACCAGTCTGTTGTGTTATCATTCACACCGAGCATGTATGCATAATTGGCACCCCAGTCAAGCTCAGGATTTGGTTTTATTACTTCACCCTTGCCGAAACGTGTTCTGTAAACGCCTGCAGCTATTGCGGGCAGTTTTGCTATTAAGTCCAAAGAATCTTCCAGCGTATATTCCCAGTACTTATCTTTCTTCAGACCGTTTTCATACGCACGGAAAAATTTTGATTCGCGCTGCATAGCGGTAATGAGTGTATTAAACATGCTCATCGGATGCGCATCTTTCGGGAATGTTTTGAGCATAGCCCAAATGTATTCAGGGACTTCGGAGCGTTTTTTTAAATCGTCCTGAAGGTCTTTAAGCTCGGTTTTATTTGGCAGTTCACCTGTTAGTAAAAGCCAGAGGATTTCTTCAGGCCATTTACCGGTAAGCTCAAGCACGGGAATTCTGCGGATAATAAGACCTTTATCAAGCGCTACTTCAGATGTTTCGCAAATAAGCGATTTTACTCCGCGCATACCGCCTAATACCTGTTCTACCGTCACCTCAGAAACCTTCTTCTTACCGCTTTCTTTCGCCAAATTCCGAACTTTTTCTATCAAATTCGGAATTTGGGAGGCTAAGTTTTTCTTTCAGCAAACTCATTGCATTGTTCTCCTATATATTACGGGATTTATGTTTTATTTTGAACTTTAAATATATTCAGAAGTTGGTTAACTAAAAAGGAAAAATTTGTGAATATTTTTTTATGCAGGTAATTATAGAAAAGGCAGCCGCAAAGGCACGAAGACACGAAGGATTAGTACCTCACCCCCAGCCCCTCTCCGAAGGAGAGGGGGAAATCAATAATTGTCATTCCTGCGAAGGCAGGAATCCGGTAAACCAATGTTTTCTTTTCCCGCCAGTGTCTCTCGTTTGATTCAGTTAGGCTAATATTAAAATGCCGACGAGACACTGGCGGTGAGGTTTCCTCCTGTTAGTGTCCCTGCAGGTTAAATACATTTAATAAAAATTATTAAGCAGGAGACACTGACAGGACAATGAGTAAATGTTTATTCGAATCTCCATTTGA
>CAVUOA010000022.1:0-15465 GCA_963742955.1 Ignavibacteriota bacterium | reverse complement strand
ATCTACAAAACGTCATTAAATCATTCATAGATTTTCATTGAAAATTTGTTTTTTAATTTTCGGGGTGTGGCTCAGCCCGTTTACCCCGAGCACTCATGGGCAGGTTCCCGTCAGAGGCGGGGCAGACGGGATGATGTAAATACCTCAAAAACAGCTCAAAAACACAAAAAACACTTCAAAATCTCTTCCCAAATTGTCCGATTTTAGCCCATTTTTGACGGGTTTTACTGACAGTTTTACTGTCAGAATTTGATACTATTTTTAATTTATATCTTCTCAAAAAAAAGAACCAGTTCCAAGACCAGTTCTTTTTTTAAATCTCAATCCAATCATGCCCCACTATATTCTGCAATCAATTCATCTATCCTTTTAGATATCTCTTCCGTACTTAAGGAATTTACGTTATTAGGGCTACTTATATCAGATTGACCTTCAAGAAATTTCACAAGGTTCATATAAGGGATTCTAATACTTTTACCTACTCTAATATATTTTATTTTTCCAAACATAACTATCTTTCGAATCGATTGGTACCTTATTCCAAGTATCTTGCTGGCTTTATTGATAGATATTAATCTTAAACTATTTTCTGTAAGGGTAGGGGTATTAGAGATTGTGGAATTATTATAGTCCATAAATATATATTATTAGTTTAAGATATTATACCACGTTTTGCGAAGTGTAAAAAAAATAAGGTAAAAAAATCCCCTTAATTTCGTAAGGGGATTTTAAATTTAATTAAACCTTTAATTATTTAACTAAAATCATTTTTTTAACACTTGAATAATCACCGGCTTCAAGCTTATAGATATAAGTGCCGCTTGCAAGGTTACCTGCATCCCAGCTTACATCATAACTGCCTGCATTCTTCTTTTCATCTACTAGTTTGATTACCTCTCTGCCCAATACATCGTATATTATCAGCTTTGTGTACGTTGCTTTCGGTAAATCAAACTTAATTGTTGTGCTGGGATTGAATGGGTTTGGATAGTTCTGGTACAGGTTATACACTGTTGGGATTACTGTTGTATTGTTTTCTGTATTTACCACTATTCCGCCCGGAGGATTGGTTATATTCCATGTTGTGTTATAGGTCAACAGTACTGTACTGTCAAACACTGTTGTCGGAAACTGGTCCGGCGGTACCCTGAATGTCATTGTGGCTAACACTGTCGAATCTATCCTGTTCCACCTCAATGTTGCTAAGCGGTATGTACCGGGTGCAAAACTGTAAAACCCGCTCGTGTTGAAGGTTAATATATTCAGTCCTATTGCTGCACCGCTGGCTACCGATGTGGTTGTCATTGCCAGATATCCGTTGGCATTGTGTATGTTAGCATTGGGGTTTATTGCAGGATTATCAGCTTTTACCGTTAAACCTGCAGTATTCGGTGTGGTTGCGAAGTTTACCCTGATATTGGATGAACCTACCGCCCAGGTCTGGCCTGCTGGTACCGTTACATTCAGGTCATAACAGAAATAAAAGTTCTCTACTCTCGGATTCGTCAGTGTAAATGTTGCTTTTATCTGTCCATAGCTCATGCCGGTGAAAACTAAAGCTAAGAGAATAAGTAAGATTGATTTTCTCATGATTATTTTGATTCCTTAAATATTTTACAATTCTTTATTTTAAAATTGTTATCCCATCCGGTTTTACCCGGATGGGGTGGTTTTAATTATATTCTCAGTTATTGTTCTTCTTTATTTCTTTGAATGTTTTCTGTATTTCCTTCAAATCCTTGCGGTTTGCAGGGTTCAGAACCACTGTAGAAGGTCTTGAAAGGGTTATACCGTAGTTCAGTATCAGTATCTGCTGGTCTACACCGGTTACGTCCTCGTCTCCGTTGAAGTCACAGCTTAGGTAGCCCTGGGTTCCGAACTGTGAGATAAATATCGGGATATCCAGTGCTCCTATTTCTCCGTCCTGGTTCGGGTCGCCGCCGTATAATACCCATACCGTGCCTACCTGTTTCATATTATCGCCGTATGCCATATTTGCTGCTGTTGTAAAGTCATAGCTTGTTGTATTACCGCCTGTAAAGTTAACACCATATTTACTCCAGGTCTCAAGATGGTTCCTGTGGCGGACTACTATGTAATACCTCCCTGTGGTTACCCTTGAGAACGGTGTTGTGACTGAACCCGTTGCTCCCAAGTAATACCTTCACACTGTCAACAAATGCATACCCCTGAGTACTGTCTGCAAGATATATGTTTATTGTATCAGCAACCTGCGAAAGAGGTGAATCATTTATTTTACCCTTGGTAATATTACCTTTGGTCATATTGCCTTTGACCGGATTATCTCCCGGTTCAGGCGCATAGAATCCTTCAAGATATACCTTTAAGGTCAGGGTTGGAAATAATGCCTGTGTGGTGAAGCTCCATACTGCAGAATAACTGCTGGTACCTCCTGCATTCTTTGCGTTTACTCTCCAGTAATATGTTGTTTGCTGTGAAAGACCTGAAATCGTTTTTACAGTATCTGTTATAGTCGTGTCATTGTAAACAACATTCGTAAATAACGAATCCAGAGCAACCTGCAAAGAATAAGAACCGGCTAAAGCTGAAGTGTGCCAGACAAATGTTACCGGCACAGGTACTCCAACAGCGCCGTTCGGAGGAGAGACCGGCACAGGTGCCAGCGGCGCTGATACGATTGTTGTAAATCTCCACCATGCACTGAATCCACCCCACCCTATTTCATTCCTGGCTTTTACTCTCCAGTAATAATTTGTCTGGTTAGTCAATCCGTTTATTGATTTAGTTGTATCGGTTAATGTTGTATCACAATATAAATTTGCCATTGAAACAGTATCGGTCACAAGCTCGAACCAGTAGTTACCTATTGCAACAACACCATCTGTTTCATCACCCGAAAGTTTTGATTTCTTGAATTTGGCGGTCTGTTCTATAGCTTTATTCCACTGGAAGGTAATGGAAACAGGCTGATTCACAGCATTGTTCATGGGAGAAATTAAATTTACTGAGAACGGCGAACCCTTTGTTTTGAATTTCCTTGTATCACTCCATAAGCTAGTTCCGTTTGGTGATTTTGAGTTCATCCTCCAGTAATACCATGTCAATGCATTCAAACCAGATATAGCTTTTACCGAATCCGTTCCAAGCAAAGTGGAGTCGTTCATTACAAGATTATTAAAGAGTGAATCTGTAGTGAGCTGAAACCTGTAGTTTGAGGCACCTAATGACTTATTCCACGAAAAATTTAAGGAACTAAGATTACCTGTTGAATTATTTGCAGGGCTTACAGGTAAAGGTGGGACAAGATTTATTAAAATACTAACATTATTTGAATTTCCGTTGATATTAGCAATATCTAATACACCATCGTTATTGAAATCTCCTGAAGTTACCGCAGATGGAAAACTTCCTACACCAACCGAAGAAGATGCGGTGAAAATTCCTGTTCCATTATTCTTTAATATTGAGACAGTATTTGCCCCCGCATTAACAACAGCAAGGTCTACATCATCGTCTCCGTCGAAATCTCCTGTAATTATTCCATATGGAGTACTTCCTACAGTAACCAAAGATGTTTCAATGAAGACCCCGGTACCTTCATTCTTTAATATTGAAACTGAGTTTGCACTCGCATTAACAACAACAAGGTCTAAATCATCGTCTCCGTCGAAATCTCCGGCAGTTATTCCTATAGGATAATCTCCTATTCCAACTGAAAATGATACCATGAAAACCCCTGTTCCATTATTTTTTAATATTGAGACCGTATTAGACATTCCATTAGAAACAGCAAGGTCTATATCACCGTCACCGTCGAAATCCCCTGTAGCAATTCCTTCAGGTGTATAACCTACTCCAATCGAAGACGATAACATGAATAGTCCTGCTCCGTTATTCTTTAGTATTGAGACCGTATTAGAAGTCCAATTAGCAACAGCAATATCTAAATAACCATCTCCGTCGAAATCTCCCGAAGTTATCGCACGAGGGTCATTCCCAACTCCAACTGAGGATGATAACATGAAAATCCCTGCTCCATTATTCTTTAATATTGAAATTGTATTTGAAGCATAATTAGTTATTGCCAGGTCTAAATCACCGTCACCATCAAAATCTCCTGTTGTTATCCCATATGGAGAATTTATACTGACTGATGATGATGCCACGAAAGCCCCAGTTCCATTATTCTTTAATATTGTGACCCCATCATTTGCAACTGCAATATCTAAGTAACCATCGCCATCGAAATCGCCAGTGGTTATACCGTTAGGAGAAGTTCCAACTTCAATTGTATTCGGCTGCCCAAAAACCAGGTTAGAAGGTTTTGCCGTTGATGTAAAGCTCCACACAAAGGGAGCTATAAAATTATCAGAACTTGTTTTTATTAAGGAGGTAAGTGTTGTGCTGATAAGCTCGCCGTATTTAAAATCATTATTCGGATTAATTGTTAACGATTTTTCTCCTGAATTATAAATAAAAGTGCCTTGTTTTCTTCCTGTCATAGAACCAAAAAATACAATGCTGTTACTATCCATCGTTGACCCGTTCATGTTCTGATTGAAATATGCTTTTAAATCGGAAGTCAAAGGAACATTAATCTTATTTTGGTTTGGCGAAACACTATCAATATAAAAAGTAGTTGTAAAATTCCATGTAGAACTAAATTCCCCCCATCCTGTTTCGTTCTTTGCTTTTACACGCCAGTAATATTTTGTTTTTTTTGCAAGCCAGTTTAATGTTTTGGTGGTATCGGTTAATGTTGAATCTCTTAAAACTCCAGTTGAAAAAGTTGAATCAGTACTGCATTCAAACCAATAATTAGCTATTGCTAACGGGCTTGTACTAATATCAGCCCGAAGATTTCCATTATAACTCGTAAATGTCTGATTAACCGCTTTAAACCATTGAAATGTTATATTGATTGGCTGGTCTAACGAATTATTTGCAGGCGATGAAAGTACTACCTGAGTTGGTACACCCTGAGTCTTGAACTTCCATGTATCATACCATAAGCTTGTTCCATTGGCGGATTTTGAGTTCATCCTCCAGTAATACCAGGTTAATGCATTCAAACCTGATACTGATTTAATTGAATCAGTTCCGGGTAAAGTAGAATCATTCATAACAAGATTATTAAACAGAGAATCCGTTGCAATCTGGATTCTGTAACCGGAAGCCCCGGGAGACTTAATCCATGCAAAGTTTACTGAACTCAAATTACCAGTTGAATTATTAGCGGGACTCAACAATTGCGGCGGGATTAGATTTATTAATATACTTACATAATTTGAACTTCCGTTGACCGGCGCAAGATCTATTAAACCATCGTTATTGAAATCTCCTGAGGTTATTCCATATGGATAACTTCCTATTCCAACGGTAGATGGTAATGTGAAAACCCCGGTTCCGTTATTCTTTAGTATTGAAACCGAATTTGCATCATGATTAGTAACAGCAAGATCCAGATCACCGTCTCCATCAAGATCACCTGTAGTAATTCCATATGCGCCACTTCCAGCTCCAGTGATTGATGACACTGTGAAAACACCGCTCCCGTTATTCTTTAATATTGAAACGCTGTTTGAACTCATATTAGCAACAGCCAGGTCCAGATCGCCATCTGAGTCAAAATCTCCCGGAGTAATCCCTTCTGGACTACTTATTCCTGAAATGGTAGATGATACCGCAAAAGCTCCGGTTCCGTCATTCTTTAATATTGAAACTGAGTTTGCACCTGGTCTGCCAACAGCCAGGTCCAGATATCCGTCTCCATCAAAATCACCGTTGGTTATATTGTATAAATTTCCCACACCAACGGTAGATGATACTGTGAAAACACCTGTTCCGTTATTCTTTAATATCTGGACAGAATTAGAACTCCAGTTTGTAATGCCTAGGTCCAGATCGCCGTCTCCGTCGAAGTCTCCTGTGGTTATTCCATATGGAGAACTTCCTACTGCAATCGATGTTACAGTGAAAATCCCGATTCCGTTATTCTTTAATATAGAAACAGAACTTGAACTATTATTAGTAACAGCAAGGTCTAAATCGCCGTCTCCATCTAAATCTCCAGTTATTATTCCATTTGGTGAACTTCCTACTACAACTGAAGATGCAGTAAAAGTCCCTGTTCCGTTATTCTTTAATATTGAGATTATGTTTGAACTATAATTAGTAACAGCAAGGTCCAGATTGCCGTCTCCGTCAAAATCTCCTGTTGTTATCTCATATGGAAAGTTCCCTGTTCCAACTGTGCTTGTCTGATTAAAAATAAGATTTGAAGGTTTTGCCATCGTCATAAAGCTCCACACAAATGGTACAATTGGACTCCCCATACCTGTCCTAATCCCAGAATCAAGCGTTGTACTTATCAGCTCTCCATATTTGAAAGGTGTATAGGGAATGATCCGAACAGAATTATTCCCTGAATTATAGGTTATAGTCCCTCTCTTTCTTCCTGTCATCGAACCGAATAATGTAATGCTGTTACTATCCATCGTTGTGCTGTTCATATTCTGATGAAAATATGCTTTGATGTCAGAGATAAGCGGATAATTAATCTTGTTTTTTCCGGGCGAAACACTATCTATATAATATGTAGTAGTAAAATTCCAAATTGAACTGAAGCTCCCCCATCCAGTTTCGTTCTTTGCTTTTACACGCCAGTAATATTTTGTTTTTTTAACCAACCATATTAATGTTTTTGTAGTATCGGCTAATAATGAATCTTTTAGAACACCCGTGGTAAACAAAGAATCTGTTGATAACTCAAACCAGTAATTGGATATATTTTCAGTTCCGTCTAATTTATTTTCTTCATTAAAATTAATATTTTTAACCATAACCTGGTCAATTGCTTTATACCAACGGAACGTTAAATTTATCGACTGATTCAGAGAATTATTTGCAGGGTAATACAAGTTTACCTGCGTAGGTACGCCCTGCGTTTTAAATTTCCATGCATCACTCCAGAGACTAGTTCCGTTTGGTGATTTAGAGTTCATTCGCCAGTAATACCATGTTAAGGCATTTAAACCCGATACCAATCTTACACTGTCTGTTCCGGACAAAGTAGAATCATTAATCAAAATACTGCTGAATAGAGAATCAGCAGCTAATTGAAATCTGTAGCCTGAGGCACCCGGGGACTTGTTCCATGTAAAACTCAAGTCACTCAAATTTCCAATAGAATTATTTGCAGGGCTTATCAGCAAAGGTTGAGTCAGATTCATTAAAACTGTTATCATCGAGGAATAATAATTATTTACGGCAAGGTCTAATACCCCGTCGTTATTGAAATCCCCAGCGGTTATATAAAAAGGATAATTCCCTGCTCCAATAGTAGAGGATAATGCAAACGTTCCGGTTCCGTTGTTTTTATATATTGAAACTGTATGTAAGCCGAAATTATTAACTGCCAGATCCAAATATCCGTCCCCGTCGAAATCCCCCTTGGTAATACCTGTAAGGCCGTTGGCACCAACGTTATTTGCAGTAAACGTTCCGGTTCCGTTATTAATTAATATTGACATAAAACCTGAACCATTATTAGTAACTGCAAGGTCTAAATCTCCGTCATTATCAAAATCACCTGTAACTACCTGGTCAATATTACTGCCCACCGCATTAGTAGTTGATAAAGTAAAAATTCCCGTACCGTCATTTTTAAATATTGAAACCCTGTGTGCCCAATATTCGGCAGCAGCAAAATCCAAATCGCCGTCATTATCAAAGTCCCCTATAGCAATTCCCTGGGGAGAATCAGCCGCAACTGTAGATGAAATTGAAAATGTACCTGTCCCGTTATTTTTTAGTATTGAAATATTATCCGAATTTCGATTTGTTACAACAATATCTAAATCGCCGTCTCCATCAATATCACCAGTTACTATCCCTCCGGCGGGACCTACCGTAATATTTGATGATAAACTGAAAGTACCTGTCCCGTCATTTTTTAATATTGAAACTGTATTTGAAGTACCGTTAGCAACAGCCAGGTCTAAATCCCCATCATTATCCAGATCGCCCATAACTATTCCTGAAGGCGAACTGCCTACTCCGATTGTTGAGGATACTGTGAAAGTCCCAACTCCATTATTTTTTAGTATCGTAACTAAATTTAAAGATTCATTTGAAACAGCAATATCTAAATCCCCGTCGCCGTCTAAATCTCCCGTGGTTATTTTAATAGGATTACTTCCAACTGCAGCTGTATCAGTCTTATTAAAAACTAAATTCGAAGGATTCGCCGATGCAGTAAAACTCCATGCAAACGGGGTTATAAAGTTATTGGAACTTGTTTTTATGGATGAAGTTAGAGAAGCGCTTATCAACTCCCCGTATTTAAAATTATTATTTGGATCAATAGTAACAGATTTCTCTCCCGAATTGTAAATAAAAGTACCTTGTTTTCTTCCGGTCATGGAGCCGAAAAAGAATATGCTGTTACTATCAATAGTTGAGCTGTTCATATTCTGATTGAAATATGCTTTCAAATATGAAATCTGCGGCACATTTATTTTGTTTTGGTCAGGTGAAACGCTGTCAACAGCCGCTACTGTGTTGCCGATTGGATTTTGTTTGTAGTAAACTTCATAATTCCCATCACGGTTATCATACCATACAACATGTACTGAAGGACCCGATGCTGATACAGAGGGATATGACGAACCACCGCTGTTATTTGTTAATCTTGTATCAGTATCCCAGCTCAAACCTAAATCTGTAGAACGCTTAAAATATATTTCAGTGTTTCCGTCACGGTCATCATACCAAACAACATCCACAGCTGATTCTGATGCAGTAACTATCGGCCACAATGAATTATAAATATTATTTGTAAGACGTGTATCTGTTCCCCAGCTTAAGCCCCCGTCAGTCGAACGATTGTAATATATTTCCCAGTTCCCGTCACGATTATCATGCCAAACTATATGTACATCAGAGCCTGACACGATTACAGACGGTTCCTCGGAACTTGCAGTATTATTGGTCAGCCGTGTTTCAGCTCCCCAGTTCAAACCACCGTCAGTAGAAGTCCGGTAATATATTTCGGTGTTACTGTCACGGTTATCATGCCAGGCAGCGCACACTGTTAAACCGGTTGATGCAATTGAGGCGGCTACCGAATTGGCTGTATTGTTGGAAAGTCTTGTATCAGTTCCCCAGCTTGCGCCTCCGTCAGTTGAACATTTAAAATACATTTCATCGTTTCCGTCTCGATTGTCATCCCATAACACATATACATATGAACCTGATGATGATACTGCAGGAGAAAGTGAACTGGACGGGTTATTTGTAAGCCTGGTATCTGCTCCCCAGGTTACACCCCCGTCGGTTGAATGTTTATAATATATTTCCCAATTACCGTCTCTTCCATCATACCATACTATATGAACTATCATACCCGAAACTGAAATTCCGCTTCCTGCTGAAAAACTAGTGTTATTTGTTAATCTTGTATCTGCACCCCAGCTTATACCGTTATCTGTTGAACGTTTATAATAAATTTCATAATTACCATCGCGGTCGTCATACCAAACAACATGCACAGTATTCCCAATTACGGCAACACTGCGATCACAGTAAGATGTGTTAGAAGTACCTGTGAATGTTGTAAGACGAACATCAGGCAGCCATTGGGCATTCAGTATATTGCTGAGTATAAGAAATAAAGCCAGAGCTAATATCTTTTTCACAAAGTTTAATATTTATTTCGTCAAGAATAAAATATCCTTAACTTCGAACAAAAACTTAAATTTTAACATATAACAATAAAAAACGCCTGCATTAAATAAATACAGGCGAAATGAGATAATCATTTTTTAATAACGAAGCCGCAGAATAACAATAATAAACTACTGCTATAATATTTTTCATAAAAATTATTTAATCAAAACCATCATTTTAGTTTCGGAAAAATCGTTTGTTGTTAATTAATAACAATACACCCGCTGGGGTAATTGGAACATCCCAATCAACCTCATATGAGCCGGGCTGCAACAGTAATTAACTGCTGCCTGCGAACCGCTAATGAGAATACAATAAATTGAATAAAAGAAATGCTGTTTTGATGCCGCATCCGATTGTTGCCCGCTCATCAGAGCTACAGATGCTGAATTGATTTGAGCCAAAACCGGAATAGAAAATGAAAATTCCATTATTTCTACCCACCATTTACGGTGGTAAATGTTTTGACAATTAAGAAAATCTCATTTAAAATATAGATTAAATTATGTCCATATAAAATCCATTTCTCTAACTGAAAACGTTAGATCCCAACATACTAAAAGTCGCATAAAAAAATCCCTGTTTTAAAAGACAATAAGCAGTAATCAGGGGCTAAGATGCATTGTAAAAACTGTGCTTGCTATTTAATTAAAACCATCTTCCTGATTTCGGAGTAATTCCAGGTTGTCAATTTATAAAAGTACACTCCCGTATGATCGTTCCCGGAACTAATATATCACAGGCTCGAGAATTTTCTTAAATTGAATTGCAATTGTTGAATAGTAAAGATAAGAATGAATATTTATTTCTAGGTATGACTGTGCATGCAATAGGGATTGCTTTTAGGAAAATTAAGAAAAAATTGGGTTTCAATGAGTATCATTACTACACTTTAAAAACATTTCGGAAGAATTTTGCTACCGATATGAGTTCAATGGGAATGACAATACAGGAAGTGCAGGTTCTTCTTGACCATAAGGACCCCGCCACTACTCTCAGATACGAATGTCGTCCTGACGCATCGCTGTATAGGTCACATCCAAAGAATTTCATGATTTTTCAAACAATTATGACCATTATATTATTTAAACCTCCTGAATGCAAACGCATGCTGGTTGAAATAGTCTTTAGGAAAAGCACAGATTAATTTGGTTCTATAAGATAGCCGAAATTATACACAAACCACAAAGTAAAAACAGTAAAATGAATCAGGAGAGAAATAATTATAATAAAGAAAACAGGAATAAAGATTTTAAAGAATTTTTTCATTGTCTTAAATTTTAAAATTATATAACATTCTGAAATTTTCGATATAATTAAGGATATTTAATAAAGGGTATTCCCAGTATAGCTAAGCCTATTATAATTGTCAGAGGAAGAATGTAGAAAAAGAAGGCTGCATAAAAAAAAATTCCGATTATAATTAATGTTATTCTCATAGCTGTATTGTTTGCTGTAAAATATAATATTGAGTTTTACAAATTATTTTACACGAAACCGGGTAAAATTAATTCAAACTCCGCTTCGTCTCAAACTGATTTGTTTATTTCAAATCGAGATTCGGATCTTAATTTATTAATCACTTTCCTTTGTTTAAAAACCAGCCAAATAAGCCATATAGTAAATATCGGCCAGATTACACAGAAAATCAAAACATTTATTCCCATATAACCGAGTCCTGTTAAATCACCAAGCCATAACAGAATAGTAACACAGGCACCGAATATGTAATAGATTAATTGTTCCATTGTTTTATAAATAAATTAAAGAATTTAGTAACTGTGTTTTAATTGCGTAATAGTTTTAAATAGTCTTCTAAATAAGATTCATAATCAACTTCCCCAGTTCTCAGCAAACCTGAAATTTCTGAGAGCCATGCCCCTGCTCTCTTTTGCCGGCTGTTCACTCTCGTTACATATAAGTTTTCATCTTCAAATCCGAATGTTGCTGCTTCAGTAAGTGTATTGTATAATGCATAGTAGTTATCACCAATCTGACCCATATATTTTGAGAATAAACCATCAACAAATTTCTTAGTCTTATTTAAATTTTCTAATTTCTTGATATTCACCTCTTCAATCGCGCTATCCATATCTATGTTGAGACTCAATGCTTTACAGAACATTGGAAATATATATTCCTTTGGCAATATGTGGTTCAATAATACATCTATATCACATTTGAACTTATTCAATAATATCTCAAACCCGTCCTTATGAACTTCAAAATTTATCTCCTTCTTAAAATTCCTTGTATGGCTGAATTTGAATTTTATTGACTCCTCACCGAAGATTACACCATTTTTACATATTGACCTGCAGAAGCCAACATCAAATGATAATCTGAACATAGCATTGTAACTATTGGTTACTCTTACAAATGGTTTATACTCTTCTATGGTATGAAATTTGAACTCGCTTTTGTTCGCGAATAGATCAATATGGCAAAAGCTCAAAGATTTGGGCGCAATGATATTGAATAAGTCAATTTTACTGTTTTCTTCCATTCCAAAGAGAGTTTGCATACATTTTTTGCCGTATTCATAGGCTTGTTCATTAGTTATTAACTCATAATCATTTGATACAACAGACAGAGGGTTATTTGAAACCGAATTAATTAATGATTCTTTACCCGGAATACGTATATATTTATCTGTTTTTCCTTTAATCATCGCGAACACTGGAGCTTTAGAAATTGGAAAAATTATGTCTTTTAAGGCTAAATCTTGCTTTTCCATTTTTTTACCACTTTCTATAATTTTCGTAAATAATTTAATTAATTTTTAAAGAAACTAAGTATCAAGGCATGATATTAATATGCTACTTTTACCAAATTTACAGAATCTCATAGGTCCAATGTTTAATCATTTTTGCACTAAATCATCCTAAAAACGACACACTTGGGAGAGTTGGCTAAGACTTTAATCTAGATAATGGAACATTTTGTTTAAGAAACATCCTGATTAAACAGATGGGAGCTTGGATAAATTGAATAATTATCGAACAATTATTAAACTCCTGATAACCAATTTTAGAACCTTTCGGATTTTTACCCCCTGGAAATCTTATGGATCGAATAAATGACTACTCCCATATATTTAGTTTGGAATAATCATTTATCAGGATAGGTTCAAAATCCGGGTTTGCGGAGATTAAACAAAGACTTTTATCTACAACCCCTAGTGGGGTATTATTGATAAGAACCCTTGTGAGGGAATAAAAAAATGTGCTTTTAAGTATTAAATCTAAAAATGCAAACTGTCTTTCGGAATCATATCAGGTGATGAGCACCGGCTGGTTAAATATTTCTAAACCTAAAAAAAGAGAATAAGATAATTCCCCACGTATCCATACTAGCTCAAAAATATCTTAATCCAATGGCTCAATTGTTTACTGCAGCTGAGCCATTTTCATGCAATACTTGGACATTCTTTTTTTTGTAATTGATCATTGTCTTCTCTTCGCTTTTTTGTGTTTCCCATTACTTTTATTAACTTCGTACTCCTTGTATTTATAGCCTGCCATTTTAAATATTTCGTTCAACATTTCCTTTTCTTCCCGTGACCAGAAATAACCTTTACTTTCAAGTTTTTTGATTCCTTTTATACCTTTCTTGATCAAAGGTTCTATTTCAACTGCTTTTTTGAGATAATTCAGGCATTCCTTCTTTTCATTTTTCTTAAGTGAAAGCATAGCCAATCCTAAATACGAATCAAAATGATATTTATCAAAATATAAAGCTCTCTTGAAGTTCCTTTCAGCGTCCTCATATTCATTTAGGTTAAGGTGACAGTAAGCCAGATTGTTAAGTGCATCAGCGTTAATAGATTGAAATTTAATGGCTTCTTTATAGTCTGATATAGCATTTATAAAATCAGATTTTTTTGAATATTCAATTCCCCGGCTAAAATAATAATTGCTGTTATATGGGTCCAGCTTAATAGCACTCGTAAAATCGGATATTGCTTCTTCGCTTCTGTCAATTCGTGAAAATAATATTCCTCTATCGTAGCAGGTTCCGGCAATGTCAATGTCAGGATTTATGGAATAGATCAGGTCATTATAAGCCTTGTCAGTATCTCCCATCTGCAGGTATACTTCACCTCTCCATTTCAGTAAAAAATTATATTCCGGTTTCAGTTCAATTGCCATGTTGTAATCTTTAATCGCTTTGTCATATTTTTTCAAGAAGTATTGGTTATAAAATGCTCTTCCTATCCAGGCAGAGTAGTAATTACTGTCCAATTCAATGGCTTTGCTGTAATCATCAATAGCCTCAACGGTATCATGATTATATGAGCAGGCATCACCTCTTAATTTGTAAGCGTATTTATTGAGTGTGTCCTTTAATATGACTTCATTGAATCGCGCAATAGCCGAATCATATTGTCCTCTTGCCATATAGTTCTCTCCGGATTGAAGTTTGGCTTCATTATTTCCCGGAAACATCTCCATATATTCATTAAAAAATTCATTTGCTTTGAAATATCCCCCTGATATATACCCGCTATAACCTTTACAATATGAAGTAATTGCATTTACCTGATTTGTGTCATTATAGTTGACGATATCTGCATCCTTGAAGTAATTGACCGGGATAGCAAAGTTAATATTTTGCCCGCGTTTATCTAATTGATGTGTTATTCCAATTAATTGCCCTTTTGAATCAAATAAAGCCCCTCCGGAGCTGCCGTGTGAGATACTGGCCGTGTACTGAATTTTCTTACTTTGCACATCGTCATTATCATCTCTGAAAGCACTAATTATACCCTCAGAAAATGTATTTTTATAAGATTCAGGGTTTCCGAGAGCATAAACACTTTCCCCTATGTTAAGTGAATCGCTGTTACCAATGGTCAAGTCGGGATAGTTTCCGGATTCAATCTTAAGTATTAAAATATCTCTTTCCGGATCTGCTCCGATAATTTTCACATCATTGAATTTAACTCCATCCTTTTCAAGAACTAACTTCTCAGCATTGTTAAATAAATGAAAGCAGGTATAGACTACACCTTCAGAATTGATAACCACAGCGCTTCCCCAACCTGTAATATACCCACCATGGTCATAGGAAGTACAAAATAAAACCGATTTATTGACCTTTTTGTAGATTTCATCTGGGCTCAGTTGCTGAGCGATATAGATGACTTTCAGATATTGGGAATAAGGACATGAAAATAGATGCAAGAAACGTAATATAGATCAGGATTCCGGAAGGTAAACCTTGCTTCTGATTGTGTGTTTTTCTTGAGTACATTTGATATTTCTCCTTTTCATTTACTTTACTCTAAATCTAATTCATTTGGATACCTTATGAATATCATATACTGATACAAATGGAGAATACTAACGGAATGGGGTGGTTGTTATGGAATCGGTGATCTGAGGAGAGTGGTAAAGAAATCTACTTTGTAATTTTACAAAAAAAGAATAACATTTATTAAATTTTTCAAAAGAAAATCTACCCACCTTAAAAAATTATTTTGAAGTCTTTCACTAGATTTTCTCCTCAGAAACAGTTCATAAACATTCAGCCATTAACTGAAAAAAAATCATTCATTGTTCCATCTTCTCTTGAATATCTTATACTTTGTTTCCTGACTTAAATCTTGCCATTTTGCAAGCCCATCTGTAAACTTCATTGCAGTAATTACAAAGAGCTAAAAGAAATTTAATTTGGCAGGGAAATAATGACGGGATGGTCCTGAGGAATCGGGGGAACCTCCGGTCAACTATAACCGGAGACTTTAGTTTT
>CAVUOA010000021.1:0-9855 GCA_963742955.1 Ignavibacteriota bacterium | reverse complement strand
AGGCAAATAGTTTTAAAGGTTTATAAGGTTTATAAGGTTTATAAAGTTTATAAGGTTTATAAAGTTTATAAGGTTTATAAATTGATGAGTCTTACGAGGTTAATAAAGTCTGGAATTTGATTTGCCTGTTGCTACTTAATTATTTCTATTATATTGCACCCGGCTATTTAAGAAGCAATCGGCTGCAATATGAAAACAATTTGTGCGGTTCTTCTTGCTGTTATACTTTCCTTTGAGCTTAATGCTCAAACTAATTTCTATAATCAATACCGAATTTAATTTTAAACCACTTAAGCTTAAAGATGTTTCCAGGCAAATTCAAAGAAACAGCCCAACATGTTGGTATTGAATACGGTCCCATATTTGACCCGTCTGAAAAACCTTCATTTAAGGGATATATCCACACCCTATGGGGTTCTTATGGAATAAGCATTGGCGAGAAAAAGTTATTCTTCAGGTTTGAAGCCGGGGCTATATCTGATAAGAAAATAAAATCGGGCTCAGAGTTGCTGTCGTTGGTTTGAATTACAGATAATAAATATCAGGCCGTCATATTGTTTATTTGTTTTTCGGACTTGAAGGATGGGTAAGCGGTCCCTTCGGCGGTTTTTTTGGGATTGTAAATCCGAAATATGTTTTCATGCTAAACAATAATTTTGGCATATCCGCCGGCTTAAGATATATGTCATTAATTAGCTTGAGTCCTTTTGAACTGGATAGCGAATTCTATGCCCCTCTGCGGGAGTGCAGTTTTTTTACTAAAGATAGTTTATGAAATCAATAATATTAATACTCATATTCTTTATTTCAATAGAGCTTCATGCTCAAACCAATACAACCGGTAACACATCTCTTTACAGGTCTGAGTTGTCAATTGGCGTCGGCACGGTTTACGATTAATACGGAGAAAATGTCCTGCCGTTTTCCGATTTAAATATTAATATTCACTCATATAAAATATTATTTTTTTGATATCGGAACGCATTTTAATATTTCCGGGAACAGCGGTAAATCATTATTCCGGTTTGCGATGTACCTTCTCCGAACCTGCAGTTTAATTTATTTAAAAACCAGGTTCTCCTGTTTACAGGCGCCGGGCTTTATTTACATAAACCGTTTGTGAATTTTGGTGATAATGCCGGTGTTTTGATTTTTTTGAGAGGGGAATACAAAATGAGCAAATATTTTTCTACTGGTTTGGATATCAAAAATGCTTTGTTTATTAAAGGTGATAACGATGAAACGGTCACTTTTCGTTGGGTGGTTTTTACCTTGCGTATAGATTTTAAGAAATCTGTACATTAAACAAGTAATCTGCTGCAATATGAAAACAATTTGTACGGTTCTTCTTGCTGTAATCTTCTCAATTGAGCTTCATGCTCAAACTCCAGCCTCCTATCCCGTTAGAAATAAAAAGATGATTTAACTAACATTTCAATTGGTTTCGGTTTTGCAAAAGCTTTTCGTTTCAAAACGGATGAGCTTAAGCGTAATCATGATTTCAGATTTCTTGTTAGCTTTTGCTTATATTCAAAAAATTTATCATCCGTTTTATTTGAACTTAGGGCTTGAATACAGCAAAAAAGACCTCGATGGTTTAGATAACAGCTTTAATATCAGTTTTCTTCCGTCATTTGGGGAACTGGTTTAAAGAAAAATTAACATATTTCGCCGAAATCGGGCCCAATCTAGTGGCAATCCATTATCCTGAAAACAAAGAAATACAGTTTACCCCGGTTAACTCTGGGTTTCAAGAAATTCAGTATAATCTTTCCAAAAAATACTCCGCTGGCTTGAGTGTAAAGCACATGAATTATTTTTTTAATATATGGTCTGACCATTATTTTATTGTTCATTCAAATTTATATTTTTGCAATTAAAATCTGAGTTTTTTGTACATTTCTTCACAACTCCCTTCCGACACAGGTCATACTTTTACATGACGGAAATCATAGTTTTTGGGGGTTTTCAACCGTAATTTTGTTTACTGTGAAATTGGGTTATTTTGCTATGGGGGAAAGTAAAATAACATACTGATAATTTGTGAATTAGCATTAGTTACAAGTTGCCAGTGATGACTTCTTCCTATATCTTTGTTCCAATGTGGAGTTTATTATACTCACCCCGGGGGGAGTATATACCCTTTTTTAAACCAGTCTTTTTTAAAAATCTCAATTATAATTAAAGGAATAGTTTCAACATGAAAAGGATTACTATTTTATCTGCACTTTTATTTTTGTTATTTGCACAGCTCTCTTTTGCTAAAAATATTCCTGATGGAATTACTTTAACCAAAGAAGGCAATTCTTATAAAGTAAATTTTAATCTTCCCTCCTACGATTTCAAAACGGTTTACACCGGAGGAGAAGAATACCTGAATCTTACAATACCCGATTACGGCATAACGAATGAAATTGGTTTGCCGTGTCTTCCGCAGGCATCGTTTAATTTGTTCATAAGTTATGATGAACAAATGCCTGTTATCGATAACATCATGCTTTCAAAAGAAACACAGCTGTTATCTAAGAAGATTTACCCGACACAGGCTGCCGTGGGAAAAGAATAAGAGTCTTAGGTGACAGACCGTTCACAATCAACAGAGATTATTACAATTCAACAGGAAAGGCTAATCCTCCTTTTGTAACAGTTTCCGAACCGTTTATTATTTCGGGTGTTAAGGGTGTTATGGTTACTGTTTACCCGTTCTCGTATAACCCGGCGGCAAATGAGCTGAGTTTTGTCAGAAGCGGAAGCTTTAAGATTAATCTGCAAAGCTCACCTTCATCAAGTGTTTCGCATTCGGCATCATTTAGCGGAATATCTGCAGAACGTATTTGTAAATTATGATTCACCAAGACTTACCCCGACAAATAATTATTTAATCATCACTGCTCCTGAATATGAATCAACCATGGCAGCATTTGTTACACACAAGCAAAACATGGGCTACAATGTAACAATGGTTAACACCGGAATAACGGGAACAACAAACACTGCAATTTTGGCTTATCTGCAGAATGCATACAACAACTTAAGCACAAGACCTGAGTTTGTTTTGCTGGTTGGTGATGTTGATAAAATCCCGGGCTGGACAGGAATCGGGACTCCCGATAATCCTTACACAGACCTGAATTATGAGATGCTTGAAGGAACCGACCCCTACGCAGACGTATTTCTGGGAAGGTTTTCGGTGGCAAGCATAGCGCAATTGACAAATATTATTACAAAGTCAATTTATATGGAGAATAACATTAACGGTCTGACAAAGAAGAATGTTTTCTGCGCTTCAAATGATAACTACACGGTTTCCGAGGGGACACATAATTTTGTAATAGACAGCTTTTTTGGTCCCGCAGCTTATACTAATTTGAAATTGTATTCTCACAGCGGCGCAACAACACAGCAACTGATTGATGCATTAAATGCTAACCAGGTATTTGCAATATATTCCGGTCACGGTGATGTAACATTGTGGGCTGACGGTCCGCCGCTTAACCAGACACAGGTAAATGCGCTTACTAATACGTGGTATCCTTATGTATATGCATTTTCGTGCTTAACCGGTCAGTTTCAGTCATCGGAATGTTTTGCCGAAACATGGATTCGCACAGCACACGGAGGCGCACTGTACTGGGGTTCGTCGGTTACTTCATACTGGGATGAAGATGATATACTTGAAAGAAGATTGTACCGTGCCATGTTTACTGACCATCTGGTTAAAACATCACCTATGTTCTGCCAGGCAAAGATTTATCTGGTTCAGTATTTCGGTTCGGTAACTGCAATGATGAGAAGATATTTAGAAATGTATAACTGCTTTGGTGACCCATCGATGTATGAAGCTGTTTACGGTCCTGTAATTGCGCATACATGTTTACCAAACACAGAAAATCTTAATGGTCCATATACAGTAAACTGTACAATTACTCCTGCCGGTTCAAATATTGACCCGTCTAAAACCAGATTGTTCTGGACAAGAGGAACAGCATTTGCAGACAGTGTGCTGATGACAAACACCAGCGGCAATAACTGGACTGCAAATATTCCGGGCAACGGTTCAGCCGCAACATACAGGTATTATATTAAAACCGCCGATGCGCTGAACCGTGTTGTAACTTCACCGGGCGGAGCGCCTGCAAATTATCATTCATTCCAGGCAATGCCGGATATAACAAAGCCGGTTATTGTTCATACTGTGCATTGGGTGATTGCCCCAAAACACAGCTGGCCGGCTACAGTTACGGCTAATGTAACGGATAATATAGGACTCGATTCGGTATGGGTATCGTGGTATAAAAACAATCCGTCTACCGGATACAAACATTTCAAATTATTAAATACTTCCGGCAGCAACATTTGCTGCTGCGTTTAATTCCGATACATCACAGGTTGCGTACAACGATTCCATTTTCTACAGAGTTGTTGCAAAAGACTGCTCATCAAATCATAACATGGATTCAACTGCGTTTGAATACATTTAGAATAGTTGCCATAGCAAATGCATGCATAGGCACCGGCACAACGGCAGTCGGCTATCCTTTCTACACTTATTACATGAAGACTCCAGAACTGCAGATGCTCTATACAGCAAGCGAAATCCTTTAGCAAGCGGCGGCGCACCGGGTAATGATTACACGCATTGGGTTCAACGTTGTAACACCGGTCAGGTTCGCCAGGTCAATGAACGTGATTTCAGCTATCAAGATGCAGAATCACAACCGCAGACAAGCAGTAACGGCATGGGTCAGCAGCAGGATGGACACCGGTATACTCAGGTACATTACGCAATTCCGCAGGCAGCAGGCTGGCAGTATATCAGACCTACAGACACCGTTTTATTGGAGCAGTTCCCAGAACCTGCTTGATAGAAATATGCTATGATAATACCTCATATGGACATGCAAAATACAACCGTCATACAGCAACAACTGCCGCCTCATATGACATGGCATCACCATCTTGACGGAACAGTACAGGGCTGCACACTGACAGGCGGTTCGGCACAAACGACGAGACCGAACATCTGCATGACGCATGAACATGCTTGTCGGTAACGGAACACAGGGCTATACGGAATTACCAAAGGTATTTTCACTTTCGCAGAATTATCCTAACCCGTTTAATCCTGCAACAAGCATAAAATACTCGGTACCGAAACAATCGCTTGTTAAGCTGGTTATATACGATATAATAGGCAGGGAGGTTGCAACTTTGGTAAACGAAGTAAAAACGCAGGGCAATTATTCGGTCAGCTTCGATGCTTCAACATATGCAAGCGGTGTTTATTTCTACAGGATGGAAGCCGGTGATTTTACCGATGTTAAGAAAATGGTGTTAATAAAGTAATTTAAATTAAATTAGCATAGTGGCGTCGGGAATATTCCCGACGCACACAAAATAGGATTATTCAAATCTTTCCTCAAACCTCTCTCCTTTTTGGAGAGGGGCTGTCCGAAGGACTCCTTTGGAGGGGTGAGGTTCTGCTTCCCCCCCAATTTTCCCCTAAACTTTCTCTCTTTTTCTTAGTAATTTTGCTGTATGACCATAAGAATTATCCTTTCATCATTACTGATTTTATTGAGTTTACGGGCTGTTTATATGCCCTCTGGTAATGAGAGTCCAAATTCATCAGGTTTTAAGCTCGGCAATGAAGTACTGCTTGATTCAAGGCTTGATGAGCTGAAAAATAAAAATGCTGCGCTTGTAACAAACCAAACGGGAATCCTAATAAAACGGCACACATATAATAGATGCGCTGGTTGCCAAAGGCATTAAGGTTGTAAAAATATTTTCCCCTGAACATGGCATTAGAGGAGATGAGAACTACTCTAACAAAGATGAAAAAACGGGGATACCGATTATTTCAATTTACGGAAATAATGTTAAGCCTTCTGCAAATGATTTAAGAGATGTTGACGTAATTGTATATGATATAGAGGATGTTGGCGGAAGATTCTATACCTATACTTCCACTTTATATTATGTCATTGAAGCAGCCGTTGAAAATAATAAAAAGCTGATTGTTTGTGACCGTCCCATGCTGATTAATCCCAATTACACTGACGGCTTTCTTCTTGAAAACGGATTTGAATCATTCGTCGGAAAGATTCCAACCCCCGTTTGTTACGGCATGACACCCGGGGAGCTTGCAAAATATCTGAAAGATGATATTGATTACAAATCGGATATTCTTGAAATTATTTCCATGCAGGGCTATACAAGGAAAACTGATTACAATGACCTGAATCTGAAATGGGTAAAGCCATCACCGAATATGTTCTTCCCCTCAACTGCAGTTGTATATCCCGGTACATGTTTTCTTGAAGGCACAAACGTTTCAGAAGGCAGGGGAACCTAAAAGCCGTTCGAGTACATCGGTGCGCCGTGGTGTGATGGTGATAAGCTGGCTGAGGAGCCAACTCATACGGATTAAACGGAGTTGAATTTGAATCAATTACGTTTACTCCTTCGGAAAAAATATCGGCGTACCCTCCGAAATTTTTTGGAAAAGAGTGCAGCGGTGTTTATATTAAAGTAACCGATAAAAATAAATTCGAAGCGGTAAAAGCAGGCGTTGCAATTCTTGTAAGCATGAAAAAATTATTTCCCGAATTCAGCTTCAACAAAGACAACTACATCGATAAGCTTGCCGGAACCGATAAGCTTAGAAAAAAAGTAAATAACGGTGATGATTATAATTCCATTATCACCAGCTGGAAAGACGATTTGGTGCAATTCAAAAACCTTAGAAGCCAGTATTTGTTATATAATTAAATTAATTTCATTCCCCCCGATGCAAATCGGGGGAATCCGTAAAGCTATAAATAAATTGCAAAGCAGAGATTTAACAAAACTATTCAGAAAGTACAAATCTGATAACGAGATTTTCCATGACCTGATACAATTCAGAGTCAGGGAAATCCTTATTGTCACCACTATTTATGATGCTTTCATACTCGAACAGGAAGACCGGCTGACTGAGCAGATATTCGGCGAGTATTACAGTCTTAGCTTATCCACTGCTCCGCGCGTTACCAATGCTTCATCGGGCGAAGAAGCGCTTGAGCTGCTTGGTGAACATCATTTTGATATGGTTATACTCACTATGAGGATTAATGATATGACTCCGTTTGAGCTAAGCAAAAAGGTTCGTGAAAAATATGAAACAATCCCGATATTTTTGCTTTTGTATGACAACGCTCATCTTCAGCTTATGCATGAAAGAAAACCGGACAGCGATAAAATTGATAAAGTTTTTGTGTGGAACAGGGATTCCAAAATATTTCTTGCTATGATAAAATATATAGAGGATAAGATTAACGTTGTAAATGATACAAAAGTCGGGCTGGTCAGAGTAATTCTGCTTGTTGAAAACTCAATTAGATATTATTCACGCTACCTGCCTACGCTTTATACGGAAATAATAAAACAAACACAGCGTTTAATAAAAGACGAGCACCTTGAGGATATGAAAAAAGTTCTGCGAATGAGCGCAAGGCCCAAAGTTTTAATGGCTGTAAATTACGAAGAAGCAATAGATATATTTCAGAAGTATAAAGATTACCTGCTTTGTGTTATTTCCGATGTGCGTTTTAAAAGAGACGGTGAAGTTGATGAACATGCGGGAGTAAATCTTCTTAAATATGTCAAGCAGGAGCTTGAAGACCTGCCCGTATTGCTGCAGTCATCCGATCCTGAAAATGAAAACGTTGCGCGAGAATGCAAAGCGAGCTTCATAAATAAAAATTCCGAAACGCTCTCATCAGACCTTACCGATTTTATTTTTCATAACCTCGGATTCGGTGATTTCATTTGGCGCAACCCTTCGGGGGATGAAATTGCAAAGTCACCATCTCTTAAGCAATTCAGAAGATATTTAAAGAAAGTGCCCGATGATACAATTGTTTACCACGCAGTCCGTAATCATTACTCCGCATGGCTTATGGCAAGAGGTGAAATTAGAATTGCAAAAAAAATTTAGCCGATTAAAGTGTCTGATTTCAAAAGACTCGCATTCGCTTCGTGAATACCTTGTTGATATATTCGAAAATGTGGATGAGCAGAGTATTAAAGGAAAGGTTGTTGAGTTCGATGAATCGGTCATCAGCAAAGAAAACTACATTGTCAGGCTTTGCGACGGTTCGCTTGGCGGCAAGGGCAGAGGTATTGCATTTATTAATGCAATGATACAGAACATGGAGCTTGATGCCTCTTTTAAAGAAGTGGATATAAAAATTCCGCGGACTGCGATAATAGGGACTGAGGAATATGATTCCTTTATTGAAAAAAATAATTTCGATTTTGCTTTCGAAGAAGACATTAACCACGAAGAGCTTAAAAAAGATTTCTTAAAGGGCAGCTTTCAAAAGTAATAACACGCAAGCTGAAAACATACCTGAAGCATGTTACCACTCCGATTGCAGTGCGTTCATCGGGGTTATTTGAAGATTCTATATCTGAATCGTTCAGCGGGGTTTACCAGCTTTTCTTCTACCGAACAATGATTCATCGCCTGACGTGAGGCTTAAGGAGCTTGAAAATGCAATTAAGCTTGTTTATGCCTCGGTATTTTCTGACCAGGCGCGCTCATATTTCGATGCAGTCAATTATAAGATTGAGGAAGAAAAAATGGCTGTGGTTATCCAGGAAGTTGTGGGTAATAAATACGGAGATAATTACTATCCCTATTTCTCCGGAGTAGCGCAATCATATAACTACTATCCGATTTCATACATGAAGCCCTCCGATGGCATTGCAGTCATCGGTGTTGGTTTAGGCAAGTATGTTATCGATGGCGAGAAGGCATACCTTTTCAGTCCCGCCATCCGAAGCTTGAAACTATAACTCCCGAAGCGCTGCTGAAAAATACTCAGGGGTTTTTCTATGCGGTTAACCTTGCAAATAAAAATTTTAATCTTGAATCGGATGAAGATGCAACATGAACCAAGCTTAAAATTGAACAGGCTGAAGCAGACGGAAGGCTTGCACAGCTTGCCTCGGTTTGGGACAACCAAAATGCCAGACTAAAGCCGGGTATCGACGACCCTGTACCCCAGGATAGTAGATTTCGGGTATATACTTAAATACGATTCGTTCCCGCTTTGCGAATATTCTCAATACCGTGCTTGATATTGTTAAAAACTTAATGGGTACACCTGCCGAAATCGAGTTTGCCGTTGATATGACAGAAGACGATGAACGGAACCCGACGTTTTACATTCTTCAGCTGAAACCTTTAATAAGAGATGTGCATGAATTCAGAATTACACAAATGAAATAGAAAACGATAAGCTGATGCTCTATACCGAAAAGGGTATGGGGAACGGAAAAAATAGAAGATATTTATGACGTAATTTACTGTGATCCCGACAAGTTCGATAAAGCCAAAACGCTTGAAATGTCTTATGAGCTTGATAAACTGAATAATAAAATGAAATCGGAAAACAGAAAATATATTCTTATGGTCTGGGGAAGGTGGGGAACCCGTGACAGGTGGCTGGGGATTCCGGAGTGTGGACGCATATTTCAAATGCGAAAATTATTGTTGAAGCGGGAGTTAAGGATTTTCATGAGATGTATCGCTTGGCTCTCATTTCTTTCACAATATTACATCGATGAATATCGGCTATTTTAATGTACCATTCGGCTCAGGCAACGGATTTATTGATTGGGAATGGCTGAAATCTAAACAATCCTCAGAAACAAAAGAATTTTTTGTCCATTTGCGTTTTGATGACCCGCTGAAGGTCCTTATGGACGGACATAAAGGTATTTCGGTAATTTATAAAGCGTAAAACATAGATCCATCTTTTTAAAAGATGGAATCTTTTCTTTATTTTTAATCGGGTTCCTGTC
>CAVUOA010000020.1:0-4532 GCA_963742955.1 Ignavibacteriota bacterium | reverse complement strand
ACCGAAAGTCCTACACCGTTTGGGGGTTTAAAGCCAAGGTCTATGCCGAAAGGTCCGGCATTACCACCGTCGAATGTCAACTGAAGGCTCAAACCTATTCCCTGAACAACAAACTGAAGCGGTCCCAGGTCGCCTCCAATGTTTGCTCCAACTTCAAGCTTAACCTTTGGAGGGGGTTCTGCTACATCTCCCGTCAGTCTTATTTGCATATCATCTATGGAAATAGGACCAGGGTTAAATGAGGATGGAGTGCGACTTCAAACCCGCCGCCGCCTTTAAACTTAATCCCATCAACGCTTGACCATATCAATCCCAGCGGTAAATTAAGATTTGTCTGTCCGTCACCGAGTATGGTTTTCATAAAGCCGTCGGACTCTCCTGCCTGGATTACCAAAGCTAAACCTGAAAAGTCGAAACCGAGTATTACTTCGGGCTCCGAATTTGTGAAGTTGAATTCAAAATCGAAAGATGCTTCCTTGAGTTCGATTCTGGTTGAGCCCGCGCTTCCAAGAATAATTGCAGGCTCAGCGGGACTGTAATCCATACCGGCGCCAAAACCGAAATCGGGAAGTGTTCCGTCCGCAAAAGGATACTTAACGCTTATTTCATCAGGTGTAATTATAAATCCGAATAATGAACCTATATTAGAGCCGGCTTTTAAATTTAAGTTAATATCTTCAGTTACTCTTAGAACTGCTCCGATTTCCGAGGGCATGAGAGGTTGTAATATAAAACCGGGGCGGTTTCCGCCAACCGAGGGATATTCAAGCAGAGCAAGCCCAATTTCCTTGTCGGTACCTCCAATATTAAAATATGTAAACGGAACTTTAAGAACTTTTCTGATTATTGGGTTTTTGGGGTCATCATCCATAAATCCCAGGTATTTATACCCGATTTCCTGGTCGACTCTTGCAATAGAAGCCGGAGCGCCGAGTGCCCTGAAGAACTCAAGCAGATAGCCAGCGAACCTGTCAAAGTTAAGCTCAGGAGTTCCCCATCCGAAAACTTTTTCAGGAATTTTTTCAGGATGTGCAAATACTTGTGCAAATTCTTCCCATTTAATCTGAAGCCGAACAAACGATGGGCGTCCCGGAACCGCTGGCAAGTGAACTAATTCAATAATTCCAACCATCCGCAGCAGATTATAAACTATAGGTACTGCCGAGGATAAATAATCAACAATAAGTATTTCGAATAGCCTCTCTGTTATTTCAGAAAGAAAAGCGGGAACGTCAACAACTCCGGGAGGAGCGTCTGTAATATCCTGAATAGCGTCATAAATATCTTTTACCCTTGATATAAGATTCAGAACTTCTGTAATTGTGGGAGAATCGGCAAGAGCTTCAAGATCGTTTACAGCCAAGTCAACTTTTGCTATTAAATTAGCATAAGACGGGGGGATTCCTGTGGCACCCCAGCCTAAGCGGTAAATAAACTGCCGGAATGCATCAGGACTTGATACGGCATCCTTAAGAGGTTTTACCGCAATTATTAACTGTTTTCCTATTTCTTCCAGTGTATCCATTTACTAATCCGGGTAAATATTTCTGCTTGAATATTGTTCGTCCAGAGCACCGTGTTTTGACGGGTCAATCATATCTACAAGAATATATTTACATACTGCACAAAACTCATCATAACCTCCGTCGTGACTGTGGTATCGCATAAAACAATGGCCGGAAGGGTGGTATGTATTACCGTGAAAGCGTCTTCCTCCGGAATACAATGCAATGATTTCCTTCTTCCTGCTTGAGCAGGATGGGACAAGTGAACCAGGTATGCTTGAATTCTGCACAGGCTCGTCGTCAATAATCTCTGTGAGGGTATTTCCATGTGCCGTATCAGGCATCGCATTAAAGGGAGAAGGATTTGCAACAAGGTAATCAAGGACCTTTTTTGAAATCATTTCGGCATATTTGTATGAACCCGATAAAACAGAAGATGGAGCAGGAACAGGATTATACAGTATCATTCTGACTCCAGGCTCCGGGTTTGTATAGTCATTCGTCAAAGTATTACCAGGAGTACTAGGTTTTATTACAACCTGATTTGCGCCCGTGTTAACAGAATCCACCTCAAATTCCAATGATACAGCATAAGAGATTGTATCGGATGTTGTTGCTGCATTTGGAGACGGTGCTCTAGTCATTGTTGCAATAGGTTCAGCAGTAAAACTTTTTCCTATTGTTAAAATATCGCCGTTTTGGAAAAAGCCAGCCCAGCCTCTCAGCACGGTAAAGGTATAGTTATTTGCTCCCGCGGTAACTTGCACTGTATCAGTGGCTGCTGTAATTGCTGAAACTGTTGCATTAGAACCTAAAAGCGTACTTATATCGACGGACGAGGCTGTTACCGGTACACGGTCTCCGGAACGTTGTACAATTAAAATGAAATTCTCTTTCTTCCTCCGCCGTATAAACACTTTATCTCCTGCAGTAAACTGGTTTGCTTCTCCGCTTCTTAACGTGATTGTATAATTTGCCCCGTTTTGAACAGGGTTGGCCGAAAAGAACACCGCATTTTTTAATCCTGTGAAAACGCCATTTTATTTTTGTTGCATCTATTATACCGGTACCGGGAACGTTCGGATTGGGGCTGAGTAAATCCTGTTTATGCTGTGTATTGCTGCTCCAGTCCGCAAGGCTTGCCGGACCTGAAAACGCCGTCCACTCCCAGTTAGTTACAGCGGGGTCATTAATAAATTTATTCTTCCAGCCGTTAACAGGAGGATTTTCTCCGTATTCGTCTTCGAGGGCAAATGAATGACCTAGTTCGTGTGTAAGTGTGCCTTTTTCTGAAATAGGCATATCGGTAATGCTGCCGTTATCAACATTCAGAATATGCCTGAAATCGTTTATTGTACCTGCCATTTCAATCCAATCCATATCCTCCCTGATTAATGTAAAAAATCCGCCGGTTATATTTTGTGCCCTTCCGTATGGCGCAGACGAAACAAATACTATCAAGTCAAAATCTTTGCCGGGAGTATTCCCGGTTTTTACAAACCTGTTGCCAATTGTATTCCCGGAGGTATCTTTCAGGGGAGCTAAAAAAACATCAAGCTTATCCCGTGTCATTCGTTTCGGATTAAAATATATTATATTAAAATTACCGTCATGAATAACTGAATTATAATCATTAATCGTTATCCCCAATGCAGTATCCTGTTCATCAGGCAGTCTTCGTTCTGAAAGGTTTTTCCAATCGTCAAGTGCGCTGTTTGGAATACTGCCTATATCTCCGCTGTTCAGAGAAGTTTTTGCCTTCCAGTTTGTTTTTATAGCTGAATAAGATTTAGATTTATCTGTTCTTACCGGCATTCCAATTTTATAAAGGATTTCCTGGAATGTCCAGTTTGAAGGTGAAACGAAGCTGTCAGCCGGTTTTCTCGATTCAAATGTTTTTCTCCCATAAAGTTTCCCGGACCTTTCCAGCAAGTAGATTTCGCTTGATGTTGTTGCTCCTGAATCACCTGATGCAATAAACACTTTCCAGTAATTTATGGAGCTCTTCAGCAGATCAAACGGCGATGATATTTACCGGTAGTTAAATCTGATATATATTTATCAACTATAGTATCAAAAACATTTCGGTCTTCAACATGAAATCCATCCGGGATAAATAATACATTAGGTACTTCATCAATTTTTGCGAAACCCGGGCAATTCCCGGTTGCCACAAGTTCTGCAGTTATATCAGGTCTGCTTCCTGAAAGCTGGTCGACAACAATTATCTGTCCGTTTGCAGTAACCGTTGCTCCTCCTCCCTGGGCTAAATTTATCCCCGGACATGATAATACCGCCGAAACATTATGTAAAGAACCCACCGCTAAGGCTGCCCCAGGAGTTATATCACCTGTTCCAGATATTAGGTTTGCAGTAGGGGAAGACCATGCTATGTTTATTTTTGTTGTTCCGTAATTATAATTTATAACAGAGCCGGTATTCATATCATAAATATCACCTATTTCCGCTTCGACATCATCATCGAATCTTGCCCTGACAGAAAGCCTGAAACCGTTAATACCCTTTTGAGCCGTTAATAAAGCCGGGGATAACCAGGCTTGTTTGATAGAGCGGTGTATATGAATCCTGATTACAGCTTCACTGGTTGTGCTGTCATTCGTATCTGTTACTGTAGCAGTTAAAAGAAAATTATTTATATCATCAGCCGGTCCCGGAGTATTTGTATTAATCAAACCTCCAAAGGTTGAATCTGTATATACATCTATACTCAAGCCTGAATAAATTCCCCCGGATAGGCTTCCTTTGAAATTTACACTGAAGGTAAGTGTAATATTGGAATGTGCAGAGAGATATGATGCAACATTCTGCCCGCCGATACTGACTAAGTCTCTTAAAATTGCAATCTGCCCCCTGATCAGATGAACGTCATGCGGTGAATAAAATGTTATTGCTGGTGCCGGCATTTTTATTAATTAAACTTTAAAAATTAATATCATCGACAAAATATTATTATAATATTCTGTGATATATGAAGAATATTTTACAAGTTGTAATTTGAGTAAGACT
>CAVUOA010000019.1:0-3296 GCA_963742955.1 Ignavibacteriota bacterium | reverse complement strand
AAAGAGGATAACACGATAAATAACGGTATCAACTGAATTGATACGTCATAGAATTTATATTAATTTATTATAATAGGAGCGCAACATTAATGTATATTAATAAACTGAACACTTCTACATTATTTTTTTGCGAGCATTCAGTCACCAGTTCACTATATAAAACTGTTATTAAGAAAATGATTATACAATGTAAGAATATGAATAGCTTTCTTAGGATTTTAGTTCTCATATTGGGTTTTATAATTGCTGTATATTCTGTTTCACAATCTCAAACAATGCCTATGAAGAATGGGTTTTACTTAGGTTATCACGGCATGTTTTATCCTAACTGGGTGTGGAATAACGAGTTTCCGAAGTTTGATTCGCTTAACATAAATTTCATGCAGAACTATGGTTTTGGATATGGAAAGACACAAAATTATAATTTTGACGGCGGGTTTTATGATTACGTTTCAAAATACAAGCAAAATATGACGGAACTTCTAAACCGCTGGAACAATATCTTTCCCGGAAATAATGCGCTTATTCTTCAGAGAGAGAAGATAAGAAGACCAAGTTACGGCCAGCTTAGCGACTACCAGGCGGAATACATACCATCAGACACCCATCCGAGGTATGGTTACCAGTACAGGAATGGAACTCCATATGACGAACAGGCAGGTAATGAGCATATATACGGCATTAAGACTGGCAATCCTGACAGCATCGGATATTGGATGTTAGCAGGTTTGATAGAAAATGAGGAACAGGTTACATTTGCTGAAAGTTACCATACATTCGGTCCCGATACGGGATGGAATTCAATGTATTATTATTCCGCTGTAAAAACACCGGGCTACAGGTGGTTTATTCTGCCGAGGATGAGAATCGATTCTTCATATGCTTTTGGGACAAGCAAAAAGGTTTGCAGAATAATTGCTATAAGCTATAACGATGACACCGTATTGGCAAAATCAATCAATACAACTGATTTCAGAGATGCAAACGGTAATTATAATGAACAATATCTGGATGTTTTTTATAATGGAGGTAATCTAGTTGATTTATCTGTTTGCGGTGATTCACTCAACAGGGGCAATCCGCGTTATCCAAACGGTGGCGATGAACCGCTGGCAAACAACCATTTGGATTACCGCATATTCTGGTACGGTGAGGTGCCTTTATGGCTGGACAGAGTCAGAGTCGAAGATGAATGGGCATTCTGTTTATTTCACCCCGGGCTGGATAGCTTGCGCCAGTCACCTTATTATTTTAAAGCAAGAATTAAAAACGAATGCGACTCGATAGCCAATAACCCAAATTTCGGATATTTTTACGCGGATGAGTTTCCCTACAGGTGCCTGCCATGTATAGCTGAAGTAAACCGCCTGATAAAAACATACAAACCCAATTCAGGCCTTGTGGTTGAAACCAACTGCGCTTTCATAAGATATGGCGGCTTAAAGAATAAACTCTCAGAGGATGAGGCATTGAATGCCGTAATATCTACCGGCGCGGTAACCGATATCCTGTTTATGTACCAGTATCCGTTCGGTTATATCAAGATTCCCGGAAATAAATTTAAAATGCTGCCCCTTCCTCCCGCTGTTTCATTACCAGATAAAAATATCTTCCCCGCAACCGTGGATTATTACAGGGCTCATGATGCACAGCAGTATGACGATACCTTGAATTATTTATTACAGAACGATTTCGAAAACGGGTTCGGGCCGCAGTTCAGCATGGTGCAGCAGTTCAAGAGGTGCGCCGAAATCCAGAAAAACAATCCGAACATAATATTTTGCGCGGGTACACAATCGCACAGCAACGAAGATATTTTTCCTGCTGTGAGATACGGGGTTTTAAGAGAACCAACAAACGAGGAAATCAGCGTTCAGAACTATCTTGCAATGGCATACGGGGCAAAGATACTGCTTAACTATGCTTATTTCAGCAGTGAAAATCCCCCCCATTATTTTAACTGGGGCATGGAGAATTTGGGCGGTGCGGGCAGGAGAGATACAAACTATTACGGCGAGAAAAAATTCGATTCCATAAGTGTGTTAAACGGCAGGCTGAGGAAGCTTGGAGATTACATGTACAAACAGAATCAGCTTACGTGGCTATCCGGCTTCAGTGTGCACACCGAAGGACCGAACCATGAGTATATAGATGACATACAGAGCAGTTATCAGGAAATCCCGCCGGGTGGTCCCGTGTACAGCGACGACATTAAATACTGGGAAATGAGTTTCTTCACATCAGAGGAAACAAACACTAAATATTTTATGATGGTAAACAGGCGCTGTGCTCCCCTCAGCGATAAACGGCGGCTTGCAATAAAGTTTGATGCTGCAGTTTTAAGTTCACACAATCACTGGAAAATTACTGAGGCTGTTTCTGGTCTGGATACGGTATTTGATATAAATAATCAGGGTCCGCAGGGCTATGTGAACTTGCCTGATAATATGAGGACTTTTTTGCCCGGCGAAGGAAAAGTATTTAAACTTGTACCTGTAACGGGATTTGGCGGTATGCTTCCGGATGATAAAGTAAAAAGCCCCGGGAACAGTTACCTTATCTCTTTGCCTGATTCCGTTAAGCTCGTTTTTGGGGTTTTGGAAGATGTGTTTTTATTGGCTTCACTTTTACAATGGAAATAACATCTTCAATAAATTTATGGTATTTCAAATAACAATAAATTGCATAGTTTAACCGACAAATAAATTCAATATTAAAACCAAAGCTGTATAATATGAAAAAATCTGCCATTACCCTTTTAGCTTTTTGCCTTTTCGCTTCGCCGTGGGCGAATCATGTTGCATACTCCCAATGGACCCAGCTCCCTAACCTGCCGGTGACTGGTACGGTATATGATATGTGGTTTATTAATCAGACCACTGGATGGATGACGCTCCAAAGCCCAACAAGCATTATTTCCCACCGTGGTGCCGGGAATGTTTCCCGACGCATTCACGAAGTGAATAATTAGAACATGCCGGGCAACAATTTTCCGCATACAATTTCCTCCCCCATTATGGTAATTTATTATCATCTAACTTAAGACTTCACAATACCCCATAGTTTATTCCGTTAAGAAACAGTTTTACACTGAAAAGCACAGCTAAACAAAAAACCGCTATGCGGATTGCATCGGAAACATTCCTGCGCAACTTGCAGAAGTAATGTAGCTGGTAAACAATGAGTTGAAGCAGCCCGTTGATTTCAACGGAACTAACATTGCCTCAGGTGTATACTCCTATCGTTTCGAAGCTGAAAATTAAGATAAAGCAAAATGATGGTGTTAGACAAATAAA
>CAVUOA010000018.1:0-3263 GCA_963742955.1 Ignavibacteriota bacterium | reverse complement strand
ACGGATGATAAGGTTCGACCCCAACAATATTGATACATGGATACTAAACTCAGGTATTGCTGACCAGAATCTGCAAACATCAAATACTCCCGGTTTCCAGTGGCCAAGGGGCTCGGGGAAATTTGCTGTCTTTACAGATGGTCTCACTGCAGGCGCTATGGTTAACGGAGACCTGAGAATGGTAAGCGCATCTTATAAAGGCGAATACGAGCCCGGGTATATTTCTCATGCCTCAGGTTACCCCGCTGCGCAAACAGACAGCACATTCAGATTTTACAAGGTCAGCAGAGGTGATAATATGAACACCAATTATGACTGGCTTATGTGGGGAAGAATGATTCCCTACGGCGCACCGTTCATAGATGTAAATCATAATGGTACTTATGAACCTGCGGTTGATACCCCGGGAATAAGAGGCGCTGTGGAAACAATTTTTATTTGTCTCACAGACGGTTTTCCGGAATCGCATACAATCGGTGAGGGTTTCGGCGGAGGAACTCCACCTCTTTATGCAGAGCTCCACCTTACAGCATGGGGATATGATAACCCCGGTTACCAGGATATGATATTTAAAAAATTTGACCTCATTAATAAAAATGATACTGTTTGGAACAGTACTTACACTGCTATTGTATCAGACCCTGATATTGGTTATGCTGAAGATGATTACATAGGCTGTGACACTATACGTAATCTTGGCTTCTGCTACAATGCTGATAACCTTGATACCGGAAACAGTTACAGCTACGGAATAAATCCGCCTGCAGTAGGATTTAAATGGCTTACAGGAAACGGTTCAAGCAATGTAGGAATTACATCATTTACGTATTTCACAAATACTGCTACTCCCGGACCGGTATGTGAAACAGACCCCAACGGTGAATTATTACCTGCATATTATATGCTTAAAGGCTTAAAGAAAGACCTGACTCCCTGGGTAATTCCTCCCGGCGGGGCATCACAGTATATCACAAAATTCTGTTATACAGGTGACCCCGAAAGCGGACTCGGATGGAATGAAGGTTTACCCGGAAATCCACACGGCTCAATCGGGAATTGCGGCGGTCCCGGCATTCTTTCAGGCACTTATTATTCTGTTAATGTTCAGGGGGACAGAAGAATGGTAATGAGCTCCGGCTCAGAAAATAATACAATCCATCAGAACGATACTGTACGGATATTAATTTCCGAAATAATGGCGCAGGGAAATAATAACCTCAACTCGGTTACTAAATTAAAACAATTGTCTGATGTTGCCCAGGCGCTGTTTAATGCCGGATTTGTTATTGGTGTAAACAACATAAGTTCAAGCATTCCAAATTCATTTGCTTTGTACCAGAATTATCCTAACCCGTTCAATCCTTCAACTAAAATTAAATTCTCAATTCCCCTCTCGAGAGGGGTGTCCGAAGGACGGGGTGTGTTAACTAAGCTGACTGTTTATGATGCGCTGGGTCGGGAAGTTGCCGTATTAGTCAACGAAAACATCAAGCCCGGCACATACGAAGCCGATTGGGACGGTACCAACTATCCCAGCGGAGTATACTTCTATAAGCTCGTTTCGGGTTCTTATTCTGAAACAAAGAAGATGATTTTAATTAAGTAAAAAAATTTCAAGCCCCCGATGAACAACGGGGGCTTATTTATCTGTTCTGTTGTTAATGCGGTTACTAATAAATTAATTAGTAATAATATGAATGCCCTGAAAAAAATATTTGCTTTTACTGTTGTTCTGATTACTCTAAACTCATCTAACTATTCTTCAGTTACTAATGATTCTGTAAAAAACAGGCTCAACATAAATAACATTTCTGCTTTTTTCGGCATATCGGGTACATTTGACCAAGATTTAAGAACTCCTTATCCTCTGGGGTTTGAATGGCCAAACGGCTCCGGTAAATTTGCTGTCTTATCCGCAGGATTGACACTAGCTGCATACATTAACAATGAACTAAGAATGGCTTCCGCCTCCTATAAAGGTGAACTCGCTCCGGGTTATATATATCATTACAACGGACAGCCCGTTGTAGCCACTGATATTACATTTAAGACTTACAAAATATCAAGGGGTGATAACATTAACACAAATCCTGACTGGGCTGCATGGGCAAATATGGTTCCACACGGTGCACCGTATATTGATGTTAATCATAACGGGATTTATGAACCGCAAATTGACACCCCCGGTGTTAGATTTGCAGACCAGACGATATTTATCTGTATGACCGACGGGTTCCCGGGAGAGCATAAGATTGGCGAAGGTTTCGGCGGAGGAACTGCTCCGATGTTTGCTGAAGTTCACCTTACTGCATGGGCATATAATAAACCCGGACTTGAGGACATGCAGTTTATTAAATGGGATATTATTAATAAGAATGTAATACCGTGGACTAAAACATACATGGCAATTATTGCTGACCCGGATATTGGAAATCCTAATGATGACTATATAGGCTGCGATACAACCAGGAAACTGGGCTTTTGTTATAACGGAGATAATTTTGATTCGATATATGGCGCAAATCCCCCGGCCTTCGGATTCAGATGGCTAAATTGCAGCGGAGTAAACAATTTAGGACTAAAATCATTTACTTATTTCACAAATAATCCCGGACAGGGTCTATGTGAGCAGGCTCCCAACGGTGAATATATCCCCGCTTACTACATGCTCAAAGGAATTAAAAAAGACCAAACACCGTGGGTAATTCCCCCGGGAGGAAGTCAGCAGTATATTACCAAATTCTGTTATTCAGGTGACCCTGAATCAGGTGCCGGCTGGAATGAAGGTGTACCCGGCAATCCTTCGGGCTCCGTACAGAACTGCGGCGGACCGGGATTTCTTTCGGGAACTGTAGTTCCTATAAACCCACCGGGGGACAGATTTATCATTATGAGCTCGGGTTCTGATAATAATACTATCATGTCTAATGATACTATTAGAATAATCATAGCGCAGTTAATTGCGCGCGGAACAAGCAATCTTAATTCAGTTACTAAGTTAAAACAGCTTTCAGATGTTGCGCAGCAGCTTTGCAATAACGGATTTGTTATAGGTGTAAATAACATCAGCACAACCGTTCCCCAAAGTTTTTCCTTATTTCAAAATTATCCTAACCCGTTTAATCCTTCAACTAAAATTAAATTCTCAATTCCCCTCTCGAGAGGGGTGTCCGAAGGACGGGGTGTGTTAACTAAGCTGACTGTTTATGATGCGCTGGGTCGGGAAGTTGCCGTATTAGTCAACGAAAACATCAAGCCCGGCA
>CAVUOA010000017.1:0-8825 GCA_963742955.1 Ignavibacteriota bacterium | reverse complement strand
GGAAAAATAACGATTTAGAGCAGAATGCTGTACATTGTATGAAAATCTTATTTAAGTTAATTTTATAAAATATATTTTTGTCAGTAATCAGTGAAGGGAAGAAAAGATGCTGCAGATAGTAAGAAACGTAAAAATCATCGGGACCGGCTCATATGTTCCGGAAAAAGTTTTTACAAATAAATATCTTGAAACAATTGTCGATACAACCGATAAATGGATATATGAAACACTCGGCATCCGTGAACGTCATATAGCGACTGATGATGAAGCAACATCGGATTTAGCATCAAAGGCTGCACTTAAAGCTGTTGAAAATGCAGGTCTTACCCCTGATGATATAGATTTAATTATTGTTGCAACAACCACGCAGGATAGAATTGCTCCTTCGACTGCCTGCATAGTTCAGGAGAAAATTAAAGCATTTAATGCAGCCGCATTTGATTTGGCAGCAGTGTGTTCAGGATTTCTCTATTCAATGTCAGTGGCATCACAATTTATTTCTGCCGGCACATATGACAATGTTCTGATAATCGGAGCTGATACATTTTCAAAAATTACTGACTGGACGAAGCGGGATTGTGTTTTTTTTGGTGACGGCGCAGGCGCAGCGGTTTTAACTCATGCTAAAGATAACGAAGGTTTTATTGCTACCAAGCTCTATGCCGACGGACGCGGCAAACACGCATGGACAATTCCCGCAGGAGGCTCAGAACAGCCTGCAACACACCAATCAATCGATAAACGCCTTCACTATTACCGGATGAACGGGAAATATGTTTATGATACTGCTGTTTCAGTCCTCCCGCATGCAATCCAGGAAGTCCTGAAAACTGCCAATATAGATATTTCGCTGGTTGATTTTATAATCCCTCATCAGCCCAGCATAGGCATTCTGAAAGAAACTGCGCGTATCCTCGGTATTCCTTTTTCTAAAAGTACTCACTAATATGGACAAATACGCCAATACTTCGGGCGGGACTATACCGATTTTGCTCGATGAAGCTCACCGCGGAGGTTTGTTAAAAAAAGATAACATCATTGTTTTTGCTGCAGTTGGCTCCGGCTGGACATGGGGCGCTATCGCTATGCGCTGGGTGTAACCGGTATAGACTTGATTACGAGAATAATAATACTTCATTACATTGTTTGTAAGACGTTATATTTTCATATCACTATAGGATGTCTCTGAAAACGTCTCACAGAGTGGTTTCCGTACGTTTAAATGGCATTCGAGAAACTATCTCTTCCACTCTACTGCGGATAATATGCAGTCTGTTACTTTTCTGCATTATTCCTTAAATTCACATCAATATAAATTTTAAAAAAAAGATGCAAAAATTCATTAACGATATCAATCCCGCAACCGGTAAGCTGATTAAGCGCATTAAATGCTCATCAAAAACAGAAGTTCACAACGCTGTAAAGAATGCAAAAAAAACTTTACCTGAATGGAGCAAACTGTCTTTAAAGGAAAGAAGTAAACGGCTTGAAGCTTGCGCTAAAGATTTCATAAAGGAAAAGGAAAGAATCGGCAGAATTATAACCGATGAAATGGGCAAGCTGTATAAATCAGCTGTTGGTGAAACTCACGCCGTTGCTTACGGCATAAGGGAAACCATTGAACAGGCTAAAGAAGCTCTGAAAGTTGAACATTTTAAGGAAGAAAACCTTGTTACCGAGCTTCACCGCACTCCAATCGGGGTTTGCGCCGTTATTACACCGTGGAATTTCCCCGTAAGTATGCCGGAAACTCTCCTCTCCCCTGCTCTAATAGCCGGAAATACCGTTATTTTTAAGCCTTCGGAATATGTGCCTCTTACAGGTGAAGCTATATATAAAATATTCAAAAAGCACTTGCCTGAGGGAGTTATAAACCTACTGCAGGGTGCTGATGAAGTTGGTAATGAGCTGATTCACGCTGATATTGATATGGTTGCCTTTGTTGGCTCACAGGCAGTTGGAAAGAAGATTATGAATGCCTCCAGCAGGAAACTCAACCGCATTGTGCTTGAGCTCGGAGGCAAAGACCCCATGATTGTTCTCGATGATGCCGATTTGGCTCAAGCCGCTCATTTTGCTGTTAACGGTTCACTGCGTAATTCCGGACAGGTGTGCGTTTCAGTCGAACGAATCTATGTGCATGAGAAAATAGCTGATAAGTTTACAACTCTTGTTGCAGAAGGCGTGCGTAATTTCAAATACGGTTCGGGATATGATGAAAACGTGCAGATGGGACCGATGGTAAGCGAGGAAATCCGCCAAAACGTTATTGAACAGGTCAATGATGCAGTTAAACACGGAGCAAAGCTTACCCAATTATTGGCGGAAAATCAGTAAAGAATCACAATGGATTTTACTTTGAACCCACTCTTCTCACAAATCTTTCGCCACAAACACAGAATTATGCGTGATGAAAAATTCGGGCCCGTTGTCTGCATACAGAAAGTTAAAAGCACTGACGAAGCAATACGGCTTGCTAATGACACACCCTACGGGCTCGGCGCTACAGTATGGTCTAAAAATAAGAAAAAAGGACTTGAAGCAGCCCGTAAAATCGAATCCGGCATGATTGGCGTTAACCAGGGCTTGGCATCCGCAAGCGGAACACCGTGGGTTGGTATTAAACAAAGCGGATACGGGTATATTGGTTCGATTGATGGAATTAGACAGTTCACAGTGCCGAGAAAGATTAGTTACAGAATTTAGGCCCTGAGCGCCTGCCTTCTGCAAGTCTACACGGCGAAGACAGGCAGGGGGGAAAGCAGGAATCTATTCAGCACATCAACGCTTCCCCTCAAGGATTTGAGAATAGAATATTCTTAAACCGGATTCCTGCCTTCGCCGGAATGACAAAAGGAGAAATGTGGCGCAGACCCTGAAACATGTTCCGGGAGACAAACCATTTTTATTTCTCAAAACTTATCACACTTGCATTTTTCCATAAATAAAATTATTATGCAAGGTTTTAATGAAAAAAATTATATCTGTTACACTGCTGGGATTGATGTTTTACAACATCCTTGGGTTTTCATTTTGCTTACCTTGGGATGATTGCAGACGCACGCTCTGACATAAGAAGCAAAATTACAGAAGAAGAAAATGAGACTGATGAGCTTGTATTATTGAAATTTACTTATAGCAACGGAGTAGTTAACGATAGAGAGTTCCATCCTACAAATGATGATGAGTTTTCTTACAAAGGAGATATGTATGATATCGAAAGAAGCGAAATCCATGACGGATATATATATTACTATTGCATTAATGATTCAAAAGAAGAGAGAATCAACAAAAGCCTGGTCAATCATATAAACGATAACTTACCCGATAGCCAGGCGCCTCAGAAAAAATCAGATGTAAACGGAAAAGTTTCAATCAGCAAATATTTACCGCACAGAAATATTAAAGATGTTTTCCCTCCTATAATCAATTTAAACAAATTATATCATTCAACCGAAAACCTGCTTTCCATAAAGCTGGATATTGAAACACCCCCTCCCGAGATTATTTAGCAGTTAAAACTTATTTCATATTCCAAAAGGGCTGCGGAAATAATCCGTATTATTTCCGCTTACCCTTGTTTTAAAAATTTAATTGCTAAATAATAAATTTAATTATGAAAAAATTTATATTAGTCATTGCATTATTCTGTATATATTATAATGCAAATGCCCAGAATACATTAAAGGGCATCGTAAAAGACTTGCAAAATAACCAGCCGATTCCGGGTGCGGCAATTACTATTACTGCAACCCATGAAGGCACTACAACCGATGATGACGGCGTGTTCACACTGCAGACCAAAAATGAAAAGAACAATGTAACGTTTAAAGCTATCGGCTATGAAAAGAAAGAAATGACTGTATCAAGTACAGGGACTGATTTAATTGTGGGACTTGAACCTACCAACCTTTCCACAAGTGTTATACAGGTTGAAGGTACATTAAATAACAAAAAAAATATAGAAACTCCGGGGAGCATTGGTTTTCTTTCGAAGGAGATATCAACAGGGATATGGGAATGAATATTCAGTACACAATGAATCTTATACCCGGCGTAAAAATGGAATTCAGAAACCTCGGCTCCGGCGTTCTGCTCGGAATCCGCGGTTACGGATTTTTGACAAACTTCAACGGCAACGGGTACAAAGCATATTACAATGATATAGCTTTAACCGATGCGGATGCAACAACTTCACTTGACGAAGTTGACTATACAAATCTCAGTCTCGTTGAAGTAATCAAAGGACCTTCGTCAACTATATACGGAGCAAACATCGGAGGCGTAATAAACATGAAATCTGCAAAAGCTCCATGGGGAACAAATGTTATACTCGGAGGACTTGGGGGTTCATACGGTCTTTTCAGAACCAACACCGGCCTTTCGATAGGAAATGAAAAGCTGAATTTATTTGTCAACTACGGACACCAGCAGGCAAAAGGTTTCAGGGACCATAACAAGACCAATGAAGACTTTGCTTTAATCAACGGAAGCCTTTTCCTTGACAGGCAGAATACGATTACATTCTTCGGTAATTATTCAAATGTATACAACGCTCTTGCCGGAGAGCTTGACAGCCTGGGATTCTACAACGAATCGCACACTGCAGATACCAACTATGTAAAAAATGACGCTCACATAAAAAGCGAAAGCAGCAGGCTCGGAGTTTCACTTGAACATACATTTTCAAATATATTTTCAAACATGAACCACTTTCTATGCGGGTTTCTTCTTCAAAGACCAGCCGTCTGCAGCAGGTTTAACAAGAAACAATAACAGCAAATTCGGCGCAAGAACTACTTTTGTTGTTACCCCAACCTTTGGAAAGGTAAAAACAAGTTTTACTTTCGGCGGTGAATTTCTTGAGAATCTTAACTTTGCCGATTCTTATACGCTAACCAACAACGTACTCGGAAGCATCAGAGGCAACCAGGAAATAAAACCTCTTTCATATAACGTATTCGGTCAGGCAGATATAAACATAACAAAAAATACACTGCTCACAGCCGGTACGAGCGTTAATTTCCTTGAGTATGACGTGCAGGATTTAATTGCGCAGTCTTCTTCACATAAGAATGCAACGGGTTACAGAAGGTTTGACCCAGTAATAACTCCCCGCGTTGCAATTAACCAGGTTATTAACGGAATGTTTTCGGTTTACGGAAGTTTCAGCACAGGCTTCACTCCCCCGTCAACCAGCCAGGTATTAATGACTCAGCTTGGAAAGGTTAATCTTGATTTAAAACCTGAAAATGCAACAAGCATAGAAGTCGGTTCAAAAGGAAGCCTGCTAAAAAATGCATTAAGCTATGAAGTAGCCGGATATTTTATGGATGTAAAAGATAAGCTGGTTACACAGAACTTTGCAGCCGCAAACGGAAACCCCGCTTACTCAATTACAACTAACGCGGGAAAAGTAAGATACAAAGGCGTAGAAGCAAAGCTTGTTTATGCTTTCGTTCCTGAAAAATCGAAAATCATTTCTCTTGTTAGGCCGTTTATTACGTATACCTTTACCGATGATGAAAACGTTGATTTCAAGAGCAATAATAATAACGATTCAACAACAAAAGATTATACCGGATTAAAGGTTCCGGGCGTTGCGCCTAATGTTATCAATATTGGACTTGATATAATATCAGTTCCCGGAGTTTATCTTAATGTTACTTACGCCTACACAGATAAGATTCCCCTTACGTTTGATAACTCACACACTGCTGAAGCTTACGGTCTTCTAAACTCAAGGCTGGGCATTCGCAGAACCATTGCCAAAAAATTAAATCTTGAAGTTTACGGCGGTGCAAACAATATAACTGGTCAGAGATATCCAACAGAGTTGTTTCTTAATGTGAATGACCAAAGGTTCTACATTTCAGGTCCAAATGAAATTAATTTCTATGGCGGAGCAACATTAAGCTACAATTTCAAATAAACCTCATTTTCCAATAATGTCATGGCCCGGAATGATAAGCATTATTTCCGGGTCGTGTCTTATTTTATTTAACAAATGAAAATTAAATTTATCCTATTTATTGCTGTTCCGTTAATAATATTTTCATCATGCGGAAGATTTTCGAAAAAACAAAATGATGCAGAAAATAAAGATATCAGGATTGTATGTGTTTCAAAACAGCTTACCGAAATACTTTTTGCTCTCGGTCAGGGAGATAAAATTGTCGGTGTTGATTTATCAAGCACCTATCCGCCGGAGACAAAGAACATTACAACTGTAGGCTATCACAGAATGCTCAGCGCAGAAGGTATCATCTCTCTTAATCCAACAGTTGTTTACTATAACGGCGGGACCGATGCAGCAATAGGTCCTGATAATGTTGTAAAACAGCTTACTGAAGTCGGAATACCATTAAAACAGTTCAGAGCTACCCCCACAATAGACAGCACAAAGATGCTTATAATGGATGTGGCTAAGGAATTCCATGTAGAAGCAAAAGGAGAAGAGCTGTGCAAAAAGCTTGACAGTGATATGGCTGCAGCGCAGGAAAAACTTAAATCATATACCACCAAGCCTAAAGTGCTTATAATACACTATGGGAGAGCCTCTAACAATTACTTTGTTATGGGCAATAAAGGCAATCAGAACTCAATGATTATCTGGGCTGGAGGTGTAAATGCTGCCGATACCTCAAATTTTAAGCTCTTAAGCGCGGAAGTTATTGCCAAATCTCAGCCTGATGTGATACTGGCTACAGATTTTGGCTTTGACCAGGCAGTGAAGAAAAATTCGCAGAACTGCCGGGATTATCAATAACGCCTGCTGCAAAGAACCATAAGATTTACAGAATTGAAGAGCACGATTTGATTTACTTAGGTCCCAGAACAGGAGAGAACGTTATGAAACTTATGGATTTAATTCATAAATAAATAATGAAATTATTCCATTCTGTTAAATATAAAACTATCTATTTGGGTTTAGCTTTACTGCTGCTGGTCCTAATTATACTTTCCACGCGTGTCGGGGCTGTAAATATATCGTATAACCAGATATTTGATTTTTTTCTTGACGCTACAGGAAAGAAACCTTACGGAACTATCAACCCTGTGATTGAGGGATTGTTTTTTCAAATTAGGCTGCCCGAACATTTATGTGTTTTATTGTAGGTGCGGCTTTATCAGTTTCAGGTGCATTAATGCAGTCGCTTTTCAGAAATCCGATTGTAGAACCGGGACTTGTGGGTACATCAGCGGGGGCAGCACTCGGTGCTTCGTTAGTATTTGTATTCGGGAAAAGCACATTATTTGAAGGGATAACGTTTGCAGGTGATTTATTATTGCCAGTTTCAGCTTTTACCGGCGGGCTGATTGCAACTTTAATCGTTTATAAATTTTCCTCCTATTATAAAAAAGTCAATGTTGCAACAATGATTCTCGCCGGTATTGCTGTAAATGCAATGGCAGCGGGTGGTACGGGTTTTTTATCTTACATAGCACGTGACCCACAGGCTCGCTCAATAACGTTCTGGAACCTGGGGACATTTTCCGGAGCCGAATGGAAATCTGTTATAATCGTTTCTATTTCAACAATTATTTGCTTCCTGTTTGCGCTCAGATTTTCAAAACAGCTCAATGCGCTTCAGCTTGGCGAAGATGAAGCCTCATATCTGGGATATAATATCGAAAGAATGAAAATCCAGCTCATAATTATAAATACCGTTATGGTTTCAGTAGCAACATCAATGGTCGGAGTAATAAGCTTTGTTGGATTAACAGCCTCCACCTTCTACGCCTTATGAAAGGTTCAGATAACAGATACCTTATTACAGGTTCAGCATTGCTTGGCGCAATTGTTATGATAACAGCAGACATGCTTGCAAGAGTAATAATTGCTCCCGCAGAAATGCCGATAGGCATTATAACTGCATTCGTCGGGGCTCCTGTTTTCCTCTGGCTGCTTTATAAGAACAGGAAATCACAGAGCAAAGGAGGTTTCATTGCTTAAAGCAAAAAACCTCACATTCAGAATCGGAAAAAAAGAACTTGTAAAAAACATTTCACTGGAATTCGGAAATGGTGAGTTTATTGTAATAATGGGACAAAACGGCGCAGGTAAATCAACATTGATGAAAATTCTTGCAGGAAGCTTAAGAGCTTTCTGGAAGGTGAAAGTTACTTTAGCAGATATGAAAATCGAAAAATACAAAGAAATTGAGCTTGCTAAAATAAGAGCAGTGCTTTCTCAGCACTACGAAATAACCTTTCCAATATCGGTTTCCGAACTTGTATTGATGGGACGCTATCCTCATTTCAGCAGCGAGCCGGGGATTGAAGATTTATTAATTACCGATAAAAGCCTGGGATTATTGGGGCGCATCAGGCTTAAAAGAAAGAGATTACGATACATTATCGGGAGGAGAAGCCCAAAAAGTTCAAATGGCAAGAGTATTGGCGCAGATATGGCGTAGGATGAAAAAACCGCAACCCAACAGATTCTGTTCCTCGATGAACCTGTATCACAGCTTGATTTGCATTACCAGCATTTCATTCTCGCGGTATACGGCCAAGAAAATACACCGAATCAAATATTCTTGTGATTGCAATATTGCATGATTTGAATTTAGCGATTGCTTATGCAGATAAAATTATTTTTATGAAAAACGGTGTGGTCGAAAACATTTATGATTCGCCGGAAAAAATAAATAAAGAGGTTCTCGTGAAGAATGTTTTTGATATTGATATGGAAAAGATTGCGAATCCATATTCCGGCAAGCCTTATTTTGTAGTAAAGAATTAAAAAGCAAAAGGGATTCTATCCTTCCTCTCCCCAATTACAAATAGAATCCCTTTTACTTAATAATATCTGAATTTTC
>CAVUOA010000016.1:0-4531 GCA_963742955.1 Ignavibacteriota bacterium | reverse complement strand
AAGAAAAACTCATGAAGGGTAGAAGAATGGCTATTAAGAAACTGATTGAGGAAAGAAAAAAACTAACGGCTACCTTATTGTCTCAAAAAACGGCAAAGTAACTAAATCAGGGCAAGAAGTATTAAATGATATTAAAAATGTACTTAAGGAAACCGATAATAACGAATACTATAAAATACTTTTAATGAATTATAAATTTCTTTTCGTTTTGGTATTTGCATTAATGACCTGTAAATTATTCTCATTTGAAAAAGATATTACAAGTGATACAGTAATATTCAGTTCGGAAAATGTAGGATTATGCTTACGTACTCACAACATAGACTCAATTAAATACTATCAGGAGAGAAATAAACTAATATATCCTTTTTCACCTTCTATGTATACATACTCTGCTAATGTATACACATATGATACATCTGCCCTTATTATAAATGTAAAAGACAAAGACTATAATACCAAAGTAACTTTTATTTGGAATTCAATTTCACCCGGAGCATACAGATTTGATTGGTGGCAGTATGTTAATAATTTGCCAAGCGGTGTTTATTAAATAGAAAAAATAATAAATAATGAATCAGAAACTTTTAAAGCTATATTAGCAAAATAAATGCGAGACTCCCTGAATAAAATATTATTGATAATCCTATTCATATTGATAGTAAAAGAATCTTTTTCACAGAATCCTGATTCAATTATTTATATTATTGATAAATGGGGTTTAACAACAATAACAACCCCTTCAGCGGAATCTGAAAAAATGAACCCATTTGCGCCTCCTACCGCATTACCTGTCAACGTCAGCAAAATGTGCCATTATTTATATGACTATTTTTGATGAATAGTTACATGATTAAAGAACGGTATGAGTTCACAGCATCTGCACCGGGAAGGTATAGTATCAAATGGTGGGCTTTCTATGAAAACTTACCCCGGGTATTTACAAATTTACACTTCAATGGCTTGATAAATATGAAGAACACAAAATCATTAAATCAAAATAAAAAATTTAAAATAGCTTGTTTTGCACAACTGTTTAGAACAGTCAATAATGTTCACATTAACAAGAAATTGTAGTCGCAATTTGCGACCACTTAAAAATAAATTTTAACATAAAATTCTTCTAATGCAAGACCCCATAGTAAACTTAGAACTCGCCAAAGAGCTTGGCTTACAGGAAGATGAGTATAACTTAGTTATAAAGATACTCGGCAGAGTGCCAACCTACACGGAGCTTGGAATCTACTCCGTTATGTGGAGCGAACACTGCTCATACAAAAACTCCATACTCGAAATTAAAAAACTGCCCCGAAGCGGAGGAAAGCTGCTTGTATCTGCCGGAGAGGAAAACGCAGGACTTGTTGATATAGGTAATGGGCTTGCAGTAGCGTTTAAAATAGAATCACATAACCATCCATCGGCTGTTGAGCCGTACCAGGGCGCAGCAACAGGTGTTGGCGGTATACTGCGCGATATATTCACAATGGGCGCAAGACCTATTGCCGCGCTGAACTCATTGAGATTCGGGGAGATAACAAATAATCACAGTCCCTCCTTCGGGGGACAGAGCGAAGCTCAGGGGTGTCTTAGCACACACCAATATCTTTTCAAAAATGTGGTTAAAGGCATCGGTGATTACGGCAACTGCTTCGGTGTGCCTACGGTAAGCGGTGAAATTTATTTTGATGATTCTTATAAAGATAATCCCCTTGTCAATGCTATGGCGGTGGGTATTGTTAAAACCGACCAGGTTGCAAAAGCCATTGCAAAAGGAGAAGGCAATCCTGTATTTATAGTAGGTTCATCAACAGGCAGAGACGGCATTCACGGCGCAACATTTGCATCGGAAGAAATCTCGGAGAAATCGGAATCAAAGCGCCCCTCGGTTCAGGTTGGCGACCCGTTTACCGAGAAGCTGCTTATGGAAGCATCGCTTGAGCTGATTAAAAGCGGAACAATAGTCGGAATGCAGGATATGGGTGCCGCAGGGATCACATGTTCAACCAGCGAAATGAGCGCTAAAGGCAATGCCGGTATGGAAATTAATCTTGACCTTGTCCCTGTCCGCGAAGAACAAATGAGCGCTTATGAAATAATGCTTTCGGAATCACAGGAAAGAATGCTTGTGGTTATTGAAAAAGGCAAAGAAGAAACTGCGCTTAAGATTTTCGAAAAATGGGATTTGAACTGCGTTGAAGTAGGAATAGTTACTGATGACGGAAGATTAAAAGTCCATTACCAGGGAGAGCTTGTTGCAGACGTTCCCGCCGAAACACTTGTGCTCGGCGGCGGCGCGCCTGTTTATGTAAGAGAATCAAAAGAGCCGGAGTATCTTAAGAAAATTAAGGAGTTTGATTTTAATTCACTCAAAGAACCCGAAGATTATAATGAAGTTTTATTAAAACTTCTTTCTTCACCAAACATTGCAAATAAAAACTGGGTATATGAGCAGTATGATACTCAAGTAAGAACCAATACTGTTATTATCCCGGGCGGAGATGCCTCGGTAATGAGGATAAAGGAAAATAACAAAGCGCTCTCGATGAAAACCGATTGCAACGGAAGATATGTATACCTGAATCCTTACAAAGGCGGATTAATCGCTGTTTGCGAATCAGCGCGCAATGTAGTCTGCACGGGCGCAGAGCCGTTAGCTATAACAAATTGCCTTAACTTCGGTAATCCTTATAAGCCGGAAGTTTACTACATGTTCCGTGAATCTGTAAGGGGAATTGGAGACGCATGCAGAGTACTTGGCACCCCAGTTACTGGCGGTAACGTGAGCTTTTATAATGAATCACCTGATTATGCCGTCTATCCTACCCCTGTAATCGGCATGATGGGATTGATTGAAGATATCAAGCATGTTACAACTTCATACTTTAAAGATGATGGTGACTTAATCGCTGTTATGGGAATCCTCCTTAATCCCCCTTTAAAAGGGTTTACAATCCTTTGACGGAATCGGCGGATGTGAATATTTAAACTTATTCACGATATAGTTGCTGGCGATGCGCCTGATATTGACCAGTTTGAAAAGAAGCTTCAGCAGACATTGCTTGATTTAATCAGGAAAGTTTATTTAATCCGCTCATGATGTATCCGATTGTGGACTTGCAGTTGCACTTGCCGAAAGCTGCATTATGAACAGGAAGAAATTTACCGGCTGCAATGTTAATATTGAATTTTCCGGCAGGAAGGATTTTGAATTATTTAACGAATCACAAAGCAGAATATTAATATCGTTTGATGAAAAATCATTGAATGAACTTGAGAAAATATGCAAATTAAACGGAATTAATTTAGCAATTATAGGTAAAGCAGGCGGAAAATCGCTGAAAATCAACAAGGATATCAATTTATCTCTGGAAGTATTAAGCGATTCGTATTATAATTCAATTAAACAAATTATGGAGGGGTGAGGTGAAATCATTTTCTCTTAAGCCAATAATAATTTTTTTGTTATTACTGACTTCAGGCAATTTGTTTTCACAGACTGATTTAAAAATTAACGCCTCTTATAATTTATTCCGGATAAACCGAAGCGGTTTATCCCGTACCGGCAGTAATACTGATGCTTACTTATTTATCGGCTCAATTGTTGTTTTAACGCTCACTCCAACAGTTGTTTACGAGAATAAAAAATTCTATTTTGGGCTGGGGAGAGAGTTTTCACTTGCATTCGGGAAACACGGTGAATTCAGAATTTCGGGTGAATATACATACATTTTCCGAAGCGCATCAAAAAGTTATATCCGTGCATCTTTTAAATACGATGTGCTTTCAAAGCTGACCGGGGCGAGTGGATTGACGAACGGGAATTTATTTCGATCGGTGCGGGTTATTATACCGATACTAAAAACAACGGAATTGCCCCGGAAGTATCAGCGACTGAATAAAAATAGAAGCAGATGGCGGTATTTATTTTATATCCTTACGCAAAGCTCCGCCACACGTTTATGCTTAAGAAATAAATTGCTGATAATACAGATTTCTCGCTGGGACTAGCAATAGGAATTCAGCCTTTTTGAAAATATGGTGTTTTAAATATAAGAAAATCTTATTCACTTTCCTCTTTATCATTACTCTTTGCAGCAATTCCTATGCCCAGTTCAAAAACCAAAACCACATAAAATATTTAAAGCTCTACAATAAAGAATCAACTGCCGCTTCGGTTCTGCCCATATCAATCTTAGTGGGGAGCATATTTTATCTTATCAATCCTGAAATTATGTATGAGAACAAAAAGCTTGATGCAAGCATAACCAAGGAGTTCTCAATAGGCTTCGGAAAATTAGGTGAGCACCGTTTTGCTGTAGAATACTCTCTGTTATTTGGCGGTAATATCAAGAACCACCTCCGGTTCTCATACAAATATGATTTATTGCTTAAAGAGAATATTCAGCCGTCTACACATGATACAGGGAACAGGAGTAATTTCTGTAGGAGCGGGATATTTCACTGATTTTGGAGCTAAAGGTATTTACCCTCAGTTAACTTACGGGTATTCGCTGAGAAATCACAAAATACT
>CAVUOA010000015.1:0-4860 GCA_963742955.1 Ignavibacteriota bacterium | reverse complement strand
AACAATTAGTTGCATTTTAAGAACCGCCTCTTCAATAAGGCGGTTTTTTTAGTTCCCATTCTTCAAAATATTTTTCTCCCTGTCTTTATTTTTTGGCTTACCTAAATTAAAATTTCAGTATATATTGGGATAAGCATTAAAGGAGAAAAATATGTCTTTGCGAAAAGCAATTTCCGTATGCTGTTTTATCCTGCTCCCGGCTTTCTTATTCTCCTGTTCAGATAATCCGGTTTCTACCAGCAGAAACAGCGTTCCTGCATTAGATACATCCAGTTTTACATATCCGTTTAAAGACGGTTCAACATGGAATTACAACCGTAAATACACTGCACAAAATTTCAGACCTGATTCAGTCAGGAGATATTTCAGTGATTTTCCGCTAAACGCAAGCGGTACAACGACTATATTATAGATACGCTGATAAACGGAGATACTACTAAATGCTTTTTTACTCGATACACAGAAAACACCATTCATTTCGATTCACGTGAATATTATGCAAATACCAATTCGGGCCTTATTTGTTACGGGTACAGAAACCCTTTTGGCGGAGGTTTAACACCTTATAAAACATCTCAGGGAATCCATTACCAATATTTGGGGCAGAACTAGTTCAATCCTGGATATATTATATACTGTAGAAAACAACCGTCAAATGCGTTATACTCCAAACGATACTCTGATTCTTGAAGTACCTCCGGTAGTTAGTCTTAAATATCCAGTTCCTTCAGGTACCGAGTGGCTGTTTAAAACAATAGAAGGCTTGATGTTATTTATAAAAAATATTGGGGCTTTGAGAAAATCACAATCGGAATAACTTTCTACAGCTGCATTAAGACACAGAGAATATGGAGCAGTTACCGGACATGGAGCTGTACGATTATTACTCAAAATCGGAATTTTGAAAAGAGATTATACGATAAAAGATGTCAGAGTATTAAATGAGTGGGGTAATTTAATGGGTATGGTTGATTTAAACGATTTATATCAGGTTACTTCATTTAATATTCCATAAACGATAAAAAATGAATAAGGCAATTTATTTTTGTTTTGCTGTTTTTTTATCTGTTATATTATATTGCTGCAAATCAGATTCAGTAACCGGCACCGGAATTAACTCGATTGATACAGGAAGTTTTCAATTCCCCCTCAATACCGGAAATTCTTGGTCTTATACTTATATTACGAGTGTATCTGATATCCAGCCTGATTCAATCCGTCATTATCTTTCGGAATACCCGTTAATAAGAACCGGAACTGTAACAATTTTATATGATACACTAATTAACAGTGTTCAAACAAAGTGTTTGATTGAGACTTTAAACGAATCACAGGGAACTCATCAATCGCGGAGCTACATGATAAACACTGATTCAGCTTTGTTATTATATGCACAGAGAAATATCGGTTCTTTTATTTACCCCCCCAGCGTTATTTTATCAGTCAATATTACTAAAAGGGATTTCATCTTTAATGATTCGCTGCATATTTACCAGCCTCCTATTGAGATACTAAAATATCCCGTAATAACCGGAAGAACATGGGGTACACTCGAAACTGTATTAAAGAAATACGAAGGCTATGAATTAATTATTGTTGGCGCAGGCACTTTTAACTGCATGAAAAAAAGCACGGTAGCTGCTGCACTGCCTGAATATCCATATTATGATTATTACTGCAAATACGGTTTGATAAAAAAGTTTGTAACTTTCAATAATATGCTGGTTACAACAGAATGGTTTCCGGAAGGGGTTGGAACTGCTGATTTTACTCACACGTTTACTGTAAATTCTGTTAACATACACTGAATACACTCACAGTTAAAAATAAACCTGTCAGGTTTCATAAACCTGTCAGGTCTGTATCTCCTAAAATAAAATCACTTATACCCTTTTTCCTTATACGTCTTAGCGGCTTCGCGGGAGTCATCTATATCTTTCATATTTAAGTGGCGCAGGGAATGTTTCCCGACGCAATCCGCATAGCGGTTTTGTGTTTAGCTGTGCTTTTCAGTGTAAAACTGTTTCTTAATGGAATAAACTATGGGGAATTGTGAAGTTTTAAGTTAGATGATAATAAATTACCAAATTGGGGAAGGAAATTGTATGCGGAAAATTGTTGCCCCGACATGTTCTAATTATTCACTTCGTGAATGCGTCGGGAAACATTCCCGACACCACGGTGGGAAAATACTGGAGAGTGTTTGACTTATAAGTGTTTATCCAGTCAAACGACATTTCGTTATATAAATTAAACGCCCTTGCGTTAGGGTGCTGAGGAAAACTCGCCGCCATCAAATCATTGTAATATTTTACTGCTGAAACGTTGTCTGCCTGTATTTCTTCCGTAAACATGCCTGTAAATATATCACTGTGGGAGTGGTTGAGTATTGTTCCCATCTCATTGTTCAATTGATTATCTGTCAAACCTTTAAATAGTTCGTGGGCGTATTGGTCTTCCACCTTCACATAATCTATCCAGAGGTCGGTTGTTTCGTACCAGTATATTTTAAAGTCAACGCGGCAATCACCGGACTGTGCCGTTTGGCTGTAATCCCTGCCTGTGTTTAATCCGTTTAACGCACTGGAGGTGACCTGAAGCTCATTAGGTCCGAAGAAATTATATTCTTCAATATAGTTTCCGTTGTATTGAACCGCTATTAACATAAAAATTCTGGCATTTCAGAATTACATTTTTAATTAATGTTCCGTCGTAAGAACAAATTTCTATTTTTGCAACATCCACATTGGGATTATTTATTGCAAATGTCTGGGTCAATTCTCATTCTCGGCATAATATACCATACATTCAGCGAATCACTTTCCTGTGTTCTTTCATACCTGTATTTTATGTTTGTCTGTGATAATATACTGCCTGTCTGCTCGAAGAACTCATCCGCATCGGTTAATACATAGCCGGGCTGGGGATTATTGGGATTTGCAATGTAACGCCTCACCCTCACGCCGTTGCCATAACTGCTGTTATCGTATATATCTTCACCTCTAGACCAATGGTTATTGTATTTGTATTTCTCCACATTATTTCCGGGCGAAGATGTTTCTTCCGCCTGGTAAATTGTCTGCTGTCCCCATGCTCTTGTCTGGAACCACCCAGCTTGAAAAAATGAGAACTTAAAGCCGTAACTGTAAAGCACATCAAGTAATCTGCTTCCCATTGCGTTACATCCCATGGCTGCCAGAGGTTTGTGTTAAGCTCTGCAAGCGTATCCATCGGCGGCTGGCTTTCGTATGGTCCCGGAAGCGAGCCTTCGAAGCCTAAAGCTACATAATTATCTAAATTGGCTGTTTGTGATTGTGTGTTAAGCTGTGTGATAACAAGGAGAATCAGTATTGAAAATATCTTTTTCATAATGCCTCCTAAGGTATAATTGATTGATTTATTTTATTAATATCATTTTTTTTGTATTCTGAAAAACTATTTCTTCTCTTGAGCTTTTAATAATCATGTTTAAAAATATATACCCGATGAAAGTTCTTCCCCGTTAAAAATAAACCTGTGTGTTCCGGCATTTAATAACTCTTCACTTTGAAATACCGAAAGTTCTTTTCCTAAAACGTCATATACTTTTAGCTCTGCATAAGAGGGCTTTACTAATGAAAACTCTATTGTTGTCTTAGGATTAAATGGGTTAGGATAGTTCTGCGATAAAATATATTTTCCCGGGATTTCAGTATTTATTTGACCTATATAACTTAATCCGCCATTGGTGGTCTTGATTATGCCAATTAACCCTGACCAACCGACTAAGGAATCGATAAAATTAATACTTTGCGTTTGAGCAACCGGTATTGTGACAAATTGCCAGGTTTGCCCATCTATTGTCCTTAGCATTTTGAATACACCGCTGCTTACCCAGCCATAGTTTAAAGATAACATTTGAATTTTATTTGCTCCGGGCGTGCTTGGTGGTAACGTTTGAGGTGACCAATTTAACCCTGAATTTGTTGTTTTTAGTATTCTATTTGTATCCCCTATAGTTACCCATCCAGTATTTTCATTTACAAAAAATATATCTCCTATTGGACTTGCAAAATTTTGCAGTGTGGTCCAGTTCTGTCCCCCGTTGGTGGTATGGACAAGATAAAAGCTGCCAATTTCTGCCCACCCTGTTTGATTGTTTATGAAAAACAATGTCCTCCCATAAGCAGGCGGGTATATATTTGCAAATGTTAATCCGCCGTTTGTTGTTTTCCAGATTCCCTCTCCCGAGGTAAAATCTTCAAAATACGCTGTATCTCCATTTGTATTTGGTACTGCAACATCTCCAAAATAATTTGCAAATCCTGTGTTCATATTCAACCAATTAATCCCTCCGTCCGTAGTCTTATATATCTTTCTAAATCCTCCCACACAATAGCCTGTGTTCAGATTAGCCATCTTTAATGCAAAAAGCGGAGAAGATGAAATACCCAATTGTTTCACCCGGCTTGTGCCGCCTGTGGATGTGTATAGTATTATACCGCTGTCATTAACCGAACCGTTGGAGCAGGCAAGCCACCCGTGCAGTGTATCCAAAAAATGTATATCCTGAACCAACTGCGATGTGGGTACCTGCTGCTGATACCACTGGGACAGAGTGTTTTGAGTGTGCAGAGTGTATAGAGTACAGAGTGTTAAAAGTAACATTACTTTTTTCATGGTATTTCTTTATTTACTCTAAATTAACCCATAATATTCATCATAACAATTAAAAAGCGAGTGGGGTTAGGCTATTTTGGAGTATCCGGCAGGAGATTAAATGGTATTTATAAACAAAAAAATCCATTTCAGCTTAATTTTATTTTTCTCCTTCAGCAATACGCTGATAAGTTCTTTAGCTGACAATGGAATGTCTCAACA
>CAVUOA010000014.1:0-3365 GCA_963742955.1 Ignavibacteriota bacterium | reverse complement strand
AAATTATTTTATAACTCAATCTTTTAATTTTCAATTTTATTTATAACGATTTAAAATAAACACAGAAATCATAGTGCTCCCACTGCCCTGCGGCTGTACCTGTGTAGGAACAATACCATTATATTTAAAACAAAGCGGATTCTGAAAATTATTGCAGTCATTAGGTACTGTAATAATATCAAAATCCAATGAAGCAAGCTGTTTGCCGGTTTTATATTTATTAAACCCGGAGCTGAATGCTATTGTTGAACTTACAAATACTCCGAGTCCCCGCCTGCGCCAATACCGGTTAACGAAGTAATAACAGCGCTTCGGATTGTATCTGCAGCGTTTTGCGAAGCAATTCCAAACGGAGTATTTGCAAGGACAATTATTTTATCAAGACCTGTTGAGTTACCTGCAAGACCTCTTGAAAGGTCGGCAATCGGCTGAAGTTCAACCTGGAAATCTCCGGAATTATCATTCCTCTGGAATGTCAGAAAAACCGGAACAACAATTTTAACAGCAGCAATATTAGTATTAAGAGCAATGTCTTTTACATTAAGAGTTCCCTCAAAATAGAAGCCGATTCCGGGTCCCCTCATAACCTGGTTAGTGCTATCTCCAATCGTCCCGTTTTCATTTGACTGGAGCTGGGGCATAAAATGAAGCTTAAAATCGCCGTCATTGTTCGGTCCGCCAAGTCTTACATTTGCCAAAGGTATTGTTATTGTATCCGGTCCTATCGGTGTGGGAATTATTTTAGTCCAGCTTATAGTCGGCATTGCTGCAACAGAACCGCTTACTGCCCCTGAAAGCGAGTTGAATAACATTAATGTCAGTGACATCATATCAAGATGCTTTTTATTGCTGTTTATATCGTCAAGTGTTATTGCCCTGCCGGTTGGCACATCAGGATGAATCCACGGTATGTACTGGTCTCCGTCTGTTATCTTAACCAAATAAGAAGCGCCTGCTTCTCTGTAAACAGGATGCAGTGAAGCGCCTAAATCATCGGTTAATGCTACGTTAACTGTTGAATCGGCGCCATGGTAATCAAATTCATTCGGGGCTGAGCCAATCCATAATGCATCTGTGCAAACGGCAATATCACCAACGTGACCGGAAAGCCAGCCGGTATTGCCGGCAAAAGCATTGCCCTTTGTCATTATATCTCCTTCTTTCCTGAAGTACGTCATTGAAACAAATGTTGTAAGCGGAGGAATCGCGTCTCCGTTTATTCGGTTTCCGATTACATCAATATCACTGATATGCATATTTACTTTATCAGTTCGTTTTGCCAGTGCCAGTGTATCGATAAAAGACATTGTCTGTGTTTGGGTTGATGAAGCAGGAATCGTTTTTCGGTGAAAGTTCGCCGTTACGCTGTACCTGCTCGGAGTGGTTTTATTGCATGTAGAAAATATACTGCTCATGCAAAACAAACAAAGAAACAGATAAAAAATATTCCGTATAATATTTTTCATATTATTTTTATTTAAGTTTTTAGAAAGGATTTTTATTTTTCTTCTTCGGCTGTCCTATGGATTGATACCGGTAATCTAACAATATTTTTTAATAAATGCCAACAGTTTGGCTATAGAGAAATTTAATTATAATTGTCTGTACCGCCCTGCCCCGATATGCACGGGGAGATTCACGGGATTAAAATGATTACGTAGATAATTCAGTTATCCAATCAGTTTAATCAGTGGTCATTCTTCCAATTAGCTTAATCAGTTGTTGCGAATCTTAACTTATTTTACTATTATGCATACAGAGGTACATTCCTCGGAAAGGAGGATGCGTGTCAGATAGAAAAATTCATGGGGGTGCTCGTCTTGCCTGAACCTGGTAGATGAATCACCATCAAGTTCAGAGTGACAACCTGAGCGGAATTCTCGATGCAGGTTGTTGGGCAGGAGAAAAAACGATGTGGCTTCTGCTTAAATGCCGGAGCCGAGCCTCTAACCCTTTAAAGGACAATGCCTAAAAAGCATTGTCCTTTTTATTTTAATAGCCCTGAGCGCCTGCCTGCTGCAGGCAGGGAGTCGAAGGGCAATTTCCCGGCAATCCCTCCGGTGGATAACATCCGCCGCGGATTAATTTGTCATTCCCGCGCAGGCGGGAATCCAATCAGCATGCCACCAAGACGCCAGGACACAAATTGCTCAACCCTCCGCCTCCGGCACCTCCCTTTTGTAAAGGGAGGACATTGCACGTCTCCCCTTTGCGTAAAGGGGAGTGTCACGAAGTGACGAGGGGTTTGTAATGTCTGAATTTGGATTCGCAGGATTAAAGGATTTACAGGATTTAATTCCCCCTTTGAAGGGGGCTAGTCCGAAGGACTCCTTCGGAGGGGGATGACGCCGCGGATTCATTTGTCATTCCAGCGCAGGCGGGAATCCAATCAGCATGTAAACTCATACAACAGCCCTGAGCGCCTGCCTGCTGCAGGCGGGAGTCGAAGGGCAATTTCCCGGCAATCCCTCGGTGGATAACATCCGCCGCAGATTCACAGATTATATTTGCCACCAAGACACCAAGGCACAAAGAACGTAAACCCTCCGCCCCGATGTTCATCGGGGCACCTCCCTTTGGTAAATGGAGGACATTGCACGTCTCCCCTTTGTGTAAAGGGGAGTGTACCGATGCTCATCGGTACGAGGGGTTTGTCGTTTCATGTGTCAGGTCGAAAGACCTGACGCCACTACAACACAAAGCGGGGAACTCATTAATTATTACCACAAAGGCACTAAGGCCACCAAGTACTCAAAGTATATTTTTGTTTATAGTTGGTTTGTTTATCTTTAAAGTAAATCAAAACTTATTAAAATGAAAAACTTCATTTTTTCTTTCGTTTTCTTCTTATTTGCACCTAACACTCCCCTTTTACATGCTTTCCAATTCGATGATAATTATATTTCTAAATATGACGATAAAATACCCGATGGGTATTATTTCGATAAGTCAATAACCGGTCCGGGTTCACCATGGATAACAAATACAAGATTCGGATTGCCTGATACCTCAATTGTAAGCATTAAAATCATTGATGATAACGGAGAAGTAATGGAAGCCGACAGCACAAGATTAGGCGGCGGTAACTATGCTTATGATTGGAGTCTTTTATATAAATCAAAGGATTTTAAAAGTGGTGTGTATTATATAATACTTAATGCAGAACTAAACAGGGTTAATAAAAAAAATCCCGCCATGAAATTTGAGGGGAAAACGAAGTTTATATTAGTAAGATAAATTTAATTTGTCAGGTCCCCGACCTGACGCGTCGGGAAACATTCCCGACACCACACTATAAAAAGCAGCCTGACACCACTGCAAATTGTCATTCCCGCGCAGGCGGGAATCCAGTATCCTATTTTTGT
>CAVUOA010000013.1:0-29649 GCA_963742955.1 Ignavibacteriota bacterium | reverse complement strand
AGGTCCGGGGTATTTAACGGCAATTTGAATTTTGCAGAGAGCGAATCGAATAACGCCAGATTCATTTATTTTATACACTCTGTTCTTTGTGCTATGCCCAAGCAATTATATATATATTAACTCCCCCCCGCCCGGTTTATGATTTTACCAATTGTCTGTTCTAAAAGGTTCAGCCGGTAATCCCTCTTTATTATAAAGGTTTGGAATTACATTTATATTCCAGCTAAATCTAACAGCTATTGGATGCGGAATTTGGCTGCTATAAACAATAACCGTTGATCCGTCTATAACTGCATCTGCTTTGTGAAATATTTTATTCTTTCCCGATATTTCAAATTGTGTTAATTCTTTTCCTTTTTTCGATAATCCCGATCCGACATACTCAAAATGTATTCTTATTTTGTTGCCGTTTATTTCCATAGATTTATACATAGGCCCGGAATAAACAATGTTGCTGAAACCGTAGGTTTTAGCCAATGCCCAGAGCGCCAAACGTTTCCCTGCGTCCTGTTTATCCGTAGGATGCTCAAGGTTAAGATCACCTATATCAACGGTATTAACCATTCCGGTATTAGGAAGACTCATTGCCATCGCTTGTGCTTCTCTAAGCAGAGGAGCATTTACTAAATCATCTTTATTTTTATAATTATACGGAGCGAGCTGACAATAATAAAATGGGAAATCCCCGGCATTCCATTCTTTTCTCCAATCCCGGATTAACAATGGAAATAGTTTTCTGTATTGAATAGGACGATCTATATTATTTCCTCCCTGGTACCAAATTACTCCTTTAATAGAGTAAGGAATTATCGGAGCTATCATTGCATTATATAAATATCCGGGTCTCCGGTGAGGTTTTTCAATCATATCAACGGAAATCGGTTCCTCCGGATTTTTGCTATCTGGATTATTATTTTTTTCCAAAATCTTAATTTCGTCATTATACTTTTTTCTTATCGGCGGTATAATCTTTTCCCCACTTATTCCACATATTATTTAGTTCCGAAGACAAGGCAGCATTATCCTTAATCATTTTAGAGTTTATCCATGATTCAATAGGTGAGCCGCCTTTGCTTGCACTTATTAAACCTATTGGAACATTTAATTTTTTATACAGATCCCTTCCGAAAAAATATGCTATACCTGAAAATAATTTTATTGATTCAGGACTGCACGCAACCCATTTTCCGTTGCAGTTCTCTTGTGGCTTTGCGGCATATGTATGTTCAACATGAAATAAACGCATTTTAGGAAAATTTGCATTAGCAATTTCTTGCTTTGCGTTATTTACATTTTCAACCTCAAAAGCCATTTGTGATTGACCGGATGCAAGCCAGACTTCTCCAGCTAAAACATCTTTTATTATAATTTCATTTTCTCCGTCAATTACAATCTTATATGTTCTTCCTGCAGATGGCGATTTAATCATAACAGACCACTTCCTGTCTTTGCCAGTAACAGTTGAAACGGCTTTATCCATCCAGCTTCCTTTAACTTTTACTATCTCTCCTGTTTTTCCCCACCCCCAAATGGGAACATTGGCATTCTGCTGAATTACCATATGTTCGCTAATTATGGACGGCAGTTTAATTTTTGAATATAAAGATGTGCTGAACAAAAGAATTGTTAGAAAAATTATTGCTCTTATTTCCTTTATTGACATAGCTACCTCAAGTTAAATCACTTAATATTATTTCTCATAAAGAAATCAAACATCGGGATTATTTTTATCTCAAGTATATCATCTTTATTGTTTTGAAATAATCCTTTGCTTTAACACTTAATAAATACACACCGCTTGAAAGTTCGCCAGTGTTATTATTCTTTGCATTCCATATATATGTATACGTTCCTGCGTGTTTATTGCCTTGAAATAAATCCGATACTTTCCTGCCTGTAATATCGTATACCACTAATTCTACATTGCCGGCAAAAGGTATGGTATATTTTATCGTTGTAATCGGATTAAAAGGATTTGGAAAATTAATCAAATTCAACTCGGCAGGTAATGCATCCGAATTATTGGATACTATATAAGTCGTTCCGCTTCCTAATTCAAACGCTCCCAAATCTGGAGCACTTCCAGAAAAAGGGAGTCCTACGTTAATACCGGCATTAATCAGATTGCTTCCTTCGGCTAAATGCAAGAATTCGGTTTCCGGTAAACTGCCGTCCGGTTGACGGGCACCTAACATTCCGGTGTCGTCAAGACTGCTGAAATCATCATCTGTAACAGAAATATTTAAAGTGGTATCCCAAGAATTATAACTGCTGATATTTAAATCGGGACTAGTTTCATGATAACCGGGATTATCATAATCATTATCAAACTCTAAATTATTATGCATCTCATGCTTTTTGCCATCAGTATAATCAAATCCAAATACTTTATTTTGGTATGATACGGCATTAAGAATAATAGAGGGGCCGAGATTCATATGAAAACCTGCAGCATTATTACCCCAAGATAAACATCGTACAACATGATGCTTAACAGCGTCGTGATTATACCCGAGTTTTATTCCGTTACCCCATAATAAATTACTGTCGTCGATCCTCGGCATCTCCCGGTTAGGTGTTCCGGTAATAGATCCTAACGAATCATCTATCCCTGCATATGCAGCCCAACAATTGGTCAATTCTATCGGGCTGTTTTCTCCATAAAAATCATAATCATCATCTAAGTTATACCAGCTTCGGCATCCTTCAAGTCGCATATTGGCACCGGCAAAGATACGCCACCCGTCTCCGTTTTGATATTGATTTGCCTTTTGTGAAGTGATTGGCCACCAGAGATGATTTGCATTATGATGTGCATCGCAATTTTTATATAAAATATTACTCCCTTCCCAAACCATAAAACCGTGTCCGGCACGAGAGGCTCGGATGCCGTTGTAACTGCATTCCACTCTATCAAACTCAAGAAATTGTCCGATATCAACCATTAACCCGCAGCCGCGTCCTTCAGTCAATATTAAAGGTCCGGTTACTTTCCAATAATCCGCTCCGCTGAATGTCCAAGTAGGTGTCGATGTTCCGGTAGTATCTCCTTCCGGAATATTTATTCCATTAATTACGGGAACTTCTCCGGGATAACTGCATAAAACAAAATATGCAGTTGGATTTCCTTTTTTGGAAAATATAGTTTGAGCATCGGGATAATAATTTCCTCCACGAAGGTAAAGGGTATCACCCGGTTGTGCTAAATCTTGAGCTTTTTGAATCGTTGCGAATGGCGATTCCAGTGTTCCGCCGTTGTTGTCATTGCCGTCCGGTGCAATATAATACGCTTTAGGAAAAGCAAGTCTGTTTGCAATGAGAAACCAAAAAATTATTAAGTATAAGCTTATTGCTCTCATATTTAGATACCTGTTGATTTAATTATCTATTTTCAAATAATTATTAAATTACTTTTCAGTGAAAAAATAGTATCAAATAAAAAAAAGAGAAAGAATTTTTGGCAGCACATTAATTTTGCAAAATTCGTTAGTATATTTTTTTATTGTAATGAAATTTTATCTTTTGATTTCTAAAATCACCAACTATCGGTTCTGAAAGGAGCTGCCGGCAATCCTTCGTTATTAAATAGATTCGGAACAACCGTGATATCCCAACTGAATCTGACAGCTGTTGGATTTGGAACTTTATCGCTATGAACTAAAATCGTTGTCCCGTCGATCACTGCATCCGCTTTATAAAATTTTTTATTCCTTCCAGCAATTTCAAATTGGGTCAATTCTTTTCCTTTCTTAATTAATCCAAATCCTATATGATCAAAATACAAGCGTATTTTATTCCCTTCTATTTTCATCGATTTATAGATCGGTCCCGAATAAACAATATTTTTGAAACCGTAAGTTTTAGCCAGTGCCCAAAGCGCTAAACGTTCTCCTACATCTTGCTTATCGGCAGGATGAATATTATGAATATTACCGATATCAACAGTTACAGCCATACCGGTATTCGGAACGCTCATAGCCGTCATTTGCGCTTCTCTTAAAAATGAAGCGCTGTCGTTATTTATTATATTGTCATAAGGTGCAATCTGCACAAAATAAAATGGGAAATCGCCGAGATGCCATCTGGCACGCCAATCAGAAATTAATAAAGGAAATTCTTTCCGATATAGAAAAGGACGATCAATATTGTTCTCGCCTTGATACCAAACAATCCCTCTTATCGTAAACGGAATTAAAGGAGCAATCATTCCGTTAAACATAACGCCGGGTCTGCGAAATTGTTTTTGAATATTATTAACTGAATTAGGTTTTCTCGGCTCTTCAATTCCGAGTTTGTGCGCCTTTTTTTCTTCTTCCCATTTCTCATATTTAATATTATAGACTCTTTCAGAGTCCGAGTATTCCTGTCCCCATTTTTTCCATAATTGGAATACAGACGACATATCGTGATCGGCTTTAAGAATTTTTGCATCCATCCATGCTTCAATGGGTGTATTGCCTCTGCTTGAATTGATTAAACCGACAGGCACATTCAATTCTTTATAAACTTTTCTTCCGAAGAAATATGCGGCGGCTGAAAAGTTTTCTGCGGATTCAGGCGAACATTTACTCCACATTCCTTTGCAATCCAATACCGGTACAACAGAATATGTACGTTCTACTTGAAATAAACGTATTTCGGGATAATTTGCGTTTGCAATTTCATTTTCCGCATTATCGGATTCCTTCAAAGGCAAAGACATATTTGACTGACCGGATGCAAGCCAGACTTCACCGGCTAATATATCATTCAAAACAATTTTATTTTTCCCTTCAATAATAATTTTATAAGGGCCTCCGGCTTTGGGAGATTTAATTTGCAATATCCATTTACCATTTTTATCTGTTCGAACTGAAGCAGCATTTTTCATCCAGCTTCCTTTTACTTTAACCATTTCACCAGGATCAGCCCATCCCCAGATCGATACATTTGTATTTTGCTGAATGACCATGTGACTTCCGAATATCGAAGGCAGTTTTACATCTGCAGTTGTGATAGATACACTTATTAAAAAACAAACTAAACAAATTAAACTGAATCTTTTCATTTTAAATTAGCCCAAAAATTTTCAAAGATATTTTATTCTTTTGCAATATATATCAATAAATCCCCATCACTTTCATCGGATTAACGGATGTTAATCTCTCCCCATTTTTTTCATCTATTCCTAATTTGTTTATTAAATTTTCTCTGCTTTTTTTCATAGTAATAGCAGAACCGGCAAAGTTCGATTTACCCGGTTCGCTTACAATTCTATCCTCCCCGACTTCAAGAATTAAATCCCCAAGAGTATATTTTCCTGGAATAGCCCCGCCTGCCGCCATTGCATCCGTAACAACGATGCTGTTTTCGAAGCCCGCCAAATCCAAATAATTTTTCAGTGCAAAAAAGGGAATATGGATTCCGTCGGCAATAAAACAGAATTTTAACTTATCTCTAAGAAAAAGTGCCCTTTGAATTATATTATCATGACGGTGTAAAGACTGGGGGCATCCGTTTCCCAGATGAGTAAACAAACTCAGACCCGCATCTATTGCTCCTTTTAACTCTTCAATAGTTGAATTACAATGACCTGCAGATACAACAATATTATTTCCGGCAAGCATCTTTGTTAAATTAAACCCATTATCAACTTCGGGTGAAAGTGTAACAATCTTTGTTAACCCGTCGGCAGCCTCAAGAAGGTATTTCATTTTGTCTAGATTTGCAGGACAAATATATTCCGGCTGGTGTACCCCTCTAAAACCGGGCTGATCATTTAAAAACGGACCTTCAATATGAATTCCATAAATTACTTCTTTAATCAAATCATCTTCGTTTCTGAATTTAGCAATATGCTTTAAACGTAATTTCATATCTTCAAAATCAGCAGTAATTATTGTGGCGAGAATCCCCTTCACACCGTTCTCTTTTAATTTGCTGCATGCGGTATGCAGCGACTTCGCAGTCAATTCATTCCGGTTAAAATCAACTCCTCCATAACCGTTAATCTGCAAATCAAAAAAATTATTTTCCAAAATATCTTTCCTATTCAATGAATAAAAACTAATATGTGATAAAAACAATTTTTCATTTTAATAAAGATAATTTAGTAATCCGTTTTTATAGTGAAATTATAAACCATGCAATCAATACAAGTAAAACAACAAATAAGGAAGCAAGAATGAATCCCTGCCAGTCTTCTTTATAACGTTTTATAAAATTAATTCTTCTTTCTTTTTTAAACCAGCCGGGTAAATCGACAAGAATTAAATCTTTATTGTATTTCGAAGCTAGCGGTTTTTTATTCTCTTTTTCCAAAACATCTACATCGGTTAAACGCTGCATATTATCAAAAAATTTCTCTATTTTTTCATTTTCTTCCTTTTTTGTTGCCAAACTGATTAAAATAAAAAAAGCAAAACCCGCAAGCATCGCCCATCCGAAAGTTCCCGGAGTCCAGGTATAAACCAAACTAATAACGCCTGTTGATAAATAATTAAGATAATAATAAACGACAAAAGCAGAAACCACGCCTGCAAACGCTCCGTAACGATTTGCTCTCTTCCATAAAATTCCGCCGAAGATTATTATTCCCATAAACGCGGAAATAGTTTCAATAAACAAAAATGCCTGAAGAACATTACTTATATAGATTGCAAAGGCAACACCCAAAATAGTTAAAGCGAAACCGGAATATCTTCCCATCCACAAAAGCTGTTTATCGGTAGCGTCTTTATTTATGAATGCTTTATAAATATTTTGAGTAAACAAAGCTCCCGTGTTCACCATAAAATTAGAAGCGGAAGACATATTAGCCGCAAGCACGGATGCAATCATTAAACCCGTAAGACCCGGCATCAGAAGAACTCTCGATGCATAACCGAATGCCATTTCGGGAATCTTTTAAATGCTCCCGTCTTGTATGATAATTGCCGCTATTATCAGCCCTGTTAACGCCCACCCAATAGTAACCAATCTTTTAACAAAAGAACCATAAGTTTGACCAACACGACCTGCACGTTCGGTATTTCCGGTTGCGCACATAGAAATCATGTGGGGCTGCGCAGTAATTCCTACAACACCATTTAAAGCCAGCATTAAAATTGTAAATGCTCCTATTCCCAAATCGCTGCTGTAAAGACGGAAAAAATCTTTGGGAAGTAATTTATGTAACCCGGCAAATCCGCCGACAACGGTTAACCCGGAAGGAATTAACATAAAAGAGAGAACGATAATCATTAATGCCTGGATAAAATTTGCATAAGCTGAAGCTACCAAGCCTCCGAAAAAACTGTAAATTATAAATGCGGCAGTCATTGCAAATACAACACCGTCAACTGAAATAGCATTCCCGCTAGCAACCGAGATTACTTTCCCGCCTCCTTTAAGCAGCGCTCCCTGCGCAAAGACAAAAAATAAAATTGCGAAGACAGAGTAAAATGTACCCATATAACTTCCGTATCTGTCTTCAACAATTTCACCGACGGTTGTTCTTTCGCTGCGTCTGTACCAAGGTGCAATCAGCCAATAGAAGGGAGTAATGACCATGTTTTTCCATTGGTACCAAATAGCGGCGAAACCAAGTTGAAAACTAGCACCGGTTTGTGCAACAAAATTTTCGGCATGAGTTCCGGTTCCGAATGCCTGCCCCATCATAATCCACCAACCGAATTTCCGATCGCCTACGAAATAACCGTCGCTGGTTTTTATTTTACGGGTCAGCCAAATCCCGTAACCGATAATACCCACGAAATAAACTATTATAACAAGGGTATCGAGCCAATCAAAAGAATTATTCATAATAAACTTGTTATTTAACTGAGAGTTTTTGCCGACCGCTTAACAACAAATCATAATCCGGCAGTTAAAAAAATGATGCGGTTAACAACAATTTTTTTTACTCCGATACATAAAAATACTTTTGGAGCGGCTGAACTGTTTCTGTTTTTAATTCATAACCGGAAGAATTATCTGCCGGAAATGCGGCCGTAATTTCAACAGGATAATCCCATTGGGTTTTTATTTTCCCTTCAATGGAATTGTCACTGTTTACTTTCCATTGAGCAATTTCAACACCGCCGCCGGAAAAATGTAAATCGGTTCCGGTTAAAACAGGTTTTACGCCGTTCCATTGAGCAATCCTTAATAATTTGCTTTCGTGCGGTTTGATTTCTCCCAATTCAATATTATCGCCTGCTGAAAAAATTCCTATTACTTTTTGTGAAAAAAATTCGGAGACAATAAATTTATTTGAATTCAAGCTGCCGATCACTTTTTTCGAAAGTTTAACACTAACATTTTGGCTCTTATCATGTAAATTCATTATCGCTACAGTATTCCAGGGTTTCAGATCTTTGCAGACCGGAATAATTTTAGTAAGCATCATCGAAGGAATAAAATCACTATATAAATCAAGCGGAATCGATGAAGAATTAATCGAAGGAATAATGTGCCTGTAAAGACTTCTTCTTGCTGCCGAAAGTTCTTTCAGATATTCGGAAAAACAAACCAATCCGCCGCCTACATATTGATTCAATGCAAAAGTAAGCGCTTCTGTGTCGGTTAATTTACCGAGTGAAAGTTGATTGTGACTTTCATCGGGATTGCTATCGGAATATTGGAAAGGGGTTTCACGTTTTCTAATCGTTAATGCATCGGCATCGACATACCAAAATCTGCTCATCCATGTCCTAAGGATATTCTGCCGGAAAGTACTAACTTGTTTCGGAATCCAAATAGATACAACATCGCTTCCGCTTCTTTGACTGTTAGCAATTCCGATTGACGCGCCGAAGTGTCCGCCGCAGACAGAAATAAACGCATCAGGACCAACTCCTTCCCTAATTGCCTTTAATCCCATCCGGTATGCTTGCAGTCTTGTAATTTCCGGATTATAAAATTTTACGTTATCATAAATGAAGACAGATCTCATAAAATCCAATTTGAAATAAGAAAAGCCGTAATCGTGCGAAAGTCTTCTATAAACTTCTTCAAGATGTTTAATTACACCGGGAAAAGTTGGATCGAGAATCCAGCTTTTTGTTGCATAACCGAATTCGACAAGAGAATCGCCAGTTGTTTTCAACAGCCATTCCGGGTGTTCCTTAGCCAGTTTCGAATTTTTTTCAATCGAAAATGGCGCTGTCCAAATTCCGGGCGTATAACCATTTTTTCTCATAATATCGGTTACATATTTCATTCCATGCGGGAATTGTGCGTTCGGAGTCCAATACCCCCAATTGCCGTTTGCCCAGCAATCGTCTATAAGAAAAACATCGAAAGGAATCCGGTTTTTTTGTAAAGCTTCGATATCATCTTTGAAAAACTTTTCATTATAATGACGCCCGTGAAAATACCATGTACAGAAAACAGACGGAGCGGATTTCGGAGGTCTCTTAATCCCGTAAAAATCGCCAACTCTATCGGCGTATTCCGCAATTAAATTGTCAGCGTCAAAACCGTTGGATATGTAAACCCACTGACTTGTTCTTTCGCCGCCTTTGGGAAGAATAATACGGTCGAAATCGCATTCCGCCGTTAGAGAAGTAAATTCTACTCCGGTTTTTGTTTTGTTAAATTTCAAAATGAATTGAGCGAGGTTCCCGGTCTGATTTAAATAACCGATCAACAAATCGGGAGTGTTTGAATTATCCGCATGAAAAACAAGAAACGGATCAATTTCATTAATTGTGGTATCGCACGGAACGATTACTGCAGTCTGCCCGTTTTTCAAACGCTGTTGAACTAAAACATGCCATTTGTCGGCTTTCTTTTCATTTTTAAAAACAAGACTTTCCGTACCGATAAGCTTTAACGGGAAAATATATTTCAACTTCACAGGCTCGTTTAATAAATTGGTTACCTTCTGTCGAAGTGCAATTCTCATGTTGTCGTTCGAAATCCAGAAATCACGGGTAGCCCTCAAAGTCCTGCTCTCGAAAACATCGGTAATTACTTTTCCGTCAATACCTGCTAATTTCTTTACCGACGAAGTTCTCGATACATACCGCCAATTTTCATTTTCTACTTTCTTATTAAGTAATTCGGGAAAAATCCATCTGCTGTTTAATTCAATCGTGCTTGTCGAAATACTTAACGGGTTTTGCGAAGCCGGCAGCACATAGCTGAATTCATTACCGCTTTTTACCTCGACTTTGCTTTGTGCGATTGTGAATGAAGAAAACGCCACACAAAACAGAAACGTTATTATTAATTGAAAACTTAATTTTTGATTATTGCACTTCATTAAAGACTCCTAATATGAAAGTGATTTTATTTTATTAAGAAAAATACGCCGGGGCAAATTACAATTTATTCGGGCCAATTCGGCGGTAAATTTATTTTGTATTCCGGGAATTTTATTTTCCCCTTTGCATAGCCTACTCTTATATACCGCCTGCTCACTTGAGTAATATTGTTGTTATCGGTTAACTCCGACACCAACAAATAACCCCCGGGTTCTCCCGGAGTTTTAATTTTTAGTTCAGTAAAATCATTATCATGGGGCTGAACTTTTACATTTGTTGATGCTGTAGAAACAATTTTTCCTTCGGCATTTAGAATTTTCAGTACTACTTTTCCTTCCTTGTCGATATTTGTATCATTGATCTCAATCAGCTTGATACAATAAGTTTTATTCAAATCAAATGTTTTGGAATTCTTTAAGTATCTTTCGTCCTCTTCATCGATAAAAACAGCAAACGGAGAGAAACAGTGAAACTGCCATTTTAAGGCCGGCGACGGTTTAAGATCTTTAATCGGGTTTAAAAACCAATCGCCCGTATAACCTTTGTTGTATGTTAAATAAGAAAAACTCATCACACCGCATAGCGAACCGATAGTCCGCATTGCCTCGGTCTGCAGTTCCAGGTAATATGCTTGAAAATTTCTATTTGCCATCGTGTCTTTGTTAGTCCCGAGATAATATTCAAAAAGTCCGATGGTTCTGTCTTTCTTGTTCTTCCATTCATTTAAAGGTCTGTAATAATGTTTTTTAGGAAGCAAATCGTTTTTATCCGTCATTCCTTTTGAAATAAATGCAGGCGTTCCGTCCCTGTTCAGCCATAACCAAGCATATTCGTTTAACAACTGCGGAACGGATTTGTATTTGGTATAATTCAATAATTTTTTTTCGTATTTAAAATTCCCGAACCGGTACTGCTCTCTTTCACGTTCAACTTTTTCTTTTGAAGTTCTCTGCGAAAATAATAAAGGATAACAATGCACCTCATCCATTTCGTTGTTTTTCATATCCGTTTTGTCCATATAACCGGCATCCCAAATTCTCGTCGGATCGAGTTTTTCAAGTTCGGGAATAATCACATTACCGATATATTCCTGCCTGGATTCATTCATTGCATCCCAAACAACAATACTGGGATGACTTCCGTCGGACCAAACCCAATCGGTGTATTCTTTATCGATTTCACGGTTCCAGCCGCGATTTTTCCACATAGCCCATTCATTCTGAATTAAGATTCCGTATTCATCGGCAAGTTCATACCAGAAATCAGGCAGCAACCCGATACTGTTTCTAAACACATTCCAGCGAAGCGCTTTCGGAATATCGATAAGAAGTTTTTTAACCCACTTTTTGTTCCAAGGCAAATCCGCACGTTCGGGATCGCTGAAAAAACGGGACAATGTAATATTGGAACCCAGCAGTTTGATTTCATTCCCGTTCAGGAAAAAATATTTATCCATAGGTTTAAAATCGCGCATCCCGAAAGTATCGGTAAAACGATCGGACAGTTTTCCTTGTGAATTTATGTTTATTACCGCTTCATAAAGAAACGGATCGGAAGGCGACCATAAATGAAATTTATCAAGCGGAATTTCAACTTCCACTTCTTTACGGCTGAAGCATGTTACGTTTGTTTTCACATTGTGAATTTCGCTAATCTGTGTACCGCTTTTTTTCTCTCTTATAAAAACGGAAACTTCAGCCGGGTAAGATTCAAGTGAAAATTCCCTCCTAATTTTATTGTCGTGATTCTGCAGCAGCAGCTTAACCGTAACTTTTTTGTTTTTTACATCCGGTAAACAAAGAGAACGTGCGACTCTAATAGGTCCGGTAAATGAAATAAATACTCTGTCCCAAATGCCGGGTATATAAGTGAAGTTTTCTATATCCTTTGAATAAGCCGATTGAATAGGCAGGCGCCTTATATCGTCAACACGAATTAAAAGAATGTTTTCGCCCGAAGGTTTTAAATAATCGGTGAGATTACATTCAATCGGGGTGCTGCACTGCATGTATGTTCCGAGATCGATATCATTTAAAATAACTTGTGTATTAAACCTGCTTTTTAAAATTGTTAGTATAGCTTTTTTCCCTTTACAATCTTCCGGAACAGTAAATGTACATTTATACCAACTGTATCGTAAATTCTGATCGCCTAAAAATAAATCGCGGTATTGTTTAATGTGCGGTTCTGCCAAATCGATAAGACCAGGAACGGGAATTTTGCTCGTAAATTCTTTCGGGGGATATGCTTTAACTGTTTGATCAAAATCCCATTGACAGCAAAGATCGAGTGTATACCTCGGACTGCCGGGAATATTCTGCCCGAACAATAAACTTGTCGATAAAAAAATAGTAATCAGAACAAATTTTGTTTTCATATATTGCATAAAATAATAAGAACTGCGGTTTTATAATTTCTCTACATTATTGTCTTTATAACAAAATTTTTCGGCGTTTAACGAATTTTAAATTCATTCGATTATCTCAAAAATTTCAACTCAAGTTTTCTGCAGATTGGAAGTAATTTGCTTATATATATATTATTGAATTAACGGTGATTAATGAATTCAAACGATTCTGCCGCGACATTTTTAAACAGAACACTTTTTAATTTTCATTAAAACTAATGTTCGGTCTCAACTCTATACCGAGATTATTTAGTAAATTGCTGATGATTCGGCACGTTTTATCTCTTACATCTTTTAATCCGGTTTTCCAATCTATTTGATCTACTATTATATCTCCTTTATCGGACAGAATTTCCGCTACAATTGCAGGTTTCGTTAACGAAGTAACGTCCTTGCCGGTTACCATGTATTTTGCAATGGGTGTAATCTCCGAGCCGAATATACCGAGATATAATGTCGCCGACCTCCAATAAAGATCATAATTTGTAATTCCGGCAAGCAGCGGATTATAATTACCCTTAATTGCTCTCGTGGGACAAACAAGTACGGACATCTCCGGCTCGTTTTCCCAATTGATCGGATACTGGATTTTATTCGGTTTTATCCACGGTGTAATATGCGTAATGTTCAAACCGTTTCCCCAAACCAGCGGATAAGCATTTATTTCGTTCATTTTCGGTACATAAGATATTTTTAAGTGCTCATCGGATTTATCAGTTTTAATATATACCGGATCAGGTAAGGGTTTTAATGATATTCCTGCAGGCATTATGCTTTGTACATTCGAATAATTATCGGGCGTTAACTGTTTTAGAACTATACGTCTTCCATTTCTTAAAAATTCATTAAGAACAGATTTGTACTTATCGAGATTTATAGTTTTATCTACAAACAGCACATCATAATTTTTTAATTCACCCGTCGTAACATTTTTTACTCTGTTTACTTTTGCTCCGAAATCATTTAATATTTCCAACAGCGTACTGTTGTTATCAGCCAATATCCCCGCTCTGTTGAATTTAGGTTTAAACATCAATGAAAATTTCAACATGTTGTTAAATAAAATAAACGCCGCCGGCTCATACGACATCCTTTCCGATAGCAAATACTGCGAAAAAATAAAAAGACCTTTTCCGTATTTTAGCGTTACCAATGGTGTATTACAAATTCCTTTTCCGCTTCCCGTATTTGTAATTGTTGTGTAGTTCCAGAATTTCGGCCGTACAAAATTATTTACGGATACTTGATGATTTCCGCGCCAGTATCGTAAATCTTCTTTTTCTATTCCGTTCAAGATAGGACTATCGAGCGTTTCGTTAAATGATACGGTAGATGAATTTGCCGGGTCCATATCGAGTTTAAAGGGAATCCAATCCAAAGTTTTCACTTTGTCCTGTTCCAGCATTATTACGCGTCCCCCGTTCTTTACGAATTGATTGATTGCCTCCGCGTTGCTTCTAAATTTCAAATCAACCGCATCTTTTCCGAGTATCAGTACATTGAACTTGGATAAATTATCAGCGCTCAAACCCGAAATATCTGTGAATACAAATCCGCTGTAAGTTAACTGCCTTTTGGATTTTCCGAACGGGTCGTAAAGTGCTGCCTTTGATATATCATATTTAGCAGGTTCTACTCTTGCGAAAATATGCACCGGGTGATTCATTGTATAAACTTCTTTTCCGTCTCTTAACAACGATAAATTCAATTCAGCATTTATTCTTTTTGAAACCGGCGGTAAATTAATTGCAATTTCCTGTTCAATCTTATCGCCTTCCGCTATATCTACTTCTTCCGTTTTATTGTAATAAGTTTCGCCCCCGTTCGTTAGTTTGATTCTTAATTTCAATTTCTGTGGATAAAAACTCTGGTTGAGAATTACAACATTCTTCCTCATAATTTCACCGCCGTAATAGTTCGAATGCCAGTCTTTCAGAAAAACTTCTTCGAGCGGATACAAGTATTCCCTGTCTTTTCCGAATAAATACGGATTGGCATTAGCGCCGGAATATTTGTAACCGTCGTATTTATTTTTAAGACACCAGAGCCATGCTTTATACCAGTTGTTGCCTACAAAAGTAGAGTCTCCGATAAAAGCTGTAAGTCCGTCGGGCGGATTAGCACCTGCCCAATATCCAAATTCACCGATTATCAGCGGTTTATCTTTATTCCAAACATAAGTATGTGCGTGCTCTTGGTTGTTTGTTAAATTTTCGTGTTCCAGCCAATATAAATCGTTTGGGAATTGGTTATAATATTGTATCTCTCTCGGGTAATGAATGTTCATAACATCGCAAGTTCCGGCAACATCTCTGCCCGCACTATGTTGGATTGGTCTTGTCGGATCCAAATTCCTTACAAAATCGTCAAGTTCTATCCAGTGTTTCTCATATCTCGCCCACTTTACAGGTTCATTTTGTCTTATTGAGTCACCGGTACTGTGCATTTCATTTTCGATGCTGTACATTACTACCGACGGATGATTCTCCGACGATTTAATTATTCCGGCCCAATGTTTACGAGCATTCTCCCACATTTTCGGATTATCTATATCGTAGTACAGCGTCCGGCTGTAAAATGCACTTTCAGGCATCAAAGTTATTCCCATGCTGTCTGCCATACTCAATACCCACTCTGCAGCTCCCGAATGGTGAAGTCTGATTTGATTTATGTGAAACGATTTCAACGTTTTCATGTATCGTCTTGCATCGTTGTAAGTATAGCCGTAGTTGAAATGGTTTCTTCTTACTTTGAATATTTTCCCGTTAAGATAAAAATCCGTGCCTTCTATCCAGTATTCTCTAAAGCCGAACGGAAAATCTTTTTCATCTACTACTTTGTTGTTCTTTTCCAAGCGTAAAATCATGTCGTATAAATGAGGATCATCGGGTGACCACTGGTGCGGATTTTTCCAATCTTCCTTAAACAATACTTTACCGTTTTTTTCCGGTGTTACATATACTTCCTGTGACGGGAATTCTTTTACCGTCTTCCCTTTGTCTTTTATTATTATTGATGCATTATAATTCCCGCTCCCCCCGCCTTCGTCTATTACATTTACTCCTACCATTATATTTGAATTTCTTACAGACGTGGTTATATGAAAATCTTTGATATGTACTTTCGGATATGAAACCAGATCCACATGATCGACTATTCCTCCTATCGTTCTTGACGATCTGTACACAGGTCCGTACAATGTACCCAGAGGTGCTGCAAGTGATTTTTCATCTCTATCTCCGAATTCATAACGAGAATACGGCAATACATCGGGTCTCTCCAATGCTATGTGGTCTATTACTCCTACCAACAGTTCGTTGTCTTGGTTAAATTTTACATTATCAGTTACGTCTACTTCGAAAGGAATGTAACCGTCGGAATGTTCCCCTACTTTCTTTCCGTTCCAATAGACATATGCTTTATATCTGACGGCTGAAAAACGGATTTTTATTCTTTGTCCTTTCATCGACTCCGGGACTCGAACTTCCCTTTTATACCATGCCCAGTGATTCGAAGCGTCTTTGCCGAAACCCGTTGAATATTGTGAACGAATTTTTACTTCGATAGGCATCCAGCCGGTGTCTTGGGGAGGATATGCCAGACGGTTTTCATTATCCCATTTAAAATTCCACACTCCGTCTAATGAAACCTTCTGACGCTGTGCATAATTATTCTGTGCACTGAGAATTACTAACTGAAACCCCAAAAATGTGAGGAGTAATACCTCTTTCAAAAACTTAACTGCTTTCTTTTTAGTGTCCATAATCTTTTCTTTACTAAATTTTGTTTACGTAATTTTTGCTTATTCTTTATTCAAAGGTTATTAAAAAAATATGGTTTATAAAAACAGTTTGCTGCATTTTACGATCCCATAAATTTTATTCGACAATTCAAAAATCCTGCTGTTTTTTAATATTTTCTTTTAAAGAAACAAGACGATTTTAATCATTAAAGAATGCCCCCTTCTTTCCTGCATTCGTCAATTATTCTCATAATCTCTCTTGTTTCTTCTATCGGTACAAACGGTTTTTCATTCAATATGAAGTACTCATAACATTTGTCGTAATATTTTATAGCTTGAAAATCCGAAAGTGGAAATTTTTCTTCATGCCAGGGTATATTCTGATCATCGTTATAAGATCTGTCTCTTGCGGCTAAACTGTTCTGCGGCTTAATACCTTCAAATTCATCTTCTTTATAATAACGTGCATACCATGCTTCTTCTTTTTCATTTTAAAACAAGGCTTCCGCGTCGACCTATTACCTGAATCGGAACAAACTTATAAGCCGTAGCAAAATTAATATCGAGATCGAGAATCATGTCGTTTTTTGTTTCCATTATTAATTTCACAACATCTTCGGCATCGCCCAGACTAATAATTTTCCGCATTATGCAGTGCATGTTTTTTAGAGTGGAGCCGGAAAGATAAAGGAGTTGATCTATAAAATGAGCGCCGGAGTTGCTTAGCTCGCCTCCGCCGTATTTACGATATGCCTGCCAATCTTCGCGGATCCTGTACATTGTCCATCCGCGTTTCATCATAAATACCGTTCCGATCAAATCTTTTTTAAGAATTTCCTGAAGTGCAACCGTATCGACGTAAGTTCTGTGCGGCATATAAACCATTAGTTTCCGGTTGAATTTTTTCATTGCCGCTATCACGGAATCCGTTTCTTCAAGCGTACTTGTAATCGGTTTATCGCAAAGAACATCAACGCCGTTTTCAAATGCCGTTATGATTTGACCGATATGAAAATGAGTAGGCGAAACTATAACTACCAAATCAAGTTTTTCATTTTCAAAAAGTGATTTACATTCTTTGTAGCCTTTAACACCGAATTCCTTTTCAGCTTCATCAAGCCGCTCCTGTAACGGGTCGACTACGGCAGCTAATTCATATTTTTCGTTTTCTTTTATTTGCGGAATGTGCATATACCAGCCTGAACGACCGAGTCCCACTACAGCTGTACGAAGTTTTTTCAATTTACTATCCATAGAAATTTTATTTATTAATTATTTTTAGTGCCGCCGCTCTCAAAGAAGCAGCTTTATTTCTTTTTCCTAAAATGTAGAGCGATATAGCTATAGCCAACGTAACTGCCGAATATAAAATTACGGTTGAACTCTGTTCAATAGGATTAAATGCTATAAAAATTAAGCAGAAGACGGCAAAAAGCGCAGTAACTTTTGCAAGAAAATTAAAAACTGTAAATTGTATGTCACCCATCGGTCCGACTTCTTTTTCGGAATCTATCGGGGTGTTTAATTTCTCGAAGAAACGGTTCTGGTTTCTTATATATGATTCATTTTCTTTATAGAAATATTTGGACAACCAGCCTCCGCCGAACATTATTACCACACTTAGCGGAATTACATATATAACATTTTGGGGAAGATCCCAGCCCAGGAAAAACCAGCCGATACTTCCTAATATTACCGCTACCACAAAATATGCCATCCCAGTCCAATGAGGCGTCTTTTTCAATAATCCTATCAACGCCGGAGGACCATAGGCTATACTTATTATTGAATTAAACGTCATCAATAAACTAAATGAACTTTCTCCGCTCAAACTCATAACTAATGCTATTACGGGAACAAGAATTCCTAGGAAAAGTGTAGTTAACCTTCCAACAAGAAGTGACTTTTTATCATCAAGCGGTCCTTTAAAAAATCTCGGCAGCACATCTGTGGAAAGAACCGAAGCATATAGATTATAAAATCCCGATATGCTCGACATACTTGCACTGAATATAGCCGCAAGCATTATTCCTATTAGTCCATGGGGAAGCAGTTCGATACTTATAATAGCATATGCTCCTTCGTGAGGATTGGTACCGCTGGGCCACAATGCCGCAATATTGGGATAGAGAACTCTTGCAGCCATCGGAGGAATAAACCAAATTAATGCACCGAATAAAAATAGAACAAAATTGAGAATAGAAATCTTCTTTGCGGATTTTTCAACATCTACACTAAAATACCGTTGTGCATGTGCTCTTGTATTATATCCGAATATTACCATTACCGTCCACGATATCAAATAGAACCAACTCGAATATTCCGAATGTCCAATCGTAAGCATATTTGCAGGTAGTGCAGATATGAACTGCGATATACCGCCGAATTTTGTGATTGTTATATATGCAAGAATTAATGTGAACGGCAGCAGTATTATTCCCTGGATAAAATCGGTAATTACAACAGCCCAGAGACCTCCGAGTAAACAATAGAGTAATATTATAACAGCAGAAACAATTATAATCCATTGACTTGAAATATGAGTAGCGGCAGAAACAAATTCACTTAAAGCAAAAAGCCAAACAGCAACCATGAACATATCAAAAAATGCTGTTGATACTGCAAATGTCTGGCGTGTTGTATTATTAAATCTATCCGAAAGATATTCCATCGGTGAAGAAACTCTGGATCTTCTCCAACGTGCTGCAAACAGCCAATAACCGAATAGAAATGTTACGGCATTGCCTACATATAATAGTATTACAATAATTCCATCTTCATATGCTATACCTGCTGCTCCGGTAAAAGTCCATGCACTAAAGCCTGTCATAAAAGCACTCAAGCCAGATACCAGCCATGGAATTTTATTTTTTCCTCTAAAGAAATCCGCAGCATTTTTGTTGAACTTCATAAAATAAAATCCAACGCCTAAGGAAATAAGCATATAAACTATAACAACAATATAATCCAGCGTTAGAACATTTTTCAATTCGATTCTCCTTATTGTATTAATGCTTTTGGGATATTTAACCAACTTTACGGAAGAATATTTACATAATTCATTCTTTTTCTTCTTTAGCAGTCATATATTATTTTTAGCGCTTTTATAATAAGTGTGAAGATATGTTTTGATCATCAATGTATCAAAACTTTTGGGCTTAACGGTGCATTAATGTACTAAGCGGTCATGGGGAAGAATTTGCTAATTATATATTTTGTAAATCATTTAGAATCAAGTTCATTTAGAAAGAAATCGACCTAACATTTTCATAGAGTTTCTTATAAGTTTCATATCTTTCTTTGTATAACTTTACATGTTCTGATTGAGAATAAACAACTTCTGATTCTTTCAGCCACCCATATACTAAACTATTAATTGATTTACCCGTATCGGCCGAACATGCAAGCATTGCAATTCCATAACACCCGGCTTCTTTAACATTCAGCATAGTGATTTTCTTGTTCATTACATTGGTTTTCAACTGGGCTAATAATTTAGAGTTAGCTCCTCCACCTACCCATCGCAGTTCTTCAATTTTATATCAGGCGCTTTCAAGAATATCAAGATTTAATCTCATCTCAAACGATACTCCTTCCAAAAGAGCTTTTAATATCTCCATTCGACTTGTGGATAATTGTAGTCCAATAATAGCCCCTTTGGTTTCGGTATCAAAATAAGGCGTACCCGAAGGAGTGAAATAAGGAAGCACCAGTAAATTGCTTGGTTCACTGTTTAAATTATCAAGCAGCAGCTCGTACGAATTTTTTCCGGTAAGTTTTGATTCCTGAACTTCCTTATATCCGAATTGATCTCTAAACCATTTGAAGATATTTCCGCCAGTTAAGCTGTAAGCAACGGTTGAATACAAATCTTTTATAGAATAATTATAAGTACAAAGATTATTCCCTCTTAATTTTTCGGAGAAAACAGGATTTTTAAATGCAGGACAAATGCATTCCACCGTACCGGTTCCAAGCATTGCAACACCTTCTTCTATAACTCCGGCACCAAGAGCACTACACGTTTGATCATGACCTCCGGTTACTACAAAAAACATTTTCCGATAACCCAAGTTTATCCGCTGTTTCTTTGCTAATCGTACCAACCTTAGTTCCGGGGGGCTGCGGTGATGCAAGTCTTTCCGAAGATAAATTTATTTCTTTCAGAATATCCCGGCTCCATTCATGCTTTCTTACATCAAACATCATTGTACGACCGGCTAAAGACCAGCTTATTTTCGACTTAAGTCCGAGTTTGAATTGAAGTAGATCTTCAAAGCATAAAAAATATTTCGTTTTTTCCCACAAGTTTTTTTTATTGTTTTTAAACCACAAAAGTTTGAAAACGGTGAACATGGGATGTGCGGTATGCCCGGTAATTTGATATAATTTTTCTTCATTGAATTTTTTTAGAAATTCATCCATATAAGGTTTAGACCTAATGTCCGACGACACCATTGCATTATGGATTGTTTCGTTATTAAAACCGATTGCCGTAAAAGCTTCACCTTGACTCGTAATTCCCAATCCTTTTACGGAATTTTTTTCAACATTGGATGAATATTCTTTCATAACGTCAAAACATTTTTCAATTACTTCGTCGGAATTTAGTTCGGCACCGCCGTCATCTGAAAATATAACATTGTATTCCCTGCCGGCGCTTGCAAGCTGGTTTCCGTTTTGATCGAAGACAACGGCTTTACATCCGCTCGTCCCGATATCGATACCCATGTTGTTCATCGCTAAAATCCTTTTTTATTCAATCAAGTATTTCAATTCATTTTCATATATACCAAAGGCGGAGATATTTTTTAACAATATTTTTCATTTCGCGGAAGATAATTTCCTGCCGGTATGCTGTTGTAAAATAGTCAATAGACGGTTGACTTTTTTCAACAGATTTATTTCCGAGTAATTCTTTGGAAAGAAATAATTTTGCTTTTTCATAACCGACAACTTTAGAAGAATTTTTAATCATATCTTCAAAAAGAACCGGCGAAGAATCCCTTTCAAGCGCAGTCCAAATATTAACTTTGCAGATTCCGTCGTTAAATAGATTAGATAATTTTTCTGTCGAGACAGAAGAAGTTCCGTGCAAACAAAGATGCGTTCCTATTTCTTTACTTATCATTCGCGCTAAAACGTCCCGGTATTTTAATTCCGCTTCGCTTGCACGATGCTCGGTACCGAGATTTGCAACGATTATATCAACACCTGTTTGACGATAATATTCCTCAGTCAGTAAAAGATTACGGTGAAAGTATCGGGGCGGAAAACTTACCGATTATTATCGGGATCACAAATAATTATTCACACCGTCCGCAGTCAGTATTTTACACGCATACAAGGAAATGGAAAATCGGACTTAAACTTTTCCTTTCCGATTTGTCGATACTTACTTCTCCCGGTTCGCCGTACGAAAAACTTAGAGTGATGATTCATTTGGATCATATTCAATGGGACAAAGACGGAGAAGCTTTTAAATTGGGATATGAATCAATTCTCTTCTATTATGTTCGATGCATCTACCTTGCCGCTGGATAAAAATATTGAAAAGACTGCGGCATTTGTCGAAGAGAATAAAAATAAAATTTTAATCGAGGGCGCATGCGATGAAATTTCATCCGCAGGTTCGGAGAAAAATGATTTAACTACTCCCGATATGTTAAGTTTTCAACATTAAAAGTAGGCAGCACTCATTTTTTACCGGCTGCTTCAGAATATATGTCAAGAACCTGATCTCGATTTAAAATGAGAGGCATTTATTCTATCCTTACTTTATATGATAAACTTAGGCATTACAATTTAAAAATTATTTTTATTTTCTTTCCGATTCGGGAATATGAATAACTATAATTGACGGATCGCCGAAAACATCGGTTTTTATATCCTCATATTTGATGAACTGCCCATTCATACAAATGAACAGCCGCTCACCTTTACTATCAAGTCTTAGAGAAAAAGAACCGCTCGGGACATAACCGAATTTATTATACAAATAGGGAAACAAGAATGCCAGCACCTTACGTTCTTTTGTTTTAATATTATACTGGACAACAGGGCAGCCTTCGGTATATGCAACACCGTGCGCACCGGGTAAATAATAGAGATATTTTTCGTCGGGACTTATCGCCATACTTGTTGTATAGCGCTCCTTTCCAGGCCAACATAAAGAGAGAGCTTTAGTACTATCTTTGTCGGGGAAAAATTTAAATAGTTCTCCTCCGGGACCGCCGGCGTTGTCCCATTTGGTAACACAAATAATACTTCCGTCTTTCAGTCTGTTTTGTGTTGAAGCGCGTATTTGCCCTATTCCCCCGTTATCTTCTTCATGCGGAATAGTACTTTCCATTTCTTTAAATTTATTTGCAGCGGGGTTGTACCGGATTATGTGTACGTCTTTGTCAAGTTTTGAAGTATTGGAAGAATAAACATATCCTGTTTTTTCATCGACAACCATACAACGGTTGCTCCACATAATACTATCCTGAGGAAATCCGGCGAAACGGACCTTGTGATTTTTTAAATCATAACATAAGAATTCACTGTTAACTCCTACGGCAAACATTAGCCCGCGTTGTGTATCCAAACGATCAAAGGGCCAGCTGACTCTCGGCATCGGCACGCCGTAGTCGGTAAACTTTTTGGTAATTATATTATAACTCATGATATGAGAACCGTCAAATCCTTCATAGAAATATTTTTCAGCGGGTTGTGGATACTGCGCCCAGTAAGTAACAAAATAAAGATCAGTGCCGTTATAAAACTGCAGCCACCCGTGAATTTTTCCGTCTCCGTATTCATTCGGATTTAAATTGCGTCCCAATACTCGATTGATTTCGGGAGTCAAATCAATTGTTTTTGTATTTGCATTATATTCTGCAATATAAATACGGGCTTGAGGAAAACGATGATTCCCAATAGCGGCATAATAAGTTTGAGTAAGTTCCGAAAAATTACCTTGTCCCCAACTCGACCATAACGTAGGATGAAACTGGGGCGGCGGATTGAGTTGGCATCTTTCGTGGTTTGGTATGGGAATTATGCAGAACTCAATTGTTGGTGCTGTTTTTGCAACGATAAATTTATCTTTCAAAATAATAACGCTTTCAGAGATTTTCAGAACTTCTTTAGGCGTTTCTACAACGGCCTGATGACTAAACCTTAATCCCAGTTTATCCATTTTCTCAACCATTCGTTCACGAACAAGGTCAATTTTAGTTGAATCTTGCGCAGGGACAAACTCTGCAGCGAAGACAATTAAAATAAAAAGTAAAACAAATGATAAAATTCTTCTGTTCATTTTATAATCCTTTATAAATGTTATTCATTCAAGTAATTAATTTCCCTTTCAATTTCTCATTTAAAAATCCCGCCGGTATCGTAATCATATTTTTTACTATAAATATCATTATCTATCGTTGTTACAATAGCATCTCTTTGATCTTTTTTAAACGCTTTCAGTAATACCCGCAGACTTCACCGTAACTCCAAACTTTACGGTTACGTTCCTTACATCTATTCCGATATTTTCCCGCTTACAAATAAAATATCTTCTTAACACAATATCCTGCAGATTATATCCGTCAGCAGTTTTATACTAAACTCACACTTCAAGTATGATGAAGAAAAGGCTCCTTCCCATTGATTGTCTTTCATGTGCCTTAATTTATTTTTTGATATTTGTTTATTTATCAAAATAATAAGAAAACACATCTCTTAATTGTTTACCTAAAAGTTCCCAGTCCTTTCCGGTTGGAATTTTTGAAAGACCTGCGATCCAGTTATCATTTAATTCATATATCAAAGCATCTATATTGTATCTTTCAATAAGACCTTCAGCAATAGTACCGGGATTTCTGAAACTAGCACTTTCAGCGCCTTCTGTAAACCAGGTATATTTGTACAGCAATTTCTCAAAGTGCGCCATATTATTTTTATATCTTTTGTATCTTTCAGAACTAACATCCGGATATGCAAAATGTACATTACCATATCCATCGTTATGAAAATCTATGGCAAGATCAGGCTTACGACCTTTATTAATCATTTTTTCAATCCAAGCTTGGAGACACGCATCCTCGGGATCATATTTCGGATTAGCCGGTTTATCCCAATTGCGGTTAAGATTAACTCCGCCAACTGTAAAACGTGTAAAGCCATGGGTCACCCCGTCTTTATTTGCCATCGGCATAATATAGACAGCATATCTATCCAAATACTTGTTTGATTCATAACTATCGTCAAGGAGACTTTTAATTAAACCCTGAACCACCCAATTGCCGCCAGCTTCAAAGGCATGTGCACGAGCACGGATAAATATTCTATGAGGGGCATTACTTTGACCGACACGGATAATTTCAAGGGGGCTGCCTTCATATGTTTTTCCGATCTTTGTAATCTTTATAAGAGGATTATCTGCAATTTCCGATTCAAGTTTTTTTAGATCGCTTACACTATATGGTTCAAGCCGCGCAAAAAAAAGTGAATCTGCATTCATGTGTATATTTACTTCTAATTTGTGCCCGTCTTTAATGTATTTCAGTTTCTTTGGTTTCCAGTTTTTCCCGTTTACAGAAATAATTCCAACTGTCTTATCTGTAGCATCGGTAAGATCCAATTCACCGTTCCAGATATTGTAAAAATCCTCAAGAACTAAGGTTAAGTCTGAGCCTGCCGTGGTAAATATTTGAAAGTTCCAATGACATGCTGCCCTGTTAAGAGTATTTCTTTCGTAGTCGTATATCAAGTGAATATAAATTTTACCGTCGGGTCCAATATCCCAATAAAGCGGTGAAGCATTTTCATACCTTGTGTTGATAAATTTAAGAGTTGTACGTTCAATAACTTTACCTGTACTATCGGTCTCAGGTTTAAACTGGCAAAAACTTATCGAAGTAAAACTTAGTGTTGTGAAAACCAAATGTTTAAATAATGTCTTAAGGTTAATCGTTTTTATATAACTCCTTTCATAATTTTGTTGATTACTCGATATTTAGATTATTTCCTAAGTGAACGATTATTAAATATTCCAGTTAATTTCCCATTTAAAAATCCTGCCAGGCGAAACAGAAAGACATGTGCCGTTTTCATAACTATCAATTAAAATACTGTTCAACCCCGGAATAGGTTCGAATGCACATTCATTTCTACGGCAGCCGTTTTCGTTTGGATATGCAGAATTGTTCCACCATATACCGACACTCGGAAAAAACTTCTGAGGAAAAGAAACTTTAATTTGCAAGTCGTTTTTATAAGTCCAACTCATTTCACCTTTATTTATTTGCCTGAGAAAAAACATATTTGTAATACCTGTCTTTTGGTTAAGAAGATATGTTTTTACATCGGAAGGTGTTTTTAATTCGTCCATTATTTTATCGCTGATACTGTTATAAACGGATTGAAAACCAGGTAATTCAAAGTCGATAATTTCATTTAATTTCATCAAAGGATGCATAACGTGCTGAAAAGGAAAAATTTCATTACCTTCATTCTGTACTTCAAAGATCCAGGCAATACAGTTATTTTTGAATTTCATTTCTCGCTTTAAAAGAAGAGGTAGATTTTTACTTTTAACTGTAAAGATTAAGCCGTCATCTTTCACCGTTGTTTTCCATTTGAGCCAGCAAACTTCCCCGTGATCGGGAACGGTCCATTCTTTCCCTGGAAATTTAGAAACGCCGACCGAAGGAAAGCAATCATCATAACCATAAACCGGACGGGTTTCGTATTCGCCGTAATCGGTTGACGGCTGCTTGAAAGATTCAGGCACCGTCGTCATAAGATCATAATTATCGAAACATAATCTTTCCAAACGCGCACCGTCTTGCGGCGTATATTCTACAATCCATTTACCGAATTGAAATTTTTCCTTTTTCATTAAAACAGCACTTTCACTTAAATTTTTTGTGTATAATTATAACGCAATTAACTTGATACCGGTCAGATCGCAAAATGCCGACAGATCATCGTAAACATGACTGCCGTATCCGAAATTATTAAAGGAAAAGTAATAAAAGGACCGATGCTTATCATAGTAGCCATGTTTGACGCAATAGCATTCAACAGTCCTAATTTTCGATCTAAATGTTTTTCTTTAGTGATTGTTTCATTCATTTGGATTTCTTGGTTTAAGTTTTTGAAAAAATTTTAACGCCAAGACTGCAGCAACCGCTATTTTATTATCTCAATAACTTTTTTTGATTGATATTTATTTCCATGCTCTTGTGAAAATTTCTTCTGCATTTTTTCTATATAATTTATTTATAACAGTTACAGGTAATTTAAGACCGTTAAAAGGCTGTGAAAGATCTGAAACTTTCATTAATACATCGGTTGTAAAAAATTGCCAATCGCTTAACCATTTATTATGAACATCTTGTTTAAAAGTGTGTTGATTCATTCCCAGCTCCTGAAAAGTATCGGTTGCATACATAATCCGATCTTGGTACTTAATAAAGAAATCTCTAGCTTTATCTCTGTTTTGAATTGTTTGATATTGAATTTCCCCCATCCTTGCGGCACTATCAACAACCGCCAGCGGGAATCTGTCTAAAAATTCGGCAAGTTTGTCAATACTCCATTCCAAACTGGCGAAGTGAGCTCCAACAAAAACAATATCCATATTTTTTTCAAGCATGTTATCACGTGCAGTAATTTGATCTTCATAAGAAGGCAGTTCAGGGTGGGCATACATGTGATATTCAGGATGCTCAAGAAAGTATTCCCGATTATAATTTACTATCATTTTATCTGTCGGCAGCCAGCAGTCTTTAGGTTCTCCAAGATGCCCGATCAAAGGTACATTTAATTTTTTTATGTACGAAAAGATCGAATCAAATTTCGGGTCATCTATCATTACCAGCTTTCCCGATTTATCTCTAAAATCCATCCCGATATTTTTCCAAACTTTTACGGCACAAGAACCGGCATTAATTGTATTTTCAATATATTTTATTGTCTTTTCATGCCATCCCGAATCGTCCCAGCCTTCCATGTAAAAAGTGGATGCAAATGCGAATATATCCAGATAAGTTTTAGAAAAAGAAACAGCAATTTCCAATTGTTCTTCGACAGGAGGAAATGCCGGGTAGTCGACATTTATTGTAAGAATTTTAAAGTTATCTTTTTTTGCCTGTTCGATTAAAGAAAGCTCATTCGTATTAACGTGAAGATGCATATCAATTTTATTTACGCTTTCAAAATCGGCAATCGAATAAAATTCCATATCATTAGTTTTGTTTTTTTCTAAGTCCATATTATAATTCTTGTAAATAAAACATTCTTTTTAACTATTTAATCAGTTGTACTAAAATCGATTTAATATTTTTATAAACGTCAAATTTTACCTCAGTAAATATTCCGGAGATCATTTAATAAATACTTTTGCTAGTTCGAATTATTCTTATCCAAATCAGTAAACATTTCTTTTAATTCTTTAAAACCTTTTATCAAAATTTTTATCGACATATATGAAAAAGAAAGCACTGAAAATCCGATTATAATATCCCAGAAAATAATCCACCCGTTCATTGTTGAACCTCTTGCAATTTTGGCTTAAAAAGATTTTGAATTGCCGAACCAATTAACATTCCGATCAAAGCAATTAAGAAACCGCCCCATCCTACTTCCGAAGCATACTTTTCAAATTCAACAGGAAAAACCAGGTATAACATTGGCAGCAGCGCTCCAAGCGTTATAGACAAATAAGCGCCTAAAGGTGTCGCTTTCTTCCAATATAATCCAAAAACTACACAGATTAGAACTCCCGGGATAAAAAGCATACCGGTCATATTCAAATAGAAATAAAGATAACCGGTCAACTCATGGAACAACGACCACCATATCAAAAATATCATTACAAATGCCATGGTTATCCTGCTGATAAGCAGCTGTTTTTTTGAAGTAATTTTTCTTTTAGTAAAAAATGTTATGATACTTCCAATAATATCTTGAGATACAACGGAACTCCATGAAAGCAGGTAACTTGCGTAAGTCGACATTGATGCTGCCAAAAGCGCTGCGAAGATTAACCCCAACAATCCAGCAGGAATAATTTTTACGATAAAAATAGGAAGCGCTTCAAGAGAATTCTGATTTCCGCCGAGATAAGCAAATGCAATTATGCCCCAAAGGGCAGGCAAAATTCCGCGCGATAAAAACATCAGTCCCGACCAGGTATAAATCTTTTGTCCTGTTGCAGAATCTTTCGACGAAAAAAGTCTCATGGAAATTGCCTGCCATCCGACTAATAATGCTATCCAAAATAATGTCTGCCAAATAATAAACCCTATACCAAATTGACTTTGAAATGCCGTCGGAAAGAATGCATCAAATCCTTTTGTCCCCATAGACGCAGATACCGAATTTATTATTTTATCCCAGCCCACATAAAAAATTCCGTAGACTGTTATAAAAATCATCCCAATACTTAAGAGAGCGTACTGTATATAATTTGTAATAATTACAGAAACCATTCCGCCCACTAATGTATAGAGTAATACAATAGTAAGCAGTACGCACATTGTAAGCAGAATATAGTTTTTAGGAATACCGGTAACTATATCAATAAAATTTGCTTCAACGCCCGGGAAAACTCCGAAATTTAATATGCCGCCGACTGCCATAATAATTCCGACATAAAATCGAACACCCTTTGTATATTTGATAGAAAAAAATTCGGGTATTGTGGCAATTTTCATTTCCAAAAGCGGCTTGATAATAAATCCGGTTTTCCCTAAAAATATGTATGCAATCACGGGAGGAATCGCTACTATTAATGCTGAAAATCCGGCATCATACCCCATCTGAGCATAATAAATAAAAGTGATCATCCCGATTTCCGTACACATTAACGAAAGGAGCCCGAGGTGGAATCCCATAGATCTTCCCGCAACTAAAAAACTATCAATATTTTTGATATATTTTTTAACTATGGTGCCGGCATAAAATATCAAAACTATGTAGATAAATACAATTGTTATATCTAAGAAGCTGAGGTTCATTTAACGCTCCCGTCTATAGGAATAATTAGGTGGTTAATATTGGAAGAATACGGTTTAACAGGCAGCACGTTATTATTTGATAATAACTTATGTTCAATAACCTTACTCGATAATTGTTCGTCTGCAAAAATCCATGCACTTGTTTCCCACTTAGTCCTTGCATCCAAATTAATTTTACATGAAATATCATTACCCATGGAATCCAAACCGGCAAATATCCAAAACCATTTGCCATTCTGCTGTTCAACAACAGTTTTTCTCTTGGTA
>CAVUOA010000012.1:0-342213 GCA_963742955.1 Ignavibacteriota bacterium | reverse complement strand
GTAGATTGTTAATCTCACCAAGCTCGTCCCCCCTTCGGGGGGATTGAGGGGGGTTGAAACGTTAAACTTTATTTTTTGTAACCGGGTTAAACGGGTTGGGGTAGTTTTGGGAAAGACTATATTTAATAGGACTTTCGTTACTTAACGATTTTATTCCTGAGAGTTGCGAATACTTTATTAGAATATAACCTGGAATGAATGGACCACATATATAAATATTTCTTAAGTTGTCTAACTGCAGATGAGTAGCTCTTCCAGGTCCTTCATAAGTAATCAGCCATATCCTGTTGCCATTCGACGAATATTTTATTGACATTTGTCCACCCATTGTTGGCGGGGTATTAAAAGTTGAACCTGTAATATAAACATAACCTGATGAATCAAGGGTTAATCATTCGCAGAACCATTAGGATAAATCCCGGTATCTCTTTTAACCCAAATAGAATCGCCGGTTGAAGGATTGAATCTGATTGTTGCAGCAACGTAAACGTCATAGACTTTCGTATTCCCTGTCACAAAAAGAGTATTGTTTATTTTATCTATAGCAACACCTGTTATTGTATTATCTCCACTTCCCGGAGGGTCATAAATTTTTGTCCATAGTCGCAGTCCATTTCTATCATATTTCAATGTAAGGTAAACCCCATCACCTGAGACATTTGTTACACCACCGATATATGCACTCCCGTTCTGGTCGGCGGTTATTTTTACTCCTTCATTTACTGTGTAACTGTAACCGGATGAATAAACACTTTCCCATTTCAAAACACCTCCTGGAGTGTATTTGGCTACCAGCAAGCTATCGTAGTAACCGTATGGCATAATGTAGTGCTTTCTGAAACCGGTAAACATAATGTTGAGCGAGTCATCAAAAGTGCAGGTATTGGCACCCTCACCCGAAATCGGCGGATGTGATTTCCTGACCCAGACAGAATCTCCATTAGTATTATACTTTATAACTAAGTGAGATGAATCTGACACTCCTACTACATAAATATTATCCATCCTGTCAACTTTTACATCGAGAAATGCACTCCTAACATACTGTCCTATATACTTCTTTGCCCAAACAGGACTACCGTTTGAGTTTTTAAACATAACTATCAGACTATTAAACGGTGCTAAATAAGTTTGCGCAAAATATGAAATTACAAAAGCGTTACCGGAACTATCAAGCGCAATACCAGTAGGAGCAAAATATCCTTCACCCGGATATTTGTATAAAGTAGCCCATTGCTGAACACCTTGGGTATTATATTTTGCACAGAGAATATTGATTGAGTCATTAATAACATGAGTACCTGCTATATAGCTGTTACCCTGTTTATCTACAGCCAGAAACGGTCCAATTAAATCATTTGAGGGACCTTGGTAATTCCTTACCCACTCCTGTGTTACAGGCTGCTGCGCATAAACAAATTGATTTGTAATTAAAGCAGATATTAATAATATTATTAAGCGGAAATAATAAGCAGAATCAGCAGAAGGGATTTTTCTCATCGCAAAGCTTCTCCTTTTAGCGCCGGAAGTTCTTAACGACGCTTAAATTAATATATACAACAATATTAAATTTTAATATGCAAATGCCACCCCACCCTTACCCTCCCCGAAGTGGAGGGAATTAATTATTATAATTCCCGCGAAGGTCGCCTTTGGCGAACCTCGCTTTAGCTGGCGGGAATCCGGTAAATTTTTCAACACAAAGGACACAAAGATACACAAAGAATAAAAATCCCGCAGGACTGCCTGTTACACCAGGTAGATCTGCTGCAGGCAAACCTTCGGGATTAAAATCGTTTTAATCTGTTAATAAAGAGAATGACATGCATCCCATGACCACCCGGGGTGGTTAATAACTACGGGCAAATGTCAGAGTTTCCGCTATAATATACTTATTATATAAGCATTCAGTTTATGTCTTCAAGCACTCAGTTTTTAAAAATTATACTTCATTTTCTTTAAAATTATTATAAAAACCGTAAAAACACGCTTCATTTTTTTGTTTAAACCATTGATAAATAGCAAAATTATAACTATCTTTTGTGTTTCAGTTATGAAATGCTTGAAAAGATACTTGATTTAATAAAAACCAACGATAATTTTGTTATAACAAGCCACGTAAACCCTGACGGAGATTCAATAGGAAGCGAAATTGCGCTTTATAAATACCTGTTAAAACAAGGGAAAAAGACTAAAATTATCAATTATTCCCCTACTCCCGATAATTATTTGTTCCTTGATAAAGGCAGGATAATTGAAAAGTATGACCAAACCCTGCACCGCAAGCCTATTATGGATGCCGGTGTAATTTTTGTACTCGATACAAACGAATTTTCCAGGCTTAGAACCATGGAAGATTTCATTAAAGAAAGCCCTGCTTTAAAAGTTTGTATCGACCACCATCTTGGTTCGGGCAGCGGATTTGACATATACCTCTCCGATACAAATTCACCTGCTACCGGAGAAATTTTATTTAAGCTGCTGACTTTAGAAGATAAGGATAATATTAATCACGATACCGCAGTACCGTTATATACGGCTATTATGACAGATACCGGTTCGTTCCGTTTCCCCCGAACGGATTCGGAAACGCACATGATAATTGCGCAGCTTATTGATAAAGGCGCTGACCCGGTTGAAATATATTCCGAAGTATATGATAAAGCGCCGCTGGGAAGACTGATGCTGCTTTCAAGGTTCCTTGACAATATGAAACTTGCATATGACGGTAAATTAATGTATTCTTATGTATACCTGAAAGATTTGCAAGAAACCAATACAAATGTATTTGATACCGAAGGATTCAGCCATTACTTAATGAGTGTTGAAACGGTTCAGATTACAGTAATTTTCACGGAAGCTGAACGCGGAATAAAAATAAGTTTCAGGTCAAAAGGCGATATTTATGTTAATGAGCTTGCAAAAGAATTCGAAGGCGGCGGGCATAAAAACGCTGCCGGAGCATTTATCGTTAAAGGCGATTTGACAAAACTGACTGAAGAGATTATAATAAAATCAAAAAAATATATAAAGTAAATAAATAATTTGGAGCATAAATGAAAGTTAAATTCGAGGTTAAGAAAATAAAAGACATTAAAGCAGACGCTGTTTCATCAGTGATTTTTGAAGATAACGTTGATACAAAGCTGCACTGGCTTAATACTTTATTTAAAGGAAGCCTGGATGTTTTGATAGATTCTAAGGATTTCAAAGGAGCCGCTAATGAATCTGTTACTATATATGTAAATAACGATTCAAGGACAAAGAGGCTTGCTCTTACCGGCGCAGGCAAATCTAAAGAGGTGACTCTTGAGAAGCTGAGAACCGCATTTGCTGAGGCTGCCAAAGAGCTAAACAAATTAAAGCTTAAAACAGTAGGTTTCGAATTGCCGGATATTACCTTGATAAAGTCTATTTTAAATTTCTCCGTATCGGATATTATCCAGGCTATCAGCGAAGGTGTTTTTTTAACGCAGTACAAGTACAATAAGTACATGACTGATGATAAGTATGTTCCCTTCGAAGAAGTAATCTTTTTTACCGATTCTCCGAAATTTGTTAAAGAGATTGGCGATGCTATTAAAAATTCAAGAATAATTTGTGACGGAACAATACTGGCAAGAGACCTGGGCAACGAACCTTCAAATTTTCTTACCCCTGCAAAATTTGCAGAGTTTGTTAAGAAATCATCCGCTAAGGCTAATTACAGCGTTACAATATACGATGAAAAGAAAATCAAACAGCTTAATATGGGCGGGGTAATTGGGGTATCACAGGGAAGCGATAACCCTCCGCGTTTTCTGATTCTGCAGTACTTCGGAAGCAATAAATCCGAAAAGCCCTATGTACTTGTAGGCAAAGGCGTTACATTCGATTCGGGCGGAATTTCTCTTAAACCCGGACCCGGAATGGAATCAATGAAAATGGATATGTGCGGCGCAGGAGCTGTTATAGGAGCTTTTGAAGCTGTTTCGAGACTTCATTTCAAATTAAATTTAATCGGGCTTATTCCGGTAGTCGAAAATATGCCGAGCGGCAAAGCAATGAAGCCCGGCGATATTATTAAATCTTACTCCGGTATAACTATCGAAGTACAGAACACCGATGCCGAAGGCAGACTGATTCTTGCCGATGCGCTGGATTATGCTGCCAACTATAAACCTAAAGCTGTAATAGACGCTGCCACTTTAACCGGTGCCGCTGTGATTACATTCGGGCATAACGTTGCAGGCGTTATGGGAACAGATTCATCACTTATTAAGAAAATATTTGATGCGGGCGAAAAAACAAACGAAAGAGTTTGGGAACTGCCTCTGTATCCTGAGTATGAGAAGCTGATGAAAAGTGAAGTTGCAGATATTAAAAATATAGGCGCTCCAAGACAGGCAGGCACAATTATGGGCGGAATATTCCTGAAAAAATTTGCCGCAGCTAAATACCCTTGGGCTCACCTTGATATTGCCGGCACGGCAATGGTTAGCACAGAAATTTCCGAATATATACCGAAAGATGCTACAGGGTTCGGTGTCAGGTTATTTGTTGAAACTCTGAAAGAACTTGCGCATTAATTAACTACAACACAGCTTTTACATTAAGCATAAGAAGGGTTAATTCTGAAACAGATTGAATCTCCCAAACAAATTCTGTGGGTCTTAACCCTCATAAACTTTTTTAATTACTTTGACCGCCAGGTCATCTTCCCTTTATTTGCATTTCTAAAAGTCGATTTTACATTAAGCGATTTCGAGCTGGGGCTGCTTGGAACAGTATTTATGATTGTTCATTCTGCAGCATCGGTTCCGCTCGGAATTTTAGCTGACAGGTGGATAAGAAAAAGAATAATATCCTTTGGTGTTCTTATCTGGTCAATAGCTACTTTCCTTTCAGGCCTTGTGCAGAATTTCCACCAGCTATTAGCAGCAAGAAGCATTGTTGGAATTGGAGAAGCCGCATACGGACCCTCTGCAACCTCGCTTCTTGCTGATAAATTCCCTGAAGCAAAACGCGCGCAGGTTAATTCAACTTTTCATCTCGGCATGTTTGCAGGCGGAACACTTGGAATGATTCTTGCAGGAGTTATAGGAACCTATCTCGGCTGGAGAATTTGTTTCTTTATAGTAGGAGTTCCGGGTTTTATTCTTGCACTGTTCAGCCTCAGGATTTCCGAACCGAAACAGCCGCACCATTTTAAGGTGCATCTCGAAAGAAGCTCGATTAAATCAATATTTAAATCTGCTCCGTATGTTGTCATGCTTGCAGGCGGAGTATTGCTGACTTTTACTTCGGGTTCTATTATAAGCTGGATTACGGTTTTTATAGTCCGCTATCATCACCTTACGGTTGCAGATGCATCAATATATATAGGTTCAATTGTTCTTGTTGCAGGGCTTGCAGGTATACTTACCGGGGGGCACCTCGCAGATAAATATTATTCAAAAGGCATGGCGCGTTCATTTATAATCTCTATTGGTTTTTTAATTGCCACTCCCCTGCTGCTGGTTATAGTAAATACTTCTTCAACTGTAATTTTACTTATTTCAATGTTTGCTGCAACGTTTTTTATGGCGTGGTATTACGGTCCCGTAGTCGCGCTGATTCAGGATATTGTGCCATCCGATTTAAAAGCAACGGCGTACGCTTTTTACCTGTTTTTTATACATTTGTTCGGAGATACCATATCACCATCTGTTATAGGTAAAATCTCTGATATCAGCAGTTTACGAACTGCTTTTTACATACCTATTGCAACTAATTTTTTGGGAGCATTGTTGTTTTTGTTGACAACAAAACTGTTGAAAAACCATATTAGGAAACCCCAAACGGAATTTCAGAACTAATTGGCTGTTTTTTACAGAAAAATCTTCTTAATCTAACGGGATTGCCTGCTCAAAAAATGCTGCGGAAGATGAAACAAAATTGATGTAAATTTGCTATATAATATAACAGAACAAGGTACTTGGACAATAAAGATATAAAGGAAAACGCAAATAATATACCGGGAAAAAAGCTCCGCTGTATAAACATTGACTGTGTTTTCAACAGCACAAACCAGCCCGATTCCGAGCGGAATCTTTGCAGCCACCCCAACCTCAGGGTGGAAAGCAAATATGCCGATATTACTATTGCCATTTGTTCCGAATTCCGTTCCAAGAAAGATTACAGGCTGGAGGACAGCACAACTTTAATTGATTTAAAATCAAACGAAAAAATTACTATCTCCGGCACACCTGACCCTTCATTTACACACATTGAAAAAATTACGCAGGAAGACCTTGAACAAAGTGTAGCGAAGAAAGAAGACTTAAATGGGGGTGAAAAAGATTCAGTAAAACCTTCTGAAACGGTTTATGAAACACCTACTGTAATAAAAGCAGGTGAATCTAAAACAGAGGAACCGGAAGAATATAGACTTACCACATCGAAGAATACCAACTTTTTAATTTTAAGAAGACTATACCAGCCATATCTGAGAAGAGGCATAATTTTTTCAATTATATTTCACCTACTTGCAATATGGATACTATACCTGAGCCTGGTTCCAAAGAGTGATAAAACAGATGTTCAGCAACAGCAGAGAATTGTTGTAGTAGAAGATATAGAAACACCTAAGTTTGACCCTCCCGACCTCGATAAGCCTAAAGAAGAACCGCCTTCTGATGTAGGCGATAATACTAAGGATGTAAGACCTAAGATTATACCAAAAAATATTAAGCCCCATATAAAAAGACCGGTAGACGAAGTTAAAGACACAACCGAATTGGTAAATAATATTCCGAGCGATTCGCTGAAGCATGTTACCGATTCTTTGCTCACTGCAAATCTTGATACAACAAAGCTGGTCATTCCGGACTCGCTGAAAAACTTCATGCCTGATAACGCAATAGGAATGAAGCTTTGGTACCCCAAAAACTGGAAGCTGACGGATAACCGCAGTGTTAACCTTAACCTTGAACAGTTTAAGGGAGTAATAATTAACACTGATTCATTAAGCGAAGACCCCGGCGCGGTTTCTATTTTTGTGCAGATTGATGACCCCAAGCACAGCGCTTACAATAAAACTGTTTTCAAAAACACGTTCCAGATGGAGGATTCGCTGACTACGGCTTTTTCAACCGACCCTGTACTTACCGGTTCTCAGAGAATCAGCTATAAATTTTTCATATTTACGGACCCGACCGGAGCGAGCAACGTATTTGTCAACTCTGAAACTAAAAAAGAAATGTTCGATAAATACAGGAAGTACATTGAAGCCATCGTCCGCTCAATACAAATTATAAAAAATCCTAAAACTCCGGGTGATAACAAGACACCCGATAAAACTACTGACGGAACAACCGACGGGACAATAGATAAATAACTATCCGTTTTAAATTATATATTTCTAATTTCATTTTGAATCTCGTTCAATCAAATATAAAAAAACTGATTGAAAGCAAAGCAATTGAGCTTGGCTTTGTAAAAATAGGCTTTGCCAGAGCTGATATGCTTGAACAAGAATCGGAAAAGCTCAAACAGTGGCTGGATTCGGGCTACGATGCAGATATGAACTGGATAAAGAAGGGATTTGATAAAAGAAAAGATGTTCGCTTAATATTGGAAAATGCTAAGTCTGTAATTTCACTTGCATACAACTATTATTCTCCGTTTAAACACGAAGAAGATAAGCCCAAAATCTCACGTTACGCCTGGGGAAAAGATTATCATAAAATATTAAAGAAGAAGTTAAAAGAGCTGTGCGGATATATAGCCCCCCTTGTTCCCCCCGAAGGAGGGAAAGTACAGACTGTGGGGACTGGAAGCAACTCTCCCTTTTACAAAGGGGGAAGCGCGAAACGCAGGGGGATTTACAGGCTTCCGTGTATTACGTAGATGACGGTCCCGTAATGGATAAAGCCTGGGCAGTGCGAGCCGGAATTGGATGGATGGGTAAACATACGAACATAATAAATCCCGAATACGGCTCATGGATTTTCTTATGCGAAATTATTACTTCGTTTGAGTTTGAGACATACAATTCCCCGATGGAAGACCTCTGCGGCTCATGCAGAATCTGCATCGATGCCTGTCCCACAGGCGCAATCGTTGATGAGTATGTGCTGGATTCCAATCTATGCATTTCATACCATACTATCGAAAACAAAGGCGAAATACCTGAATATATAAACCTCGACGGCTGGGTTTTCGGCTGCGATGTTTGCCAGGATGTATGTCCGTTTAATAAAAATGATAAAGTAACGGAGGATAAGAGCTTTTATCCAAAAGAAGAACTTAAAACCCCCCTTGTTCGCCCCAAAGGGGAGAAAGATTTTGAGTCCCCCCTTCTAAAGGGGGAAGAGCGAAGCGCCCGCCTGCGGAACGGGCAGGAAAGGGGATTCCCTACCAAAGCAGAACTGGAATCGATTACTGAAGAAGAATTTAACAAAATATTTGCGGATTCTCCCGTAAAACGGACGAAATATAAAGGGTGGAAGAGGAACCTCAAAAAACATTAATTTAATTAAATCCTACGTCGTAATTTTACATTTCTTATCTATTATCCTTCTGTTTTCTTTTTAATTATTTACCCTTATATTAAAATATAATTAGGGGGAAACCATGAAACAGAAACTTCTACTGCTTGCTGTATTATTATTATTTTATATTTCACATACTGCTTATTCTCAATTCACGCCAAACGGATGCCTAACTGATGTTTATATGGGGGCATTCGGTTACTGGGATTACCAGTCCGCGGGAAGCCTCCAATCGGTTGAGCAGGATTACAACATATCTTCGAATTATCACGCAATATACCTGACGGCAGATTCTGTTCTGAACAATCCCGCTAAAAGAGTTTTGTATTTCTTTTCATCGGATATGGGAAACACATGGGTAAATGCGCAGGTTTCTAATTACCAGGCATCATTTCCATCTATGGCATTGCAGACCGACGGCAGGGCAATTATCTGCTTCTACGATTCAGTATCTGCGAAGATACGGCTGTTCCGTTCCCAGTCATCCGGCTCATTGGTTTTCGATTCACTTCCCTCTCCTCCCGGCAGCGGCGAAGAATTTCCAAAGATACTTTATTACAATAATTATTTAATAATGACTGCGGTATTTCATGGGACTCCCTACAGCCAAATAATGAAGAACAGGTATAACTTTACAACGGGCTTGTGGGAAAGCTGGCAGAATGCTGGTGTTAATAACGGTACTTCATCATACCAGGCGGCAAAAGGAGATAACGGTAAAATAGGAATCTGCTGGATTGGTGATTCAACATTTAAAAGGATTAAATATGTGGAATCACTTGATTCGGGAAATACATTCGGAAGCACCAGCACCGTATTTTCGGAAGAAATTACCGGAGGCGATACTGTAAGACCGTTTAGTCATATTGACATGGTCTATTTCCCCACAATCGGAAACCTGCCCTGCATAACTTTCGATGGCATTGCTCGAATACTGCCTTCAGGCGGTCCGCCCGGAATAAGAAAATTTTATCATAACCCGAAAATATATTTCTGGAACCAGGCGGTTGGAATTAAAACTGTTGCCGATACAAATAATTATTTTTACGGAGGAATACCCGGCAGAAATGTTGTAGTAAGTATGGGTGCAAACTGGACGCCGTTGTGCGGTCCCACAATAGGATTTTCTGTAGGCGGCTTATTATATATTATGTATTCCGGAACAGTAATGACTAATCCGCCGCCGTATAACAATTATTGGTATGATTCAGATATGTTCGGCATATTCAGTAACACCGGCTCATCATGGAATCCTGTTCCCGGCCACATCCCCGGTCCTACCGAAGATGCGCGCCATATTTGCATGGTAAAACGAAACCTTAACTTTGCCGAATACGCAGTTGTTTATCAAAGAGATTTATTCCCGGGCTCATACAGGCTTGGCGATACGACAGCTATAACACGGGCTTATCCCGAGTTCAACCGCTTCTTCACATTTATACATGTTGTAAATGTCGATAAGCTTCGTTTTCAATATTTCCTGTTCCAGAATTATCCGAACCCGTTTAATAATTCGACTAAAATTGAGTTTGGAATTCAAAAAGCAGGTCAGGTTAGAGTTGTTATATATAATGCTGCTGGTATGCAGGTTGCAGTTTTAGGTGACCAGAAATTACTGCCCGCAAACTATGCAGTTTTCTTTAACGGTGCTAACTTACCCAGCGGAGTTTATTTTTACACGCTCTATGTCGATGGAGCTATACAGGATACAAAGAAAATGGTGCTAGTGAAGTAAATTTAACGTTGATTCTTTAACAACATTTCGGCAATTTTGGATCATCAAGACCTGACGGGTATTGAAGACCTGTCAGGTTTGTTTGTATTTATGCCATTTATACCTTCATACATAAAGCTTCTTGAATCAGGCGAGTTAAAGCTCCGCGCAGAAAAAGCACTGGAGATTCTGCGTTCATGCAATTGCTGTCCCCATGACTGCCGTGTAGACAGAACCTCGGGCGAGCTTGGCACATGTGTTAGCGGCGCTCTGCCTGTGGTATCTTCATACACCCCGCACTTCGGCGAGGAGCCCGTGCTATCCGGCACACGGGGCGCAGGAAATATCTTTTTCGGCAACTGCAATTTAAAATGCGTCTTCTGCCAGAATTACGAAATAAGCCAGAGCTATCATACGGAAAAAAATAATATTGTTTCATACGAACGCCTTGCTGAAATAATGCTTGAGCTTCAGTCCGCCTCAGGCGGAAAAGGATGCCATAATATAGGACTTGTCTCCCCTACACATTTTACGGGTGCAATTCTGCCTGCAATCTATATAGCAGCACAAAAAGGATTAAGGCTTCCGATAATTTATAATACAAACGGATACGACTCTGTTGATATGCTGAAGCTGTATGAAGGAGTAATCGATATTTATCTGCCTGATTTTAAATACGGTAATGATGAGTTTGCAAAAACGTATTCCAAGATTGATAACTATTTTGAAAAAGCTAAAAATGCTTTAAGAGAAATGCACCGGCAGGTTGGCGATGAGCTTGTTTATGAAGATAACGTTGTTGTGAGAGGCATGATAATCCGGCATCTTGTACTTCCGAATGATTTAGCCGACTCAGAGCCTGTATTTAAATTTATCTCGGAAGAACTCAGCCCGCACTTACATATATCGCTTATGTCACAGTATAATCCTGTTCACAAAGCGCATAAGGATATTCTTATTGACCGCCACATAAGGGAAAGCGAGTATGAAAGAGCTATCGGGTTAATGGAAAAGTACGGACTTGTTAAGGGCTGGATTCAGGAAATGGAAAGCTGCATTAACTACACACCTGAATTTAACAGGGATAGAGAAAATCCGTTTGGGAATTAAAGTGTGACTATTCCTGCGAAAGCAGGAATCCCACAACTATTTATGAGATCCCTGTTTTCACGGGGATAAATTTAACAATATCTTCCCCAGCTCTCCCCAATCATTTGCAATATAATCTGCTTCGGTAAAGTTAATTTCACGTTCGTTAGCTCCTTTAAAAATAACCGCTGACATACCTGCGTTCTTAGCGCCTTTGATATCCGTATCTTCATTATCCCCAACATGAATCACTTCGTCAGGTTTTACACCAAACTGTTTCAGTGTTGATTTAAATGCATCGCTGTGCGGTTTTGAGCGCCCGATTTCATCGCTGTAGGTAAATGCCGAGAAGTATTTCAGCAAATCATCGCTTTCAAGCAATTTTCTTAAGGTCCTGCCTGATGTATATGCCGTATCTGAGGTTATCCCGAGCTTAAAATGCTTTGCCAGCTCCGGGATTGATTCTTTTACTCCTTCAAACAGATACGGGAGGATGTTCAAGCAGTATTTCCTGGAAATAATTAGATACATCAGCAATTTCTTCTTCCGGCAGTGTAACTCCAAGCCAGTCACAGCCGGCAAGCAGAAGCTCGCGTGAGTTCAGTGTTCGGTATTCATTTTTCCATATTTTATCAAAATGCTCCCAGCAGTATTTGAACGAGCCTTCAATATCAAGCTCGCCGTTATAACCGTGGCGGAGCAGGGCTTCACGCATGTATTTAACGCGCATATCATGCCTGTGATACATAATCTGGTGGTCATAATACAGCGTATTCCAGAAATCGAATGAGATTGCTTTAATTGACATAAGACAAGATAAAAAAAAATGTGGATTGAAGTGAGGGAAAAAGTTCATTAAATTGAATTCTGGAAAATTATTGAATCTGATTTGAGTATTCTTGAAACAAATAAGCTGACCCGTAATTTCGGAACATTTACGGCTGTTGACAGCTTAGACATTTCGATTGAAAAAGGAGAAATCTTCGCGCTGCTAGGTCCCAACGGAGCAGGCAAAACCACTACGATAAAAATGCTGACTACATTGCTTCCTCCATCTTCAGGAGAGGCTCAAATAAACGGGTTAAGCTTAAAAACCCAAACAAATAAAATAAGAAAAATAATCGGTTACGTTCCTCAAATGCTTTCCGCAGACGGTTCTCTTACCGGGTATGAGAATCTGTTAATGTTTGCAAAACTGTATGATATTCCGTCATCGGAACGACGAAAGCGAGTTTACGAAGCTTTGGAATTTATGAAACTTGGAGACTCGGCAGATAAGCTTGTAAAAGAATATTCAGGCGGAATGATTCGCAGACTGGAAATAGCCCAGTCAACGCTCCATAATCCTCCGCTGCTTTTCCTGGATGAGCCTACTACAGGTCTTGACCCGATTGGAAGAAACGTTGTTTGGGAGCACATTACCGCTCTGCAAAAAATATACTCTACCACTATAATTCTTACTACTCATCTGATGGAAGAAGCCGATTCAATTTGCTCGCGTGTTGCACTTATGTCACGCGGAAAGCTGGCAGCAATAGGCACTCCCCCGCAATTAAAAGCCTCTATTGGAAAAACAGACGCTTCGCTTGAAGAAGTATTTATATTTTATACATCTGACAAGCTTATGGATACGGGCGGAACATACAAGAGTGTAAGAATTCAAAGAAAAACCTCAAGGCGCCTGGGATAAAAAATGAAGAAGATATTTAATTTTGCGCAAAAATCTTTAGTAATAACCGAGATGGAAATGAGAAAAATTTTCCATGACCCCACAGAGGTTGCTACGAGAGCAGTTCAGCCTGTTTTATGGCTGCTGATATTCGGTCAGGTGTTCGCAAGAATGCGAGCAGTCCATGGACAGTCAGATTATATTGATTTCATGACTCCCGGTATTCTTGCGCAGAGTGTTTTATTTATTTCAATTTTTTCCGGGATTTCAATTATCTGGGAACGCGACCTCGGGCTGATTCATAAATTGCTCGCAACTCCAACACCGCGCGCTGCAATTGTGCTGGGAAAATCACTTTCTGCAGGATTCAGAACATTTCCGATTGCTATTATTATTTATGTTCTTGCTGTGCTTCTGGGTGTTCATATAGAATGGAATCCTCTAAACCTGTTGGGTGTTCTTATCATGGTTGTGCTGGGTTCAATCTCGTTTTCGGCATTTTCGCTCATTATTGCATGTATAGTTAAAACAAGAGAACGTTTTATGGGAATCGGACAGCTTCTCACTATGCCGCTCTTCTTTGCGAGCAATGCAATTTACCCAATTGAAATTATGCCCGACTGGCTTAAGACAGTTTCTCATGTAAATCCGTTAACTTACATGATAGACACACTCCGTGCTTTAATGACAGGCACACCGCCCGGTTATAATATTGCTTTTGATTATTTATTCCTTACCTTAACTTCGGTAATATTCATCTCAATCGGCGGAACATTATACAGCAGGGTTATAAATTGATTTTCGTAAGATATTATTCAGGCTTGTAATATAGCAATACATTCCCTGACTTAAATACTTTCGTGTCAGTTAATTTCAGGTGCAGCCTGTCTGTAATTGAATCAAACATTTGTTTACCCTTGCCAAGAACAACAGGGTTTATCATAATTCTGAACTCATCAATTAATTTATCTGGTATCAGTGTTAATGCCAGCCCGAAGCTGCCGAAAATTGCAATATCTTTGCCGGGCTGATTCTTAAGCTTAGCGACTTCCTGAGAAACGTTATCTTTAATAAGTGTTGTGTTGTTCCAGTGCGCTTTAAGCATAGTCTTTGAAAATACAACCTTTTGCATACTGTTCATCCTGTTTGCAACTTCAGGGTCTCCTTTAACTGCTTCTTCGCTGGGCCAGAACTTTGCCATAAGCTCATAGGTAATACGCCCGAAAAGCAAAAGGTCGATTGAATCAAGCTGCTGTATGGCAAACTCATTGAATTCGGCATCTACGTTGTGCCAATCAAGCTCTTTATTGGGACCTTCAAAGAAACCGTCAAGCGAGATTAAGTTAAATAAAAATAATTTCCGCATATTCTTGTATTTTTCAGTTAATATAAAAAATAATTTACTCTAATGCTTTACAGAGAAATCCTTTGGAAGATATTATTTCTGCTGCTTCCGAGAAAATATCTCTATCACTTTCAACACGCAGAATCTTATCACAGTCATCGAGGTCAAAGTTAACTATACTTCCCGGAAATATTTTCTTTAGCTCTGCTTCAAGCTTCTCTGCTGTTTCTCTGTACTCGACATTTGTTTTATATACTTCAACCATAAAACAATAATATTATTTTTGAGGTTGGTAATGATTAATTACAATTCCGCAGTCATACTGAAATGAATCGATTAATTTTAATTTAAGTTTTCCTCTGATGGTTCCAAAGATTGTTTTACCTTGACCGATAGCAACAGGATTAACGAATAAATAATAGTCATCAATCAATCCTTCTTTAATAAGTGATGAAACAAACGAAGCGCCGCCGTAAACAACTATATCCTTGCCCGGCATATTTTTAAGTTTATTGATTTCATCTTTAAGTTCACCGTTTGCAACTTCGGTATTAACCCATTCCGGTTTTGTTACCGTTTTCGAGAACACAACCTTTGGAATATCAATCATTTTTCTCCCAAATGCATACTCGGGATTTTTCTCGTCTTTAATTGTCTCTGACCAGTAAGTTATAAAACCCGGTGTCATTTTTCTGCCGAGAATAATTGTACCTGATGAATCGGTTAAATCGTTAACATATTCAGAAATCTTATCATCCCAGTTAAATGACATCCAGTCAAGCTCATCATTCGGACCGCAGACAAACCCGTCTGCGGTCATTTGTACCTGTAATTTAAGTTTTCTCATTTTTTTGATATTATGTTATTCGGTTAATTTATTTTTCCTGCCGTCAATTGACCATTTTCCGGCGCCGTATGCAATAAGAATAAGGCATGCTCCAAGCACCATTAAAGGAAAATTCCATCCTGCCGAGGTTGGGGTTACAAATCCCATCCCGTAAACAAACTGCATAACTATTATAGCTCCAATCATTACAATCACAAGTCCTCCGGAAGCCAGTCTTGTAAGAAATCCTATTAGAATAGCAGTTGCTCCGAGCGGTTCGGCAATAGAAAGCAGCCTTGTAACAAATAAAAGGAATGCGGAAATTCCCGGCGGCTCCATTGACCAGAACGGGAATTTAAAATATGCTGCAACATAAAATATTGATGCAGTTATTATCCGCAATATGAGTAAAGATATATTTTGAAATTTTGTGTAAGTCTGCATTTGTTTAAATGTATTAAAATTTTACATTCCTTTTGGCTGAAGAATTCCTATACGGTTGCCTTCTGTATCCTGGAAAGCAATATAGAGTCCTACCCCCGGAATATCATCAGGTTCACCGGCTTTATTACCGCCGCCGATAATTTTGCCGCCGGCCTGCTCAACACTTTTCATAGAAGCGCGGATATCATCAACAGCAATTACAACTGTAGGATGTGAATGCTCTTTTGTTTTTTCGAAAAAGCCTCCGTTTATTGCGCCGGGATTTTTAGGTCTGCCGTTAGAGTCAGGTTCGGTTGTTGTAACAACAACATAGTTTCCCATTTCGGGACCTAGTATCTGTGCGCTCCACCCAAAAACTTTTGAGTAGAAATCGACCATCCGGTCTTTGTTCTCTGCTGGCAGTTCAAAATGAACTACCGGATTCATTTTTGACATAATAGTTAAAATTAATTTAGTTTATAAATGTTGTTTAAATATTTTTATGCATTTTTCAATACGTTTATATCGAGCTTTTTCATCTGCAGAAGCGCAGCCATTACTCTCTGTGGTTTACCCGGTTCTTTACTTGTCATTAACTTTTCGAGTTCAGTCGGCACAATCTGCCATGACAGTCCGTATTTATCTTTCAGCCATCCGCACATTGATTCCTCTCCGCCTCCTGATGTAAGTTTATTCCAATAATAGTCTACTTCTTCCTGCGTATCGCAGTTTACTATAAGAGATACCGATTCATTAAATTTGAATATTGGTCCTCCATTGAGCGCCATAAACTCTCTTCCTTCAAGCTCAAACGACACTGTCAGCACTGAGCCTGCAGGCATTCCCGAAGCTTTGGAGGAGTTTTCATCGTAACGTGATATGCTTCCAATTTTGGAATTTTTAAAAACAGATGTGTAAAACTTTACTGCTTCTTCTGCCTGAGTATCAAACCAAAGGCAAGTTGAGATTTTCTGCATAAGATAATTTCCTTCCTTATATTATTTTATATTTTTTATTTCGTTTTTAACCAAGTTTTACCATACAAATCATATCAGTATCGTTCAAGTAATCTTCAAGACAGTACCCGTTCATATCAATCCGCGGGTCAGCCAGCAATTTCCTGAAGGTACTGCCAATCATACCTTCGTCATTTCTCCAGTTACGCAGAGTTTCACATATATAATCTCCTTTTCTGATAACAAAAACATCACATCCTAATTTTACTGCTTCGCCGGGATAAGTTTCTTCAGCCGCAGCTTTGTATATAATTTCTCCCGTAGAGCTTTGATGGGAAATTCCGTAAATTTTTCTTTCACCATTTTTATCAATGAGAGAATGCAGTTTTTTATGGGCTTCCCCCACACCTGAGGGAAATGAATCTGCTTTAATATAGAAAACTCTAATGTCGTCTTTAAGGTTCTGAATTTCCATTATATTGAAATTTTAATTATTTACTAATTTTTCACTGTCGCAAAAGTACCTTACAAACATAGTGTCATTTTACCCCTTGCACAATTGGCAAAAACGACAATCTTACGGGTTGATTACGACAAAGTTAAAATGTAACTTTGTACCATGAAAACAATAACAATTTTAGCTCCCGAAGGAGCGGTTCTTTCAAGCATAGCAGACCCGCGTTACATGTTTACAGCTGCAAATGACCTTTTAAAAAGCTCGGGCAAAAAGCCTATGTTTAAAGTACAGATTGCTGGACTTACAAAAGAAGTAAAGCTCAATGACGGACTGTTTACAATTAACCCCGATATACTTATTGATGATGCTGATAAAACAGACCTAATAATAATACCTGCTCTAAGCGGTGACCTGAAAAACTCAATTGAAATAAATAAAGCTTTCATCCCATGGATTGTTGAACAGTATAAAAACGGCTCTGAAGTTGCCAGCCTTTGTATAGGGGCATTTTTGCTTGCTGCAACGGGACTGCTTAAAGGTAAACAATGCTCAACTCACTGGCTTTATGCCAACCAGTTCAGAAATATGTTTCCCGATATTATGCTTGTTGACGATAAAGTAGTTACCGAGCAAAACGGGCTGTTTACAAGCGGCGGCGCTACTACCCTGTGGAACCTGCTTTTATACCTTGTTGAAAAATATACCGATAGAGAAACCGCAATTTTGGCAACAAAATTTTTTCTGCTTGATATCGGGCGCCGAAGCCAGTCATCATTTTCAATATTCCGCGGGCAAAAAGACCATGATGATGAAACAGTTAAGCAGGCGCAGGAATACATAGAGCTGAATTACAAAGATAAAATAACAGTCGATAAGCTTTGCGCTATGTACGGCATCGGGCGCAGAACGTTTGAACGCAGATTCAAAAAAGCTACATCAAACACAATCGTTGAATACATTCAGCGAGTAAAAATAGAAGCAGCAAAAAAACATCTCGAAACGGGCAGAAAAACCATTAACGAAGTTATGTACGAAACCGGGTACACAGATTCAAAAGCTTTCCGTGATGTATTTAAGAAAGTTGCAGGAATGTCACCTATAGATTACCGCAATAAATATAACAAAGAACCGGCTGTACTATAATTAATTGTTTTTCATAAATTCGGCTAGCTTGTTACAGTTCATCTCGACTCTTCACCAGTCTTGAAATTTTTACTGCGTATCTCTATGTTCCGGAAGATTCAATTACATTTCACTTTCATCGGTTTAAAATTTACACTAAATTAATTCTCACATCATGGATAGCATAACAAAGGAACATTACGAAAATCATCTTGCCGGATATTACTCGTGGATGTTCGGTGATTTTGAAGCAAGACTGAATGAATCGGAGGAGTTTTTCAAAAAACATGAAATTACCCCGGCAGGAAACAGCATCGCAATTGATTTGGGATGCGGCAGCGGGGTGCAGTCAATTCCTCTTGCAAAGCTGGGATATAAAGTTATTGCTGTCGATTTCAGCAGAAAACTGCTTGATGAGCTTAACGCAAGAAAAGAAAATCTGAATATACAAACTGTTGAAGCTGACATAATGGATACTGATAAATATTCCAATCACAATCCAGAGCTTATTATTTGCATGGGTGATACTTTGACTCATTTGAATTCATTAAATGAAGTGAATAAGTTGATTGAGAATTGCAGAAATATTTTATCTCCGAACGGTAAATTTATTATTTCATACAGAGATTTAAGCAAAGAGTTAAAGGGTGAAAGCAGATTCATTCCGGTTAGAAGCACTGATGATACTATTTTTACTTGTTTCCTTGAATATGAAAAAGATTATGTGAATGTGAACGATATAATAAATTCCAAAACCGCAGAGGGCTGGATACAGAAAGTAAGCTCTTATAAAAAGCTCAGGCTTCCGGTTAATACAGTGAAACATTTGCTCGTGGAAAACGGATTTAAAATAATTTCCGAAGAAAATCTAAAAGGATTTATATACTTAATCTGTTCTGACTAATATATTTATGAAACAGGAACATACAGAAAAACATTTTAACTCAAGCGAAGTTGTGCGTGATATAGTTATTGGCATGTCCGACGGACTTACAGTCCCCTTTGCACTTGCGGCGGGACTTTCAGGGGCGGTTAACTCAACAAATATTATTGTAATCGCAGGACTTGCTGAAATTGCCGCAGGTTCGATTGCGATGGGACTCGGCGGTTACCTGGCAGCCAAAAGCGATGCCGAACATTATTACAGCGAACGCAAACGTGAAGAGCGTGAAGTTGAAGAAGTTCCGGATATCGAAACTAAAGAAGTAACAGATATTTTACAGGATTACGGGCTGACTAATGAAGAATCAAAACCAGTGGTTGAGGCATTAACAAAAAGAAAAAAATCATGGATTGATTTTATGATGCGGTTTGAGCTCGGACTGGAAGAACCCAATCCCAAACGTGCACGCAACAGCGCGCTTACAATTGCCGCGTCTTATGTTGCTGGCGGGTTTATTCCGCTCTCACCGTATATCTTTGACCCTGTACCGCAATCAGCTTTGGTTATTTCTGTAATAATAACTTTGATGGCGCTGGGGATATTCGGTTATATTAAAGGAAAGTTTATAGGAACAGTTCCGTTTAAAAATGCATGGCAGACTCTTATTACGGGCGGTCTTGCTGCGGGAGCTGCATTTTTTATAGCAAAATTAATATCATAACAATTATGAAACTCATACATAAGAACAGTCTTGCCGATACTGTTGATGCTGTTAATGAAGCTTTATTTTTCGGGAAAAAAATTTCCGAAAGAGAAAAGAAAAATACCGCAAAGTGGCTGGCTTCCCGGCAGGGAGTGAAAGGCTCGTACTGGGGAATGATTGCGCCAACCGGGCGTGATTTTGAAACAGGGATAAGAACTTTTACAGGGGAAAGAATTACAACAGGTGCAGGAACGTCACATATACTCGGTGAAGAATCAAGCAGGGCAATAATTGCTCTTGGGGTAAATGATAAAGCTGTTTTGGATGCAGTCAGTGAATCAAATAAAGGATTTGAAAGAGCAATGAAAAACTGGCTATCTGCAGGCAAGGATGAAGGGAAATACTGCTGCGGCCCATGCTCCGCATCATACTGGCGCCATCTTGCTGCAGGAGGATTAAAAAACCAGAAAAAACGGCTTGATATGGGGATGAAGTACCTCAGCAAGATGCGTGATGGCAAAGGCAAATGGAAGAAAATGCCGTATTATTATACTTTGCTTGCATTGAGTGAAATCAACACTCCACTTGCAAAAAAAGAGCTGAAATACACTGCTCCTGTACTGGAAAAAATAATTCACAGAAAACCTTCCGCAAACAAATACCAAAAAAGGCACATAGCCTTGGCAGAGAAAATACTTGCAATGATATAAATTACATTTGATAACAATCTAAGATTCCATCTTTTTTTAAGATGGAATCTTTTTTTTGTCACACTCAACATTTCAGTTTGTCTAATCAATAACGCCCGGATTATAAATCAATTTACCCAATTATGAAATATTTTATTCAATTAACTATTGCAATTATATTGTTAGCATTAACAGAAAACATTTCCGCCCAGACAGAAAAAGACAAAGAAGCGCTAAAGCAGGTTGATATTGATTTTTCAAATCTCTCGGTTGAAAAAGGAATGAATCACGCATTTTTAAGCTATGCTGATGATGATGCAGTTATGCTTAAACCAAACAGCTATCCAATCCGCGGCATAGATAGATTGCGCAAAAGATACAGCAAACCGGATACTGCATTTGTTTTAACCTGGAAACCGCTATATGCCGATATAGCCATATCGCTTGAGCTTGGCTATACATACGGCACCTGGGAATATAAAACAAAGGATGAAAACGGGAACCCTGTTTCATATTTCGGCACGTATGTTACAATTTGGAAAAAGAATAAAGCCGGGGAGTGGAAATTTGTTCTCGATACGGGAAGCGAAGGATTGGGGGAAAAGGAATAAAATAATTATATCATCCGTAGTCGACCCCTTGGAGTTTACCCCGCTAAAGAGCGGGGGGGTCGTATAAGAAACATCACGTAGTCGACCCCTTTATGGGGTCGTATAAGAAACATCACGTAGTCGACCCCTTTATGGGGTCGTATCACAACTCATCTAAATTATAAATCATTGAATATTTATGTGGATAATCTTTCCAATGTTCAACCAATCCTTTCCTTACCGGGTTGTTTAATATATAATATACCTGATTCATTAAATCTTTATCATTTCTAACAATATGGTCATAATAACTGGGCTGCCATTTCAAATCTATTCTATCTTTATAAAACCAATATCCGCTCTCTTGTTTAATCCTATCGACTGCTTTTAAAATATTCGGACATTCATCAATTGCTTCAATTATCAGGTGGCAATGGTCAGGCATTAATACCCATACATGAAGTATACAATCAAATTCAACTAAAATTTTAATTAAAAGTTCATTTAATTTTTTAAATATGGAATCAACTGCAGCATTAGAATTTGGAAGAAAGCAAATTGTAAATGAAACGATTTGTGATTTGTAAAAATCAGTTTCGAGGCGGTGCTGTTTTGTTTTAAACATGTTGCAAAAATGAGAATTCAATTAGTAATTGTAAAGATATAATATATGCCCACTGCTGTTAAATCGACCCCATAAAGGGGTAGACTACGGTTATTTACATAAAGCGAGCCCGTAAACGGCTCGACAACGGTTCTACTCAAAGAGTGAGCCCATAAAGGGCTCGACTACAATTCTACTCAAAGAGCGAGCCCGTAAAGGGCTCGACAACGGTTCTACTCAAAGAGCGAGCCCGTAAAGGGCTCGGCTACGATTCTACTCAAAAAGCGAGCCCATAAAGGGCTCGACTACGGTTTAATTTGGATATTTATTAATCCTCTATTTCCAATCTTAATTCTTCGCTTGAGCCACGGACTTCAGGATAATACATTAACATACCGGTAGCGGGAATCACATTATATGTGCCGGGTATCTGCGCATGGAGTATGTAAGAGAACTCATAAGTATCGCCCCAGAGGTATGTTGCAAAGAATGATACACGGTTATCTCTTATATCCTTATCGGCATACCACCATCTCCACCAGTAATAATCATAACCGCTGTAATCTCTTTCTTCATCAATTGTAAATGCCCAGTCATCCTTTACGACTTCACATCCGGCGGGAATCGGGTCTTCAAGCATAAAGTACTGCATATTCTCGTCTTTAGAGCTGACTTTTACTTTTACAAAATTTCATCACCTGATTTCACTTTGCCGTCGAAGTATCTTTTCTTGTATACAATCTTGTTATCGGAATACCTTGTATACTGCTCCAGTTTAAAGTATTCTTTTTCAACCCTGAAGCCGTCTTCGCGAGGATGTATTTTCTCTTCATTCGTGTAATAAGAGAGCTGTGAGGAAACATAAACTTTACCATTACCTGATTTTTCAACTTTTAAATCATTTACGCCAGCCTTCAACTTGCTTCCGTCAATTTCAATCGGCACTGATTTGCTGAATACGTCTTCCCTCGTCATTTTCTTATCAAGGTAAAGCTCATTGTTCACCCACACTTTTACGCTGTAATCGGGTTCAAGCTCTTTTGATTTCTTGAGGTAATCAACCATAGCATATACTATAAAAGATGTCTGCTGTGTGCTGTTCCATCCTCCGCCGTGGCGCTGCATTAACAGCCAGCGAATAGCTTTGTTCAGAATCTCAGGATTCTGCGAAATGTAGCTTTGATTGCTGACAAGAGCCTTAATTGCCATTGCAGTTGTTTGAATCTTATCTTCCTGCCAGTTATAATGCCATGCTTCACCACCCCAGTATGCTCCGCTCTCACCTGCTGACTGAACGTCTTTAAGCAGCATATCGGCATATTTTTTTGCTGTTTCATCGTCACCGATATTTGTTGCTGTCATAGAAATAAGCCCTATTGCATAATCATTCAATTTTTCGTTTTCAAGAATTTTAAACTGCTCTTTAAACAGCTTTGTATCTTTTGTTTCAGCGAATGAGAGCGAGTATATCATATATGCGCGCGTAGTTGCATCAAGATTTTCACCGCCTGAATTAAGCTGAGACTTAAGCGAAGCTATTCCTTTCGATAAAACATCCTGCTTAACATCATAACCGGCATTTTTTGCAAGGCTTAAGCCGTAAATAACATACGAAGTCATAAACGGGTGCGACTCGTCGTTTGTCCACCATCCCCAGCCTCCGTCATAGTGCTGCATCGAGTACAGGCGGTTAAATCCCGCTTCAACCATCTTCGGCAAATCTTTCTTTGTTGCATCGCTAATCGGTGCATTAAGCTCTTTGAACGCATCTGCCACAATAACTGTCGGCAGGAAACGGCTCATGGTTTGCTCAACGCATCCGTAAGGATAACCCACAAGCTCGTCCAGCGCAGTCAGCATTGTCGATGCAAGTGAAGGTTCAACGTTAAGCACAAGTTTTGTGCTTCGTAAATCCGTGTAATCCGGGATTTTAATTTCTTTAATTTCAGTTTTATTCTCGTCCGATATATCAGCAGAAATATACTGGTCAAGCTTCAAACCGTGCGGCTGCAGCGGAACTTTAAGCTCAACTGCATCCGATTCCTCGTTCGTTAATGCCGTTGCAGTAAGCTTTGCAAATCCCATAGGCTCGGTTACTTTTATTTTCCAATCAATTCTCTTTTCTTCATTCTTACCCATTACGAAAGTCTTCTCACTTGCATCACCCATTATTTCAAGATTTTCCGCTTTCAGGCTGAGTTTGGTAGTTTTATCACTTTCGAGGTAGTTGTGGACTATTGTTGAAATCGTAACTTCATCGCCCTGCTGTAAGAAACGAGGTGTTTCCATTCTAACAAGCAAATCTTTTCTGGTAATAACAGTATTTGTCATCTGCCCTACTTTAGTATCCTCTGTAATAACCCTTGATGTAATTCTCCATGTTGTCAAATTATCGGGATATTTAACTCTTACATCGGCATATCCGTTTGCATCAGTCATAACCGAAGGCGACCAGTAAATTGCATCACGGAAATCACTTCTTAAATCTGCTGCAACAAAAGGTTCAAGGTCACTTCCGTCCTTATCATCCCCTTTTTTGTATGCTTCTTTGCGGTCTGCCAGCACGCCATCCACTGATTTTGTTTTCTCTTCTAACTCTCGGCCGCCCCTGAGTTCTATTCCGGATTCACTAGTCATAGGAGCCTGCATTATATTGCCCATTTCATCACCAATCAGTAATCCTTCTGAGTCTGCTTTTAATGTTATGGTTATAGTCTGACCTTTACTTACATTGAGCTCCTGTTCGCTTTCCTTGGTTTTCTTTCCCTGTAAAACGCTGATTTGATATTCACCGGCAGGCAGCTTAAATTCAAATTCACCTTCGGAACCTGTGGTGCAGGCAATGTAATCACCGTCAATTACAATTGTAGCATATTGAATCGGGTTACCCTTTTTATCCTTTAATGTCCCTTTAATTGTACCAAGGTCGCTTTCATTTGTATTCTTAACATTAAACCTTTCATAAATAGTAATCAATCTTGAATACCCGTAATATGAATACGTACCGCTGTAATGCGCAGTTACGGAATTCCATTTTGGCGAATAAAAGAATTTTCTGATGTCCTTTGTATCATCGGGATGAATTGCGTATATGCTTTCATCAACTACGCCAAGAGATACTTCTGCATTCGGTACAGGATTACCGTTAGCATCGGTTACTCTAACATTAATAGTTCCGTCATCCTTCGGCTTATATGTAGTTTTATCGGTTCCAATGCTGACAGTAAGGAATTTAGCTTCGGGAATAACCATAACTGACCTGCTGCCGTTATAGAAAGAACCATTATCGACATAAGATGCTGAAATATAAAAATTGGGCGTGCAATTGTTTTCAACGGGAATCTGAATCATTTTAGATGTTCCGTCGATTTTCTCAACTTTATAAGTAAGTATATTATCGTTCTGTGTTGTGATAAGAACGCTTGCGCCCGGTTTAGTTGTTATAATCAGTGCATTGCACGTTTCACCCGGTTTATATGAGTCTTTATCGGGAATAATCTGTACTGTGCCTGACTGGTTATACCACCACCACATATCACCGTTTGATACATACGCATAAGTGCTTGTGGTAACTTTCTTTCCCCTGTTATCGGTTGAGCTTATCATTATTTCATAGTATCCTTCATCTTTAGCATCGAAGCTTGCCATTCCCAGCCCGTCTTCTCTTGTCCTTCCGGAAAACGTTGTAACAAAGCTTCTTTCCTGTTTATAATCAGGATACTTGCCCCATGTAAGTTTATTAACCGTTCCGTCAAAGCTTGTCTCAACCGGTTTATCGGAAAAATTATTCGAGCGGACATTGACAGTTACCTTTTCATTGGGTTTATAAAGATACTTATCTGTGTTTGCCGTTAAATAGAATTCAGCTCTTGTAACGTAAACGGTCTTAGTTGATGATATTTCTCTCCGTGATTTATCGGTTACCTTCGCCTGGATAATATAAATATAATCTGTTTCGTAGGATTGGTTATTATCATAATACCACCAATCGTAATAATTATATTTCGCCTTAAAATCTTCTTTTACAGTATAATTAAAATCGAACCTTCCGTTTTTATCAAGCTCTCCTGTTCCGCTGTAAATAAAATCCGAGTTGCTGTACTTCTGATTCTCGTTCATGTTCTCGTAGTATTCCTCGTACCACCATTTATATTCGGAAAAATACCACCAGGGTTTATAGAATGTTTTTTTGTAAACGTTATACTCTACTTTAGCTTCCTGAACGGGGCTGCCGAAATAATAATCAGCCTGAACAACTCCGGCAATATTATCGCCGTTTGTGTACTGGTCTTTATCGAGAGTTATATCAACTTTATATTCAGGCTTTTTGTATTCTTCAACGGTAAAAGTTCCTGTATAGTTTTGATTTTCGCCAATTGTGGCATATATGTAATAATTACCCAGCGGAGCATTGTTATCAATTGTATATTCACCGTCAAAGCTTCCGTTTGCGTTAGTTTTTAAAATCTGTTTATATACTTCTGCTCCGCGCGAATCTTTTATAGAGACCGTTACATCTTTGGACGGGAAATTCTCAAACTCCCCTCCCCATGATTTTCTGATTGTGCCTTTAAAATCGACTACCGATTTCGGGCGGTAAACCGGCTGGTTAGTATAAATGTAAACACTATACATATCCGCTCCGTAACCGAAATAAAGGTACGGGTCAGACACAACTATATCATCACCGGATTTACCTATAACCAGGGGATAGTAAATATTATTTGCTGCCGCGAAATCCCTGTCTGATTGTTCCACACCTTTATAAAATAATCCGTTTACTGTTGAGCCGACTCCCATTTTTCTTGTGCCCATGTAAAAGCTCAAATCGATACCCGAAACCGGTTCGCCTGTTTTCCTGTCGACTGTGTATGCAAGTATGGCATTTGCAGAAGCTTCGGAAATCATTCCCAAATCGGTTACAAAAAATCCTGCGTATGCAACTTTATTTTTATAGGATACCCTTACAAGAAATGCGCCTTTTTGTTTCGGCTTATAAGTAATGGTCTCATAGGAATAATAATAGCCGTAATCTCCTTCAGTTTTAAGTCTTTTGGTAAAGCTGTCTACTTCGTCGCATAATGAAAGCAGGTTTGTGCTGTCTTTGCTTAAAACATCAATTGTGTAAGTTGATGTCTGGCGTGAGAAAAATGCCTCAACGTCTTTAATCTTGTAAATCTTGAATTCAAACTCCGCTTTCTTCGGAACGCTGTACGCACTGATTGTCATGCTGACATCCTGGTTGGAGCCGTAATAATTGTTCGTATAAATGTTAAAGCTTGCGTTTAGATCAAGTGCGTCATTTATGTTTTGCGCCTGAAGAGGAAGTACGCTTAAAATCACTGCAAATACTGCACTTACTGCGGAAATTAATCTAGTTACCATTGCTGTTACTCCTTAAGTGTGGATTAAAATTCGATTCTTTACAGGTTTATATCAAAATTAGTGAAAATTGTTCCCACTTATAATGAAAATAGTTACCTAAATTTAACTGTACTAATAATTTTACTGAATTTTTGGCATTTAATAGTTAAATTGAAGGTTAAATGCAAATAGCAATGAGTTATTGTTTCACGTCAGTTTTCTTCTGGCTCCGAAACTGCTGTTTTGTCATTGCAGCGAAGTGAAGCAATCTCATAATCAAAATAAGAAAAAATAATTGAGTTACTCCAGATTTTATAACCAGATGCCGGATGGTACAACCAAACAATTAAACCCATTCACAGGGACTGAAGTTTGGTCTGTACCCGGAAGAGGCAATAAACCCATTACAAATGAAATCCCCAAAACTGCAAAAAAAATTGAATTGCACGAACCGGAGGATTATTGCAGCTTTTGCAAAGCAAATTACTTTGAAACTCCCCCGGAAAAACAACGCCTTGTTATCGAAAACAACGAATACAAAAGGCTTGATTATATCACAGCAGAAGAATACTATAACACAATAGCTGAATTCCGCCGTGTGCCCAATTTATTTGAAATAGTTACGCTGGATTACTGGAGAAAAAACTACGATTTTAAGATTCACAAAGAGAAGCAGGAATGGAAAGAAAAATACTTATCCACACCAAAGGGACTTGAACATATAGTTAATATCGTAAATACAAAGCTAAAGCTATCCGGAAGAAGCGGTGATGAGATTGATAAAATTAGCGTTGATGAAAAAATCAGTTATGCGGATAGCTTTTTCGGCGGAGGACACGAGCTGATTATATCAAAACGGCACTATAAGAAAAGCGCAGGCTGGGACGCTGATAAACATTCATCCGGAGAAATGACACCGGAAGAACATTACAGGTATCTGGATTTTACTATTGAAGCCAAAGAAAATATATTTCTCAGCAACCGCTATGTAAGATATGTAAGTGTTTTCCAAAACTGGCTGCGGCCCGCAGGCGCATCATTTGACCACCTGCATAAACAGCTTGTGGCGCTCGATGAATGGGGAAACACAATAACAGACCAGACAGAAATGATTAGAAAAGACCCCAATGTGTTTAATGCATACGGCGCAAACCTTGCGGGAATGCTGAATCTTATAATAGCAGAAAATGATTATGCAATTGCATACGCAGGCATAGGACACCGCTACCCCACTATTGAAATATTTTCTAAATCAAAAAATTCACGCCCCTCATTGCATACTGATGATGAAGTAAGAGGCATGAGCAACCTGCTTCATGCATGCCACGCTGCAACAGGAAACCAGACATCATGCAATGAAGAATGGTATTATACACCTATAGACTCAATTTACAAAATGCCGTGGCATATTTTGATAAAATGGAGAATTAACGTTCCGGCAGGATTTGAGGGGGGAACAAATATTTATATTAATCCTGTATCACCGCTCGACTTGCGCGATAAAGTTGTACCCAGATTATATAAATTAAGAGATGAAAGAAAAATTGCAGCCATAGATATTGCTGAAGAATGCAGGATTGTGCCGAACCCGTTAAAATATTACATGACTTAAATGCTTTCAGTTGCCAACATATCAATACAATTCGGTTCGAAAAAGCTTTTCGAAGATGTATCATTCATAGTTAACCCGCGTGACAGAATCGGACTTGTTGGCTCAAACGGTACGGGGAAATCAACGCTGTTAAAAATTATCAATGGACTGATTGAACCTGACGGAGGCACTATAGCCCGTTCTAAACATACAACAATCGATTACCTCCCGCAGGACGGCATATTCTATACCGGTAAAACATTGTATGATGAAGTCTATTCCGGAATATCCGGCATTTCAGAAGTGAAAAATGAAATTGATGACATTAACGAAGATATGCACAGAATCGTGGATAAGAGAATCACCGGAATATCTCGACCTTGTTGAACAGCTTGGAGAGCTTCAGCACAGATTTGAGGAACTCGAAGGATTTAAGATAAAATCAGTTATCGAAAAAGTCCTAATGGGTCTCGGTTTCACAACTGCCGATATGGAAAGAGGAACAGATGAATTTTCCGGCGGATGGCAAATGAGAATCTGCCTTGCAAAGCTGCTAATTAAGAATCCTTCCGTGCTTTTGCTTGATGAGCCGACAAACCACCTTGACCTTGATTCATTGCTCTGGCTTGAAGGTTTTTTAAGAACATACGAAGGCGCTGTAATTATTGTTTCGCATGACAGAACTTTTCTGGATAATATGACATCAAAAACCGTTGAGATTTATACAGGGAATGTGACTATCTATCCGGGAAATTATGCGTTCTATCTGAAAGAAAAAGTATCCCGGCAGGAACTTCTTGAAAAAAGATTCCTTAATCAGCAAAAATACCTTAAACAGCAGGAACGTTTTATTGAGCGGTTCAGGTATAAGAAAAACAAAGCTTCTGTTGTTCAAAGCAGAATTAAAATGCTTGAAAAGCTTGATATAATAGAGCTTGAAGATGAAGAATCAGCAATTCATTTTCATTTCCCTCCTGCAACGCACTCGGGCAGAAAGATTATCGAGCTAAAAAATTTATCAAAAAGCTACGGTGATAATCTTGTTTTAAAAAACGTTAATCTTGAAATAGAACGCGGCGAGAAAATAGGGTTTGTCGGTGTAAACGGCGCAGGGAAATCAACCTTGGCAAGAATTATAATAGGCAAAGAAGATTTTCAGGAAGGCACACGAAAATTAGGCTACCAGGTTGAATTGGAATACTACTCTCAGCACCAGGCAGATTCACTGGAGCCGAACCATAATGTGCTTGAAACTCTGGATGAAGTTGCTGCCGGTGATGTGAGAAAACAACTCAGAACGATACTCGGCAGTTTTCTTTTCAAAGGTGATGATGTATTTAAGAGTGTATCGGTTCTTTCCGGCGGAGAGAAATCACGCCTTGCGCTTGCAAGGATGCTGCTGAAATCATCTAACTTCCTTGTGCTTGATGAGCCTACAAACCATCTCGATATGAATTCAAAAGAAGTGCTGATGAATTCACTCCGGGAATATAAAGGCACAATACTGCTGATTTCTCATGACAGGGAATTCTTAGACGGCATTTGCACCAAAATTATTGAAGTGGGCAATAAAAATATTAAGACCTATGCCGGAAACTGTTCGTATTACCTGATGAAAAAACATGAAGAGGAAAACGGGAGTTCAACCGAAAAAACTTCCTTAAAAGAGGAGCAGGATACAAAAAGCAAAAAAACATTGAAAAGAACTGAAGCCGAAGCAAGAAATAAAATCTATAAAACGGCTAAGCCGTACAGAGATTCTATCAATAAAATAGAAAACGAAATTAAAGTAAAAGAAAAAAGGTTAAAAGAAATTGAAGAGGAAATGCAGTCCGAAGCTTTTTACAAAAATTCGGAAAATGTTATTAAGGTTAACAAAGAATTCGCTGAGATTAAAAATAGATTAAACGAGCTATACCACGATTGGTTTAAAAACAGTGATAGGTTAAAGGAAATTGAATCAGAAAAAATATAATTATACTTAGTAATTGATGAAAATCGGAGAATATACATTACACGCAGTTCAAACGGGCTTGTTCCGGCTTGACGGAGGAGCAATGTTCGGGGTTGTGCCAAAATCTCTATGGGCAAAAACCAATCTCCGCAGATGATAAGAACCGAATAGACATGTGCATGAGAGCTCTGCTTCTGGTTTCGGATAAACGTAAAATTCTTATCGATAACGGCGTAGGTTATAAAATGAGCCAAAAGCTAAATGATATATACGGTGTTGACCATTCGGAATTTACACTTGAGAAATCGCTGGCAGAAACAGGCTTAAAAAAAGATGATATAACCGATGTTATTTTAACACATCTCCATTTTGACCATGCAGGAGGCTCGACATATATTGATGAAGATAATAATTTAAAGCTGACGTTTCCCAATGCCACACATTATTTGCAGAAAAAACACTGGGCATGGGCAAATAATCCCACAGAACGCGATAAAGCAAGCTTCTTCCCGGAAAATTTTGAGCTGCTGAATAAAACAAAACAGCCTGAATTTTGTTGAGGGTGATTATAAATTTGACGATTACATTCAGTTACATGTAATTAATGGGCATACAGCGTCACAGCAAATTGTGACAATTAAAGATGATAATAACACGTTACTGTACACAGCCGATTTATTCCCGATGGCAGCGCATATAAATCCCCCTTATATAATGAGTTATGACCTCTATCCCCTCACCACCCTTGAGGAAAAGAAAAAGTTTTTGCCGAAAATAACAAGCGAAAACTGGCTCCTGTTCTTTGAACATGACCCGTTTACCGAAACCGCAAGAGCTGAAAGAACCGAGAAGGGTTACCGGATTATTGATATTAAAGAATTGTCGAAGAGATAATGCAGGAATTTGTTAAAATTTGCAGCCTAAAGGAACTTCCCAATAATAAAAGGGGAAGGAAGTTTATGATTGACGATGAAACCGAAATCGCAGTATTTAAAATTGGTGAAAAAGTTTATGCAGTTGAAAATACCTGCCCGCATAATCATTCGCATGTAATGGATGAAGGATTTGTTGATGATAAACTTTATCTTGCATGTCCTATTCACGGGTGGCAATTCCATCTAGTGACAGGTGAAGTTCCTCCGAATGACGAAGGGTTTTCCGGCAAACTGAATATTTTTAATGTGAAGGTTGAAAACGGAGAAGTATTCGTTGAGAAGAAAAAGAAAAAGTTTAAGCTGTTTGACTGGTAAGAGGAAATGTCATTGCGAGCAAAACGAAGCAATCTCCACATCAGCTATCAAATAAATTCATACCAAATTGGCTTGCAACAATAATTAAAATAGGATTGTTATTAAATATAAGCACCTAAATCCCTCAAAAACTTGAAATTGCATTAAATATTAAATATATTTATCAAACTTAATTTTAACCAGTTATGAAATATATAATTTTTATTATAGCAATCTCTGCTTTTCTGAATATTAATTTGAGGGCAGACGAAAACAATCAAACTACTGCAGATAAAATTCAAAAGACTTTTTCTAAATCAGATATTAAGAAGCTCGCCTATGCTTATGTTCACAACAACCTGCACATAGAAAATCCCGCTATCGTTGATGTTGACCATGACGGCAAATTCGACCTGCTGAAATTCAATGACGGCAATGTGGAATACTACCGCAACATCGGCACGTTGGAAAAACCGGAGTTTGTACTCGAAAACAAACATTACGATACATACAAAGAAGCTTCATTCCTTAAAACAGGGATGCCAATGCCGATATTCTTTGCCGATAAAGACGGTGACGGTGACCTTGACCTTTTTGCGGTAAGAGAATCAGGTTTTAATTCATTAACTCAACAAAACGAATATACCGTTTATGCTGCAGATAACGCGCTTGATTTAGATACAGGCACGCTTATAACAATAATTTTGGTTCTGGTGATTGTACTTCTTTTGCTTGCAATATTAAGGTAAGACTTTTTGTCATTCCTGCGCCAGCCTGCAGCAGGCAGGAAAGCAGGAATCCGATGATACAGGTATTAAATTTTTAAACCTGACTGGGTTTGGTAACCTTGTCAGGTTTTATATTGCTGCACTGCCTTAAACGGCCATTCTTTCCGTTTGTATGACCTGATGAAATAGAGAATCAATCCTAAAACTATAAGAACCGCCGCGTAACGGACTTCCTTTAAAAAATTATTCCTTGAAATTAGCACATACATAAACCCTATAAACGAAATAACTGCGGGTATCGGGTAAAGCCACATCTTAAACGGTCTTTTGATATCCGGTCTTCTGATTCTGAAAACAATTACCCCTATTGTTTGAGCAAGAAATTGGATTATAATTCTAATTACAACTAAAGCGCAGCAATAATATCTTTGAGCTTTAAAAAGCAAAAAGCAGATGCGGTTGCGCCCATCAGCACTAATGAAACATACGGGAATTTATGTTTCGGATGTACTTTTGAAAACATATGGAAATAATCGCCTTCAACCGCTGCTGCATAAGGCACACGCGAATAACCAAGAAGCAGGCTGAATACCGATGCAAATGCTGTCCATACAATAAGTATGGTAACAAGATTCCCTGCCCAAGAGCCGTAAATTGTCTGCATGAAAACTGAAACTATATATTTGCTTGCATCTGTCCCGGCTTTATCGCTTATCGATTGCCACGGCAGAACGCCAAGAATGCTGACGTTCATTATCATATACAGGATTGCAACGAGTATTATGGAATAAATTATTGCTCTGGGAATATTCCTGCCGGGATTTTTAACCTCACCGCCGAAAAAACAAACATTATAATATCCCCAGTAATCATAAATTGCAATAAGCATAGCTGAGCCGAGCCCTAAGAAAAATCCTGATGTAAAATCAAATGCATGCGGCGGGAAGCTGAATGCAAGTGATGGATTAAAATGAGTAACGCCTGATATAATTATCCATAACACAGTTAAAATAACTCCCAGCCAAAGGAATTGAGAAAGTTTGCTAATAATGGTAATCCTTCGGTAAAGAAGAACAACAGCAATCAATAAAATCAGTATTGCAAGAAATGTACCATTGGTTGCCGAAAGATTTGCTTCAAGCGGACCGATTAACGGCAGAGGCAAACTAAGGTCATAGGAAAAATATGTATGCCCGAGAGAGGGGAAAATGTAACTGGAATATAATGAAAGTCCCACAACTCCCGAAGCAATCGAGAGCGGTGCGCTGAATGTAAGCTGAAATATAAAAAGGAAGCTTGCGAGCTTTCCGAGTTTTTCTTTACCGTAAATTTCTTTTAGGTACTGATAGGAGCCTCCCGCTTTAGGCATAGCAGCGCCAAGTTCTGCCCATACAAGCCCGTCACTCATTGCTATTAAAGCGCCTGCAACCCATCCAATCATTGCCTGCGGTCCGCCCATTGCTGCAATAATCAGCGGTATAGTGATAAACGGACCCACGCCAATCATATCAATCATATTCAGCGCCGTAGCGCTTCGGAGGCTGACACCCCGTATCAATTCAGATGATTGCTCTGCGCCGTTGTTCTGAGTTTCTTCCGTCAATTATATTTTTCTTTTATTTCTCTTCTCGGCTCAGAAACCATGTTCAAGAATAATTTTAATCCTCCGCGGTTAAATATCTTTAATTGGCGGTATAATGCAAGTGAACAGTAAGTATAAGTACCGGCACCGTATTCAGCCCAAAGTAATGATGTTGAAGGTACAGGGTCATTCTCATCACTCATTTCCAGCAGTCTCTTGTATTTCGGAGAAGTTAAGGATGTATCACCTGAGGGCAGATAAATGTTTCTTTCCTGTACCCATCCGTTCCAGTCACCTGCATCAATTATATTTGGTCTGTTAAACAGCCAATTATCGGGTTCAAGTTCGGTCACCGGGGCATCTTCTTCAGTGACCCGTTCTGAAGTAACGTAAAGCGGATATGGCGCATAATCTTTTCCGTTCCAGTCCTGCGGTTTTTGATAGAAACAAATAACATTTCCTCCGCCTTTAACAAAATCAAGTATGCGCTGATTATTTTCGGCAAGGTCTTTTCTGTAAAGATATGCCCGTATATCAAGAATTATAACGCTGTATTTATTCAGATTTGCATTCAGGAGCATTTCAGAGCTTAAAGTATCGTATTTAACGCCAAATGCATCCAGTGTGTTTGCAATTGTATTATCGTAAGACTGAACCAGTCCTATATCTGCATCTTTATAAAATTTCAGGCTGTGAAGAATTTCCAAACTATCTGAAGGATTCAGAAAGAAATATGAATATTTAGTCTGATATGATTTTAATTTACTTAAGAATGGTGAAGAAGAATGATGTTCGATTCCTGAGAATAAGTCATCCGGGTCATATGGATAATCTTTATCGCTTCTAACAAGCAAATATTTTCTGTTACCAAAAGCCCACGGTGCAGATTCCGGAGTAAGCTTATCCATGCCCTGTGTTCTGTGCTGTGAGAGCGCTTTAAATGCAATCTCGGCAATTGTCTGTCCGTCAGGCGCTTTTTGACTGACATCAATAGTTACTGCGTTATCGGTTTTTGTTGAATCAAATACACGAAAATATAATTTTTTGATTTGCCAAGGCTCTACACCGCCAACAAGCTGTTCGGGATGATAATTGGGATCAGCTGCTTTATCAAAAGCTTCATAAATCGTTATACCAACTGCCTGGTGATTTCCGTGCTGGCGAAAAGGTTTTGTAGTAATGGTATCATGGTTTGTAATTACAACATCAGGACGAATCATTCTAATCATATAAACAATCCTTTTAAGTACGCTGTCTTTTCCGCCCCAGAACTTGAAGGTTTCTTTTGCAGTTTTGGAAAATCCAAAATCAAGAAATCCCAAAAAATATGGAGTTGACCCCTGAATTTTCGCAGCATTATTGCATTCCTGTTCTCTTATTTTGCCAAGTTCGTCATTTAGCTCAGGTCCTATTTCATTTTGACCGCCCTCTCCCTCTTGTATAAAATACTGTGTAAGCATTATATCCCTTCAATAAGGAATAATACGCCAGTGTTGCACCGTCTTCATCATCAGGGTGCGCGGCAACACATAGAATTGTGAGATTTTGATTTTGAGCAAAAAGAAATGTGGGCGAAAAAAGGATAAAAAGAAAAATTAAAGTGAATCTTGCTGATTTTTTACTAATCATTTCCTTTATTAAAATTTTTTATTTTACCAAAACCATTTTTTTACTTTCGGAAAATCCTTCAGCTTCTAATCTGTAAAAATAAACACCGCTCGGATAGTTAGCAGCATTCCAATCAACCTCATAACTCCCGGGTAAAAGCTGTTTATTGATTAGGACGGCAACTTCTCTGCCGAGGATATCGTAAACTTTCAAATTCACATTAAAGGCATGCATTTGACCTAAAGCAGGTATATCAAACTTAATAATCGTAGCAGGATTAAACGGATTCGGATAATTCTGCGATAAAGAAAACCTGCCCGGTATCGTTGATGAAATTTGCTTAACGCCGTTAACTTCATAAAAAGAAATTCTTGCAATGGTTTCAACTTCTGCAAGACCGGCTACGCTTTGCCCTGTTATTTGTCCGGTGAAGCTTTTAACAATTACTTTCAGTTCATCGGCTTTTGGCAAGCCTGTCAATGTAATTTTTGTCCCGTTTCCGCTTATTATTCCGGTTGAGTTTATATGATTTACCTCAACCCCGCCAAGATACAAATATAATTCACAATCTGTCACCTGAATGTTTGTATTGTTTGCAGGATTTGGTTTAATGTTGTAAATAACTATATCGCTTACATCCAGCGGCAAATCCCATTTTAAATCAACAAATTCGTTATTGGCTCCGTTCGCTATCCAGTTAACAAGCAGCGTATCATTCCTTGCTTTTCTGTCAACAACTCTCTTACCGGGATACTGAATTGAATCGTTAACATACCTGAATGAGCTTTGGGTAACACTTGCAGAAGTTGATGAGTTGAAAAACTGCCCTAACCCGATTGTCGGCGGTACGGGGATTGTTGTATGCCCTGCATGGCATCCTACACATTTAGTGCCCGTACCCGGCCTGCCGTAATTCATTCCTGTTACATGGGCAATCTGGTGCTTTGAACCGGAGATTACTTTACCGTTACTATCAACAACCTGCTCAAACATGGGTACATCAGCGGGAGCATTATCGAAATGAATTCCGCCTGCATAATCAAGCAGCTGTGAATGGACTCTAATTGCCGAATCAAGTCCCAGTGTATCTTTACGCTGGAAGTTCAAAAAGAAATCTATTCTTGCATTCTTAGTTATTGGCGGTGCATCGGTAATCAGCTGGTCAACAGCTCCGTTGGTATATATATTTACACAGTCAAACCTGAACCCGCCGTTCTTATAATATGTGCCCGGGTCGGATGTCGGAGGAAGCTCATCGCTGACATAAGTTACCCCATCCGGAATAACAGGCGGAACGGGCTTTGGTAAAAGCACTTGTGCGTTTAATTCCAGCTTACCTGCTATATCAAAAGCAGGCTGGAAACCGCTTCCGTCTAAATTAATTGTATATAAACCGTAATCCTGATTTTCTACATGTGATGAATATGAAAATAAAATCCTGCCGTCGGGCAGTTCAACCGGGTCTGTTGCATACGGAGGCTGCATTGTGCCATATGAAGGAGGATTCTGTATATACAATTGCATATTATCCTGGATTAACTCCTGTAATGTAATGGGGATAGTCAACTCCTTTGTTATACCACCTTATTCCAGTGCTGCCAGAAGTATATACCATCGGCGTATGCGGTATAAAAACACTTAATAATATTCCGCTATTCATAACAAACGGCTTGTAGGTATGAAGTCCGTTTCTCGATTCGGGGAAACCTGCATAAAGCTGGAGCGCGTCACCATCGGGATTAATAATTCCTGCCTGCCAGATGTTTGCAATATCATTGCTTAATGCTAATCCTGAATCACGGGTGATTCCATTATAAGTAACAAGTGAAGGTCTATCGTAATTAAGCCACCATCTTGAAAATACAATCCTGCCTGAAACAGGATTTACCATCGGCTCCTCTGCTCCGTTTCGCTCCGTAGTAATACGGTGAAGGTTTGACCCATCTGAATTTATAATGTAAAGATTGGTAGTTCTTTTCCCGTAATATTCAGAAAGAGAAGGATACCGTGTACTTGCAAAACATATTCGTCCGTCAGGAAGATAACAGGGGTCAATATCATCATATTTTTGAAATTTGTAAGCAGATGTGCCGAACTGTGCGAGGTCAATGTTTCTATCCGAATAAGTTATAGCTCTGAAATTTGTACCGTCAGAATTAATTTCATAAATACGCCATGAGCTGTCACGGCTTTGGGTTCCGGCAAAAACAATCTTTGAAGCATCCCAGAAAACATCAGGGTCGGATACATCGATGAGGCTAATACCGTTAAAACTCATTGTACTGTCAACCAATACTCTTACCGTTCCGTTTGATTCTCTCACAAGAAGCCTTCCGCCAACGACGCTGAATCGTGAAAACGGTCCCATACCGGGTAAAAGTCCTGATTGAGGGCAGTACATATTTCCGTTATGTTCAAGGTTCCTTGAGACAAAGACAATGGGCGGAAGCGGCTGTGCATGCAGCTCAACCGCAATTAACATTAAAACGAAGCCTGTCCCAAACAAACAGGACAGGCTCAATATCTTAATAAGATATTTCAAAATTACCTATTAAGTTAAATTATTTATAGGTTACAACAACCGAAGTTTTATTTTTGTCTTTGTCCCATGCAAGCATAATGCTGACTTCTTTTTTATCCTTATTCCACATTGCCATACCGCCTTCATCTTTCATCATCTCGTTATCAGCTTTTTTATACCCGCTTTTTTCAAGTGCTGCAGTGTACTGGCTGAGAATATCTCTCGGTTTATTATCTGATTCAAATGTTACAACCGTTCCTTCCGAGGTATTTAACGAACCGAGGACTTTAGAATTATCAGGCTGTGGAACATCAGTTGGATAATCAGCCGGAAGACCTTCTTTAATTCCAAGCTCGTTATTTTTATTTTCCGAAGGATTTGTATTCTGGTCCTGCTTTTGCACCTGCGTAGTATCACCTGTTTTATCACCGCTTGATGTGTTTTCTTTTTTACCGCACCCGTTTAAAAGCACAAATGAAGATATCAGCACAACAAATAGTAAATTAAAATGATTTTTAATCATATCACTTTATAATTGATTTAGAAATATTAAATTAATTGTTGCAAACAATTGCTTCAAACCTGCCGGCAATCCAGCTTTTCTTTTCATCGTTGAAGCAAATTGCAACCTTTCCGCTTACAGTGTTGCTTGATGTGCTCTCTATTTTCAAAGCACAATCCCAGTTCGCATCCGATTTAAATGAGGTTCCGTCTTTATCAATATACCTGAAAAAAGATTGATATGTTTTGGCATCATCTGTGAACTTTCCCTTAACATATTCCCCTTTTTCAATTGGATTAGCTTTATTTATAAGCTGGAACCCCTGGTAGTTTTCAATATAACCGCAATTTTGTTCCGCTTTAACCGTGGAGAAATTCAGTACGTTATCGTTAGAACCTCTCCATTTTTCAAAAACAACATACGGAAACCGGACATCTTTCCCGTTAAGGTTACCCTTCAGCTCGAAGTCCGGTATATCCAAAACCGACAGATTATCTTTCCAGTTGAATGAAGTATTGCTATCGGAAACAACCTCTTTTTTCACTTCATCTTTTGCGCCGCATCCTATAAACAATAATAATCCGCTTATAATTATATACAAACTGAAAAGTTTTTTCAATGCATTACTATTTTACAAATTTTTTATATCTATCGTTTATTCTTCCCCAGTGCAGATGACTCATGAAATTATCTATATACTTAGCTCTGCCGGGTCCGTCTTTATGATAATATGCGTGTTCAAACACATCGCATGCAATTAAAGGAATGCCTCCCCAGATTGCTCCGTACTGGTGTTCATCGACCAGAACGTTAATAAGCCTCCCTGAATAAAGCTTATCAAATACAAGTAGTCCCCAGCCGCTGAGCTTGGCAGCAACCGCGCATGCTTTGAAATCTGCTTTCCATTTATCCAGCGAGCCGAAATTGGCTTCAATTGCTTTAATAACGTCAGGTCCCTTTGAAGTATCGCCGTCTCCTCCCATTACTTCCCAGTAGAGGTCATGCAGCAAAGCGCCGGAATGATTCCATGTAAACCTTCTTTTAAGCTCGCCTATTTCGGAATAATTTCCGTTTGCTTTTGCCCTGTCAACCGATTCAAGGGCTGTTTCAATATTGTTCAGGAATGTAACATAACCTTTATGGTGTGTATTGTAGTGCCAGTCAGACGTTTCCGGACTGATTACATCTTTTAAAAGTGTTTTAGCCTCTTCATCGGAATAAGGCCTTGGGTTGAATTTCCATTCGTAAGCCATTTTAAATCCTCTCCACGGGTTTAGAACCCGGATAATTTATTATTAAAAAATCGGTTATTGATTTTAAATCAATTTATGAAAATGCCAGTGTTCAGACACCGAAAGAGCTTCCGCAGCCGCAGGTTTTCTTTGCCAAAGGATTGTTGAATACGAATCCCTTGCCCATAAGTCCGTCGGAATAATCGATTGTTGTGCCTTTGAGGTAAAGAATGCTTTTCCAGTCTACGCATACTTTAACGCCATCTATTTCAAAAATATTATCGCCTTCTTTTTGCTCACTGTCAAAACCCAGAGTATACGATAAGCCGGAACATCCACCGCCTTTTACCCCTACTCTCAGGTTATAATCTTCAGGAATACTGTTTTCTTCTTTGATTTTCCTCACCTCGCCAATTGCCTTGGGAGTGAGAACTATTTCTTCGCCTGTTTTTTCTAATGTTTTTGTTTCTTCCATATGAGTAATATTTATTTATGATTAAAAAACTTTATTATCTACTATTAGAGGTAAAATCTCATACCGAGATAAAACGATGAATAAGCAACTCTCCTGTCATTGTTCAATCCGTTTGATGGACTTGACTTATCCCTGAATACAATAACATGAGGGTCATTAGTAACTGTTTCATCAGTGCCTTTATCCCATGTATTATCATAGCTGTAGCTTCCTCCGAGGTAAAGTCCGAATTTTTTGGTTAGCCCGTAATTCAGGTTAATCCCCGCACAGTAGCCGTACCTTGGAACCACCTTGAAGAAATCGAGCCCGGCATGATAATATGTTTCGCCGCCCATAAAATTAAGCCTCAGCAATCCGAAAACTGAAGGGAAAAACCTTTTATTACCCAGCGGATTAGCTTCAAGTCCCGCGCCAAGTGAAAAAGACTGAACTCTAACACCATAATTATCAGAAGGACCGTTGTAAATACTGTAAAGCATGTTATACCCAACATTAAACAACCCTTTGATGTAACCCGCTTTCAGTATACTGTATTTTAAGTAAGTCTGAATGTTATAGCCTTCCCTAGCGCCAAGATTGTCTGAATTTACCCATCTTTTACCGTTTACAGCAATAAAATCTTCATTTACAGAAAGTGAAACTTTATCACCGTATGCTTCAAGCAGCGGATGAGAATAACCTACATTTACATCAATTTCCAGCCTGGATTGCGAATAAATGCTAAAAGGAGCTAATACAAAGAACTATAAAAATAAAAATATTTTTACACAGTTTCAAACTCTGCTTACTTGCTCCTTTAATTCTTTTCTTTTATCTGCTTCAGACATTTTATACGCCGGTGACAGCTTTCTTAATTCCTTCACTTTTTCGGTAACTTTTTTGACTGTATACTCAATTTCTTCTTCAGTATTAAATCTTCCGATACCGAATCTTATTGAAGATTTTATTAAATCATTCTTTAACCCGATTGCTTTTAAAACATGCGATGGTTCAGCTTCTGCAGAACTGCATGCGCTGCCTGATGATACTGCAATTTCTTTCATTGACATCATCAGAGAATCGGCGTCGGCGTATTCAAAGCTTAGATTAAGATTTCCCGGAAGCCTTTTTTCAGGATGACCGTTTAGCTTAACTCCTTCTAAACCGGAGTTCAAACAATCGTACAGATTATCTCTGAACTTACGTGTCCTTTCAGATTCAATAGCTATTTCATCTGACGCAATTTCACATGCTTTTCCGAATCCTACTACACCGGGAACATTTAATGTCCCCGAACGAAATCCTCTTTCATGTCCGCCGCCATCTATTTGGGGAACAAGCTTCACGCGGGGATTTTTTGACCGGATATATAATGCTCCGATTCCTTTGGGACCGTAGAGCTTATGAGCGCTTATGCTCATTAAATCAATGTTCATTTTGTTAACATCGATTTTAATCTTCCCCAATGCCTGTGCTGCATCTGTGTGAAAAAGAACACCATGTTCATGGCAAATCTTTCCAATTTCTTCAATTGGCTGGATTGTACCGATTTCATTGTTTGCCGTCATTATGGAAACAAGTATTGTTTCCGAATCAATCATTTTGTTAAGTTCATCAACATCAATCAACCCGTATTCATCAACAGGCACAAAATTAATTACAAAACCTTTTCGTTCAAGCGATTTACAAGTATCAAGCGCAGCTTTATGTTCGGTCGCCGCAGTAATAATTTTTTTCCCTTTTGAAATGTAAGCTTCAGCAGCGCCTTTTAAAGCAAGGTTAACGGATTCTGTTGCCCCGCTGGTAAAAATTATCTCTTTGGGTTCAGCCGAAATCAGTTTAGCAATCTTAGCCCTTGCATTTTCAACAGCAGCTCCGGCTTTCCATCCGAATTCATGGGATTTGCTTGCTGCATTACCGAATATTTCGGTAAAATACGGCTTCATTGCTTCAAAAACACGGTTATCAACCGGTGTTGTTGAATGATTATCAAGATAAATGGGTAATTTTACCATTTATTTCCTTACAGGTTTACCCTGTTCAAGTATAGTAACAATAAAATTTACTATACAATTTCCGATAACTTTGTGGTATTAAAGTAGTTTATAATGCTTCTCTGAACTTTTTGCAGCGGGTCACTTATAATACAGCTGTCGTATATGGAGCAGCTTTCGGGATTCTCATGCATCCCGCAATCAAGTATATAATTGGAGCCTTCAATTGCATTAAATACAGCCGAAAGGCTTATTTTATCGGGAGGCTTGCTCAGTCTATAGCCTCCTTTTATTCCTTTAACGGAAGTAAGTAATTTTTCGTTTTTCAGCCTTTGCAGAATCTTAGAAAGTAAATCATATGGTATTTTATTTTCACGGGATATTTCTTTGGCGGAAATAGGGTTAATTTCACCCTGGTTGGCAATGTGCTTTATGGCAATTAATCCGTATTCGACTTTTTTTGATAACTTAAACATTGTTTAAATAAAACTTTAAAAATATTATGATTGTTTTACCAGTCTCACTGCAAATGAACCGTCAATACCGTGCCTGTGAGGAAAAGTTTCTATACAGCCCTCTTCATTCACAAGGTCTTTATTAACATATTTTGCAGCGTTATCGATTGAAAACTCAGGATGGGCTGCAAGAAAATCTTTCACAACTTCCAAATTTTCTTCCGGTTCCGTAGTGCAGGTGCTGTAGACAAGGACTCCACCGGGTTTGAGATAAGACGAAGCATTCTCAAGCATTTTTCTCTGAAGCTTTGCTAGATTTAAAACATCTTCAATTTCCCGTTTCCACCTTATATCGGGTTTTTTTGAAAGTACTCCAAGACCTGAACACGGAGCATCCAGCAGTATTTTATCAAACTTCATCGATGTGATAGCTTCATTTGAAAATTCAGAAGCATCATCCTGAATAAACTCAATATTTGTAACACCAAGTCTTTCAGCATTCTCTTTAAGCATTTTTATTTTTGCTTCGTATTTATCAACTGCAACAATGTGCCCTTTATTGCCAAGCAATTGTGCAATGTGTGTTGATTTCCCGCCGGGGGCGGAGCACATATCCAGTATAGTATCGTTTTCTTTCGGAGCAAGTAATAATGAAACCAAACCTGCGCTTTCATCCTGGATAGCATACTTGCCTTCTTTAAAATCCTCATCAAGATAAATCTTAGACATCAGCCTGAGAGTAATAAAGTTTTCTGCATTCCTGCAGAAACGGTACATAATATTTTTCTCTGCCAGCTTTTGCAGAAACTCATCTTTCCCGGTTTTCAGCGTGTTTATTCTGACGGTAAGAATAGGTCTTTTGTTATTTGATTCAGCAAGCTTTTCGGCATCATCAAATCCAAACCGCTGAATCCAGCGCTTGACCATCCAGTTTGGGTGGGACTGCATTATGCCGAGATACTTAACTTCATCAATTTCTCTGGTTGGATATATAAGCTCTTCTTTGGTTCTTATAATAGTTCTTAACAATCCATTCACGACATCGGCATGTTTTTGTGTGCTGATGCGCTTAACAAATTCTGTAGCTTCATTAACGGCAGCGTAATCGGGAATCTTGTTAAGAAATAATATCTGGTACAGCGCAACCCGCAAAGTATTTTTTATTTCCGGCATGCATTTTTCCCACTGACCGCGGTAAAATCCGTTCAAGAACCAATCGAGCCTTCTCATCCATCTAATAACGCCATGGCAGATTTCGTTAAGTAATGATTTATCGTAATCGTTAAGCATTTCCGTTCTGATTTCGTAATCAATAAGCTTATCAAGATAAGAATCTGTACGCTCGACACGCGTTAAAATTTTCACTGCGAGCGAACGTGTATCAGAATAAATCGTATCTCCCCGGGGTTTTTGTCTTCTGTTTTGAGCCTGGTCCTGGGATTGTTCACCGGTTTCATCATTCTTTGAGTGTTCGGTCTGTTCGGTTTGTTCGGTTTGTTCGGTTTGTTCGGTTTGTTCACCCTGCCGGGGATTTTCATCAGTTCCTGATGCTGCTGAAAACTCACTTTCTCTTTGATTTTCAAGATTTTGGGTATCAGTCTTAGATTCCAAATCCTGCGGTCCGGAAGCAGATTTTTCTGCAATATTAGTCTTTATTTCGGGAACAGGTATATAAGGAATTTCCCGATGTGTTGTATCTTTGCTTTTATCCGTATTATTGGCGTTATTTTGCTCCATTTTGAAATATACTCGATATTTCAGCTACTATCAATGAAAAACAAGAATCTGCAAATTTTACTCATTTTAACAATGCGCTGAATACTACAAATATTCCAGGCGGGAACCCGGTTGACAAAAGATTCGAATCAAAGGTTAACCGGACCCTGCTTGCGCAGGATAGCAATGATACTCCTCATCTCCCTTCTGCAATGCTCCTAATTCTTCCGTAAATGCCCCTCATAGACGTTTTACGTATCCGGGTATACATTGCCATAGGATATATAAATATATAGCCTTAAAAACGCTCTATATACGTTTTAGAATAGTTGCGTTTATAAGAGTAAGCACCTATCCCATAAATGTCACCCTGAACTCGTTTCAGGGTCTGTTTTTGAGATGCTGAAACAAGTTCAGCATAACACCACCTTTAAGAATGCTCATTTTTTTCGCCCATACTCAGAATGATTGGTATCTATTTTAGTATTTCAACTGAAATTACAAGTGGTTATCTTTGTTGGAACATAAAAATCTGTATCAAATATGATTTCTATCAACCAGCTAAACCCGAATTTACTTCACGCCGAATACGCAGTAAGAGGTCCCATTGTAATTAAAGCGCAGGAGCTTGAAAAAAAAGGAAGAAAAGTAATTTACTGCAATATCGGGAATCCACAGGCGTTAAAACAAAAACCATTATCATACATCAGGCAAATCTTAAGTATTCTTGAATATCCTTCAATTCTCGAAAACACCGATGCCTTAAAATTATATCCGAAAGATATTGCTGAACGAGCTAAACATATTCTTCATAACCTGCCTGACGGCATGGGAGCATATACACAAAGCGCAGGGATTCCCTTTGTAAGACAGGCGGTTGCTGACTTCATAACCAAACGAGACGGTATACCTGCTGATGAGAAACATATAATAATGACTGACGGCGCAAGCAAAGGTGTACAGGCTGTTATACTTGCATTGCTGAAAAGCAAAAATGACGGTTTTATGATTCCGATTCCTCAATATCCTTTATACAGCGCAACAATAGCTCTGTACGGAGGAACGCAAATAGGATATTTCCTTGACGAGAATAATTCATGGCAGCTTAACGAAGAAATCCTTACTAAAAGCATCGAAGAAGCAAAATCAAAAGGCGCTAACCCGGTTTCCATTTCGGTTATCAATCCCGGTAATCCTACCGGCGCAGTGTTATCATATTCAAATATTGCGATGATAATAAACTTCGCAAAGAAACATAATCTTTCAATTATGGCTGATGAGGTTTACCAGGAAAATGTGTATAACAAAGAGCTTGTATTCCATTCATTCGCCAAAGTAATGCACCAGCTCAAAGAAAAATCTGTTCCTCTGTTCAGCTTCCACTCAATTTCGAAGGGTTTTATCGGCGAGTGCGGGCACCGCGGCGGTTACATGGAAATAAGAAACATTCCCGATGATGTAATGGCGCAGTTTATTAAACTGCAGTCAGTAAGCCTATGCGCAAACGTTGACGGTCAGATTGCTGCTTATCTTATGGTAAAGCCTCCCGAAAAAGTAGATGAGAGCTATGAAACATATACTAAAGAACGTGACGGAATTCTAAATGAACTAAAAACCAAAGCAGAAATACTCGGTGAAGGGCTAAACAAAATTGACGGGATGACAACAGAAATTCCGCGCGGAGCTATGTATGCTTTTGTAAAATTTGAGCTTCCGCATACAGAAGACGTTGAAAAAATGACGCCTGAGCAAAGACTTGCATACGAATCAAAACGGGATTTCGATTACTGCATGGCGCTGCTTGAACAAACGGGAATCTGCGTTGTTCCGGGCTCGGGCTTCGGCCAATTGCCGGGAACTCTGCATTTCCGCACAACATTTCTTCCCCCGAGAGATGAAATAGAAACGCTGGTTGTGAAACTTAAAGAATTCCATGAGAAGTATGCAGAGAAGATGAAAGAAAAAGAAATCGTTTGAAAATTGGCACAGAACACATGCGTGTTCTTCTAAAAATATATTTTACACCATGAAAAATAAACATAACCACATACAATACAAAGGTTACTACTTTGTAACTCTTACCACAAAAGATAAGAAAGATTATTTCGGTAAAATTGTGAATGATAAGATGATGCTGAGTAAACGCGGCGAGATTGCAAACAATAATTGGGCGGGAATAACAGCAAAATTTCCGGATGTATCGCTTGATGAATTTATTATCATGCCAAATCACGTTCATGCAATTGTTAAATTCTTAAAAGGAAACCGCAGAAAAAGCTTAATGGAAGAAGAGCTAAATCAAATAACCGAGGGGTTTAAACGCTGCACAAGACTCGATATTAATGAAACATTTAAAGCTGCAAAGCCTTTTGAATGGCAGAGCATAACCGAAATAAGGGAAATTCACAACGAAGGCGAGCTGTTTGATATGCGCTATTACATAGACAGCAATCCTATCAGATGGGAAATGGACCCTGAAAACCTGCTAAGAGAATTAAAAGGTAAGCTTGTGACTTCCCGTTAATTTTCGGCTAGGTTTATGCAAACTAAAGCTCTACGATATCCTGCTCATTCAGCATGAACAGGAACAACAACAGGTAATCTCTAACGTGCCTTGTAATCAGGAAATTATCCTTTATATGGTTTCTCCCGTTAATTCCCAGCTCACGGGCAAACCTGGGCTCGTTTAACAATTGTTTAAGGTAGTATGCAGTACCGTCAATTGAATAGCTTAATAATCCCGAATACTGGTGTTTAATCTGAAGCGGTATACCTCCAACTGCACCGGCAATTACCGGCTTTGATTTCCACAACGCCTCGGCAACTGTTAAACCGAAACCTTCCTTGAGCGACTTCTGTAAAATAATTGTTGATGCTCTTTGAATAGCATTAATTTCAATATCACTCGAAGGCGGCAGAAACAGGATATGAATATCATCATCGCCTTCAGCAGCTTCCCGCACTTCGTCTAATACTTTCATTCCCTCGGGGTCATCTGTTGCGCCGCCTCCGGCTAACACAAGCTGGCAATCAGTATATTTTTTAACTTTTTTATATACTTTCACAACACCAATAGGGTCTTTTAGATAATCGAACCTTGAAATTTGAGTCACAATAGGACGCGACATATCAAGTCCGTACCCCGATACAATAGAATTAATTGTTTCCTCCGGCAGGTCTTTGTTTTTATCTGAAAGAGGGTCGATGGAGGGAGAAATAAGAACCTGCGGAATTGAGAACTGCCTTGAAAAAGCCGGGGCTGAAAAAACAGAGGCATCGTAGTGTTCAATAAATTGTGTCAAGAATTCCATAACATCCTTTTGCGGATTTGTAAAATCGATATGGCATCTCCAGGCCCATTTATTTTTATACTGCCTTCTTTTTTCTACTAATGCAACGGGCTGCGGGTCATGAATAAAGACCATATCCGCATCGAGGTTCATTCTCTTTGCATTATCACTATTTACCTGCAGAAAATAATCAAAATCCTCTTTTGAAAAATTCACTTCAACGCCATGAAGGGCATTGTGCATCCGTTTTGTTATATCAAAATATTTCTCATCTCCTGCAATTACATCCCATTTTGCATTAACTCCGAGCTGGTCAAGCAATGGTAACATCCTGGTCAATATTTCTGCAACCCCGCCCCCCGATTTTGTTGAATTAACATGCTGCATTACCCTGCCGTTAAGCTTGCGGGCAATCATTCTTATTTCATCAATAATATTAGACCCGACGATTGGGATATAATCTTCAATTTTTACCATACTGCTTCACCATTTCTAAGATTTTTTTTCTGTATTCCTCAAGAGTCATAGTGTAAGGGTCAAGATTAGACACCTTTTCCGAGAGCTCCGTTTCCCCTATTTCCTCAAACCACTGAGCAAAATCATTTTTCTTCTTACCCCTTCTAAGCCTGGGCTCAAAGACATGGTAATAGAAAACAAAAACCGATACCTCGCTGAGCAGCTTTTCAAACTCTTTAAGGTCTTTTGCTTTAAAAGGAACAGGCAGTGAAAAAGTTTTACATGACATAAACTGAAATTCATACCCAGGGGCGCAATTATACAAAAATTCATCCCTGTGGCTGAAACTTTCAAATGTGCTAATAAATTTTTGCCTTAGCTGTTCAAGGTCAGCGCATTCAACTATATTAACGCTTGAAATCAACTCACCCAGCTGGCGCATATTAAGCACATTTCTCAGCCAGAAAGCAAAATCATTAGGCAGTTCGGGAATTAAAAAATGATGCTGTTTTAAAAAACGGTGCGTATGATAATAAATGGACGCCCCGGGAACCTGCTTAATTCCCTCCATAAGTTCGTTGATGTTTTTAGCTTTTCTGCCAAGCAGAATTGGCAGGTTAAATTCGGAATAGAACTGAAATTCTTTACTCATTTAATAAAGCTCCCAGAAGCTTTCTTACTTCTATATAATTCTGAAGATTGTATTTTGCATAAGAAGTTTTCATCCCCACTTTTATTGTGTAGGCATAACCGGGAAGTGATTTAAACATATCTTCATCAGTTACATCGTCTCCTATTGCTAAAACAAAATCATATTTTTTGGAATCACGAAGATGATTAGCCAGGGTACCCTTGTTAATGCCTGTGTTTCTTATTTCAATTACTTTGCTTCCCTGTATAATCTGTACATCCATATTGGACGTCAGGTTCATAAGGTCATCCATAAGTTCTCTTGAAATATATGATGCCTGGTCAGGGTCTGCTTTCCTGTAATGCCATACCATTGAATAATCTTTTTCCTCTATTATTGAACCCGGAAGCAGGTCAGCATAGTTTTGCAGCACAGCTTTCAGAGAAAGTTTCCAGTCCTGATTAAGCTTTCTTATTGTTTCCCATGAGCCGTTAGTATCCTTTATCCAAACTCCGTGTTCGGCAATAAGAGTTGCTTTGAGCTTACCCAGCCAGTTTTCCAGTGTCACCTTATCTCTTCCGCTTATAATGGCGAGGTCAACCCCTTCGCACTTAGATAAACCCGAAAGTAAATCAAGCAATTCCTGAGTAGGTTTAGCTTCTTCGGGTCTTCCTGCAAAGGGAACCAGCGTACCGTCATAATCAAGAAGCAGAAGCTTATTTGCAGAATTATGAAATTTATTCTCAAGCTGCGCTTTATTTGTGCTATCGAGCAATCTTGCGTTAAGTTCATACTGGATTTTTTTAATTTCGTCAAGCTCATTAAGAAAATCACCAGCCCATTTAACAACATTATACCTCCCAAGCCTGTCTCTCATAATGCTATTTCTTCTCACCTGTTCTTCATGAGGCATTTCAAGCGCCTCTTTTATTGCTTCGCCAATTTCATTAGGGTTATTCGGATTTATAATAACAGCCTCATTAAGTTCTTTTGATGCTCCCGCCATCTCGCTTAATATTAAAACACCCGAATTATCGGTTCTGCAGGCAAGGTATTCTTTTGCAATAAGATTCATACCGTCACGCAAAGGTGTTACAAGAGATATATCACATGCTTTATATAAACCTGAGAGATGATGAAACGGAATAAACCTGTACTGGTAAATTACCGGAGTCCAGTGAATTGAACCAAAAGTGCCGTTAAGATTGCCCACTTTTTCGTCAATTTCTCTTTTCATCTGGTTATACCTGTCAACACCGACTCTTGAAGGTACAACAATCATTAACAAATGGACTTTCCCATGCCACTCCGGGTGCTTCTCAAGAAATTCATGATATCCCTTAAGCCGGTTAATGATTCCTTTTGTATAATCAAGCCTGTCGATTGAAAGAATTAAATGTGTGTTACTGAATTGCTTTTTAAGAGTATTAAATTCATTAACAGAATCATTCGTTTTAAGCGCATCCTGAAACTCATCGAAATTAATACCCATAGGAAATGTATCGGCTTTCATAACCCTGTCAGAAATCGAAACCACACCGAAATTATTCTCATGACCCAAAATACGCATTATGCACCCAAGAAAATACTTTGTGTAATCGTATGTATGAAACCCGCACAGGTCAGCGCCCATTAAGCCCTCAAGAATATCCCTTCTCCATTCCCCCGGCAGAGTTCTGAATATTTCATAAGACGGGAAAGGTATGTGAAGAAAAAAACCAATCTTTGAGCGCGGAAGTTTTTTCTTCAGCATTCCCGGTAGAAGCATTAAATGGTAATCATGAATCCAAATCACATCATCAGGTTCTGCTACGCTTAAAACCTGCTCACAGAATAATTCATTAACCAGCTTATAATTTTTCCAGTATTCTTCATCATAAACTGTATACGTAGTGAAGTAGTGAAACAACGGCCAGATTGTTTTATTGCAGAAACCGTAGTAAAACCTGTCCATAACTTTTTCGGAAAGAAAAACAGGAGAAAGATTCAACGATTCGGCTTTCCTTCGCAATTCTTCTCGTTTAGTCCCTGATGCAGAAACTCCCGGCCAGCCTACCCAGATAAATTCCGATTTATCTAATGATGATTCTTTAATTGTGGATAAATAAGAACTGAGACCGGTTACAAGCCCGCCAACACTCTCTTGTACAGTAAATTCACCGTTTTCTTCGGTAACTGTAATCGGCAATCTATTTGATACGACTATTAAACGCATTAATCTCCTGGTAGGTTATATATATTATAATGGAAAATATGGAGTTAAGGTTTCAATTAACCCCAAATAATTTTCAGCCTGGAATGAGTTTATTATTTAAGTATTTCGATAGCGCAAACAAGTCCGTGTCCGCAGCCGACACCTTCTGAATATGACATTTCAATATTCCTGAGTATAACACCTACTTGCGGTCCCATAATGCTTGCCCAGAAATCAACGGCAGGAAAGCGGTCTGCATTGCGGAACAGCCATGTGATGAATTTTAGCTCCTCGCTCATAAGTTCAATATCTGTATTTTCAATAAAGCTTTTTACTTTAACATCATCTTTTATGTTGAGCGCCTCAAGAAGATATACCAGCCTGTTCCATTGTCTCTGGTAGTCTGTAATCCGTTCCCAAACTTTTGAATTGATGTTTTTGTAATCTTCGAGATGGGATAAATCTAATTTTAACTGTGATATATCAGCCCTGAATCCCTGGTCAAGCAAACGGTTAACCTGATACCTCAGCGGAAATGGCTTTGTGCTGAGTAAACCTGTATCCATATGCCTGCCGACAAAAATGCATCTGTCGAGAAAATATAATTTACCTATTTCGGTTCCTGCGGCTTTGGCAGCCGATTTAATCCTTTTTTTAAGCTCTTCAATTGTCCAGAAACAAACGTTAAACCATTCTATTTTTTTTCTTTCAGCCTGTTCAGGCATGTAATATGCCATTGTAAACGGGAGCATTTGCTTTTCTTCAGCCCAGTATTTTGGCCATGAAGGACAATATTTTCCCTGCAAATCTGCTACAAAAAAAGAACCTCTTCTTGCGTGGCGGAATATCTGTTCGAGCAGCTTTTCAAATCTATCCGGTTCAAGGTGTGATAGAGAACTGTAAAAGGCGGCGTACAGGTCAAACGGTTTTTCCTGAAGAACAAATGCAGGAAGCCCCCCGCCGACCTCACCGTATTCCAGAGAAACATTGTTTTTTTTTCTGAACCTCCTTCTCCCCTTTGAAATCAGCTGCTGGCTCATGTCAATACCGAGATATTTCTCTACCTCACTTTCTTCAAGAAGGAAATGCCTGTTACCGGTTGATATTGGATTAGCAGGCGGTATATGAGTAATCAGTTCATATCCTTCCCCCGCTCCGGCTCCGAAATCAAGAATTCTAATACCCTTCTTTTCAGAAAGAACTTTTTCTATAAAAGGCGTGCATACCCTTTTTACAAATATATCCTCCCAGAATTTCCGCACATTATCTTTAATTCCTGTAAGTCCGCCTTCTTCTGTGCCGTAATATCCCATTGCAGAGGCGGCTTCATAAAACTCGGTTCTGTTGGGTTTCCATTTATTCATAGTTATTCCTCCCCTCAAAATTGGTTCAAATAAACTAATTAACTGTTAATAAACAGATAATTTATTTATTACTGTGAAAATATATAATGATTGACGACTTGAATAAAATATTGCTTTATATTTATGATTACAATGAAGTTATTCGGTAGTGATTGAAGCAAGAGGGTATAGCAAAAAAACCGGGTATTAACCTACCCGGTCATAAAGTCAAGCAGATTTTTTCTCGGGATTCGTGTAGCGCGGTTCAATTTCGTCGAGTTCCTGAACCAATCCGTCACCAAAATAGTATCTCAATTCTTCACGTGCACCCTGATACAAAGTAGGCCCTGCTCCGAGGCACGCAGTGGTTTTCTCGTCAATTTCTTCGGGAGTCAAAAGCACGCCGTCATTATACGTAACTGGAAATACAGTACAAAAGAAAGGTTTGAACTCATGGTAATCATATCCTTTATCGAGAGCGAAACTGTGAAGAAGACACCCCCTGCCATTTTTATTTAGAAAAACGCATTTGTCTTTCCTCATTGTTGTTCTTGTGTAGTCATGGCCGGGGTATTCGTAATCCCATTTTCTTTTCTTCGGATAAAACCATTTATCGCGGTCGATACCCGTAAACTCTTCAAGCTCATTGGCTTTGTTCATAATCCTGCTCACATTCAGCATATCAACATCGGCTCCGTAAGAACAGCACTGGTCATTGCAGAATGTGCACTGCATGCAATGCATGAAATATGTTATTTGAAAAATATCTGTATCAACGGAATGTATTACCGGAAGTCCGTGTATGCACGGGTAGGAGTTCTTAAGTTTAATTACCATATAGTAGAATTTAATTCAACATAATATATACGGGAGCAAATATAATAAACAAATATAAATAATCCTCATGCCTGTTTAAGGTCAGCCGTGCAGTTCGGGCACTTAACGGCATCTATGTGGATAGATGACTTGCAGTAAGGACATACTTTTGTTAAAGGTGCTGATTCAGGTACTTTTTCCAGCTTCCTTTTAAAATTATTAACCTGTTTTACAAGTATAAACACTGCAAAAGCAACGATAAGGAAATTTATCAGCGTATTTACAAAAAGACCGTAGTTCAATGTAACTGCTCCGCCTGCTTTGGCTTCAGCAAGGGTTTGGAAATGTCCGCCGGTTAGTGTAATAAAAAGGTTGGAAAAATCTACCCGCCCCAGCAGCAGACCTATTGGAGGCATTATTATATCATTAACCAGTGAGTTAACAACACCCGAGAAAGCTGCGCCTATGATTATACCAATAGCAAGGTCAATCATATTTCCTTTTACTGCAAATTCTTTAAATTCTTTTAATACTTTCATGATGTTTTCTCCTTAATTTAAACTTAGTAATATCCGAGTTTATAATTTCTGAATCCGTTAATGGTCTCGCGTGCGCTAACTTTTAAAATAGTTGCAATCGGTATTGCTATAATAGCACCGAAGGCTCCAAGCAATTCATTCCCAACGAGTAAAAGAGCAATTATTGTAATGGGATTCATATCAGCGCTCTTTGCAAATATATAAGGTTGTGTGATTGAATTATCCACTAAATAAATTAAAGTAAACATTATCACAATGGGTATGACCATGTGAAAATCTCCAAATTGTATTATCGATATAAGTATAGCAGGTATACCTCCCACTATTGGCCCGGCATACGGAACCAGGTGCCCCATTCCCGCAACTATTCCTATCAGAACGGCATTATTTATCTGAAGTATTGAAAGTCCTGTTAAAGTAAGAGCCCCTACAAACATTGCATCAAACAACCAGCCTCTCACGTAACTGCTGAGCTGTTTTTCGATTTTATTCAAAATGTTAACCGTCATTTCAAAATACCGGTTTGGGACAATACTGATAAAGCCGTTTTTAATAGACCTCCTGTCCCGTAAGATAAAAAATGTCACGAAGGGTATAAGGAATGCCAGGAAAGCTGTTGAAATAACGCCTGTTACGAAATCCTGCACTTTTGTTAATGAACCTCTGACAGATGTTTCTATCTCTTTTGCAACGTCACCTCTCTTTAAGAACGGAACTGTTTTTTCCACCCATTTTTCGGCATCTTTTATTTTATCAGAGAGCTCAAATTCTTTTACCGATTGTTTAAGTGATTCAGCCTGCTCTATTACACCAGGGCTGAAGATGGTAATTGCAGCATACAATAACCCGCCAATTACTGCATATATAATTAATATTGAAATCGTTCTGTTTATTCCGTGACCTTGAAGATAATCAACAGCAGGATTTAAAACCAAAGCTATAAGAAGGCATATAATAAGCGTTACAAAAATCTTTGTAAACAAAGCTGCGAACACTGTTATTATCAAAATCGGGATAAGCAGTATAAATACTTTTGCAGTCCCGCTTAGAGGTTTTTCTGCTTTTCTGTGAATTGCTGCTTTCATCTGCTGAATTTTTCGTTTAATAATTCATTTATTAAATCAAAATCAAACCCTTTTCTTGCAAGATAATCAAACATTTTCTTTCTTCGTTTATTTTCATCAAGTCCCTTTAGTTTTGTCCTATATTTATTAAATACATCCAATAGCAGTATTTTTTCTTTTGCTTCAGTAAATATTTCGTCAAGGACTTTTTCCGATATTTCTTTTGAGATGCCTTTCTGATACAGTTTCTGCTTTATAACATTTTTGCCTGCGGGGTTTTTTCCTGTTTTGCTTTGAACCAGCAGGCGCGCAAACTCTTCATCGTTCAGCAAACCAAGTTTCTCAAGATGGGTGAGAGTTTTTTCTATATTACTCAGCGATATTTTTTTCTCTTTAAGCTTATCCTGTAATTTCTTTTCTGCTCCTCACACGGTAAGATAAAGAATCAAGAGCTGCTTTTTTTGCGTATTGATATTCGTCGAAGCGTTTTATTTCGTCAATGGATGCCTGCGTAATTTCATCATTTGTTCTTAAGCCGAAGTTTAAGAATGTATCTTCGCTGATACCGCAGGCAAATTCATCATCAACATAAAGATTCCAGCGTTTGCTGTTCTTCCTCTGCTTTTCGATTTTTGTTATAACCAATATGCAAATATATCCATAATTAAATTATGTGTAAATATATAATTAATAAATAAAAAAGGATGCCCCCTAAGGCATCCTCTTGCTTAAACACGAATCCTGATTTTATTTTATTAAAACCATTTTTCGGGTTAATGAGAAATCTGATGAAGACAGCTTATAAAAATATACTCCGCTGGGATAGTTAGATGCATCCCAGGTGACTTCGTATGTTCCGGATTTCATTTCTTTGCTAACCAATACTTCAATTTCTTTGCCAAGAACATCGTAAATAACAAGACTTGTAATCATCCCCCATGCCCCCTTCGAAGGGGGAATTGAAAACTTAATCTTTGTAACAGGGTTAAACGGGTTGGGATAGTTTTGAAAAAGATAAAAACGATTGGGAGTTCCTAATGAAATTGGTTCTATCCCAATAGGATTACCGCCGTTGGTAGTACTTATTATTATGCCATTATTACCTACAGCCCACCCTAAGTTTGGGTTTACAAAATAGATTGAAAAAAATTCGTGATTTGGTCCGCTTCCTGCAAACTGTTCAAACCAGTTCACCCCTCCATTTGTAGTATTTAGTATGTTCCCATTATGTGAAATATTATTATAACCACCTATCCAGCCTGTGTTTTCATTTATGAAAAATAACGAATATGTTATATATGGACTCTGAAATACAAGAGACCAATTCAATCCGCTATTAGTTGTTTTCACAATTTTCCCATAGCTATATGAATTTTCACCAAATGCCCATCCCGTGTATTGATTTACAAAATTAATATCATGTAAATTATTAAATAATGTATCTTGATATTGAATTATCCAATTAATTCCGCCATTGGTAGTTTTTAAAATAATACCTCCATACACTCCATACCCACCGCAAATCCAACCAGTATTTTCATCTATAAAATCAACCGTGCTTAGCCAATATGTTGTACCGCTATTTTGATATTCCCAACTATCTCCCCCATTAGTGGTTTTAATAATCAATCCAGATTTATTTAAAGTGTCCCCTGAGGCCCAACCGGTGTTTGAATTTATAAAATAGATACTCCCAGGCCAGAATTGCCTCCCACTCCACGTAACAAACCAGTTATCACCGCCATTAGTGGTTTTAAGAATCGAACCACCCACGCCCCCTGCCCAACCAGTCAATTGGTTTATAAAATATATGCAGCTAAAATATGAGTGTGAAGTATCTGCATAACATATTGACCAATTAAGTCCTGAATTTGTAGTTCTTATAATTATTCCATATCCACTGCCTATAAAAACTTCTCCCACTGCCCAGCCAGTGTGTTGGTCTGCAAAATATACTTGTTCTAGCAGGGGGTTATCTTGAACCCCCTGTTGAATAACCCACCCAGATTGAGCAACTGTATTTGTTCGTAGAATAACAAATAATATTATAAAAAATAGGATTTTCATTTTATTAACACCATTTTCTTTGTTAAAGAATAATCACCCGCAGTAAGCTTATAAAAATAAACTCCGCTGGGATAGTTTGATGCATCCCAATTAACTTCATATGAAGCCCCTCCTATCCTCCCCAAAGGGGAGGAAAAAATAACAGCCACTTCTTTGCCAAGAATGTCATAAATTCTGAGTGAAACATACTCCATCGCCCCTCCTTTGGAGGAGAAGGGGAAGGCTAAACTTTATCTTTGTTTCCGGGTTAAACGGGTTAGGATAATTTTGATATAATCTCAAATTCCATTGGGAATTTCGACGGAGATCATTTTGAACACCAATCGGTTCTCCCGCCGTTTGTTGTCTTTGTAAATCCCGCCGGAGCTGTTAATTATAAATTACCATTTCTCTGTGTTTGCATTAATATAATTAAAATAAATTCAGATGAGCCGGTTATTCCAGTATTATAAATAATCCAGCTTAATCCCTCCGTCTGTTGTATTTGATAAGTTTACCGTTATTTTTAATTCTATTGCAAATATATTATTTGAATCCGTAAGAGAAATTCTGAGCAAGCTGCCTGTTTCCGTTTACAGCCGTTTGATTCCAGGTATTTTCCAAAATCAGATGTTTTGAAAATAACAGGTGTCTGAGTATGAACCAACAGCAAATCCTATATCTCCCGGTAAAAGTTAAATCATAAACACCACTGCGTAATAATTTTTTATAGGATATCCAGTTTACACCGCCGTTTGTTGATTTGGCAAAATCAAGCTCTATATTCACTGCCGCCAATAAATCCCGTAAGTATTATTTATAAAGTAAATACAATAGGCTTGCCCTCCCTGAAACGGAGGTCTTAGCTGCATCCACGTTTTTCCGGAATCAATAGATTTATATATGCCTGCATATTTGCTGACTGCATAACCTACCTCAGCTGAAGGGAAACATATTGAACTATATCCGTCCCATTGGCAATTCTATTGTATCAATTGTAAATCCTGAATTAGAGCTTCTGTATAATCTTACCAATAGAAGCTATATAACCTGTGCTCTTGAGTTAAAGAAATACAGTGAAGTCAGATACACCCCGGGCTGCAGTACCGGAGTTTTTACAATCCAATTATTCCCGCCGTCAAAAGTAACAAGCAATTGCCCGTAATCCGCTGCTACATAGCCTGTATCCTGTCCGATAAACATAATATCATTAAGATAATTGCTTGTTCCGCTGTTAAGCTGAACCCATCCGGTTGCGAAATCACCCGTACACAAACTAAAATGTAAAGTATTACGAAATGATATCTCCTCATTTTATTAACACCATTTTCTTTGTTAAAGAATAATCACACGCAGTAAGCTTATAAAAATAAACTCCGCTGGGATAGTTTGATGCATCCCAGGTGACTTCATATGAAGCCCCTCCTATCCTCCCCAAAGGGGAGGAAAAAATAACAGCCACTTCTTTGCCAAGAATGTCATAAATTCTGAGTGAAACATACTCCATCGCCCCTCCTTTGGAGGGGAAGGGGAGGCTAAACTTAATTCTCGTAACAGGGTTAAACGGGTTAGGATAGTTTTGATAAAGAATAAAATCTTCGGGAACTTGAGAAGATATTTGATTTACCCCTATCGGGAAATTGTTATTTACAAATGCCTGTATTGAATCATCAAGCTGTTTTAATTTGGTTACGGAATTTAAGTTGCTTGAGCCTCTTGCAATCAACTGCGCAATCATTATATTTTGGGTATCACCGGGCATAAGAGTTAAATTATCAGAGCCTGAACTTACAATCAGCCTTCTGTCTCCGACGGGATTTACATAAACAGTATTACCATACAAGCTTCCGCAATTTTGAACACAGCCCTTTGCTTCTGTCCACCCGGTATTTGTTTCGGGGTCTCCTGAATAGCAATATTTGGTAATTTGCGGAGGATTTGTATTTGGTATTACCCAGGGTGTTCCGTCTTTTTTAACCCCTCTTAAGAATTGGTAAGCCGGTATATATTCACCATTGGGGTCTTTTTCACAAACAGGTCCCGGGATGCTGGTCCCCATAAAGTAATTAAATGATGTCATATTATATATCTTATGAGGAGTTACATACTTATTTACCGCACCTATTAATAAATCAAATCCTACAGCGGGCGGATTGATACCGTAACTGTAAGAGCCGCAGTCATCATCATTATCACCGTTATAACAATATCCGAGATTCCTCAATGTGTCACATCCAATATAATCGTCATCAGAACATCCAAGGTCAGGGTCGCATACTATAGCGAAGAATGTATTATTCCATGGCTGTGGGTTCTTATTTATTATTTGCCACTTCAAAAACTGTACATCTTTTAGACCAGGGGTATTATAAGTCCATGCTGTTAAATGAATTTCAGCATACAATGGAGCTGTCCCTCCCCCAAAACCTTCACCTATCTTATGTTCATTTGGAAAACCATCGGTTAAACAGATAAACAATGTGTGTTCAGCTCCTTTAACCCCCGGTGAATCTATCATAGGTTCGTAATATCCGCTATGGTTAACGTCGTTGTATGGTGCTCCGTAGGGAATCATCAATCCCCAGTTAAGCCAGTCAGGATTGTTTATCCAGTTATCGGTTCTTTTAACAGAATAGAATTTAAATCTTGAATCAACTCTTACATTCGGAACTCCTCCTGAATCTATTATATATCCCGGAGCTAATTCTCCTTTATAAGATGCCATTGCTTCTCTTATCTGGCCGTTTACATAGGCGCCAATCGACAGCCCTGTAGTAAACACTGCGAATTTATGTGAGCCCGCAGGCCACTGGAAACCGGGTGAATTTGATACTCTTAAATCCTGATTAAAAATACCTGTGTTATATATCCAGGTATGAATATTATTCCCTTCAAGCGGCACCTGAACTATTATTACATCCGGCTCATTATTTACAGCCAAACCGCTTATAAGCATTAAACCAAGAGCAATCAGTATTAGTAAAAATATTCTGTTTATTTTATTTTTAAAAACTGTCATGATAACGCTTACTTTTATTTTAAAAGAATCATTTTCTTTGATTCAAAATAATCTCCCGCGCGGAGCAGATAAAAATAAACCCCGCTGCTGAAGTTATCGCCGTTGAATTCTGTCTCGTAAACCCCCGGGCGGAGCTTCTCATTTACAAGTGTAACGACTTCTCTGCCGAGAATATCATATACTTTTATTTGGATATCCGTACTCCCTGAAAATCCCGTTTTGGGTATCTCAAATTTTATTTTTGTATTGGGATTAAATGGATTCGGATAATTCTGAGACAAGCTGAATTTTTCGGGCACTTCGGTTGAAATCTGCTGAACACCGATTAAAGAATAAGTCTGAAATTCATAGTACAGCGGATACCCCGGCGCAATCTCCGGACGGGTAACCGTATAAGGATAAATATAAAATTCATCATTAACATGATAAGTCAAACCCTGTGAAATTAATTTTGGTGACCATATATACAAAATATCAAATTGGGGCTGCTGAATCAGTAGATTTTTTGATGTATAAAATGAGTCAGGGTTCGAATTATAAGTTGAATTAAAGATATATAACAATTCTTTTCCCCCAAGACTATCTGCCGTTGGCTCCCATTTTCCGTCTTGATGACCGCCAACGCTATCCGGATACTCAACAAATGCGCAGTTTAGCTGACGCGGCATAGGAGTACCGTCTGTTTCATCAATCTCGTATAATTTAAAGGGAACCTGTTTCATATCCTGATAATGAATGGATGTAGGACTTATCGGAAGATACCTATAAGCCATTTGCCCGTTTCCATATCCGGTAAAAACTATTTTTACTTTTCTTAAATCCTCCGGGTTAAGAAGTGAACGGAAACCTCTATAAGTATTTCGAGTCGGATATGAAATACTCATCGACACCGATTGCCAGGGTCTGCTAACCTCGAAAATATATCTGCTTCCTTCAAGGTATCTGTTTTGCGCAGGAAAATAATCCCATCCGCAAAACTTTGTTTGAATTGAATCCACGGGTAAGTCCGGGTCGTGAACTACTCCAACATTACCTGCGTAATTTCCGGAGGGCTGCAATGAGGTAAATTTTATTTTATGAACCCTTACAAGCAGCCCGTCAAATATTCTCCCCGTGTCTGAAAAGTTAAGATGGCTGAATATTGTATCAAAGTTGCTGCCGCCGTTGAGCGAGCGGAGAATGTTGTATGATGTATCCGGTGAACGGAACATTACCCTGTATTTGGCATTCAAAACAGAGCTGGAATTAATCACAAGCGGAATGACTCCCAAATCTCTTCTGTTTGTAAATAAAGTATCAAAGAATCCACCTGTTATTGTTTTAAGTACCGTACCTTCTTCACCGCATATCCAGCCCTGGCGGGGAGAGGTAAAGTTCATTGAATATAAATTATTGTTAGTATGACTTGGAAGTCCCACCCAGTTTACTCCGCCGTTTGTTGTGCCGAGAATTGTTCCTGAATCTCCGGCAGCCCAGCCTTTATCGGGATCTGAAAAAAAGACAGAATGAATTGTCCTGCTGACTCCTCCAATCTGGTACAGCCACCAATCACCTGCTGTAATTGTTTTATAAAAGAAAATAAATTTATATCCTTGAGAGTTAGAGTATTCTCCCGCTATATACCCAGTTGAAGAATTCGGGAAACATACCGAATGAAGAGTTGTTATGGTACCCAGGTCAACATTAATTGACCAGTTACTTCCTCCATTTGTGGTTTTTAATATTTTCCCTGTGGCGCCGACTGCCCAGCCTGTGCCCGCAGATGTAAAAAATACAGAATTCAGTCCTGTTGTCAGGCTGCTTTGCTGTTTCACCCAGTTATCACCGGCATTTGTAGTCTTCAGTATCACACCGCTATCGCCAACAATCCAGCCTGTAGTTTGTGAAATGAAAAATATGGATTTAAGCCTGGCATGAGTGCCTGATTGTCTGGAATTCCAAAAAGCACCGCCGGTTGCTGTCTTGATGATTGTGCCGTTATCTCCGCATGCCAGACCTTCAAAAGATGAATTAAAATGAACAGCAAATAGATTAGATACGGTACTGCTGTTTTGCAGGGTCCATGAATCGCCGCCGTTAATTGTTTTTATGATTTTCCCGTTTTCACCGCAAGCCCACCCTACCCAGTTATCGGTAAAATATATTGAGAGATAGTTAAAACTTGTTCCCGTATTTGAAGGAAGCCAGCCCGATTGAGAATATAATACAGATGTTGTTACAAATGATACGAGTAAAAAAGTCAGAAAGGATTTCATGTAGTTTTTCATAACCCGCTTACTGAGTTACTTTAGAAATGCGTTTTGTTTTCACTGTAAAATTACATGATGGGCAGTTCTGACGCAAAGACATTTTTTGGAGTTTGCGAACGGAACCCGTGCAAATATTACATCGATTTTAGTCAATATATGCTGTTTGCACTCCAAAACCGATAAAAAACGAAAAGACAAAAACATCGATTTATGCATTTCTCATGTATATACGATTTACCCTAAATACCCGTAAATTCTGCACTGCTGACCCAATAAAAAAGGATGTTCATTTTATAAAAAGAACATCCTCTTATTAATGATATCTGCCCTTTATAACATCACTTTAACAGTATCATTTTATTAGTCGCCATAAAATCGTTAACTATTAGCCTATAGAAATACACTCCGCTTGGATAATTTGATGCGTTCCAGTTTAATTCATAAGTTCCCGGGCTCAAATCCTCATTAAGCAGCTTTGCAGCCTCTTTGCCCAAAGCATCATAAATTATAATTTTAACTTTTGAAAATTTGCCTCTATCGTCATGCGGAACATCAAATTTAATGGTCGTTGAAGGATTAAACGGATTGGGATAGTTCTGATACAAAATATAATATACAGGAACATTTTCAGATAGCTTTCTCAATCCTATTGTAGAATTCACCGTTCTATAAATATTTCCTCCGTCCTGACCTGCATAAACATACCCCTGTGAATTTATTCCGTACGATATTAATATTCCGCTGTCAGGCTCCAATCCGCTTGATTTTATATCCCAGTTTTCACCTCTGTCGGTAGATACCCACACACTGCGGTACCTGCCGAGGAATACATAACCAAGTGAATTAGTCAAAATCCCGTAAGACGAAGTACCGAATGTACTTGTAACCTGCCACGAATTGCCATTATCTGTTGAGCGTGCAACAAGGTCACCCAGCGGATTATCAGTAATCAGGTTCCCGGTAGCAGCATATATTATACCGTTGGAATTAGCATTAACCGAATTAAAATTATGTTCTGCATTATAAACCTGAGTCCAGTTATTCCCATTATCTGTTGAACGGAAAATAGATTTATCTGGTGCGCCTGTTCCTGCATAGAGATAGCCGTTCACTCCGACAGCTATTGAAAATACATCAAGAGAGGAAACTACGTTTACCCATGCAGTGCCGTTATTTGTTGAACGGTAAATTCCGTTTCCGCTTGTACCTGCAAATATATGTCCGGAAGAATTTATTGTAATCGTTTTTATTCTTGAAGTCACAGCCAAAGAAGAATGATTCCAGCTGCTTCCCCCGTTTGATGAAAAGTATATGCCGTGAGACTCGGAGCCTGCAAAAATATTTCCCGAATTGCTAACAGCAACCGAGTAAATATTTAAATCAGTCAAACCATTATTAAACTGAGTCCAAGAGCTGCCATAATCGGTTGAACGGTATATACCTGAACCCAGTGTTCCGGCATACATCACATCGTTAGCGCTGAATGCAAAACATGAAGGAGCAGAGCCTAGATGAGCAATCAGTGTCCAGTAATTTTCAGCAAATGCTATATTTACCGAAAATATTAATAATATAATCATTATGGTTTTCTTCATTGAACCTCCCGGATTATCTAATAACCTAACTGCATTTAAGATTGAGCAATTATTTTAATAAAACCATTTTTCTTGATTCGGAAAACTTTTCTGTTTCAATTTTATAAAAATATACACCGCTTGAATATTTACTTCCATCCCAATCGGCATCATATATTCCCGGGTTTTGTATTTCATTAACCAGTGTTTTTACTTCCCTTCCGTTAATATCGTAAATTATTATCTTTACATTTGTGCGGTATGCTATTTCATATTTTATATTAGTTACAGGGTTAAACGGATTGGGATAATTCTGGTACAATTTGAAATTTCCCGGAATATTCGATGATATACTGCTGATACCAATAACAAATCCGCTGTCACATAATTTTTGAGCAACATCACTGAGCTGTTTAAGCTTAGTAACTGAATTGACGTTGCTGGTGCCTCTGGCAATCAGCTGAGTAATCTGTACTTTCTGTGTATCCCCGGGATGTACAACAAGGTTTCCGTCAACCATGTTAATAATCATCCTTCTATCACCCGGGGGCCGCGTATGAAACTCTCCTGTCAATGAACCGCCGCAGTTCCAAATGCACCCGCCGGTTTCAGTCCATCCGGTATTTGATTCAGGGTCACCGCTGAAGCAAAACTTAGTTACCTGCGGAGGATTCGTATTGGGAATCACCCAGGGTGTACCGTCTTTTTTTACACCTCTCATAAAATTATAAGCATTATAAGGCTCACCGTTAGGATCAGTTTCACATACGGGAGTCTGACAACTGATACAGGTGAAGTAACAGAAAGATTTTAATGTTAAAGCCGGGTTAACTAAACAATTTAGCAATTTAAATCCAACAGCAGGGGGATTAATTCCGTAACTGTACTGACCTCCGTTATCGTCATTATCACCATTATAACAATAACCAAGATTACGTATAGTATCACAGCCGATATAATCATCATCGGAAAATCCTAAATCGGGGTCGCTTATAATGGAAATGCGTGTGCTGTCCCATGATGAAGTGCTCTTATTAATAACATCCCACTTGATAAACTGCATATCCTGATAGCCGGGACTATCATATCCCCAGGCCGTCATGTGCACTTCAGCATATAACGGTGCAGTGCCGCCGCCAAAGCCCTCACCTATGGTATGAGTTCCAGAAAACCCGTCTGTTAAGCAAATAAAAATCGTCTGAGAAGCTCCGCGCACACCCGGCGTATCGATTGCCGGCTCATAATATCCGCTATGGTTAACATCTACAAAAGGAGCTCCGAACGGAACCATAATGCCCCAGTTTAGCCATGAGGGATTATTGTTCATGTTATCTCCCCTGGAAACCTTATAGAATCTAAACCTGTCATCAGTTCGCCCTACTTTGTATCCGGATGAATCTGCAACATAGCCCGGATAATATTCTCCCTTATAAGAAGCCATGGCCATTCTTAGACTTCCGTTTACTTTTGCACCAATGCTTAATCCGGCTGTAAATATTGCAAACTTTCCTGAACCTACAGGCCACTGAAAACCGGGTGTATTTGCAATCCGCAAATCCTGGTCGAATATACCTCTGCCGTGAAGCCATGTAGAGGTATTATTTGGCGAAAAGAAAACAGAATTGTAAAATAAAGTATCACTTATTCTTCTTACAAATATTTTCCCGTTATTACCTGCAGTAATTCCCGCTTCCTGATAACTGAAAGAAATGGTATTAAAATCTTCGCCTGTAATGTTTGTAATATTCCAGTTTTCTCCTCCATTGGTTGTATTAAGTATCGTACCATTATTACCGCATGCCCACCCGGTTAACTGTCCAATAAAGTATATACTTTTCAGGTCAGAAGCAGTACCTGATTGCTGCATTGACCAATTTATACCCCCATTGGATGATTTTAATATCAGTCCCCCGTTTCCGGCTATCCAGCCGGTATTAATATCGGGGAAAAAAATACAATTCAAATTTACACTTGTCCCCAGAGAAACAATAGTCCAGTTTACTCCCCAATTTGAAGTTTTAACTAACGTACCCATTGAGCCGCAAGCCCAGCCGTAAAATGCTATTGTTGAAATTGATTTTAAGTCATGCGGAGCAGATTGCTGGGAAGACCAGTTTATACCTGCATTTGTTGAAGTTAAAATTGTACCGGATGCACCTGCAGCAAAATATACACTTGTAGATGCTCTGGTAATGCTGTAAAGATTATTTGAAGTTCCGCTGGTTATTTGTATCCAGTTAGCACCATAATTATCGCTTCTTAATATAACCCCGTTATTTCCTGCCGCAAGTGTAATATTAGATGAGCTGTACACACCGCTGAGATTTACAGAAGTGCCGCTGTTCTGTGTTTCCCAATTTGCGCCATTATTTGCTGTGTGAAGTACTACTCCGCCTGTGCCGACGCAAAATCCTCCATTAATACAATTTAAATCAGCAGTTGTGCCGCTCGGAACCGAATACCAATTATATATATATTGAGAACGAAGAGAAGAAAAAGTAACCAAGATTAAAATGAGTAAATATTTCATTGTCTTGACTAACATAATAACTCCTATCTATTTATTAATAGTAAGAAGAATCAGGATTGTAATATGGGAATGAAATTACAGGAGAAAAAATTACAGCATTGATAACAAAAAAAAGCTTTTTGTTTTTCATGGTGTTGAAGGGCCAATTCTCTTGACCTATACTTTAAGCGTACAGAATACCTGATACACCTCTACAAAATTACTCTTAAATCAGATTCTGTTCAAAGACATTTTTTCGGGTTTGTGCATCTTAATATTAGTAATAACAAGGTCAATACCCCACTAAGCTATTGTTATTCTATAATTTATTTCAAGACGGATTATGAAGTTTGTGTGTCTAGCTCACTTGGTGCATTTGCACTAATTCATACCATAATTAATAAATATTTAACAATATTAGCGCTTACTTTGATTTTTTCTCTTTTGGCTTTTGTTCAGGTTCTTCTGATATTTCAACATGCGGCTCAATTCCCATTGCAGCGCCGACTTCATTTCTTAATTTATCTGCAAGTTTTGTGTTTTCGGTAAGCAATGTTTTAACGCCTTCCCTGCCCTGCATACGCTGCCCCTGGTAAGAGAACCAAGCTCCTGCTTTTTGAATTATATTAATATTTACTGCTGCATCTACTAAATCGCCGAGCTTAGAAATTCCCTCGTTGTATAAAATATCGAATTCAACTTCTTTAAACGGCGGCGCCACTTTATTCTTTACCACTTTAACCTTTGTTCTGTTGCCGATAACGTTAGTGCCGTCTTTAATAGCCGCTATTCTTCTGATATCGAGTCTAACAGATGCGTAGAATTTAAGGGCTTTGCCGCCGGTAGTGGTTTCAGGATTACCGAACATAACGCCGATTTTTTCCCTCAACTGGTTTGTAAATATCAGAGAAATATTTGATTTCGAAACTGCCGCAGTAAGCTTCCTCAAAGCCTGAGACATCAGGCGTGCCTGTAAACCCATGTGTGAATCACCCATTTCGCCTTCAATCTCGGCGCGCGGAGTAAGAGCTGCAACCGAATCTATGACTATAACGTCAAGTGCATTGCTTCTTACCAGTGTTTCCGCAATTTCAAGCGCCTGCTCGCCATACTCAGGCTGGGAGACTAAAAGGTTCTCAACATCTACCCCGAGTCTTTTTGCATATGACGTATCCATCGCGTGTTCTGTATCAATAAACGCAGCAAGTCCTCCGTTTTTCTGCGCTTCTGCAATTACGTGCAGGCATAAGGTCGTTTTACCGGAAGATTCCGGCCCGAAAATTTCAATAATTCTGCCGCGCGGTATCCCGCCCACTCCTAAGGCGGCATCAAGTGAAATGGAACCTGTAGAGATAGCGTCTATTTTAGCAATAACTCCGTCACCCAGCTTCATAATTGAGCCTTTGCCGTGTGATTTTTCTATCTGGTCAATTGCAATCTGTAATGACCTCAATTTCTGTTCATCAGCCATTATTATAACCTTTCCGTTTATATTTTTTTAAATAATAATTTCTAATTTTTCAAAATACTTATTTTTCTGATGTAATCAGGGGTAGTGCCGCAGCAGCCGCCTATTATTACAGCTCCCAGACTTTTCCATTTTAAAGCATATTTAAAATATTCACCCGGTAAGATATCAACTTCAAATTTGGTGTCTTTATCCTTATTAGCTTTTCCTACATTTGCGTAAACGCCGAGTGGTTTATCGGTAAAATTTTTCAATGTCTTCAATATACTTTCGGCAATCGAAGGATGAATGCAGTTTACCATAATCGCACCAGGAGAAAATTTGTCAATAATATTTACTGCATCTTTAATCGATTCACCGGATAGAAGCTCTTTGTCGTTCCTGCAAATCATACTGATTATATATTCATTATCAGTTTTATGAAGCTGGTTTAAAACAGCAGAAATTTCACGCACGTTATTCATAGTTTCAGCAAGCAATATATCTGAACCCGAATCAACAAGGTTAACAATATGTTCATGATGTTCCGTACAAAGAGTATCGGTATCAGGTGCAAGCCCGGGTTTATATGAATCCTCCAGCGGGGCTATACATCCTGCAACAAGGATTTCATCGGAAGTTATCATCACGGCATCTTTAGCCAGTTCAACAGCAAGTTCGGTTAACACTTTTGCAGTTTCCGCATAATTAAATTCCTGGTATTTATAATCAGCTTTCTCGAATGTTCTTCGCTGAGTCCTGAAGGTGTTAGTTGTAATTATATCAGCGCCTGCATCTATATTATCAATATGTATCTGGCGTATTGTATCAGGCATTTCAAACAAAGCCCTTGCACTCCACAAAGGAAGGGAAATATCCACCCCCCTGCTTTCCAGCTCAGTCCCCATTGCAGAATCAAGAATAATTACAGCCTGCTTCTTTAATAAATCAGAAATAAACCCCATATTATTTTTTCAAAAAGAAATTTATAATCCACAAAATTAATGTCAGTAAAATACTTAAAACAATGGATGTCACAATCGGGAAATAGAAGGAAAAGTTCTCCCTTTTTACGGTAATATCTCCTGGCAGCCTCCCGAAAAAATTAACCTTCGGGAAAAAAGTTAAAATTACCCCTGCAATTAATATAATTGCTCCAAAAATAATGAGGTATTTGCCGATTGACTGCATTAATATTCATAATATACTTACTATATCTTTAAATACCATACCAAAATATTTCTCTGCTTTAACCCTGTTTTTCTGCTGTTCTTCCATTGAAATCTCTCTAAGCCTGTCTGCCACAAGTTCACGCGAAATCATACCAAATGCAGCGCATTTAAGACCTGTATGAACTGCACCAAGATTTTCGGGTACAAGAGAATATCCAAGGACATCAGAGCCGATTTCCCTGTAAAATCTGCATTCAGCTTCAGTTTCGGTTTCCGGTCCGGTTATTCCGAGGTAAACCGACGGAAAAAATTTAAATTTCTTATCAATTAATAATTTTTCGATTTTATTGTAAATACCCGAATCATATGCATTGCTCATATCGGGAAAACGGGGGCCGAGCGAGTTATCATTTTCACCAATTAACGGATTATCACCCATTAAATTAATATGGTCATATATAAATGAAACACCACCAACGGAAAATCTCGGGTTTAGATATCCAACTTCGTCAATAAGCAGCAGTGTCTTAACTCCCATTTCTTTTAAGACATAAACAGGGTGAGCTGCACCTCTCATTGTGTAACCTTCGTAAAAATTATGCCTCCCATTAAGAAAGATTACCTGTTTTTTCGTTCCTTTCATTTCTGTAAAAAGAAACTCCCCTTCTTCTTTCTTATCATCTTTTAAATGCGGAGGTATATCAATAAAATTTATTTTTTTCTTAATAACAAAATCTTTTAACAGCGTATTTTTTTTATAAGAACAAACTGCAAGAGAGGGAATCTTTTTAAAAGGTGTTTTTGATAAAATATAATTTAACGATTCCTCAATGTTTTTTTTCTGTTCAGTCATTTTCAAAATATGTTTTACAGTTAATAATTTGTTCAAAAATTATTTCAAAGCTTCCCGATTAATTTTCTCATAAGAAGAGTAAGCTTAGGCTCAGCTTCAGCTGCAGTTTCAAGTATTTCGGTTATCAATGCGGGTTTTAAAGTATCCGGAAAGCCTAAATCTGTTATAATTGAAAAACCTAAAATCTTTAGGTTATGCGAATTTGACAGAAGCGCTTCAGGTATAGTTGACATGCCTACAACATCGGCTCCCATTTTTCTCACCATTCTGTATTCCGACCTTGTTTCAAGACTCGGACCGCTCAGAGAGCAATAAACACCTTTTTGAACGGGAATTTTATTTTCCAGCGCAACCTCCCCGGCAGTTTTTACCAATTGCCTGTCATAGATTACAGAATTTCTTAATTTCTGTCTGATTGATTTTAAAGGAGTATCAAAAAGAAAATTAATATGGTCACGCATTATCATCAAGTCACCTCTTTTATACAGAGGGTTAACTGCACCGCATGCGTTAGAAACAAGAAGCGTGTGAACTCCCATCTGTTTCATAATATGTATAGGGTAAGTAACTTCATTCAAAGAATATCCTTCATAATAATGAAACCTGCCCTGCATTATTACCGCGCTGTGATTTGAAATGTTTCCTAATATCAGGTTCCCATGATGTGATTCAACAGTTGAGACAGGAAAATGCGGAATGCTTTTGTAGTCAAGCTTATAACATATATTTACGTCCCTTACCAGTCCCCCAAGCCCGGTTCCTAAAATAATACCGATATCCGGGGTAAAATTTCCGGTATGTTTTCTAATAAAAGATAACGATTCATTAATCCTCTCGGTATGGGAATGCATGAAGTTAGTAAAATAATCTTAATAATATTCAACAGATTAAAGAACAACACCCAGCCGGAATTTTGTCGACCGAACCGGCTAATTATTTGGACTCGTCAATATTAAGGTCGATTCCAAAATTATGAGATGCGGGTTCTTCCTTCTCAGCCGGGCTATCATCAAAATCGGCAATCTTATGTTCTTCCATCCTGTAAATCTTTCTGTTTTTAGAATACTCTTCGATTGAATTCAGCTTTTCAATCAGGTAGTTCTTAATATCTTCAATAATAGCTTCGTTCTTAATCCTCAGGTCTTCAAGTTCCTGCCTTAGGTTAAGCATTTCCTCCTGGGCCTGGAGCCTGGTTTTGCTTGAAAGTATTTCAGCTTCTTTTGTAATCAGTTCAGCGCGCTTAGTGGCATTTTCTATTACATCTTCAGCAAGGTCCTGAGATTTCACAATAGCTTTCTGGAAAGTCTTTTCGTTGTCTCTGAATATATCTATTTCGTGAGTCAGGTCATTTTTATCTTTTTCAAGCGAAGCGATTTTTTCTCTAAGAGACTCGTTCTCTTTTACAAGGTTTTCAATTTCGTTCGCTACAGTATCAAGATACGCTTCCACTTCTCCAACGTCATAACCCTTAAACGCTTTTCTGAACTCCTGCTTCTTTATATCAATTGCAGATAGTCTCATTCTGAATATTTCCTCCCAACCCTCCCTACAGGGGCGGGTTAATTATTTATTAAAACTTATTAATGAACAGTTCTTTCCCCGAAAATAGCAGAGCCGATTCTCAGCATGTTAGAACCTTCCTCTATTGCTATATCAAAATCCTGCGTCATTCCCATAGAAAGATATTTCATATCAATGCCCGGAATATTCATTGATTTTATTTCATCAAACAAATTCTTCAACGTTTTGAAATTCTCTCTTACAATATTCTTTCCTGTTTCACCGTCATCGTCTGTTATCATCTTTGCAATTGTCATCAATCCCTTAACTTTCACATTCTCAAACAACGAAATTTCTTTCACAATTTTTAAAGTTTCCTGTACAGAACATCCGGACTTTTGTTCTTCGCCGGATGTATTTACCTGAACAAGACACTTAACTGTTTTGCCTATTTTTGCAGCTTCGCTTTGTATTCTGAGCGCCAGCTTAAAACTATCAACACTATGTACCAAATAGGCGAATGGAACAACGCTTTTAACTTTATTAGTCTGCAAATGTCCAATCAGGTGCCAGTTTAAAATTCTGTCTTGAAGCGCTTCATGTTTATAAACCAATTCCTGAACTTTATTTTCACCAAAATCGAGCACGTTAAAATCAAGCGCTGAAGAGACAGCCTCTGCCGGAAACGTCTTGCTTACTGCAATAAGATGAATTTCACCTGCATTTCTGCCGCTTGACCTGCACACCCTCTCTATATTCTTCTTCAGTTTAATCAGGTTATCTTCAATATAATCATATTGCATCTTAATTTATTATAATTGTCGTATTTTGAGTAAAATAAACTATATGCAAGGAACTTTCAAGATATTATAATATAACTAATTTGATTGTAAAGATAATCAAAAATTGTTATTATATTCGATAATCTTTTTAAAACGTGAGAAAAACAGCTTTATCAATATTTATACTCTTATTTGCATTTAAATATACTACAGCACAGAATACGGGTCTTCCAAACTATATGACCGAAGAAGAAAAGAAAATCGGTAACAATTACGTTTCTTCTCCGCAGGTAAGCTTTACTCCTCCTTCAACCCCGGTAAGAACTATGGCCGAATGGGAAGAGTTTGACGGAATTATATTAACATGGACTTCATACCAGACTCTTTTAAGACAAATTGTAGACGCCGCCCAGGAAGAAGGAATGGTATGGATTATATGCTCTGATTCGAATTCAGTTAAATCTTATTTGCAGAGCGGCGGAGTACCCTTATATAACATATCTTATATAATTGCATCGTTTAACTCAGTTTGGTCAAGAGATTACGGTCCATGGTGTACATATACATTAACTGGCGATACGCTTGGATTTGTTGATTTCAAATACAACAGACCCAGACCGCAGGATGATATAATTCCCGGTATACTTGCTTCAAAATGGAATATACCTTTATATCAAACAATCTCCGGAACAGACAGCCTTGCTCACACAGGCGGGAATTTTATGGTTGACGGATTTGGAACATCGTTCAGGTCAAGATTAACTGAAATAGAAAACCCGTGGCATACAACTGCACACATCGATTCTATACTTTACCGTTACTGCGGAATACAAATTGGCAGGTCAATAAGCATGACTGTTCTGCCTTATGACGGTATACACCACATTGATATGCACATGAAACTGCTTAATGAAGAAACACTGCTGGTTGGGCAATACCCTCCGGGTATTGCAGACGGTCCGCAGATTGAGGCAAATATTCAGTACATACAAAATAATTATATGGATTGTTACGGCAGACCGTATAAAATTGTGCGAATCCCTATGCCTCCGGATGCAAACGGACATTATCCCCCGTCATCCGATTACCTTACCTATACAAATTCACTTATAGTTAACAGAACCGTTCTGGTTCCAATATATAATCTGCCTCAGGATACAACAGCGCTTAGAATTTACAGAGAGAATATGGCCGGTTACAAAGTAATTGGCTTCGACTGCACTGCAATAATTCCCGCAAGCGGAGCAATACATTGTATTACTAAAGAAATAGGAACCGATAATCCTGTATTGATATACCATGCAAGGCTTCAGAACACAATCGATACTGTAAACAACTATCCTGTAACAGCTAATATAAAAAATAAATACGGTATAGATTCGGCTTGTGTATTCTGGACCACAGATACATCTCAGGGTTACAGCAGATTAATTATGACCAATACAGGCGGACAAAACTGGTCTTCGGCTATCCCGCATCAATCATCTGGAAAAAAAGTTTATTATTATATATATACCAAGACCGGTAACGGAAAATATTTCAGTAAGCCTATTACGGCACCTTTAGGCAATCTTCAATTTTATGTGCTCGGCACTACGGGTATAACCGGTAATACCGGGGAGATTCCGGGAAAATTTAAGTTATACCAAAATTTCCCGAACCCGTTTAACCCTTCGACAAGAATTAAATTCGATTTGCCCCTTTCTCAGGGAATTGAAAAACAAGCAGTGAGGTTAACAGTATATAATGTTTTGGGTGAAGAAATCAGAACAATAGTTAATTCAGAATTGAAACCGGGTACATATGAATATGATTTCAACACATCAGGCTTATCCAGCGGCATATATTTCTATACACTGGTATCCGGCAGCTTTACGGATTCGAAAAAAATGATATTGATGAAATAATAATAATAGAAGTTTTCCCGGGTATCCGGTTAAAGTTCAGAAATTAAATCAATTTAAATATAAACTTAATATCCTAACTAATGAAATCTTATACAGCATTAATTGTGTTGTCATTCGTTTTGTTATATACAGGTCTTACATTCTCACAAACAAATGATAACAATCTTATATCAGTGGTAACACCACCTTCCGGATTTTCCTTTAACCAGCAGCAATCATTACCGTTCAATATTATTACAGTTAACGGTTTTGATAACATTAATCTGGGGACAGATTTCGGCGAGCCGTACATTGCTGTAAATCCGAGAAACCCTTTAAACAGCATCTGTGCATTTAATATTAATAATCAATACTGCACACTTGACGGTTATAACTGGTCAAAAAGGTCTCCCGGCTTCCCCGGTTATGGAGTGCTTGGTGACCCCGTTGTATGTTATGACAGTGTTGGCAACGCTTATTATGTTCAGCTTTACCAAAACGGTGTAACCTATGGAGTTGTTGTAAATAAATCAACTGACGGCGGAATGACATGGTTTGGTTCATACAACGTAGAAAATACAAATGCCGGTCTTTCGGACAAAGAGTGGATTGTTGCTGACCAGACAGGCGGTCCAAACAGAAACAATGTCTATGTCGGATGGAGACAATTCGGCAGCTCGGGCATGAGATTTGTCAGAAGCACTAACGGAGGGGTAAACTGGTCATCACCTCTTACGATTGACGGTTCCCAGGGCGCATACGTATCGGTAGGACCCAACGGTGGCATCCAGGGAGGAAGTGTTTATTTCGCATGTTTAAACGGAGGCTCATTATCGGTTAACCGTTCAACAGATGGAGGAGCAACGTTTTCAGCACAAGTAACAGCCGTATCACCTTCACCGCCCGGTGTTTCCTGTGCCGGCAGAAATACAGTTAAAAACTGCATAAGGACTGACCTGTTTCCCAGAATGGCAGTAGATAACGGTTATTCTTCTTCAAGAGGAAATGTCTATCTTGTTTACGCCGGTAACCCAGCAGGACCGGATTTATGTGACATTTACCTGGTAAGGTCTACCGATTATGGTATTACATGGTCTGCGCCTATAAGAGTCAATGACGATGCAACTACAACAGACCAATGGATGCCTGCTATTTCGGTTGATAGGAACGGGAGAGTGTACGTTTGCTGGTATGATTCACGTGTTGACCCCGCAAACAACATCATGACCATGCTTTACGGCGCTGTTTCTACAAACGGCGGAGTAAGCTTTACACAAAACTTTCCAATTTCAAATACTGCCTTCAATCCGAATAATATGGCAGTGGGTCAACCCGGAGGGGAAAATTATATTGGGGATTATATCGGTATAACTGCAATTGGAAATACCTCTTATGCCGTCTGGATGGACGGAAGAAATAACAGCCTAGGCAGCTATGTAGGTTTCTACCCTGATTTTGGATTAACAGCAAGCCCGCAGGCAAGTTTTTTAAATAACAATGACAGTGCAAATATTACGGTAAAAATTCCCGCTGTAAAAGGTCCGTATATTGGTGGAACAAGATTTACCGCAGCTCTGGACAGCTTACCGTCACAAGGAACAATAAATATATCGTTTCCAAACAGAGATTCGCTTACTTCGTATCCCGACTCTCTCACAATAAAAGTTAAAACAATCGGTAACGTAACTCCTCATTTGTACAGGCTCATTATAAAAGGTTCAGGCTCAAATGGTGTACCCGTTCATACAAGGTCAGTTGATTTGCTTGTCAACAGCTCGTATGTTGATGTAGGTACTAACCGAAACGGAATTACAGATTTCCGGGTAAACGGAAATACTTATAATACACAACAGGAATTTATATTTCCGAATATGAGCAATGTTACGGTACAAGCACTCAGCCCGAAAATTGTCGGTGCCAATCAATATGTATTTGTAAACTGGTCTGATAACGGCGATACTACTCATATCATAAACGTTAATAACAACATTGCTGTTTCGGCAACTTATAAAGTTCAGTACAAGCTTATACTGACTTCTTCAGTTGGAAACACATTTGGCGGAAATGTGTACTATGATTCAGCCCAGACATTTACTTTCGGTGTACTCTCAAGAGTATTTTTCTTTAACGGTCAGTATTACCAGTTCAGGGGATGGACAGGCTCAGGAAACGGTTCATATACCAGTCCTGACAGCACAGGAAACGATTCCGCTGTTACTATGTCGATGAACCTTCCTGTTCTTGAAATGGCAAGATGGACAAACCTGATTGGAATTCAGGGAATTAGCGCGGAAATTCCAAAAGAATACAAGCTGTACCAGAACTATCCCAATCCTTTTAACCCGTCAACAACGATTAATTTCGATATTATTAAATCAGGTAATGTGAAAATCGTTTTATATGATGTTCTTGGAAGAGAGGTGAAAACAATTGTAAATGAAAATGCAGAGCCCGGTAAATTTAAAGTAGTATTTAACGCCGATAACTTTGCCAGCGGATTGTATTTTTATAAAATAACCTCAAATGATTTTACTGCCGTGAAGAAACTGCTGATAGTAAAGTAGATCAGAAGTCAGAAGTCAGAAGTTAGAAGTCAGAAATCAGAAGTCAGAAAAGGGTCAGAGATTCCATCTTTTAAAAAGAAGGAATCTCTTTTTTGCCTGGGCACTACTGCTTCCTGCAGACCTGACACCGCATAGCCGTTAAGCTTGCCCATGTAACTCGAAATTCCATTTCGAGTGCCGAAACCGGAGTTTCGGCAAACAATGCGTTCCCCTGCCAGCAGCAGGCAGGCTGGAGCTTGGGAACGAGGATAGCGATTATATTAAATTGTCATTCCGGCGAAAGCCGGAATCCGATGAAAGCAGGATTTTTATTATTCATAAACCGGATTCCTGCCTGCGCAGGAATGACATATATACTTATAATCCTGTAAATCCCGGTTAATCTTCCTCATATACAAGAATAAGGGGATTGACTTCCCTGAAATAATCAGTTATATTTGTAATTGGGGATTTATACCCACCCCGTCCCGATGAACATCGAGATATCTCCTCCGGTGGAGGGGAATAGAGTAATTAAGAACATTTTAAACCCCTCGCAAGAGGGGTTTTTTATTTTCTGTGGTGTCAGGTCTTTCGACCTGACACAAAAAATCCCATCGGCTAAAATTCAGTCTGGTGGTAACACCTGACTGAACATTAAAAATTATTACTTTCTAAAATCCCACTCCTGCAGAAAGATTAACTTCAACTCTGGAATTTTTATCATCTTTAAATATTTTCTGGTCTTTATCCGTGTTCATTAATCTTGTTTCAAGCCTGACGTAGGAATTATCAACGGGATTATATTCCAGTGCAAATGTAACTCCGTTTGCTTTGAGTCCCGCAGACGGCATTCCTGTCACCGGTATAATACCTGTTAATATTCCGCTTTCATCATTTATGTAATCGCCTCTCAGCGCCATAGAAAAATGCTTCAGCGCTTTATATTTTACTGACATAAAGCCGGAGAGCATGTTTGCCGATGCCGCTGCATCACCGATTTTCGATTTCTCCTGAACGCAAAAATCACCTGATACAATCACATCAATTTTCTTTGCAGGGAACATTTTAATCACAAGATTATTATAAAATCTGGTTTTGCCCTCAACACCTGACGGCATTTCGTTACCGATTAAGTTATTATAAGTGATATCAAATACTTTACCGGGCTTGTACCAAAGCTGTATGCCAACAGATTTATTTTTGTTGTTGTCTGCAAACACATTGAACCCGTTTACTACATGAAGCTGCGCCGCAAACTTATCCGAAAATGAATATGATAACCTAACCCCGCTCTGGAAGAAAGGTTCATAGTACGTACTGAGCGCGAGTGATGTAAACCAATTGTTTATAGGGAGCAGACCTTCTCCCCCTATGTGAGTAAGGAAATATCCGCCGTCAATCCAGAAATTCTTACAAACACGGAACCCGATATTAGCTTCCTGAATATACTGCTGGTTTGAGGGCCAGTTAACAGAGGGTATATCGCCGAAATGTATAGTAGCTATTCCTCGCACGCGGTCAGCTTCATACTTAGCAGATATTTGCGCAATGTTGAGCCTGAATTCCTCACGATAAGGTGAAATAGCAGAAAACTGGCGCAATGAAGATTGCTTATCATTATCCCAGCTGATATAAGTATCAACATAACCGTTAATGCTTAATCCGTCAGGTAAGCCGGAAATTAATCCCGAACCGCTTTTGTTTTGTGAGTTCACATTAACCGAAAAAATGAGAATTAAAATTAATAAAGAAATATATTTTTTCATTGTTAAATTTTAACAATAGTTTATGAAAGATTTACAAAATTACAAAAATCTATGCTCAGCCTCAATTAAGTTTAAAGGAGTCCGATATACTCCTTAACAGATTCTTAACAAAGAGCGTTTGTTTAATAAACAGAAAATCGTTAAATTTGTAGACAGGATTTAAGGCAAAACCTTATTTTCATTCCATGCGCGGTTTTGCTGATAATTTACTAAGCGACGTATTTCTGGTATTTTAATGTTAATGAATATTGGATACTGACTGCAATCAATCAAACCTTACAGAGCCCGTTCAAAACGAGTCACATCATTTTTTAACAAATTCACTATATAGTTTATTAAAAAATCATGTGAATGCCGCACGTGAAGCTATATGCTGCATCAGCACGCATAATGTTAACGGCACAATTGTAAATAATACAATCTATCAAGGAGGTTAATAAATGTTCGATACTGGAAATACAGGATTTATGCTTCTTGCAACAAGCCTTGTCATGCTGATGACGCCGGGACTTGCGTTCTTTTATGGCGGACTGGTTGGCAGGAAGAACGTTCTTGCTATTATGATTCAAAGCTTTGTATCGATGGGTGTAACAACTGTTTTGTGGTTTCTGGTTGGCTACTCGATGTGCTTCAGCGGAACCCTTGCAGGCGGAACTGATATATTGGGAATCATAGGTAACTTCAAAATGGCTTTTCTCAGCGGTGTAGGTCCCAGCACACCGACACCGATTAATCCGTCAATTCCGCTTTATGTTTTTGCGGCGTACCAGATGATGTTTGCAATTATAACACCCGCTCTTATAACAGGAGCATTTGCAAACAGGGTAAAATTCGGAGCATATTTAATATTTCTTGTTGCATGGCTTCTTTTAGTTTATTTCCCGTTTGTTCATATGATTTGGGGCGGCGGAATATTAGCTAAATGGGGAGTTAAAGATTTTGCGGGAGGTATAGTTGTTCACAACATTGCCGGAATGGCGGCGCTTGCATCTGTTCTTTTCGTCGGAAAACGGACAGTCAAAGACCCCGGTTTACACAGCATTCCTTTGATTGCGCTCGGAACCGGATTGCTTTGGTTCGGATGGTATGGTTTTAATGCAGGCAGTGAATTTGCTGTAGACGGCGTAACTGCACAGGCTTTTATAAATACAGATGTTGCAGCCTCATTTGCTGCAGTTGCATGGCTTATTGTATCATGGATAGTAGATAAAAAACCTAAATTTGTAGGTTTGCTTACAGGCGCTGTTGCCGGACTTGCTACCATAACTCCGGCAGCAGGATTTGTATCGTTAAAAGCTGCCGTAATAATCGGAATTCTTTCGGGTATTATATGTTATTTTGCCGTATCGCTGAAGAATAAATTACAATGGGATGATGCTCTTGACGTATGGGGCGTACACGGTGTTGGCGGATTTATCGGTATAATATTTTTGGGAATATTCGGTTCAATAACAATAAACCCGGCAGGTTCCAACGGATTACTCCATGGCGGAACTGATTTCTTCTGGATTCAAATTTTTGCTGTTGTTGTCAGCTCGGTTTATGCATTTGCATTCACATACATTATGTTATGGATTATCAGCAAATTTATTAGAGTCAGGGTTTCTAAAGAAGAAGAAGAAAGAGGGCTTGACTTTACTCTTCATGGAGAAGAAGCATATGCTTATGAAGATTCAAAAGCATTATAAATAAAATTAAATCATTTAAAATTAGCGTCTTAAACGGGTTCCCTCAGGAACCCGTTTTTTTACAAAATATTTTTCCATTTTGTTGACTTTTAAAAATTTTATTTTATATTGTTACATATATATTAATAATTAATCATGGACGATTATCATTTATCCATAAGGAGGATTAGGCTATAGAGATAATTTAATTATTCGCTCTAAAAAGTCTTGCCATTCAACTAATACTGAATCCTCCTTCTAAAACCAAAAAACTTTAAATATCATTTTAAAATTTCCTGTTTCGCAAAAAACGGGTTAACCGTTCTGTCTGCGAATGCACGAAAATAGACTATTTGTCTTCACAGGAGGGTAAAATCATGAAAAATAATAGCTTCCTAAGCACCCCTGTCAGAGCATACAAAGCCTATTCTTCGCATAATTTCAGGAGCATTTACCAGCTCCGGAAACTATCCGAAGAGCAGAAAAGAGATATCGAAATTGTAAGTTCTGTGCTCCCGTTCAAGGTTAACAATTATGTTGTAGATGAGTTAATCAACTGGAACAATGTGCCTTACGACCCGATGTATATATTAACATTCCCGCAGAAAGACATGCTGCTCCACCATCATTACAGAATGATGAGAACATTATTCGATATGAACGCAGGTAAAGAAAAAATCAGTGAGACGGCAAATAAAATCAGAATGCTTCTTAACCCGCACCCGGCGGGACAGATGGAGCTGAATGTTCCGGAACTACACGGGCACAAGCTGACGGGAATTCAGCACAAATACAGGGAGACAGTTTTATTCTTCCCGAACAAGGGGCAGACATGCCATGCATACTGCACTTTCTGCTTCCGCTGGCCGCAGTTTACCGGAATGGATGAATACAAGTTTGCAATGAAAGAAACCGATTTGCTTATCGAGTATCTCAAACACCATCCCGAAGTTACAAGTGTTTTATTCACAGGCGGTGACCCATTGATAATGAGCGCCAAATCATTGGCAGGTTACATTGAACCGCTGCTTAAAGCTGATTTACCTAATCTTAAATTTATACGGCTGGGTACAAAAGCTCTCTCCTACTGGCCGTATAGATTCACAACTGACAAGGATTCAGATGAACTTATGAGATTATTCGAGAAAGTAAAAATATCAGGAAAGCATCTTGCAATAATGGCGCACTTCAATCATCCTGTTGAACTTTCTACAGAAGCTGTGAAGGAAGCCATTGAACGGATTCAAAATACAGGCGCTGTAATCAGAACCCAGTCTCCAATAATGCGCCATATTAATGATAAAGCTGATGTTTGGGCAGAGATGTGGAGTACACAGGTTCATCTTGGTTTGATTCCTTACTATATGTTTATTGCGCGTGATACCGGAGCGCAGCATTACTTTGCAGTTCCGCTTGTAAGGTCATGGGAGATATTCAGGAAAGCGTATTCGCAGGTGAGCGGTATTTGCAGAACGGTAAGAGGTCCCAGTATGTCTTGCACACCCGGAAAAGTACAGGTTGTGGGAGTTGCTAATATAGGACAGATGAAAGTAATGGTAATGCGGATGATGCAGGGACGGAATCCCGATTGGGTTGATGTGCCGTTCTTTGCGGAATACAACGAAAACGCTATCTGGCTTGATGAGCTTAAACCCGCGTTTGGAGAAGATAAATTTTTCTTTGAAGAGGAATCTCCTGCTGTTGATGATTTATACATATCCAATGCAAACGAGATACTGGAATACGCAAACTAAATATTCAACATAACTGCTGGATAACACAGGAGGGAATGATTTTATATTTCATAGTCATTCCCTTCTTCTTTATAACGGAGTTTGTACAAATCTTTTCTCCTGTCTTTCCAGTTCAAAACACTCCCGCTGTGGCGGCTTCCTTTTAATAAATGCAAATCTAAATCCTCAAATATCAATGTTTCAATGTTAGGTGTGCATTCTGCTGCTATTGCATCCCGTGAAAACGGAATATCCGAAGGTGTAAATATAGCTGATTGAGAATAGTTAATATCCATATTCTCAACCGATGGCAGATTTCCGCAGCTCCCCGAAATTGCAACATACACCTGGTTCTCTATACACCTTGCCTGTGCGCAGTATCTTACTCTTAAATAAGCATATCTTTCATCTGTGCAGAACGGGACAAAGATAATTTTAGCTCCTTTTTGATTTGCTATACGTGCCAGCTCAGGAAATTCTATATCGTAACATATTAGAATGGCAATTTTCCCGCTGTCTGTATCAAAGACTTCAACTTTGCTTCCTCCTTCAACACCCCACCATCTTTTTTCGTTAGGTGTAATGTGGATTTTGTATTGTTTGTTTATTACACCATTTCTCTGGAAAAGATAAGAAATATTGAAGAGTTTATCGTCTTCAACAGTAAAATGCGAGCCCCCGACAATATTTATATTGTATTTTATTGAGAGCTTTGAAAAAAGCTCTATATACTGATGAGTGAACTCTGAAATTTTTCTTGCTGCAAGTCCCGGACGTGTGCTTTTAATAAATGAAAGCAATTGCGTTGTAACTATTTCAGGGAATAAGATAAAATCGCATTTATAATCGGATGCAACATCTATAAAATATTCACAAGCACTTGCAAACTCGTTAAAGTTTTTTATTTTTCTCATCTGGTACTGAATTACACAAACTCTTACAGGAGCAATTGCTGAAACCCTTTGCTTAGCATCAGGAATATAATCTATATTTGTCCATTCAAGAAATGTGGCATAACCTTTTGATTCTTTATCGGCAGGAAAATAATTTGGTATAAGGCGTTTCAGAACAAAACCATTGGAAAGCTGCGCCGTCATAACAGGGTCAACTAATTCCTTGCTCATAACTTTATCGGCGTATTCATGAGCAGTCATTTTATAAGCATATTTACCGTAACCGGGTATTCTGCCGCCTATTATACATTTTTCAAGGTTAAGTTCTTTAATTAATTTTTTTCTTGCATTATAAAGCCTGCGTGAAAGCTTCATTCCTCTGAATGCCGGGTCAACCATCATTTCTATTCCGTATAATGTATTGCCTTCGGGATTATGGTTTCTGATGTAACCGTTATCAGCAATTTTTTTCCAATCCTGCCATTCGGAGTACTGTGAGAAATCCACAATAAGGCTGCTTGATGAGGCAACAATTTTTCCGTCATATTCGATGCAATTCTGTCCATCGGAGAAAATTTTCAGCTGGCTGTCAAATTGCTCTAATAGCCATGGATGCATTTTCTGAAAACATCTGCGCTGAAGCTTTACAACATCATCATAATCCTCCAGCTTTAAATTTCTCAGTAAAATCTTTTTTTCAAAATCTTTTAGATTGATTTTCTTAGGCATATTATCTCCTCGTTAATATCTTAATATTAATGCAATCTTTCCTTTGTTTTCAAGGCTTCCATTCTCTACGAAACTAACTTTCCCGCCTTTAATCAAAACTGTTTCAATAACTTCATCAACCGCATCATCCATTATATCAGGACCATTACCGGGTTCTACGGGAATTATCTGCAGCCCGTTTTCATTCAGCTTTGCAGGATACTGAAAATTTTCTTCAACCAATAATAGTTCTCCCCTGCCTTCATTTGCAGTTTTCCAAACTTCATCTATACCAATTGCTGCTCTTTTAGACCCAATGGCTTCATCAAGCTGATTTACAACTTGTTTTCTCTTTTCCGCAAAACCTTTTTTAACTTCGGTCCAAACCATTTTGCCAAGTTCGGATACAGAAGTTTTATCATAACTGCCTTTAACAGATGCCAGGATTCCATTAGCAGCGTTTACCTCTTTGAATATCCTGATATTGCCTTCAACCCCTGCAAGAGCAAGAGGATATGAGCCGGTATTCAATTTCTTAAATTCCCTGTCAACTTCCCTGAAATAATTACGGGCTTTTTCAATATTATCTTCAAGCCTGTCATTTGTATGTTTTGTATCAGCCTCATCCAGCATTTGCCTGAACCTGTTAATAACCGGAAAACCTCCATGTTTAACTTGCGCGAGATTATCTCTAACACCGGAGTAAACCTGTGATGATTTATCACCTAAAACCAGAACATAATACGGCTGTGTTCTGTTCATTGCAAATACCAAATCACGTGTTAAAAACGTTGTATCAACTGTAACCCTTTCTTTTACGGGAAACTGAAGCATAAATTTTCCGGAATATTGTTTATTTGCAAAAATTGCCAGACCATCCATAAGATAATTAATATCAATCCCTTCAATTATATCATTAATCTTATCATTGATTGTTTTGACCTCTGATTTCGTGAACTCAGCAAGCAGGCGTGTCTCAGCTTGTTTTGCAAGATTCTTTAGCCTTATCGAGTCCTGCTGGTTTTCAGGAAAACTGCGGTGAGTAGGCATTAATATAGATACTGAAGGATATTCTTTTATTGATTGAAGTTGAATTAATTCGTCTCTGTTCATTTTGGGGTCCTTTCAGATTAATTAGTAAAATAGTGAGGTAAAACAGTGTTCAGCCAATTGACATTTGGCAAGTAAAAGTTGCTATACTCTACTAATTATAACAAAATTACATGTTTAAAAGTTCAGTATGAGAAGAGTATCCAAATTCAGTCGGGTTTTCAGGAAATCGTAAATTTTCTGCTCGTTTATTTTTTTTGTGTAAGCTTTATACTTTCTAGGCCATTCAAGCGTAAAAACGGGAAAAGCAGAATATGATGTTGTGTCATTACTTATATTGCTTATTTTAAGAGATTTGCTGTATCCCACCTGCTGCAAGTCAGGGTAAAGAACTTTCAGTTCGCTGATAACAGAAACATAAACAAGCGAATCGGTTTTTTTCTTTTCCTCTTCCTGTTTCTTCTGTTCTTCTTCCTTAGCATTTTGGTTTAGCTCAAAGGTTTTTATTACATCAGATTTAATTTCATCTTTTAAAAATTCGTATTGCCCTGCTTTTTCGGTCTGCACAAGCCGGATTTTAGTAACCGGTATTTCAAAGCTGTTGAGAACTTTATTAAGTGAATCCAGCTTTTTATCGGATATTTTCTCTCCAATCAGGTATATATTCAGATAGCTTGTATCTTTATCCCTTTGGTAATATTTCCAGTCGATTACATTTCTGTTTGGCGATTCGATATCCTTCGTAATGAATGAATTCAATTTAGTGTTTAGTCTCACTTGTTTGATTATACCGTAAAAAATGAACATACTTGGCACCGTAACCAGAATAATAATAGCAAGCATTGCAATTCTCATTCTAACTTTTTTTCGCGGGTCAAGGTATTCCTTAAGCGGAAATTTTAGAAGCCTTACTATAACGTAAGCCGAAAAGCTTATAAACACTGCATTAATAAAGAACAGATAAAATGCGCCGAAGAAAACTTCCATTCTTCCGGTTGCAATCCCGAATCCGGATACGCAAATAGGCGGCATCAATGCTGTTGCAATTGCAACACCCGGGATTGCATTTGCTGCATAAGAACGTGATAAAGCTACAATGCCCGCAACGCCTCCGAAGAATGCAATTCCCACATCCAGAATTGTTGGCTTAATACGCGATAATATCATTTCGGTCGGATTCCCGAGCGGCGTTAAAAGAAAATAAATTATGCTTACAACAAGACTTATTAATACGGCCGAAACAAATTCCTTCAGGGAAATTAGCATTGTTTCGTTATCATGAATACCGAATGACAAGCCAATTCCGAGAATCGGGGTCATAAGAGGTGATATAAGCATTCCGCCAATAATGACTGCTTCTGAATTTACATCAAGACCAATAGAAGCTATGAGAGCTGAACATATAAGATACCATATATTGGAACCCCTGAGGAAAACATCTCTTTTGATTGCCGCAACAGTTGCATCCCTGTCAGCGCTTTTTTTAATATCAAAATAGTTTTTTAATCTGACAAGGAACCTTAGATATTTAAAGCGGGAAATTAAGCCCATTATAATGTTGAATCCTTAATTTTAATACTCTCTTTTTTCTTCATTTTTAAAATAAAATACCCTGCTGCTCCCGATACAAACGATGCCAGGAAAATCCCGATTTTTGCATTTATAATCATCTCTGATTCTCCGAATGCAAGCGCAGCAATGAAGAGTGACATCGTAAACCCAATACCCCCTATTAAGGCAATGCCGTACATCTGGCGCCAGGAAATATTTTCAGGCAAAGACGCAATTCTTATTTTGCATGCAATCCACGAAAAAATAAATATCCCCAATTGCTTTCCAAAAAACAATCCAGCTAATATACCCAAGGTCACAGGATGTAAAAGCGAATTAATAAAATTGCCTTCAACTGTTATGCCGGCATTGGCAAACGCAAAAACCGGCATTATAAAATATGCTACAAGCGGGTGAAGATTATGCTCAATCCTGTGCGCTGGAGCAAGGACTTTTTCGCTGGAATCCTCGAGGTCATATATTGCTGAGTTCAGTGCTCCGGTTGTGCGGACTTTCTCACCATGTACCTGTGATTTTTCCAAATCAATAAGTATGTTTTTACCTCGTTCAAGAAACTCCATTGAATTTATTCTTGCTTTGGCTGGAATTGTAAAAGCAATTAAAACTCCCGCTATTGTAGGATGAACGCCTGATTTCAGAAATGCAATCCACATGCAAACTCCAAATAATATATATACAAATGGGGAACGTACATGAAGCAGGTTAGATAATATCAGCATTAGAAAAAATGCTCCGCCGATTGCAAGAGCTGCAATTGAAATTGATGATGTATAAAACACGGCAATTACAATTACCGCGCCAATATCATCAATAATAGCAAACGCGGTAAGAAAAACCTTTAATGTAAACGGCACCCTTTTCCCCAAAAGCGAAACTACTCCTAAGGAAAATGCAATATCTGTAGCCATTGGAATTCCCCAGCCGTTCTGTGAAGATGTACCGTTATTGAAATAAAGGTAAATCACAGCGGGGATAATCATTCCTCCGATAGCCGCAACAATAGGCAATACTGCCTGTTTGAAGGTTGAAAGCTCGCCAATTAATAACTCGCGTTTTATTTCAAGTCCTACAACAAAGAAAAATATTGCCATTAGCCCGTCATTAATCCAAATGAGCAGAGGCTTTTCGATTTTGTACTGGTCAAACCCCACAGTAACCATATTCTTCAGCAATGTATGATAACTATCCAAAAACTGTGAGTTTGCCCAAAATAACGCAATTACTGTTGCAACAAATAAAAGTATACCGCCGGAAGCCTGAACCTGCAGAAATTTCTGAATTGGTTTTAGGATAACTTCAATTGGAGCAGATTCTACAACATGTGTTCTGTTTTTAGCCAAAGGTCTACTGAAAAAAAATTTATGAAAGGTATATAAATATAAGAATTTTTGGCATAAAAAAAACTAAAAAGCGGTAATTAATGAAGTTTTCTTACTGCAGGAACAAAAATGTAAATCGATGCTGCAGTTGTTATTGCAACACAGGCGCCGATTATAACAGCTGCCATTGAACCAAAATGTTCGGCAAGTGTGCCCATAATGAGAGCGCCTACCGGCATGAGACCGAAAAATGATGCTGTATACACACCCATCACTCTGCCGCGCAATTCATCGCTTACAATTGTCTGCACAAGAGCATTTGCAAGATTAAATACTAAAATTAAAGATGAACCCACTCCAACCAAAACAAGCATTGATAGCGGAAGCCAGCGCATAAATGAAAAAACTATAAGCAGTGCAGGAAACATAAAGCTGCCGATTGTTAAGAGCTTTCCTTTGAACTGGAACCTGCCGAGCGAAGCAATGAACAGCGCGCTCATTAATGCTCCTACTCCCCTTGCTGATTGAAGCAATCCGTTTGTTGTAGCATCACCGCCAAGTATATTTACTGCCCATGCAGGAATAAGAGTTGCATAAGAAATTCCGAACACGCTGATAATTGCTACAAGAATATATTATTATCCTGATCTGCGGATGTTTAAGTGTGTATTTAAGGCCTTCTTTAAGCTCATCCAGCGTGGATTTTCCGTTTTGCCTGGCGCGGGGCTGAAAAGTTATTTTCATTCTGAGAAGAGCGGCTATGACACCAAGAAATGAAATACCGTTTATCATAAAACACCATGCAGGACCGAAAACAGCATATGTTATACCTGCTATTGCAGGACCAACAGCCGTTGCCGAGTTAAACATGGTTGAGTTAAGCGCTATTGCGTTTGTGAGGTCTTCGCGTTTAACAAGCTCAAGCACAAATGCCTGCCGGGAAGGCGCATCGAATGCATTGGCAACACCGAGGAAGAATGCAAGTAAAACAATATGCCATGCCTGAACTGCTCCCGTAAAAGTTAAAATAGTCAGTATGAAAGCAAGTATCATCATAGAAACCTGCGTAACAATAAGAACATTTCTTCTTGGCATACGGTCAGCCAATACACCGCCGTACATCATAAAGAGCCAGGTCGGAATTCCTGCAGCGAATCCTACGTAACCAAGATAAGCGGGTGAATGGGTAAGCTGATATACAAGAAATCCCTGCGCCGTGATTTGCATCCATGAGCCGAACAGCGAGACCATTTGCCCCCAGAACCACAGCCTGTAATTACGGTATTGAAGTGAAGCGAAAGTCTGTTTCCAGCTTATTCTGGATGTGTATTTCTTAATAGGGCTTTTGTTGACAGGCTCGGAAACGGTTACGATTTCACCATTTTCAGAATCTTCTTTCATCAAAAATGTAATATTATCATCATACTTATTTCTAAAATACTAAAATATTAGTCTTAGTTCCATGAAGGAAAAATGCACAATTTGATAATTACAGGACTCAATATCAATTTGTAATTTTAAATTTTGTCACCCTGAACTTGTTTCAGGGTCTAATTTTGAGATGCTGAAACAAGTTCAGCATGACACGATTATAAAGTTAAGCTACTGTAAAATTACTTATTAATTGTAATCATTTATTTTTATAATGATTATAACGAAAGGAGAATAAAATGAAAATTACCTTACTGACATTAATAAGCATATTGCTTTTTTGGGGCTGCAATAAAAGTGACAAAACATCAAGCGAACAAAGCGACCCTGTGAAAACCGAGAAAAAAGATGAAACCACTGCTTCAAATATTTCTAAAGAAGAAGGCACCGCTAAAGATATTTCAAAGACCACGGATGGTATTGAAATTCATAAATTCGATAAAAATAATCTTCCATCTACAATAAAATACCAGGGCAAAATTGTTGACGGCGCTTACTGGACGGATAAGGAAGGCGATAATATAATAGTAATAACACAATCCGGTATAAGACAGGTTAATAGTGACATACGCGAACAGTATCTGTATGCATACCAGTATATAAATCATGATGACGGGTATTCGCAATTATGGAATATTACCGATTTCGTCAAAAGCTACTGCGATGTTGAAGCTGAATATATACCCGGCACTCTGGAAATAGTTGACCTTGACGGTGATAATATTGGCGAAAGCTTATTCCTTTATAAGCTGGATGACAGGTGTGATGTTTCACCCATGCCACTTAAATTAATGATGCACAGCGGTGATACAAAACTTGTAATAAGAGGTTCTATAGGAGTCGATGCAGGCGGCGGATATAAAGTTAAAGGCGAAAAGGATTTTGATGCAGCATTTAAAAACGTCGCCGTCAAAATTCAAACAGTATGCCTCTGATAAATGGGATGAGTATGTGAAAGACAAAGAACCCTAAAGACGGCTTTATTCTATCGGTTTCTTTTTTTCTGTGGTGTCAGGTCTTACGACCTGACACTTTAAATTAAAATTGAAATCTCATGGGACGTAGAAACAGGTCAATATTTGATAAACAGGGTAATCTGTACTTTATAACCACTACAGTAGAAAACTTCCTTAAGATATTTTCTTTAAACGAATCTTACCCGTTAATTTTAATTAATTCACTTAAACACCAGATTATAGAGCATGATGCAACATTAATAGCTTATGTCATAATGCCGAATCATTTACATTTGATATTATACATTCCTAATGGTGAAAGTGTTTCGGATTTTATGAGAGATTTCAAAAAATATACATCAACCAAAATAAGACAAATGCTTGATTGTCAGAACTATAAGGATTTAGTTGAAAGGTTAAGATCTAATGCAAAGGGAAAAAAGAATAGGGTTTTTAAATTTTGGATGGATAGATTCGACGATTTAATAATTACCACAGAAAAAACTCTTGGAGTAAAGATAAATTATATACACAATAATCCCATCAAGGAAAGATTAGTTGATAAACCGGAGGACTGGAAGTTCTCAAGTGCAAGAAATTATATCTTAGATGACCACAGCATAATTAGTGTTTCAACAAGTCTGGAAGTAAAAGAAGTATAAGTGAAACGGTCAGGTCGTAAGACCTGACCGCACACTAATAATAACAGCAGTCAGGTGGTTACACCTGACTGCACACAAAGAACCGTAAAAACGAGTTTTATGAGATAAGTGGTGTCAGGTCTTACGACCTGACACCAAATAATTAGCAGCTAAAACTCAATCAGGTGGTAACACCTGACTGCACACAAAATATTGGCGAAAGCTTATTCCTTTATAAGCTGGATGACAGGTGTGATGTTTCACCCATGCCATTGAAGCTAATGATGCACAGCGGTGATACAAAACTTGTAATAAGAGGTTCTATAGGAGTCGATGCAGGAGGCGGGTACAAAGTAAAAGGCGAAAAGGATTTTGATGCAGCATTTAAAAACGCGCCGTCAAAGTTTAAGGAATATGCATCTGATAAATGGGATAAATATGTGAAGGATAAAGAACCCTAAAGACGACTTTATTCTATCGTTTTTTTTTCTGTGGTGTCAGGTCTTACGACCTGACACTTTATTTACTTTTTCACATACGTCTCTTTGGTACCGCCAATAATTTTATTATCCTGAAACGGGTACTTCCCTGTCATACCGTTATCAAAATTCATAATTATTTGGTCACCTTCAATCTCATATTTTCCCGAACTGATTTTATCGTTTTCCGCTATCTGAAAAGTTCCGTCTTTATTTAAATCAAGATAGCTTCCCTGAAGCTTTGTACCCTGATACCTGCCGGAAACATCATGTGAACAACCGGAAAGAACAACTAATACCTACTAATAATTCCGATTAAAGTTTTCATATTCATTTTTTTTAATTTAACTGCCCATAACTTTAGTAATGGGTTAAAATTTATTCATATAATTTAATATTTGAAGCCATTTATATAGTTATTTAAATATAACCATATTAAACTCATGATTGAAGTCATGGCTATCACAATCCCATACACATTCTTAGGTGCAAGATATTCAGGATATTGGTCTAATATTTTTCTGCGGACTTCAAAGCATAAATGGCAAACGTCTATGTAACTTTCATCATGCTCAACGCCTAATTCAACTGTTAACTTTGCGGGACCGCCTTCAACAATCGGTCTGACAATCGGATTATTTTTATAATTATAATTTTTGACTAATTCAGATAGCGGCGTTTTCCACATATTCCCCATCGAAATCCCCTGGCACAGGTGAACATTTCCATAAGCATCAACGTGAACTCTTCCCGGGTTAACCAAATCTTCGTAAGGACATTCATCAAACTCTTTCCAATCGATTCGGGGTAAACCGGCTGAAATCTTTTCAACTGCCCTGCCTTTAAACATTACGTCTCCGCCGACTACCGGCTCACCTTTTTTTCTTCCCTTTGTATCGCATATTGCTTTCGGCTCTTCAATCGAAATTGAGCCTGTACTCAAACCAAGCTTCTTTGCTGCTTTCAATGCAATCTTAGCAGGCGAATCTTTCTCGCCTTCATTATGGAAATTATCATCGCTTATGCTGATATCAAGCACATTAAATTTTGTCAAAGCGGTTCAAGCCATTTTACGGCGTCTTCTTCATTTTGGGCAAAGTAAGCATTTGTAACAATCCCGATTTTAAAACCGTAATCATGCGCTTTTTTGATTCCCTCAATTAAGTAAAGGATAATAAAGAAACGGTTCTCCGCCTTCAAAATAAATCCATTCTATTGTGCCGATTTTCTTGGCTTCGTCAAGAACATTTTCAATTGCCTGAATGTGAAATGTCCCTTCTGCACTCGGTGAGCTGTAAACAAAGCAGTGGTCGCATTCGTAAATGCATTTGTAGGAAAGAAGTATGTGAATTCCTGTAAGCATGAATAAACTATTTCGAAAATTATTCACCGTCAGGTGGTAACACCTGACGGCACAAATTAATTACCATGTCAATAGGATTCCCGCCTGCGCCCCGGGATGTCGGGACAAGCGGGAATGGCAATCTTTTATTTCGGCATTTTGCCGGCAATAGTCCATATCCAGCGGTGGAACCTGTGCATAGATTTAACGGGACTTGCAAACATCATAATACATTCGTTATGAACCAGGTTTATTCCGTTTTTCTCGCAATATTCAATTGCTTCTTTCGATTCAGCACCCTGCTGGAGCCAGACATATTTTATTCCCGATTGCGCGCGCTTCTTCAAGAATCTTAAGCGCGTGAATTGGCTTAATAACTAACACAGCTCCCTCAACTTTATCGGGTATGGATTTAAAATCAGGATAACACTCATCACCTTCTATTGATTTAGAATGAGGATGAATCTGATAAACCTTGTAACCTTTTTGTTTGAGATTCTTGTATGCGTAGTTTCCGAACTTTTTGCCCGAGCGTGAAACCCCTACAACTGCCAGCGCAGGCTGAGCGAAAAATTCTTCAACTGTTTTCTTTGAAGTCATAATATCTCTCCATTTGTAGTTTTTATGAAGTGACTTATGTAAAATAAAATAAAATTTGGATAAACAATATTCAAAAAATGACTGTAAATAAAAAAAGACCCATTAAAAATGAGTCTTTTTAAAAATATTATTTATGTAAGTCTATATACTACACTAAAATCTTTGGTTTGTTGTAGCCCGCGTGAATAACCAGCTTTGGCACAGTGAAGGGCTGGGAGCATTCCTTAAACTCCTTCTCAGCTACTAATAATGCAGTATCAAAATTAACATCGTCTTTGTAGCGCGCAAACCAAAGAGTTGTAAAATCTTTACCAATATTTTTTATTTTAACCCACTTCTTTTCTCTTAAACGGTTAAAAATTTCTTCTCTCTGGTCCCTTTCGGTCCTCGGGAACTCAGCGTTTACTCCTATGAATAGTGACATAATCTTCCCTCTTCTTTCATATTTAATGGTTACGAATCTATTTAGTATCATTATAGAGTTTTTTTGAAGCAGAAGCAAGTGTAATGCTGTAAACTAAACAGCTAAAAAACATAAATAAAGCAAAATTTGCCGATAACTTAAACGAAGAATTTATTATTGTTTCTTAATCTATGCTGTTTTATATTGATAACAGTAATTTTAGAATTTAACCATCTAAAATCATGAAAACAAAACTTTTCTTTATCCCCTTCTTATTAATAATTTTTACAGTTCTGTACACATCACAGTCTTATTCAAGCCCTCGGAGAGTATTGCTGGAATTCTCTACCGGTACATGGTGCGGATGGTGTGCCTGCGGTGACTCGATTATTGAACATAATATTCTTCCGCAGTTTCCGCAAACGATTGTGCTGGCATATCATGGTGTAAGCCCTGACCCGTTCAGAGAATTTCACGGAAATAACATTATACAGTTACTCGGAATCAGCGCATACCCGCTGGCAGTTTTTGACAGGCAGTCAGGCCCTCCCATGGATTTTGATTACAATTGGCCTGAAACCTGCGCTGTAAGATATCAGCGTACGCCGAATTCGGTAATCAACCTTGATTTTACAGCAAAAGATTATAACCCATCCACAAGAGTTCTAACCGCAACAATTAATGCAACTGCTCTTGAAAACCTTACAGGACAGTATAAAATTAATTTCGTCATTACTGAGGATAATATTGTTTTTCAGCAGAATTTCTATGCTCCATGCGGTGTAGTGGGTTACCATCCGGATTTTGTCCATCATTGGGTGACAAGAAATATTTTAGACACGGCTATAGGAATAAATCTGAATACCGGTAACTGGAATCAGAATCAGACTATAACCAAATTAATCAATACAACCATTGATACGGGCTGGGTTGCATCGAATTGCAATCTTGTAGTATTTGTGTATAAAGATACTCCGCCGCTTATATCGAGCATGGTGGAGCAAAGCACAATACAATCTGTAACAAATCCGCTCGGAGTCAGCGGCACACATGAAATACCTGCGGCATACAGGCTTGACCAGAATTACCCTAATCCATTTAACCCTACTACAAACATTAAATATGCAGTTCCTAAAGACGGAAATGTAAGCCTTAAGATTTATGACGTACTGGGGAATGAAGTTTCAACAATAGTCGATGGGTTTATGAAAGCAGGTGTATATAACGCGGAATTTAACGGAGCTAATCTAGCCAGCGGTGTGTATTTCTATACATTGAAGACAAATGATTATACCGCTACCAGGAAAATGGCAATGGTAAAGTAAGAAAGTTTTAGTTGTTGGTGAAAACACCAACAACGGGGGTAGAATGAAGACTTAAAGGCAGGTTAACCTGCCTTTTTTATTCAGTAGATATAAGGGATAAACTTTTTTGTATGGCTTGAGTATTCAAGATACTGTTCGCCGTATTTTTCTCTAAGGTAACTATCAAGCATAGGTATATTCACTACCACAAATAAAACCACCATCGCAGCAGGAATTATATATGAATACACACTGCCTGTAAACATAGCAAATCCCGTAAAGAGCACAACGTCACCAAAATAATTAATGTGTCTTGAAAAATGAAATAAGCCGCCTGTATAAAGCTTTCCTTTATTTTCAGGGTTAAGTTTCCACCTATAGCGCAGATACTCCGAACCGGAATTTAAAAAGGAGCCAATAACATACAGAGCAATACCAATGTAAACGGCAAAACCCGGCATTGTGTTATTTGAGCCGCCCGTAAAAGAAAAAGTCATATACACGATAAACAGCCAGAGCGCAATTGTAAGAGCTTCGCTCCATTTCATTTCACGTTTTAGAAAAACAAACTCGGTGTAAATTACTCTAAGAAAATAAACAAGTCCGCCGGACATAATTAAAATCCGCCTCCCGCCGTTTCCAGATACCAGAGGAAAACCGAATAAAGCTGCTATTGTATCAATGCCGCCGAGAAATAATAGCCAGAAGACTAAAAGAAGAATAACGAAATGTAAGCCTGCAAGAGTTGATTTTTGTTCTAATGAGCTTGAGTATTCACCGTACATAAATACCTCCTTAGGTTAAATCATTACAGGAAAGATAAAGTATAATGAGTAAAATTGAAATTGAAAAAATTAATTGTCACCCTGTCCGCCACGGCGGATTGTTTCAGGGTCTTAATTATAAGATGCTGAAACGAGTTCAGCATGACAGTCTCTCTATCGGATACCCTATCAAATACACAACATAAGCGCCAAGGTAAAGTTTTGCCCTGCCGGATTTCCATGTATATTTATTTGGCTCAACTTCTTTTGCCATCTCAAGCAGTTCTTCAGGCGTGTACATCCTCACCATTGATACAATACCGTCAATGAGAGCAAAGAGCGGAATTAAGGGCAGGCAGTAAGTATAAAATATCCTGCTGAATGTAAACGGTCGTGTAAAAAGCGGTACTAAAAATATAAGCAGAAGAGTCGATGCAATAACACCTAAAATATATCTGAATTTTCTTTCTGCGCCGTCAAAAATACCGATTGGCTGATTTTTTCTGACAGCATCCGCTATAACGTTCTTTGCGCTCTCGCGGTCAAAATGATGGAACGCCGAAAACATAGTCCTTGCGCCTTTTAAATCAGCCGGCACATCAGCAGCATCAACGGGTTTTGCAATAAAATCAATTCTGCCTTCATTTTTTTTCTTCATAAGTCTGAAGGCATGAAGGTTGGGATAGTAATCCGTCAATAAAACTTTTGCTTTAAGAGGCGTAATCTTATCAAGCTGGCTAAGAATTTTTTCTATTCCTCCTCCCCCGCCGGAAGCAATTTCAATAATCTGATTTGTTCCGCTGTGCTCAAGCAGTTCTTTCAGGAAAGGAACAATAGGTCCGTAAATATTAAATGCAGAAATGAAAAATCTAAGATAGTCGGTTATGCCGTCTCTGACAGAATTAGGAAACCACGGGAAATCTTCAAATTCAACAAGGTGAAATCTTCTCATTAATTGTTACCCGCTTTTTTAGCAAATGCAAGCACATGTCCGTCGGGGTCAACTCCGTATGCTGCTTCATCTCCCCAGTCTCGTAATTCAAAGTTTTACTTATTATCTTTCCCCCTGCTGCGGATAGTCTATCAATATATTCATTCGGGTTATCCACGAATAAATAAATTTCACAGCGGGGAATACCGCTTCCGCTTTGGGGATGAGGAACTGATTCTCCGAGAATTTTTGAAATGCCTTGCTCTGTCATTAAACCCAAAATGGCAGATTCACTAAGGGTGAACTCTGTCATACCGGGTACATCAAGAACCGGCTCTATACCCAGTACATGCGCGTAAAAATTCCTGCTCTTCAACTGGTCTTTTATATATAGAATAAAGATTGTTTTGTTGTCATCCATATGAAATATTCTGTTAACGAATATTATAGTTATAAAAGATAAAGTCCATACAAAAAACAATATGTTAGTATTAATATACCGTATTTCAGGTAGAATAAAATATAGCGATATTAGTTAACTTTGAATTGGATATGTTGGCTAATAGAGATACAAATATTAATCAAAACAGGTCACTTAAAGAGCTTACGACTGTATATTTCGAAAATTTCCTCATTTCATGTATATCACTTAAAACACTCGAAAAGAAAGAACAATTCGGTTCATTTATTGAAGGAAGATTTATTGAAACACTTGAGTCAAAGATAGTAATTAAGACATGGCAGGAACTTCCGTCAGAATTCAATAATTGTTCTTTGGGAAGTTACGGTGTAAGCCCGGATGAGTTTACCGGTATTCTTAAATTTGAAGCAAGGTTTTCCGAAGAAAACTCTTTCAAATATATTCCTTCTGTAATAGGCAAATTCAAATCACGTTCAACAAAACTGCTCAACCAGCTTCATATGACACCGTCAAGGATATTTTGGAAAAACGGTTATTCAATAACACCGATTGAAAACCTAAACGACCTCAGTGAAGCGCTCAATAAAATAAACACTCACAGATAAATTACAAAATAATCCGCGGATATATTTATTCTGGAAATATCAGAATTACTTCCGTACCTTCGTTGACTTTGCTTTTTATTTCTATTTTGCCTTTATGCGCATCCATAATTTTCCTGCAAATAGAAAGTCCCAAACCGAAGCCTCCTGTTTTCCTTGAGCGAGAGGGATCTGACCTGTAAAAAGGTTCGAAAATAAATTTTAAATCATTTTCCGGAATTCCAACGCCTTTATCTTTTACAGATATTGTAATATTTTCCTTATGCTGCTGTATATCAATTAAAACCGTACCGCTTGAATATTTCAAAGCGTTATCCAAAATATTTCTCAGCACAAGCTTAAATCTTTCCTTGTCAATATTAGCTGTTACAGATTCGGCCGCATTAAGTGAAATCCTGTCATTATTCCCCGAAACGGATATAACTTCCTTTGCAAGTTTTACAATATCCGATTTCTCAAAGTTCAGCTTATAATGTTCGCTTTCAGCCCTGTAGTTTTCAAGCAGGCCGGTAACCATGTTTTCCATTTCTTTAACGTCTTCATTAATCTTTTCGTTGGAAGAACCAACCTCAAGTCCCAGTTTTATGCGTGTCAGCGGGCTGCGCAGTTCATGCGATACATCAACGAGGAGCTGTTCTTTTGATTTAATAGAACGCTTTATTCCCGCAGCCATATCATTCAGCGATTTTGCAAGCTCGCCAAGCTCATCTTTTCTTTTTACGGGTATATTTATATTGTAATTCCCTTTTGAAATTTCATGAACAGCGCCTGAAAGCGTCTTCAGCGGACGGAAAAGCCACCTCAAAACAAGATAAAATATTATCGTAATGAACGATACAACATATATTAACAGTAAAATGATAACCTCAGGGTTAAGAAATTCCCTCGGTATCATCAACTGAAGTATATAAATCCCTTTAGGGTTTTTGACAATCGAATAAGGTCTGTCATTATAAGTAATGCCGAACTGGTCTCTGTTGGGGAACTTCTCTTTAAAATCACTTTCGGTTGCAAGCTCTTCCAGAGTTGGCACATCGGGAGAAGTTGCCCAGTTAAAATCATGTGACTGGAAGCGGATATTCATATCCAGGTCTTCAGCAACATCCCTGGCTTTCAGTGTGTCTGGAGGATACCCGATATCGTTTACAAGCAGCTTTTCAAGGCGTCTTACATAGTGCGGAAATATTTTACGCGGTTTTGTATCTGATGCAAACCGTAATACATACAAAACGGAAAAATCAAGCGCAGCAAGAGTAATTATTACAATTATTATCAGCTTAAAAAATATAGAATATCTTACTTTCATTGCTGTTCCATTGCCTCTGCAAAAAACATGTAACCTACAGTATGAACCGTTTTAATAACCTGGTCTTTCTTTGCGTTTTTGTGTTTCAGCTTATTTCTCAGCCTCGAAACCATAACATCAACAGAGCGGTCAAAAGACATCCATGATATGCCCCTGGTATTCTGCATTATTTCATCTCTTGAAAGGACTTTGCCGTTGTGCTTAACAAAAAGCATTAAAAGCTCGAATTCGGTTGAGGTCAGCTCAAGGTCTTTTTCGCTGAGGTAAGCTGAACGTTTATTCGGGTCAACGATAAGGTCGCCTGCGGGAGTATCAAATTTCAATGTTTCATTCTTCTTGAATTTCTGTTCAACTCTGCGCAGAACAGACTGTATTCTCGCAAGCAGTTCGCGCGGTTCAAACGGTTTTGGGAGGTAATCATCGGCGCCAAGTTCAAGCCCGACAATTTTATCCGTCACCTCTCCCCTTGCAGTCAGCATTACAATCGGCACCTCGTAGTCTTTCCTTATCAGCTTGCATGTTTCAAAGCCGTCCATTTCGGGAAGCATTACATCAAGAATTACCAGGTCATAGTGATTTGCTCTCAGCTTCGCGAGACCTTCAGACGGGGTTTCTGAACTTGACACTTTATAATTATACTTGCCCAGATATTCTTCCAAAAGCCCTGTAAGCTTTTGGTCATCATCTATTACTAAAATTGATTTATTCATATCTTTTTCATTGGTCACTGCGGTACCCGGTACACCAAATAGAAACATGCTCCTTAATTACCGTATACCTGTTTCCCGTGCACCGGGACCGCAATGATTTTACAAAATAATCATCATTTACATTTAATACTATGTCTAGTGGTTTTCCGGCGGTGTACCGTCATCTTTATTACCGTGCTTTTTATTGAACATATCTTTCCTTTTATCTTTCATCTCTTTCATTTTTTCTACAACCTGGTTTCTTTGGTCAGGTGTTAAAATATCATGAAATTTTACCAGCTCATCCATCATAAAATCTTTCATTTCCTGCCTGTCTGCTTCATGCTTTTGCTCAATCGATTTCAGTGTTTCTTTATCAAGCTTATCCTGCTTGAAAGCGTTAGCAAAATCATCCATTCCGCCGGACCTGTCTTTTTTCATAGATTCTCTTTTTGCTTTTATCTCATCTTTTAATTTGTCAACATCAGCTTTTTGCTGGGCAGTCAGGTTAAGGTCTTTAGTGATTTTGTTCATCATATACATTAACGGACCGCCGTCACGCATTTGCTTAACTTTCTGTGCAATACCAATACCGGTAACACCGGCAATGAGGAAAAAGACTACAAATCCCCAAAGAAAGAATTTTTTCTTTGAGCTTTTTCGGGGTTTTGAACTCTCAGGCATTGTGCCTGAAGTATTCTTGGTTATTTCTTCCATTTTATTTACTCCTAGTGGTTTTTAAATACTAATTTTTTATACATTACAAATTTAACCCGAAGTACTACTAAAATTATGATTTTGATGTAAATCAATTGTAAAAAAATGTAACAAATACGAAAAAATCTGCTCTATTGTTAAAATAACGTAATCCTGCTGTTATTTAATCTTTTATAATCAGAATCTTGAAAAATAGCCTTCTTTGATAATTCTGTCTTTCAATTGAACGAAATCTTTTAATTCGTTAATTTGAAGGAGTTATTCAAACAATTAATCATCTCAATTCTATGAAAAATATACTTACCGTTTTTTCAATTCTTTTTTCAGTTTACCTTATAACAGTAACAGCATCAGCAGACACATTTTCAATTTGCGCAGTTGACCTCTCAACAAATGAAGTCGGCGGTGCTGCTGCTTCATGTTATAATACACCTCCCGGCGTTCTTATTTTAAGCGATGTTCATCCCGGGGTTGGAGTTATTCATTCACAGGCATCTTATATAGCGCAAAACCAGGATACTGCGCGAAGGCTCATGAACATGGGATACTCACCGCAGCAGATTGTTGATTACATGGTTGCGCACGATTATCAAAACAACCCTACCGTCCGACAGTACGGCGTGGTTGATTTAATTAACGGAGGCAGGTATGCTTCATATACGGGTTCAAACTGCACGAATTGGAAAGGACATCTTAATGGGCCTGTGTACTCAATCCAGGGAAATATATTGCTTGGTTCCCAAATAATTGATTCAATGAAAGCAAGATTTTTAAACACACAGGGAATGCTGGCAATAAAACTGATGGCCGCGCTTCAGGGAGCAAAGGTAGTTGGCGCCGATACAAGATGCACCGGTTACAATACATCATCAAGTTCGGCATTTATCCGCGTTGCTAAAAGCACTGACCCGCAGAACGGTCCTTACTGGCTTGATTTAAGAGTAAACATACCGAATGCATATTTGCCGAATCATGACCCAATAGACTCTCTTCAAACACTGTTTAATATATGGCTTTCAACTGTAGGACTTGCAGGATTTTCAAACACTGTTCCGCATGAATTTAAGTTGTATCAGAATTATCCCAACCCGTTCAATCCCGAAACAAAAATAGCATTTGATTTAGCAAAGCCATCAACTGTTAAACTAATTGTTTATGATATAGTGGGGAATGAAGTAGCAGTACTTTTAAACAACCAGTCATTTCCTGCAGGAAATTTTGAATTCACTTTTGATGCCTCTAACCTTGCAAGCGGTGTGTATATCTATAAGCTGATAAGTGATAATTTCACTGATGCAAAAAAGATGAGTGTAGTAAAATAAAATTCCGGCATCTGTCATTCCCGCGCCTGCCTGCTGCAGGCAGGAATGCGGGAATCCAGTATCACATTAATAAACTGGTTGGACATCATCCACTTTATCCCCGTTGTTGGTGCCTGCCTGCTGAAGGCAGGTTCTCACCAACAACAAAAAATAAATGGAAATTTGATTTGAGAAAATTAAGCAAAATACTCACCTTTTTACTGCCGATATACTGCATTTATTATTGTTTACCTGCAAGGATGACGTAGTAATTCCACCCACCCAGGAAGATATTTGACACCGCAGCGTTTTAACTGGAGAGCCATGGAAATAAATAATATTGGCTTTGCCGATATATGGGCATAGGATACAAATAATATATATCTGCTTGAACCACTATGATAATCAGCTATTTATAATATTCGCATGGAGTCAATAACAACTCATTATAATAGTAATTGATTATGCTGACACTGAATGATAACCGGATTATCAAATAATGAATTTATATTTTTAGGAGGCTACGATAACCGGTGAAGCAGCCGACTTTTAAACCGCAGCTTATTAAAGTGGAATGGCGGAGCGATTTGAAACAATCATCCTGCGGATATTATTGTAACACATTATTGCTTTATCAATAAGGTATGTGCGGGAATATCAGAGAATTTTATGGGCTGCTATCAATCAAAGGATAAGAGATTCGACAATTTAAATAACTGATTATTATTTGAAACATTCTTAGATTCTTCGTTAATACTATAATTTGGTTTTTTGAATCGATGAATATGCAATAATACTAATAATTCATACTGGTATAATCAAAATAGACTTTAATTCAAATCATACAGGTGTAAAACATTTATAAGTACCAGATTATTTCACATATGACCTTATAAAGAGAGGTCGGAGGAGTAAATTTCGGATTACAAGTTAATATGAATATCCCCAAATTGTGCCATTACCCGGAACTTTTGCGAATAAATATTTCACCGGCAGCTCTTTTACCGATTACTTTTGCTATAATGACAAGATAAGTATCAAAATTTACAATGGGGTTTCAAACAATCCTGTTGGTTCAAATCTTCAAAGTTTTATTTTCCTTGCTCAGGCAAATGAACTTATATTTAAAACTATAACGCCAGCTATAGACCAAGTAAATGTCGGGATATTGCATTGGGATGGGAACAAAGTTAGTATAGAGTGTTGGATTTGCACAGTGCTTATGAAGGATATGATTTTGAGAATTACATATTTATATCCAACTCTCGATGTCAAGATAATTATTTAATATTAGAGCCGTATTACCTAAACAATCCAATGAGCAATACATTATACATTGGGTCAAAAATAGAAAAATTAAAAATATTTATCTCCGTTGTTGGTGTTCTCACCAATAACAAGTTAATTGCCGATACTGATAAATCGAGACTCTCAATTGCACAACCTCAAAACCCCCTTTTTCTTTTCACATTTAATCTGAGTAAAACCTTTCGTATTTTTGCTGGATGGCAAAAATTGAATCGAATTATATAGAGCTTCATATTTTTAATTCCAAAACAGGAAAATTCCTCCTATTGAAGCGCGCACCGCATAAAATTTATCCCGATACGTGGCAAATGATTACTGCAACATGCGAAGAAGGCGAATCCACTAAAGAAACAGCAGTTCGTGAACTGTTTGAGGAAACAGGGATAACCAAAACGAAGCTCTTTGCGGTACCGCATGTAAATACTTTTTATTTCGATATTAACGATTCTATCTGCCTCTCCCCTGTTTTTCTTGCAGTAGTGGATTCAGATAATGTTAAAATTTCGGATGAACATACAGAATATAAATGGGTAACATATTATGAAGCAGTTAAATATATCCACTGGCCTGACCAGATTGAAAGTCTGAATGTGATATGGAGATATCTTAATGATGAAAACCTAAAGAACAAGCTTGCAGAACTTGAAGTGAAAGGAAAAATTTAAATGGCAAATGATACTAATAGAGTAATTAATGAAACATTGATGCGGCAATGTATTGAGCTGGCAAAAAAGGGAAAAGGATTTGTATCTCCAAACCCGCTTGTCGGCTGTGTAATTGTAAAAAACGGAGAAATTATTGCGGAAGGCTGCCATCAAAGATATCGGCGAAAACCATGCGGAAGTAAACGCAATAAATTCTGCTTTAGCCAATAAAATAAGTTTAAAAGGCGCATCATTATATGTCAATCTTGAGCCATGCACACATTACGGCAAAACTCCTCCCTGCGTTGATAAAATTATTGAGCATAAGATTAAAGAAGTTGTAATCGGCACAAAAGACCCCAATCCTCTGGTAGCAGGTAAAGGTATTGCTAAGCTTAGGAAAAATAAAATTAAAGTTACCGTTGGTGTATTGGAGGAGAACTGCTGTGAACTGAATAAATTTTATTTTAAGTATATAAAAACCGGTTTACCTTATATAACATTAAAAGCAGCTCAAACAATTGACGGTAAAATTGCCGATGCTAATGGAAACTCTAAGTGGATAAGCTTACTGGAATCAAGAAAGCTCGTTCACATCTTAAGAAGTGAGTATGATGCTGTGCTGGTCGGCAAAAACACAGTTGAAATAGATAATCCTTCACTTACGGTGAGGCATATTAAAGGAAGAAACCCGTACAGAATAGTTATCGATAAAGACCTGATTTTAAACCTCAACAGCAATTTATTTTCAGATAAGTTCTCTGATAAAACAATTATCATCTCCGGCAAAAAGCCTGATAAGTTTTTAACGGGAATACTTGAGCAAAGGGAAATTAAAGTTGTGCAGGCAAAAGTGAAGAATTACCGTATTGATATAAAGGACGCAATGAAAAAACTGGCTAAAATCGGAATTGCAAGCGTATTGGTTGAAGGAGGGGCGTTTACATTTACAGAATTTATCGATAATAAACTTGTTGACGAGATTTATTTATTTACTGCTCCCAAAATTATGGGCAGCGGAATCAGTACCTTTAAAAATGCGTTTGATTTCAGCAGTGCAAAGGAAATTAGCTGTGAAAAAGTCGGGAAAGACGTTTTAGTTCATATAAAAATTTAATAAATAAACATTAATTATATATGTTTTCAGGAATTGTAAGAGATATCGGAATTGTAACAGGCAAAACAAAGATACAGGAAGGATACCGCTTCAAAATTAGAAGCAAAAAAATATCCAAAGACCTCAAAGTTGCCGATAGTGTTGCAGTTAACGGTGTATGCCACACGGTGACCCGCAAAAGAGGCAGTGAATTTGAGTTCGTTTCGATGCATGAAACTTTAAAGAAAACAAGCCTCGGTTCAATAAATCTTAAAAGCGAAGTTAATCTTGAAAGCTCGCTCAGAATGAATGATGAAATCGGGGGTCACTTTGTTTTTGGGCATATTGATGATACGGGAATAGTTACTTCTGTAAAACAAATTAAAGCTGATAAAAAATCTTCAATAGAATCTGATAACTGGGAATATTGGATTAAGATTAACAAAAAACATGCTCCGTTTGTAATTTATGTAGGCTCAATAGCAATTGACGGTGTAAGCCTTACGGTTGCAGAAGTAAAGCCTGTTAAAGGAAATTATTTTGAAATAAAAGTAGCCATTATACCATATACATATAATAATACATTATTTAAAAATTACCGTACCGGAAGTATTGTAAATATAGAGTTTGACTTCCTCGGCAAATACGTTCAAAAGGTACTTTCACAAAAACCGCTGAAACGAAAAAGTTAACCGTTTCTTAACAAAATATTAACCCGGGTTTGAAACATAAATTGCTTATTGCATTAAATAAGCAGAAATAGAATTGATTTTTGACCAGACTTTCCATAATTTTGTTATGTGTGGAAGGTACAGGTTCATCACCTCCTTAATTAAAGTAAAACATTTTCAACTAAAACTTAATGAAGTTTTCTACAAGTTTATTGTGCCATTTTGTAAAATTTGGCTTGCTCACAGCGATTGCCTTAAACTTGTTTACAGGCAGCCTCACCTTAGCAGATGATGACAACTCACACTACACAAACGTAGGGAACATCGGTTTAACAATTACAAACTTTGGAACAATAGGACACGGATTCACTCTCTGGCCCCAGCAGCCTTCATGTGAATATCCAAAAGCATCCGGTATTGAACATCTTTTCGACGGAGGCCTGTGGGTAGGAGGCAGAAAAAACGGAGTCGTATATGTAACCACAGGCGCAATTGATGCTTCGGTATCTAACCGCGGTGAAGGTTTTGAGTTTACTAATGCAGCAGGACAAGTCATATCAGTGAAATCTTCATTGACCAATTCGCCTTATTACAGCCCGACAGCAATTTCACATCAGGATTTCATTTGCGAATATACCGATACAAATACAACCGTGGGCGGACAAATTATAGTGAACCATATTCCGCTTGGTATTAAAGTTATTCAGCAATCATACTGCTGGAACTACCCTTACGCAGATTTTTTTGTAATTCTCCGCTACCGGATAATCAACATAGGTTACAGAGGCAATACAGCCCCTATTGACAGCATATATGCGGGGTTATGGACTGACCTTGTAGTAAGAAACACAACTATCACCAGGCCCGGCGGTTCATCGTTTTACACAAAAGGCGGTGACGGATGGGACAGCACGTATTCTATGGGATACGAATTCGATGCTACAGGCGATATCGGTTACACAAACAGCTATGTTGGTGTAAAATTTCTCGGTTCAACTCCTTTCGGCATGACCCCGGCAGATACAAACAGGATTCCCCGTCATTTTGTTACGTGGCAATTCAGAAACACTGTTGACCCGATATATTTTTCACCAATGACAGACCAGGACGGCTCACAGGTCGGCAGATACGGTAAGCTAAGGGGACTTTTTGATTTTAATGTAATGGTAAACCCATCGATACTGGCATCTATAAAACAGCCTTCAAACAGGTCAATACTTGTATCAGCCGGTCCTTACAGCAGATTAAATTATCTTGATACATTAGAAATAGTTTACGCTATGGTATGCGCCAAAAAATCCGGTACCGACCCTCAGCAGTGGGATTCTACATACCAGAGGGCAGAACTTCACAGCCATGCTGACTGGTCGCAGAAAGCATATAACGGCGAAGACAAGAACGGCAACGGACGCCTTGACCCGGGAGAAGATATTAACGGAAACGGAATACTTGACAGGTACCTGCTTCCCGCACCGCCAAACTCTCCAATTTTGAAAGTGATAAATGAAAGCAGGAAAGTTACTCTTTACTGGGCTGCTAATGCTGAGTTCAGCTTAGACCCCATTTCATTAAAACATGATTTTGAGGGCTACAGGATATACAGAACCAATGCAGGAGCAGATATTGACCCTTCAAAACCGCTCTTGACATCATTTGTGCTGAACGGAGATTTTGACAGTATTAACAATATCGGGAATAATACAGGGTTTAACTATATCAAGCTTAAATCAGGCAGTGCAGTTTCCTAATGACACAAATCATTACTGGTACAGGTTTGTTTACGATAACCAGCTTAACGGGTGGCAGTATGTTTACACAGTCACTGCTTATGATAAGGGCGATTCTGCAAATAATCTTGAATCGCTTGAAAGCAGCCAGCTTGCAAATGCTGTGAGGATAATACCAGGCTCAAGCACTTATGAAGATGAAACAACACCAATAGGAGTTTACCCTAATCCCTATTATGGAAACGCTGTTTGGGACGGTCAGCAGGAAAGGCAAAGAAAAATTTATTTCTTTAATCTCCCCTCAAACTGTGAAATAACCGTGTACACAATTGCGGGTGATATAGTAGATAAGTTTACTCACGATGCGGCAACATATAACGGAAGCGATATAGAATGGTTCACCAGCTACGGTGACGGCACACAAAAAATGTCAGGCGGCGAGCATGCATGGGATTTGATAACGCGCAATGACCAGGCAATAGCAACAGGGCTTTATTTATTCACCGTGAAAAATTTAAAAACAGGTTACGTAAAAAAGGGAAAGTTTCTGGTGATTAAGTAAATTTTTGTCATTGCGAGTCCCAACGGGACGAAACAATCTCTTGTTAAATTTTGGGATTGCTTCACTTTGTTCGCAATGACACTTAAAAAAACGAAATTTTATAAAATAAAATTATACTGTCATGAAAAAAATATTACCGATTATTGCACCTCTGTTATTATTTATAATAGTGGGCTTCTACAATGGATATTCTGTCCCTTATTATATTTCTACAATCTATGACGTTCAAACTGTACCTGCCGAATCTCTGGCTATCGGGCATGACCGTTCACTGCATGTTGGTGATACAGTTACTGTTGTGGGAAGAGTTGTTGCTCCACCGCTTGTAAAAGCAGGGATTGATAACAGGGTGCTGCTGAGAGGAACTACATCACGGACTGCATACATTCAGGATACTGCAAACAATATTTGGGGCGGTATAATAGTAAGACAGGGCAGCGCCACAGCAAATACTCAATTCACCCAGCTTGATACCGGTTCAAAAGTTCGTGTAACCGGTAACATTCAGGAATTTCCCGATATTATATCATCAGGTGTTACACAAATAAATCTTGATACAATGCAGGTTGTTACCGAACTGCCTACTGTTAAAAAAAGACCTGCCCCCATACAGGTTAATGTATCAGATTTTGATTCACTAGGAAATGTTAAATTCACAACAGGCGAGAAATACGAAGGCATGTATGTTCAGATAAACAATGTAACTATCGGACCGCAAAGTCCTTTAGGAACAAGAAATATCAGAAGATTAATAGATGCAAACGGTAATTTTATTTATCTTAGAGATTTTTCGAATTTCTTTTCAATATCACCGAACGATACCGGGTTTGCTCCATGGGTTCCGCCTTCTATCGGTGCATCAGTCAATTATATAAAAGGTGTTATCATTAATAGTGCATACGCAGACGGCAACGGAGGATTATATCCTTACGTAATTGTTCCTCTTTACCCGAACGATTTAAGCATCGGCAATGCACCGCCTTTTATCAGTAATGTAACAAGAATCCCTGGCGTTCCCAAACCTGTTGATTCTGTTCAGGTAAATGTAACTGTTGTAGATACTCTTGACCACCCGCTTTCTGTTGACAGTGTTCAGCTTTTTTACAGAGTCAACAGAGGCGCCTATATAAGAAAAGCTACTCAAAATGCGGGAACAATTTTTTATACAAAAATGCCGCCCCAGCCTTTAGGGGCATTAGTTGAATATTTTATTAAAGCAAAAGATAACCAGGGGGCTGTCAGGTTAAGCCCGGCTGATACATCACTTTCAACTTACTTTTATTATGTAAGAACAAACGATACCATGACAATTAAAGATATTCAATACACACCCAACAACGGCGGTTACTCGGGGTATAACGGATATGATGTTACAACAGAGGGTGTGGTAACATGTGATACATCTGATATACCGGCATTTTCATTCTCTTCCCCGGGCGGGACTCAAACTTCACCTAGAAGAGTAATTATTCAGGACCCCAATATTGCAGGCGGCTGGAGCGGCATATGGATTGGCGGCGCACCGACTGACGCGCTTGTTAAAGGACAGCGTGTAAGAGTCAGAGGAACAGTTACTGAAAATTTCAGCGTGACCGAGATCAACATCGCAACCCCCGGAGACATACAGATACTGCAAAGCGGTGTTGCATTGCCTCCGTTCCAAATATTGACACCTGCAGATATTGCAGATACAAAAGTTGATGGTGATACAACAGCGGAAAAATGGGAAAGCGTATTGGTGAAATTCCAGAATGCAGTTTCTATAAGCTGCATTGTTGCATCGGGAACAAGCTACGGATGCGCAAACTCTCTGCCCCTGCCCGATACTTCGTTCAGAAGAAATTACGGAGAAATTTATGTTATGTATCCGAGCGAAAACGTTGAGGCAAGAATTGAATTACAGGACGGTAACCATGATTATGTCAGCGGATGGGACCCGAATCTTGCAAACTACTATAATCCTAACCTGCCGGGTATGCTGCTTTACCAGTGGAACGGATTTTCGTACCTGCAGGGTGTTCTGTATTTCTCATTCTCGCATTATAAGCTGGTACCAAGAACAAATGCAGATTTCGGCACATTAATTGGGGTTCAAAATCAGCAAAATCAAACACCTTCGGTGTACTGGGTAGGACAAAATTACCCTAACCCGTTTAACCCGGTTACAACAATAAAATACAATGTGCCTGCAAACTCTGTAGTTACTTTGAAAGTTTACAACGTAATCGGTCAGGAAGTAAGAACTTTGGTTGACGGAATTCAGAACCGCGGGAAATATTCTGTGCAGTTTGACGGTACTAACTTAGCTTCGGGTTTATATTTCTATATACTTGAAGCAAACGGCTTAGAAGGCCAGAAATTCACAGAAACAAAGAAAATGGTGCTGGTTAAATAAACCTGGATTTATAGGATTATGAGGATTTACAGGATTTTATTTTAAAATCAAAAAAAATGAATGAATTAATTAATCTTCATTCTGATATAACCAGAAAAGTAATTGGTTGTGCAATGAAAGTTCATTCAACACTTGGAAACGGCTTTTCGGAAATCATTTATCAGAAAGCCCTTGCAATTGAAATGGGGTACGAAAAAATTCCGTTTGTACGTGAGTTTGAAATGCCCATCTTTTACAGAGGTGAGTTAATCGGCAGAAGACGAGTTGACTTTTTAGTTGAAGAATGTGTTTCAATCGAAATAAAAGCACTAAAAGAATTAGACAATTCCAATTTAGCGCAGGGTAAAAATTATTTGGAAGCATATAACCTCGAAATCGGACTCCTGTTAAATTTCGGGTCAACAAGTCTTCAATACAAAAGACTATTTAATGATAAAACAAAAAGAAAAATATTGCGCACAATATTTAAAATACTAAATCCTGTTAATCCTTTAATCCTGAAAATCCTGGTTCAGATTCTATTACCTATTTTTTTCCTGCTGGCAGTTCAGTCATGTACTGAATTGCCTACAAGTGTTGTTCAGAACCAGCCGCCGAATACTTTTTTGTCACTGTTCCCCGATAGTACAATCAGTCCTCAGAGAACAAGAATAAGAATTACCTGGTGGGGTGATGACCCGGACGGGCTTGTTACAGGCTTCAGGTTTTCATTTGACAGCACAAACTGGACTTACACTACGAAAAATGACAGCACCTTTCAACTAGCAATTTCAGGTAATGACAGCACTTTTCATTTCTGGGTAGCAGCTGTGGATGATAAAGGAATGATTGACCCTACACCTGCATCCAACAGATATCCTGTATTTAATTCGCCTCCGAGTGTTATTTTTAATGCGGGAGCCAAAATTCCCGATACAACATTTACAATTGCAAGCTTCTCGTGGACAGGTACGGACCCTGACGGCGATAATACTATAAAATATTATTACTGGGCGTTGAATGATACATTAACGTGGCATAGGATTCCCGCTTCAGTAAATTTATTGACATTAAGGCAAGACAGCGGTCTAGCTGTTAACTCCGATAACATATTATTCCTGAAAGCGCAGGATATTGCAGGTGCCTTTAGTAATATTTCAAGAATGCCTGATACCGGCAGCACCTGGTATGTAAGGCGGCCTGTTGGAAGAATATTGATAATAGACGATTATTCATTTACCCTGACAGATAAAACGCAGGCATTCCAATTTTACGAAAATGCGCTTGATACAATATCACACAGCAGGCTGGATATAAAGGTTTCAAACGGAGCAAATATTCCGCCGATAAGAAACCCGATGTTTATCGAGACTCTTAAGCTTTTTCAATGTGTAATTTGGTATTCAGACAGGACAATTGCGGTTTCTCAGAATGCAAATTTCGATCTTGCTCAGGAAACTCTGCCGTTTTATTTAGCAGCGGGAGGCAAGGTATTTTTCACATCAGGCTTTCCGGATAATATCCCGCAGGGCATAAATTATGTTGATTTTGCGCCTGTTGACAGCGTATCTGTTTTTCAGCAGGGAAGCATACCGGAAGAAACACCGGTAATTGTAGTGGATAATAATTACCCGCTTTTACAGGCAAGCTCTCCTACTCCTAATTTTGTCAGAGGTTTATATCCCAGACCCGGCACGCATATTATTTATAAAATGCCTTATAATCCTCCTTATGATACAAATAAAATAAATGTTTGTATTAAAGACGTAACGGGTAATCCAAAAATTGTACTTATGTCTGTAGCTCTGCACAAAATGAATTTTGCAAATAATGCTGCAGATTTTTTAAGACGGGTTATTTATACAGATTTCGGAATCAGGTAATTATGAAAAAATATTTTACCATATTAACATTTTTATTTTTATTTTCTGCAGCCGCCGGCGCGCAAACAGGCTCGCTTGGCGGAACTGTATCTGATTCTGCCGGCGCTTTACTGCCTGATGTGAACGTCAAAATCAAAGGAAGTTATCTGGGCACCGCAACCGATATCGACGGGAAATATTTAATTAAAGGAATCTCACCCGGTGAATATACTGTACAGGTTTCTTCAATCGGTTATAAAACTGTAGAGTATACCGGCATTAAAATAAATAAAGATGAGATGACCACCCTTGATATCAAGCTTCATGTAACTTCATACAGCGTTGAAGAAGAAATACTGGTTGTGGGAGAAAGACCTCTGCTCGATATAGAACAAACTGACAGCAAACATGTTATCACAAGCGATGAAATTTCCAGGGGCATGAGCGAAAACGTTGTAGACGTTGTTACTCTGCAGCCGGGAGTAATTAAACAGGACGATGCTTTATATATCCGGGGCGGAAGGTCAGATGACAATTCATATTTATTGGACGGCGTTTCAGTACAGGACCCGCTTGCAGGAACAGGATTTGGGCTTCAGTTATCTTCTAACTCGCTCGAAGAAGTAGATGTAATAACCGGCGGTTATAATGCCGAATACGGACAGGCAACATCAGGGGTTGTAAATGTAAAAACAAAAGACGGAAGTTATAACAAATATTCATTCGGGGTCAGCTATAAAAAAGATAATCTTGGTTTTAACAAGAACTGGAAATCGAATTATAATACCGATATTCTTGAGCTCAGCTTAGGCGGACCCGAACCCATCACCAAGTATTTTGTAAAGAATCTGCTGAAGTTAAAGTTTCCCGGAGAATTAACTTTTTTCGCCAATTTTTTCATGAACATTTCCAACGGTTTCCAATCCGTTTCAGGAATAGTCGACGGGGGCTACCCCGGGTACAAAGCAAAGCAGCTTTACTCTTCTATTTTTAACGGCACGAGGTTTGCCCCGAGAGAAAATAATAACTGGTTCTGGCTCGGTAAAATAACATGGAAGCTCAAAGAGAATATGAAGTTAAGCTATTCTTATAACGAGTCAGTTGCCATAAACCAGAACTCACAGAGCCTTCAGACAAACCTTGAATATGTAGAACCGGACCCGGGATATCAGTACCAATACCAGCAAATACTTGATAACGCCAATACATACACTCATTTAAATATATTTAATACATTAAGCTGGGAACATGCAGTCGGTTCAAAAACATTCTATGAAATCAGGTTCAGTAAATATTTCACAGAGCTAAGGGCAGATGCAAACGGTTTGTTCTGGAATCAATATACGGAGCCGCTCGATATAGTAAAGCCTCCGTTTATCTATTATCCTACAGGCGATACAAATAACCCTTATGCAATTGTTCCCGGTGACGGATTTTATGACGTTGGCAATGCAACCACATGGCATGACCACTACGTAAATGAATACCGGCTTAAAGGAGACCTTTCTCACAATTTCAACCTGAAGAACAAGTTCAAAGCAGGATTTGAGATGGCTTACCAGGAAATGCAGCTGATAGATATATACAAACCGTGGATTGGCTCAATGGGTTTGAATAATGACGCATATAAGGTTTATCCTTCTTTCGGCGATATTTATGCTCAGGATAAGATAACGTTTAAAGGAATGATTTTGAACCTGGGGCTCAGGTTTGATTACTGGTTCCCGGGCAAGCTTGTTGATGATGCAATAAAAGACCCTAACTCGATTACAATCCCGCAGCAGGTAAAAGATGCTTATATGAACGATACATACAGTTTGTTCGGCAGAAGATGGAAAGGACGGCTTTCTCCGAGAATCGGTATTTCCCATCCTATTACTGATAACCAGACTTTGTTTTTCAGTTACGGGCATTTTTCAAAAAGACCAAAGCCGCAGTTTGTGTATGCTAAGATTGCAAACGTTAATTCAAAATCAAGCTTCCAGAAATTCGGTAACCCCAACCTCAATCCAGAAACTACCGTTTCATACGAGCTTGGTATAAGAAACCAGTTCTCAAGCAATGACGTGTTTACAGTTACGGCTTATTACAAAGATATTTACGATTACGTTGCAACTGTATCAGCGAAAATATCTGACCCCCGTTTTGCCGGACAGAGCTTTATAACTTATGTTAACCAGGATTACTCAAAGACAAGGGGGATTGAATTAGACTACAAGAAACGAATCGGTAAGTGGTTTAACGGAAACGTTAATTTCACTTATTCAATCGCAACTGGCAAAAGTTCATCGACCGACCAGGGATTTCTTGTGGCAACAGGCGGCGCGTTCGAAACAATCGGCGAGAATTACTTAAGCTGGGATAGACCTATTCAGGTTTCATTAAATGCAAATGTACTGATTGAAAAGGGCAAAGGGCTTTGGGGATTTGCAAGAAATATACTTGATGATATAACTTTCAAAACGAGATGGTTTTACGAATCGGGAAAGAGATATACTCCTCAGATTCTGGTAGGTTACCTGCAAAACGGGCGCCCGGAATATGAATCTGATGTTAATAACCCTTTGAGCGAAATTGCTGACCCCTGGTTCTGGATTGATTTCAGTATTGAGAAATATATAAATGTCGGAGCGGCAAAATTTATTGTATCAATAGAAGTAAACAATTTACTCAACAGAAAAAACTCGGCAATTATTAATCCTGTTACAGGAAAAGCTTATGAATACGGAGACCCGACACCTAACAGCTACAATGACCCGCTGTTCCCTGACGTGCAGGCTCCGCTTTCACCGTTTCCATATAACCCGTCGAGGTATCTTGCGCCGCGGCAAATTAAATTCGGAGTAGCTTTCCAGTATTAATTGATGAAATTGAAAAGAATACATATAATATTATTAATTCTGAGTTTTCTGACAATAAGCTCTAACGCGCAGCTTATACCCGTGCTCGGTTCACAGCGCGCAGGAACATCATCGCTCCAGTTTCTGAAAATAGGAGTTGGAGGAAGAGCCACTGCAATGGGAGAATCTTTTGTAGCTGTTGCCAATGATATTTCAGCGCTGTACTGGAATCCTGCCGGGTTAATGCAGTTTGACGGAATCGGAGTTCATTTCTCTCATTCCGAGTGGCTTGTAGATTTAAAGCACGAGTTTTTCGGAGGTATATACAGGTTCAGCAATAATGCAGTCGGTTTAAGCATAACTTCATTGCACACTCCCGCAATGGAGAAAACAACAGAATTTCAGCCAACAGGAACAGGAGAATATTTTAAATACGGTGACCTTGGTGTTGGTTTAACATTTGCAAGAAAACTAACGGATCAGTTTTCGTTCGGGTTTACAATAAGGTACGTTGAAGAAACACTTGCAGAGCTTAAAATGCGCGGATTTATGTTTGATTTGGGCACATACTACTGGACTGGATTATATAATTCCCGTTTCGCGGTTACAATTTCTAATTTCGGTCCGCAGGTGAAGCCGGGCGGTTCGGTAAATCTTGTTGGCGGCAGAACATTATCTGATTTTCAGTCATTTCCGCCGCCAACGATATTCAGAATCGGTTTTGCTATTGACCCGATTGATAATAAAACAAACAAGCTTACAACTTCACTACAGCTTAATCACCCTAACGATAATGCGGAAAATATAAATATCGGCGCAGAATATTCATATAAAGATTTCCTCTTTTTAAGAGGAGGATATAAATTCAATGTAGATATGGAAAACTTCTCCGCGGGTGTCGGGTTTAAAGTACCTTTGTATGTTACACAAACCTCTGTTGATTATTCGATTGTTAATTTTAAAGATTTGGGATTTACGCACAGAATAAGCTTAAGTGTTTTGCTGAATAAGAAATAAAAATGAAATATTTTTTATATACATATTTTCTTTTAATTATACTTATTTCCGGCTGCGGCGAACAGCTTGATTTATCACAGTTTCCTTTAAACCAGCCGCCGCCTGTGATTGGTGATACTGTTTATATTACCCAATATCCCATTTTTACCGGATTCAATGACCCGGTTGATATTTGCGTAGGCAACGAACCTTTGCTTTATGTTGCAGATAAAGGTAATAACAGAATTGTTCAAATGGATTTAGCCGGGGTTGTAATCAGTTATTCAAACTTTGTTCTAAAGCCTAAAAAAATTGCACAGGACAGAAATTACGATTTACTTGTGCTCGCATCTGAAATAGATACAATTCCGCCTAACATACTTGACACAGTTGATGTAGTATACAGGTACAAACTTTTACCCAACGGCGGCACATTAACGGGAGTACAGCCGACAACTGCATTCAGGTCAAACCAGCCTACCCCGGTCCCGGGAAGCCACGGCAAATTTACAGGCATAGCTGCATTTCCAAATAATTATTACCTTGTTTCACGTTCGGGACCGAATAACTCAAGTGTAATAGACCCCGACAACGCAATTTTCAAAATTGATAAATACGATAATACACAGCCTGTTCCGTTCAGGCTTTCGGGATTTGAAGTACTTGGACAAGGATTGCTTTCACTACAGAAGATTTCTTCCATTGCAACGTTTGCAAATAACAACACCGATTTAATTTATACACAGGTTAATGAAGACCAGGTGTTCAAAATTCAGTGGGCTGTATTTGATGATATTGACGAAATTTATACAGCGAAATTTTCTCCCAATGATAATGTTGACCTGCTGAAAACCGGTGTAGTATCACGTCCCGAAGATGTTACAATTGATAACTCCGGCAATATTTACGTTATCGATTCAGACCGAGATTCTTTATATAAATTTTCAAGTATCGGCAAGCTTAAACGCGAATCATTCGGCGGACCGGGGAACTCACCTGCAGAATTCAGCAGCCCTATGGGAGTAGCCTTCTTCTATAAGACGCTTTACATTTGCGATACCGGCAATAACAGAATCATAAGATTTATATTATCGACTGATATATATTAAAAGTTTTTAAAAATATTTTAATACAATCACCATGAAAAAAAGTTTAGCAGTTTTAATCATGCTGTTTAGTTTAACAGCAGTTTATTCGCAGGTAATACCGATTGACTCCGTAAGAAGCCAGGATGCCAACGGTGTTCCCCTCCTGCTGGGTCAGACTGTAACATTAAGAGGAGTAGTATCAATGTCAGATGAACTTGGCACTCCCCTTGTTTATTTTCAGGACCCGACAGGCGGCATGGTCGGCTATGACGCAGCTTTCTTTAACAACACAAACTACGGTGACAGTGTTGAAGTTACCGGTGTTGTAACCCAATACAACGGGCTCACTGAATTGCAGCCGGTAAATTCATCAAGCGTGCTTGGTACAGGCCATACCGTAACGCCAACTGTTCTGACCGCAGGGAATATCAGATTAAACGGTGATGACAACGAAGGCAAATTAATCCGAGTAAACGGAGTTACTGCTGTTCACAACACTTCCGGTGCTAATGTTACAATGTGGACAGTTTCCGGTTCAGGTGTTAACTACAGAATTATTACGGGCAATGATTCGTGCGATATCAGAATTTACGCTACTACAAACATTGCAAATACGGCAATCCCTCCTTTCCCTTTTGATGTAATTGCTCTGCTTAGCCAGTTTGATTCATCTCCGCCGTATAATTCGGGCTACCAAATTCTTCCAAGGTCATTGAGTGATTTTATTCTTCCGCAGGGCGGCGGTCCCCTGCTCAGCCAGATAACTTATTCAAACATTCAGCAAGCCGGAGTCACAATAACATGGTCTTCGTCAGCGAACGCTGACGGTAAAGTCCGATGGGCTGTTGCCGATTCAAATTACCAAACGGTTGTTTATTCTGATTCAGTATATAACGCAGCGCAAACAACTGCTCACACATTCACACTCAGCAATTTAAAGCAGGGAACAATTTATTATTTCAATGTTTCATCAACAAACGGAAACGGAACAACCACAAGCCCGGTACAGTACTTTGCTACTAAATCGACTTCAACAGGAGCAATTAATGTTTATTTCAACCGTTCGGTGGATACAACACTAAATACGGGTGAGCCTGCAAACGGAAACACAAACCTTCAGACAAAACTGCTTGCAAGAATAAACGGCGCGCAGCACTCGATTGACATGGCTCTTTACAGCTTTGATGACCTGACGCAAATCAAAGATGCACTCATTAACGCAAAAATACGTGGCGTTAAAATCAGGTTTGTTTATGACTCGCGCACCAATCAGTCACTTGTCACTGACCTGCTGGCTGCAGGGATTCCCATTATGAAACGCAATTACCAGACTTCCGATATTATGCATAACAAGTTTTTTGTTTTCGATTACCGTGATACTGCCTCAAGCAGTGACGACTGGGTTTGGACAGGCTCGACTAACGTAACACAGCAGCAGTTTTTTACAGATAGAAATAACGTAATCGAAATTCAGGACAGAACTTTAGCCGCAATTTACACAAGAGAGTTCGAGGAAATGTGGGGCAGCGCAACTGATGAACCGATTCCAACCCGGGCTAAATTCGGTCCCGCAAAGACAGATAATGTTCCGCACCTGCTGAACATAAACAACCAGCAGGTCGAGGTTTATTTTTCACCCAGCGATAATACCTCCGGCAGAATTGAAGACCTGATAGCAAACGAAACCAATTACGATATTTATTTCTGCCAGTATGCATTTACGAGATTCAACATATCCAACAAAATGTATACCAAATGGCAAGCGGGTAAAGACGTAAAAGGCGTTTTCGATTACAGCAGCCAGGGCGATGTGAACAGCATGTATCACGAAATGCACGGCGAGGGTCAGTATGCATGGGTTCCGCCTGCTGATGTCTGGCTTGATAATCAAACCGGACTGCTGCATCATAAGTACATGATGATTGATGCTCCCTACGCTAACAGCAACCCCGTTGTTGAAACAGGTTCATATAATTATTCAAATGCTGCAACATTCAACAATGATGAGAACCTTTTAATTGTATACAGTCCGCGAATTGCCAATCTTTATTTGCAGGAATTTTACAAGAGATATAAAGACGCGGGCGGACAGGGTGTTATCATCATCGGCGTTCAGCAGATATCAAATAATCTGCCGGGTGAATTTAAGCTAGAGCAGAATTTCCCGAACCCGTTTAACCCTAAATCAACAATTAAATATCAAATTCCAAAATCATCTTTGGTGAGCCTGAAAGTATTCGATATCCTCGGCAGAGAAGCTGCAGAGCTTATTAATTCAAAACAGGATGCCGGAACTTACCAGGTAACGTTTGACGCATCGAATCTTTCCAGCGGAGTATATTTCTACAGACTGACTTCAGACGGAGTACCGATTGATACAAAAAAGATGGTTCTTGTAAAATAATTCTAAACCATATTTTAATCAGGCGGATTTCATATCCGCCTTTTTTATTGAGTGTGAATTTTAAAAATTATGGTTTATATTGTTTTAAACAAACTAAGAGCCAATGAACAAGACCATAAGTCTCTTTTTAATTATAGCAGCAATTGTTTTTTCACCGAAATCTTCCTTCCCGCAGTGGACAGAACAGAACACAGGGATACCGTTTACACTGTTTTCCGTATCAGCAGTCAATGATGATGTTGTTTGGGCCTGCGCTTCGGGAACAAATATTATGCGCACTACAAACAGCGGAATGAGCTGGGAAAACGTCGGGCTCAATATTCCGCCGCCGCAGGGAGTTGAGACAAATATTTTTGCTATCGACCAGAACACGGCATTATTTGCATCATATTCAGGCAGCCCGAGAACAACTTATGTTTACAGAACATCAAACGGCGGTGCAAACTGGCATCTTGTTTTAAGCCAGGGTTCTAACGGATTTATTACATCCATATGGATTAAACCGAATTCACACGGCTTCATTGTTGGCTGGCCTGTAGGCGGAAGATGGTCATTGTGGAGAACAACCGATGCAGGATTTACCTGGGATTCAACCGGAGAGTATATTCCTGAAACAGACCCCAACGTATGGAGCTTCGAAAATTCCATGTTTTATCTCGGCTCGAATATCTGGTTCGGTGCAAGAGGAAAAGGAATTTATTACTCAACCAATGATGGAGACACATGGTCTCTGCAGGATTTAACAAGCCAGGGATTCCCCTATCCCGCCGGAATCTGGTTTGATAATGCCCAAAACGGGTACACGAGCGGAAATCTGAATATCGTAAAGACCACAAACGGCGGCGCTAACTGGAGCATAACACCCGGCAGCAACGGTTCAGAAGTTGTAAGAGGAATTACCGGGGCTGGTTCCCAGTGGTGGTACATTAGAGAAATCGACCCGAATATTTATTACACGTCGAACAACGGGGCTAACTGGACTGTGCAATATACTTCTCCTTCTAACGTTGGATTTAAGCATATTACCAAAGCAAGAAACGGAAACACGCTGTGGGCTGTTAATATCAGCGGGAACGCTGCCAAATATATAATGACCACAAGCGTTGCAGGCAATCATGAAATTGTGCCTTCAGTTTTCTCATTAGAGCAAAACTATCCTAACCCGTTTAATCCGGAAACAGTTATCAGATACCAAGTACCAAAAACAAGTTTTATTTCCCTCAGGGTGTTTGATATGCTGGGCAGAAATGTCAAAGAACCGGTTAACAAAACTCAAAGCGCGGGAACATACAATGTGAAGTTTGACGCATCGGAGCTTTCAAGCGGAATATATTTCTACAGTCTTTCAGCGGATGGTGTGATACAGGGCACAAAGAAAATGATGGTTGTGAAGTAAGTATCATTTAGGATTTTCATCATGCTTTAATCAGATCCCTGCTTTCGCGGAAATTCCATCCTCTACTTTTCTTCCGATACATCTGCAATTCTTTTTTCTTCAACTGAATTTATTACTTTCTGATTCTCAACTGCATCAATAATTATATCGCGGTCAATAGCCCCTGTATCTTTAAAACTTATATTCTCTGATATATCACCGAAGAACTTCAAGAACTGCCCCGTTACAAAATTATTGGTGGCAACAGAATACATTTTATTATCTTCTACCGGCTGACCGTTGACTTTCATATCAAGCAAAACATCACCGCCGGTTTCGATTTTTCGCGGGTCGTAAGAATACGTCATCCCTGAAACATCAAGTATTTCAAACGAATCGCCTTTCTTAAATTTTTCAGCATCGTATCTTAATATTATTTGAAAACATCTCCTTAAGTGTCTTGCCTGAAACGGAGAAAGTATTAATTGTATTTCCGAACGGGTTTATTTCCCAAATATCGCCGATTGTTACATCTCCTTTGTTTAAGCTTTTTCTTAATCCCCCGCCGTTGATAAGCCCTATGTCGGTTCCCATGGCATTTCTGAAAGCATCTGCTTCAAACTGACCGAGGTTTGATTCTTCGCTGTGTGCGCCTTTCCAGTCGGTTTCAATCCTGCCGATTACCGTTTTTAATTCTCCGCTGACAGACTCTTCCATCTTCTCTACTTTTTCTTCTGCTGCCCTGTCATAGATTGAAGAATCCATTACAGTTTCAACCAGCTTGCCGTAATACGAAACAACGGTATCTTTATCCGTATCTACTTTTAAATCAAGCTTGCCTAGCCATCTTGCATATGAACCGGCTTGAACAATTACAACTCCGTTTACTACAAACGGACGGAAAAGCGGCGTGTGTGAATGCCCCCCGACTATTACGTCAACATCTTTGTAAAACTTGGATGCCGTAATTGAATCTTCGTAAACACCTTCATGTGTTAATAAAACAATAAGATTGCATTTATCTTTTTTCAGAACATCTATGTTAGCCTGAATAACAGAATCAGTATTAAGCATCTGAACTTCCGTTACATTTTTAGGAAGCGTTACTTCAAAAAGTTCAGGTAATGTGATTCCGATAATTCCCGTTTTTACTCCGTTTATATTTCTGATAACATATGATTTTCCCATAGTGGATTTTTCCGGTTTGAAGTAAACATTTCCCGAAAGATAATCAAACTTTGCGAGCTTCAAAGCGGAGTCAAGCGCAAACTGACCATAATCAAATTCATGGTTGCCGATTACAAAAGCATCGAGGTTAAATAAATTAAGAAGCTCAATTTGTGATTTGCCTCTTGTGATACTCGAAATCGGCGTTCCCTGAAAATCATCACCCGCATTTAATACCAGAGTATTTGAATTCCTGAACTTATTAACATAACCCAGCATATTAGACGTGCCGCCGAACCAGTATGTTATTGCTGCTCCGGTTGAATCTTTTTTAGTCCTTTTTTCGGGTAAATCGTGCGCATGGAAATCATTCCAGTGAAGAATTGTAACATCCTTTATATTATCCTGTGAATATGAAAAATTGATTAATATCAGGGGAAGTATTAAAAATAATATCTTTTTCATGTTTATTTTTAGAAATTTGAATACTCTTATTAAAATATTTTAAAATTTTTCTTTATTGAATTCCTGCTTTCGCGGGAATAGTTTTTAATATAGCAATATTAAGTTAAGTTTAAAATAAAGAACAATTGAGCAATTATTAAAGTGACAAAATGTCACAATTGTAATTTTCAGCAAGGTGTATACTCATAACTTCAAGTTATGGTAAGTTATAAAAGTGACACGAAAATGCGATTTTTCTGAAAACAAGTTATGAAACTGCCCTGTTTTTGCGGTTTTTTTGATAAAAAAGCTAACATAATTTAAAATGTTTTATTGAAAAAACAAGGACTTACTGTTTTTAGTAATTCTTACAGCATTAATTATGACATTTTGTCACATCCGGCATAAATGCCGGGTATGAAAAACATACAATACAAATATAACTGAACATTTCAGGTAAGTCAAGGCAATTAATCTTGTATATGCAAACACACCCCACCCTAACCCTCCCCGAGGGGGAGGGTATTTGTATTCCGCCGGAAAAGGGAATTCTGAGCGAATAAACTCATTAAACAGAAAGCCCTCCAATGTTAAACCGGAGGGCTTCTTTAAACTGAATATTAACCTGTTTCTATTTCACAAGCATCATTTTCTTTGATTCAACAAAGCTGCCTGCTTCTATTTTGTAGAAATAAACGCCTGATGCCAATCCCGAACCGTTAAAGTTTAATGAATACGAACCAGCTTTCTTAAACTCATTAACAGGAACTGATACTTCTCTTCCAAGCAAATCATACATGGTTATTTTAACCTTTACATCTTTTGCTATATCATATTTAACTGTGGTAACTGGGTTGAACGGGTTAGGATAGTTCTGGTACAGCATGAACCTGTTCGGAACACCCGTTATACCTGGATTTACTGAACCTGTTATGGTTTGATTATTAAACTGGATACCCCAACCGATTAAAGTACCGTCGTCTGAGCCGGGGAATATATCAGTTATGGTAAGCAGCCACCAACCGCCGGCATTCTGGCTGTTGAAATTGCTCAGCGCATTAGTTGGTTTTACTCTCGGGCTCCATGGCGCCGGAAGTGTACCGCCTATAGTGCTGTCAGCCTGGTCATCAAATATTGTAATCATATGCATGCCGGAATTAGACGAGGCACCGGGATAAAGAATGCGGGTTGTACTTCCTGATGGGTTTCTTATACTTATGCTGATATCATTAGCATATGTATGTGTAATAGCTGCAAAGACATTTACATCACTGATTGTTAAGCCTTCAGGCATGAATATTGAATCGCTTACTGTAACAGGTGAAGCCCCGAAAGGCAGGTTAGCATAATGGAAGCTGGTACCTGCTACCGAAATTGCCTGCATCCCATCTGTCAAGCGGTGACGGAAATTCACCTGAGTTGTTATACACCAGTGTGAAATGCGTTGTACCCGCAAATACACCTCTTGATGAACCGTCGGTTCCCTGAAGTGTTCCTTCAAAGCTGTATGAAACATTTGTATTAGAAGTTGGGGCAGGTTCATTATTATCATCAATCGAATAAAACATCTCGTTTTGCAATTGTTCAGGTGTTTTTTCATAATTAGAAATTCTCACCTCGTCCATAAGCCCGGCGTACGGACTGTTAAATCCTGCGCCAAGTCTTAATGAATCCGCGTCAGCTGCAGGGGCAGCACTGGCTGTTGTTATTGTGCCGTCTGCAACTCCGTTTACATATACAGTAAAAACATTTGTAGAGGAGTTGTACGTAGCCGCCACGTGCGACCATACGTTGTTTGGTATAACAGTTGTCCCGGTAAGCCGTGTAGACGAATTAGTTCTGACTGATACTTTACCTGCGTTCAAATACAATGTGTAACCGGTTGAGGCGCTGCCCAATCTTTTCTGTATTAGAATCTGGAACGATGGAGTTGTTACATTAGTAGGTTTAACCCAGCATTCCAATGTGAAGCTGCCTGTGATGCCGAGGGGAGCTGCATTAGGAGATGTAATATAATCCCCTGTCAAACCGGAAAATGTAACACCGGTATTGAAAGCCAGATAACTTCCCGGCATGTTGCTTAAATCAACAAATGATGCTGCGCCGTTCAAATGTGCGGTGTTACCGTTAATTTCATCAACTCCTGAGCCTGCGGTAAGTGAGTTGCCTCTCCAGCATCCAACCAATCCGGCATACGGACCGGATCCTTCACCCAAAGGTATTCTCATGGCTGCAAGAATTTCAGGCGCAGTCCTTTCTACATTCCAAACGCGGATTTCATCCATCATTCCGTTAAAGGGGGAGTTGAAACCTGCTGCAAACCGTAACGAATCGGTATCAGGCGCAGGTGCGGCGCTTGCAGTTGTTATTGTGCCGTCTGCAACACCGTTTACATACACGGTAAAAACATTTGTTGAAGAATTATACGTAGCAGCAATGTGCGTCCATACATTAACAGGTATAACAGTTGCTCCTGTGAGACGGGAAGTGCTGTTTGTTCTAATAACAACTTTCCCGCTGCTTAAATACAAGGTATAACCGGCTGCTGCCGAGCCAAGCCTTTTTTGAATAACAATCTGTGCACCTGCCGTAACTGCTTGTTTAACCCAGCACTCAACCGTAAAGCTTCCGGTTATGCTAAGCTGGGAACCGGGGTCAGTTGCAGCATAAGTACCTGCAACGCCCGTGAAGTTATAAGCATGATTGTAATAATACTGAGCGTGTGTGATGTTCATAGTAACAATTAACAACAGAACTGAAAAAATGTAGATTTTTTTCATTTTTATCTCCTGTTTAATTATTAAATGAGGAAAGGATTGATATATTTCAATATACAACTTTTTCTATCAATTTCAACATTCATTGTAATATCAAATATTTTAGTCAAATTTGTGTATTATTCCACTATATTCATTTAATATTTACTTCACCATAACCATTTTCTTTGTTGCAAAGAACCCGCCGTCAATATACATTGTATAGAAATATACACCCGAAGCTAAATCACCTGCATTTATATACAAATCGTATTTACCCGGGTTAAGCTTGCTGTTTACAATCGACCTGACCTCTCTTCCCAGGATATCGTACATTAATATTTTAACATCCGATTGCTTTGATATAACAAAATTTACTTTGGTAGTTGAGTTAAACGGATTTGGATAATTTTGTGACAATTCAAATTTCAAAGGCTGATTATTTCCTGATAGCCCGCCTGTTTCGATATATCTTGTAAAGAGCAAACACCAGTTTAAAAGCTGGCCTGTATCTCCGGCAGCGCTGTCACTTACAACAATAACCCAGCTGCCGGTCAAAGGCAATGAATCGAATGTGCTAAGCGGCTGTTCAGGACGAAAACTGCCTGTATACGGTGGGGCGCCCGATTGTATCGGAGTAGATGCTTCATCATCAAATGTCGTATTTATGTAATTATCACCTGAGCCTCCGTTGCGGTTACTTAAAACAATTTCACCATATCCGGGAGCTATCAGGAATAACGCTAAATCCTGGTCCCAGGTGTGAGTTAAAGTCAGATTAACGTTAAGGTCAGTTACAATACCCTGTGTTGAAACGTAAATTGTATCAAAAGTCGTCTGGTTATCTAAAATCGGTTTCGGCAGACTTGCTGAGCAGAAAGTAATTGTATCCGGCGGAACTGCTTCGCCGATGATATATGTAAAATAATTTGCCGGAGATATAGTTCCGGGAGGATTAACACCCTTGCCGCCTGCCGGCAGTGTTCCGACAAAATATCCAAGTGTATCCTGCGCGGCAATAAAATATGAAACCGAATCACCGCCGCTTTGTCCCGGAATAGAGAATTTAAAAGTGTCAAGGTTATTGTAATTATAGTTTACGAAGTCGGTATTACCTCCGTTAACTTTGTAATAAACCCTCGGTCCGTTTGTACCCTTTGCTAAAAACCGGGGCGAAGTTATTACAGCGTCAATCTCTACAGGAGTTGACGCCGGCGCTTCAGTTATGGGAGTATGTTCAATACTCATAAATCCATCCCATCCGAACGTCATAAGAGCAGCAATTGATGCCCTTACATTTGCAAGGAAATACGGCATAACCACGTGGGAGAAATTATCGTTCACCGTATGATAATACGGATTGAAATCATTGTTATCCTCAATTCCGCAAAATGCTTTGTAACCGCGCTGCCAGAAATAATAGTGGTCGCTTCCCGACATATTTTGCACTATAACAGAAGCTGTCACGACAGGCTGGTAAATATTAAACACATTTTTGGTATAATTTGCAAACGGCACAGAATTACTGTTTGAGTAAATACTGAACTTCCAGTCATTGTTGCCGTCCCATGTTATCATATCAAGGTTAATAACGCCTAAAATTGAATCGCCTTTGTTGTAAGCAGTATCTGCGTAAGCATGGCTTCCGATAAGTCCCTGCTCTTCTTCGTCAAATGCAATAAAAATTATTGTATAATCAAAATCGAACGGCGCAAGTAAACGGGCTGCTTCAATAACCGTGCATGTACCCGAACCGTTATCATCGGCACCGGGGGCTAAAGTACCGGACGGCATATCGTCATAATGCGCGCATATTATATACTGCCTGTTTGGGTACCTGGTACCTGTTTTTACAGCTAAAACATTCCTGCCTGTTGACCTGTAATCCATATACCTTGCATTTGTGTATCCGTAGTCTTGAAACCTTTCAAGAATAAACTGCGCTGCTTTCAGGTTATCGGGACTATTGTTATGCCGTGATGCTATTGTATAAGGTACTCCGCCTATAATTGTTGCTGTATCACCGCTAAGCTCGCGGTTCAGTTTAGATAAAACCGGATTTGTGCAAAGATTAATTACTGAATCGATTTTAGGACTATATGCAGGCTGAGAGAATATGTTTGATGACAGGATTGAGAGAATGATTAGAAATAATTTGTAATAAGATTTCATAACAATTCCTTTAGTTTAAATTATTTTTTATTTTAGTAAAACCAATTTCCTTGACTTAAAGAAGCTTCCGTCGAGATACATTGAATAAAAATAGACTCCTGATGCCAATTCATTTGCATTAAAATATAAATCATATTTCCCGGCAGACAAATTAGAGCTTAAGAGCGGTTTAACCTCCATTCCATCAGAGTCGTAAAGTGTAATTTTAACACTGCTTTGTTTTACAATACTAAAATTAATTTTCGTGCTTGTATTGAAAGGGTTCGGGTAGTTCTGTTCAAGCTCATACCGCAGGGGATTTGTATTACCTGATATTCCTACACTGCCGGTTGAGCGGTGAATAATCAGGCACCAGCTTATAAGCTGACCTGTATCGCCCGCGGCATCATCGCTTACTTTTAATATCCAACGTCCGGCAATCGGTATGCTGCCTAAAATGCTTAACGGCATTTCAGGACGGAAACTGCCTGTAAACGGAGCTGAGCCTGCTGTAATTGGCAAAAGAGCGTCATCATCGAATGTTGTGTTGACATAATTATCACCTGAGCCGCCGTTGCCGCTGCTTAATTCAATCTGTAAATTAGCAGGTGAAATTAAATACATCGATAGGTCTGCATCCCAGGTATGATAAATGGTAAGATTAACATCAAGCCCTATCAAATATCCAAATGACGAAACCATGATTGTATCATAAATCGTCCCTTCATCAGGAATTTGTTTAGGCAGTGAAGTTGAACATACAGTTATAGTGTCCGATTGAGCAAAGGTTTCCTTTGATAAAACGGCTAATATAAGCAAGAAGAATAAAAATACAGAATTATGTTTAATAGCAGCTAACATTACGGATGCTTACCCCCGGATTTAATCTTTTTAAACATAATACAATATTCACGGAATTAGTATTCAGAAAATTATCGTACTTGTAATTTGCAAACAAAAAAGTTCCCGATTTCAGCTAAATTCCTAATGAATTGCACCTCTTTAAAAATTGCTTTAATTTTGATAAAATTAACATACTTACAGTGAAAAATCACTTTATACTTTTCGCAGTCATTTCAATATTCTTTTTCTCCTCCTGCGGAGTAAAGAAAAACACAGAACAGAAAAATAATCAGAATTTAAAAGTCGGGCTTGTCTTCGATGTTGGCGGCAGGGGCGATAAATCATTTAACGATGCGGCTTACAGGGGGCTTGAAAAAGCCAAAAAAGAACTCGGGATTGAATATGAATATATAGAACCGGGACCGGGAGGTGACCGCGAAGCTGCCTTAAGGCAATTTGCTTCAAGAGATGATATTGCAATAATATTCGGAATCGGTTTTATTTTCACCGATGAAATAACCAAAATGGCGGAGGAATTTCCAAATAAAAAATTTGCATGCGTTGATTACACTATCACACCGGGTAAAACTTTGCCTCCAAACCTTATTGCGCTGGAATTTAAAGAAGAAGAAGGCTCATTCTTAGTAGGCGCTTTAGCGGGACTTATTACGAAAACCAACACTGTAGGTTTTGTCGGAGGAATGGAATCTCCCCTTAATCAAAAAATTCGAAAAAGCTTACACCGCAGGTGTAAAATATGTTAACCCAAACTGCAAAGTCCTTATTGGATACGCAGGTGTTACAGGCGATGCTTTTAAAAATCCCGGTAAAGGCAAAGAGCTTGCCATGGGACAGTATTCACAAGGCGCCGATATTATTTACCACGCTTCGGGTGTAACAGGGCTCGGAGTGTTTGAAGCCGCGCGTGAAACTAAAAAACTTGCTATCGGAGTTGATTCAGACCAGTATGATGAAGCGCCCGGATTTATACTCACAAGCATGATAAAAGTAGTTGATGAAGCTGTTTTTAACTGCATTAAGGAAGCTAAAGACGGAACATTCAAGGGCGGAAGAGCAGAAACATTCGGATTAAAATCAAAAGGCGTCGATTATATATATAATGATAAGAATAAAGACCTGATACCGGATGAAGTTCATAAGAAAGTTGAAGAAATCAGGCAGGAAATTATTGACGGAAAAATAAACGTACCAACGGAATAAAAAATATCTGTTTACCGGATTCCCGCTTTCGCGGGAATGACAAAATTACCTATTAATAACAAGCTACAATGCCGGAACTTGCAGTAAATATGTCAGGCATCACAAAAACCTTTGGTGATAATGTTATTGCCAACAGGTCAGTAAATTTTTCCGTCATGAAGGGAGAAATTCATGCGCTCGTCGGAGAAAACGGCGCGGGGAAATCGACACTCATGAAAATCCTCTATGGTATGTACTCACCCGAGAGCGGCTTCAATCAAAATAAACGGCAAACAAGAAATTCTAAACTCACCTTCCGATGCAATCAAGCTCGGCATTGGAATGGTTCATCAGCATTTTATGCTTGTTAATCCGCTGTCTGTAACAGAAAATATTATACTGGGTGACGAAGAAACAAAATTATTCGGAATGCTTGATTTCAAATCAGCAGAGGAAAAAATAAATAAGCTGGTGCAGGATTTCAATATCGAAATTGATATCAAAGAAAAAATAGAAAATCTGCCCGTAGGACTTCAGCAAAAGGTCGAGATTTTAAAAATCCTTTACAGGAACGCCGGAATTCTAATACTCGATGAACCCACTGCTGTGCTCACCCCGCAGGAAATTGATGCCTTGTTCGGAACACTTAATGAACTTAAATCGGAAGGCAAAACAATTATCCTGATTACACATAAGCTTGATGAAGTTATGCAAATCAGTGACTCTGTTACGGTTTTACGGCATGGAGAGGTCACAGGTTCAATGAAAACCAAAGATACTTCAAAAGAAGAAATTGCAAGGCTTATGGTGGGCGGAGATTTGCCCGGCGAAGAACGGAAAACAAAAAGCAATTTCGGAAATGAGATATTAAAAGTTTTCAACCTTTCAGTTTTAAATGATAAAGGAATTGAAGCTGTAAAGAACATATCTTTTACAGTGAGGAGCGGAGAAATATTCGGAATTGCAGGGGTTGAAGGCAACGGGCAAACGGAAATGATTGAAGCAATTACTTCACTCAGAAAAATCCATAATGGAGAAATAACAATTGAAGGCAAAACTGTAAATCATCAGTCCATAGCGCACATTCCTGCTGACAGGCATAAAAACGGAATTGTTATGGATTTTTCAATTTCAGAAAATGTGCTGCTCGGAAGGCAGGATGAGGAAAGGTTTTCGGGTAAACTTTTCATTAAGAAAGATAACCTTAACAATTACACATCCATTTTGATTGATACTTACGATATCCGCCCGGTTAATCCCTCGCAGAAAATAAAAGAACTTTCCGGAGGCAACCAGCAAAAAGTTGCAGCAGCAAGAGAACTCACAAAAGATACTAAACTTATAGCAGCAAGCCATCCCACAAGAGGACTTGATATAAAGGCGGCAGGTTTTGTTCATAAAAGTCTTCTAAAGACAAAAGCTGAAGGCAAAGCAGTATTATTGGTATCATCGGATTTAAAAGAGCTGATAAATATTTCCGATAGAATTGCCGTTTTATATAAAGGTGAAATTGCAGCAGTACTTGATGCAGATAAAACAAATGAACGTGAATTAGGAATGTATATGACCGGAGCAAAGAGAAACATTGAATAATTACAGAAAATATTTTCAATCACTGCTAAGCCCTCTTATTGCAATAATTTTATCTCTGCTCGTTGGCGCTGTATTTATTTCAATAGTCGGAAAAAATCCAATCGAAGTTTATACAAGATTATTCAGCGGGACACTCGGTAATTCATACGGAATCGGGCAGGTGTTATTTAAATCAACTCCTTTAATATTTACAGGACTTGCAGTTGCATTTGCGTTCAGAGCGGGATTATTCAACATCGGCGCTGAAGGGCAGCTTGTCATCGGTGCGTTTGCATCTGCGTGGGTTGGATTTACTTTCATTACTTTGCCTGCTGTTATACTTCTTCCATTGAGCATAATTGCGGGATTCATTGGCGGTGCTTTTTGGGGAGGAATTGCAGGCTATCTTAAGGCAAGGTTTGGTTCTCATGAAGTGATTAATACTATTATGCTTAATTTTATCGCCGCCGCGCTGGTAAGCTATCTTGTTAATGAAGTTTTTAACGTTCAGGCTACGGTACATACTCCCGAAATTGCGCCTGCAGCCGAGATTGCCAGGTTTGATTCATTTACAGGACTTTTCAAAGGCTCGCCTTTTAACCTGAGCTTTATAATTGCTCTTCTTGCTTGCTTAGTTTTTTATATAGCTATCCGGAAAACAAAATACGGTTACGAGATTACTACTTTAGGCTTAAATAAAAATGCCGCGCAATATGCCAAAATGAAAATTAAATGGCTTACTTTTTCTGCTATGGCGGTATCGGGCGGATTTGCGGGACTTGCAGGAACAAATTTTGTTAACGGCTATAAACATTATTTTGAACTCGGCTTTTCCGAGGGCGCCGGATACATCGGCATTGCAGCTGCTTTGATTGCAAAAAATAATCCATTCGGTGTAATACTGGTATCAATATTTTTCGGAATTCTGGAGTACGGCGGGCTTACGGTTAATACACTCGTGCCCAAAGAGCTTGTTACAATGCTTCAGGCTATTGTGATTTTCTTTGTTATAATAATATCAAAAATACTGGAGAAGAAAAAATTTAAATTAAGCTTTAATGCTTGAAAGTATTTTAAGTTACGCTTTTTTTCTGCAGACTGTAAGGATTACAATTCCTTACCTTCTGCCCTCGCTCGGAGGAGTATTTTCCGAGAAAGGCGGAGTGGTAAACATTGCGCTTGAAGGTATTTTATTAATCGGCGCATTCTTCACAACCGTAGGAACATTTTATTTTAACAGCGTTTTAATCGGAATACTTTTCGGTGTTCTCTCGGGGTTAGCGGTTGCTTTGCTCCATGCAATAGCATCGGTGACTTTCAAAGCAAACCAAATTGTCAGCGGAATTGCCATTAATCTTTTCGCAGTCGGCTTAACAAAATTCTTCTGCAAAATAATTTTTAACAGCTCCAGCAATTCAGAAAGAATTATAGGTCTTGAAACCATAAATATTCCTGCTATTATCATCAGTTCCCTTATTAGGAAACCCTTTCATACTGCTTTGTATACTTTTGCTAATATTTTCTTATTTTACCATTTACAAAACCAGATTCGGCTTGCGGCTGCGCTCGGTTGGTGAAAACCCCGAAGCTGCGGATTCACTGGGAATCAGCGTAAATAAAATAAGATATGCTGGTGTACTGATAAGCGGAGCGCTTGCATCACTCGGTGGAGCGTGGCTCGCATTCGAACAGCACAGCTTTACGGATAACATGTCCGCCGGAAGAGGTTATATAGCGCTTGCAGCAATGATAATAGGAAAATGGAATCCCTGGGGAGCGGCGGGAGCATGCTTGATATTTGGATTTGCAGAGAGTCTTTCAATCCAGTTTCAGAATCTGCCTGTACCGACGCAATTTATCCAGATGCTGCCTTATATACTGACAATTATAGTATTAGCAGGGTTTATTGGCAAATCTATTCCGCCTGCCGCCGACGGAATACCTTACGAAAAAGGTGAAGAATAGTTATTTTAGGGAACAACCAAACACAACTTAAGTAAAATATATAAAACATGAAAAAAACACTGTTAATAATTATTAATATATTTATAATCACCGGATTTGGTTTAGCGGGTCCTAAATGGACTGATATTATGTATCATTATCAAACAGGAACAATACCTCCTCCGCATTATTACAAGTATGATTTGACAATTAATTCCGCCGGATTCGGTACACTGGTTTACTATCCCGATTATTCCGAAATGGACTCATGGGTATTCGCTTTGAAATTTTCCGAAGATGATATCAATAAACTCGATAATATTATTTCCGAATCGAATATTTTAAACGAATCGATTCCATCTCTGCCGGATTCATTGCTTCCTGTCGGGGGACCGCTACAGAACATGACTGTAGTACTTGAACAGGACCCTAATTTAGACCAGATACCGCCCAGAGTATCTACACCTTACTTCCCTGCAGCCGGATATAAAGAAAAGGTTGATAAAATCTATGATGAAATAAAAAATATGGTTCCTCAAACCACATGGGATGAAATAAAAACAAGGAAAGACGAGTTTATAAAAAATTATAAAAAATAATTATAGTTAATTTTCAGTCTTTGAAGAACTGAAATAAAATACCACTATCAGTTTCCGCTCATAAAAAACGTTACAAACGCCTTCTTTTTCTCATTTCTTTATCGGTTTCATAATAGCAAAAACATGATTAATTTATCATGATTTTAAGTACTTATGGGAACATCAAACTGGCAAAATATTTCGTATAACATTGAGCTTGTAAGAAAGCTGAATCCCCAATCAATACTCGATATTGGTGTTGGTTTCGGAAGATGGGGCATATTGTTCCGTGAATTTCTTGAAATCTGGGAAAACGGAAAATACGACGGCAAATGGGAAAGGGTAATTGACGGGATTGAAATTTATGAGCCGTATATTCAGAACTATCATAAATATTTTTATAATAATATATACATTGAGGATGCTCTTGAATTTATTAGGAAAACCGAAAAACGTTATGATTTAATTAACTGCGGTGATGTTATAGAACATTTCTCCAAAAAAGACGGTGAAGAGCTTATTAAGCTCTGCATGCAAAAAGGCAAATATGTTTTAATCACAATTCCTATCGGCAAATACTGGCAGCAAAATCCCGAAAACGGAAACCCTTATGAAGCGCATAAAAGCATCTGGTACAATAATGACTTTACAAAATTCAAATATTATAAAATTAAGAGCTTTACTGATTTAACACTCAGAAACTACAGTGTTGTGCTTTTATCCGGTGATAAAATAAAATTCGAAAAACGTTTCGGAAGATATTTCAACATTAAAAATATTCTGAAACACAAACTCGGATTGAAGAGATTAATTGAAGGCTATGAAGAGAGAAAAAGAAAAAATTGATGTTGTTTTTTTGGGAAGGTTTAATGATTCGGATATACTATCGGGACCGGAGAAAACTGCAAACAGAATTTTCTGCGAACATAGTAAGCTTTACAAGAGCTGTTTTATTCAATATTTTTTTGACGGAAATAAATACGGCATCTCAAAAAAATTATTCGGGAAAGAAGGTTCAAAGCACCTAAACGGTTCCCAAGTTCTGACATTAGGGTTATTTAAAATCATAACTGAATTAATAATAAGGAAACCTGAAATTATTCACATCATCACTTACGAAAGATTTGCTGTTTTAGCTTTGGTTAGTAAATTGCTGTTTAAATCAAGAATAATCTACAATATCCACGGTATAATAGCCTATGAAAACAGCGAATTAAAGAAAACTGCCCTGTTTTTAAAGCTAAAAGACAGAATTTGCGAAAAACTGCTGCTAAAATACTCAGATGTTTTGATTTTCTACTCTGAAAATTCCATAGATATTGCAGAGAAATATTTTAAAATTGACGAATCAAAGGCAGTTATACTTTCCGGCGGTATAGATGAGGAGTTTTGTTCACAAAAAAATACCTCATCTTTACAAAAAGAAGGTAATCTTAAAATTGTAATTCAATATCTTAACGTTCTAAAACAAAGCTCAGCAGAATACCTGAAGGAAGTTTTAAATAAGCTGACTTTCCCTATCGAGCTGTATGTTATTGGAGAAAACAACGGATTATTTTCAGATACAGATTCAAAAATAACAGTAAATTATATCGATAAGCTTGATAGTGAACTGCTGGCCGAGTTTTACAAAGATAAAGATATTTTTCTTTCTTTAAATAAATACGATACATTCTCGATATCAACTGCTGAAGCAATGGCAGCAGGACTTGTTCCTGTTGTTACTGAAGAAACCGGTATATCGAGATATATAGAAAACGGTGAAAACGGGTTTACTGTAAAATTCGGTGATACGGAAAAATTAGCCCAAATATTGAATTACCTGAATAACGACTCTGATATGCTTCGGGAAATTTCGAAGAACACATGTACGATTGGCGAAATACTTTCATGGCACGATGTTTATGATACTTACAAAAATATTTATTTATCCATAACAAAATGAATATTTTATTCTTAACAGATAACCTTAACTTCACAAGCGGAGTAACTACTCATATTCTTAATCTTTCGCACGGACTTAGCCGTGAAAAAAACATACGGCTGTACGCTTTATGCGGAGAAGCTGACGGGCTTGAACGATTTAAGGATGCAAAAATAAATATTACCGTTAATAAACATTTCCTTCACAAAAAAAGGGGTTATATTAACTATTCAAAAGCTTGCTTTACCTTTCCAATTTTATTAAAAGATACAAAATTGATATAGTTCACTCGCATACTCATTATGCAGCAAACCTTGCCGAACATGCCGCAAAGCACAGGAAAATTAAAACTGTTCAGACTAATCACGGTATACTGCCCAAAAAAGGGAAATTAAAACATTTCAGGAGCGGTAAAATCATTGCAATCAACGAACACATATTCGAACATTTATTGAAAAATAAAATCGCCCCGGAAGAAAATATTGATTTCATCAGGTGCGGAATAGATATTCCCGCAGTTCCGCCGAAAAAAATTGTAATTAAGCTGAAAGTACTTGCTGCATCAAGATTTACTGCAGAGAAAGGACTTGATATTTTTATTAAAGCTGTGAGTTTACTGCCAAAAGATGACAGAGAAAAGGCGGAGTTCCTTATTGCAGGTGAAGGTGAAGAGGAAAATAAGCTTAAATCACTTAATGATAAGCTCAAAACAGACATTAAATTTTTAGGCAGGGTAACAGATATGCCTGCGTTATTAAGGGAAACTCACATTTTCGTTTTCCCCGCGCATTCAGGCACTGAAGGTTTTCCCTCGGTAATAACAGAAGCTGCTGCTTACAATAATCTTATCATAGCCTCTGATTCCGATTTTATTGAGCCTGTATTTCAAAGTGATATCGACGGGCTGTTATTCAAAAGCGGTGATGAGTATGACCTGATGATTAGAATTAAAATGGCAATTGACAGGTACCAGACATTTAAGCCGATGGCAGAGCATTTTTATTATAAAGTGAAGGAACTGTATAATATGAAAACAATGATTCAAAAACACTTGAAGATGTATGAAGAATGCCTGAAAAACCAATAAACATAACCGTTCTTATGCCCGCATACAACTGCGGAAAATATATTGGCTCTGCGGTTAAGAGTATTCTGAACCAAACTTATAAAGAGTTTGAATTTTTAATTATTGATGACGGTTCAGCAGATAACACCGAAGAAATCTTAAACGGCTTTAAAGATTCAAGAATTGTTTACAAAAAAACAGAGCACAGGGGGACTTCCGCTGCTTTAAATTACGGCATATCTATTGCCTCTGGCAATTGGGTTGCAAGAATTGATGCAGATGATTTAAACGTTTCTTCAAGACTTGAAAAACAAATCAATTTTTTAAAATCGAATCCCGAATACGATATTGTTTCAAGCTGGTCGGTTTATTTTAAAAACCCCGGCAAGGTTCTTTTTCTTCTGAAAGAACCGGTTGAACATAATGATATTTACGAATACCTGAACCTGCACAATCCTATAAATTCCTCATCTGTCATTTACAGGAAATCACTTATCAAGAAGGCAAAATATAACGAGAATTTTACTGCAAACGAGGACTTCGAATTATTTTTCAGGATTAGAGATGAATCAAGGTTTTACAATATGCCTGAATTTCTTTCTTACACAAGGCTTAGAAACGATTCAAGAACACGCACAGGCGATAGCAGTGAAATTTTCTATATAATCAACGATTATGCTTTAAAGCATTTAATAAACTCAGCACGCAAAAGAGACCAGTTTTACTGGGCAACCACGAGCGCATGGCAGAATTTCTTTTACGGCAATAAAAATACATCCCGCAGCTATTTAAGGCATGTACCTTCTTTAAAAAATTTCACTGCGCTGGCGGTAACATTTTTACCGGAAAAGACTTTCAGGAAAATTATTGATTCACACTTAAAATACAGGCTTAACGACCTCTTCACAGGCAAAAAAAATTTCGTATACGAACTGAAACAGCTATTATCCTAAATGAAACCGGCAGGTAAATACATTTTATGGATTTTCATCTATTTTCGCTTTATTTACAATTTTCATTTATTCTTCCGGTTTTTTTAAGATTGGGCTTCTATCGGACGATTACATGAATTTCTACGATGCTGTGCATTCAACACTGGGTGAAAAATATGCCGGGACACTGCCGTTTACCAACCCACTTCATTTCAGACCCCTGTATTATTTATCCCTTCAAATCAGCAGTTCATTACATGATACATTAGGATTTGCTTATGATGATTTTATCTTTTACAGAATTCAAAATCTTGTTTTGTATTTTATTATTACTTTCCTTTCCGGATGGATAATACTGCGTAAAACAAAAAAACCCGTATATGCCGTTATAACTGCATTAGTTATTTTGCTTTTCCCCAACAACATACATAATATTTGCTGGACAGCAGGCAGGGTTGACCTGCTTTGCGGAATGTTTTATCTCGGGGCATTTTATTTTTCACTCCAATATCCTGAAAGTAAATCAAAATCGGGATTTGTTCTTGCGGCTTTGTTTTTTATTCTTGCACTTATGACAAAAGAAACAGCTTTAACATTTCCTTTTGTCATACTTATATTTTATTTTTATTCAGGCGGTATAAAAAGAATAAAAGAAAACCTTCATCTGTTAATTACGGTTACCGGAATTTTAATTATTTATTTAATTTACCGGTTTGCAGTTCTTAGTTCCGGCTACCCGAGATATTACGAAATCGACTACATTAGTTTACTTGTTAAAATGCGCAATCTCGCTTACCGTACCGATGGATTACATTGATTTAAAACTGCTTGTTCTCGATGGAAATCCTTTAGTAATTGCTTACCTCTTAGCAGTATCGGCAGTAATTATATTTTACCTTATTCTATTTATAATAAAAGATTCTTATAAACCCATTGCATATTTATTTCTGTTGGCAATAGCGCTGATTGCCCCTTATTTATACGTTGATTATATAAGACCGCAAATGATTTTGATTCCGTTTATAATAATTGTAATGTACATTACAATTTCTCTTGATTGGCTGAAAAACTTTCTTGCTTCAATAAAGATTAAATCCTTTACAGCAATTCTTATTATCCTGCTTGCTTTTTTCTGTTACTATTCTTACAATACGGTTAATGAATGGCTCACTGCTTACGATAATGCGCGTCACAGAATGGAATCATTATTAAAAACAGGAATAGATTCAAATAAACATACAATCATAGTAGGTAATGCGGGGAGGCTGAAACAATCGTTTATGTTCGATAAGCTGACAGGCGCATACGGATACTGGAAATATAAAAATTTTACCGTGAAAGATACAATTAATGATATAGTTCAAACCGGCGCGCTTGATGTTGCATCATTAAATTCAAAGCTTGAATACAAAGAAATTCAGCCCGGTGAATTCGAAATCTCAGCAACAGGAAAAACACAATTCTTTTATATGGAAGGATTTGATAATGATTATGCAAAATGGACATTTACAAATAAAGATATGTCGGTAGAGGCAGCTTCCTATAATTTTTTCAATAAACCGATACGTATTAAGCTGAAAATTCTTTCTGCAGGATGTAAATTGCTACCTTGCAAGTGAAATGAACTATTACAAAATTCACTGATGAAGTTCAATATCCTGCATATCACTCCTGATTTCAATTATGCATGCGGAAGGTCTTATTACGCATTCCTTTTAATGAAATACCTGCAGAAAAGAAAACATTTTGTAATGCTTCTTACAAATAAAGGTGATTCGCTCGAAAGGCTCGAAGAAAACGAAATCCCCTATGTAATTAAAAGCTCCGTTCACACTAAAGGTATCTTATCCTTCACCAAAGCATTGAACTCAATTTCAACTTTAATAAAAGAATATGATATAGATATTATTCATTCATATCACAGGTATTCGGAATTACTGGCAGTCCAGGCAGCAAGGCTGCACCGGAGGAAGAAAATCAAAACAGTATTTACCTCGCTAAGCCTTGTTGATAAAAAATATAATCTTGAATTCAAATCAGATAAAATAATTGCAGTAAGCTATACAATAAGAAATATGCTCCGCCGTAAATTTAAGGTTAAGGAAAGCAAAATTATATTAATTCCTAATTTTACAGATACTGATGAGCTGAATGAGATTGAAACTTTTTCCGAAACCGTACATGACTCCGGTAAGTACTTTAATATTCTGTCTGTTGGCAGGTTTCATTCGGATAAAAATTTTGAGGTTCTTCTTACTGCTTTAAAGCTGCTTAATGACAGCACTGTCAGGCTTGTTTTGGTCGGCGAAGGAGACTTGTTAGATAATTACAGAAGTTTTATCAAAAAAAATAAACTGAATGTCGAAATAGTATCTCCGCAAAAAGACCTTGTTAACTATTTCCTTATGGCTGATATATGTGTACTCCCTTCTATACATGACCCGTTCCCGTCATTCATGCTTCAAAGCGGACTCCATAAGAAACCTTTTATTGGCGCTAATGTAGACGGAATTGCCGAACTGATTAAAAATAATTATAACGGATTGCTATTTGATAACAAAAGCCCGCTTGAGCTTGCTTACAAAATATACCAGTTTAAAACCGATGAAGAGCTTGCAAAAAGATGCGCTTCTAACCTGCACAATAAAGTGGTAAATAAATATACCCAGGAATTTATAGTACCAAAAATAGAAAGAGTTTACAGGGAACTTGTAAAACCGCAGTAGAAAATGGAAAATATTAATACGGATAAGTTTAATATTTTCGGACTGGATATAGATAAAACCGGTTACGGATTGCTCTTGAGCAGAATTTTTATTGCCATAGAGAAAAACCAAAAAATTTCCATTGCTTACGCCAACGTTAATACTCTGAACATAGTCTATAACAACTCCCCTCTTCAAAAAATTATTTCCGCATTTGATATTATTCACCCTGACGGAATAGGTGTTTATCTTGCATCAAGATTTCTGTACGGCAAAGCAGGCAGTTCAGAAAGAATGACGGGTTCTGATTTCTATCCAGATGCTCATTAAAGAAGGAATTAAAAGAAACTGGAGCTTTTTCTTTTTCGGGCACGATAATGATACGCTTGAAAAAATTCATACAGTTTACCCGGATTTAAATATCAAAGGATTTTCAGAAGGCTATAACTTTGATACAGAATCTGTAGTTAATCAAATCAATAATTCAAAGATAAATATTCTTGTGGCAGGACTCGGATTTCCGAAACAGGAGAAATGGATTTACGAAAATAAGAACAAGATAAACGCAAACGTTATTATTGCAGTTGGAGACGGGATTAAAGTATTTTCAGGCACAAAAGTACGGGGCTCAGTAATTTTAAGGAAAATAGGACTTGAGTGGTTTGTAAGAATGATTACAAATCCTGCCAAATATTGGAGGCGGTACCTTATCGGAAATCCGGTATTTTTATATAGGATAATTAAAACAAAATTGAGTAAATTTATAAAATAGAGCCTGTTTGAAAAAAAATCTACTGTTTATATTTCTTATCATTGCGGCAAATTCCTGTTTAAGCCAGAATTATAACTGGATTACGCCCAATAAGACGTACCTTAAGTTGTTCGTAATTCAGGACGGGATGTACAGAATTGACAAAAATGATTTTACAGCAGCAGGCGTTCAGACAAGCTTTGACCCCAGAACCGTAAAAGTATTCCACAAAGGAATTCAAATTCCGATATTTTTTCAGGGTGAGTCTGACGGTGTGTTTGATGATTCCGATTTTTTTGATTTTTACGGCACCAGAAATTACGGCGGTCTTACAAATACATACAAAGAAAATAACGGTACTCTTGTTGTAGATTACGTTACAAATGAATACTACAACCTTTATTCCGATACTAATGTTTACTGGGTCGGCTGGGACGGTTCTTTCGGATTAAGATACCCGGTTTCGACGTACTCATCCCCTGTTAACTACCCGTTTGATTACCAATATTCGAAACAGCATTTTGAGCGCGATTTGGTTTATTCACTCGGCGAAACAATAAACTCAAATGCCGATTTCAGATATTTTAATAATGAAAAAGTCTCGGGTGAAGGCTGGTATTGGCGCGAGGTAAAATATACAACCGGATACACAGTCAGTGATACTTTTCAGATTTCAAACCTTTCATCATCCCCCGAAACATGTACGTTCCGGGTTTTTGCATATCCAAATTCAAAGGATACTTCTTATAATGAGCACAAGCTGATTTTAAAAATTAATTCAACAGCAATTACTACGCTTGCAAGAGATGACTATAACAGGTTTGATACAACAGTAACATTTTCAAGCTCACTCCTTGTTCAGGGGCAAAACATAATCTCCGCAACATACATGCCTACTTTCGGAAATCCGGCATCAGTACCCAGTCTTTACTTTGACCTTATGGAGATTCAATACCCTGTAAAGTTTCAGTTTCAAAACAGTTACCTCAGAATAAATTTAAACGGGAGCGATACAACATCACGTGCATATAAAATAACCGGATTTAATAATCTTAACCCGGTTTCAATTTATGATGTAACCAACAATATAAAAATTGCCGGCTACTCATCAAATTCCGATACTTTAATATTTACGGGCAAGGGTTCCTCAAGCTTTGAAGTATATAACAGAGATATTACTGCAAAACCATTTAAAATAATATCAAGACAGGTCCCAGACCTGATTTCATCAAACAATGGTGCAGATTACCTTATTATATATAATAACCTGTTCTCATCTCAGGCAGAAGACCTGAGGCTGCACAGGCAGGCGCACGATAACCTGAGGTCAGTAAAAGTATTAATCAACGATATTACAGATATATTCGGTTATGGAATCGAAGACCCTTCGGCTATAAGGAATTTCGTAAACTATGTATACGGCAGCTGGCAGCAGCCGCGGCTTCAATATGTTTGTCTTCTGGGGCGCGGTTCAACAGACCCTAAAAATAATACCGGTGCTGAAACCTCCTATAAAAATCTAATCCCTATATACGGAAACCCGATGACTGACGGGTATTTTGTGAATTTTAATTACGGAACTTTCACTTATGTACATAATGTATCAATAGGGAGGCTTCCTGCATATACCCAGCAGGAAGCGCAGGATATGGTTAACAAAATAATAAATTATGATAACCAGCTTCCCGATTACTGGTGGAAAACATTTGTTATGATTACGGGCGGAAGCAACCGCAGTGAACAAATTCAGTTCCAGACGCAGGCAAACGATTTTATAAACTCATACCTTAAATTTCCCCCCCTCTCATTGGATGCACATAAAATATACAGAAACGATTCGGCAGGGTACGTAACGTACAACTATAAAGACTCAATTAAAAACGAGATTAACCGCGGAGGGCTGATTGTAAATTTCATCGGGCATGCAGCCAGCCAGGACTGGGAGGTTGGTTTGGAAGACCCCAATACACTCAACAACGGAAACAAGCTGCCTCTTGTGCTTAGTATGACTTGTTATACAGGAAGAAATGCCGAGGCTTCATACAGAAGCTTTGGTGAAAAATTTATCTACCTGCCTAACAAGTGCGCTGTCGGTTTCGTCGGCTCATCAGGATGGAGCTTTTCGGGACCGGGCAACGATTATAATGGTTACATGCTTCAGGGATTTTCACTTGACAGCATGAGAAGAATAGGTGACCTGCTGAAATATGCTACTGTAAAAATGGCGGGAGATTCCTCAAATTTTGCGGTTAAAAATACAATCAACTGCTATAACCTGCTGGGTGACCCTGCAACAAAACTTTTGATTCCGGTTCTGCCCGAGTTCGCAATCAGCCAGACGGACTATAAAATCTCAAATCAATACCCGGCAGTTAATGAACAGGTTACGCTTCAAATTTATCCCAAAAATTTCGGTACGTTTGCCGATTCCTGCAAAGTTCGTTTCCAGATATTAAAAAACAGCCAGAGCTACCGGCAAAGCGATACTGTGCTGAGAAATTTTGCATATTACGATACGGCGGTATATAAATTCAAGCTCGATACTTTAGGTAATTATACAATGAAAATAACACTTGACCCGGAGAATTGGTATCCGCTAGAAATGAAGTTCAATAATTCAATTTCTTTTGAGCTGCCGCTCAGAAATATTTCTATTATCCCGTTGAAACCGATACACAATTCTGTCATCAACAATGATTCAGTGGAAATAGTCGGCCTTAACCCGCAGGTTGACCCCGCAAAAAACCAGGTGAAGATTATTCTGCAAATAGATACATCAAAAACTTTCAGCCACCCTGTGTATTCATCCGCCGTCAGCAGCTTCAGCGGTGTTGTTACGAGGTTTAAATACAGAATGCAGTATCTTGATTCGAATATTGTATATCATTGGAGGACAAATACAGTAATCAACAGTGACAGCACGGGCTGGACAGCCTATAATAATTTTGTTTACAATCCGGGCGTCAGCATGTCATTATACAGAAAGCTTTCTGCCGATTCAAACGTAACAGTATATTCAAGGCTTCCCTCTCAGTTTGGAGCAATGGAAATAAACAATCTTGATTTTAACGGGACAGGATTTGAGCTTAAGAATTTCACAGGAAACTTAACAGTAAGGTCATACGGCAGCAACGGCAATGAAGCGTCTTATTTCATTATAAATAACTATACGGTTTTTATCGATGGAGGAAATAATCCCGGTTTAAATATAGTAAAGTTAAGCCGCTTGACAGGCAAGCTTATTGAGTTCAGAAATTTCCGCCTGCCTGTTCCGCAATCGAATGATACGTTACTGACATTTTTAAATTCATTTGATACAACTGAGTTTATTATGCTCGGCAATGCCTCATATACTGCGGCCCAGCCATTGAGCGCTGCTGTGAAAACAAAAATCCGCGAGTTCGGAAGCCTGTATGTGGATTCAGTTCAATCGATTGGAGCATTTGATACATGGGCATTTATAGGATATCTTGGTGCATCACCTTCAAATACATCGGAACAATATCATAATTATTCGTCAAATAATACATGGACTCCTTCATTTGCGTCTATGACTCCTGTTTTTTTGAATACTTCCGGTTCATTAAGTTTCAGCATGGGTCCATCGCACCGCTGGAAAAATTTTTCATGGAATGAGACTCTTTTTCCTAACTCTGCAATAAAATTTGATGTAACCGGTATAAAAGGAAATGGCGATTCAACACGAATATTTACGGGGCTGACAAATATGTTTATAAATTTAGATACAATTTCTTCGTTTATTTATCCTTCATTGCTTTTAAAAGCAAGCATTTCGATTGATACATTGCTGGGTTTGCATTCACCAATTTTCCGTGCATTGAATTTCAAATATACACCGCCTGCAGAAATTGTACCTGATAATTATTCTTTTGTGAAAAGCGACTCTGTTGTACAGGAAGGTCAAACGGTTACGGTCTCATTACGGAATTATAATGTTGGTTACGTTCCTGCTAATATTATTGTAAACAAATGGAGCGCCACATCACCGGGCGGAATTAGAATACTTTCAATAGATACATCTAAAACACCTTTGAAACCGGACAGTTCTAAAATTTCAACTGTAACTTTTTCGACTCTTGGATTAAAAAACAGGACTAAGAAAGTTGATACAGTTAGTATATTTTTTGAAACGTCAATTTTAGGAAACGAAAATGATTATTATACATTCAACAATTTCGCTCTTACAAATATTGTTGTAACGGGTGATTCACTTCCGCCTTCAATTGATGTAACATACAACGGCGAAAAAGTTTTAAACGGAGATTTAATTCCCGCTAAACCGGATATCGTATACAAGTTTTACGATAACAGTATAGTTGACTATACACTTGCAGATACGTCAAACATTAAAATACTTCTTGATAATATTCCTGTCAGGTATTTTTACAGCGGCGAAAAAAATCCGGTTATAGATTTTCAGCCATTAAACAGCCAGAACTTAAAAGTAATAGTTACTTATCACCCTGTCTTAACTGAAGGAAACCACATTTTTACATATATTGGAGGAGACCAGAACGGCAATTTTGCCGATACACTGATAAATAATCTCAATGTCAGTTACGGGTTTAACATACGTAACCTTTATAATTACCCGAACCCGATGAAGAACGATACCTATTTTACTTTTGAGTTCTTTTCGGATAAAAATCCCCCGGACTGCCGTATTAAAATTTATACGGTGGCAGGAAGGTTAGTTAAAGAGCTTAGAGCCCCTGTTAAAGTGGGTTTCAACCAGATTTACTGGAACGGCAGGGATGGTGACGGTGATGTAATGGCAAACGGTATATATCTTTATAAAGTAATATTGGAAGATGCAACCCGAACCGAGACTTCAATTCAAAAACTGGCAATTTTACGTTAATTTGTAACCGGAATAAAACAAATATTATTAATTGCATATATTTAAAAAAATAATTTTCACAATCCTGTTTGCATCAGCTTTTTCTAACGCTCAGTGGGTTGTACAGCCAAGCGGTACAACAAATACATTGCTGAATTTATTTTTTGTTGATTCCAATACAGGTTACGCATGCGGTATCTATGGTATTACATTAAAAACAACTAATGACGGGATAAACTGGTCTGCCTTGCCGATTTCAAATTCCTCTAATTTGTCCCGCATCTTTTTTCTGAATCCTTCAACCGGTTATACTGCAGGAGATAACGGTTCAATATTAAAAACAACAAACGGAGGACAAAACTGGATTAATCAAAACCCGGGCAATTTTGAAAACTTCAGGGGCTTATATTTTATTGACATTAATACGGGCTATATATCAGGGAGTACGGGAGCAATTGTAAAAACAACTAACGGGGGCATAAACTGGTTTAACCTTACCAGCGGGGTTACTGTTTTCCTACTGGACATAATTTTCGTTAATTCAAATACGGGCTTCTGTGTTGGAACATCAGGAACAATTCTTAAAACGACAAACGAAGGCATCAACTGGACTTCACTGCAAAGCAATGTCACTTCCAGCCTCTTTGGTGTTTATGCTCTTAACAGTGATACATGCTATGCCTATGGTGACGACGGCAAAATATTAAAAACAACTAACGGAGGTGAAAACTGGTTTCAGCAGGCAAGCGGTTCGGTTACCAGATTCTACAGTATAAAATTTGCCAATTCAACAACAGGCAGCGCTGTTGGGCTTGATAATACTATCCTCCGAACAACAAATGCAGGCGTAAACTGGGTTGCCCAGCAGAGCAATTTAACGGGACAGGATTTTTACGGATTGTCTCTTCACTCACCTCTTGTGGGCACTGTTGTTGGAAGCAACGGTTATATTCTGCATACCACAACGGGCGGATTTTCACCGCCTTCTGTGCCGAATTTAACATCACCTCCTAACGGAGCCGTAAATGTTTCTATAAATCCGCTGCTTGACTGGGATACTGCTTCGCTTGCAAGCAGTTACTGTTTACAGGTATCAGCCGATTCTTCTTTCTCAGCAAACACGATAGATACAAGCGGACTTGATTCATCTAACTTCACAGTTCCCGCAAACTTACTTATAAACAATACAAGATATTATTGGCGTGTACGCGGACAAAATTTTGCGGGTTACGGCGGGTGGTCATCAACATGGCATTTCACAACAATTGTAGCCATTCCAAACGCGCCGGCTCTTCTGCTGCCGCCGGATAACTCTTCAAATATTTCACTGCATCCTTTTTTTGACTGGGATAGCACTTCCCCGGCAATATATTATAGAATTCAAATTACGGGAGATTCAACATTTAATACGATAGACGATGATATAACTGGAATAACTGTTTCTAAACTTACACTTACAGATGATACATTAACAAATAACACACGTTATTTCTGGAGAGTAAGCGGAACTAACATTGCAGGCACAGGCAATTGGTCAAATCCATTCAGGTTTTCAACAGAAATATCTATACCGCCTGCGCCTCATTTAATTCTACCGCCCAATGGCGCAGTAAATGTATCACTTACTCCCCTGCTTGCCTGGAGAGAAGACATTTCTGCCTCCGGGTATCAAATTCAGGTATCGGCTGATTCTCTTTTCCAGAATAATGTTTTTGATACAAGCGGAGTCAATCAGCCATTTCTAACTATACCAAACAACTTATTACTTAATTTTACAAGATACTATTGGCATGTGAGAACAACCAACAATCTTGGTACCGGTAATTGGTCTGTAACATGGCATTTTACAACGATACTTTCAGTCCCTGCGGCGCCTGTTCTTCTTTTGCCGCCGGACGGGTCTGTTAATGTTACTCTTACCCCATTGTTAGATTGGGATGATAATCCATATTCGACATACAGGTTACAGGTTTCATCTGACCCGAATTTCAGTTCAACAATAATTAATATCGGCGGTCTTGCATTATCACAATATGCCATTCAAGGCGGAACGCTTACAAACAACACTTTATATTACTGGAGAGTAAACGCAACCAATGCAGCAGGTACAGGCGATTGGTCAATGGTATGGCATTTCACAACCATAGTAACCGCACCTGTTACAGCCCCTGTTCTTCTCGCTCCTCCAAACGGCAGCACAGGAATCTCCGGCACACCTACACTTGACTGGAACAATGTTTTCGGCGCATCACGATACCGAGTTCAGATTTCTTCCGATTCACTTTTTTCAGGAACTCATTTAGATTCAACACTTACATTATCTAACATCACGGTACCGGGAGGAATTCTTGTTTCAAATCATCTGTATTATTGGAGAGTGAGGGCGGAAAATGAGGGCGGTTTCAGCCAGTGGTCTGTTATATGGCATTTTACAACGGGACCTATAGGTATAAATGTTATCAGTTCTTTGATTCCAAAAGAGTTTAAGTTATACAATAACTATCCAAATCCGTTCAACCCTGTCACAAAAATAAGATTTGATATACCTAAAGCGGGAAATTCTGAAATGATTATATACGACCTGCTTGGCAGAGAGGTGTCCATTGTATTCAATCAGTACCTTCAGCCCGGAGCTTATGAAGTATCGTGGAACGGTTCTTCATTAGCATCGGGTATTTATATATACAGGCTGGTTACTAAAGATAATGCTGATGTAAAGAAAATGGTTCTTGTAAAATGACATGCTGTCCTTTTTAAAAAAATTTGCAGATGTATCAAACCCAAAATCAGTTTCAAACCGATTCAGAACCAAGCGGTTTAAATATTTCCTGGAATTAATAAATGAACTCCCAAAGCCTGTAAAAATACTTGATGCCGGGGGAACACAGTTATTCTGGGAACGGATGAAGCTCACCTCACCTGAAGATGTTCAAATAACAATACTCAACAAAGAAAACGTGGATATAACATTACCTAATTTCACTATGGTTAAGGGTAATGCTGCTGATATGAAAATGTTTACCGATATGCAGTTTGATGTAGTTTTTTCAAATTCTGTTATAGAACACGTCGGAAGCTTTGATAGCCAGAGAAAAATGGCAAATGAGATAATGAGAACCGGCAAAACCTTCTTCGTTCAAACCCCAAATTATTATTTTCCACTGGAACCGCACTTTTTATTCCCTTTCTTTCAGTTTTTGCCAAATAAACTTAAAATATTCTTAATTAGGCATTTTAGCCTGGGATGGTATGAAAAAGTAAATAATATTGAAAAATCAAAAGAAATTATTAATTCCTTACGATTATTGAACTTAAGAGAAATTAAAGAGTTATTTCCTAATTCAGTAATTATAAAAGAAAAATTCATTTTTTTAACAAAATCATTCATAATTTTAAGAAAAATTCGATAAATAGCTTTTATAATTAATGGATTAACAGGTGTTTAAGATTACCGTTAATAAGGTATGGTATTATTGCGAAAAATATTGGATTTTTAGTAACTTATATAGAAAAAAAGCAATAAACCGCATTACTTAAATCAGAAAATAATTAACTGAATTTGTTAGGTATATTATTATTTTGAAATTTTAAGTAACTTTGTAATCAAAGTTTTTTAAAAAATATGACAAAATTTACTATCCCAATCTTCTTAATTCTGATATCCAATTTAGTTTTAGGTACACACGCCCAGCTATCAGGCACCTATAATGTTGGCACAGGGCAAACTTATACAAGTTTAACCCGTGCGGGCGGATTTTTCGCAGCTGTTAACTCACAGGGACTTTCCGGTAATGTTACAGTGAATATTACATCCAATATCACAAACGAAAACGGAGCAAATGATTTAAACCAGTGGAGCGGAGCATATACCATTACAATTAGACCATCGGCTGCAACCGAAAGATTGATTGAGGGAAATGTAAATGATGCTATGATAAAGCTTAACGGCGCTGACAGGGTAACATTTGACGGTAGATATAACGGAAGCGGTAAATATCTCAGGTTCAGGAACACGAATACCAATAACTGCACATTTACGTTCATTAATGATGCCTCAAATAATACAATAACATACTGCTACATAGAAAGCGGTAACTCCAGCACAAACAGCTCTGCTTCAATAGGCGGAATTTTATTCAGCACAACGACGGGTTCACAGGGTAATGATAATAATACAATTAGCTACTGTGATATAAGAGACAGAAGTGACGCAAACGGAAACCCGGCTTACCTTATATATTCATACGGGACAGCAACGTCAACTGCAAGATATAACAGCGGTAATCAAATACTAAACAATAACATTTACAATTTTTGGAAGAACGGTTCATATTGCGGAGCAATTTATCTAAGCAACGGAACCGGTGATAACTGGGTAATAAGCGGAAACAGCTTTTACCAGACAACGGCAAATATAAGCACTTCAAATGCTTCGGGCGGATGGAATGTAATATTTCTTAATTATACAGGAATTAACAACTGTACGGTGAGCGGAAATTACATTGGCGGTTCCGCACCCAACTGCGGCGGAACTCCCTGGACTTCTTCAACTTCAGCGAACGGTACTCTTCAGCTTCCTTGTATAAGGGCAGATGTCGGCTCCAACTCTCCTTCAAGTATCCAGGGCAATACAATTACTAATATGGATTTTTCAACGCGTACTTCAAACGGCGCTTTTCCATTTGTAGGAATTCTGGTTGAAACAGGTACAGTTAATGTAGGCGACGTGACAGGAAATGTAATCGGTTCTGCAATAGGAACTGGAAGTATTATGATATCTTACACAAATAACGGTTTCTACACTATTTATGCGCGCGGTATAGATCATAGATCAGACGGCAATGTACAGAATAACACAATCGGGTCAATTACAATCAGTTCCTCAAGCAATAATACATCAATTTTTGAAGCATTGTCATACGTATCTTCTCCTGCCTCCGATGTAACAATTTCGAACAACCTCATTGGAAGCAGTTCCACAGCAAACAGCTTACAGCACGTTTCAACAACATACACAGCTTACCTGAGAGGAATAGTATCTACTATAACCGGCGCAAATGTAACTATCACAGGCAACACAATAGCTAACATGACAAACTACAGCACAGGTAATAATTCTATTAACTACGCAATGATTAATACAGGTGACGGCGCATCGATTACAAATAATATAATTCATGATATTAATTCTCCTTTAACCAATACACAGTACATTGGGACACTTGGAATCGGCAATACATCAAGTGCTTCATCGCAATTGATACAGGGTAATACAATTTATAATCTGAACAGCACATCTACTTCGGCTTCAAATACAAGTGTGGTTGCTCTGCATGTAGAAGGACAAACCGGCTCGGGAACTATCTCAAGAAACAGGGTTTACGGTTTATCGAACACGGCAACTGGTTCGGGTCCTATTATTTTTGCATTAAATGCTTTCTGGGGAAGCTGGACAGCTTCTAATAACCAAATAACCGTAACAAACGGCGCTGCTACAGATAATATTCCATATTCAAGTGTAAGAACAGCTCCTAACACAAACAGAGTGCTAAATACCGAACGGGTTTATAACTCACAGGCACCGCAGCAATCTGCCGACAATATGCTCCCCGCGGAAAATGATATAATTAAACAAGGACCGGTTAAGAACACGGTTCAGAACACAAGAGATGAAATCGATGCAACGAACGGCGTTATATTACAGGGAATACATGATGAGTCAGACGGAGTATGGAATTATTATTATAATTCTGTTTATGTAGGCGGTACTGCATCATCAGGAAACATGAACTCTTATTGTTATGCCAGGCAGAATTTCGGACCTTCAACTGTTACATTCAGAAACAACCTGTTCTTTAACGCAAGAACAGGCGGAACAGGAACCCATTACGCCATTGCAAACGAATACGGAAATGCAACAGGCTGGTCAGCAGCAGCATCCAATTACAACGCTTTTGTTTCTTCAAATGCAAATACAGTTGCTGAGTGGATGGGAACAAACCGAACAATAGACCAATGGAGAACTTCATCTGGCGGAGATAAACAAAGCTGGAGCGTTACTACTGCGCAGATTACCGCAGCTAATTTATTCAGTTCAATACCGAGCGGGAACCTTAACATTCAATCCGGAAATTCATCGGCATGGCTGGTATCGGGAAAAGGAATCGCTGTAGCAGGACAGAATACAGATTATGAAGGAACAACAAGGGTTACTGCCATAACGGGAGGAACAACCGATATAGGCTCCGATGAGTTTGCAGCAACGCCTCCTTCATGCCCTGCTGCAACAATCAGCAATGCGCCCGGTAGCGGTGTTACATCTAATTTCACACTCTACGGAAGGAATATCGTAACAATAAACTGGGGAACAGGCGGTACAAGCTACCCGACAAGCATGAATGTGCAGTATTACAGCGGTGTAAATCCACCGGCAATTTTAGGAGGCAATTACAGCAATTCGTATTGGGTAATTTCAATAGGAAGCGGTTCTCTTTCAGGAGCTACATATACAGTAACTATCAACTTCGGTGATAATGAAACATATACAATTACCACACCAAGCAGCAATACGCTGCTCGCAAAATCAAACGGCACATGGGAAGTATTTCCTGCCGGCGGCGGCACATGGCAGACACAGCTTAGCTGGGCTAATCTTTATGTAAGAACCAGCGGTTTAACGGGATTCTCCAATTTTGCTCTTACGGATGCCACGTCACCTTTGCCGGTATTGCTTTCATATTTCGGAGCTACTGTAAACCGGAGAAATACAGAGCTTAAATGGATTACCGAAATGGAAATAAATAATAAAGGATTCAGCGTTCAAAGACGTGAAAATGATAAAGGAAATTACACTGACTGGAAGGAAGTTGCATTTGTAAATGGTAAAGGCAATACCAATAACCAAACAGTATATAACTATACCGATTCAAAGATGACAACCGGCAATTACCAGTACAGGCTGAAACAGGTTGATTATAACGGCAATTTTGAATACTTCAATCTGCAGAATCCCGCTGAAGTGGTTATCGGGGTTCCGTCATCAATCGGCGTTTCACAGAATTATCCTAATCCGTCGAACCCGAAATCATTTATCGATTACCAGCTTACTTTTAACGGAAAGGTATCGCTTATAGTTTACGATATGGCTGGACGGGAAGTTTCAACTTTAGTAAACGAAACCAAAGACCCGGGTTATTATACAGCGCAGTTTGACGGCTCTAATCTTGCAAGCGGAGTATATATCTACCGCCTCGTTATCGAAGGCGAAGGACAGAAGTTTGTGAAATCAAATAAAATGGTTTTGGTAAAATAGGCCGCTGATTGCACTGATTACAACCGCTGATTACACTGATTGAATGTAAAATGTAAAACGAGAGTGCTTAAGAATTTAGTAATTCGTTCTATGATATAGTGTCATAGAACGAATTTTTTTTATTTATGATTTTCATCCGTGCTTAACAATAAACTACCGAAGTTTTAAAATCTTCGGAAGTTTATTCAAAAACCTCTCCAATAACAAAAATAACATAGTCACTCTACTACATCATAGTCATCTCACTATCACATAGTCACTCAACTATCCTCTAAAAATGTCCCTAAAAATTGTCCCGCTGCTGTCCCATTCGTTCCCATTTTATACACTAAAAACGGTAGTCATAAAACTACTTTCAGGCGTTGAATCAACAATTATCAATAAAACCTGCAATTTTATAACCTTTTTATGTGACACGATATTTGGCATAGAGGTTGCTATTTATATAACCGAGCTAACTAACTAAAACTAACAAAACTCGGAGAGACTAAAATGAAAACTTTAAACAATTCAATCACCAGTTATATTTTACCGGTTCTTTTCTTATTGTGTGTAATAGCACAAAATTCCAATGCTCAGAGCTACATTGATGAAAACGGCATTAAGCTGACAAGCGATAAAAATGCTACCCTGGTAGGCGCTAACGGCTTAATAATGAAAACAAAAGACGGCGGTTTATCATGGATAGAAGCAACTTCACCGACTTCCAATGAGCTGAAAGCCGAAGATTTTTGTACTGATTTCATCGGCGTTGTAGTTGGTGAAAACGGCACTGTCCTTGTAACCAGCGATGCCGGAAATGCTTGGGATTTAAAAACATCCGGTACGGTAAATAATCTTAATTCGGTAGCTTCAGTTGAACCTATTGTATGGGTTGCCTGCGGTGATAACGGCACAATAATCAGAACAATTGACCAGGGAGAAACATGGACAACTGTAAGCTCAAATACAACAAGCAAGCTTAATGATATTGATTTTATCGACGGCATGAACGGTTTTATCATAGGCAATAATGCAGTTCTGCTTAAAACCACTGACGGCGGCGCATCATGGAACCGCATATACCTCTCAATCGGCAATCTATCTCTTAACGCAATTGATATGAAGAGCGCTGATTACGGAACAGTAGTCGGAAACAACGGCTTAATTCTTAACACAGAAGACGGGGGCATCACATGGTCAGCCCCGATGAGCACACCTCCGATGGATAATTTGTTCGACGTGAAATTTATTTCGGATACAGTAGCAATAGCATCGGGCGCAAACGGATTGCTGATGAAAACCATTGACGGCGGAATGTCATGGTACCAGATAGAGCTTCCCTCGAATTCTGATACAATGGATTTAAAGAGCGTTAACTTTGCAGATGCAAGCACAGGCATTTCGGTCGGTGAAATGGGCGCTAAGCTTTACACTAATGACGGCGGCGATACATGGAGCTCAGCACCTCTTTCTCTGGGCGCAGCGCCGGTACAGAACCAGCAAATGACAATGAAGAATTATCCGAATCCGTTTAATCCTTCAACAACAATTACATACAGTCTGCCTTTCAGCGCAAATGTTTCTATAAAAGTTTTTGATATAACCGGCAGAGAAATAATAACCCTCGCCGATAATTACCAGACCAAAGGCGAACACTCGGTAGTATTTAACGCCTCAAATCTTTCAAGCGGAGTATATTTTTACAGATTGATTGCTGGCAATTCAAACGAATACACGGTGACCAGGAAAATGATACTGAACAAATAAAACCCCAAATACACTCTCTCTCTCTCTCCTTAGTTAGTGCGCCGCTCAAATGAGCGGCGTTTTCTTTTTCCCCAAATTTCATTTCAAAAAGGGTTTAAAATTCATTAAAACTCAAAAGGAAAAGGCATAGTCAGGACATTATAAAACATAGTGCTGAGACTATGATTTTTTATCAAAATTTTATTAAAAACCTTAAAATCATGCAAAAAATGAGGTTTTTAAGGTTGGCACGATATTTCTATATATATAATACAGAAGTAATAATAAAAGAAATGAAAACCATAAAAAACATAATCACAATCTTAACCTTAACAGCCGGAACAATCTTTGCGCAGAACACTTACACATGGGTGGGCGGAACAAGCGGCAGCTGGGCAGTATCATCAAACTGGAGCCCTGCAAGAACACTGGCTCAGACCAGCGATATTATGGTTTTCAGCACCGGAAGCCAGATTAACATAACAAACGCTCCCCTGCAGACAATCGGTCAGTTGGTTATCAACAACAACACCCGCGTTACTCTTACCCCTGCAAGCGGTTCACCAAAGACTTTGTGGATAAACGGCGGAACAGGCGAAGATTTAACTGTTGAATCAGGTTCATCACTTACTTTATACTCATCCGATACACGCTACGGAATAGTTGTTAAGACAGGCGCAACTGCTTTAATAGATGGTATTATGACAATCCGCGGCAGCCAGGGCGATTACATTGACGGCGCAGATGCAGGTTCGGTTGTATTCAATAACGGTTCGGTTCTCAACCAGCTTTGCCCCGGAAACATCTTCACAAACGCCGGAACAGCAAACGCAGTGGTTTTCAAAAGCGGTTCGGTGTTTGTTTCGAACAATGCAGGCGCATTAAGCCCGTTTGCTCTAACAGCCCCCGCTTCCAAGGTTGTTTTCGAAACAGGAAGCACCTACTCACAGCAGAACAGCACAATGCCTGCCGATATGTTCAGCGGCAGAAATTATGCTAACCTTGAGTTTGACATGAATGTAAACATTCAGTATTCAGAAGCAATGACATCAGACGTAACAATAAGAAACCTCACAGTTAAAAACGGAAGCAGCTTTACTTTCACAAATACAAATTCAGCTTATGCTCCTTCAATAAATATAAAAGGAAATCTTGATGTTAACGGTTCATTTTCAATTGCTGATAACCCGAACAATAAATTAAGAGTTTTATTTAACGGTTCAGTTCCCCAGTCAATCAGCGGAAACGGAACAATCGGTTTCCCCCAGAATGTTGAAGAATTAGGAATTGAAAATCAAAACGGTTTGGTAATTGAGAGAGAAATAACTTCAGGGTGTCCCGTAACAGTTACAGGTAAGCTCGAACTTACCTCGCATATAATCACAGGTTCTGTTACCGTGACACCCTCAGGGGTTATTACCAGAACAACCGGCTATGTAAACGGCAAGATAACAAAAACAATCTCCGCATCAAATCCGGCAGCCACGTTCGAAATCGGAACAGTAAACGGTTATTCACCGGTAACATTAACATTTGTTAAAGTACAGAATTCACGGAAACGGTCACAGTATGGGCAATGCAGTCAACCCATCCTTCAATTCACAATGAATCAGAAGCTTTAAAGCGCTACTGGACAATTACAAATAACGGCCTGGTATTCGGAAGCTATACAGCATCATTCAATTATCTCTCAGCAGATTTTAATACAAATTTCTTCGAGCATCCTGATGAAGCTTTCATGGATGCCAGAAATTTCAGGAACACAGTTACAACTGAATAATGAAATGAATATTTCAGGCAGAGATACTGCAGATAACATAATAACTGTAAGCGCACTAACATACTTTGGAGATTTCACAAACGTAAAAAGCAATCTTACAAATCAGCCCGAAAATTTAGTGATTGCCGGAAACAACTCAAATGTAACTAATATTCCTTCGGAGTTCGGTCTTTCACAGAATTACCCCAACCCCTTCAATCCTTCAACAAAGATTGACTTCAGCATTGCAAAAGAAAGCAATGTAACAATTAAGGTTTATGACCTTACAGGTAAAGAAGTAAAAACACTGGTAAACGAGCACAAACAGGCAGGTAATTACAGTGTTGAGATGAATTCAAACAGTCTTTCAAGCGGAGTTTACTTCTACAGAATACAGGCTTCGGGAAACTCAGTAAACTACGAAAAAACGCTTAAAATGATACTAGTTAAATAGAAACTTTCTTTGTCATTCCCGCGAAAGCGGGAATCTGATTAAAAGTTGATTTTTCCACTCCGTTTAAATTCATTCTAACCGCATTTTTTATTATATACCGTAAAACCTCAAAAAATCCGCATAATTACGTTAACCATAAACCCTAAAATACCCTAAATTGGTGATACCTAACTTAAACTCGATATAGTATTTTCGAGTAGTGCAATTAAGTAATAATTTTTCATAGTTTTGGAGAAAGGAATATAAAAGTGAAAGTTTTTAATGTATTAATATCCGCTTTTCAGGCAGTAATCGTTATTTTATACATTTTGTTCTATAACGCCCAGTATTTCTATTCATTATACGGGACGGTACAGAACCTCTTACAATTAGTTATTAAATAGTCCTTTCTCCTGTTGAAGAGCAGTATGCCTTTGGAAGTTGGGGTGTGCTGCTTTTTTTTTGCCCTTAAAAAAATGGTGCTGCTGAAGTAAATACCACATTTTTGCCAAATCCCCGTTTTTAACAGAACGGGGATTTTTTATTACTCATATATAAGAATATATGACTTGACTACCCTGATATTATCAGTTATATTGTACCGGCTTTGTTCTTTGTTATAAGTCATGTGAGCCAAAATTTATATAAATCATTACTTGTTTTCGCATTTTTGAAAAAAATGATCAATACAGTCCGCAATTAAAGGAAAATATTTGAATGTTTTATAACTTGTTTTGCAGTTTTTTTGTTTAAACAAATAATAAACATACATTTAATTTCATAACTTAAGTTATGGTGTCCTCCCCTTCGGGAGGGTTTGGGTGGGGTGTTCTGACTTGAATTTGCGCCAAGTTCCATAAATATTTCTTTATAAACTGAAAAAAACGAATTGAAATTCTCTCTAAATAGACATTTATACTTAATATTTTTCCTTCCCCTCACATTTTTCGTGTTAACAGTTTCACAATCATTTTCGCAGGATACAACCAAAACCGAAACTAAAATCTCATCCATCACATTTGAAGGCAACAGCTTTTATTCATCAAACCAGCTTCAAAACATGATTGTATCCAAACCCGGCGGCGATTTTGTAAAAGAACAGCTCACGCTTGACCTGAAAAATATCATAGAGAATTACCAGAATGACGGCTACCTTGACTGCGCTATAAAGAGCTCTTCCGAAAAGTATAATTTCGATTCAAGCGGTGTCAGCATTGATATCGCAATTGATGAAGGCAGGCAAACAGTTATCGGCGAAATAATATTCGAGGGCAACAAGAACCTTTCGACTCCGGCGCTCGAAAACATAATGTTTACAAAAACAGGGAAAGTTCTTGATGCAGCCGCATTGAACAACGATATAGAACAAATTCTTGATAAGTATGAAAAGAAAGGATTTTCATTCGCTTCAGTTAAGGTTAAAGACATTGCACCGTATAATGATAAAGGTACTGAGAAGCTTCGTATTATTATCAGCATCAGCGAAAATGAAATTGTAAAAATAGATGATGTGGTAATCGAGGGAAATACAGTTACAAAGAAAAATGTAATAATGCGGGAAATCAGGTTAAGTGATAACAAAAGCGTTACCCGTGATAACATTCTTGATATAAAAAAACATCTTGAAAATACAGGTTACTTTGAAAGTGTGGAACAGCCTAAGATTTACAAATATAAAAACCAGACTGTGCTTGATATCGTTGTAAAGGAAGGCAATACAAACACCTTTGACGGAATTATCGGTTATGTTCCTGCAGCGCAGAATGAAGCAAGCGGTTACTTTACAGGACTCGTAAATCTTTCACTGAAAAATCTTTTTGGTACCGGAAGAAGAATAGATGCGCGCTGGCAGAAGGATGCGCAAAGCACACAGGAGCTTGAGCTGAAATACCTTGAGCCGTGGGTTCTCGGTTACCCTTTTAATGCAAACATCGGGTTCCTGCAGAGAATACAGGATTCAACTTATATAAGACGTACGGTAAATTTGCAGGGCGAAGCGCTTATTACAAGAGCATTCAGCGCTTCACTTCTTGTAAACTTTGAAAGAGTAATCCCTACACTTAATGACCGGAACACACAAATATATACAGTTTTCGATAGCAGGCTGATATCAACCGGAATTGAAATCAAGCTGGATACAAGGGATTACGTTTATAATCCCGCAAGCGGTGTGCTGTATAAAACAAGCTACCTAGTGGGACAAAAGCGGATCTACAATGCGGGAAGCTTCCCAAATCTTAACATACCCGGTGATTTCACAGTTCAAAAAGGAAGGGTCGACCTGGATTTCTACCATTCGTTTTTCAGAAGGCAAACATCATTAATAAGCCTGCACGGAGTAGAAATACGCTCACCAAATTATGAGAATGCCGATTTGTTCAGGTTTGGCGGTTCCAGTACTGTGCGCGGTTACAGGGAAGACCAGTTCCTTGCCTCAAGAGCCGCGTGGGGCAATCTTGAATTACGGTACTCGCTTACAAGGAGAACGTTTGCTTCCATATTTTATGATGCAGGATATTATAAAAAACCTTCGGATTTTATAACCGGCTCGCCTGAGGAAAAAGGATTTATATTCGGATACGGCGCAGGAATCAGAATTGAAACACCGCTCGGAATTTTCGGTATCAGTTACGCATTGGGAAAAGGAGATACTTTTTTAGAGGGAAAGATTCACTTCGGGCTGATTAATGATTTTTAAAAATTCAATAAAATATTATAGTGTATTCGTAACCGCTTTTCTTGAGCATCCGCTCCCCTATTTTGCAATCGCTGCACCTGTTTCGAGTGCAATAAAAGTTGTACAGCTGGATAGCTCCCTGTTCAAAAGCAGGAGTGTTAATTTTAATGCTTCTGTTTTTTAAAACCTGTTCCTCAATTAACTTGATAACCGAGTTATCCGGTTTGAACCTGTGCTCATTGTAAAAGCTGATAACATTTCTTTTAACAATTTGCTTTTCAAAGACATTTGAATACAGGAAAACGAAAGGCAGAACAACGTTTACAATTATATCACTGATTCTCTGCTTTCCGGCAAGCCGGGTTTCGGATTTCCGGCTTTTACCGAAATTGTAATTACGTGACCAGTATGCATCATCAGCAGGCTCAAACATTTTGGTGAGACTAATATAACAATCTTGCTCATCAAAATTCTCTTTTCTGAATTCAAGCACAATGTTCTTAAATAAATTTTCGTTAAGCATTCTCAGAATTAACTGCGAACCATATGCAAGCCTTACGGTCGGGAAGTTCTGCGGTCTCAGCCTGAAAAACTGCCATTCTGTTTTGAGAAGATGTTCTGCTTTTAGATTATCTTTAAATTTATTCCAGAGTTCTTTAACAATGGTGATGTATGAATCTTTGAATCTCAGGTCAAACAAAAATCCACCGCAGCCGTACAGCAATGATTGAACAGTTAAAGAATCTGTTTCATTTGATTTATTAACAGCTGACCTTATTTTACCAAGCTTAAGGCTTTTTGCCAATTTAAGCATAGGTTCTTTGTTCTTTGAAAATCCGAGCGCCTCAAATATAAACTCGTAAAACGCCTGTTCCCACAACACGCTTTTGCGCATAAATTCAGCGGGCTTTGCGCTACCTAATAATTCTTTGCCAAGCTCAGCCAAACGCTGCTTAATTCTTTTTGATTTAAGATTAAGCCTGTCTGTAGAAAGCTTGTTTAGCATCTTAATAATTTCTTCATCGGAAATACTGCTTGAATTATCCAAACAAGGCAGAATAATCCTTCCTTCGGGATTATCAATAATATCCTGCCAAATGTTGTGAATTGAATGATTGAGGTAATTTGAAAGTATTACGGTCGGAACATCACGTTTCTTTCTTAGAGCAGGCGGTGTTCTTTCATCGGAATCCCACAAAACAACCTGAAGTATGACCGATAAGTATTTTCTGTCTTTTGAATGACCATGTTCTTCCCAGCCGGAAAAATCACGGTGGATTTCAACATCACCCGTATAGGTCTTGGCGCCGATTTTTATTTTTGCATCGGTATAATCAGGACCGCCGTCATAATTCTTTTTCCCGATACTTATAATTTCAACAGGTTCTCCGGCAGTTGTAAGAAGATTAGTGAAATACTTTTGCTGACCTTCCCAGATTCTGCAGATGAAGCTTTCGTTTATATTGAGATTTGTTTTCATGCCTTACAATTTGTAAATAAAGCACAGAAGATTAGCCTGAGCGTGCCGGTAAGAATTTAATAATTTCTTCTCTTGCCTTAACGGCGTGTTCGCGGATAATATTCTGAAACTCATCTGCGCTTTGGGCTTTGGGCGCCATGTAGATTATCGAACGGCTCTGGTTAATCAAAAATTGGTTATGCTGAATTGCCGTAACGGTCCGTTCAAGTGAGTTCTTCTGTGCGCCGATGCCCGGAACAAGTATCGGTGTATCCGGATATTTTGAAGTTATGCTTTTTAGTTCTCTGTCATAGTTAGCGCCGATTACAAAACCGATTTTGTGGTCATTCCATTCGAGCGCTTTTTCAATTACTATTTCATAAAGCGATTTCTTGTTGATTTTAAGATGCTGAAAATCCTTCGAGCCGTAATTTGATGTGAGAGCCAGAAGAAATACAAACTTATTTTTGCGCCTGATGAAAGGTCTTACAGAATCAGAGCCCATATAAGGATGAATCGTAATTGAATCAAATCCCATCTCATCAAAAAATTCCTGAGCGTATAGCTCGGAAGTGTTTTCAATATCACCGCGTTTAGCGTCTGCAATGGTTACCAGATTCTCCGGTATTGATTTGAGCGTTCCCCTGATTGCATCCAACCCAAGCTCCGAGGCTCTTTCATAAAACGCAATATTCAGCTTGTATGCCGAAACAAGGTCTTTAGTAGCTTCAATAACCAGGCTATTAAATTCATAAATAGGGTTTGCAGAACCTTTTAAAAATGCAGGGAGCTTTTTTAAATCCGTATCAAGCCCGATACAGAGGTGAGAATTGGTTTCTCTTAATACTTTTTTTAATTTTTTGGTGAAATGCAAATGATATTATGGTTAACTTTTTTATATATTCGTCGGACGACTGGCAGTTTAGAATAATAGTTTTTTAAATAATAAAATAGTCCATTTTATTTACAAGTCGTCTGACGAATGTTATGAAATCAATCTCAATCTATTTACTACACATATTCTTTTCTGTTTCTGTATGCGTTGAGAATTACTCCCAGCATTACAAGATTTGCAATAAGGAATGAAACTCCGTAGCTCATAAACGGAAGCGGAATGCCTATTACGGGCATTATTCCCATAGTCATCCCGAGATTTATAAGCATGTGGAAAGAAAAAATCGATACGAATCCTATGCAGCACAGGCTCAGGAACTTATTTTTGCATGTATAAGCAATATGAATAGTCTGAAATATTAAAACTAAAAATAATATGACAACTATTATCGAGCCGGCAAACCCGAACTCCTCTCCCACCATGCAGAAAATAAAATCCGTCCATTGCTCAGGAATATATTTAAGCTGAGTTTGAGTGCCCTGCAGAAAGCCTTTACCCCACATACCGCCGGAACCGATTGCAATTTTTGACTGAATTACATTGTAACCCGAACCCAGCGCATCAGATTCCGGGTTAAAGACTGCCGAAATTCTTTTCTGCTGGTAAGGCTGAAGCTTATGGTAAGCAATATTCACCGAAAGCCCTGAAAGAACTACTGCCACTACAACAAGGCTTGAAACAAGCATGTTCTTCTTAAAAAAGAACATCGCAATAATCGTTATTGTGAGGGATGCCACAAAATAATATGTTCCCAAAAATGCGCATACAGCGTTTATGACAGGCGCAATAATTATGAAAGTAATAAAATTAGGCATGCCTGCCCAATAAAGCACCGGAAGCAGCATTGCAAGAAATACAAGTGAGGTTCCCATATCCGGCTGAAGCATAATTAACCCGACAGGAAACAAGCCCAGAACAATTGCTATAAAGAAATCACGCGGACGCGTAATATCGGTATCGACCTGCTTATTTGTTAAAAACTGCGCCAGCATAAGAACAGTTGTTACTTTAGCAAACTCCGAAGGCTGAACGCCAAACCCGCCTAAGCTGAACCAGCTTACCTGGCCTGAGATTTTTTTACCCATAAATAAAACAAGCACAAGCAAAAGCAGGTTTAAGCTGCATAAAGGATATAAGCTGACATGGAAATATATTTGGGCGGAAGAAATGTTATAATGAGTACAAGGATAAGTCCAACAACGGCAGCAATAAGCTGTTTGTTGAAATTAACCGATACATCCGGATTCCCGTTTGTTGCGCTGTAGATTGCAACCAGACCTATTGCAATCAACCCGAACGCGGAAATGAGAACCGCAGCATTAAACCTGTCAAAAAATTTTATTGTGCTCATTGTTATTAATCGGGGGCAGTATATTTGGAATCATCGATTTCAGTATCATCCGCGTTACCGAATAAATATTTTAATATTATACGCTGAGCAATAGGGGCAGCAACTGCGGCGCCGAACCCTGCATTTTCAACCATGACGCAAATTGCAATCTTAGGATTATCATACGGTGCAAAAGCGATAAACCATGAATGGTCTCTACCGTGCGGGTTCTGGGCTGTACCTGTTTTGCCTGCAATATCTACAAGCGATGTGTGAATTGTACGTGCTGTACCATAAGCGTTAACAACATTGTACATCCCTTTTCTTACCACATCGAAATATTTCTTGTCAATACCAACATCACGTTTCTTATAGCTGACGGGCGTAAGTTCGCCTGTATTAGGGTTTTTCAGAAACTTTACCAAATGCGGCTGGTAAAATGTACCCGAGTTAGCAAGTACGGCGCAGTAATCTGCCATCTGAAGAGGGGAAACACCAAGCTCTCCCTGACCTATGCCTAAGCTTACAACAAATCCCTGTGTCCATCCTTTGGGACCGTAAACTTTGTTAAAATAATCTTCTGAAGGCAAAAGCCCGGCAGTTTGTTCGGGAATGTCAATATCAGGTTTCTGCCCGAAACCAAGAATCTTACCGTATTTTGTCCAGTTATTGAACCCGATTTTCAGGACTAACTGATAGTAAAATACGTTCACTGATGCTTCAATGGATTTAACAAAACCTATTGACCCGTAAGCGCCGTGGTCACCAAAAACTCTGTCACCGTATTTAAAGCTTCCACCGCAGTATAATGTGGAGTTAACTTTCATAATCCCCTCCTGCATCGAGGCAAGAGCAGTAACCATTTTATAAGTCGAACCGGGAGGATACCGTGTCATAGTGGCACGGTTAAATAAAGGTTTGTCAGGGTCTGTGTTAAGCCGTTTCCATACATCGGGTGAAATTTTACCGCTGAAATCGTTTAGATCATAATCGGGCTTGCTGACCATAGTAAGAACTTCTCCGTTATTCGGGTCAACAGCAACAATAGCTCCTTTCCTGTTTCCAAGGAGCTGTTCTGCATAAGCCTGCAGCTCCGCATCGATACTTAAAATCAAATCATAGCCGCTTACTGCCTTAACATCATTTTTCCCGTCATTTAAGCTTCCTACCTCTCTTCCTTTTGAATCCTGAAGAATAAACTGGTAGCCTTTTTCGCCTCTCAGGTAAGATTCGTAACCGGCTTCAAGTCCGGTAACACCAACCACGTCTCCCTGGTTATAATAATCTCCAACCTGGTTCTTAAGCTTGTCTTTTGAAATTTCATTGATGTAACCGAGAATGTGTGAAGCCTTGAATTTGTTTGGATAAAGACGGATAGGTTCAATTTTATAATCAATCCCTCTCAGCAGCTCATGGTTTTCTTCTATAAAAGAAACAACTTTAAAATCAACGTCTCTTGCAATTCTGGTTGGAATAAACTTATTAGTACCTTCAATGTCTTTAAGCTCGCTCCTCAGCTCATCAGGGTCCATCCCAAGCATTGAAGAAACAAGATTAACATTGGAGGTATCAAATTCTTTCTTTGTTACGGTAACGCTGTAAGACGGTTTGTTATCTACAAGGAGCTTGTAATTACGGTCAAATACCAGTCCCCTTGCAGGTGTTGTAATAATAGTCTTAACCGAATTTTTCTCAGATTCCTTATCAAACCTTTCAGGATTAATAAGCTGCAGCTGGACAAGCCTGCCGGTAATAATAATAAACGCTGCAAAAGACAGCAGGTAAAAAATATTTTTCTTTTTTGAGAGTTCCACAGTAATTTAAAATCTCTTAATAGCTCTTCTTTGAAAGAATATTAAAGGCAATATACTCACTAATGCGGTATAAACCGCTGTTGGCACGATATACCTGAACAGAATATCGCCAAGTGATAAAACCGTACCCTGGTAATAAAAAATAAAATAAATAAAATTATTTATTAATGAACATACAAACACAATAATAACAAAAACGTAGCTCTGTGTATAGCGTTCTATTTTATTTTCAGTGTTAAAGAAGCCCGCTGTAAATCCCGCCGATGCTTTTGCTAGCGCCATTAATCCAAGGAATGAAAAGCTGAAAAAATCAATCAGCAGCCCGAAAATAAAACCGCCGATGCTTCCGGTCATCTTTCCTTTCTTTATACTCACAAACACAAGCCCGATCAGCAAAATATCGGGTGTGATTTCATAGCTTGTAACAGCAAGCAGCCATATTAAAGTTTTCTGAATAACAGCTAAGAGCAAAAGCATTAAACCGTACTTTACATATTCAGCCATTTAAAATTACATAATCATTTTTTTTCGAAATACTTCTTCTCAAGTGATTGTCGTTCTTCATTAGAAAGGCTTTTTATTATAAATACTTCTTCAAGAGTTTCAAAATTTACAAAAGGCTCAATCTCTATTTTCTTAAACAAATTATCAACCGAGCTAACCGATACAGCATATCCTATCGGTATACCTGACGGAAAATGGCTGCTGTATTCAGAGGTTACTACAATATCACCTTCCATAAAATCGGCACTCTTGGAAACATTCTTCAATTGCAGCCTGTTTTCACCGTCCCAGGAAACTATTCCGTCAACCCTGCTGCGCTGGTCTTTTGCGCTTACCTTGAGGTCTTTATTAAGCAGTATCTGGGCAATGCTGAAATTCCCGCTTACAGCCACAATCTTGCCGACCAGCCCCTTATCCGTTATTACAGGCATACCGATTTTAACGCTGTCTTTTTCTCCTTCATCAAGAGTAATATTATTCCTGGTTTGAATAAGCGTCTTGCCTATAATTTTTGCCGATACCATCCTTAAGTTTGTTCTCTGTTTAAACTCAAGCATCTGTGTAAGACGTATATTTTCAAGCCGGGCTTCTTTTAGCTGGCTTATTTCGGTTGAAAGGATATTGTTTGATTCTCTCAGCTGCTTATTTTCTTTTTCAAGCTGGAAGACATTTGGGATAATTGAAAACGTGCTCTGAACTGCGCCGATAACATTCACTGCGGCGCCGCGCATGAATCTTACCTGAACATTTTCATTCTGAAAAATTAATATCAGGCATACAAGAACTATAAAAGAAAACGTGATGTATTCTTTTAAGTCTCCTAAATACCTGAGCAGTGTCTTCATCTGTAGTGAGATTAATTGAACTTAATGAATAGATTACCGGGTCTATAGGCAGTAAATAAAAATCCGAATGGCAATATCAGTATTTCTTACTCTTTATCAAAACTTTAGAATATTTCTGCAGGTCTTCCATAACCTTACCGGCTCCCCTGACAACCGCTGTGAGAGGGTCTTCTGCAACGTGAACTGCAAGGTTAGTTTCAAGCCTTATGCGTTCATCCAATCCTTTTAACAGCGCGCCGCCTCCGCTAAGCATTATGCCTCTGTCAAGAATATCGGAAGCTAATTCCGGCTGAGTGCTTTCCAGAGCAACCTTAACAGCGCGGATTATCTGATTTACGGGTTCTGTTAACGCTTCTCTTATTTCAATTGAGCTTACCTCAGTCATCTTGGGAAGTCCGGATACTAAATCTCTGCCTTTAACTTCAATAATAACTTCCTCTTTTAAAGGCATAACCGAACCGACCTGGCATTTGATTTCCTCCGCTGTACGCTCACCGATAAGTATATTATAATTTTTCCTGAAATATTCAACGATGGCGATATTCAATTCATCGCCTGCAACTCTAATTGATTGTCCGTTTGCAATACCCGAAAGTGATATGACGGCAATTTCCGTCGTGCCGCCGCCGATATCAATGACCATGTTGCCAACAGGTGAAGAAACATCGAGCCCTATTCCAATTGCTGCCGCCATAGGCTCTGCCAGAAGATAAACTTCTTTTGCGCCTGCATGTTCGGCAGAATCTCTTACTGCGCGTTTTTCAACCTCTGTAATTCCGCTCGGAACACAAATTACAACCCTGCTGCTGGGAAAAATACTTGAGTGAACTTTTTTAATAAAAGCTCGGAGCATGCCTTCGGCAATTTCAAAATCGGCAATAACACCGTCACCCATAGGGCGGATTGTTTTAATGCCCTTATGAGTTTTCTCATGCATTTGTTTTGCTTCGTGACCTGCAGCAATGATTTTTTTTGTGCTTTCGTCAAAGGCAACTATGGAAGGCTCATTAAGAATAATTCCTTTACCCTTAATGTAGATTAACGTGTTGGCAGTTCCTAAATCTATAGCAATATCAGTTGATAAAAACCCGAATAACCCCATTTATATAATACTTCCCTATAAGGTTTCCCCGTAAAAAATTTATAATTAATACTTTAGCTGAATTTTTTCCAATTTAATCAGCAAATATAACAGTTTATTTTGACAATATACACCATAAATCAGTGCCTAAAATGCCTTATTCCGGTGAATATCATGGCCATGCCATATTGGTCTGCAGCATTTATAACCTCTTCATCTCTGATTGCTCCTCCAGGCTGAATTACGCTTTTTGCACCTGCATTTGCTGCTTCAATAAGACTGTCAGGAAACGGGAAAAACGCATCTGAAGCAACCGAACAATTCTCTAAATCCATTCCGAATCTTTTTGCTTTTTGCACTGCAATCATTGACGAATCAACTCTTGATGGCTGTCCGCCGCCGATTCCAACAGTACGCAGATTTTTTGCATAAACTACCGAGTTTGATTTTGTATGCTTGCAGACTTTCATTGCAAATATCAAATCCCGCATTTCATCATCAGTTGGTTTTCTCTTTGTCACGACTTTCATTTCATTTGGGTCAACCACGGCATTATCGGAATCCTGGTATAGCAACCCACCCGCAACAGATTTGTATTCTCCGGTAAAATATTCTAAATTCTTATACCTGATAAGTCTCCTGTTTTTCTTTTTCAGAAGAAATTGCATAGTATCTTCATCGTATTCGGGGGCGATAATAATTTCAGTAAATATTTTATCAATTTCTGATGCAGTTTTCATATCAAGTTTTCTGTTCACAATTACAATTCCGCCGTAAGGTGAAGCAGTATCTGTTGCAAATGCTCTTTTATAAGCTTCAGTAATATTTTCTGCGCTTGCAGTTCCGCAGGGATTTGTATGCTTTAAAATTACACTGCTTGGCTCTTCAAATTCGCTCATCAGCTTATATGCCGCATCAATATCGAGAATATTTATGTATGATAAATCTTTTCCATGCAGTTTTTCGAAAATATCTTCAAAGCTGTTTTTACCTGTGTTGTATAAAACACCTCCCTGGTGCGGGTTTTCGCCATATCTTAATTTCCAGGATGACTTATAATCGATTGATAATATCCCGGATGAATCGGAGGAAATCTTATGGAAATAATTTGCAATCTCGTTATCGTATTCAGCAATATATTCAAATGCACGTGAAGCTAATTTCAAATTAAGGTTCTCTTCATTTTTTTTCTGCCAATACATTTTGTACTGGGACGGCTCAACAATTACGCTCACATTCGTAAAATTTTTTGCCGCCGCCCTGATTAACGAAACACCCCCAATATCGATTTGCTCTATTGCTTCGGGAACAGTACAGTTTTCTTTTTTGATGGTTTCCGAAAAGGGATAAAGATTAACAACCAGCAAATCAATTAATTCAAAACCGAATTCATCAACTTGCTTTAAATGATTTTCATTAAACCTGTCGGCAAGAAGACCTGCAAAAACAAGCGGATGCAGAGTTTTAACCCTGCCTCCGAGAACTTCGGGTGATTTTGTCATTTCCTCGATAGTCCTTATTTTAACACCATTATCTTTTAACAGCTTTGCTGTTCCGCTTGTAGAAATAATTTCATAGCCGGATTTAACAAGCTCTTTGGTGAAATCAACAATTCCGGTTTTATCATAAACGCTTATTAATGCTTTTTTCATTTAAGTAAAATATACCTTTCTTCCTGTGATGTTAAACTTCTTTGACTCAAATAATTTTATTGCTTCGGAAAACATTTTATGTTCCAGTTTCAATACCCTGCCGCGGAGAGATTCTGCCGTATCGTTATCATGTACTTTCACTGTTTTCTGAATGACTATCGGACCTGTATCATATTCTTCATCTACCAAATGCACCGTCACACCTGTTACCTTTGCGCCGTAATCAAGAACTGCCTGATGTACATTTAACCCGTATAATCCTTTGCCGCAAAAAGAGGGAATCAGCGCCGGATGAATATTTAAAATTCTATTTTTATAGGCTCTTACGATTTCGAGTGGTATCAGCTTCATATAACCTGCCAGAATTATCAAATCTACCTTATGCAGTTTTAAAAGCTCCAAAAATTTATTCACATACTTGTTTTCAGAGTTAAATTGTATCTGTGATAAGTGAATTGCGGGAATTTGATTCTCATTTGCAATGTTAAGAGCATTGGAGTTTGAATTATTGCTGATAACAAGTACGACTTTTGACTTAATCCTGCCGGTTTTTTGGGAACGGATAATGGAGCGAAGGTTAGACCCCCTGCCAGATGCTAATACACAAAGGTTCAAATTCTAAATTGTTGAAATTATGCACAAATTTAACCAAAAATTGACACATAGTCAATTAATTTATTGCTAAAAACGTTTAAAATTTATATATTTGTATTCAATTTTTTTGAATAATACAATATTGGAGAGGTCATTCAGATGAAAAAAGGTCTGCATCCTAAATATGTGAAGTGTGAAGTAATATGTAATTGCGGTGAAAACAGAGGTGTTTTATTTACAACCCGTTCTACGGTTCCGCAAATAAAAGTGGAAATATGCTCTTTATGCCATCCTTTCTTTACAGGAAAGCAGAAATTGGTAGACAGCGCAGGCCGTGTTGAGAAGTTCAACAAGAAATATGCTAAGAAGAAAGCAAAAGCAGAAGAAACCACTGCTTAGGCCGTATATTCCTCGCTCAAAGTTTTATATTAAACCAAAATTTATCCACTCAAATAGAATATTTCATAAAATAATTTATTTTTATGAATGTTTGCATTTTTGAAGATGCCCAGGTTATTAACCTTTCGCCGGTTAATGACCTGAGGCATAGTTCAGAGCTCTATTGCGGCGCTTTTTCTTTACTGGAAAAAATTTCGTATATCTTTCCGGAAAAAAAGCACGAATTCACTCTTCATGTCCGCAAACACCTCGAGAAGTACTGCAGTGAAAAATTTACGCACTTTAAAATCAACTCACTCCACAGGGGAACTACAATTTTTCTCAACGCCAGGGTAATTTACACCAAAAACTTTATTGACGGCATCATGCTGAATCAGAAAGAGTTTGAAAACACACTTTTTCTGAACAATAAGACAATCACAGCTTTTTTCTGCACTGCAGAAAAAACCAATGCAGCAAAAAAGATAATTGAATCCGTTTCGGGAAATAACCAGCTGAAGTTAAGCGATGTTAAGAAACTAAATCTGAAAGAAATCCAAATCAGTGAGCTTGATTCCGATACTGCCGAAGACCTGAAATATATAAATTATCCTTCCGACCTTGTTTTATACCACGAAGAGGAAATTAAAAATGACCTTGGCTTTTTATTTAAACTGATAGGTAATCCGGGAAAAAACGGATGCAAGGCACAGCTTTTCAATAAAAACAGAATTCATATTTCCACAAAATGCAATATTAGCGCTAACGCTGTTCTTGATGCTTCAAAAGGTGATATTTTCATCTCAAGAGGTGTTACTATCGAACCGTTTGCTTACATTACGGGACCTGCTTTCATTGGTTCAAATTCAACAATAAAATCAGGCGCTGCAATATACGGTCCTGTGAGAATCGGGGGATACTCAAAGGTTGCGGGTGAAATTACAAATTCAATAACACACCCGTATTTCAACAAACAGCACCACGGATTCCTGGGACATTCATACCTATGTGAGTGGGTTAACCTTGGAGCCGGCACAACAACAAGCAATTTAAAAAATAATTACTCGAGGATTGTGCTTAAGCTTGACGGAAAAAATGTTGATACAGGCTCAATATTTCTTGGAAGCATAATTGGTGACCATACGAAAACAGGTATTAATACTATGCTTAACACAGGTACTATTGTAGGAATTTCATCCAACTTGTTCGGCGGGGGCTTCCACAATAAGCTTATCCCCAATTTTTCATGGGCTGATGCGCAGAGCGGGAAAAGAGTAAAATATGATATAAGCAAAGCTATAGCAACCGCTAAGGTATCAATGAAAAGACGAAATGTTACAATGAACAATACCTATGAAAACTTGATGATTTATTATTTCAAAAAGGCAAGGTAATACAATTAATGGAGATTTCTGCAAATACCACCGGGCTTATACTTGATATAAAGGAATTTTCCGGAGACAAGCTGAAAAACGAAAATGACATTACTCTATTAATTGAATTAGCTGGAAAAAGCGGAAACCAGGGATTGTTTAACGAAATGATATTTACTGCAAAATACTTAAACGGACTTGGTAAGATTCTGCACTCAAATATTTCATCAGCGCTGCAGAAACCCGGAGAAACCAAACTTGATGAAAATGCAGAGGAAAAAATCAGAAATGAGTTCAGCCAGAACGTGATGAAACTATCGAAGCAGGTTTCTAAATTGATTTCGGGAATGGAAAATGATGAGAAAAAGAGCTTTGATGAAAAATACCTCTCGATGAACCGCACATCACTTGTTAACCTCACAAACCTTATATATGACCTGAGCTGGGTAAAACAATATTACAACAGCAAGAAAGTGTAAACTTACCAATACTCATAAACATACTTGCTTAGCTTTGCCTTCGTTCCGTCTGCATTGTATTTCACAATTTCCGAAATATTACCGTTTGCATCATAAACATAATCGGTATTACCCTCTTTTTCGTCCTCGCCTCTGAATTTTATTTCCTCTGTTTTTTGATTTTGGGTATTGTAGGAAAACTTTGTAGTTCCGTTTACTGCGCCGTCACTGTTATACCATAGCTCTTCGGCAAGGCTACCTGCATCATCATATTTATAAACCAGCCGTGAAATCAGCTTACCTCCTGCATCAAGTCCTGATGATTCTGAAAGTCTTCTGTTTCCGTCATAGGTAAACGTTTCCATACTGCTGATTTTCCCTTTTTCTCCATACTTATAATAAGCAATTTTCTGATTATCGCCGTTATAGGTATATATTTCCTTATCTATTATATCACCTGCTGTATTGTAAACCGATTTCTTTGTAAGATTGCTCTTTTTATCATAGCTGTAATTAACTTTGGCTATATTTTTGCTTGTGTACTCATGTTCTTTGCGGTTCGGTCCCGTATAGCTTAATAAATCTTTTTGTGATGCCGTCGATAGCTGTGACCACGAAAACCGCAGTGAGGTCGGGTCCATTTCATCACCAATCACAATATATTGGTTAATATCTTCCGGGTCAGAAATATTAACTGTAATCGTATAGCTTTCTATTTTGGGTTCAATCAGCAGTTCATTCTGAAGGCGTGTAAAAACTTCACCGTCCGCAACATTTGCAAGAATTGAGAAATAAACTCCCGGGCGTACTGAATTATAATATGCTGTATGAATTTCTTTTTTCAAATTGCCAGAAGAATTGTATTTATAATCAATAGTCTCAATCATTTCATCAGCGGAATTATAGCGCATAGTTTGGATAATTTTATCTCCGCTGTACTGGTAAACTTCTTTTACTGTGAGGTTGGAAAACACATGATATTTCGTATACCCGGTTAGCCTTCCCAAATTATCGTATAAATATAAATATGATTTGTAGCCGCTGTCGGCAAGCAATTCGGGATTATCGGTAGAATAGCGGTATTCATAAACGGATTTTGATTTGATGTTTGATTTCCTTACGGCATCAATATCTTCATTCTTTCCGGAAATATCAGGAGAAGATTGAGAGAAAATCAGGGTATTTGATAACAGCAGGAATAATGTAAATGCAGGCAAATACGAACTGATTTTTCCGGATATGATTAATAAAATGTTATTCAAATACTTTCCCGTTAATAACTTTAATATAACCACTATTGAATTTGTAACATCCTATACTTAATGATAATATAATCTCTGTAAACTTTGTTACCTTTGTTTCTTTGTGCTGATGCGTTTATAGGATTCCCGCTTCCACGGAAATTATTCATGTATTTTCCCGCGTGAGAGTGATGTAAACACTCCAATAAAGCTTAAAATGCTGAATAAAATGAACGCTGTTTTTATACTGCTTAAAAAAGCCGGCTGATTTTCCGCGGTTATTTCAGCCTTACCAATGAGTAACGAAAAAATGACAATAACTATTCCCATACTGAACATCTGTCCTATCATCCTCATCGATGCCAGTGTTGATGATGCTACACCGTAATAACGTTTTTCTACCGAGCTCATAATTGCGTTTACATTAGGCGATGAGAACAGCGCAAAACCCAGTCCCAGCCAGGCAAGATTCAGGACAATCGGAATTATTCCAAATTCCGGGCTGAGAAAAACAAAAACAACTAACCCGATTGTAAGTATTGCCATGCCTGATGAAGAAACAATCTGCGGTTCAATTTTATCGGATAACCTTCCCGCAAGCGGTGAAAGCAGCGCCATCATAAGCGGCTGTGTAACGAGTATCAAACCCGCATCCTGCGGTGAAAGCGCTTTAATATTCTGCAGGTAAAGGCTCATTAAAAAGCCGATAGCAAACGTTGCGCTGTAATTTATTAATGCCGATAGGTTTGAAAAAGTAAATGTACGGTTAGAAAGAAATACTTTTACATTAAAAACAGGGTTTGGTTTTCCTTCTTCAATCTTAAAGAAAACAAGCAGAACTATTATTCCGCCTGTCAGCAGTGCTATACCTGAAATTTTCGGCAGAAAAGTCAGTCCTAACATTAAAGCTGTTAATGATAAAACATACACAACCGAGCCGATTACATCAAATTTTTCCTGCTCTGCTTCCTTCCATTCTGTCTTGAGCCATATAAAAAGCATTAATGCAGTAATAATGCCAAGTAAAAATGTAGTGTAAAAAATATACCGCCAATCAAGATAATGTGTTATAAGTCCTCCGATAAAAGGACCTGATGATAAACCAACATATACCGATGTTATGTTAATACCCAATATCTTTCCTCTTTCATTCGGCGGGAAAGCTGAAACAAGTATTGCAGTCGAAGTTGTAAATATCATCGCTGAACCCGCTCCCTGGAATAACCTGAACACCAAAAGTATTATATCCGAACCGGATATTCCGCAAAGCAGCGTACCTGCTGAAAACAATATTATTCCATATTTTAGAAATTTTGTTCTGCCGTAAATATCCGAGAGTTTGCCAACAGGTACAAGTAAAACAGCAGCGGTAAGCAAATATGCTGTTGCGAGCCAGCTTAATAAAACAGCGCTTGAGTTGAATTCTTTACCTATTAACGGGAGAGCAATATTAATTGCCGAACCCATAAATGCAGTCATGAATGATGCCAAGGAGGTGACGATTATTAAAAATCTTCTGAAGCCGTGTGATGTATCCAATAGTGTCTTAAAAAAATTCGGGGTAACTGAAATACAAAATTAACTAAGAATTGAATTCAAATCCAGAAAAACTTTTAACATTTCATCTTTCAAAAAATATTATTTTAGTGAACTTCTAACATAATTTAATGATTAATATTTATATAAACCTCTACTCTCTTATTAAACCATGTAATAGGCTAAATATTCAATTTAATTGATTAAAATGAAATCAAATAAAAACGCAAAGAAAGAAACATTAAACCCCTCTGAATTAAAAAAAATTAACGCATACTGGAGAGCAGCCAATTATCTCTCTGTTGGTCAAATTTATCTTCTTGATAATCCGCTTTTAAAAGAACCTCTCAGCAGTCAGCATATTAAAAGAAGGCTGCTGGGACACTGGGGAACTACACCCGGATTAAATTTTATATATGTACACTTAAACCGAATTATAAAAAAATTTAATTTGAATATGATTTTTGTTACAGGACCTGGACACGGCGGTCCGGGTATTGTTGCAAATACATACCTGGAGAAAACATATTCCGAAATATATCCTGATATCACACAGGATACTGAGGGAATGAAAAGGCTATTCAAACAATTTTCATTTCCGGGAGGAATTCCAAGCCATACAGCTCCGGAAACTCCCGGTTCAATTCACGAAGGCGGAGAGCTCGGCTATTCACTGCTTCATGCATATGGTGCTGTGCTGGATAATCCCGGTTTAATAGCATGCTGCGTTATAGGCGACGGAGAGGCTGAAACCGGTCCTCTTGCAGGAAGCTGGCACTCAAATAAATTTTTAAACCCTGCAAGTGACGGCGCTGTTCTTCCTATACTGCATCTTAACGGATATAAAATTGCCAACCCTACCGTAATGGGAAGAATGGAAGATAAAAAGATATATAATTTGATGAAGGGCTACGGTTATTCTCCTTATTTCATTGAAGGGGAAGAGCCAATGATTATGCATGAAAAAATGGCAGATGTTCTTGACAGCGTGATTTCTGATATAATAAAAATTCAAAAAAGAGCGCAAAGCGGAAATGAAACTCTTCCGGAATGGCCGGTGATTATTCTAAGAACACCGAAAGGATGGACAGGCCCCCGGTTTGTTGATGGTTTAAAAATAGAGGGGTCATTCCGTGCTCACCAGGTTCCTCTCTCATCTCCCGCAGAAAATCCGGAACATTTAAAAATTCTCGAAGAGTGGATGAAAAGCTATAATCCTGATGAATTGTTTGACACAAACGGAAAGCTTTTCGGGGAAATAGCTGAGCTTGCCCCGGAAGGTAACAGCAGAATGGGCTCTAGCCCCTTTGCAAACGGCGGGCTGATGATGAAAGAGCTTAAACTGCCCGATTTCAGAAATTATTCTGTCAAAGTATCTGCACCCGGAAAAGAAAAAGCAGAAGCAACAAAGATATTCGGCGAATTTCTCAGGGATGTTATTAAATTAAACTCCGAACAAAATAATTTCAGAATTATGGGACCTGATGAAACAGTATCAAACCGTCTTACTCATATTTTTGATGCTGCCAACCGCGTATTCATGGAAAAAATAATTCCGGATGACGAGTATCTTGCGCATAAGGGAAGAGTTATGGAAGTTCTTAGCGAACATATGTGCCAGGGCTGGCTCGAAGGATACATTCTTACAGGAAGACACGGATTGTTTAACTGTTACGAAGCATTCATTCATATTGTCGATTCAATGTTTAATCAGTATGCGAAATGGATAAAGGTATCCAAAAATCTCCAGTGGCGCCAGCCGGTAGCTTCACTAAATTACCTGCTAACATCACATGTATGGCGTCAGGACCATAACGGGTTCAGCCACCAGGACCCGGGATTTATTGACCATGTTGTAAATAAAAAAGCTGATGTTGTAAGAGTATACCTGCCGCCGGATGCCAATACGCTCCTATCGGTTGCCGACCACTGCCTTAAAAGCAAAGATTATGTTAATGTTATTATTGCCGGGAAACAGTCCGAGCCGCAGTATCTCAATATTGAAGACGCAGTAAAACACTGTTCACAGGGCATTGGTATATGGGAATGGGCCAGCAATGACAATAACTGCGAACCTGATGTAGTTATGGCTTGCTGCGGCGATGTACCTACAATAGAAACTCTTGCTGCTGTTTCAATTTTAAGAAAAACATTTCCCGATTTAAAAATACGGGTTGTGAATATTGTTGACCTTATGACAATCCAGCCTTCGGAAGAACATCCGCATGGTTTGAATAATAAAGATTTCGATTCATTATTCACTTCAGATAAACCGATTATCTTTGCATTTCACGGATACCCATGGCTGATTCACAGGTTAACTTACAGGAGAAACGGGCACAGAAACCTTCATGTGAGAGGGTATAAAGAAGAAGGAACAACAACCACACCGTTCGATATGGTTGTATTAAATGACCTTGACCGTTTTCATCTTGTGATGGATGTAATAGACCGTGTCCCTAAGCTTGAGGACACAAGCGGGCATGTTAAACAGCAGATGAGAAACAAGCTGCTTGAACACAAGAACTACATATACCAATTCGGAGAAGATATGCCTGAAATCCGTAACTGGAAATGGGAATTTTAGAAAACAGAATTAAAAAACCGGAAGTTCTTCTTCCCGCCTCACGCTCATATTTACATTTCAGTAAATATAATTATGGTTTTCTGCATGAGCAAATAAGCGCCCTTAGCTTTGTCTTAACGGGATTTGATCCGAAGTTTTTAACAACAACCCGCTCAACTTCTTTAAGCAGTTCAGGTACGCTTGAAGGGTCGCGCTCATTAATTTGTCCTATTATGGGGTTCCCCTCAACAATCCCTTTTGCAAGCGATGCAGCGGAATCTGCTTCAGCATCTTTATCAACATAACTGATTGATATATCCCTAAAACCGGCATCTTTAAGAAGTATTTCTATAATATCGGGTTCATGAAAAGAAAACGGGATATTCAAGAATTCCGGCGGGTTATTTCTGAACGCATTAAAGAAAACTTTGTTTGAAACCATCATAATAGGGTTTGAGTCAAGACTGTCCCAGGTATTAAAAATAAATGCGCCATCATGTTTTAAAACCCTGAATGCTTCTCTAAAAGCTTTTTGCTTATCCTGAAAAAACATAACGCCGAACTGGGAGGCCAGGGCATCAAATTTTGAATCGTCATATGGAAGAGACATTGCATCGGCAAGATCCCACCTAAGTCCATTACTTTTGGGAACCTTCTTCATTGCATATTCCAGCATCTCTCTTTTCAAATCGGTTGCCAGAATTTTTGAACCCGGAAGGTTGTCTATAATTTTTTGTGTGGCGATACCGGTTCCGCATGCTGTTTCCAGAATTGATTTTGGTTTTTTTGAATAAACCCTTGAAGCAATATCGGAAGCATAACATTCAAAAAGAAACGGTCCGAGATACTTATCATAATTTGCAGGTATTGAGCCGGTGAATAAGGTGTTCGAAGAATTCATTTAATAACTCCTGCTGAATAAAAAATTAAACAATTAAAATACATTAATTCTCATTTTTTAAAAACATTTCTTAAAAAATCTTTAGGTAAGCAAATGAAAATCAAGGAGCTGCATATAATATTTCAGGTTATATATTTTACAACTAAAAACAGGTAGTTTTCAGTTTCAGCTAAACTAACATTAAATCACTCCGCAGGTATTATTTATAAAAATTATCCGGGTTTGAAAAACTATTATTTATAGAATTTCAAACCCGGAATTATATATTATACACTCTTTTTATTAGAGGATATATGTTTACTTTACCAATATCATTTTCTTCGTTTCGGTAAATCCGTTTGTTTTCATCCGGTAGAAATAATCTCCGCTCGGATAGTTAGCAGCATCCCACTGAACCTCATAATTGCCCGGTGTAAGCTCTTTGTTAACTAGTGAAGCTACTTCTTTACCAAGAATATTATATATTACGAGGCTTACATTTGATTTTGAAGGAACAGTGAATTTAATTTTGGTAGAAGGATTAAACGGGTTAGGATAATTTTGTGAAAGAGTAAACTTATCAGGTACACTATTATTTGGGTTTTTAGTCCCGGTCAGCAATCCGTCCCATTTAGCAATATTACTTGCTCCTGTACCGCCCGCAGTCGAAAAAATTCCTGTAGCAACAAGCTCATTGTTATAAATAGTAATTGCGTAGGCACCGTATGCATTACTTCCCCCGTTATAGAATCCGCTTCCGAGAGTTGCCCATGAGGTACCATTCCATTTCGCTATACCGTTTGCCGTCATACCGCCGGCAATTGTATAAAGACCCGCCACATACAAATCATTCCCAAAACTCACAAGACCGAATACGTAAGGATAAAACCCGCCTCCGCATCCGCTCCCAAGAGCTGACCACGAGGAACCGTTCCATTCAGCTACGCAATGTGCACTCACACCGCCGGCGGTCTGAAAACAATCCGCCTGCAATTAAATCATTGTTGTAAGTTCCAAGTGAATATACTATGCTGTTTGTTCCGCCGCCGATATCAGACCATGAACTTCCGTTCCAGCTTGCAAGGTGGTTAGCTGTTACTCCGCCCGCATGCAGAAAAGAATCCTCCTGCAATTAATAAATTATTCCAGGATGTTAAAGCCATAACCTGCCCCTGTGTACCGTTTGTGCCGGAACCTAAGGTTGTAAAAGTGTTCCCGTCATACTGCACAATATGATTAGCAGGCAGATTTTCACATTGAGTAAAATAACCGCCTATTATTAACTTATTTCCATAAACTGTAAGACATTGCACATAACTGTTTGGAGAACTCCCTAAATCTGACCAAGCGGTTCCGTTCCACCGTGCAAGAAAAGGCGCACCTAAACCGCCTGCATCGGTAAACTTACCGCCTACAATAAGTTTGTTATTGTAAACAACTAAAGCATCAACCTCACCAGTAACACCGCTGCCGAGTTGTTCCCATGATGAGCCGTTCCATTTCATAATGCCATAAACGCCTCCTGCGTAAAGCTCTCCGTTATAAACAGCAACAGCATTTCCCCAGCCGGTGCCTCCGCCTAAAGGTGACCACGTTTGGGAATTGCTGTTTGTATAGACAAAAAGAAATAAGAATAAAAACCACAAAACTTTTGTAAAATTGCTTGATGACTTCATTTTGATTCTCTCCTATTAAATAATTAAAAATTCTATTCAAAATTACATTAAGAAGCCTAAAAACATCTTTAAAGAAGTCTTAAAAATCGCTTAAAATTATAAGCTGTTGTAAATAAAAAGATTATATATTAAAAATGATAGTTGCTGTGGTTCCCTTTGAGGGTTTACTAGTGTAAGTTATAGTGAGATTCTGCAAATCTGCAAGTCTTTTCACGATTGCCAGTCCTATACCGTCACCTGCATGCTGGGTACCTCTAGCCTCTGCACTGCGGTAAAACCGGTCGAAGATTCTTGAAAGTTCTTCTTCTTTCATACCGATTCCGTAATCTTTTACTGAGCAAGAAAGAATTTTATCCTTTTCTTCAAGATATATATCAATTTTTTTGCTGCCGTTTGAATATTTAACAGAATTTGAAATCAGGTTCTGAAGAATTACATCAAGCATGGAAGGGTCAGCCTTAACTTTATATTTCTTTTCATCATCGAAATTTATACTTATCCCCTTTTCTTTTGCCATCGAATCCATCATCATAATTGCGTAACGGATGTTCTCATTTAATTCAATTTCTCTTGTTTGAGGTTCTATTTTTCCGCTTTCATAACGGGCAAGAAGCAACAGCTGGTCTATAATATTAGTCATGCGGTTTACCTCGTTTATGCAGTAAGAAATTTTAGTTTCATACTGTTCAACATCTCTTTTTCTTCGGATAAGTACTTCAAGCGTACCTTTAATTACAGAAAGCGGAGTCCTCAGTTCATGAGAAGCATCGGCGGTAAATTGTTTTTCTCGTCAGAACAGCATCTTCAAGCCTGTCGAGCAGGCTGTTTATGGTTGCAGTAAGTGTATAAATTTCATCTTTATTGGGCGGAAGCTCTATTCGCTCTCCAAGATTTTCTCTTGTAATTTTTTCTGCTGTGGAAGTGACTTTATTAATAGGCGCTATGCTTTTTTCGGCAAGCCACCTGGTAATGAAAAATAACAGCATTAATGCCGCAAGATAGCCGATGACCAGAACCCATCCCAGTTTTCCTAAAATGATGCTGGCTTCTTCCATAGGAACACCAATTAAAAGGTAACCCATTACCTGCCCGCCCGGATTAGTAAGCGGAATCTGTACCTGCCTGACCTGCTTATTTGAAAGATTGGTATTCAAAAAAATAATTTCATTAATTGAAGGCACAAATTCTAAATTCTTATCAAGCAGGTTATCAGTTTTCTTAATTAAATTTCTGTTCTTATCTATAATTTCAATAAAGGTAGGGTTAACTTCAACCTGTCCGTGTTCTCTTTCTTCCCACTCATAGGGGTTTATCATTTTTATTGAATCCTGTGTAATAACCAATCCTCTTTGCACTTCTTTTGATTCTATATTTAACTCATCCTCTAAATGACTGTAAACAGTATTGCGGATAAGTGCAAATATTAAAATAAACAGCAATGCAGTCAAAACCGCCGAAGCGGTCATAAAATAAAATGCAATCCTGTTTCTCAGTTTAAGATTCATGCTTCTTCTTTTGCAACGTAACCCACTCCTCTTATTGTGTGGATTAAATCTTTGCTTTTGCCAATATCAAGTTTCTTCCTCAAAAAATTTATATATACATCTATTACAGACGTATCGGAATCAAAATGTATATCCCACACATGCTCTATTATGCGGGTTCTTGTACAGACTTTATCTTTGTTGCGGATAAGAAATTCAAGGAGTGAAAATTCTTTTGGGGTAAGTTCAATTTCAGTTGAATCACGGAATACCCGGTGTGTATCAAGGTTCATTTCAATATCTCCCAACTTTAAAAGTGAATGTTCACTACTCTTGGTCCTAAGCTGTACTCTGATGCGTGCTAATAATTCTTCAAACTCGAACGGTTTTTTTATGTAATCATTAGCTCCCGAAGAAAGTCCAAACACGGTATCCTGTACTGTATCTTTTGCTGTAAGAAAAATTATAGGAACCGGTATATTTTTCTTTCTTATTTCAGTGCAAACTTCTATACCGCTCATACCCGGAAGCATCCAGTCTAAGAGCAGCAAATCATATTCATTGGTATTTGCAAGTTCAAGACCTGTTTGTCCGTTACCTGCAGTATCCACAGCAAAACCTTCTTCTTCCAGTCCTTCTTTTATGAAACCGGAAATTCCCTTTTCATCTTCTATAACAAGAATTCTCATATTTAAACAATATAATATTAGCTCTAAATTATCACCTGCATTCTTAATGCAGACTAAATGAATCCTTAAAATTTGATTAAAAAGCAGACTATTAGAATTTAATTTAAAATGTTAAATAATTATATGAATTAAGACATCTCGGGTAAAAACAGGTCAATAAACCCCTTTTTGCCCCACTAAAACGATTCAAATCTTTAAAAAACTCCGATTTATGCATTCAATTTTGGCATGAAATTAGTTATTTTGATAGTAAATAGGACTGTTCAATATGAAGTATTGGCTTTTTAAAAATTTTAGAAAGCCGTTACTAAAGGTATCGGCACGCCTGTTTATTTTCATTTTTTTAATTCTTACCAATAATTTTTTACATTCTCAAACGATTCTCAAAGTTGGTGCGTCACAAACTTACACGAGAATTAACAGTGCATATACTGCAATTCCATCAACAATCACCGGTCCTTATGTAATAGAAATTCAAAATGACTATAATCCTGCAGGTGAAAGCTATCCGATTTCATTCACTTCAAAGACAGGCGCAAGCGAAACTAATTATATTAAGCTTACCGTTGCAGCGGGTGTAACAAAAACATTTTCTGTAAATGAAGATTTGTTAATCGACTTCAACGGAGCAGATTATTTTATAATCGACGGACTTGACGCTTCCTCACTTGCTTTCATTTGCACGAGTTCAACCGGAGTTGCAATACAGTTCAGAAACAACGCCACGCATAACACTGTTATGAACTGCACAATAAAGGGCAGAAATACATCTGCTGCAAGCGGTGTGATATATTTCAATACTTCATCGTCCTCAACCGGAAACAGCAATAATCTTATTACACAAAATAAAGTAAGTTCTGACGGAATAAATATTCCGGCAAACCTGATATATTCAAACGGTACCAGCACCAGGCCAAACAGCAATAACACAATTTCGAAAAATGAAATATTTAATTTCGGCTCGTACGGAATCTATATAACTTCAACTGGGAACGGCAATAACTGGATTATCGGAGGAACAAACCCGGGTGACGGAAATCATTTCTACTGCGCATATACAAGAACTTCTGCCCAGACGGCAGTTTATCTGAAAACAGGAAGCAGCTCATCCGGGAATATTGTATCGTACAATTATGTCGGGGGACAAACAACTTATTGCGGGGGCAGTGCCTGGCAAAATTCGGGAAATGTAAACGTAACCGGAATTAAAGTAAGTGTTTCTACTACCGTAAACGGAGCTGACGTTAAACATAACACAATACAAAATTTTTATCTCACAGGAAGCGGCTCATCGGCAACTTTTTTCGGCATTTATGCAGACTCCGGAATGATAGTGATTGATTCTAATTTTATAGGAGACCGGACAACATCAAACAGCATCACAAGTACTGCACCGGCATTAATTGCGGGAATTTACAGCGAAGTGCTGTTCCCCTCAACAATTTCAAATAATGAAGTTGCAAATATGTACCAGGATAATAACGGCTCATCGACAACAATGCTTAGAGGGATTTTTCACAATAACAGGATTGGAAGCGCATCCGGCAATATTGAAATATCGGGAAATACAATTCATGACCTAACTTCTAAAGGCACTATAAATTTTGCAAACGGAACTGTATTCGGAATCGGGTATTCGGATACATCTACAACTTCAGATGCCGATATTTGTTACAATACTATTTACAATTTATACTGCACAAGTACAACAGGCTCAAGTGTGTATGATGCAGGTATTGCATGCGACCAGTACCTGTATAAAACTAACATTTACGGAAACAGGATTTATAACGTAAAGAATGATAATTTAACTGATGCAATGATTGGCGGAATATTGACAAATGTTGACCTTGGCACAGCTGCGCCGCATACAATAAACATTTACAATAATATGGTTGCTCTTGATGACAGCAGGAATACGCAGATGTTCGGCATTTGGGATGCAGGAACTGTTACTTCCGGTGTAAGCATGAACATTTATTATAATTCGGTTATTCTCACGGGAACAATCTCATCAGGCAATAACGAATCTTCATGTTACAGCCGTGGATTTACCGGCGCGCTAGTGCCGTATATGGCTACTACATCAATTACGAAGCTTAGAAACAATATTTTCATTAATCAGCGCACAGGAGGTACCGGAAGACATTTCGCTGTACTTAATGCACCTAGTACAAATCCTGCAACAGGCTGGTCAAATGATTATTCAAATTATAATTTTTTATCGGCTAACAGCTCTACTATCGGCGGCTGGGGACAAAACACGATTAACAGCTATACTATCGATACGTGGAGAAGCTTCAGGAATCAGGACCCGAACAGCTGGAGCGTTTCATCTCTTACAGCAGGAAATTTGTTCCAGGATATTTCAACTGCTGATTTAAATGTAAAAATAAACAACCAGGAAGTATGGTACGTTAACGGAAAAGGAATTGCGGGTGTAAACTCCGGAAGCATCGGAATCGATTTCTACAGAAATTCAAGAACAACACAGTACGGCATGGGCACTGATATTGGCGCAGTTGAGTTTAATGCATGGTGCACGCCTATGCTGCCGTCTGTCAGCGGAACTATCGGAATTGGCAATACACAAACTTTTACATTTGCAAGCAGAACTCTTGGCTCGATACAATGGGTTTCGGGAAGCAGCCTGCCCTCATCTATTAATTTTGAATATAACAGCGGTTCTGACCCCCCCGGCACGTTAACAGGAAACTACGGCAATTGTTACTGGAACATAACTCAATTAAACGGTACAAATTATAACTATACTGTTACATTGAATTATGACCCGGCTTTAACGGGTACAATTACTGCCGAGAACAATATCAGGCTGGGTAAGACTGAAGGATCAATCTGGATTCATTATGCCGGCTCAACCGTTAATACGACAAATAAAACGGTTGCATGTTCAGGACTTACAACATTTTCTTTCTTTGCATTAAGCGATAATACTTCTCCGCTGCCTGTAACAATTTCATATTTCAATTCCATTGTGAACAACCGAAAAGTAAAGCTAATGTGGGGTACAACATCCGAAATAAATAACAAAGGATTTGATATTGAAAGGAGTATAGTTAGCAGTAATAATTGGCAAAAGGTTGGATTCGTAAACGGTTACGGAAACTCATATGAGCCGAAGGATTATTCATATACAGATGAAAAACTATCCGCCGGAAAATTCAATTACAGGCTGAAACAAACTGACTACAACGGGAATTTTGAATATTATGATTTACATAATGAAGTAAGTATCGAAACTCCGCAAAAATTTGATTTATACCAAAACTACCCCAATCCTTCAAATCCTGTTTCCAGAATCGATTATCAAATTCCTTCTGCAGGCAAAGTTGAATTAAAAATTTATGACCTTACCGGACGGGAAGTTGCCTTTTTAGTTAATTCAGAGCAGGATGCAGGATACTACACAATTATTTTCGATGGGAGCAACTACGCAAGCGGAATTTATATTTACAGGCTGACTGCAAACGGTTTCAGCAAAACAATGAAACTGGTTGTTGTAAAGTAAGTGTCAGGTCGTAAGACCTGACACCACTTAAAACTGGTTGTTGTGAAATAGATTATTTCTAACACTATCTTCCCAAGCCACTCGATACACTAGGCGCTTTACTTTTCCAGCATTCCGAATCTTTTGTTCTTAGCAGTCATTTTTATAAAATAATTTAATCTTGTTTTAAATATTTCCGGTCTTCTTCGCGAGCCGTCTATCCAGGCAACACGAATTCTTTTGTATGATTCCGGAAATTTTTGAAAATTCTTCCAAACAACGGGGTCTTTTTTAATCTCATCAATAATATCTTTTGCAAGTACATATTTCTTAAGTACAGGCTTCTTATTTTTCTTTAATGAATGCGGATGCATCTCATGCTTAATTTTTTCAAGCCCTGCGGCAGTCATAAGCTTAGCTTTGATAAGCCTCCTTACACGCTCTTTATTCAGCTCCGAAAGCGCGCTGTTTTTCCTTCGCGGAGTAAACCGCTGCGCCCAGCTTATTTCATCAATAGGTTTTGCAATTGAATCAATCCACCCGAAACATAATGCCTCCTCAACAGCTTCATTATAAGAAACTCGCGGCTTACCGCTGTTTTTCCTGTAATAAATCAGCCATATTTCAGATGCCTTGCCATGATTTTTTTCAAGCCACCTGCGCCACTGGCTGCGGGTTTTGGCATATATAGTTTTTCCTATTTCCATAAGTGCATAAACACAAATTTAACAATTAAGCTTTGAATTTGAAATTGTTTTCAAAACTTCCGAAGTTTTAAAAACTTCGGAAGTTTAATAATCGGAATTTCTTTCAAAATAATTCGTTATCTTTCATGTAATAAGTTAAATTAAATGACAAAAGCAATAAAAGCATCGAAAAAGGACTTTTACTGGTCAGCAGAACCCGAGCCTCACGCTGAGAGGCGCAAAATTATTATTTCTGAACATCCTGAAATAAAGAAACTGGTCGGTCATGATTTAAGAGAAGCTTATACAACCATTGCTTTGGTTATTATTCAAATGGCAATTGCTTATTTTATAGGAACTCATCCTTTCGGTTCAGGAATTACAGAAGTGATATTCTTTATTTTAGCAGCATATTTTATCGGCGCAACAATAAACCACTCACTTTTCCTTGCTATTCACGAAATAACACACAACCTCGCTCTAAAAAAAACCACAAGCAACAACTGGCTGGCTCTCGTTGCAAATATCCCGATTGTTTTCCCATACGCCATGTCATTTAAAATTTACCACGCAATGCACCACCGTGACCAGGGTAAAGACGGCGTTGATGTTGATATACCAGCGTACCCCGAAGCATGGTTGTTCAGGGGGTATATCGGCAAATTTATCTGGGCTTTTACACAGATTTTATTCTATGCATTCCGCCCTGTTTTTGTTCACCCGCTTAAGCTTAACAAATGGCAGGTGATAAATCTTTTATTCCAGGTCGGTGTCATGACAATATTTATCCCACTTGCAGGATGGACAAGTGTTTTATATTTACTGGTATCCGATTTCCTTGCCGGAAGCCTGCACCCCATGGCGGGACATTTTATTTCCGAGCATTATGTATTTGAAGAAGGACAGGAAACTTATTCATACTACGGACCGCTCAACAAGCTTGCATTTAACGTGGGCTACCACAACGAACACCATGATTTTCCAGGTGTACCCGGGTAGCCGACTGCCGGAACTTAGAAAAATCGCATCCGAGTACTACGAGCCTCTTCACGTTCACAAATCCTGGACAATGGTTTTAGTGAAATTTATTTTTACCCCATCAGTTAATTTGTTCTCGAGAATAAAGAGAGCATGATAATCTCACATACTGTAAAACATATCTTTACGTAATTCAATTGATTATATCTTGACAATGGGAATTCATTATATTATATTGAGCATATGCTCATAACTAAAAAACAAAAATTTTAAAAATGCCAAGACCGAGAAAACACAGAAGAGTTTGCTGTAATCCGTCAGTATATTATTTCAAACCAAGGGGAATTCCTGTCTTTGAACTGCAGGAAATTACGCTTGAGCATGATGAACTGGAATCCCTGCGTCTTGCGGACCTTCTGGCATATTCGCATGAAGACGCCGCAGCGGAAATGAAAATATCCAGGGCAACTTTCGGAAGAATTGTCGAATCAGCCCGCAAAAAAGTTGCCGATGGAATTTTAAACGGTAAGGCAATAAAAATTAACGGTCAATTTAATAAAAATTAAAATAACGGAGAAAAGTCATGAAAATAGCAATTGCAACAAACGACCAAAAAAGAGTAACCGGTCACATAGGAAGATGTAAATCATTTATGGTTTATGAAATTGAAGGCGAAAAAATTATTAACAAAGAATTAAGAGAAAATCTTTTTACAAACCACAGAATGCAAGGTCACGAACACAATGGCAATGGTGAACATAACCACGAAAATCATGGCAATAGTGAACATAATCACGAAAATCATGGCAATAGTGAACATAATCACGAGCAACACAGGCACAGCCACGAACATTTAATTGAAGGGCTTAAAGACTGCGAATATTTAATTTCAAAAGGCGGAGGGTGGCGCGTAGTAGAAGACCTGAAACAGCATAACATTAAAACACTCTTTGCCGATGAAGAACTGATTGAAGATGCTGTGAACAAATTCATAAAGGGTGAGTTGAAAAATGATGAGAATTTGACGTGTGACCATGTAGAAAACGATTACAGCAAATCTCAAAACCAAAATAATTATACATTAACCGGCAGTCCGGTTTGATTATGCTGGAAACATTTCTTGACATATTGACCGAAGCATTAAAAATAAGCCTTTTTGTTTTTGTAATGATGGTTGCAATTGACCTGCTGAACTTAAAGGTTAAAGGCAGGCTGGAAGCAATTCTTAAAGGCGGAAGAAAATGGAAGCAATACGTCATTGCTTCAGCGCTTGGCGCTCTGCCGGGATGCCTAGGCTCTTTTGCAGGTGTTACACTCTATATGCACGGCGTAATCAGTTTCGGAGCTATTACAGGGCTAATGTTTTCAACCGCCGGAGATGAACAATTTGTTATGCTTTCGATGTTTCCCGTGACTGCCATAAAATTATTTTTTATCCTTTTTGTACTTGGTATCTTTATAGGATATGCCACGGATTATTTAGTAAAAAAATTCAATTTCAAAACCTGCAGCGAATGCGAGGTAGAGCAGTATCACCCCGGTGAAAAAGGATACAAACATTACATCAAAGACCATGTATGGAAACATATAATCAAGAAACACATATTTAAAATTTTCTTATGGACATTCGGGGCACTGCTGGTAATAGAACTTGTAATGCATTTTCTGGACTTACAGAGTATAACTTCTCATTACACTTTATTACTTCTGTTATCAAGTGCTCTTATCGGATTGATACCGGAATCAGGACCCCATCTGATTTTTGTAATGATGTTTTCAAAGGGATTGATTCCGTTTTCAGTATTATTTACAAGTTCAATAGTCCAGGACGGGCACGGCATACTTCCAATGCTCTCCTATTCACTGAAAGATTCTATATTAATCAAACTATTCAATCTTGTATTCGGTTTAATATTGGGATTAATACTGTTTTTAATGGGCTTTTGAATGCATAATCTTTTTTAATAAAGTTTCTTTGGTAAACTAAATAAATATTGATAATTATGAAATCAAAAGTTAAAATCGGAATAATAATTTGTGACCGGTACAAAACGTGTGCCGGTGGAAAATGTTTCAGGGCAATGCGGGAACGAGCCGGCGCTTTTGACATCTATAAAGACCGCGGTATTGAACTTGCAGGATATACTTCCTGCGGAGGCTGTCCCGGCGGTAATATCGAGTATGCACCTGAGGAAATGAAAAACAACGGCGTGGAAATAATCCATTTTGCAACCGGAATGATTGTAGGTTATCCTCCGTGCCCGCATATTAATTATTTCAAAAAATTTATTGAATCAAAATACAAGCTTCGGGTTGTGGTTGGAACTCATCCGATTCCCGAAAAATATTATCAAACTCATTTGCAATTGAATACATGGAACAAGGCTGGATGGAAAAAACTTATCAAACCAACATTAACAAACAGGAAAATACGGCTGTCTTATAATTGAAATTAAGGGAAGAAATATGATTGTATTTGGTCCCATACCATCCAGAAGATTAGGAAGAAGCCTGGGCATAAATAATGTCCTTTTCAAACACTGCACATATTCGTGTGTTTACTGCCAGCTTGGTTCTACGAATTCAATGATTATTTATAACAGAGATTTTTACTCTGCAAAGAAGATATTTAAAGCCGCAAAGTCTAAGTTGAAGAAATTAATCTCAGCTGGCGAAAAAGTTGATTACATAACATTTGTACCTGACGGTGAGCCTACACTTGATATAAATTTCGGTTTAACAATTGAAAAGCTAAAAAAACTGGGAATAAAAATTGCCGTCATAACAAATTCTTCACTGCTTTTCGATAAGAATATCAGGAATGAACTGAAAAATGCCGATTGGGTTTCTCTTAAAATTGACTCAGCTGACTCAGCAATCTGGGAAAAAATAAACAGGCCCCACGGATGCTTAAAGCTTGAATCCATAATTGAAGGAATGCGAACATTCGCTTCGGAGTTTAAGGGTGAGTTGGTTACTGAAACTATGCTTGTTAAAAATATTAATGACGGTTTAGAATCAATCCGTAGTACTGCTGGAGTAATAAAAACAATAAATCCCCGAAGAGCTTATATTCTGGTTCCAACCAGACCGCCTGCAGAGTCTTATGTTACTGCTCCTGATGAGGAAATGATAAATTCAGCATACCAGATATTTACGGGTTTCAGTATTGACACCGAACTGATGATTCATTATGAAGGAGATGAGTTCACATATACTTCAGACGCCGAAAATGAACTGTTAAGCATACTTGCGGTGCACCCTATGAGAATCGATTCAGTAAAAAAATTTTTAGCAAAATCGAATTCTCAATGGAGTGTTGTTGAGAACCTAATCCAAAACAATAAAATAAAAAAAGTGGTTTATAACAATAATTCATATTTCCTAAGTAAATATCAAACTTTTTAAATTCATTTAGAAAGATTTCTTAATGTATAAACCCGGGAAAATATTCTTCACCAAGGGCGTGGGAAGAAACAAAGGCTACCTGAACTCGTTTGAAAGCGCTCTGAGAAATGCGGGAATAGAAAAATGCAATCTTGTTTCTGTAAGCAGTATTTTCCCCCCTAATTGCAGAAGAATCTCTAAAGAAGAAGGAATTAGAGAAATTAACCCGGGGCAAATTATTTTTACTGTGATGGCTAGAAATTCTACTAATGAGCCAAACCAATTGATAGCAGCTTCAATTGGGGCGGCATTACCGGCAGATAAATTAAATTATGGCTATATTTCAGAATACCATCCGTATGGAGTTAAAGAAAAAATCGCCGGTGAATATGCCGAAGACCTGGCTGCGCAAATGCTGGCAACTGCTCTTGGAATTGAATTTAATCCTGAATCCGATTGGAATGAAAGAGAAAAAGTATTTAAAATGTCAGATAAAATTGTAAAGACATTTAATATAACCCAAACCGCCGAAGGTGATAAAAACGGATTATGGACAACAGTAATAGCCGCTGCGGTATTATTGCCTTAAATGTTTTAGAAATACCGCTGCTTTTTAAAGGAAATAAAAGTTTTGCTATTTTTCTGCGTTATACTCCTTCAAATTGAATTGCCATCATATTAGAAATTTTAACCATTTTTTAACCAAAATACCCCCTTTTTCCATTTAATTTCTCATTTTTTCAGTATATCTTGCAATGATTGTTATAATCATATAATAAGATTGATACATACTGCTATTACATCCGGTTCAAACTTTCATTTACAACTCACCGAAATTCTATACCTGCCTGCAGCAGGCAGGCCCAATTTAACATTTAAAAGATTACAATGGACTTAAAAAAACGAATACTTGAAAATGCAAAGAAGCATTTCAAAAGAATCGTTCTTCCAGAATCTTTGGAAGAACGTAATTTGAAAGCTGCCGACCGTTTGATTGCCGAACAAATTGCTCAGGTTATCCTAATCGGAAATCCCGATGAAATAAAATCAGCTTCTTCAAAGTTAGGTTTATCTAATATTGAGAAAGCTGTTATTGTTAACCCTTCCAATTACGATAAACTGAATACTTACGCCGATACAATGGTCGAGCTTCGCAAACATAAAGGATTGACAAAAGAAAAAGCATTAGAACTGCTTAAAGAACCGCTTTACCTTGCAACACTTATGATTAAACACGGCGATGCTGACGGCGAAGTCAGTGGCGCCATTCATGCAACCGGCGATGTTCTTAGACCGGCGTTCCAGTTTGTAAAAACTCTTCCGGGCATTAGTATTGTATCGGGCGCATTTTTTATGCTGCTCAAAGATAAATCATTCGGAGAAGATGGCTTGCTGGTTTTTGCGGACTGCGCAGTTCATCCTGACCCCGATGAACGCCAACTTGCAGAAATTGCAGTATCTACTGCGCGGACAACAAAAGCAATAGCCGGTATCGAGCCGAAAGTTGCAATGCTCAGCTTCTCAACAAAAGGAAGCGCAGAACATGATATGGTCACAAAGGTCATTAATGCAACAAAGATTGCTAAAGAAATGGACCCGAAGCTGTTAATAGACGGCGAGCTTCAGGCAGATGCAGCGATAATCGAATCAATCGGCAAGAAAAAATCACCCAACTCCCCCATTGCAGGAAAAGCAAACGTTCTTATTTTCCCGACCTGCAATCGGGTAATATTGCATATAAGCTGGTTCAGCGGCTTGCCGGAGCCGAGGCAATTGGACCTGTGCTTCAGGGTATGGCAGCCCCGATAAACGACCTCTCCCGCGGGTGCTCTGCCGAAGACATATTTTATCTTGCAGCAATCACTTCATCGCAGGCAGCGGGAACATATTAGTGTACACCTCACCTCTGCCCCTCTCCTAATGAAGAGAGGGGAGAAGAAAATATATGAGTAATCCCCTCCCTCTCCTTTTCAGGAGAGGAACCGGAGGGTGAGGTCTTTGAACAAAAACACATAACTAAAGGAAAAATCTAAAAGATATATAAAATGGCAGATAAAGAAAAACTTGAAGATTACAGTATTAATAAAACCGTAAAACCGCAGTCATCAGTGCTGAATAAAATCGGAATTATTGGGTGCGGTTCTATGGGGCAGGATATCGCGCTGCTGATTAGCAGCCACGGAATCGATGTGGTATTTATAGAAATATCAAACATCCGTGTTAAAGAAGCTTTCGATGAGCTTAACAGCAAGCTTGACGGAATGATAAACCGCTGGGGCTTAACCGCCGGTGAAAAGCGCGCAGTCCTCTCGAGGATAAAGGGTTATACAGATTACAACGTGCTTAAGAAATGCGGAATCGTCATAGAATGCATCAGCTCTCACGGATATGACAAGAGCGTTATCAGCATAAAGCAGGAAATATTCAGCAAGATTGAAAAAGTTGTTTCACCAAGTACAATCATCGCAACCAACTCATCGACTATCGTAATATCAGAGCTTGCTTCGGTACTGGAATATCCCGAGCGCGCTATCGGAATACATTTCCTCTCACCTGCAAATACAGTGCGCGTGGTTGAAGTAGAACGCTCGCTCAAAACCTCTGAAGAAGCATTTGAAACCGTTAAAAAGTTCATTCGTACAATTGATAAAAGGCTCATCACCGTTAACGAATCACCCGGCAATATCAGCACACGTCTTGTTATACCTTTGATTAACGAAGCATGCGAATTGTATATGGAAGGTGTTGCCTCAATTGAAGATGTAGATGAAACGATGAAGCTTGGTTACGGCATGCAGCTGGGACCGTTTGAAATGGCTGATAAAATAGGGCTTGACAAACTTGATATGTGGATGGATAACCTTTATGATGAATTCGGTGACAGAAAATTTAAATCATCACCGCTTATTAAAAAACTTGTCAGGGCCGGAAGGCTTGGAAGAATTGCAGGACAGGGTTTCTACAACTATTCCGACGGGAAAAAATTAAGTACAAAAATTTAGCACACAAACAGTATATATTATGAAAATTTTAGTTTTAAACTGTGGAAGCTCCTCTATAAAATACCAGCTTTTCAATATTGATAAAAAAGAAGTTCTTGCAAAAGGCATTGTTGAGAAAATCGGGTTAAACGGAGCTTTTATAAAGAACGAAAGAAATGACGGTAATACCGTAAAGCTCGAAGGCGAAATTGTTGACCATCAGGCGGGAATAGAATTTCTGCTCGGTGTACTTGTCAGCGATAAGCACGGAAGCATAAAAAGTCTTGATGAAATAAACGCAGTTGGGCATAGAGTAGTTCACGGCGCAGAAAAATTCAAATCAAGCGTTATGATTACCGATGAAGTAATAGCCCAAATGGAAGAATGCATCGACCTTGCGCCGCTGCATAATCCCCCGAACCTCAAAGGTATTTACGCCATGAAAGCGCTGCTGCCGAATGTACCGCAGGCAGGCGTATTCGATACAGCATTTCACCAGACAATGGAGCCATCGGTTTTTATGTATGCGCTTCCCTACTCGCTGTACGAAAAATACAAAATAAGACGTTACGGATTCCACGGTACTAGCCACAGGTATGTTTCGGCAAGAGCATGTGAAATTCTCGGCATACCTAAGGAGAACACAAAAATTATCACATGTCATCTCGGCAACGGCTCATCGATAGCGGCAATAAAGAACGGAAAATCGGTTGATACATCAATGGGAATGACACCAGTCGAAGGATTAATCATGGGCACCAGATGCGGCGATATAGATGCAGGTGTGCTGACCTTCATTATGTCAAAAGAGGAAATCGGAATTCAAACCACAAACACTCTGATTAATAAATTCAGCGGTATGATTGGAATCTCCGGCGTTTCATCAGACATGCGTGAGATTGAAGATGCCGCTGTTAACAAGAAAAATCACCGCGCAATACTTGCGCTTGAAATGTTTAACTACCGGATTAAGAAATACATCGGCGCTTATGCTGCGGCAATGGGCGGTGTTGATGTAATTGTTTTCACCGGAGGCATTGGCGAAAATTCCGCCCCGACAAGAGAAAGCGTCTGCAAAGGATTGGAGTTCATGGGACTTGAGTTCGATACCAAAAAGAACGAAACCGTAAAAGCAAAAGAAAGCGTAATATCCAAAGCCAGCTCAAAAGTAAAAGTAATTGTTGTACCGACAAATGAGGAGCTTGTTATTGCATTAGATACGGTTGAAGTAATAAAGAAGAACGGCTCCTGAAATAATATTTACCCCGACTTAATCAGCCCGGGATACCACCGGGCTTTTTATTTTACTTCAACTGTCACTTCATTTCTAATGATAAACCCGCTTTCTGTTATTGCTTAAAAACTTCAAAAATTTAATGTATTCACTCTTTTTTGCCTGCTTTGGCAGAAAAGTCCGCTCAAATTTTCATTACATTTCAAAAAATTTGACACGAACCAAATACAAATTTCCATATTATATTTGTCTTAGAATTTATAAAACAAAAGGCAAATAACCATGAAACTCAAAATCACTCTTGACATCTTCAGCGGAAGAGAAAACCCTGTAATCGAATTGAATAACAGGGAATCAATAAAATTTCTTGACTTAATATCACAGGATAAAAAAGTCAGGAAAGCGCCGCCTGCTCCTTTTAACCTCGGCTACAGGGGACTTATCGTTGAGCAGGTAAGCTCACCAACACGAGCATTTCCATTGAACATGCATCTTTCGGCGGGACATATTTACAGTCCCCGCGATGTAATCAAATTCGAAGATAAAGGCGCAGAAGATTACATCTTCAAAAAACTAAGCAAGATAAAGAACATCCGCCTGCCGGGCGGTTTTAAGAAACGATTGTTAAAAGAACGCAAGCTGCTTATTGAGAGCCGTATAAAACTAAACCCGAATATTTTCAAATGGCCTCCTGTTAAGCTGCTTTGTTCATGCGCACCTTTATTTGAGCCGGCATGGTGGAATGACGGCGGTCAAAAACAGAGCAACAACAATTGCTACAACTACTCCACCAATTACAGAACCGATACTTACGCACAGCCCGGCAGAGCTGCAGGTTCCCAATACACTTCTCTTTCGGGGTGCAGTGTAGCGTCTGGACAAACGAGCGCTAAAATGGGAGCTGTTGCCGATTGCCTGATTGATAACCCCGGCGCAAACAATAAATGTCCGGGAACCGGGCATCTGGTTGCTCTTGTTATAGCGCCTAACTGGGATTACCATTGGTATAGAAAAGGTCAGAACGGTTATTGGTCGCACAAGCCCGGCGGAACACAAGCAACAAATCTTGATAACAGCGGACATTTAATTCCTGACCCAAGAACCGCAGACCGCGGACCTTATACACAATTTTGCACTTTTATGACAGTAATGCATGGTCATATTAAAATCAAATAAAAATTTAAATTACTGGGTATGCGGCGCCTTGATTTATTCAGGGCGCTCCGACCCCCAATGGACAGTATCAGAACAGGAAGCAGAACACCTTGTTGACTTATGGAATACTCTTCCAATAAGTAAAAACAGAGTTGTACTGCCGGGCATACTCGGTTATAAAGGATGCTTTCTTTCTTCAAGCGCTAAAATGAAATGGGTGTCATTCCGGGGAATAGTAACATGCTACAGGGACGGTAAAATAGTAGAATCCCGTACAGATACTGAACGTGTATTCGAAAGAAAAATACTTGACACAGCTCCCTCAGACATTATTCCCAAAGCAATGCTGATTGAAGAATTTAACTGATTTTAAGTCATTTTTTCCTCCTTTTTAAAAAAATTCTGAAAAACGGGAACTTTTATAAACCCCGATTTCCAATCAACTGTATTATAACATTGTCTATTCAATTCCTGTAAATTAAATTTGGGTTGTGATGTACGCCTTTCACTTCAAAAAGGTACAGGTTATCACGAATGATTTTATTCAAATGTGTCTTTACGATTTTACAGGATTTGAAACGCATCTTAAAATATCTTCTTAGGCTTTACAGGAAATTTGATATTTCCCCGATGGGGAGATATAGTTTCGTGAAGCTTATTATTTTTCTCTCGTGGATTTTCAACGTACTCTCTTACACAAGCTCTGACTGTGCACCTGATTTATTCCCGCTTCAAAAATTCGAATCAAAAATTTATTGCAGCTGCTTCACCGAAAAACTATCAGCTGTTGAACTTCCTATTATAAATGATATTAAGTTTCTGCGTTCCGAAATCGGAACTATTTCCTCCTTTAATGTTTTAATTCTTCCCCTCGAACCTTTTTCTGTTGAAAGGGACCGCGCCCCTCCGTTTCATATTTTCTCTGCATAAAGTAATAAAGGATTATTAAAATTTATCGATTGGCGGATACGGATTTAATGAGACGTCTGTAATCTGCGTGCGCCTGTCGAAAGTTCAAATTAAAGTAAAAAAATATGAAACGTCTTATAATAATTTTCACCATACTCTTCGGTGTTCAAACGGGGTATTCGCAGATGACTAAGGGTGATACTGCATCATACAAATACCCGTTTGAAGTTATAATCACCGCGCCAAGAATCAGTCTCCCGTTAAATAAAACACCATTTGCTGCAAGTATAATTAACAGTGAATTCCTTAAAACTATGCCTAAGACAATCGCAGTTGATGAAGCTCTGAAGCTTGTCCCCGGTGTTAAGGTAGATAACCAGGCGGACGGCGAACGTGTTCACCTTTCAATGCGCGGACAGGGCATACTTTCAGAACGCGGAGTAAGGGGCATTAAGGTGCTCTTAGACGGAATCCCGCTTAATGACCCGACCGGTTTCACACCCGACTTCTTTGATGTGAACTGGTCTATTGTAAAGAACATCGAAGTATTAAGAGGACCCTCTGCATCTTTATACGGAGGAAGCTCTTCAGCAGGAATTATCAGCATCAACACACAGGATGGCGGAAGCAAACCGCTTAACGGTCTTGGTACCGGTTCCTACGGCACATATAACTTCTGGAAGGGACTCGGACAATTTGGAGCTACAGTAAAAGATGTTAACTACAACGTATCATTTTCAAGATTGATGGGTGACGGGTACCGAATACATCAGAAATACTGGGGCAATAACATATACGGCAAAGCCAATGTTACCCCGAATAAGAAAATTACCTTAACCCCTTTAATGTATTACACCGAGTTCTACAGTGAGAACGCTGAAGGCTTGAACCTCAAAATGGTTCAGGAAGACCCGAAACAGGGTAATCCCGATGCTGTGCCAAAGAACGAATACCAGTACACCAAACGCTTTACAGGCGGATTAACCGGCTCGGTTGCCTTCAATGATATGCATGACATCCAGTTCTATGCATTCGGAAGAAGAACCGATTATAAAGAAGCTGTTCCAAGCTCGGTTATTCACAGAACACTGATTTCCCCGGGCGGCTCTCTGCTCTATACTTTCCATTACGGAAAGAAGAACATCAGAAATCATTTCTCAATCGGCGGGGATTTCCAGTACCAGTCGATTGATGAATACCGCCTGCCGAACCTCGGCGGAGCAATAGAAGGAACAGACCTTCAATCGGACGAAACATTCAAACAGACAGGTTCCGGTGTTTTTGCAATCGATAGAGTAGATATCGGAAAACAGTGGGGTTTAATGTTAAGCGCCCGCTATGATATGATGAAGAACGAACTGGTAGATAACCTTAAAACAGGCGGCATAGACCTGTCCGGAAACCAGGATTTCAACAAAGCCACCGGAAGAATCGGCGTAACATATTCACCTAAACCGAACATCAACCTGTTCGCAAACTGGGGCATGGGATTTATGCCCCCCGCAACTGAAGAGCTTGCTCTGAACCCCGATGCGTTCGGCGGATTCAACAAGAACCTGGTGCCTGCAACTTCGCAGGGTGAAGAGCTCGGTGTAAGAGGAACGGTCAGCAAATACCTGCTTTTTGATTTAACAGGATTTTACATGAAGACTGAAAATGACTTCGACCGCTACAGAATATCCACCAGACCGCTGGAAACATTCTACCGTAATGCAGCGGCAAGCAAGCGTTTTGGCGCGGAACTGTACGCAAAATTCACACCTATAAGACAGGTTGCGTTTCAGGTTGCATATACTTATTCGAACTTTAAGTATGATATACCCGACCCGATTCGTGTAATTATGGATGATACCACGATAGTAAAGTATATACAGAACGGAAATTTCCTGCCCAACTCGCCCGAACATGAAATATATGTTGACCTCGCCTACGAGTTTATTCCCGGTGTTACAATCGGCGTAAGCTCTGAAACCTACAGCAGGTCATTTATAGACGGAGCAAATATCGAAGCGGAATCGGTTGACCCGTTTTCACTTTTCAATGCCAGAATAATCTGGGACTGGAAGCTTAAAGGAGTCAACGGCGAGCTTTCGCTGCAGGTGCGCAACTTAGCAGACAAAAAATATATTGCATTTACAGAACCCGACCCGGGAGGTAATTCATATCAGCCCGGACCGCTTAGAGAAATCTTCGGCGGAATTAAAATCGGATTCTGATTGCATTCTCCCCCAAGGACAATGTCCAGTCCCCCCTTGCCTCCAAGGGGGGATTTTTTTATCCTGCCTTGAACCACAAAGCACACAAAGTTTTTTGTCTTTCCGCCCCGAATCAAGTTCGGAGTATACTCCAGCGGGAATCCAGTCATCTTATCAATTCAATTTGTCTTGTCCTTCGACTCCACTCAGGACTGTTAAACACAAAGGAAACTATCAAAAATTTTCATTACTTCAAGTAACGGTAAGTAATGAAAGTGCCCTCAAAATGCAATATTTCCCAAAACAAGTAACGAAAGAGCACTGAAATCGCGGTTTTTCTTCATAGCTGTTTTTAGAAAAACTCCCAAAATTAAACGGAATCAATATTTTTTTTATTTCAAAGAACGGAAAAATAGTGCATCAAGTTTATTGAGTTGTATCAAGTATATGGAGTACTATATCTACTCTATGAACTTCGCACGGAGTTTACCCGATGTCCATCGAGGCACTCGACACCCTCCGCACTCTATGCACTCTCTAATAAATCTAAAACGGAAATTTGCAGAAGTCAAGCGCCCACCCCTGCCCTCCCCGAGGGAGAGTGGGTAAGATACTGATTTACAACTATATGCATTTATAGCTATTTTTAATATACCGTGATTATGGTATATATCGGAATTATAGCCAGAGAGAAAAATAACAGCTTCTAACACGAAGACACATGATGATTAATCCGAAATATGAGAACATCACGACCTTTGGTTACGGCGATAAATTTACCCTTAACTACCTTCTGGGTGAAGTAATTGCATGTCTGCTGGTTGCAATATTTAGGACTTGGGCTATCAAGTAGGTTGCTATACCTGTTGGGAATTATACAAAGAGAATCAAATAATCTATTTCTATTGTCTAGTGAAGATTTACACAAAGTTCTACAAGAATTAAATTCATTGGCGGGTCAGCTAAAAGCTTTTTTCGATCTTCAGTTCGATGTAATAGCCAAATTGAAAAATGTTCAAGAGTTACTGAATATACAAAAAGAGTTAGAGAAACATAATGAAATCTTTGGTAAAATTTCTAATCTAAGGAGACAAATTAAGAAAATGATGCGGGAGAAATTGGGTTATTAAAAGAATATTAGTTAATCGTTCTCAGTTGATCAAGTTTGTGACCTGACCCGCCGGGAAATATACCCGAAACTACATTTATATTACAAAAAAGCTGTTTAATTTAGATAAAAAAAAGAATATTTAGAAGAATTAGAAAAAAAAGAAAAAAAATGTACTCTAGTGAAACCCTAACATTTATGGGCAGGTTATCCGACCCAGACAATCTTTATTTCATCTTCAATGTAATTGCAATAATTGGATTAATTATTTTGATCCTGATGAAATAAAAATTTATATTCTGGGTAATAACAATCGAAGGATTAAACTTGATAGAATCTTTTCCCATTAGAGATGAAATAGTTTTAATTGAAACAGAATCGGAAGAAGTAAAAGTACGGTTGGAACAAAGAGCTGTCAAAAATAATTTCGTTTTTGGGAAAGTAGCTCAACTACAGATTATAAGTGCTATCCGGTTAATTCCGGAAGATAAAAACCGAGAAGGAATAGAGGTCACGTACGTTCTACAGGAAATTGGTTTTCACCTGATACTATGAAAATGAAATAGTCCCTCTACACATATTCTCTTTCTTTACCGATATCCTTTTGTTTCTACGCTATTGATTATATGGATAGCATGTTGACTGAAGTCCCATAATTTATGGCAATCACATCAAAAAAGCTTAAAATGAAAATAAATATTCTTTTGTTTTAACTTTGTGCCTTTGAGTCTTGGCGGCTAATTTTTTTATGGATAGCATGCTGACTGGAGTCCCGTCTTCATGGGAATGACACCAAAAAACCTGTGTGTATGAATAATTCATAATTTTTATTATATTTAAAATCATATTATTTCAATATTGAAGAAATTTACAAAAAATATAAAGAAACTATACAAGGCAATTGATGTTTCTCCGTTTGCGTACAGCAAGCTGAAGGTAATTATATTTATTATATGGGGTTTAAATGCGCTGGTATTCTTAAGCAAAGACTCGGTTTCTAATAACACCGTTTCACCGGAACAGCTCAGCGTTGTATCAAGAGAGTTTTTTGATTACAATATTTTACCCGATAGTGATTGTTCTATAAAAGTAGATATAATACCATTCGTTGCAGGTATAATAATTGAATCAGAAATCAGCGCCTGTACTCCCGAACTTAACTTATCAAACTCCGACAGAGCACCTCCGGAAATTTCATAAAGTTTATTTATACATAACCTCACTCCCTTGCCCATCCCAAAAGGAAACGGCAGATATGCGCAATTTATGCGCACGGGGATAGTGACTTTAATAAATTTAAAAATTTAAATTACTTATGAAAATGAAAACAAAGTTTTTAATTGCAGTATTAGTATTGCTCAGCGGCAGTTTTATTACAAATAATATATTTGCCCAGCCTAAATTAACATTACACATAACCGGCGGATACGGAGTACCGCTCGGTGATTTTAAAACCGACGTGCCAACAACCGAAAGAGCTGATGCGGATTATTTCCCGTATTATACCAAGCAGCTTATTAATTTCGGGATTGACGGAAAGCTTGCACTTGGCAAAAAAGGCAACTTCCGTGTTTCTCTCGGCGCAGGATATAACATGTTTTCCAACAGCACTGATGCTGTATTCAAAGCCGATTCTACCGGAACACTTCTTGTTACAACTACATTCAAGCCCAAGGTAAATATAATTTCTATATATCTCGGCGGTGAATGGGCATTTATGCCGAAAGGAAAAGTCAACCCGTTTGTAGGCGCAGGCTTAGCCGCAAACTTCTTCGGCGGAAGCTTTGATTTCGGCGGACAGAATGTATTTGTAAAAGGCGCTGAAAGAACAGGTCCCATGGATATGAAATCAGAAACAAGAATCGGAATTTATTTCGACGGCGGAGTAGATTTCATGCTCAGCAAAAACGTTGGAGCAGTTGTCGGACTGAGGTATCATATGATTAACCCGCTCGGCAAAGGCGCTGATGACCCTTCGGAAATCGGACCCAATGAAATAGACCTTGGCGACCAGGCGCATACAGAAGACGGAACAACTTTTGCTGCCAGAAACATAAGCTCGTTTAACGGATATGTTGGTGTATCATTCTATTTCGGCGCGCCGAAAACAAAAATGAAAAAATAATTACCTCACCCCCAACCCCCTCTCCTGTTATGGAGAGGGGGAACAGGGAGAGAAACCCGCAGGTTGGTATGCATGAGAGCAATTCAATAAATTTATGATGAAATATTTTACTTTTTTGATTTTGGTTGTTACCGTTATTTCGGCATCTAGCCAGACTACCATCAAAGGCACAGTTTCCGATGCAGTAACAGACAGAAGGCTGGCGAATGTTACTATTTATCTTACCGAATTAAGAAAAGCTGTATCCACAAATGACAGCGGGCAGTTCAAGCTGACAGGTCTTCCCGGAGGACATATACAGATTGAGTTTTCGCTTCTCGGCTATAAAAATTTCACTCTAACAGTTGAGACAGATAAACCCTCCGAACCGCTGGATATCAGGCTAATTCCTACGGAAATTACAACCGAAGAAATAATCGTTACTGAAACTAATGTTGAAAAGCCGTACCAATCGGATAAAATAAAATCAAAAGACCTTCAGCGTTACGGTTCCATGAATATATCCGAAGCGGTAACAAAAATTCCCGGGGTATGGCAGCTTTCAACAGGAACAGGTGTTTCAAAACCTGTTATAAGAGGCTTATACGGTGACAGGATTGGGATAATGATTAACGGCATACGCTTCGATAACCAGCAATGGCAGGATGAGCACGGGCTGGTAATGAGCAGTGACGGCATAGATAATATTGAAGTAATAAAAGGACCGCGAAGTTTAATGTTCGGTCCCGATGCTATTGGCGGAGTTGTAAGCATTACGGATGAACACCCTGCTCCGGTTGGGAAAAATATTGCTGATTTGAATCTTAAGTTTTATACCAATACGCTTGGCATATTAGCCGATGTGGGAATGAAAGGCGCCGGGAAAAATTTCAACTGGCTCCTGCGTTTCGGCGGCGAAACTCATTCCGATTACCTTGACGGAAACGGTGATAGAATTCCTGAAACAAGATTCGGCGGATATACCATGAAAGCAAGCGGCGGTTATACAAAAGGTATCTGGGTCGGTAAGCTTGATTACAGCTACACAAGCTATACTTACGGCATACTTGAAGGCAGAGACTTTCAGCGCGAGCTGATGAACATTTACGAAACCCGTTTCGACAGGAGCTTTACGGGGCCGCACCATGTGCTTAAGGTTCATAACGCAGTTTTCCAAAATTCATTTATAACAGGCGAATCGTTATTCAAGCTCAACTTAGGTTATACATATAACAGAAGGCAGGAGCTTGAAGGAAATGATGAACGTTTCCTTCCCGATAGCCTTCAGTTCGGTAACCTGAACATGTTACTAAACACAGCCTCACTTGATGCCAGCTGGAATTACAGAGTCAATCAGCATATAAACTTCACTCTTGGCTCACAGGGATTTGTTCAGACAAACACTAATTCCGGTATAAGAAGACTTAATACCTGATGCCAATGTCACTTCCGTATCCGGAACAGGAATGTTTAATTACCGCAAAGATAAATTCCGATTAGAAACAGGACTGCGGTATGACATATTCAAACTGAAAACAACTGAATTCGGCGTGAAAGATTCAATCGACTACTACCCTGCTTTGGATTTAACCTTCAATTCCGTAAACGGCGCAGCGGGAGCGGTATACAAGCTGAACAAGAACATAACACTTAAGGGAAATTTTTCTACAGGTTTCCGTGCGCCTAACCTTGCGGAGCTTACATCAAACGGGCTGCACGAAGGCGTATTCCAGTTTGAACAGGGAAACAAAGATTTTAAAAGCGAACACAGCCTTGAGGGAGATTTGGGTTTTGTAATTGACAGCAAATATCTTTCTATGGATATTTCTGCATACAACAACAAGATTGATAACTTTATATACCTTGGCCAGACATCAGATACACTGCGCGGATACCCTGTATTCAGATACCAGCAGTCGGATGCGTCACTTCGGGGGCTTGAAGCTGATGTAACGGTTAAACCAACAAGTTGGCTGAGCTTCAGAGGCACATACTCAACAGTTTTTGCCAAAAGAAATGACGGTGTAAATCTACCGTTAATTCCTGCCGATAGAATTACCACAGGCATTCATGTAGAGCTTAAAAGCTGGAAGGCTATTTACAGTCCTTACTTTGAGCTTACAGCATCATCCACATTAAGAAAAACCAGACTTGGTGAAAACGAAACTTCACTGCCGGGCTATACACTGCTTAATGCGGATATTGGCTTCGACCTGAGGTTCGAGAAACAGATTTTGAATATTTCTATATCATGCAACAATTTATTGAGCAAGGTTTATATTGATTTTATGTCAAGAATAAAGGTACTTTCAGCAACTTACGGCAATAAAGTTTTTTACGCTAACAATCAGGGCAGAAATGTTGTAATAGCTGTAAAAATACCGTTTAATTTGACTTATTAGAAAAAAATCATCATTTATTTAGTCAGTTATTATTTATAATTTTAAGTGGCAGCATTGCCAGAACTAACACAAAGGGACTAAGATGAAAATACTAACTTTAGCATTTCTGTTACTGCTCACCCCTCTTTGTTTCTCCCAGGAAAAAGATGAAGATGAAGAAAACGACACTCTGAATTACGAAATCCAGGAGATGACAATTACCGGGACAAGAACAATGAAAAGAATTATTGATATCCCCTATTCGGTATTCAGGGTAGATAAAAAAGAATTAACCTACGGGAAAAAAGTATCTGCAAAAGATTTGCTGGCAGACGTACCCGGGCTATTCCTGCAAACAAGGTACGGCAACAGTGACTTAAGAATATCGCTGCGCGGTTACGGAACAAGGTCAAACTCAGGCATAAGAGGAGTTAGAATACTCCAGGATAATATACCTGTATCTGAAACAGACGGGCAGACGGTTGCTGATGAAATTGATTTCAATGCTCTTGGCGGAGTTGAAGTTGTAAAAGGCAATATTTCTTCACTTTACGCAAATGCGCCGGGCGGTGTTATTAACTTCCTCACTGATTTATATTATCCGCAAAACTTTGTCAAGACCAGCAACCAGATTGGCAGCTTCGGGATGAAGCAGACAGATGAAAGAATCGGGATTAAGACGGATAACTACAGATTCACAATGTCTTATAACTACAAGAACATAGACGGCTACAGACCGCACAGCTCGGAATATTCGAATCTTGTTAACTCGGTTTATGAAGCATATATCGGCTCAAAGGCAACGCTCTCTATTTTAGGCAACTATGTAAGAAGCATTATAAAAATGCCCGGCTCGTTAACACAGCAGGAATTTAACACAGACCCTATGCAGGCTTATGACCTTGCAGTATCACAGGATTTTAAACGTGATACAAAAAAAGGCAGGCTTGCCGTAAGGTTCAGGTCTTTTTTGGATAACAAAGAAAACAACGAAATAGAAATAACAGGATTCGGGGGAATAAAAAACCTTGAAACTACTGACCTGCTTTCATACAACAAGCTTAACAGGTTTGGCACAGGGACATTTCTTAAATACAGAAATCAATCAAAGCTGGGTAAGAGAGATAATGATTTCACAATAGGTTTTGACTATGCATACCAATCAGGTCCCTCTGCCGAATACGATAATATTGGAGGACATCCCGGCATAACGCTAAACAGCGAGATAGAAGATAATGTAGGCAACTGGGGAGTATATTTCTATAACCAGTTCAACCTGATAAAAGAGAAAATGGACATTTTTGTCTCGGGAAGATATGATAAGTTCATCTATTCAAGAGATAATCTGGTTTACACAGGAATAAAAGATACCTCCCGCATATTTGAACAATTTACACCCAAAGTAGCTCTGAATTACAAACTTACTCCTTCAGTAGCGCTGTATACATCTTACGGTTTAGGTTTTGATGTACCGGCAGCAAGCGAACTTGATAACTATCTGCTTTCTTCTAACTCGGGAAGAACCTCCCTTAATCCCGATTTAAATCCTCAGAAATCAAATAACTTTGAAATCGGACTCAAAGGAAACCTGATTAATAAAGAAAGAGGCGAGTGGTTCAGGAAAGCATTGTTCGATGTAACGTTTTTCGATTATGAGATAAAGGATGATATTGTGCCCTTCAACATTGCGGGTAAATCTTATTTTAGAAATGCCGCCAAAACCAGAAGAACAGGACTTGAATTAGGGTTTAAAGCCGAGCCGGTTGAAAGAGTTGACCTAATGGTTAACTATATATACACGAACTTTAAGTATAAGGAATTTGATGCCATTGTCTATGACACCCTGGGAAACCTCGTACACGAAAGCTACGCCAATAACTATATGCCTTCATACCCTTCACACATGGTAAATTTCGTTCTTGAATACGAATATGAAATATCTAAACATATAGACGGACTGCTGATGTTTGACTGTGATTATGTTACGAAAATGTATGTTGATGATAAAAACTCACAAAGCACAAGCCCCTATTTCTACACAAATCCTATGGCCGGCATAAACGTACTGTTGGGCAAAGTAAATATTCTTGCTTTTGCAGGAGTAAACAATCTTTTTGACAAAAGATATGTTGGTTTTGTTAACTCAAACGATTTTTACGGGCGGTACTTTGAAGCAGGGGAACCCAGAAATGTGTATGGTGGATTAAATATTTCCTATAAATATTAGGGAAAGCTGTATTAAATTAGGGTATAAACTATTTATCATTCCCGCAAAAACGGGAATCCGATTAACAAATGATTTTAGTGATTCTTTTCGAAGTTTCTAAAATCTCAAGGGGGAGAAAATGAGATATATTAAATATGTGTTAATGCTGGCTGTTTTTTCAGCCGGTTCCGTATATTCTCAGGTATTATACAGCACAACACCAAGTTTCAGAATTTTCCCGAGTGATCCAACACATCAATGCGAGCCAGTGATAGCTGTGAGCCCAATTAACCCGTTAATTATGTTTAGCAGCGCAGTTACGATTGATGCCGATACTTTATCAACAAAAAGTGAAGGTATATATGTGACAACAAACGGCGGATTAAACTGGACAGGTACAGACAGATGTACTGCAAATAATATACTAAATCACGGGGGTGATCCCGGTATTGCTATTGATAAAAACGGAACCTTTTTGTTATATCACATAGGATATATCCAAAGCGGTGTATTTACGCATTATTCAACAGACATGGGTTTATCTTGGTCCAGTCAGTTCACCATATCTCAGCAAGTACCGCCTGAAGACAAGGGTACAATGATAACAGATAATAACCCTTCAAGCCCATTTTATGGAAGGACATACATTTCATGGGTAAATTTTCAGGCACCTTCATACCCGGTTCTTTTTTCATATACAACAAACAGCGGAGTATCGTGGAATAGCTATTCACAAATTAATCCTTCTCCGCCGCAAAGATGTTCCGGTGGAGATGTAAAAACTGGCCCTAACGGAGAAGTATATGATACTTGGGCGGGGGTATCTTCAAGTTTACCAAATTATGAACAGTTTGCAGGATTTGCATCTTCAACTAACGGAGGTGCAAACTGGAATGTATCCCAGAATATATTTTCGATGCATGGTATTGGCGGATTATTACAGGCAAAAGGCAATATTCTTGTTAACGGCCTTCCAAGATTAGCAATTGACCTCTCATCAGGTCAAAGACACGGATGGATATACATTGTTACAAACGAAATTAACAATTCTCCGGCCGGTACAGACCCTGATATTATTTTACACCGCTCAACTAACGGGGGACAAAGCTGGTCACAGGGGATAAGAGTAAATCAAGACCCGCTTAATAACGGTAAAATACAGTATTTCCCTGCAATTTGTGTGGATTCAACCGGAGCTGTAGATGTTTTATATTTTGATGACAGAAATACATCGTCAGACTCATCTGAGGTTTTCATGTCTCGTTCAACAAATGGGGGTAACAACTGGGTTGATTTTGTAGTCAGTGACAGAAGATATAAACCTGAACCAATTATACCTACAACTCATTTTCAGGGAGATTTTATTAACATCATATCTGCAAGAAACAAATTATTCCCTATATGGATGGCTAAATACCCCGTAACTTACCAGCTATGGATGACCATACTGGATTTGGATGCAATAGGTGTTCAGAATATCAGCACAGAAGTGCCCAATGATTTTGTGCTAAAGCAGAATTATCCCAACCCGTTTAACCCTTCTACAAATATTGAATTCAGTATTCCGAAACAGGGAAAAGTAAAACTTACAATTTACAATGCTGAAGGAAAGGAAATCGCTGTTCCTGTAAACGGAGAATTAAATCCGGGAACATATAAAACATCATTTGACGGCACTAATTTTGCCAGCGGTTTGTATTTTTACCATATTGAAGCCGGAAGTTTTTCGGTCACAAAAAAGATGATTTTATTAAAATAATATTCCGCTTATCTTAGTATTAAGTTTTGGGGGAGGCTCCGGGGATGAATGTTCCCGTGAGCCTCTTTTAATTTAAACTAACCGGGTAATAATAAATTACCCGTTCCGTACGGAGGATATCATGGATTTAGCTCATGCTCATTTATACCTGAATCACTTTCCAATTATCGGTTCAATAATCCTGTTCATATTTTTTGGCTATGCAGTAATAAAAAAGAAAGAAAACCTGATAAGAATTTCTTTATGGTTCTTTGTATGCATAGCTCTTATTATACTGCCTGTATATTTTACCGGTGACCCGGCGGAAGAATCAATAAAAAACCTGCCCGGCATTTCGGAAGAGCTTATAGAACCGCATGAAAGCGCGGCTTTAATATCATTGATAATTATGGAGGTAATCGGTGCAGTTTCGTTAATTACCGCACTGATGTATAAGAAAGAAAAGAAGATACCGTCGTGGCTCAGCTACTCGCTGGCAGTGCTTGCAATAGTGTATATAGGCTCTGTAGGTATAACCGCAAACTTAGGCGGGCATATTATGCATCCGGAAATACGGCCTGAAAAAACGCTGAGCGACTAATTAAATTTAACCGTATCCGGGTCAATTCCCAGCTTGGCAAGTTTCTGCCTTAAGCTGACGGGATGAAAGTTAATTGTCCGCGCAGTTGCGGCAACGTTGCCTTTATTCAGCCGGAGAAATTTCGTGATGAAGTTTACTTCAAAATTACGGATTACAATTTCTTTATTTTGATTGTAATCGGTAGTCTGGATATTTTCTTTCCCGTTAGAAAGAAACTTCGAGGGAAGCAAGTCAACCGTTATTACAGGACCTTCACTGAGTATTGTTACTCTTTCGGCAATATTTTTTAATTCCCTTATATTACCGGGCCAGCTGTAAGCATTCAATATTTTCCTTACATCATCACTTATTTTCTTAAGCGGTTTCTTGCTCTTTAAAGCAAAATTATTTACAAATTTATCAAAATAAAATTCTATATCCTCGGGTCTGTCTTTAAGCGAAGGCAGATGGAACTCGAAAACGTTCAGCCTGTAATAAAGGTCTTCCCTGAACGAGCCGATTTCAATCTGTTCATGAAGCTCTTTGTTAGTTGCTGCCAAAATTCTGATATTTGTGGTTTGCTTTTTGGTCTCCCCCACTTTTGAAAATTCCCTCTCCTGGAGAACTCTAAGCAGCTTTACCTGAATCTGCGGGCTGATTTCTCCTATTTCATCGAGAAATATTGTACCGTTATCTGCAATTTCAAAATACCCTTTCTTATCTTTAATAGCCCCGGTAAATGAACCTCTTATATGACCGAATAACTCAGATTCAAGAAGCTGCTCCGAAAGAGCTGCGCAGTTTATTACCACAAACGGCTGGTCAGCTCTTTTGCTGTTCTTGTGAATGAACTTGGCAAATACTTCTTTGCCTGTTCCGTTTAAGCCGGTAATAAGCACTGTTGAGTCAGACTGCGCTACTTTTTTGCCTTCATCAAGCATCTCTTTAACTTTAGCGCTTGATGTGAGGTAATCGGAATCATCAGATGTGTTTTCTTCTGACCTTTCAAGACGGTCTTTCAGGAACTGGTTTTCCTTCAGCAGGTTTACTTTTTCAAGCCCCCTGTTTATAGATAAAAGCAGCTCATCTTTATCTACGGGCTTAGTAAGATAATCAAAAGCGCCCAGCTTAACAGCTTCAACAACCGATTTAATAGAAGCGTAAGCGGTTATAAGTATCACAACCAGCTCAGGTTCAATAGTAACAGCTTCTGCAGTAAGCTCGATACCGTTTTTACCCGGCATGTTAAAATCGGTTAATACAACGTCATATTTTACTTCTTTAATTTTTCCCAATGCTGATTCCGAATCACCGGCAGTTGTTACTTCATGCCCGGCTTCACTAAGAATTTTCTTTATGATTGCCTGAGATGTTAATTCATCATCTACAACTAATATCTTTGCCATTTTAGTTTAGTTTTAATTTAAATTAAACTTGTCAATAAAATTTTTCATTTCTTCCGCAGTTTTCTCTTTCAGATTTTCAAGCTCTGCCAGCATTTTAGATTGAGATTCAATTCCCTCAAGCTTAGTTGATTCTTCAATCCCCCTGGCATGTTCTCCCAGAGCTTTTGCGCCTACGTTCAGGCTTGCTCCTTTAAGAGTATGAACAGCTCTTTTAAATTTATCGGTATCCTTCTTTTGAAATGAATCTGTAATATTTGTCATCAATGAAGGGAGCTGGTCGAGGTACAGAGAAATTATTTCCTTTAAGAAATCATCATCGTCTGTGCCTGAAATTGCTTTAAGGTTATCTATACTGTCACGGTCTATTAATGGGACGTTGTAGCTTTTCTTTTTCGCCTCTAAGCTTTTCTTCTTTTTCTCGTTACCCCATTTGCGGATAATTCTTTCCAGGTGTTCCAGAACTATAGGCTTGCTCATATAATCGTCCATACCTGCAGTAAGATATTTTTCCTTATCTCCCGCCATTGCATTTGCTGTAACTGCAATTACAATAGGTTTCCGTGAAACGTCATATTGTTTAATTATTCTCTTTGAAGCTTCTATCCCGTCCATTTCCGGCATTTGAATATCCATAAACACAATATCATACTTCTGGCGTTCAAGCGCTTCGAGGACCTCAAGACCGTTATTTACAATATCTGCAAGGTAGCCCATTTTGGAAAGCATGCGGAGCAGAAGCTTCTGGTTAATAACATTATCTTCTGCAATAAGAATATTGAGCGGAAATTTTACCGATAATTCTTTATCGATTCTTGAAGAGCCTTCATTTCTCACGCTGACTCTTTCTGTGCCTGAAAGTACATTAACAAGAATATCAAATAACTGTGATTGCTTAACCGGTTTTGTAACATATGATGAAAACAGTTCCCTGTTTTCTGCCGAATACCTGCTAATCATACCTATTGAAGTAAGCAAAATCATCGGTAAATCATTTAATGCCATTATTTTTTTAATTTCTTTTGCCAGTGAAATACCGTCCATTTCCGGCATTTGCATATCTATTAGGGCAATATCGAATTTTTCACCGGCGCGGAGCTTTTCGATAGCTTCAAAGGGAGTATCGTAAACCGTAGGTGCCATCCCCCATGACTGGCACTGAAGCGATAATATCTGGAGATTGGTTTTATTATCATCAACAATCAGCGCTTTTTTATTTTTCAGTTCGGGAATATTTTTAAGAGATACTCCTGAATGCGGCGATTCCTGAACTTTAATACTGAATATAAAATCAGAACCCTTTCCCGGCTCGCTTGATACATTCATATTCCCGTTCATTAAGCTCACAAGCCGGGATGTTATTGCAAGTCCCAGTCCCGTACCGCCGTACTTTCGGGTTGTAGAAGAATCTACCTGCGAAAACGGCTTGAAAAGACGCGGAATTTTGTCTTTTGCAATACCGATACCTGTATCTTTTACAGAGAATTTTATAATAAGGTCTTTTTCTTTTTTTGATTCAAGCTTAGCCGATACAAAAATTTCTCCTTTCTCCGTAAATTTGATTGCGTTGCCGATAAGATTAACCAAAACCTGCCTAAGTCTTGAACCGTCACCAATGATACCCTGGGGAACATCCGGCTGAATATAATAGAGAAGGTCAACTTCTTTTTCTGCTGCTTTAGAGCTTAGCAGCTCGAATGATTCTTCTATGCATGTTCTAAGCTCGAACGGATGTTCTTCAAGCTCCATTTTATCAAGCTCAATCTTAGAATAATCAAGAATATCATTAATGATAGCCAGCAAAGCTTCACCGCTCATTCTGATTGTTTCGACAAATTCTTTTTGTTCTTTGCCGAGTGATGTTTGCATAAGCAAACCGGTCATACCAATAACACCGTTCATCGGAGTTCTGATTTCATGGCTCATAGTTGCGAGAAAATCAGACTTTGCCTTTGTAGCCGATTCCGCAAGAAGTTTAGCATTCAATAATTCCGATTCGGTATTTTTCCTGTCAGTAATATCAACCAGCACTCCTGTAATATATTTGAAATTGGAATCATCCCTGATTTGAATCATATTATCCTCAAGCCATATGTATGAGCCGTCAGATTTCCTTACCCTGAATTCATTTTTCAGTATTCCCGGAGCATCAAGATTATGCCAGTTAATTATATTCCTGCTCACTTTGTCCAAATCATCCGGGTGAATCAGCGTCCTCAGGAAATTTTTACTGCGGAATTCTTCCACCGGATATCCGAGCAGGTTTGTTACATTTTCGGAGAAAAATTCATTGCCGCTCCCTGTTTCATAAAGTACTATATGCGGGAGGTTGTTTAATATATGCGCAAGCCTTAACTGGGTTCTGATTAATTGTTTCTGGGCGGTAAGCCTGTCAGTGATATCACGGTTAATTATAATTATTGCTTTTCTGCCTTTGTAGTTAATGCAGGCTGCATTTATTTCAAGAAATAGCTCAGTTCCGTCTTTGCGGTAATGTGTAGAGTTAATCTGCTGCTGTCCGCCCCGCTCCATTATTGTTTTAACCGTAAGCCTGCCTTTTTCCACGTTCTTGCTGATTGCCTGCAGCGATAAACCTATAAACTCGTTTTTCTCAAAACCATAAAGCTTGCATGCCTGGTTATTAACATCGAGCACAGTTTCATCATCGGGTTCAAAAACAATTATAGCATCGTGTGCATATTCAAAAAGCTCCCTGTAGTCTTTTTCGGATTCAATTAATTCCTTTTCAGCAATTTTCTTTTCGGTTATATCAATTATTCTTGTCAGGTAAAAATTGCTGCTGTCTGTTTTAATTGTGCTGATAGCAGTATCACCCCAGAATTCATGGCCCAGCTTTGAAGTAAATTTCACTTCATTGTTCCACATACCTGAATCGGCAACAGTAAGGAATATATTTTTCCCTATTCCGCTCTTAAGGGAGTCTTTAAGAAGCCTGATAATTTCTATTTTACCGAGTTCATCATTTTTATCTATTTCAAAAAGTTCAAATGCCTTGTTGTTGCATTCAACATTAAGCATTCCTTTAGCGCTAAATAGAATGTAGGCATCCTGCGCTTCGTTGTATATTGACTGGATAAGCCCCGGTGTGGAAGAAATATCTACATCAATAGATGCCGGTTTAGTCCTGTTTCCATCGGTTTTGGTGAAAATCTCTTTAAATATCAATTTTTCTACATTTGACATTTCTTATTTTGATAGTTATTATTATACAGTCAATAAATATGCCAATATAGTCTTTTAACTACGTTTGAAATTCCAACAAAATCAATAAATATATAATGTACATTTGTTTAATGAAATCAGAGTTGTGTCACTATGCCTCAAAGTGTGTCATAGTTGGGCGACTATGGTATAAGCAATTATTGATTTTTTTCATAAAATAATTATTGCTAAATTTGGCTGATTTTCAACAAATTAATATAATAATGGAATCTATAAAAAATAAAATCGTTTTAATTACCGGAGCCTCCAGCGGATTTGGAGAAGCTTGCGCAAGGCTATTTGCCGAAAACGGAGCAAAACTGATTCTGGCGGCACGCAGAGATGAAAAGCTTAAAAGTATTGCAGCCGAACTGACAGGCAAATACGGTGTTGAAATACATACTTTAAAGCTGGATGTGAGAAATAGTTCTGACGTTAAGAACGCTATCGAAGGTCTTTATGAAAACTGGAAAAATATTGATATACTTATTAACAATGCAGGATTGAGCAGGGGGCTCGATAAGCTTTATGAAGGTAAGCTGGAAGACTGGGAAGAAATGATTGATACTAATGTAAAAGGACTGCTCTATGTTTCAAGAGCGGTCATTCCTCAAATGGTAAAAAGAAATTCAGGTCATATTGTTAATATCGGCTCTATAGCCGGACATGAGGTTTATCCCAGCGGTAATGTGTACTGCGCTTCAAAACATGCAGTCGATGCAATAACAAAAGGGATGCGTATTGATTTAAACGGAACAGATGTAAGGGTAACAACTATCGACCCCGGTCTTGCTGAGACTGAGTTCAGTATAGTCAGGTTCAGGGGAGATAAACAGAGAGCTGATAATGTTTACAATAATCTTGAACCGCTGAGCGCCATGGATATTGCTGACGCTGCCTTGTTTGCCGTAACAAGAAGGAAAAACACGGTGATTGCCGAAATGATTGTGCTTCCTGTATGCCAGGCAGCTGCTACGGTTGTGAGCAGAAAATAAACAGGTCTAATTTGGAACGATATTAGAGATATATATGTATATTGGAATTATAACCCGTTATGAGTGACAAAACCAGGATTCTGAACGAAAAAGAAAAAAGTATTGAATTGAACATAGAAGGGATGGAATGTCCCGCCTGTGCTTCAAAAATTGAAAAATCTGTTGCAAAAATACAGGGCGTAAAGAATATAACCGTAAATCTCGGCGCTGAAACTGCCACTATTACCTGCGAAAATGAAATCCCCCTGGATACTCTAAAAACCACAATTGATAAGCTCGGTTACAAAGCGGTTGACCCGGACAACGATTCCGAAGAAGATGAATCCGATAAGGAAAAACAGCGCGTCTTAAAAACTTATAAAATAAAAATAAGCTGGAGCATTTTTCTTTCAATAATCATTGTTGCGCTGGGAATGAAAGACCATATCGGCTTTCTTTCTTCTGTTTCTTCTGATACGGCAAACTGGATTGCCTTGCCGCTTTCAACAGTTGTTGTTTTCTGGTGCGGCTCTAAGTTTCTAAAAGGCTTTTGGATTGCTCTTAAAAACAAAACCGCAGATATGGATACGCTTATTGCCGTTGGAACGCTTTCTGCATACCTCTACAGCTTTGTTATAATGCTATTCCCCCACCTTGGCGGTGAGCATAATCATTCCGTTTATTTTGAAGGCGCTGCGATGATTATCACATTCATACTGACAGGAAACTATCTCGAGGCAAATCTTAAGAGCAAAACACAGTACGCAATCAAATCTTTGATGAACCTCCAGTCGAAAACTGCAATTGTTGTAAAAAACGGGGTTGAATATGAAGTGCCAATCAAGAAAGTAAAAATTGATGACGTAGTAATAGTTAAGCCGGGGGAAAGAATTCCGGTCGATGGTGAAGTTGTCGAAGGCGCATCTGCAGTGGATGAATCTATGGTCACAGGCGAATCCGTACCTAATGAAAAAGTTATCGGCGCAAATGTTATCGGCGGTACAATGAACCTCAACGGATATCTGAAAATTAAAACCGGTAAAATCGGGGAAGATACTTTTCTTTCAAGAATTATTCATCTTGTCAAAGATGCGCAGAAATCAAAGCCTAAAATACAGAGAATCGGAGATAAGGTTGCAGCAGTATTCGTTCCTATCGTAATATTGATTGCAATAGCTACATTTCTTGTCTGGTACATGTGGATTGGCCAGGTTTTCAGCTATTCACTGCTTAAAGCTGTAGCTGTACTGATTATAGCATGTCCCTGCGCGCTGGGACTTGCAACTCCCATAGCAGTTGTACTTGGAGTCGGCAGGGCTGCTGAAAATAAAATTCTGTTCAATAATGCCGAAGCAATTGAAAACATAAGTAAAATAAACACTATAGTTTTTGATAAAACCGGTACACTGACCTATGCAAAATTTGAGGTTACAGATATAATTCCCGCGCAAAACGGGAACAGTACTGATAAAAATGAAATACTTAAAAAAGCTGCCTCTATTGAGAATTTTTCCGAACACCCGATTGCAAAAGCGATTGTTGAGCATTATAAATCTGAAAACGGCAAAAACGCTGAACTATATAAGCCGGATGATTTCAGAATTGTTTCCGGAATAGGGGTTGAGGCATCAATAAGCGGCAAAGCATATAAAATAGGCGGCGCCAATTTACTTAAGAAAGACCAAAAATTAAGCGGAATAGCAAACGAATCCAAAAACGGGTTTAATGATATTTACCTGTTCGAAAATAATGAACTGCTCGGGTGAAATAAGAATAAATGATAAGATAAAAGAAAATGCAAAAGAAGTTCTTGCAAAACTCAGCGGAGAAAACTACGAGCTTGCAATAATATCAGGCGACGGGAAATCTGCTACTGAAAAAATTGCAGATGAAGTCAATATAAAAAATTATTATTACCAGATACTTCCTGATAAGAAACAGGAAATAATTTCAAACCTTCAGTCAAACGGAAAAAATGTAGCAATGATTGGTGACGGAATTAATGATGCTCCCTCACTTTCAAAAGCCGATATCGGGATTGCAATTGGAACAGGACAGGATATTGCGCTACAATCTGCTGATGTAATTCTTGTTAAGGGAGAGCTTGAAAATATTCCCGCGCTATTTAAAATTTCTAATAAAACAATCCGTATTATTAAGCAGAATCTCTTCTGGGCATTCTTTTATAATGCAGCAGCAATACCGCTTGCAGCAGGAGTTTTTGTTCCTTACGGGATATCAATTTCGCCGATTATGGCTTCTATGTTTATGGCATTAAGCGATGTTATAACGGTTTTAGGAAATTCAATGCGCCTTAAATACATGAAAATAAAATAGATTTAGCTAAACTACTGTAATTATTATATCTTTTACTACTTGTTTATCAAAACTTTAATAATTAATTTTAGGTGTATAATTGAACTTAGAAAGGAGAGTATTGGAGGTCAATAGAATTTTAAGGTTTACCAGACCCTATGATTATGTAATTTGATTTAAATATTCATGTTCTAAACAATAATTAATTTTTCAAAATATTAGAGGAGAAAAAAATTGAAAAAATTAAGTGCATTAATTTTAGTTTTAGCTGTGCTGTTCGTTTTTAACGGCAATTCATTTGCTCAGCCAAGACTGGTGATACACGTAACAGGCGGATACTCTCTGCCATTGCCCGATTTAAAGGGAACCTATCCGGATGATATAACAAAGAACCCGGTACCATTATTTCATGAAAAGCGGGTACAATGTTGGAGCAGACGGAAAATTCTACGTTGACAAAAAACTCCGTTCATTTGGTATAACTTTATCATTAGCTTACTTGGGATTCAGCAGCGGAGATTTGACTGATTCTGGCGGATACAGTATTTGGCAGTTCAAAATTCAACAGCTTTACAGCAGGATTGGGTGTTGAATATAAATTCTTAACTAAGAAGAAAGCCCAGCCATTTGTAGGCGCAGAATTTACTGCAAATTTCCTTAGCGGTAAATTTACACCCACAACAGGTACAGAAAGTACATTGAAATCCACTTCAAGATTCGGACTCACATTCGGTGCCGGTGTTGATATCAACCTTAAACAAAAATATAGGTATAGTAGTCGGCGGCAAATATGCTTTGATGAATCTTATTGGCAAGAAGTGCATGATACTGACTGGAACAACTGCTACAGAGTATCCACTTATTAGATAAAGAACATACGGTTGGACACAACGTAAACGCTATTAAACCTATGTTATATCTCAGTTCTATGTTGGTGTATCATTCTATTTGATGCAGCCGAAGAAAATGATGAAGAAATAAATCTTCAAAACGTATATTAAAAAAAGGGAGCCGAATGGCTCCCTTTTTTTGTTTATAAAATAATCTACATGTTATAAGTAATTCCTGCTTTAACAGGTACATATCCTTTTTCTATACCATCCTGAAAAATGAACATATATTGGAACTCGGTGAACACTCCGATTTTTTCCGAAGCTTTAATAATGGCTCCAATACCGATTCCAAGACCGAGATTAATTGATGTATGGCTTGAAAATTCATTTTTGTTCGTTATTTTCACAGTATTAATGGATGCTCCAAATCCAAAAGCCGCGTAAGATTTCAAAGAAGAATTTTTATACAAATCCCCTGCTAAAATGTTTCCGGTGACTGTAATAGAGATAAAATGATTTGTATAAACTGGGTCCTTTTCTCTGAATGCAAAATTGTTATACTGTAAATCAAGCCTTGCTGCATAGGTTCTGTCAAACACATAACCTGCTCCCCCGTTAAAATTATAACCCCCCGCATAATTTTTATAAAACTCTTTCCCGTTTATAGGTACACAAAGCCCTACTCCTGCATACCCCATATAACCGGCATTCGGATTCTGGCAAAAGGATACTGAACTCAATAAAAGGAACAGAATTGCAAATTTTGCTTTCATAAAATTGAATTTTTGAAAAGTGATTTAACATTAAATTTAATAATGATATAGCAAAAATAAGGACATTTATTTGCAAATAAAAGAGTAAGCTATCTGTCAGTCAATAGAACAATTCAACGAGCTGCTGTGATTGGGGAAATTCCAAATTCGTTTTGTATTTTAGTTGTGATAAATTCTTTTTAAGTTGACTGTTAATGATTTTCAGCCAAATAAAGTTGAAGGAAATGAATAAAATTACTGCCGCTTTTATAATACTGTTTATCAGTTTAACCGGAACATGCATTGCCCAGCCAAGGCTGACTCTGCATGCTTACGGAGGATATTCAATACCTCTGCCTAATATGAAAGGCGAAATCCCCCAAGGCGTTAATTATAACGATTATGGACTTAAATACGGTTATAATTTCGGTATCGACGCAAAGTATGCTATTGAAAAATCCGCAAAAGTGAAAATTACCGCATCTGTTAACTACAATATATTCCGTAACAACGATATATTACCCCAATATGATAATGCAAATGAATCAAGAAAGCTGAATATTTTAACAGCAGGTTTTGGAGCTGAGTATTCTTTCCTCCCTAAAAATAATGTAAATCCTTTTCTCGGCGTTGAGTTTACAGGTAACTTCTTTAACGGCATCGTTACTGACCAAATAGGAGATACAACTCACACCGAATATAATCTAAAGGCAGAATCGAGATACGGTTTTCAGATTAATGCCGGCGTTGACGTAATATCGAGTAAAAGAATCGGGGTAATTGCAGGGGTAAGGTATAATTTTGCAAACCTGTTCGGGAAGGACAGCGCTTCGGTATCTCAAGGTGAGTTTGCACTTTGGGACAAAGAATTCAGCAGTAACGGAACTACCATTGCGGCCAAAAAAATCCAATATTTACAGCTGTATGCCGGAGTGTCTTTTTATCTGATGCAGCCTAAGAAAAAAGTAAAGAAATAACCGTATTAAATGCCTCAGAATATTAAATCATCACCAATTTTCTTATTGTTATTTTAGCAAATTGTGCTAATTTTGGCTTATTACAGATTAAATAAAATAAAATAGTTAATGAAAAATATCTTTTTCCTCATAATTATAAGTTTGTTAGCAGTATCCGAAATATCAGCCCAGCCTGCTTCAGTTTTAACATTCTTAGGCGGATATTCGATAGCCATGGGAGATATGAAAGGAAAGTTCGGGAGCACATGGGGAACATATCAAACTAACGCTGATTCGAATACTTATTTCCTTCAGAACGGCTTTAATTTTGGAATGGATATGAAATTTGCCCCTTACAAAGACACAAAATTCAAGATTATCGGCGCTGTTCATTTTTCTTCTTTTTCCCAGGGAGCTGAATATGCAGATTCGTCAATTTCCGTGCAGATTAATTACGCATTAAGGATTTTTTCATTTTCCATAGGCGCAGAGTATATGCATATCACAAAAACAAGCAAAGTAAATCCGTTTGTAAACGGGCAGTTTGTGTTAAATCTGTTTTCCGGAAATTACGATGAGACTTATTCCAATAATACTACTACAAACCTAACGCTTAAATCATCGGTAAGATTCGGACTGCGCTTTGGAGGAGGCGTTGATATTCCGCTTGGAAACAGGTTAGGCGCAGTATTAGGATTTAATTATAACCTGGCAAACCTTATTGGCAAAGAATCCACTGCCGATTTCGGGTCACAATACACGCTAAATGACAAAGAAGGAGTTGTAAATAACAAGAGTTTTCCAAACCGCAGCATAAATTATCTTAGTATTTATGCCGGATTTTCTCTTTATCTGGGTTTATAGAATCATGAAAACAGGGAGTTTTTATTAAATGTAAATATTTGTAACTCCATGTATTTTCAGGAACAATATTTTCTGGATTCTGTATAATTATCTAATGACAAAACTAAATCTAATAAATGTTTATGAGAACTAAATTATTCTACTTTTTATTTTTTTCCCTGCTGTTTTCTTCAAGCCTTTTTTCCCAGTTTGATAAACCCGTTCTTCAAATCGGTATTGGTTTAGTAGAGCCTTTCGGGGACTTAAAAGGCACATATTACAGGAATGTATATGATAATAACACCGGATTTCCGCTCATAGCCCCTGATTCAGGCTTGTTTTCATCACATTACGGAGCAAAAACAGGCTTGTATTTCTACGGGAAGGGTAAAATAAACTTTGACAAGTATAACATATTCCGAGCAGTGGGAAGTATTTCTTTCAGTACTTTTAATACGTTTGAGCCCGTCAAAAACGGCAACCTTGAAAGAATTGTTCATATTGATACAAACACATACGTTTATCCTGTGCCAACAACTTTTAATTACAGTTTCAACAATTTCAGCTTCGGTTTAGGTCTTGAAATTGCTCCGCTTGCTTTTACGAATGTTTTCAGCCCTTATTTCGGCGCGAACATGTCTTTCAACACTTTCAGCTCCAAGCTTTCACGTACCGGAAACGGAATTGATACAATTTCGTTCAGCTCAACCGGTTTCCGCATCGGCTTTAATTTTGATGCGGGTATTGAAGCAAAGTTCACCAAGAATATAGGAATGGTACTTGGAATTAAGTATGACCTTGGAAATGTTCTGCTGAAAAACACTGCAAGCGGCATTACGGATGCATATGACTGGGGCTCTTCCAACGCATCACTTAATGATGAAGAGGGGCAGTACTTTACATCAATACAAAACCCCAAGCTTAGCTCTGACCTTTATCTTGTGAATGCAAAGAAGAAAAACATTGACTGGGGTACAATATACCTGGGAGTGAACATTTACTTCGACACATCGAAGAAGAAAACCACAAAAAAATAATCTCTGTAAAACAAGATGGGCTTTAAAAAATTAGATAAATACATTATTTCCCATTTTGTGAAAAATCTGCTGTTTGCTTTTCTGTGCTTTATTGTAATATTTATACTGGTAGACCTGTTTGAAAATCTGGATAAATTTATAGACAGTAAAACAGGTCTGACAGTAGTATTCAAATATTATTTTTATTTCATACCTGAAATTATCCGTTTAATTACACCGATATCCGTTCTTCTGGCAACATTGTTTACGGCAGGGAGAATGATAAACTATAATGAGATAATTGCCGTAAAAAACGCCGGTATAAGCCTTTTCAGGTTTATGTATCCGTTTATCCTCATAGGAATCATAATAACAGGGTTTTCGATCTATTTTAATAACTGGCTGGTACCGGAAGCTAATAAAAATAAGGCATTTATTGAAAGAAACTACCTAGGAATTCACCAAAGTTCTGCGGGGTTTAACCGTTTGTATTTTCAGGATTCGAAAAACCAGATATTAACAATAGGACAATACAATGAGATTGAACAGTCTGCCAATAAAATATCAATTCTTATTTTTGACGGTCAAAATCCTACAATACTTGTAAAGCGTATCGATGCGGATAAAATGAAATGGGTGAACGGTTCCTGGTTAATGTATAATGCTGTTGAAAGAGAATTTAACGGAAATTTATCCATAAATACTTACCCGCAAATTAAACCTGAAGATATCCCGGGTGTGAAGCAGCTTAATGTTAACCCTAACCAAATTACTAAAAAGCAGCTGAAACCGGAGGAAATGAATTATTCGGAAATAAAAGATTTGCTCGATAGTCAAACAAAAGGAGGGCAAAATACCGACAGGCTTAAGGTAGATTATTACTCTAAAATATCGTTTCCTTTCAGTAATTTGATAGTTATAATCTTCGGCATATCAATATCTACAGGGTCTAAGCAGCGTAAAGGACTTGCTCTCCAGTTTGGAATAAGCATACTTGTCAGTTTTATTTACCTGGGGTTTGTAAAGATATCACAGACATTCGGTTATAACGGCGATTTGAACCCGATGTTTACCGCCTGGCTTGCAAACATAGCATTTGCAGGGTTTGGCGGGGTAAACTTATTCCTTAGAAATTACTAATTAATTTTTTCATCTTCCGGTTTCACAGCCGGCTGAAACCCGAAACCGCTCTGGTTGGGTGAACCGAAGATTTGGATTTCTCCGAATTGATTTTCGAATTTATCAATATTTTCCTTTAAGGCGCTTAAAAGCATTTTAGCATGCTGAGGTGTCATTATTATCCTTGCGCTTATTTTGGATTTCGGTATTCCTGGCAATACACGGGTAAAATCCAGTATAAATTCTGCCGGTGAATGCGAAATAATTGCCAGGTTTGAGTAAATTCCTTCTGCCTCTTTTTCACCAATTTCGATATTTATCTGCTGTGCAGGGTTATTTTTGTCATCTGTCATTTTAAAAGTACTCCTTTTAAAGCAAAATAGTCAATTATTGGATAAGTAACAAAGAAATAAAAGTGTGATTTATAAACTTCCAGTCAGATAAATCCGGTTTTTCGTATGATAGCTAAATCTGTGAGAAATTAGGTTAGGAGCCACTATCTCCGTTAGAATATTAAGATTCTCTTAGACACAAAATAGTGCTAATTCATGCATAAATTAGCACTATCAGTATTGAAATTACCGGATATACGGTATCTATATAGCGGAAACTGCCATATTTGACATTACCAACCATGCGTTATTGTAAAACGGGCTTTCATAGCCTAATTTTGTAGTGTTCATCAAAAATTAGTAGGAGAAGTTAGCAGAATGTTAAAATTAACATTTTTGCCAACTTTTTATTGTATATAGGGGTACTACTAATTAGAAGATGAGCTTTACTGCTTCAACAAAATATCCGGAAACAAAAAAAATTTTGCGTTCTAATTCTTTGGAGGCTCTAAAGAACGCAGAACATTCACTACAGCTCACAAATATTCTTCAAACATACCCTTTTCCTTTATTCCAAAAATACGGCATGCAAAGCTTAACAGATTTTACTGTTAATAAACAATTGTTTTATTGAAAAATTAAAGTTAATTGAACTGAAAGATTCTGAAAACGATTAGCAAGCGTCAAAAAAAGGAGAAGAACTACAAGATGCTTAAACTATTAAACAAATTTCTGATAATTCTGATATTTATAACTTCAGGACTTACATTTTCTCAGCAATGGGCTGCTAAATACAAGCGCCCAAACAAAAATGATGCTGTTGCTGAAAACAAATCATTTTCAATATCCACAAGTAAGTCCAATTTTGTTTACGTTACCGGGTTTAGTACAGGAGATACTACCGGAACGATTACTGCACAATCAAATATGACCAGGACGGTGTTGCCTTGTGGGTAAATAACTATAACGGCAATGGCAATGGTGAAGACAAAGCTTATGCAATCATTGTTGATGACCAGGACAACGTTTATGTTACCGGTTATTACTACCGGATCCAATAGCGGAACAGATATCACCACCATTAAATATTTGGCAAATGGCGAACCTGCAGATACCAACATCTATAATGGTCCCGGAAACGGAGATGATAAGCTTATGCAATCTCTATGGACGAGAATGGAGATATTTATGTAACCGGCTACGAAACTGCCGAAGCAGGTAATAAAGATATTGTCATTATAAAATATAATTCTAACCTTGATACTCAATGGGTATACCATTATGACAGAAACGGCAATGATGACATAGCCAGCGCGATGGCTTTAGACCACAGCGGTCATGTTGTTGTTACAGGATACAGCGGTCAGCCTAACAATCCTTCCTCGGAAGACATGATTACAATAAAAGTAGATTGTCAAACCGGTGATTCAGTTTGGGTACGATCATACAATGGAGAGGGCGAACTAAGCGATAAGGCATATGCAATTATTGTAGATGACCAGGATAATGTAATCATTACCGGCTACAGCTCGGTTTCAGCATTGGATTCTAAAATTACAACTATAAGATATAGCTCAGGCGGTGCCCGTATCTGGGAAAAATTCTACGACCCTAAGAGCGGTTCAGCGAACTCGATTGCATTAACAAGTGATTCAAAAGTTATTATAACAGGTTATGTCGGGTCCGAAGCAGATGCAGATTATGTTACAATAGGATACGAAAATGATACTACAGGAACACAATTATGGGATAAAACATATAACGGCACAGGTGATAACACAGACATAGCATATTCACTTGTTGTATCTCCGATTGATAATTCTGTTTATGTCACAGGCTCAAGCAAAAATTCGACGGAAGAAGGTACAGAAGACATGGTGACATTTAAATATGATGCAAGTACGGGCGATAAGATAGATTCATCAATCTACAATGATATAAGCAACGGTGAAGATGTAGCTTACGATATAGCATTAGACTCATTGGGTAATGTTTATGTTACAGGGTATGTAGCGCCCGGTGGTGACATCCCAACCAGGACAAGTGAAATAATGACATTAAAATATACCAGCGGTCATTTAGTAAGCCGAAATTCAAATGTTATCCCCGGTTCATTTAAGCTGTCCCAGAATTATCCTAATCCGTTCAATCCATCAACAACAATCAATTTCCAGATACCCTCACCGGGTGTTGCAAAAATTGTTGTTTACGATATCCTTGGAAGACAGGTTGATATTCTGGTAAATCAATTTATGAAGAGCGGTGATTATTCGGTGAAATTTGACGGAAGCAGATTAGCCTCGGGCATTTATTTTACAGAGCTGACATTCGGAAGCCTGAAGGATGTAAAGAAAATGGTATTAATTAAATAATTAGGTTCAGGAAGATAAGAAATTGGCACTAAACAACGGAATATTAACAAACGGTTCAATTAAAATGACGGTAATTGCATCTGATAAAAAGAATGCGGTTTCTGCTCTTAGTTCCTTAGGTAATATTCAATCTTATACGGAATTACATAATATGAGAGAGGAAAATATAAATAAAGCTGCTGCTCATAAAGATTACTTTGAACAAATTTATGATAGTACTCCGGAAGCCATTCTTATACTGGATGAAAACAATATAGTAATAGATTCCAACAAGGGTTTTGAAAAGATGTTTCTGTTCGGCAGCCACGAAATAAAAGGTAAAAGTACTGAAGAATTCATTGTACCTGATAACTTCATGAATGACTCGGAAGAATTAATTAAGAAACTCAATTCGGGCTCAAATGTACAGCAGGAATCTATAAGACAGAAGCGTGACGGAAGACCGGTAAATGTTTTGATTACCGGCAGCCGTATTAAATTATCCGAAAACAGGTACGGTTCATATATTATATACGTTGATATCTCAAAACACAAACGTTCTGAAGAACAGATGAGGTCTTCGCTGGTTGAAAAGGAAGTTCTAATCAGAGAGATTCATCACAGGGTAAAAAATAATCTTCAGATAATATCATCGCTTCTGCACATTCAGGCAAGAAAAATATCGAACGCAGAACTGGCTTCAATGTTTACAGATTGCCAAAACAGAGTAAAATCAATTGCACTTATTCACGAAAAATTATACCAGACAAACAGCTTTACGAGGGTAGATTTCGGAAGTTATTCAAGAAACCTCGTCTACTATTTGTTCAGAATGTTTAATATTAAATCAGATAAAGTATCTCTGCGGATGAACGTAGAAAACGTTTTTCTGCCTATGGATACCGCTATCCCCTGCGGGTTGATAATAAATGAGCTCGTTACTAATTCATTGAAACACGCTTTCAATGAAGATAAAAAATACGAGATATCCGTAGAAGTAGTATATCAATCAAATAACAAGTTTACGTTAACCGTTAAAGATAACGGGTCAGGGATTCCGGAAAGTGTAGATTTTTATAAAGCCTCTACTGTCGGCTTTAACCTGGTAAATAATCTTACAAAACAACTAGGCGGAATACTTGAAATTAACAGCAAAGAAGGAACTGAATTCAAAATTACATTTTCAATTTTGAATCAATAAGAAGGAATAATTAAAAGATGACAACCTTAAATATTCAAAATTTATCTATATCGGGAGATACAGGACAGAATACGGTACCAAGGGAAAGGTTAATCAGCCTCCTGAAAAACAATATAGATAAGAACCTGTTTCTAATATACAGTCCTCCGGGCTACGGGAAAACATCCCTGGTTAAAAGCTTTACTGAAAGACAGGAGATAGATTCTGTATGGTTAAGTATATCACCGAGGATTAATCATATTTACTCCTTCTTCAGATATTTGATAACTTCTCTGAGGAAGATTGATAACGGTTTTGGGAAGAATACACTTCAAATTATTGAATCAAGACAGGAAAAAAATCATTTATCGAAAAATATAAAGCTTATTGTAAATGAAATAGTAAAAACTTTCATAAACGAATTTAATACAACATTAAATAATGATGTCATCGTAGTACTTGATGATATGCATAACATTATTGATTCAATATGGGCAAAGGAAGTATTTAATGTTCTTTTTGATAATATGCCTGAAAAGCTGCATTTATTCCTCATTACAAATCAGCTTCCCGACTTCCATTTTTCAAAACTTATAGAAAAAGACGCTATTGTAAAAATTGGGATTGAAGACCTGATATTCCGTTTCGATGAAATAGCTGCACTGATAGACGGCATCTACTCATTAGATTATTCTGAAAATGAAATAAAACTGCTTGAAAAAAATCTTGGCGGATGGATAACCGGAATACAATTAATTTTACAATCCTTCGGGAAAGACATTAAGAACCTTAAGCTGGACTTCCAGTTAATTCCCGAAAACATATTTAATATACTTGCCAAGAGTATATTTGACCAGCTTGATGAAAGAAGCAAAGATTTTATGCTGAGGTCTTCACTGCTGGAAAACTTCGACGCAAAGCTTTGCGACCATGTTCTTGATATAGAAGACAGCCAGGAATTGATTAACGGTTTAATTTCTAAGAACCTGATTACGAAAGCAAACCCGCATTATAACGGCAACGGGAATTCCTCCAGATACAATTATCAGATTCTGCTGAAGAAATACTTAAGCTCAAGGATGTACAGCACTTATGATATTGAAACCATCAGGTATATCCTGGTAAAGGCAGCTGAGTACTACTATAACAGAAAGGATATGACCGGAGCGATAAATTGCTTCATGCTGGCAAAAGAATATGACAGCGCGGTTCCTATTATAGTCGGCAGCTTTAAAAAACTTTTCAACGAAGGTAAATTTGAAACTCTGTGGAACTGGCTTGGAACACTGGAGAACGAACAGGAGCTCAATAACCCGAATATTGTTTACTACCTGGGTGTAATGTATAAATTTTACCTGGGTGACCTTGATAAATCGTTATACTATCTCCAGAGTGCAACAGATATGCTCAAGAAAATAAATGACCGTAATACTCTTGTTAACGTTACAGTCACAAAAGCAGGAGTGTTATTGAATACGGGAAAAACCAGGCAGGTTATTGACGAACTTTCTGCCCTCACTGATGTTCAGACTTCTTCAGAAACTAAAGCGAATCTGCTTTACCATCTTGCTCACGCGTACTTTCACAATGCCGAGTATGATAAAACTATCTCATTGCTAAAGCAATCGATGGAACTTAGCAGTAACGGGACTCAAATTAACAAGTACAGCGATATTCACAATTTATTCGGTCATATAGAACTGATAAAAGGAAATTTCATAAGCTCAGTAGTATTTTACGAGCGCGTTCTGGAAGGAAATCCAAACCTGTTCAACAGATTTGAAACACTCTGCAATCTTGTTCTTCTTACCTCCCAAAACGGAAAATATTCAAAGAGCAAAAAATACCTCCTGCAGATTGATGAAATGATTAATAACTTCCAGACACCGGTGTTCCAGATTCCTTACCTGCTTGCTAAACAGGCATATTTGTTTGAAGCCGGTGAATATAAAGAAAACGTAAGGATACTTAATGAAATCAGCAAGATTGCCGATTCAATGAATCACAAAATTTATAAATACCTTAGTTCAAGGTTGATAAGCGAAACTTATTACTACATGAACGATTTGGTAAAATCGCGTGAACATTATGATATTGCAGCAAAATACATGGAAGGTGACGATAATGAACTCGAAACCATCGAGATGAAAGCGGCAAATGCTCTTTTAAACAAAAGCAGCATGAATGGCACTTATGAGAAAACTTTGGTTGAAGCTTTCAAATATTATGAATCAAATAATTATCTGTACTCGAAGGTTCAAACATCTTATAGACTGGCAAATTATCACTTTGAGAATGGAGACAAAGAAAAAGCAAAGAAATATCTTGATATCAGTTTAAGTACGGCTTCAGAAAATGGTTATGTATCATTCTTTGTTCGTGAATTTGCTCTCTCGAAAAACCTTCTTGAATTTGCGAGGGAGAACCAAATGTATTTAGATTTCCTGAATCCCCTAATTTCTAACTTCAAAGAGGAAAAAATAAAATGAAAAGATATTATTTTATAGTTCTGTTACTGATTACCGCCTTTTCAACAACGTTTTCTCAGCAATGGGTTGAAACATATTCGTATTCAAATAATACATTCAAAAACGGAGAAGATAAGGCATTTGCTATTACGGTTGACGGGAGCGGAAATATATACCAGGCTGGTTATGTGTCATTTTCTCTTACGTTAAAACATATCTGTGTTGTAAAATATAATCCCGCTGGAGTAATGGTATGGGCTAAGACACCTTTTCCTGCGGGTTCTTTAGAAGATAAAGCTTATGCAATCACGGTTGATGACCTTGATAATGTATATGTTACAGGTTATTCTTTAGACAGCTCTGGAAATGCAAATATTGTATTAATAAAATTAACCACTGACGGAAATACTGTCTGGACGAAAACATACAATGGTTCAGGAAACGGCGAAGATAAAGCATATGCAATAAAAATAGATGAATCTGATAATGTTTATATAGGCGGAAGCACCACTGTTAATAATCACGGATTGGACTATATTGTACTAAAATATAATTCTGCCGGTACTATGCTTTGGTCTAAAACCTACAATGGTAACGGGAATGATGAAGATGTTATTACTGCAATGGCTATCGACGGTAATAACGACCCAATTGCTACAGGATACAGCCGAAACACTCATAACGCCGGTACAGAGGATATTGTAACAATTAAGTTCAACAAATCAAACGGAAATGTAAAGTGGACAAATACATATAATGGGGGCTTAGATGACTGCCCGAACTTATCAGATAAAGCATACGCCATAACAGTGGATGACAATGATAATATTTTTGTTGCAGGCTATATTACTCAGCACATTAATCATGGAACCGATGCTGTGGCAATTAAATACACTTCCGGCGGAGACAGGTCATGGGTAACATCCTATAACTATGAAGGTGCGAATAGTGATGACATTGCAAACAGTATAGTTGTAACAAACAACAATAATGTTGTGATAACCGGTTCTTCAAAAAGAACTCCCCAGGCGGGTTCTGAAGATTATTTAACAATAGATATACATGCGGGAAATGGAAATATAAAATGGGTGGAGAGTTACAACGGAGCAGGAAATGCTTCCGATATAGCAACTTGTATGGCGCTTTCATCATCAAAAAATGAGGTTTTTGTATCAGGATACTGCCAGTCAGGTATTTCATCAGCCCGTTATGATATCGTTACATTGAAATACAAAATTGCAAACGGCGACCAATTGGATTCCTCCTGCTTTAATGCCAGCGGCACCGATGACAGCAGGCCAACAGGAATAATAGTAACGGGGAACGATAATGTTATAGTCGGCGGTTACAATGCGCCAAAGGCATCTGTTTCAACGTCACTGGATAAAAATATACAATGTGATTTTATTGCAATTGGCTATATCGGCGGATTTCATCAGAGTGATAAACCAGTTTCATCTGAGAAAACGGAAACAAGTACAATACTGTACCAAAATTACCCGAATCCTTTTAATCCTGTAACTTCGATAAAGTTCTATTTGCCCAACTCATCTTCAGTAAGGCTGACGATATATGACATGCTCGGCAAAGAAGTCAGTACTCTGGTAAACGGAAATATGGAAGCAGGAATTCATGAGGTACAGTTTAACGGGTCAAATCTTTCATCCGGTATTTACTTCTATGAAATAAACATCAATGGCTTGAAAGATATTAAAAAGATGATACTTGCAAAGTAAATAATATTTTTTTAAACAATAAAAAAGCCCGGATAAACCTCCGGGCTTTTTTTTATACCAAAAAAATCTTCACCTAAATTAACATATTCGATATGATTCATTAGCCCATTACTCAATTTCCCGCTTATTCAGGCAACTTTTATACTGTAAAACTCTGTTATTAATGTAGTAAGGAGATACCCTCTGTAAACTCCTTGTTGAGCAAATGTTTCACTATATCAAAACCTTTTATAAAATTTTTTAATATGTCAGGATAAAGATTCATGAATACAAAGAACCAATCAGTTGATGAACTAAGTGTAAATACAATAAGAACACTTGCAATGGATGCTGTTCAGAAAGCAAACTCAGGACATCCCGGGATGCCTATGGGTGCTGCACCTATGGCTTATGCTTTGTGGACGCAATATCTCAAATTCAATCCTAAAAATCCCCATTGGTTAAACCGTGACAGGTTTATTCTTTCAGCAGGACACGGATGTATGCTTCTTTACAGCTTGCTCTATTTAACCGGATATGACCTGAGTATAGACGATATTAAAAACTTCCGTCAGTATGGCAGCAAAACTGCCGGACATCCCGAATATGGTCATGCCCCCGGAATAGAAGTAACCACAGGTCCGCTCGGACAGGGATTTGCAAATGGAGTTGGAATGGCAATAGGGCAGAAATATTTAGCATCAAGATATAACAAACATGGACATGATATAATTGATTACAGAATATTCGCTATAGTTAGTGACGGTGATTTAATGGAAGGCATTTCATCCGAAGCAGCTTCTATTGCAGGCCATCTTCAGCTTGGTAATATGATTTATCTGTATGATGATAACCATATTTCGATTGAAGGCGATACCAAAATTGCTTTCACAGAAGATGTTGCCAGGCGGTTTGAAGCATACGGCTGGCATGTACAGGTTATTGATGACGGAAATGATTTGGGAAAAATATCACAGGCTATTGATAATGCTGTAAAAGAAAAATCAAAACCTTCACTAATAAAAATAAGAACACATATAGCATACGGAAGCCCGAATAAACATGATTCCGCAAGTGCGCACGGCTCCCCTCTCGGTGATGAAGAAGTAAAACTTACCAAAGAAAATCTCGGATGGGACCCAAATAAATACTTCTATGTGCCCGATGAAGTTCTCAAACACTACAGGAAAGCAATCGATAACGGGAAAAAACATGAGGATGACTGGAAAGAAAAACTTAATAAATATAAAAATGAATTTCCCGAACTCGCAAAAGAAATTGATAGTCTAATCAAAGGCAAAACTATAAAATCAGGTAACTGGGAAGAGCATTTGCCGGAATTCTCCGTATCGGACGGCAGTATTGCTACAAGAAGCGCTTCAGGCAAGGTATTGAATTCTATTGCATCGTACTTACCGCTTCTTATCGGCGGTTCGGCAGACCTTGCCCCATCCAATGATACACATCTTAAAGATTATACCGATTTCGAGCCGGGGAACTACGGCGGAAGAAATTTTCATTTTGGTATAAGAGAACATGCTATGGGTGCAATATTGAATGGCCTGGTTTTAACTAATGGATTTATTCCTTACGGAGGAACATTCCTCACTTTCTCTGATTATATGCGCCCTCCTATCAGGCTTGCAGCACTGATGGGAATAAGACCTATATACGTTTTCACACATGATAGCATTGGCTTAGGTGAGGACGGACCCACTCATCAGCCCGTTGAACAGATTGCTGCATTAAGGGCTATTCCTAATATTACCGTTATCCGCCCCGCAGACGCTAACGAAACCTCATATGCCTGGAAGGAAGCTATTGAGCATACATCAGGACCGGTTGCGCTTATATTAACAAGACAAAAGCTTCCGGTACTTGATAGAACGATATACTCCCCTGCCGAAAATTTAAGCAAGGGCGCTTATGTTATTTCAGAATCAAAAAATAAAAAAATTGATTTAATCATAATAGGCACCGGCTCCGAAGTTTCCCTATGCCTTGAAACTCAGAAAAAATTACAGGAAGAAAATATTTCCGCAAGAGTTGTAAGCATGCCGTCATGGGAATTGTTTGAGAAACAATCAAAAGAATACAGGGAATCGGTTTTGCCAAATTCAGTTAAGAAACGTCTGGCAGTAGAAGCTGCATCATCATTCGGATGGGCAAAATATACCGGAGATGAAGGAAATACAGTTACCGTAAACAAATTCGGTTCATCCGGACCGGGAGAAATTGTAATGGAAAAATACGGTTTCACTGTTGAAAATATAGTAAACAAAGTAAAAGAATTATTAAAGTAAAGGAGCATTAAATGAAAATCGGATTAATAGGCCTTGGCAAAATGGGCGCTAACATGACGGAAAGATTAATAAATGATAAACACGAAGTAGTTGTTTTTGATTTAAATCAGGATTCAGTCAAGAACCTGGAAAATAAAGGAGCAATAGGAAGTAATTCAATAGACAGCCTTGCCTCAAAGCTTGAAAAACCGCGCGTTGTATGGATTATGGTTCCGTCAGGTAAACCAGTTGACGAAACAATAGAAAAGCTGAAGAAAGTTCTTGAAAAAGATGATATTATCATTGACGGAGGTAATTCTTACTATAAAGATTCGGTTGCAAGAGGTTCAATGCTTGCCAAGAGCGGAATTAATTTTCTTGATGCCGGCGTTAGCGGCGGTATCTGGGGATTAAAAGAAGGCTACTGCACAATGGTTGGCGGTGATGAAAAAATTTTCAGGCACTGCGAACCTGTTTTTAAAACTCTCGCTCCCGCAAACGGCTATAAATATATTGGCAAAAGCGGCGCGGGGCATTTTGTAAAAATGGTTCATAATGGTATAGAATACGGACTTATGCAGGCTTATGCAGAGGGATTTGAAATAATGCATGCATCTGATTATGACGTTGACCTTTCGGGTGTTGCAAACCTTTGGGGCAAAGGCAGTGTTGTCCGCTCATGGCTGCTTGAGCTGCTTTCTGATGCTTTAAAATCAGACAAACATTTATCCGCAATTAAAGATTATGTGGATGATTCAGGTGAAGGCAGATGGACTGTTGCAGAGGCGATTGAAAAAAATATTCCTGCCCCGGTGATAACCGAGTCATTATTTGTAAGACTCCGTTCACGTCAGGAAGAATCTTATGGCGCAAAAATACTTGCAGCTCTCAGAAATGAATTCGGCGGACATGCCGTCAAAATGGAAAAATAATATGGCAATAGAAATTAATCATAATTTTAATCCTGCTCACACAGGGCTTGAAACAGAACGTCTTTGCGACCCCTCTATTCTGGTAATTTTCGGAGCATCCGGAAATCTGACCAAGAGAAAACTCATGCCCGCACTGTTTAACCTGTACACAAAAGGATACATTCCCGAAGGTTCTAAAATTGTCGGCCTCTCAAGGTCATATACCGACCATTTCAATTTCAGAAACGAGATGAAAAAGGCTATTCAGGAATTTGGCGCTGATGACCAAAAAGGAAATCTGGATTGGGAAGAGTTCTCTAAATTACTGCATTATATAAGCGCCGATTTTGGAGATGACAATTCTTACGAGAATCTCAATAACGAAATATTAAAATTAGAATCATCCGGAGAAACCTGCGGTAACAGGTTATTCTATCTTGCCACTCCCCCGCAATTTTTTAATGTAATTATTGATAACCTCGGAAAACACGGATTAAATCATCCGCTTAATGAAGGCTGCTGGACACGGATTGTTGTTGAAAAACCGTTCGGGCATAACCTTGAATCTGCTCAAAAACTCGATAAGAAAATCGGTAAGGTTTTTAAAGAAAACCAAATCTATAGAATAGACCATTACCTGGGAAAAGAAACTGTTCAGAACCTGCTGGTATTCCGTTTCGGCAACAGTATCTTTGAACCAATATGGAACAGAAATTACATTGACCATGTGCAAATTACAGCTGCTGAAACCATCGGGCTTGAGGACAGAGCTGATTATTACGATAAAGCGGGTGCATTACGCGATATGGTTCCTAACCATTTATTCCAGCTTCTTGCAATGATTGCAATGGAGCCGCCGGTAACATTTGAACCTGATATTGTACGTGATGAAAAAGTACAGGTATTTCATGCAATACAGCCTTTAACATTGGAAGAAGCCGGAAAATTTTCGGTACGTGGTCAGTATTCGGATGGTGTAATAGACGGCAAAAAAGTAAAAGCTATCTTAATGAAAAGGGAGTTGCTGATGGTTCCCGAACCGAAACTTTTGCTGCATTAAAATTAAACATCCAGAACTGGCGCTGGGCGGGAGTTCCTTTTTACATTAGAACAGGTAAAAGATTGCCGAAGTTTGTTACGGATATAACCTTATTCTTCAAGAAAACTCCGCATATGATATTCAGAATGATGGCGCAGGATGCTCACGATTCAAATATACTTTCAATCCAAATCCAGCCCGATGAAAGTATTACGCTCAATTTCAACGCTAAAATACCGGGAGCCGGAATGAAAATTAAACCCGTTGTAATGGATTTCGATTATTATTCTGCTTTTGGCACAAAGCCATCGAACGCGTACGAACGATTAATCAGAGATTGTCTTTCAGGCGACCAGACTTTGTATTCAAGAAGAGACGCTGTAGAGGCTGCATGGGCAATAATTGATAATGTTATGAAATACTGGGAAAACGAAAAGAAGGAAGATGTTCCCAAATATGAATCCGGTACATGGGGACCCATTGAAGCCGACAAGCTTCTTGAACAGGATGGAAGAAAATGGAGAATATTGTAGCAGCCAGTAACGCTGAAATAAAAATTTTTAAAAATGATACAGAACTGCATTTGAACGCAGCGGGATATATATGTGCTTCAATCAGGCATTTTATTAACAGCCGGGGCAAATGTACAGCGGTACTTTCAGGCGGAAACACTCCAAAGAAACTCTACGATGTAATCAGCAATAGTTATAAAGAATCGGTTGAATGGAATAAAGTATTTTTTTTCTGGGGAGACGAAAGATGCGTTCCTCCTTCAAGCAATGAAAGTAATTACAAAATGGCTAATGAACATTTACTCTCAAAACTGCCGGTTCCAAAAGAAAATATTTTCAGGATTCCGGGAGAAAAATCTCCGGAAGAAGCCGCCGTTTTGTATGAGACAGAGCTGGAATATTATTTCGGTAAAGCTCCCCTTCCCTCGTTTGATATTATGCTCCTGGGTGTAGGAACAGACGGGCACACCGCCTCTCTTTTTCCCGGAACAGATGCGCTTAAAATTAAAAATAAAATGGTTGTTCCTGTTCATAACGAGAATCTGAAATCATGGAGAGTTACAATGACATTCCCGGTTATTAATAATTCAAAAGATATATTAATTATAGCAGAAGGAAAAGAGAAAACCGGAATTATTGACAAAATTTTCAATGATGAAAATACCCCGCTTCCTATTAAAAACATTAATGCTCTTAACGGAAAGTTAACATGGTTTATTGATAAGGATGCCTCTGAATTAGCTTTCCCTTTTCAACGGGGAAATAAATAATAAAAAAAAGTTAACGAATAATGAAAGATAACAGCAATTCAATACAGTTTTTTGCAGGTGATTTTTTCACCGCATTCGAAAATGCTCTAAATAAACTTAAAGCTGATAATATTGTTGAAAGAATTTGGGCAAAAGACTATACAGTATGGAGTAAAAGTCCCGATGAAATAACAAACCGTCTGGGCTGGCTTGATTCACCTGTAAATTCACTTAAAGATATTGATTCAGTTAATGAGTTTGTTACTTCCGTTAGAAAAGAAGGATTTACGCAATCCTTGTTGCTGGGCATGGGCGGCTCAAGCCTTGCGCCAAGAGTTTTCCGTGAAGTATTTGGCGTAAAAGAAGGTTATCCGGATATGGATGTTTTGGATAGTACACAACCCGATACAGTACTGGAATATTCTAAAAGATTTGACCCGGCAAAAACACTTTATATAGTTTCAACCAAATCAGGCGGAACTGTTGAGACATTATCGTTTATGAAATATTTTTTCAATCAGGCAGCTGCCAAATTAGGAAAAGATAAAGCTTCAGCTCATTTTATTGCCATTACTGACCCGGGCAGCGGGTTAGAAAAGATTGCAAAAGAAAACAATTTCAGAAGAATTTTTTTAAATGACCCAGACATAGGCGGCAGATATTCCGCGCTTTCTCATTTTGGTATAATTCCTGCTGCATTAATCGGGGTTGATATAGAAAAGCTCCTAAATAGCGCTGAGACAATGGGGAATGAAAGCGCTAAAAACGACAGCACTGCAGCTAAGCTGGGAACGTATATTGGAGAGTTAGCTAACATCGGCAAAGACAAGGTAACATTTATTTTATCCGAAAAAATATCTCACTTCGGCGTATGGATTGAACAGCTTATTGCCGAAAGCACCGGGAAATCAGGCAAAGGCATTCTTCCCGTAGTAGATGAATCGGTAGAGCCGCCGGAATATTATGGTGATGACAGGCTTTTTGTTTACATGAAAACACATAACGAAAATAATCTTGATAAGATAGCCGGGAATTTAAAAATTGCAGGGCATCCTATCGTAGAAATTACGATTAATGATATTTATGACCTTGGAGGTGAATTCTTACGCTGGGAGATAGCTACCGCAATTGCAGGCTGGCGGATCGGTATCCATCCGTTTAATCAGCCAAACGTTGAATCGGCAAAAGTTCTTGCAAGAAAAATGGTTAAAGAATATTCCGTAAAAGGCACTCTTCCCGAATTAAATATTTCGTTTGAAGAGAAAGAAATTAAAGTATATGCTGATACTGAATGGAAAAACATAACACAGGGACTTAAAGAAACATTTGATAACTGTTCACAAGGCGAACCAAGCGGTGCGGGAAGAGGCTATGTCTCGCTCCAGGCTTATTTAAAACCGGATGAGAAAACTTCAAAGCTTATGCAGGAGCTTAGAACACATATTCAGAAAGAATATAAATTTGCCACAACATTTGCATACGGACCGGGGTTTCTGCATTCAACAGGTCAGCTTCACAAAGGTGATGCAGGCAAAGGATTGTTCATACAGTTTACAGCCAAAAACTCCGAAGATGCAGCAATACCCGATGAAATGAACAGCGAAAAATCATCCATTTCATTCGGCACTCTAATTAAGGCACAGGCACTGGGAGACAGGCAGGCACTTATTGATGCCGGAAGAAAAGTTATTACTTTTGACCTTGGAAGCAATATTTCAGAATCAACTAAACTCATTGATAAATCCGTAAGATAAAATGAACAAAGAATCCGTGCGGCTTGCAGAGAATGACAAAAACAATTCATGGCACAAGTGGGGCCCTTATTTAACTGAAAGGCAGTGGGGAACTGTAAGAGAAGATTACAGTCCCGATGGCAGCGCATGGAAATATACTACGCATGACATGGCGGTTTCAAAAGCATACCGCTGGGGTGAAGAAGGCATTGGAGGAATATGTGACAACGAACAAATTCTGTGTTTCTCGATAGGACTGTGGAACGGAAAAGATAAGCTGATTAAAGAAAGATTATTTGGTCTAACACACGAAGAAGGTAATCACGGAGAAGATGTAAAGGAATGTTATTATTATATCGATAACACACCAACCCACTCATACATGAAGATGCTGTATAAATACCCTCAAAGCGAATTCCCCTACTCTGAGCTTCTTGAAGAAAATAAAAAAAGAAACAGGAAAGAACCGGAATATGAATTAACTGACACCGGCATTTTTGATGAAAACAAATACTTTGATGTATTTATTGAGTATGCAAAGTGCTCTCAAACCGATATACTTATCAAAATAACAGCCGTAAACAGAGGAAACGAAACGGAAGAACTTACGATAATACCTCAATTATGGTTCAGAAACACGTGGTCATGGAAAAATGATAGTTATAAACCCGTAATTAAACCGACAGAGCAGCTCAGCTTTACTTGCAGAGCATAAAACGTTTGGTAATTATTATTTTTATTATAACGGCAAACCAAAACACGCATTTTGTGGCAACGAAACAAATGTCAGGAAACTTTATGATGCTGAAAATGATGAAGTTTACTTTAAAGACGGAATTAATGATTTTGTAGTTAACAACATTAATGAATCTATTAACCCCGATAATTCAGGAACCAAAGCAGGGCTAATTTACAGAATGAAGATTGAAGGAAAGGGTTCTTGTTCTATCAGCCTGAGATTAACATCTGCAGAAAATCCATCTGCATTTGAAGATTTCGAAGATATTTACAATAATAGAAAAGCCGAAGCAGACGAATTTTATACCGAACTGCAGGCGGCTATTAAAAACGATGACGCCAGGAATATTCAAAGACAGGCTTATGCAGGACTTTTATGGTCAAAGCAATTTTATTATTACGATATACCTCAATGGCTTAATGGAGATTCTGCACAACCCCCGCCTCCTAAAGAAAGGCTCACCGGCAGAAACAATGAATGGTTTCATTTAAATAATTTTGATATCATTTCCATGCCCGATAAATGGGAATACCCGTGGTATGCATCATGGGACCTTGCATTTCATTGTATTGCTCTTGCAAAAATTGACAGCACATTAGCTAAGAAACAGTTAAAGCTCCTTACACATGAATGGTATATGCACCCCAACGGTCAGCTTCCTGCATATGAATGGAACTTCAGCGATGTAAATCCTCCAATGCACGCATGGGCTGCATTAAAAGTTTATAATATCGACAAAAATTTACACGGTGAAAAAGGCGATACAGCATTTCTTGAAAACATTTTCCTCAAACTGCTGCTTAACTTTACCTGGTGGGTTAATCGTGAAGATGCTGACCAGCGAAATATATTTCAGGGAGGTTTTTTAGGACTTGATAACATAACTATTTTCGACAGAAGCGCCGGTCTTCAGCCTGGTGAACATCTGGAGCAGGCTGACGGCACAAGCTGGATGGCGATGTACTCTTTAAATCTGATGCGCATTTCACTTGAATTGGCAAAAACAAATTCTGTCTTTCAGAGCACTGCAACTAAATTCCTTGAGCATTTTTTGTACATCGCCGGTGCAATGACGAATATCGGCGGGAAAGGTATAAACTTATGGAATGATGATGATGAATTTTTCTATGATGTGCTTCACACACCTGATGATAAGCAGATAACTCTGAAGGTAAGATCTATTGTTGGTCTTATTCCGCTTTTCGCTGTTGAAATAATTGAGCCTGATATTTTAGAGGACTGCCCTGATTTTTCAAGGAGAATGGATTGGTTTCTGAACTACAGACCAGATTTATCTGACCTTGTTTCCAGATGGCATGTTGAAGGCAAGGGTGAGCGCAGGTTATTTTCGCTGCTTAGAGGGCACAGAATGAAGTGTTTACTTAAAAAAATGCTTGATGAATCGGAATTTTTATCAGATTATGGAGTCAGGTCTCTTTCAAAATACCACAAAGATTATCCTTATGTTTACGATTCGGGTGAAAACAAATTTAGCGTTGATTACGAACCGGCTGAATCGCAAACCGGACTATTCGGAGGAAATTCCAACTGGCGCGGTCCCGTATGGTTTCCTGTTAACTATCTATTGATAGAATCACTTGAGAAATTCCATGTTTACTATGGCGATGACTTTAAGGTTGAATACCCTACTAACTCGGGTAATTTCCTGAATCTTCACGAAATAGGCAATGAGCTGTCTTACAGGCTGTCAAAAATTTTCCTTAAAGACAGCAATAATAAAAGAACAGTTTTTGGTAATAATCAAACATTTCAGAACGATTCTAACTTCAATGATTATATCTTATTTTATGAATACTTTAATGGAGATAACGGCAGCGGAATCGGCGCTTCTCATCAAACAGGATGGACTGCGCTGATAGTAGATATTATAGAACGAGATTATAAATTTTATTAATAAATCATAGAAAAATAACATAAATTCAAAGATATGAAGATTTACAAATATATTATAATCGGCGGAGGTATGACCGGAGACTCTGCTGTAAAGGGTATACGGGAAATTGATAAGGACGGAACAATTGCAATGTTCAGCGCCGAGTCACATCTCCCCTATAACCGGCCGCCGTTAACAAAAGACCTTTGGAAAGGAACTGAGGTAGAGAAAATCTTTCGCGGAACAGATTCACTAAATACAGATATATATCTCGAAACAGAAATTAAGTCCATTAATCCGGTTGAAAAAACAGTGATTGACAATAAGAACAACAATTATAAATATGATAAACTTTTGCTTGCAACCGGAGGAAAAGTAATTAAGCTGCCTTTTGGCGAGGAACGTATTCTATACTACCGGACATTAAAAGATTATGAAAATTTGAGAATACTTTCAAAAACTAAGAAAAATTTTATTGTAATCGGCGGCGGCTTTATAGGTACAGAAATAGCAGCTGCGCTGGCAATGAACGGCAGGCAGGTTACAATGATTTTTCCTGAACAATTGATTGGTGAACGGGTTTTTCCTAAGGATTTAGCTGAATACGTAACCGGTATTTATAAAGAAAAAGGAGTAATAATTAAATCAGGAGAATCTGCTCTGGGTATAGAAAACAGGGGTGATGAGTTAGTTTTAACAACATCTTCAGGTAAAGAACTCCGCACTGATACAGTTGTAGGCGGTATCGGAATAAGACCGGAAACATCGCTTGCAAAAGAAACAGGTATACATATTGATAACGGAATAGTTACTGATGAATTTTTGAAAACAAACATTGAAGATATCTATGCTGCCGGGGATGCAGCAAATTTCTATAACCCGGTTCTTGATAAAAGAATAAGGGTAGAACACGCAGATAACGCAGATAAAATGGGCAGGCAAGCCGGTCTTAATATGGCCGGGATACAAGAACCATATAGTTACCTGCCGTTTTTTTATTCTGATATGTTTGAACTCGGGTATGAAGCTATAGGCGAACTGAATTCAACATATGAAACGGTAAGTGATTGGGTTACACCTTATAAAAAAGGAATTGTTTATTACCTCAATCAGGGGAAAGTCAAAGGTGTATTACTGTGGGATGTTTGGGGTAAAATCGGTGAAGCAAGAGAGCTTATCGGCTCAAACCAAACGTTCACACCCGTAGAACTGAAAGGAAAAATAAAAGGATAAAAGAAAACATTCCCGGAGAATACCTTTATTGACCGGGAATGGTATAATTACATTTAATTTATTCTCTTAATGTATTATTCATTTCTGCATACTGCTCCTTGGTTATTTCACCTTTTGCAAAACGTTTCTTTAAAATATCAGCTGCAGATTCAACAGGCTGGCTATTTTGTATTCTTCCCTGGTTCTTGTTTACTATTGTTATAATAGCCCAAACGAGTACTCCAATCAGAACCAGCCAAAAAATCCAGCCGTAACCCATATAATATCCTCCGTCCATCCAGTGCATCATGTCTAATCCTTTCTTCAAATAAATTAATACATTTAATCTTTAGCGGCTCAAACGTTCAGCCCCATGAGCCATACTGCTGCTGCTCCCGTTGCTCATTCCGCGGCCGTGGTTCATCATATTACCGTGACTGCTGCTATGCGTAACATTATGTCCCATATGGTTTGAACCCATATTATTACCGTTCATCATGCCCTCCATCATTCCATAGAGGTGGTCATGCGTCTTAATCATACTGAACATATTCTTTCCGGTTGATTCATCATTATTTGCCCTGTTAATCATTTGAGACATAATCAGGTTCATATACTGGGGGTCATTCATCATCATGTTTCCGATTCTGACACCAACGTCATTATCTTTTTTGGAAATATTCATGATGTCTCCAACCATCATATCAAGTCCCGGCTGATTTTCTTTCATTTCATTCATAAATTCGGTCATATATTGCTGGTTATTAGCAATTGATTTAAATATTTCTAACCTTTGCTTAGAATCTTTAAGCACGTTATTTTTATCCTGTGCATTAACATGATTAAAAACTGAGCCGAACACTATTAAAAGTGCAAAGCTCATTATAATTAATTTCGCTTTCATTTTTCTATTTAATTTGATTTTAAAATAAATTAAATTATTTAGGTATCCGTATGTGTATATAAACACCGCCGGAACCGTGTCTTTGTGAAGCAAATTTCTTTAGATTAAAAGAGATGAAATTAACGTAGGGATGTCTGAACAGTATTGTTTACGTTCCAGTCTTCTGCCGGAAACCAAATCGGCATCCACATGGCGGTAATCTTTGAACATGTTATAAGATATAACCTGAGATTTCTTGGAAGAGATTTCAAAATTCAGCTCTTCATTTAGATTCAGAAACTGGTTAGAGCTTGAAATACCTCTTATCTCGTTGCAGCACGATATAAAATCACTTTTTAAATGAAATGCTGGATTTAAATCTTGATTTAATACATTTGAATAATAACCTGACTTTTTATCAGGTTTTACTGTTAAAGCCGCACCCTGGATAGAATGCCCAACCAGGTAAAACAACAAAATCAGAAAGATTATTTTATATCCGTTCATGGTACAATAAACTGCACTTAATAATTTATATTTTTGTCAATATTTAAAACGAATTAAAAATAATTTTGGTTTCAAATTGCTAATTTTGATAAACTGCAGTAAAAGTTTAAAGAACCATATTCCGTTAAAACTTTCAAAAAAAGCTGTTTCTCCTCTGTTTTTAATACTTGCTGTCATAAACGCGATTTCTATGTTAAGGGTAGTTTTTAGCTGTATTGTTTTATTGATTTTTTTATTAAATTATTTTTATAGGCTAATCAATATTGATTTTCTTTTAGCGTTAAAAATTTACAAAACTTTTTTTACGAACTTTAAGGAGAAAATCGTTATGAAAAACAAACTACTCGTTTTTCCGCTTCTTACAATTTTCATTTCCTTTTTTATCATCACATCAACCGTAAACGCACAGCTGCCCAACTGGATGGCAGAGATGTCTGTTACAGTACAAAACAACTCCAGTTCGGCGATGACAAATTACCAGGTACCGGTAGTTTTTAATTCGCAGGTACTAATTGGCATGGGACTGATGCAATCGAACGGGAACGATATCAGGTTCGGTTCAGACTGCAGCGGCTCTATTTTATATGATTACTGGATTGAAGGATACTTAAATACAGATACTACGAGAGTATGGGTTAAAGTTCCTTCAGTTGCAGCAAACAGCTCTGTTACTTTTTATATGTTCTTTGGCAATGCAGGCGCTTCTGCAGCCAGTACGCTAAATACATTTATCGGACCCTTCTCCTCTACAGATAGCGTAACGGTACCGAGCACAAACACTGTTTCCAATTGCCAAAGAGGATTCAGGTTCACCACAAACCAGCCGATTCTTGTAACACACTTCGGCAAAAAGATTCCCAATGCAACTCAAAGATATGTGACATTATTTGATTTTACTTCGCAAGCAATTATTCAGCAAATACAAGTAGATGCCGGGACACCCGGGGTTTACAATTACAATGCATTAACTCAGCCTCTTTGGCTAAACGGAGGACAGCAGTACATTATTGAACTTTACAACGGTACCGGTGATATGTATTATTACGGCGCACCAACAACAGTTGCACCTCACTTGACTTTTGGAGATATGAGATACTGCAATAGCTGTACACAAAACACATTCCCGACAACAATTCTTACAGGTTTACACTACGGAATACCTGATTTTCTGTATTACGCGCCGGCAGCCCCTGTTAGCCCTGCCCCTACTACAACACACGGACTTGCAGCTGATACTGTTACTCCGGCTGCACCAACTAACCTTACAGGTTCAGCTGGAAACCAGCAGGCATTTTTGCAGTGGAACAAGAATATTGAATTTGATGTAGCCAAATATTACATTTTAAGAAACACTACAAACAACCCGGGTAGCGCAGTTCTTATTGACAGCACAAACCAGCCTGAGACAACATATACGGCAACAGGTTTAACAAACGGTACTCCCTATTATTTCTGGGTAAAAGCTGTTGATGCTTTCTGCAATCCGAGAATAAGCGCAGTCAGCAACTTCGCTCTTGTAACACCGGTAATAGTTGCTCAGAACGAAAAGATTCCTGTAGACTATGCACTGCATCAGAATTATCCAAACCCGTTTAACCCAACAACAACTATTAAATATGACTTACCGAGAAATGCCTTTGTAAGAATGATTATTTATGATATAACAGGACGTGAAGTTAATGTATTGATTAATGAATATATGAGCGCAGGCTATCATGAGATTTCGTTCTCATCTGCAAATATGGCAAGCGGTGTTTACTTCTATAAGATTGAAGCAGGCACTTTCGTAAACCAGAAGAAGATGGTTATACTGAAATAAAATATATATTATTAACTAAAAACCCCGTTCTAAAAAACGGGGTTTTTATTTTTACCATTTTACAGTTCGTGCAAGCTCTGCGAATCCGTCTATTGCATCAAAAACTTCACAGTAATTGTCATGTATGAACTCAATAGTAACACCATCTATTCTGTTAACACCCGGAATAAGAGAAATTACATCAGCCATTGATGCAGTCTGAAGCTCAATTTTAAGCTTTATAGGAGGTTTAAACCGGTATAAAGGGATTTTATTGATATCCGAATTGAGAACTGACTTAACAGCTTCAATAGTTTCGCGTTTAACAACATTCATCGGTTTGTTTTTTACGGCAAACCTGCTTAAAGAATATTTAGTTGTAACATACTTTACCCAGTGCAATGCATCACTTGCCATTAGCTGGTTATATAGAGCATCGTCGCCTATCACCAGACCCACAGGCACTTTGTGATATCCTGCATAGGCAGCATTTATCAGGCTCTCGTTCATAGGCTTATCCTGAATCCAAATCCTGTGAAATCTGGGTGAGTAACTATGGTCCATATTAGAATGCAGTGTACCTATACCACCGTGATAACCGGCAAAAAAAACTATTCCGTACGAGCCGTCAAATGCCGGCATCATATATTTAGGTCTTGGAAAACCGGAAATTAAATGCAGCCTGTCATCAATCGCTGTAATTTCGTATAAAATGCTGTCACCGGCAGAGTGGGAATCAGCAACTGCTATTTCTTCGATTGATTTATTCTTATTACTGGAACGGATACCTTCAACAATCCATTCTATTTGCTGCGCCATACATTTACGAACTTCTAACCTATTATTATCTTCCTGTGTCCACGAATGGGTACCTGCAATACCTTCCATATCGAGCGAAATGTATACTTTCATCTTTTTAATTATTTTAGTTTTATAAAACCGGCGTATTCAATAATTAAGATTTTATTAATTATTTATGAATATTGAAAGCGTAAAAAAAAGTTATTATCTTTTTACAAAAATCAAAATTTCCTACATCAACTGAAGAATCTGCCCCTGTACTTTTTGAAAAGTGAGCTTTGTTCACCCTTTCATCTAAAATAAATTATTGTGTTGAGTTTCTAATTTTGCATATGATATTATGTGAAAATAATAATTTAAACTATTGAAAAATAATGTGTTATAATAGAAACTCTAATAAAATAGTATATATTCAGGTACCTCAATATGTCTCATTAAAACATATACTTCCGGAAATTTCTGTATTATTCTTTTTTATAAAGCTTAGTATATTGGAGTAGTTTGCAGTATGGAGAAATATTAAATAGGCTTGGCATAACGGGAAAAGTCACCGTTGCTGTTTTGGTTGTTTTCATCATGGGTCTTCTGGATTACCTGACGGGGTATGAAATATCATTCTCCATATTCTACCTGATACCTATAACTTTTCTTGTCTGGAGTACAAATAAGACATACGGCATTTATCTGGCTCTTCTGTCATCAATTGTATGGTTATTGGTAGATAAATTGGCAGGTAAACACCTCAGTTCGGATATAGTGCAATTTTGGAATGCGCTGGTCAGATTCGGTTTCTTTATAATCGTAGTGTATCTTATTAGCCTGCTGAAAAAATCGAACACCAAACTGGAAGAAAAAGTAAAAGAACGAACAGCAGCGTTATCATCCGAAATTCTGGAGCGGGAAAAAGCTGAAGATGAATTAAAAGCAATTACCGAAAAGCTCCGTTTGCTGACAACAAGAATACAAACAATAAAAGAAGAGGAAAATGCGGTAATTGCTCGTGAAATACATGATGAATTGGGGCAGGCACTGACAGCTATTAAAATAGATGCTGCATGGCTGGCTAAGAGATACTCGAATGACTCTTCTATAGTGGAAGGTCTGCTAAACATATCCGGAACTGTCGACGACACTATTAAAACCGTAAGAAAAATTTCAACAAGGCTCAGGCCAAGACTCCTTGATGAGCTGGGTTTAATACCGGCAGTGGAGTGGCAGATTAAAGAATACCAGAAGAAAACCGGAATTAAGTATGATTTTATAAAACCCGAAGAAGAATTCAAGCTGAATGGATATACATCCACCGCTATGTTCAGGATTTTCCAGGAGGCGCTGACCAATATCTCTAGACACGCTGAAGCAGATTATGTTTGTATTAAAATCCTTAATTCAGAACCCCGAGAACTGCAAATGATAATAAGAGATAATGGAATTGGTTTACCGAAAGATTATATGACCAAGAATTATTCACTCGGAATAGTAGGTATGACTGAACGCACAAATACTTTAGGGGGACACTTTGAGATTAAGAATGCTCCTGAAGGAGGAACCCAGATAGTTGTAAAAGTCCCATTACAAGAAAAACAAGATAATAAAATATGATAAATGTATTAATTGCAGATGACCATGCTGTTGTCAGAAGAGGGATAATTCAGATTATAACTGAAGACCCTGAGATAATTGTTCTGGGAGAAGCTTCAAATTCCGATGAAATAATGCAGCAGCTTTATGACCATGACTGGAACATTATAGTTTTGGATATTACCATGCCGGGGAAAAACGGGCTTGATGTTCTGATAGAAATTAAAAATAAAAGACCGGAAATCAAAGTACTTATTCTTTCAATGCATCCCGAAGAAGAAATTGCCTTGCGGGCTCTTAAAACCGGTGCATCGGGATATCTTAACAAGGACAGCGTTCCCGGAGAACTTATTAAAGCCATCCGAAGAATCTACAAGGGAGGGAAATATATTAGTTCTTCTCTTGCCGAATCTATAGCCATGTCAATAGATAAAGACAGCAGTATACTCCCACACGAATTCCTATCAGAGAGAGAATTCCAGGTTATGTGTCTTATTGCTTCAGGTAACTCACTCTCGCAAATAGCAATTGAATTAAATCTTAGTGTAAAGACTGTGAGCACATACAGAGCCAGAATTCTTGAAAAAATGAACCTAAAAAGCAACGTAGAACTTACCCACTATGCTATAAGGCACCACCTTGTAGTAGCCCTTTGAACATTTCTTATAGGACAATTCCTACACCAAAATAAGATAAATCCTTCAAGAAAATACTATTTCCTCTTATTTTTTTCACAATTCATTTAATATATATTAAATAAGTAAAATCTGTATTCCGTTTCAGAATTCAGTTTTTATAGGGTTTATACAAGATTTACTTATAAAAATTATATATACCAATGATAAGAGTATTCATAGCAGACGACCATTATGTAGTGAGGAAGGGACTGAAACATATCCTTTCTTCAGAGAAAGATATTGTAATTGCCGGAGAGGCATCAACAGCCCAGGAAATTATTCAGCAATATGACAGTAACGGGTGGGATATAATGATACTTGATATAGCATTTCCTGACAAGAACGGGCTGGATGTACTTATAGAGTTAAAAAGCAAAAAACCGGATTCTAAAATAATTATTCTCAGCATGCATAAGGAAGAAGAGATTGCAATCAGAGCATTCAGAACAGGAGCAAACGGGTATCTTAACAAAGACAGCATACCGGAAGAGCTTGTAATTGCAATAAGAGCCGTAGCAAACGGAAAAAAATATATCGGGTCAACGCTTGATACCAGTGTTTCAAATTTTGTCTTCAGCGGAAATCAAATCACTTCTCATAAAGAACTCTCGGAGCGGGAATTTCAGGTGATGTGTCTTATAGCCTCGGGAAGTGCTATGAAAGATATTGCACAAAACCTTCAAATAAGTGTTAAAACCGTATGTACTTACAGAACAAGAATTATGGACAAACTCAACTTCAAATCTAATGTGGAACTTGTTCATTATGCTCTAAAGAACAAACTTATTGTAAACTAAAAATTCATGTGAGAATTACAAAAATTAGACATTCCCTTGTAAGCATTTTCCTACACAAAAATAAGATATATCCTTCATGAAAATCGGAAATACTCTTATATGTTCGTTTTTCATGTGTAACTATATTTGAAAGTTAGAGACCTTTACATTACAAAAATCATATCTAATTAATAGGAATACAATTCATTAAAATAATTTTAATTTCAAAAATTTTATGAAAAAGATATTTACTATCGCAATTGCATCTCTGTTTATTCTTTCTTTCAATCTGAAACTTTTATCACAATGCGTTGAATGCAACAACCCTGAATACACAAACAAGAAGGCACAGTTCTGGAAAGAATATGAACTGTATAAAGTCAATGCAGGACGGGATATTAACACACCGAAGCCCATAGACCCGAGTGGATTGTTTTATATTGATGAAAACAATAATTTCAATGTGAAAACCTCCCAAAGGCTTCCATGGAATAATTTTTCGGCTATATACGGCAATCTTTTCAAACTGACGCTGCAAGCGGGTATACATTTACTCAATCTACTACAACGTTTTCTTCAATTTATTTAACAGGAACACTGGATACAAATACTTGTGATGACGGTTATAAAAACGTTCCTATTGGTTTTACATTTAATTTCAACGGAGCAGATTTTACAACATGCACACCTACATGCAATGGTTGGATAATGATGGGAGCAGGGACTCCTTCCGGTTACTCACCTATTTGCTCAGGCTCATATGCAAATATAATCGCGCCGTTTGCACGCGATTTAAGAGGCGGTCCGGGTGCATCTGATAATGCAATGTACTACCAGACAACCGGTGTTGCACCTAACAGAGTATGCACAATTGAATGGTATCATTGGGGAATTTACTCAACAGGTAATAATGAATTGGATTTCCAGGTAAAGCTTTATGAAACAACCAATAAGATAGATTTTATTTACAACCCTGAAACACCATCTACTTCTATAACGGACGTTCAAGTTGGCCTAATGGGAGCTACTAATGCAGATTTCAATACAAGGACACAAACAACGGGATGGACATTAACAACAGCCGGTGTAGCTTGTTCTTATAATTCATTCAGCTCAACCAATTATCCCGCTGCAGGATTGACATTCACATGGACACCGCCGGTAATTGCACCAATGATTTATGTATCAAGCACAACTAACCAACTTCAATCAGGAATAAACGTTACGGCGGGTACAGTAAACAATCAGATAATACAGATTCAGGTTGTAACGGCATATACTTTAACTCCAATTTCAGCTACCAGCTTTAATCTTGGAACTAACGGGTCAACAAACCCCTCGACCGATATTACCAATGCAAAATTATATTACACAGGTACCAGCAGCTCATTCTCAACGGCAAGTCTGTTCGGCACTTATGTTTCTCCTAACGGCACATTTACAATAAACGGTTCACAGGCTCTTGAAAGCGGAACAAATTATTTCTGGTTAACTTACGATGTACCTGGTACAGCAGGTCAAAATGATACTCTGGACGCTCAATGCAATTCTTTAACAGTAGCAGATACTTCAAGAATTCCAACAGTAACAGCCCCGGCAGGAAACAGACAAATAGTAGGCGGCTCGCTTTGCGGACCGTACACAATACCCGGAAGCTACGCTTCAATTGCAGCTGCAATAACCGCACTCAACTCATACGGCGTTTGCGGTACAAGCCCTGTGACATTTAATGTTGCAGCAGGATATACCGAAACAGCAGCAAACCTTATTTTAACTGCTTCGGGAACAGCAGCCGGACCGATTATTTTCCAGAAATCAGGTTCAGGAGCAAATCCGTTAATAACAGCCGGCGTAGGTGTCAGCACAACACTCGACGGTATTATTAAGCTTTCAGGCGCCGATTACGTTACTTTCGACGGTATTGATTTACAGGAAAGCGCATCAAACACAACAACTACCGCACAGATGGAATGGGGCTATGCTCTTCTTAAGGTTGACGGGACTAACGGTTCTCAGAATAATACAATTAAAAACTGTGTTATTAATCTGAACAAAACAAATGTCAATACAAAGGGAATATATTCAAATAACCATACAACTGCATCCACTTCAACTCTGGTAGTCACTGCTTTTAGCGGAACAAACTCCAGTAATAAATTTTACAATAACACCATTCAAAATTGTTATTCAGGTGTTTATGTTTACGGATATGCAGATGCAACATCACCTTATGCATTTTATGACCATTTTAATGAAATCGGAGTGCAAGGCGGAAATATTATCAGACTTTACGGCGGCAGTTCGACCATAGCTTATGGCATTTCAACAAACTATCAGGATAGCATTGCAGTAAGTAACAATACAGTAACCGGAGGAACTGGTACCACCACTACTCTCTACGGATTGTATATTTACTACGGTTACAATTCCAGTATAAATATTTACAATAATACTGTTTCAGACACAACAGCGACCACCACAGGTGCAGCTTACGGAATGTACATTTACTATGCAGGGTATAACGGTACAAATAACACAGTAACTATTAAGCGAAATAATGTTACAGGTATGACCAGTACTGCAATGACAACCGGTACTTTATACGGATATTACATATATTATACTTCAGCCTACAACCTTAATGTTGACTCTAATAAATTCGTTGACAATAAATGGGGGGGCAGCGCACAAACAACTACCGGTTCAATATACGGAATATATTTCTACCCCTATAACACAGCTCCTCTTTCAGGCAGCACCGAAAACTTCACAAATAATTATATGTCAGGTAACAAAAGGACGCAGTCTGCACCAAGTACAGGTTCTTTTTACGGAATGTATATATATTATGGCAACGAAACAGTTAATGCTTATAATAATATTATAGAAAATGACTCGGTGGCATCAACAACAACAGCGAGTTATTACATGTATGTATATAATTATTATGCTTCAAATGTCACGTATCATGATAATATTATAAGAAATATTTACAAACCTGCCGGCGCAGCTGCATTGTACGGAATGTACATTTCAAATGCGGCTTACATCGGGACATCTAATTTTTACAATAATTCGACGTACAATATAAAATCAGCACCTGGAGTTGCGGCAACTTTATACCCGCAGTATAATTTGGCAACTTCGGTTACTAAAAATATTTACAATAACACCTCGAGAATGATATATTCGTCCTTAACAGGTGCCGTTTATGGTATTTATACTTCCGGAGGTACAACTGTTAATGTATATAAAAACACAGTAACCGATTTAAGAACAGCTACAGGATTTGGATACGGTCTCACAATCGGAAGCGGAACTACTGTGAATGTATATAATAATATGATTTCCGATATCCGCTGCGATTCTATAAGCTCTACACTTGCATTAATGGGTCTGTACATCTCCGGCGGAACTACTGTCAATACATATTACAACTCAATTTACTTAAATTCGGTCAGTACCGGGACATCATTTGGTACTGCAGCTATATATGCATCTACAACTCCAACAGTTGATATGAGAAACAATATTGCAGTTAACATGTCAACTCCGGGTTCTTTAGGAGGCAATATTGTAGCATATTACAGAAGCACGGCATCCCTTACAACGTATGCCAATATATCTAACAATAACTGCTTCTTTGCTGGTTCTCCTGCTGCAAATAAATTAATATTCTATGACGGTACGAATTCTGTTCAGGATATAGGTACGTACAAAACGTTTATGACTCCAAGAGAAACTAATTCGATGACTGAAAATCCTCCATTCGTCAATGTTTCTACTCAGCCTTATGACCTTCATATTTTAACTTCTACTCCAACAGGAATCGAGAGCGCAGGAACACCTGTTACAACTCCAATAGTTGTAAATACGGATTTTGATGGTCAGACCAGAAATGCGTCAACACCAGATGTTGGTGCAGACGAAGGTACTTTTATTCTCGGCGACCTGCAGGCACCTACGATTACTTATACCCCGTTAGGTCACACACAAAGTACTGCAAACAGAAATATTGATATAACGATTACAGACAATTCAGGAGTTCAAAACACAGCTCCTAATGACCCGAGAATTTATTATAAAAAAGGTATTAACGGAACATTTAAATACAGAAACAAAACCTCACAGGCAGGTAACGTTTATACTTTTACAATAGTTAATGATTCATTAGGCGGCGTTTCACTTGGAGATACAGTTTTCTATTATGCCGCAGCGCAGGATATAGGCGCAACACCTCCGCTTCCTCCTAACTGTGCAACAAATCCGGGCGGCGGAAACGGAATTAATCCTCCGGGAACTACAGCACCTTCTGCACCAAATAAATATATTATTGTTGATTCGCCGCTATCAGGAATCTATACAGTCGGATTGTCTTTATTCAATAAAGTAACCGGTAAAAATCTTACTCCTGTTACAATGACCCGAACTGTTAAGAAAGAGATTCCTGTAGAAAATCTTAATAAACCAATCAATATAGAAAAAGGAAAAGAAACACCTGACCAAAATACAACTGAAGCCATTGATAAAACTACCAAAACTAAAATAGTTGAGGTAACAGAAACTTATCAGGTTCTTATGGATAACGGTGTACCTTATACAAGCTTTGATAGAGCTGAAATAAGAAAAGAAGACCTTGCTAAATACGGATTACAGAATACGGGTAAAGATGCTCCGCTAGGCGTATACCCAACAATAACAGCAGCTTTTGGTGATATAAACAACAGGGGAGTTCAGGGACCTGTAACGTTCCAGCTTGTTGATGCAGCGTATCCTACAGAAACCTATCCCCTTGCATTGAATAGTGTGGCAGGGGTTAGCGCATCCAATACCATTACCATTAAGCCTGCAACAGGCGTATCACCTACAATCGCCGGTTCAATATCAGGTGCGATGATGAAAATAATTAATACAAACTATGTTACAATAGACGGTTCGAATACAACCAACGGAACCACGAGAGATTTAACCATACAAAATACAGGTACAACAACCCCGCAGGTTATGCTTATCGGTTCTTCCGGAACTACGCCCATCACCAATGTAACAGTAAAGAACTGCACAATTTTCAACGGAACAAACACAAGTTCTTCATTGATAATATCGGATGGTTCTGTAGCTGCTTCAGCCGGATGGTTTAATAATATTACAATTCAAAATAACAGCTTCCAATTAGCGTACATTGCATTATATGCAATAGCAAACATCTCTACGGGCAACGGAAGCGGTTTAAATATTATAGGAAATGACTTTAACTCTTTAACAAATCCGGTAAGGCTGGTTGGTGTTTATGTGCAGGGTGTAGATGGTGCAAATATTTCTAATAACAATATAGGTAATTTCAATATTCTTGATGCAAGCAATACTACAGGAATCTGGTTTGCTACAGGTACCGTTAACAGCACAATCTCTAATAATACAATATCTAACTTTGTTGCAACTACCGGACCTCCAAGAGGAATTGCAGTATCATCAGCTTATCCCAATTCTAATGTAAGTATTACAGGAAACACAATTTCTAATATAACAACATCATATTCTTCAGCGCCTTTCGGAATTTATGTATTTAGCACTACTTCCGGGGTAAGCATAAGGAAAAATAAAATCAGCGGACTATTAAATTCTAGCGCTAGCGGATATGGTGCAAGGGGTATCAATATAGTAACCTCAGTATCTCCGGCTAATATAGATATAATTAATAATTTCGTCTGGAATGTAACTGCTACGTCAGATGCTTCATCAACATACTGGGGTATAGGCATTGCAATAGACGGTACTATTAGTACGGTGAATGTTTACTTTAACTCTGTGAATCTTTATGGCGCTTACTCAGGTTATACAAGTGCTACGGTTCACACTGCACTATACATTGCCAGCGGTGTAACTCTAATAAATGTAAGGGATAACATATTTGTTAATTCTTACGATAATACAAACAGCACAACCGATAAGAGTTACGCAATATACAGTGCCGCTGCCAACACAGCTTATACAGATATTAACTACTGCGATTATTATGCAACGGGAACGCCTGGTGTTCTAGGATACTTAGGCGGTGATAAATTAACGTTAACAGACTGGCGTACTGCAACAGGGAAAGACTTAAACAGCATCTCGGGCAGTCCTGTATTCTTTGCAGATTCAAATTTGCATATAGATTCTACACAGGCTACCCCGGTTTCTAATGCAGGTCAGTTTATTGCAGCTGTTACCGATGATATTGACGGAAATTTAAGAAATGTGACTACACCTGATATTGGCGCTGATGAAGGGAACTTTGTTACGGCAGCTGTTCCGGTAACACCAGTACTCCTATCACCATTAAACGGAGCTATTGGTCAGCCGCTGAATCTGAACCTTATATGGCATCCTTCATCTTATGCAGTTACATACAGGGTACAGTTATCAACAAATTCAGGTTTCACCAGTTTTGTTGTTGATGATTCAACTCTTACTGACACAGTAAAAGCGGTATCCGGACTCTCACAGCAAACTACATATTACTGGAGGGTAAGCGCTAAGAATACATACGGTACCAGCAGTTATTCTGCAGTATGGAGCTTCACCACACAGGCATTATTCCCGAGCCTTACATTAAAGGTTTATCTCGAAGGTTTCTATGCGCCTGAACCGGGAGATAATCCGGTCAAAGGCAATATGACCAAAGGTAATATTACCAAGGGTAAAATAAATGATTCACCTCTTTCCCAGGTGGCAGATACAATAAACATATATCTTGCAGACAGTACTCAGGGGTATGCATTTGTGGATAGTGTGAAGATATTATTGGGAGCAACGGGTTCGGTAACAACACCGTTCTCAAGGGTAACCACAGGGAGGTATTACATAGTAGTCCGCCACAGGAACCATCTTGAGACATGGAGCAAATACGGTGTTAACTTCACAGGCGGTAATACAACAAGTTATGACTTTACAACAGCAGCAAATATGGCATACGGCGATAATATGAAACAGGTAGGCACGGTATGGGTATTATACGGCGGAGACCCGAACCAGGACGGAGAAATAGGAGCATTGGATATCCCGATATTTATCTCACAGTTCGGAACCCAGGGCTACCTAAGCTGTGACTTCAACGGAGACGAGGACGTAACCGGTGTAGACCAGCAGATACTGATACTGAACTACGGTATAACCCTTTCAAGACCTTCTACAGTGGTTCTGAACCCTGCAAACCGCAAGGATTTGAAGGAAATACAGAAAACATTCAAAGAAATAAAGAAGAACAATAATAATTAAACTATCCTTTTTGAATAGACCTGACAGGTATTAAACATCTGTCAGGTCTAAAAAAGGGATAACAATTTTAAAATAAAAGAATTGTAAAATATTTAAGGAATAAAAACAATCATGAGAAAAACACTTTTATTAGTTTTCTTAACATTCATACTGGCAAATATATCAGAGGCACAGATAAAAGCAACGTTCACACTGACGAATCCGAGAGTAGAGAACTTTTATTTCTGTTATGACCTGAATGTAACGGTACCAGCAGGCCAGACCTGGGCGGTAGGTTCATCCAATATCAGGGTAAACTTCGCAACCACGCCGAATACAGCAGGATTGACGGTAAAAGCTGATAATCCTGCAATAAACCCCAATGCTAACATACACAATGCCAACGGATATCTGGCAATGACAACCACATCGGTAGCCAGCGGTGCAGCAATAGGACTGAATATATTAACCTTCAACACGAGCGGGTTTTACAGTTTTGCACCCGGTACATACCGCTTAGCAACATTGAGGTGGAACAGGATAGATTCGACAGTGTTAGCCACAATGACCTTCAGGGTACCGCCGGACCAGTTTCCGACAACAGTGTTTGACAGTACAGTACTGTTGACCTATAACACAACATGGAATATAACCAATCCTCCGGGGGGAATAGTAGTAAATACAGAAAACAATACAACAGTAATCCCAACAGTATATAACCTGTACCAGAACTATCCCAACCCGTTCAATCCCAGCACAACAATAAAGTTTGATTTACCGAAAGCAACGTACGCAAAGCTGATAATATACGATGTATTGGGCAGAGAGGTAATCAAACTAGTAGATGAAAAGAAGAATGCAGGCAGTTATGATGTAAGCTGGGATGCAGGTAACCTTGCAAGCGGCACTTATATCTATAAGCTTGAAGCCGGTGATTATTCAAGTGTTAAAAAAATGATTTTAGTAAAATAAAGTTTTCCTACCAATCACTCTTCCTTCCTGTGTTAGTTGAATAGCAAGGGCGCAAGCCCTTGTTTTTTTATGACAAGAATTAAACTTAAGAAGAGATAAAATAAAATCAGGAAATCACAATGGATTTCCTGATTTTACTAATTAATGTGATGTGTACCGGTCAGTTAGCAGCCGCCTAAAACACGTTTTGATTCTTTCTTTTCCGGATTACCCTTATTTTTATATTCCTGAATTATTCCGGGTATAACCTTACATGCTTTTTGTCTAAACCTGTAAGTATCGGCTTCTTCTTTTGAATTAACAACAACGGGCATTTTAAAGTCAAGTATCTCATTCCTGAACCGTTTAATACCTCCTGCCAGAATAAAAATATCATCATAACCGAGTTCCGAGGCAATGTATGCAGCCTTCTTTTCAGTCTCTTCATCGTTTGCAATAAAAACATATTTCTTATGTTTAACAGAAAGAGTTTTAGCTGCATCCTTGCCGAAGACGTTATCGAATGTCATGTTAACAGAATTCGGCAGAGTCATTTCTTTATATTGTTCTGCTGAACGAAAATCAATAATCATCAACGTGTTTTCATTATCTATAATTCTGAACGCCAATTCGTCAGGAGTCATCAATTTTACCTTAACAGAATTTGCAGCATTATTATCAGTCAGACCGTTCATTATTTCGGTTTGCCTGTCCGGCATGACAAATGCTGTTAACCCTATTAAAACAACAGCTGAGGCAATTCCCACATAAAGCCTTGCCGGCTGCAGCTCCGGGTTTGGTTTGCCGTTAACTTTGTTTTCAATCAATGTAGTAACTGCAAAAGCTGCAACCGCCATAAATGTTAAAAGGAAGGCAAATAATGACTGTGACATATGCAGTGAATCAAATACCCTGGGGTAACCCCAGAATCCTGCTTTATAAAAATTCTCAAATAACGGGTATCCTTCAGCAAAGATAAATACCCCTATAAAAGAGCCGAGTATAAATATCATGGCGTCTATTTTACCGATTGCAGCAGCACATACGCTTGTACCCGGACAAAACCCGCCGATTACAAACCCTAATCCCATTATTAGCCCGCCAACAATAGCGGACCAGATGAATGTTGGGTTAATATAAATCAAATTTATATCAAGCATTCCAAAATGGTCAAGCGCAACAACTCCAAGCATAGCAGTAATACCGGCTGTAAAGAACACGCGCAAAACGGTAAAATCATAGCCGTAGAACAAACCTACAAGCTTCTTTGAGGTAGAAAAACCTGCCTGTTCAAGAATAAACCCGAATCCTATCCCTATTAACAGGGCAACTACCAGGTTAAGTTCATTTCCGATTATATCGGGAACTAATGGAGCCATTTTCTTATTTTCCTTTCCTTTAAATCCACAATTTTCTGAAAAAATACGCAAACATATATGCTCCGCCGAATATAGCGAGCATTGTAATAAGGCCTCCGGTTGAAAGCACCGCCATTCCGCTGAGGGCTGCGCCGCTTGTGCATCCCCTGCCGAACTGCGCTCCGAGTCCGAATAACAGTCCCCCGATAAGAGCAGCTATTATCCTGGTCCTTGAGGCAATCTTAGGAGAATGCTCAAGCTTAAGGCTTACCCTGTTTGCAATTAAACCGGAAGCAAAAGCGCCGATAATTACTCCGATAACCTCAAACACCAGCCAGTTCATCAAAGGACTTCCATTATGTTCCGTTAAATATTCAGTATAAAATTTAGTATCTGCGGTATGCGACGGGACAATTGCGTTTACAATTGCTACTACCCCGCTCTTCACTGCACCGCTTGCACCCAATCCTCTTCCGGTTATAAATATAGTTACCAGAAGAAGCAATCCGAGGAAAAATCCTGCGAGATACGGGTTCATGTATTTACTTTGTTGTTTCATACTCTTTTCCTAACTTTCTATTTCAGTTAATTCAGCTGTTTCTTTTTCCAAAACAGCGCTCTTTGTTTCTGCAGCCTTATCACCTTCAAGTTCTTCGTAACCGGTGAGCATTGCTTTCAGGTTTGAAGTCACTGTTTTACCCGTTGTAATAAGGTAAAGATGAACAACTATAAAGGAAACCAGTAAAAATGCTCCGGCTGTGTGAACTATCGCAATCGGTTCAAGAGAGTGAATTCTTATTCCCTCAATTCCGCCCGCCTGCGGATAACGGTAGAACATATATAATAAGCCCGATGCCACCATAATTGGTATAACTAATATTTTCAAACCCAGATACACCAGTTTCTGAAGCGGATTAAGCTTACTCAATACCGTTTTTTTCGTCGGGTGCGGGGTATTACGGAAGATTCCGAACAAATAGTAATCAATTTCCGCCCTTAAGTTCTTTTTCGTGGGAAGGTATTGTTTCCATTCACCGGTTGTCATGTGCCAGAATATTGCAAACAATATCAATACTATAAATGAATATGCAGCAATTGTATGATACATAACGGCGTTTTGATAACCAAAGAAATGCAGTGAACCGTGTATTTCAAAACCTGTTGCTGCAAGAAAGAAAATCAAAAGAGCCTGCGTCCAGTGCCAGAAACGTTCGAATGATTTATATATATATACTTTTTTAAACATGATTGTTTCCCTTTCCTTTCCTGCGTAAAAATGTAAATCTGGCAACTCCGTGAATCGCCACCCCGAAAATTGCAATTAGAATGAGTCCCGTCCCTGTGTTATCTACAACCTTGCTGTAATCTCTGGCCGGCATGTAGAAATCCTTCAAATTAGCAAGACGGCTGTTGTCTCTTGTATGGCACTCAATACATTTAACTGCTTTGTCTTTTGAAGAAACCATGTGATTTACCGGCCAATACATTTCCGTATTGATAAACGAAACATTACCGCTGAAAGGCAGGTTAACTTCCTTCATTCCAACTTCTGATGCGCGCTTCCAGTCGAAATCTTTCCAGAAAGCACCTTCGCCTTTTTCATCGGCAAACAGTTTTGGCTGAATAATCATTTTATTAATCGGGTCATATGGCTGCCTGGCTCTATGAATCTTTACCGGAATAATTTTCGAATCTTCATCATTATAAGAACCGTTTAATGTGTTCAGCACAAGCGGCTTAGACGTGTCTTCTACTTTATCACCAAGTAAATAGTGATTTGCTGTACCGTTAAACCAGATGTAGTCCGGTTTAAGATTCCTGCCCCATACAAATGAGCCTTTTATTGAAAGGTAAGTATGGTTACCCAAACTATCATCTTCTTCATACGGCTGACCATCCTTGAGCTTTCCTGCTGTCGACCAGTCCCATTCAAGTTTTGTAGAGTTTACCTTTGCATAAGTCGGAATATGGCAAGTCTGGCAGGCAACCTTAAGTGTATGCTCATTAAGGATTTCCTCTTTGTGTGGAGTCTCTGTATGACACTGCTCGCAGGTTGACCTGTTTCTGTTCATAGAAGAGAGCGAATAAATCTTACCGAGTATTTGGTGGCTCTCAGATTTGTGGCAAGCTGAGCACTGAAGATTAGGACCTTCTGATGCCATATGAACATCAACATCCTTTGTAGGGTTGAACATAGCTTCTTCAAGGTCACCATGCTTCACATTATTCCCTCCTCCTCCGAAGAAGTGGCACACTCCGCAGTTAGACCGTGAAGTTTTTCCAACATGCCTTGCAATGTTTCCAAGGTCAATATTAGGCTCTGGATATCCGCCAAGTCCATCTCCTTTGGCATATGTTTCGGTATTATCATGGCAAATCAGGCAGTCTACGTTTGCCGAATCTGTGTATGAGTTCATTTTATCAGTAACACCAAATCCTATATGGCATTTCCCGCAGCTTTTTTCATTACCTTCAACACCAATGCAGAAATTATTAACAGCGTTCTTTTTCCCTAAATAAACAATACCACGTCCTTCTATATATTCTTCTCGTTCCCAGTTCCAGTGATTTGATTTCATAATCTGTCTGGGAACCTCATTGTGGCAGCTAATACAGGTTTTTGTTACCTCCTGGGGAGTATTAAAACTCCTTTTTAAAACCTCCAATTTTGAATGATCAACTGTAGGCTCTGTCTTCTTATCAAACCGGGTCTTAAGAGCATCAAGCTTATCAGGTTCAACGTTTCTTGACTTTATTAAGTAAACCATACTTAATATTACAATCAAGAGCAGTATAAGTGAAATAATTATCTTTCTCATTTATAATAATGTATTAGTGGTATTGAAACATTTAAAATAATTATATTGATATCGTTACAATTTTTTCTTTTATCTTATCACACTCTGAATATGTTTTATAAACTTCGCATTGCCTGCAGTCTTTACCCTCGCAGGATAAATCTTTTTTCTTCATTAACCAGCAAGGCTGTGAGTGTTCCGTAAAAGCTTTACATTCATCTGTTGAATGCTCACAATGATTAATCTCCCAACATGGTATAAGTGAGAGAATACTTTTAATACCCGCAATACTGATTTTATCATAATTAATAGAATTGCGTATACATTGAATGCGTTCAAGGTCTTTTTGAGAATATAGCCTGTGGTTAGAGCAGGATTTATGAGCTATTATAAGCCCTTCTTTTTCATACATTCTGAGTGTATGAACAGAGATATTCAGCAGTTTTGCGGCTGTACTAATCGGAAATACAGGCTCATCATCCGGAAAATTCAGGTCTGACATGACAATATTTCTAATCTTCCTTATATAATTACAGCAATTCCATTAGAAACGCTATATTTATAATTATTAACATATTTGGTATCTAAATATATAGCTACCTTACAAATATAATACGTACCTATGCCCGAATAAAATGACCTGCGTCAGGTTTTTACATGATTTGTGTAGAAGAAGGAAAAATTGAAGGGATTGAATGGCTATTTATTGGGTTTATAATATTTTTTCTTCACATCATCCCAGTTAAAACGATTCCAGTTCCTTGGATTTATTGCAGCCTTTCCGCCATTTTTGTTTACAAAATCAATAAATTTATTTTGAAAGCTCATCCACAGAAAATCCGCTGATTTAAAAATTACCTGACCCAAAATATCATCTAAAAGTCTTGTCACTCTATCAGCCCCCCTGATAAAAAAAACCGGTTTCCCGCTGTCATTGAGTTCAAAACCAAATTCCCTGTTGCCGCTTACCGGATGTTTAAAATCTTTTGGAGCATAAATAGTAGAGAAAATCCATGAATTTTCATTCTGCTGGCTGCAAACAACCGAACCGTCATCCGGATTTGCATTCGCCGCTCCTGACCTCATATCAATATGTATAACAGACCCGTAAAAATTCTTAGACACCCATTTTGTTTTATCAACTTCATCATAGGGTTCGAAGAATGCTGATGCAGTGTCAATAAAATCGTTAATATTATGCCTGAAGTACTCCAGCAGCTCTTTAGAGCTAAAAGTTTTTTTATTCAATACTGGATTAAGAAAAACCGTCACAGAATAATTATCAAGGTTAATGCCTCCATATCCGTCATCAATATTCTGCACAGACATGTTTCTTGGTGTAAGTAAATCATTTATTTCTTTTGGAGGAACAAAGCTGATAAGGTTTTCCCATAAGCTCAGGTCGGGAATTTCCATAGGGGTAAAGCCGGGAAGAGGAAATTTCAAAGGCGGTTTTGCAGGGTTATCCACAGTTTTGGTTTTTATTTGATGAATATGATATTAAAGTCATACAAATTATTTAAATAACTATCTGGAGATTTTGTATTAAAATAAAAATTTATAACCGCCTGCTGAATGCTCGAATAAGTAACTTTATCTTCTTCACTCAGATTTTTTTGAGATTCTGTTCCATCCAGCCCCAGAAAAGAAATGACTGTATAAAACAATGAAGTATCGAATTTTTTACTCTGATACTTATTAGATAAAATCATTTCTACAGGAACTGTTTTTCCCGGATTCGCTGCAATAAATGCCTGAATCAGTTTTGTTTCTTCTTCCTGGTTTCTGCCGTCAAACGGTATAAGCACAATAATTTCGCCTTCCCTTTTTAAAACACCCTGTGACACATCAAATTCTCTGACTGCATTAATTATAAACTGCCTCATGTTTTCAGCCATATAATTATGTTCCCAGTCTCTGCCTGAGGTTTCATCATTAATCCCGTAAGTATCAACATATTTTCTTATATTATACAATAATCCGCTCAGATCCATATACTCATCAATAAGCAGCTTATTAGCATCATCTATTACACCCCTTCTTGCCACAAGGTCATCTTCGAATGCATATTTGGTAAGCAGGCTGTGGCAAAGTTCATGCATAAATGTACCTGCAATACATATTTCCATTCCGGAAGAGATAAAAGAATTACTGAATGTAATCTTCCTGCTATCATCGGATGTTTCTGCCAGAGCGTTCCTATCAAGATTATCACCCAGAGTAAGCACTATTTTTTTCTGAGACCGAAACTCCGTCTTAAGTCCTTCGTTATATTTTACAAGTTTTGAAAGTTTTCTGAAAGTATCGGTATTTTTTAATACTTCATAAACAGACATTAGTTTTTTATTTTTTTCAATGCCTGTTGTGTCAAAAATATTATCAGGACTGTCTTCATCAGCCGGAGGTTTTTTATTAAATTCTTTGGGTACTCTTTTAAGAGCATCACCCTTTGATAGTGCATTTTCTACTGTTGGGTCCATAAATACCTATACTTTCGGGGGCTGAGGAAAATCTAAAACAGGAGGATTTTGGTTTAATCTTAAATCATAACGCAGTGTTTCTTTTTCAGCTTGCTTTGCTTCTTCTTCTTTTGTTTTAACCTCAGCCTCTTTCTCTCTCAAATCCAGTAATCTGTGATTAATAAGGTATTCTTCTAGTGAATCGCATTTACCAAGAATGGAATCCATATAAACACCATTGGTCGGCAGGGATACCGTTTCAACCTTAGGCACAATTTTTGAAACACCTGAACCATCCCCTTTTTTTGATTTTGCATCCCCACTTTTATCTGGGTTGAATGAAGCAAGCTGTTTCGTAAGAACCTGCTGTGTATAGTCACTTAATGACTCAAACCTCAGCGGAAAAACAGATTTGTTTCCTACAAATCCAAGCAGTCTGTTTTCAACAAAATTTAATAATCCTTTTATTTTCAATCTTTCAAGGCGCGCGTTTGAATCTTCAAAAAACCAGATTTTATTCAGGTAATAGGTTTTATTAGCTTCAATGTGTAAAGCTAATTTTTCAAATTCTCCATTGGCTTCTGCAATCTCCTGAAGGGTATACAATTGCGGAGGCTGGGGCTGAGCCGGAACCGGTGTCTGGGATGAATCATTAGCAGGAAGAGATGTTTTTGCTGATGTTGCAACTTCATAATTTTTAAGTTCCTTTTTTGCTTTTTCAATCAGAGAAGGCAGTCCGCTGTTATTATCAACTAATGCCAGCTCAAAAAATACCGGGACTAAAAAAATGAAAAATGGCGCCAGTAAACTGGCAAGCTGAATAGAAACAAGATTAACCGCAATCATTTTTAATGATGTAAGCCATTCATCATCCATACCGGCAAGGAACAAACCCAGCTGCTCAACAGCTGTTTTTTCGGGCGGGTTTTCAGATACTGCTGTAACATAATCCATTGCTTTACTTTCAACGCCGGGATATGCAATTTTAAATTTTAACCAGAAATTAAATAAGCCCAGTACATCATTAGCATCAGAAACTTTCTTCTTCGATGGCTTTTGATTGTTTGGTCTTGTTGGGTCATAATATTTATTCAATACATCTGCTGCTTTCATTAAATCGGCATTTAAAAACTTATTGAGTGTTTTCATGAGATTTACTGAGATTGTTACTATCGGTTTCTGCGGCGATTGAGGTTCAGAAGTATTTGCGCCTCCAGTAAGTTTATTTGCATTTTCAATCTCTGCTTTTGTTTCCGATTTTTTATCAAACCATCTCTGTGCTGCAAGTTTTTGCGCGGCATCAAAACCTTTTAAATAGACAGGACTCAGCAGCGCTTTTTGAAGTTTATCCTCGTTGGCAAGGACAAAATTAATATCAATTGCACCAAGGTCAGGGTTCTCGACAAGAACACAAAATCTTTTTGTATCCTTCAGTTTAGTTGTAACCCTGTAGGCTTCGAGAATTTCATAATGATTAAACGTTAAAGTTCGTGAACCGTTTGGGTTGCGGAGCTTGCGTGTAGTCCTTGTCTCAAGTCCTGATTCTTCAGTCTGTACTATTTTTATTTGGTTAGACGCTTTAAATTTTTCGGAAGTTTTAACGGTAGTTTCATTTATCTGGTCAACAGTAGCCTGAATACCGCTCTTTAGCTGGTCGTTAACACCAGTATTCGCGTCTATTTTTACAGGTACACCCTGAACCGGCAGAGGAATACCTAAGCCAATATCAGCCTTGCTGTCTGTTGTTTCAGAAAGATTGTTGGCTATTTGCGAAGAAGCCTTTGACAATGAGCTTATTTCCGAATTGCTCTCAAATTCCGTTGACACATTTTTTTCCTGTTCAACCTTCAGCCTGTCATAAGAAAATACTTCGATTGTAAGTTCCTCGTTCGGAGCCAGTGTAATGGATGAAATGATAGAGCCCCTTGAATAACCTAATAATTCCCATGTTTGTTCATAAGTAGTAAATAAGCCAATCTCATAGGATGGCAGCTTTGGCCTGGATTCTACTAACATTTCAGAAGGTAAAAGTTTGTTTAAATACATTTGATACCTTGGGTCGCTTTTAAAAAGCGCAAACAATTTGTAAAAATCATCATCATCAAGAACTGCTGAATTTATTAGCTGGCTGTCTTTTCCCTTTCCTGTCAGATTAGATCTTTTATCATTTAACAAATCACCGAGAACTTCAAAATATAAATCATCCGGCATTGTTGAAGGGTCAAGATTAGGCACAATACTCAGAGAGAACGCTGATTTTCTTCCCGCATTTAGACTGTCATTGGTTTTATGAATATAGAAATTGTTTCCCCTGAACACTGTTTTTGTGAACGAATTGCTCTTTAATTCATTTAATTGAATTTGATTTAGGGGAATCTTTCCAAGATTTGTATTTAATTTGCCGTTCATTAAATCGGAATCGTTAATTTCTATAATTTTCGGAGGCAACGATATTTTAATTAAATTCTTACCCGATTTATAATATGCATAAGACAAATTATCAAGCGCGGGCTTCATTCCGTCAAGATTTATGTTCTTCCCATTATACTTAATATATCCTTTACTGAGGTCATCACCGAAAGCTGTTAATTCAGTAATCTTTTGTGGAGAAGGATAATCATCCTTAAACGGAATATATACTCCTTCAATACCAATTCTCATTGAATCCACATTTTGTCCCGATAAAAACCGAACCGGGTAAACTTCCTGTATTTGAGGAAATATCTCAGTGAGCGGAATGCCCAGCCTCAAAGTATTTTTGTACCTGTCAGACTTTTCTACTTTCCCGGTTATTATACCGTCTTTGGTATATTGAAACATATCATCAATGGTTTTATCAAAAACATTAATCCTATAAAAACTGATTTTATTTGTAATCTCATTTAAAGGAAGAATAGGATTGCAGTTATTCGCCGGATTAAATAATTCGTTTTTCATATTTTAAGGAATAAATAATTGAATAATCGGTAAAGTTAGGGGAAAATTTTCGAAATATCAAATGGCAGGATTTTTTAAATGCGAATAGCAGTATTGTTTATGAGGTAAAAACCATAATTTTAGGCAAAAATTGCTGAATTGATTTTATTTATCAGCATAACTATATTTGTATTCTCTTAAAATTTGATATTCCGCAGCAGCTCAGTTGGTTAGAGTCCCGAGAACTCGGGATTAATCAGAGAGTCAAATGAGGAATAATAGAGATACATTCCGCAGCAGCTCAGTTGGTTAGAGTCCCGAGAACTCGGGATTAATCAGAGAGTCAAATGAGGAATAATAGAGATACATTCCGCAGTAGCTCAGTTGGTTAGAGCATCTGACTGTTAATCAGAGGGTCGTAGGTTCAAGTCCTACCTGCGGAGCAAGAAAGCCGCTTTCAGCGGTTTTTTAATTTTAGCTCACACATCGCCATTCATGAACAATTAAACAGGAAAGCGGTTGACAGGATGGAAAAGGTGAGCGATGAGCAGTATCAAGGAAAATAATTTACCTATTAGTAAATTAACCGAAACCAAACTCACACCGTCTCAAGGTATTTATGAACCATTCCTACCGAAGCGGAACCTTCACCAACTGCGGCAGCAACACGTTTACCGGAGCCCGAACGCACATCCCCTGCCGCAAATACACCCGGAACGTTAGTTTCAAGAATGTAAGGGTCGCGGTCAAGCTCCCATCCTTTAATCTTATTATTTATTCTTGGTAAATCCGGTCCGGTTAGAACATACCCTTTATCATCAATTTCAATTATTCCTTTCAGCATTTCTGTTCTTGGCGCAGCACCGATAAAAATAAATAATGCAGAAGTATCCATGTCATAAACTTTACCGTCGGGAATGTTATGTAAAGTAATCTTTTCTAATTTCCCGTTTCCTGAAACGGAGCTCACAGCTGTTTCAAGCAGAACTTTAATATTAGGCGCTGCTTTAATTCTTTCGACAAGATAATTTGACATAGCTTTATCGAGTGATGATGCCCTGACAATCATTGTAACCGAATTTGCGTACCTTGCAAAAAACAAAGCACCTTGCCCCGCTGAATTAGCTCCGCCAAGAACACAAACATCCTGACCTTTATAAGTTGCCGCTTCTGTCATAGCTGCTCCATAATAAACACCAGCCCCTGTAAAAGAGCTTATTCCTTCAGCTTCAAGCATTCTTACTGAAACTCCTGATGCAAGAACAACAGCATAGGAAGAAACTTCTACTCCGTTGCATAGCTTAAGAATTTTATACGGCTGTTCAACTCTCAAGGAAACAATTTCTTCATTCAGCATCTCCGCTCCGAATCTCCTTACCTGTGCAGATGCCCTTCGGGCTAACTCCGCTCCGCTAATTCCTGAGGGAAATCCCAGATAATTTTCTATTTGCGAGCTCGTCCCCGCCTGGCCTCCCGGAGCATTTTGTTCAACAATTAAAGTTTTAAGTCCCTCAGAGGCCCCGTATACTGCAGCTGCCAGTCCGGCAGGTCCCGCGCCGACTATAATTAAATCATAGAACGGAAGCTTGGCTCGTGTCTGTAATCCGACTTTTTCTGCAATTTTACTGTTTGCAGGTGCAACTAAATTAGAACCATCGGGAAACAAAACAATAGGAAGCTTTTTGATGTCACCTGTTATAGAAAGAGCCATCTCCTTCATTGATTCATCAGAATCTATATCAACCCATTGGTAAGGAATAAGATTTCTTGAAAGAAACTCTTTTACGGTATAGCTTTGAGGTGACCATTTCGTGCCGAGAAGTCTGATACCGTCATAAGGAAGGTGAACATTTTCAGCCCAGTCATACAGCATCTCATCTAATACCGGGTACAGCTTTTCTTCCGGTGGGTTCCATGGTTTGAGCAGATAATAATCAAGCTTAATATCGTTAATAGCTTTTATTGCAACTTCAATATCCGAGTAAGCTGTCAGAAGCATTAATTTTGCATCGGGATAAAACTCTTTTACTTTTTCCAGAAAAACAACGCCTTCCATTTCAGGCATACGCTGGTCTGAGATGAATAATGCAACAGTCTCGTTTTTGTTTTTTAATTCTTTTACAAGCTCAAGTGCTTCATTTGCAGAATCGGTTGCGCTTACTCTGTATTCTTCCCGGTATTTATTTCTAACATCGCGCTGGATTGCCCGAAGAACGTGCTCATCGTCATCTACTATAATTATAAACGGAAGCTTCATTTGTTTTTTATTTTAATTACTTATTGGAATGCTGATTACGAACTCAGTTCTGCCCGGTTTTGAATTTACTTTAATCTCTCCGTTATGGTGGCTTATTATTCTCTTTACAAGGTCTAATCCTATTCCTGTACCTTCCCCAACTTTTTTTGTTGTAAAGAACGGGTCAAATATCCGGTTAATAATTTCATGCGGTATCCCCGCTCCGTTATCTATTATTTTTACTATTGCATTTTTGCTGTCTGCCGATGTTTCTATTGTAATTTCGCCGTTTTTCGAAAGTGCATCAATAGCATTATCGATAATATTAGTCCATACCTGGTTCAGTTCTCCAATATATGCAGGGACCTCGGGAAGATTATCGCTGAACCTTTTCTTAACAGTAATATTTTTATCTCTCAGTTTGTATCCCATAAGCGTAAGAGTATTTTCAATATCATTGTGAAGATTAGTAAGCTGCAGTTCATTTGTCTGGTCCATATGTACATGGCTTTTTATAGCGCCGACCAGATTCGAAATACGCATTGAGGCTTCTTCAAGGTCTTTTAATATTTTCTGAGAAATTAATAAATTATCAACCCATTGCAGCACGTCAGCAAATGCTTCAACAGCAACTCCGTTTTTAATGCTGTCCAAATCTTCGCCGGTAATTCCGGTTTCAGCGAATGTTTCACCGGCTATGTATTTTGCCGGAAGTCCTCTGCGTTCAAGCCAGCTGTATATTTCATCCTCTTTCTCCATTAACTGAAGAGGACTTAACTTCTTTTTCCCGGCACTTTCTTTTTCTTCTACCAAAAGCCGTATTTGCTGAATACGGTCGGAACTGATTTTATGCTCAAGCAGTTTTTCGGTAAGCCTGTAGTTTTCTTTGAGTCTTTTTGAAAGTTCAGCGGATATTCTGTTTATAGCCGATGCAGGGTTATTCATTTCATGCGCAATTCCGGCCGCAAGCTTTCCCAATGCGCTTACTTTTTCGTGCTGGAGCTGTGTTGTTGCAAATGATCTCGCTCTTTCTGTCATATAGCCGATAAGGCGCTGAATAAATTCCGGATTGAGTTGTTCCAGTTCCTGAAAATACTTTTTATGAAGAGAGTACCTCCTGGTTTTCCCGACAGCATATGCGTACCCGGGAGAAACTTTCATTCTTGAATAAGGAAGCAGGCCGCCTACCCCGCCGGTAGCAGAATCATTCTGAAAATTAAAATAATACACCTGCTGCCCGTTTACATCCATATAAAAATCAAACCTTCCTTCGGGAATAAACCACATAACATCCATCGGGTCACCCTTTTTTACAGAAAGCTCTCCGTCTTCATAATCTTCATAAAAAGTACGCTCAGCTATCCACTGCAAATGTTCTTCGGGTAATACTGAGAGCGCTACAACTTTTTTTAATTCACTTATTGTATTATTATCCATGAAAATTACTGGTTCTGCTTAAATTAAACTATTTTAATCTATTATAGAAGCGGAATATATCAAAAAAAGAATGAATATGAAACCTTGCGAAAACTACTAAGGAACGGATTTAAATAGAGCTAGTTATATTTTCCCAAATCAATAAAAAACAAGATATTATTGGGTATACTTGACAAATGAAATCTAATGTAGTATATTGCAGTAGTTAAGAACTACAGCAATATGAATAAAATAGATTTAATAGAGAAACTCAAATCTTTGGGGTTCAAGGAATACGAGGCAAAAGTATTCCTTGTTTTGTTAAAGGGGGAGCCGATGAGTGCTTCTGCAATTGCAAAGGAAGCAAAAATCATACGCAACTCCATTTACGATATCCTGAAATCTTTCGTTGAAAAAGGTTACTGCAACGAGATTGAGACTAACACAATTCTCAACTACAGGATAATCGACCCGCAGATAATTCTTGATAAGTTAGAAAAATCTTATCATGACAGCTACAACTCAAACATCTCACTGCTGAAAGATACATTCGGAAATCTCCAGTCATTTTACAAATCCACCCCTCCCGAAGAATCAGCAAGAGAAATTAATGTTGAGCTTATACGCGGATTCAACAAGCACAGGGTAGCAAAATATACCGAGCTGCTAAAAGACTCCACGCAAGAGGTGCTTGGAATGTATCACCTCAACGGTGTTCTGCCATGGGTTACGGATGAACTGGATAAAACAGCAAGCGAAATGATTAAGAAAGGCGCTGTGGTGAAATCTATTTATATGGCAAGCCTTAATTTCAAAATTCTCAAAGACGGTAAGACATCTCCCGCAGGGCATGATGATTTAATCAGAGTGCTTGAAGCGTTTGAAAAATACGGTGAGCAGGTCAGGATTTCTGAAGTTAAAATTCCGAATATTACTGTTTTTGACAGGGAAAAAGTATTTATAAACTTAAGCGATAAACGAGTACCGAAAAACAAGCAGGCGGATATTATTATAACAAATCCCGACTTAGCCGGGCACATGATAGACCTCTTTAACTATTACTGGGAAAACGGATTAACTGTAGAAGAATATAAGAAGGAATAAACAAAATGAAAAAGATTATAATAACTCTGGTATTATTTCTTGTTTCACAATGTTCATACAGCCAGCAATACGGCTGGACAAAAATTCTTGATTCGGATTCATGCGGGATATTGGCTTTTAAAGATTTTAAACATAATAACCAAACTAAAAAAGACGTTTACATACTTTACGGCAGACCGGGGAGTTCATCCCAAATACCGCAGGACAGATACAGCAGCTGGAGCAGGTATAATAAGAATACTAATTCATGGTATATCATGTCACACAATTCTTTCCTGCATTCGTTCCCTGAATTCTGCCCATGGCCGCAGGTGAACAGTTATGTTTATTACCAGGTAATTGATTTTGTTTTTTCTCCCGCCGACACTAATTTAATGCTTGAAATCAGAGATGTAGCTCCATGCGGTTATATATTCCCTTTAGAACCAGCTCAGGATACAAGAATAACTTACAATAACGGGCAAAACACAATTACCTCACCCTGATTTCGGAAATATCTGGATTGGAAATTATGCTCCGGTTTTGATATTGACCCTGTTAATGATTCAATCATATATTTTGGATATCCGCAGGAGTTGCAGACTGGAATACCCGATATGTTTGGAAATCTACTGACAGCGGATCAAACTGGTTTATAACCGATACAATAGGTCACAATACCCAGGGCGGTTTATTAAAAATCAACCCCAACAGAAGAAACGATATCTTTATCACTCCGGGCACTATGTACAAAAGCTCTACAGGCGGATATGATTTCTATAATGTTGGACTGAACGATTTTAATAATATGGCATTTGATAATTCTGACGGTTCGATTTACGGACTTACTACAAATCCCAATTGCAGGGTTTATAAATCAATTAACAATGGCGATAACTGGACCTAATTAAAGTTAGGGTATTTCTTCTCTATTGAAATAAACCCTGATAACCACAATATAGTTTACCTAGGCTCGGATTCGGGTTTGTACCGATCGGTTAACGGAGGTTTAAGCTTCGATTTATATAACAATTCATTTTCACCAGCCAATCGTGTTATAGGAATTTCAAAAGACGCAGGAACCGGTGACACATTAATTGTAAGTACAAACAAGTCAGTATATAAGGTGTGGGCACCTTACATACAGGGGCCTGACACGAGTTTTACCGACTACTTCCCTCTCGCTGTCGGGAATGTTTGGGTTTACGATTGGATATATAACGGATATCCGACAAACGGAGGCACTACAAGAATAAGAATATCAACTGACACAGTTGTTAACTCAGTCAGATATTATAAATTGACACTTCCTGTTCTGGAAACCCGGTTTTTCAGAGTAGATTCAATAACCGGGAACATATATTCATACAGCCCTCTTGGAGGTTGTTCTTATCATCCTAATGAAACTCTTGTTGACAGCCTTGCATCGAAAATAAATGATACTACTTCATTTTGCGGGAGTGTGTTCAGAAAATGTTCTTTTTCCGGTATCTTAACTTTTTTCTCAAATCAATATCCTACCAAAGTTTTCGAGCCATTATATGTTTTAACGGCTGAAACAAGGGCTTATGCAAAAGGATTAGGACTTTACGGTATGGAAGAAGGCGACCCGTATACAACAAGATATACATTGAGAGGCTGTGTTATTAACGGAATTCTATACGGAGATACCACCACTTATCACAACGTTTCCGGATATATTACTTACTCAGATAACAACCAGCCGGTTCTTTCGGGTTATGTAAAAGCTTTAAAATATGATTACATTAATGACAAGGTTATAACGGTTGATTCATCACAAATAAATAACGGCTACTATTCCCTGTCCCGTTGTACACAAGACAGTCTTGATATTATGGCGTACGGAAATGATGAAGAAGCGGATTTCGTGCCTACTTATCATGATACAACAATATACTGGCAGCAGGCTCAAACGGTTTATCCAAGCGGTAATCTTACAAATGTAAATATAAAAGTTCACAGGAGAGTTCAAACAGACAGCCCTGCATCAAACTTCATCAGCGGCGGAGTTTACAGAGCTTTGCTAAGCCCGAATGATGCATTAAAAGACGCAATCGTTTATGCAAAATACGGCGGTATATTTGTCCGGGCAGGTATTACAATAGCTAACGGATATTATATTGTAGATTCGCTTCCTCCGGGAACATGCGAGCTTGTAACAGACAGAATCGGTTATTACAGTGATTATAAAACGCTTCAGGTCGGGCAATCGGTTCTGGATACAATAAACTTTTACCTGACAAGAGTTACAGGTTTAACAAAAGAGTTTTCCTCCTCTATACCGACGTCTTTCAAACTGCACCAAAATTATCCAAACCCCTTTAATCCGTTGACGACACTAAAAATAGATGTACCTCCAATACATAACAATCCCCCCGCCCGCTTCGGGGGGAAAGGGGTTTTCGTCAGTGTTAAAGTATACGACGTAATTGGCAGAGAGGTTGCAGTGCTTCTTGCGCAGGATATGACGCCGGGTACTTATACAATTACCTGGAATGCATCTAATTATGCATCGGGACTTTATTTTTACAAAATGATTGCCGATGAATATGTTGAGACCAGAAAAATGGTTCTAATAAAATAGGGAGTTTGAAAAATGAAAAAGTTAATTACACTTTTATTTTTATTTCTCTTATCTGAATACAGTTTTGCTCAGCTATATCTTGAGCAGGTATCTAATACAACCGCAAATTTAACAAGCATTCACACAACAAACTTTGGAGGCATTGCCTGGGCTTGCGGCTACAACGGAACAGTAGTGAGAACCCAGAACGGAGGTTACAACTGGTTTAACGTATCGGGAAACGGTATCCCGTCAAACGTTAACCTCATTAATATATACGGGTTCAACGGTTCAACTGCCCTTGCAGCCGGTTATATCGGAACAAACACCTACGTTTACAGAACATCGAACTCAGGTGCAAACTGGTCAACAGTATTTTCGCAAACCAATGGCTTTATAAATGCCTTATGGATACGGCAGGATTCCGTTGGCTTTATGTACGGCGACCCTGTTGACAGCAGGTGGTCACTATGGAAAACCACAAATGCCGGAATGACCTGGGATTCCGCAGGCTTGTATCTTCCTCAGACAGGAGGAGAAGCCGGCTGGAACAATTCACTGTTCTGCAGTAATTCTGCTTTATGGTTCGGGACTAACAATTCAAGAATCTATTTTTCAAGTAATTTCGGAACTAACTGGCTGGTACAATCAACGGCGCCGGAACAGAATATATACAGTATTTGGTTTTACGTGAACAATTATTTTGATACAACATGGGGAAGAGCCGGCGGCAATAGTTTGCTTTACACTTCAAACAGCGGATTGAACTGGGTTCAGGATACAACAGCAGCAGGAACAGGTATATTCGGAGGATTTACAGGGAATCCTCCCGGGGTTTACAGTTCAAGTTTCCCTAACGGAACATTTTGGTATACCAGAAGCGATAATAAATTATATTTTTCATGGGGCTATAACTGGCAAGCCGATTATACCGCTCCGTCAGGTTCATACAATTGTCTAAGCCTTGGTGTCAGAACATCATTGGGTTATGCAGTAAGAAACAACGGTGGAATAACAAGAATTATAACAGCATGGGGTGAAGTAAGAAGCATATCGGGTAAGATACCTTCTGCTTATGTGCTTTACCAAAACTATCCAAACCCGTTTAACCCGGTTACAAAGATTAAGTTCAGCCTCCCCTTCACCTCCAATGGAGAGGTGAAGTTAATTGTGTTTGATGTTCTTGGAAGAGAAATAGCAAATCTCATTCCTCCCCATTGGGGAGGACAGGAGGGGCTTCAACCAGGCACATACGAAGCCGAATGGGACGGGAGTAAATATTCAAGCGGAGTTTATTTTTATAAACTAATAACTGCTGACTATATTGAAACAAGAAAGATGGTGCTGGTGAAATGAAAAAATGTATTATAATCATATTTATTTTCCCCCTCATTACTATATATCCATCAGTTATCTATTCACAATGGGTTCCTGTGAGCGAAGTAAATGGACCAACAGTAGTGTACTCTTTGGTTTCGAATGGAAATTTTTTATTTGCAGGAACAAGATATGGTCCGGGAAGTCAATGGAAAGGTGTATATAGAACATCCAATAATGGTTCAAATTGGACTCATACATTTAATTCTTATGAGGTTTGGTCATTAGCGGTGAACAATGGAAATATCTTTGGCGGTACATTAGGTTCCGGTGTTTTTATTTCTACAAATAATGGTGTAAACTGGACCCAAACCTCACCAATTTCGCAGAACCTTACAAGTTCATTAGCAAGTAGCGGTAACTATATATATGCAGGTGGTTCAAACGGACTTTATATTACATCAAATAATGGTTTAAATTGGATTCAGACATTAAATTTTACGTACTCTGATGTTCGCTCCTTGTTATCTTTTGGAACAAATGTGCTAGCAGGTTGTTCAAATGATTCCGGTATTTATTTATCAACGAATTATGGAGTAAACTGGGTAAATACCTTTCACACTTCGAATGGACAAAGTATTATTTCTCTGGCAAACAATGGAAATTATATATTTGCAGCCTCATCTGAATTCTATGGAGGATTATACAAATCTTCGAACAATGGTTTAAACTGGATTCAAACATCTTTTTATAATACTGAACCAATTAATTCTGTTGCATGTTATGGTAATAATATTTTTTTAGGCGTTTTTCTCCTGGGAATCTATATTTCAAATGATAACGGTATAACATGGATACAAAGAAATGAAGGATTTCCTACAGTTCAAATTGCTACTTCGTTTTGTTTTCTTAATAATTTTGTTTTTGTTGGAACAGATGCAGGCGGTGTTTACAGAAGACCGCTTTTAGAACTAACAAAAATAAACGAAATAACGGTTATTGTTCCTGAACATTTTTCCCTTTCACAAAACTATCCCAACCCTTTCAATCCGGTTACAAAGATTAAATTCAGCCTCCCCTCCCCCTCCAAAGGAGGGGTGAAGTTAATTGTGTTTGATGTTCTTGGGAGAGAAATAGCGGTTCTTATTAACGAACAGCTCTCTCCCGGCACATACGAAGCCGAATGGGACGGCACTAACTATACCAGCGGAGTGTACTTTTATAAACTTGTAACTGCAGGCTATACAGAAACCAGAAAGATGGTGCTGATAAAATGAAGAAGACTCCTCAACTTAAAAAAACAATATTTTATTTGATATTTGTTTTCCTGACCATTTTTTATTTAAATACTGCTATAGCTCTGGATACCACCTCAATTAAATATCTTCCTTTGAAAGTTGGTAATATATGGGTTTACAGCGGGTCTTCTGCTACAATCCCCTGTCATGGCACATCATGGTATGATAGGTATAAAATAACAGGAACTACTATTCTTAATGGAAAGAATTATTTTATTTTACAGCATACAATAGTTTTTATTACCGGTTCCTGCTGCTGGTCAAGCAGATTATTCGGTTCGGGGGTGATAAGAATAGACTCGGTCTCTTCAAATATTTATAATAATGCTTTTTGCAATACTTCAAACGAGAAGCTTGTTGACAGCTTAAGCTGTAATCTTGGCGATACAGCCTGGCAATGCGGCTTTCCTAACGGTACAATGATTTACTGCACAGATACGGCTGCTTACAGCGTATTCGGCAGGATGATATCTTCCAAAGTTCTGACATTTGGGGGAGGCTGGGACTATTTTGAAACTCAAAGGTATGCAAAAGACATTGGCTTGGTTAGTTACGAATATCACTGCGGCGGTTCATATATTATCGGGCTGCAGGGCTGCGTTATCGACGGGATTCTTAATGGAGATACTTCTATGCCTGTTGGAATTCAAAACGTCGGTTCGGAAGTCCCTGACAACTTTTCCCTTTCACAAAACTATCCCAACCCTTTCAATCCGGTTACAAAGATTAAATTCAGCCTCCCCTCCCCCTCCAAAGGAGGGGTGAAGTTAATTGTGTTTGATGTTCTTGGGAGAGAAATAGCGGTTCTTATTAACGAACAGCTCTCTCCCGGCACATACGAAGCTGAATGGGACGGAAGTAAATATTCAAGCGGTGTTTATTTTTATAAACTAATAACTGCTGACTATACTGAAACAAGAAAGATGGTCTTAGTAAAATGAAAAAATTATTCATATTTATTTTAATATCGGTTCTGAATACAGCAATTTATTCACAAGTTCAGCATCAGTGGGTGCAAACATATTCTTATGGCGGAAGCCAATGTAATTTTATTAATACCGATAGATTGGGCAATGTATATGTTGTGGGTTCGATGACCGGCATGGATGCGCCTGTTCTTACATTCATGCAGGCATTCTCTTCGGAAGGTACACAGTTATGGACAAATTTTATTGACACTCCCTGCAGTCCCGTTGGTGTGTATCTTGATTCCATGTATAACCAGTATATCGCCGGCTATTATCAGGGCGGCTGGGGTCCGGCATTTTTTTCCGTCTATAAATATAATTCGTCCGGAATAAGATTATGGTCAATTAAAGAACCAATAACTTTTTATGACAGGATGTTTGCAATGACCGGCGATAAAGCAGGAAATACTTTTGTGGTTAGAATGAAAGATTCCGTACTGACCTTACGAAAATACAATACAGCGGGCTCACAGCAATTTTCAGTTGTAATAAATGATACCATAGAACCTCAAACTATAGCTCTTGACCAGCTGGGCAATATCATAATATGCGGGTTTGCCGACTCAAATTTTGTTTTTTCATGCGCAACTATAAAATACAATTCTTCAGGTGACAAAATCTGGAAAAGAATATTTTCTCCTGTAAACAGTTTTTTGCTGGGATATCCTGTAATAAATCTTTCTGCATCGATTGACGGCGGAATATTTATTTCATGCAATACAAGAGACAGTGCTTACAATAACCTGTATACATTACTGAAATACAGCTCTTATGGAGACATGCAGTGGACAAGCTATGTAAACTTCAACAACCTGAATTCGGAAGCATATGCAATGTGCCTGGAAGACCACGCGGATAATACACAAAATATTGCTGTTACAGGTTCAAAAGCAACAGTTCTGTTTAATTCAAACGGAAATGTTTTATGGGGTGATACTTCTTCCAGCTTTTATGACATTAAAAACGATAACTCAGGTAATTTTTATTTAACCGGTGCCACATACAGCAGTCCCCATGATATCAGAACCATAAAGCTCAGCAGCAGCGGTGAGAAGCTCTGGGATATTACATACAACGGTACATATAATTACAACGATGGCGCTTATGCCCTTGCTCTTGATAACAGCGGTAACGTGTTCGTAACCGGATACAGCAACTCAGTACCGTACTTCAACATGTCGATGGGTACCACTGTTAAATACTCACAATTTCAGATAGACAGTATTTATTCATGTTTCCTACCCCTGTCAATTGGTAATGTATGGGTATATAAACACTATACAAATACACCGCCAAGTCCTGACTTCACTTACAGAGGGAAAGTAAAATATCAAATCGTAAGAGACACACTGATGCCGAACGGAAAAAGATATTTTGACAAGACGTATTTAGGTTTGACACGTGTTAATCCCGAAAACCTGAGCGTTTTTGTGTGGGATTCGGGAAATGAAATCAAGAAAGACAGCCTTAAAAGCAAAGCTGCTGGATACCGTAGTCACCTGTTATCATGTTTCCGACACAACAGCTACATCAGTATTTGGTGATACCAGACGAAATAAATATATTCAGACATTCTGTCCTGTTACAGGCAATCAGTATTTCTGGAACCTAACCTGGGGCTTGGGTTACTGGACATATTCCAATATTACCGATGGAACTATCGAGGGTTTTACCGATACACTCGTAGGCGCTGTCATTGACGGTATTGTATACGGCGATACAACAATGGCGGGAATAAAAAAAATCTCAAGCTTAGTACCGGAGGAATTTTCTCTTTCCCAAAACTATCCTAACCCGTTTAATCCAACAACAAAGATTAAATTTCAGATTGCAAAATTGAGCGCTGTAAAATTAATAGTGTTTGATATTCTTGGAAGAGAAGTCGCAAACCTCATTTCCCCCGTGCGGGGAGGCAATGAGGGATTCACCCCCGGTACATATGTAGCTGAGTGGGACGCGTCAAACTACTCCAGCGGTGTGTATTTTTATAAATTAACAATAAGTGATGCTTCAGCTCAGCTCAACATCACATATACTGAAACAAAAAAAATGGTGCTGGTAAAATGAATTTAAGAATTATATTCATAGAATTATTTGACGAAATTACAAAACTGTAAAATGAGAAGATTTTCTATATTTATTTACTTGATTTTGTCCATTGTTCTGATTTCCCCAAATTGGACACATGGACAATGTGTTGAACTGAACTCTGGTGTCTCTACACCCCTTACTTCCGTATCTGCCTCTTCGAGCACTGTTTATTATACGTGGGTGTGTGGAAATGGAGGTGTCGTATTAAAGACATCCAATAACGGTACTACATGGTTAATTGCCGGAGGAAACGGCTTACCGCAAAATATTTCTTTAATAAACATACATGTCTTTCCATGGAATTCCGTTCTGGTCCTCACAACAGGGATGATAGGAGACACCACTTTTGTCTACAGAACTTCAAATGGGGGCATGAACTGGAATCTAGTGTTCAGGCAAAACGGCGGAAAAATAAACGGAGTTGTAAGTAATCAATATTCATCTTTAATGTTTATGGTTGGAGATCCTGTCAATGGCAGATGGTCAATCTGGAAATCAACTAATCTAGGTATCAATTGGGATTCAACCGGAATGTATTTGGCTCAAAACGGAAATGAAAAAAGCTGGAATAACTCCGTCAATTATTATAAAGCAATTTTCGTTGGCAATGATAACACTTTATCTTTTGGGACAAATAATTCAAGGATTTATTTTTCAACGAATGACGGTTTAAACTGGGTATTCAGGCAAACGGATGGAGAACAGGAACCCTTTAAGGCATTATTTTATGAGGGGTTTTCACCTTATGGTATTTATACTGGCGGTTCATCGCAAATTCTATGGTCTTCTAATTCCGGAATTAATTGGATTTCAGACCCAAATCCTCCCGGTTCAGGAAGAATAAATGGATTAATTTCACATTCACCGCCTGTTAGTGAAAATTCTATCGGCAATAATCTGGTTTATATTACAAGAAATGACAGTAAAATTTATATCCAATTGCCGTATTCACTGCAGTGGGAACAATATTATAGCGCCCCTTCCGGTAACTACACACACATGGATATTAATATGATGCAGATTTGGGCTGTGAGGGATAATGGAGGAATTACTTTATGCACAATCCCCGGGTCAATAGGCCCTATTGGAAATATAATTCCTGTTTCGTACTCTCTTTCCCAAAACTATCCTAACCCGTTTAATCCGACAACAAAGATTAAATTTCAGATTGCAAAATTGAGCGCTGTAAAATTAATAGTGTATGATATTCTTGGAAGAGAAGTCGCAAACCTCATTTCCCCCGTGCGGGGAGGCAATGAGGGGTTCACCCCCGGCACATACGAAGCTGAGTGGGACGCGTCAAACTACTCCAGCGGTGTGTATTTTTATAAACTTGTAACTGCAGGCTATACCGATACCAAAAAGATGGTTTTAATTAAATAATACTAAATATATTTAACCACTACAATGGTTCAAACTATCAGCACTTATATTCCGCGTGAGTACAAACTGTACCAAAATTATCCTAACCCGTGCAAGCCGATGACAAAGATAAGATTTGATATACCAAAGAACGGCAGAAATTTAATAAATGCAAGATTCTGTGTATTCGATATTTTCGGGAGAGAAATTACAATGCTTTTAGATAAAGAGCTTGAACCCGGTTCATATAAAATAGACCTCGATGCAAGCAAGTTTAACCCGGGGTTATATTTTTACAAACTTATTGCGGGTGATTTTATTGATGTAAAGCAAATGGTTGTTATTTAATAACATATAATTTACAAAACAACAATTATTTAAGTTCCAGTGTCGCTGAACGGGTATATAAAATTGGCTGTTGAAACATAAAAATTGTTATTATATTAATTTAACTTCAAGGGGGGCAGAATGAAATCGTTTGTTTCCTCTATAATCCTGTTGTTTATCCTTTCACACGTTAATTATTCTCAGGCAATAATTACCGAATGTAACACCGGTGTTATTACACAATTAAATTCCTCATCTAACTGTAAATCAAATTATTGGTACAGCTGGCAAGGCTGGGCTTGCGGTATTAACGGTACTGTATTAAAATCAATCGGTTCATCAAGCCAATGGAGAAATGTTTCCGGCGGCGGAATACCTTCCAATATTTCACTTGATAATATATGCGGGCTTGACAGCTCAATAGCGTTTGTGGCAGGACATCTTAATGCGGACACATGGGTATGGAAAACCACTAATGGCGGGCAGAATTGGTTTCAGGTTTTCACGCAGCCTAACGGGAGAGTTAATGCCGTATGGATGAGTGATTATAATAAAGGATTCATGCAGGGAAATCCTGTTAACGGAAGATGGTCACTATGGCAAACAACCAACGGCGGAACAAATTGGGACTCCGCCGGGCTGTACCTGCTTCAGGCAGGAACTGAAACTGGCTGGCCAAATTCACTTTGTATACCTATGGGTTTATTTAATCCTACATCTGACTCAAACAAAATCTGGTTTGGAACAAACAACTTCAGAATATATTACTCAAGCGATTTTGGACAGCATTGGAATCCACAATCAACTTCTCCCGAACAAAACTCATTCTGTATAGCATTCGGACAGGAAATTTCAATGGCAAAAGTGCTATATGCGGGGGGAAGCACTTATTTACTGAAATCAACCAATGACGGTATTAACTGGATAACTATTACTATTGGCGGAACGGGAAACATCTCTGGTGCGGCACTTTGCTGGTATACATGGAATGTTGTCAGAGGAAATAAAATTTATGACAGGTCTTACGGCTCTGAAAACTGGTATGCATACTATACTGCCCCATCCGGAAATTACACATATTTAGACAATCGGGGATTCGGTATATGGTTTGATCATTACGCTGTTAGGGACAACGGCGGTATTACATTTGAAACTGAAGGTGAAGGTGTACAAAAAATAACTTCTGAAATTCCGACCCGGTTTTCCCTTTTCCAAAATTATCCCAACCCGTTTAATCCGGTAACAAAGATTAAATTTTCAATTCCCCTCTCGGGAGGGGTGTCCGCAGGACGGGGTGGGTTTGTGAGCATAAAAATTTATGATGCCCTTGGCAGAGAAGTTGCAGCTCTTGTAAACGAACAGCTATCCCCCGGCTCATATGAAACCGAATGGGACGGCTCTGCCTATTCAAGCGGAGTTTATTTTTATAAACTTATAACTTCTGACTTTACTGAAACCAGAAAGATGGTGCTGGTAAAATGAGAAAAAATATCACAAAAATACTAATCTCAGTTGTAATATATATTTTTAGCCATGGAATAACCCAATCGCAAAATACGAATCCTTCAGAATTTCTTCCGCTCAAAGTTGGAAACATTTGGGTCTATCAGGTAGCTCTATCGGGAACGTATTGTATGAGAACAGACAGAAGAAGAATAAAATGCATCAATACCGTAATCATAAATTCGAAGAGATATTTTGTATTTAAAGATACAACTATATTCTTTTCGGGAGTTCCAGGCGGAGTGTGTCCTACAGGGAGCTCAATTCCCTTTGATACTTTAAGAATTGATTCTGTCAATGGTAACATATATAAATATTCATATCAGGGCTGCAGCTATTTAAATAATGAAATCACATTAGACAGCCTGAAAGCAAAATTAAATGATAATGTATTAATTGATTGTGGTACAAATACACATTATACCTGTGTGGATACAGGTTCACAAGTAATTTTTGGACAATTAAGACAAGTCAAACAGTTTACTCATGAATTTCCTCCCGAACAGCTTTGGAACAGAAAGTATTCAAAAGGTTTTGGGGAAAGTCAATACGAATTTTTTGCGGTTTTTGGGTCAAGTCATGCAACACTCTTGGGCTGTGTTTTGGACGGAATCCTTTACGGTGATACGGCATTTATAACCGGAATAAGTCATATAAGCAGCGAAATACCTAACTCGTTTTTATTATCCCAAAATTACCCGAACCCGTTTAATCCGAATACAAACATCAAATTCCAAATAGCAAGACCGAGCTATGTAAGACTCGTTGTTTTAAATGCACTGGGAAAAGAAATAACAGTCCTGGTGAACGAAAAATTAACACCCGGCACTTACGAGGCTGAGTGGGACGGCACCAACTACCCAAGCGGGGTGTATTTCTATAAACTGATTACTGCAGGATATACTGAAACCAGAAAGATGGCGCTGGTAAAATGAAAAATTTAATTTATCTAATATTCATAATAAGTATTTGTCTTAATAATTCAAATTCGCAGGATTACAATATATCTCAGTACCTTCCTCTAAACATTGGTAATTCATGGGTTTATTATTCTTATAACCCATACCCATACGGAACAAATGAAAAAATTAAAATCACAATTGTAGATACCGTAATACATTCAACTATGAAATATTTTATATACAATTCATATGTTGTACATATTTCAGGCTATGGCTCATGCAATGCGTTCACAATTTTCAACGGAAATCCATTGAGAGTTGATTCAGTAACAGGTGGAGTTTACCAATACGCCGATTCCGGCGGATGTGCATATACTCCCCATGAAATAATGATTGACAGTTTTGGGGCAAAGGTTAATGACACAGTAAAAATATACTGTGGAAACTATAATTTTTACGGTCCTTACAGATGTGGAGTGATTGCAGAGGATTCAATCTTCGGTGTACATGCAACTGCTAAAAGTTATACTTCCTTCTATTTCGAAGGCGGTGCAAGCAGAACTTTTTTAGAAGGATTTGGTATGAGAGAAAATTCAATGGGTGCAGTTAATTCATGGACATTTCAATATTTAATGGGGTGTGTTATTGATGGTACTCTCTATGGAGATACTTCAATGCCGGTTGGAATACAAAATATTTATTCAAATATTCCGGATAATTTCAAACTTCAGCAAAATTACCCTAATCCGTTTAACCCGGTTACGAAGATTAAATTCAGCCTCCCCTCCCCCTCCAAAGGAGGGGTGAAGTTAATCGTGTTAGATATTCTTGGGAGAGAAATAGCGGTTCTTATTAACGAACAACTCTCACCAGGAACATATGAAGCCGAATGGGACGGAAGTAAATATTCAAGCGGAGTTTATTTTTATAAACTTATAACGGCAGACTATACTGAAACCAGAAAGATGGTGCTGGTAAAATGAAAAAACTAATTATCATTTTTTTATATATCTTTTTTTCATTTGTGTCATTATTTGCTCAAACTAACATTGAGCAGATTTACTTCCCGGACTCAGTATACATAGCTAACTTTACATACACAATAAATATCCATAACAGCAAAAAGAATTTCTACTTCCAGCTTTTCAAAGAGAATTCTTCAATTATAAACTATGAGCCCAGACATGGAAGATGGTACAGGTATTTATATCCCAATTCCGCTTTTATCCACAGTATGCATAACTACCTGTTCAGCAATGGTTATATACAGTGTAATCCATGGCCATGGTACGCATATACATTCGCTGAACAATTTAAGATTTCGTGCACCGATACAAACCTGATTCTTTTATCAATTGCGGGCGCTAATTGTTTTGAACCGTTTGGGTACGTAAAATTATCTTACAATAACGGAATCAGCACAATTCAAACACCTTTTTACAATGAGGCACTGGGCTCTATGTTAAAAGGTTTTGACATTGACCCTGTAAATGATTCGATTATTTATATCGGTTACGATATGGGCTACTATCCTAACAACATTTTTAAGAGCACAAACAGGGGCGCTAACTGGGTTATGACTGATACAGTGCCTGATGCTGATATGCTGATCACAAAAATTCTGCGTGTAAATCCCCTTAACCGGAATATAGTTTATCTTGGATTAAATAAGGGGCTTGCCAGAAGCACAAGCTCGGGTTATATGTTTACTCGCGCAAACATAGATTCAATTGTAGTAAATTCGTTTCACTTTGATTTTACTGACAGTTCTATTTATGTAACATCTTATTCTCCGTTCCCCAATTATGTTCCCGGAATATTCAAATCAACTGATTTAGGTGCGAACTGGGTAAGGATTTTTTCAAGCCCTTGCCGTGCACTGGAGATTGACCCGTCAAATCATTTTATACTTTATGCGGGGGCGGATAACATTATTTACAAAAGCACTAACGGGGGGTTAAACTGGAATGTTTATCACAACGGAATTTTACCGGCTAAAACTGTTATTGGAATATGCAAAAATCCCGGAACAGATACTTTCTTTGCTGCAACAACAAAAGGAATTTATAAAATTTGGGGTCCATTTGTAAGTATAAAAAAAATCAACAGCACGGTACCAGTGAATTTTGTATTGTCCCAAAACTATCCCAATCCGTTTAACCCGGTTACAAAGATAAGGTTTAAAGCCCCTCTCGCTCCCCCCGAAGGGGGGATGCAGGAAGTTTCCCTCAGAATATATAATGTTCTCGGTAAAGAAGTGGCTATCATTTTTTCCTCCCCGTGGGGGAGGATAGGAGGGGCTGCATATGAGGCCGAATGGGACGGAAGTAAATATTCAAGCGGAGTGTATTTTTATAAACTTGTTACCGGGAAATACACTGAAACAAAAAAAATGGTATTATTGAAATAAGAATATCAACATAATAATTTTATTTTAAGGTAAAATGAAAAGAATAATTACATTCTCTTTTTTACTTGTTTTTATATTGCTGCTTGCCGGTATCCCGGTTCAAGAATGATAAATCGCTGCACTACAGCGATAATGCTTATGCTGATACGACCCTGTTTTACACCGTCTGCGGAAGAGTTACATATAATGATAACGGGGACCCTGTGGAATCAGGTTTTGTAAAAGCTCTGATGTATGATAAAGAAAAAGATTTAATTGTTACTATAGATTCATCAAGAATCTTAGATAACGGTTTTTACTGCCTCCCGAAATGTAAAAAAGACAGTTTATTTATTATGGCTTACGGTGATGATGAAATGGAGGACGGAATACCAGGTTTTCACGATACTACTATTAATTGGCAGAAATCGTTCCCCGTAAGTTATCACACCAAACATGACAACATTGATATAAAATTAAACCGTAGCATCAGGCAGTACAACGGCACGTTCCATGTAAGCGGCAGAATATATAACGCGCCTAATAACCAAAACGATTTCCTTTCAGGTACAATGGTTTATGCCCGTCTCGGCAGTCAGTACATAGGATATTCTGTTTCAAACAGTCAGGGGCAGTATTTTCTTGATTCTCTGCCGGCAGGAAATTTTGAAATTATTGTTACGCGGCTCGGTTATTATGAAGACTACAGGTATATCCAGATAGGTCAGACTAATATAGACACGGTAAATTTCTATTTATCGAAAGTAGCTTCGGTAAATATACCGCACTGGAAGGTCCCGGTGAATTATTCTCTTTCCCAAAACTATCCCAACCCTTTCAATCCGGTTACTAAGATTAAGTTCAGCCTCCCCTCCCCCTCCAAAGGAGGGGTGAAGTTAATTGTGTTTGATGTTCTCGGGAGAGAAATAGCAAATCTCATTCCTCCCCTTTGGGGAGGACAGGTGGGGCTCTCCCCGGCACATACGAAGCCAATTGGGACGGCACAAATTACCCCAGCGGAGTGTATTTTTATAAATTAACAGCTTCCGGTTTTACTGAAACACGGAGGATGGTTCTTTTAAAATAAACTTATTATCCTGCCTGTATGGCAGAGTTTTTATTTATAGGTTCTAACAAATATGAATAACCGAAAATCATTTATAATTATCTTTTCGATTTGCTGTATAATATTTTTTCTTCAGTTCACTTACAATAATTATAACAGAGCAACTAAACTGGGTATAGTTGTCCAGCAGATTCGCTTTAACCCAAATAATATTGATACATGGATTCAGAATACAGGAACATTTGACCTCGATATAAGGACACCAAATACTCCGGGTTTTCAGTGGCCAGCAGGTTCGGGAAAATTTGCTGGTTTTACAGGCGGTCTGACCACGGGAGCATATGTAAATAATGATTTACGTATGGCAAGCGTATCTTTCAAGGGTGAGTATGCACCGGGCTATATATCCCATTCATCCGGGCACCCTGTCGCACAAACTGACAGCACATTCAGGTTTTATAAAATCAGCAGGAGCGATAATTCCAACAGCTACGATTGGCAAGTCTGGGGAAGAATGGTTCCTTACGGAGCGCCGTTTGTTGATGTTAACCATAACGGGCAGTATGAGCCGGCTATTGATACACCTGGTTTTAGAGGCGCTTCCCAGACAATTTTCATTTGTCTTACCGATGGTTTTCCGTCATCTCATCAAATCGGAGAGGGGTTCGGCGGAGGTACGCCTCCGCTTTATGCAGAGCTTCATATGACTTCGTGGGGATATGACAATCCCGGATACCAGGATATGATATTCAGAAAATTCGAGCTTATAAACAGGAACGATACTGCCTGGAATAAAACCTATACCGCAATTATTTACGATGCCGATGTTGGTTACAAGGAAGATGACTACATTTGCGGTGATTCCACCCTTAAAACTGCAATATGTTATAACAGCGATAATGATGATGATATAAGTTTATCACCATATGCATATGGAATAAATCCGCCTGCTTTTGGAATTAAATGGCTTAGTTGCGGAAATGTTTCTTATTCGGGATTTAAATATTTCGTTTATTTTACAAATACAAGTTCACCGGCGCCTCCGTGTGAAACTGACCCAAACGGAGAGCTGATTCCAGCATATTATCTGCTTAAAGGACTAAAGAAAGACCAGAGCTCATGGTTGTACCCTCCGGGAGGAGACTCTTCACGCATAACTAAATTTTGCTACGGAGGCGACCCTGAAGCAGGCATCGGCTGGAATGAAGGTCAGCCGGGATATCCTACCGGCTCTATACAAAATTGCGGTAGTCTATACGGGCAATTTGTAATTGCTAATCCACCCGGAGACAGAAGAATAGTTATGAGCAATGGTTCGCAAACCAACACAATTGCTCCTAATGACACAGTGAGAATTATGATTTCGGAATTAATAGCACGCGGTAATAACAATAAAAATTCAGTCACTAAATTAAAACAGCTTACTCAGGTTGCCCAGCACCTATGCGATAATGGATTTGTTATCGGCATAAACAATATCAGCTCGGAAGTTCCAAACGGATTTTCTCTTTCCCAAAACTATCCTAACCCGTTCAATCCGGTTACAATAATCAATTACGAATTACCAATTACTAATTATGTAAAACTGACGGTATATGATATATTAGGAAAAGAAATAACTGTACTTGTCAACGAAAAACAAATTGCGGGAAAATATTCGGTTGAATGGGACGGCACAAACTATCCCAGCGGAGTATATTTTTATAAACTTACAGTAAGTGATGCTTCGACTCCGCTCAGCATTATATATTCTGAAACCAAGAAAATGGTTTTAATAAAATAGTAAATTCATAGGAGTTTTAAAAATGAAAACAAAAATGATTTTCTATTTCTTATTTTTCTGTTCCTCATTTACTTATGCTAATATTTCCGAATATTTTGATTTAAAAATTGGTAATATATATGTATATAATTGTATTGTTTGGGTTTCAGCGCCGCCTTACGGCTGCGATGGCTCATTCCGAATCAGGACAGTTATAACAGATACCGTAACGTATGCAGGGAAAAAATACTACCGATACAACTCAGAATTAATTCATATTTCTGGCACCTGTAATTTTTCCAGTTTCATGTTCCCTTTTTATGTCGGTAATTATAATACTATAAGAATTGATACCCTTTTAGGAACAATATACTATTACAACCCCGGCAACGGCTGCACCTATTCACCAAATGAAACAATGATTGATAGTTTAAATTCACATTTGAATGACAGTGTGAAAATAAGATGCGTCTCTTCTCCTTATTCGTATGCCTGCATAGACACTGTTAACAAAAGGAAGTATTACAATTCCGGAAGCTTCCAGGGAGAGCTTCGCAGAGAATATGTTCAGGGTATTGGACTGGTTGATAATTACAGGCATATTACTAGTTCAACAAGCGGACTTGACGAACAAACACTTGTAGGTCGTGTAATTAATGGAATTGTATATGGTGATACGGCATTCCTGACAGTTGGTGTTATAAAACAGCAAACCGGGATACCAGAGATTTTTTCTCTTTCCCAAAACTATCCTAACCCGTTTAACCCAACAACAAAGATTAAATTTGATATTCCCCCTTCGAAGGGGGCTGGGGGGATGACTCGTTTGTTTATTTATGATGCACTCGGCAAGGATATCGCAACTCTTGTTAATGAACAGCTCTCCCCCGGCACTTACTCGGTTGAATGGGACGGAACTAACTATCCCAGCGGAGTGTATTTTTATAAATTAATAACCAATGACTTTACTGAAACAAGAAAAATGGTACTGATGAAATGAAAAATATAATTTTCTTAAGTTTAATATTTTTCTCTTCAAACCTATTTTGTCAATGGGTTTGGCAGAACCCGCTTCCACAGGGTAACGAGGTTTCGGAAATTCAGTTTCTAAACTCATTAACAGGTTTTGCATCAACTTTAGGCAGTTCAGTCATAAAGACTACAGATGGAGGTTTAACCTGGCAGAATTTCAACTCTGATGACCCCACCCGGCTGTTTTGCTGTTTTTTCTTAAATGAAAATACAGGGTATATCGGCGGAGATAAATTAAAATTTAAAAAAACAACTGACGGCTGCCGTACATGGACTGACATCCAGACCGGAATCGGAAACCAGCTTCTGCATGTTGACAAAATTAAATTTTTTAACAGCAATACAGGATATATTTCTTCCATGGGGCTTTTCAAAACAACGAACGCAGGAATCAATTGGGTATACAAGTATATCTATTCCTACGATTTTTATTTTTCTGATGAGTTCAATGGTTATGTAATCGGGGGAGATTATAATACAACCTACATAAAAAAAACAACTGACGGCGGAGATATATGGCAAACAAAATACACAGGCGGCGGAGCTTACCTCAACTATAAACTGATGTTTTTTAATATGGATACAGGTTTCGCTTGGTTTTCTGACCGACTTCTAAAAACAACCAATGGAGGAGGCAACTGGATAGAGTTGCTCATACAACCATACTTTAGTTCAATGGATTTTTTGAACTCATCCACCGGTTTTGTTGCGCGAGATAATAATTTGATTGAAAAGACAACAAATGGAGGTTATTCATGGGATTCTTTGAGATTAAATACAAATTATAATATCACAAATATAAAATTTACAGATTTCGGCAATACCGCAATTGCAACAGGTCCATACGGAACTTTATTCCGGTCAACGAACTTTGGCTTGAATTGGGTTAACCTCTCTTCAGGTTTTGATGAAAGTGTAACTGGGATTCAATTCTTTAATTTACAGACCGGTTATGTAATGGGTGGGAATAAGCTGTTTGCTAAAACTACAAATGCAGGCGCAAACTGGATAAAAATGAATATTGAAGGTACTATTCAAAATATCGGAGGTTTTTATTTTCTCAATTCAATAACAGGTTATGCTGTAGGGGGGGCATATTTTTTAAAAACAACCAATTCCGGTGTAAATTGGGAATACAACTCTGTTCCTGTATATAACAATATTTTAACAAATATTAAATTCAACGGCCCAAACACAGGAATTTCAACCGCTATCGCCGGAAAAGTATTCAGAACTACAGACGCGGGATATTTCTGGAACCAGGTAGTTGACATTTTTAATCCGGATTTTTCTGATATATCATTCGCCGATGCAAACACCGTTTTTGTTTGCGGCTCAAGTTACGGTTCCCCTATCTTGAAATCAACAAATGCCGGTTTGAACTGGGAATCTTATATAACTAATGTTAATTCTTTAAGCAGTATTTTTTTTGTTAACAGCCAAACCGGATATTGCGCCGGCTCAAACGGTATTATTTTAAAAACTACAAACTGCGGAACTAATTGGTTTACTCTGGTATCGGGAATATCTAATGAACTTATCAAAATATTTTTTTCTGATTTGAATACCGGATATATTACAGGCAGAGACGGTGTAATTTTAAAAACAACAAATTCAGGTTCAAACTGGGTACAGTTAAAAACATTTACCAATAATATTCTCAGAGGACTTTATTTCAATAACAGCAATACCGGATATATTGCCGGTGATGGAGGCAATATACTAAAAACTACTACGGGCGGTCTATTAATCGGTTTGCAAGAAATAAAAAATGTAAATCCCTATATCATTTTCTCTTTCACAAAACTACCCTAACCCGTTTAATCCGGTTACGAAGATTAAATTCGGTATTCCAACCCCCCTTAATCCCCCCTTTGCCAAAGGGGGGACGGCGAAGCCAGGGGGGTTCGTGAAACTAATCATCTACGACGTCCTCGGCAGAGAAGTTGCAACTCTGGTTAATGAACAGCTTTCCCCCGGCACATATGAAGCTGAGTGGGACGGGACAGACTATCCCAGCGGAGTTTATTTTTATAAGCTGACTGCCGGTGATTATACTGAGTCACGGAAAATGATTTTGATAAAATAATCTCTTCCATTGTCAAAGAAAAAAGCCCTCAAAATCCGATACGGAGGGCTTTATTATTCCTTCCGGCATTATTTTTTAGCCATCTGTTATTTTTTAAGGTTCAATAAACTTGAAAATTCTGTTAATAAATTGTAAGTTAAATTCGGAAAGGAAGTATCATGCTTTCAAAAAAAGTAAATGTTAAATCACTAAAGGAAGAAGATAAATCAATAACCCCGACTTACGGGCAGAGAGAATTAACCGCAAACGTTCCTAAATTCGAGATCCCTGAACGAGAAATGCTTCCGAGAACGGCATACAATCTTATTCATGATGAGCTGATGCTTGACGGCAATTCGAGACTGAACCTCGCCACGTTCGTTACTACATGGATGGAACCTGAAGCCAGGCAGCTTATGGTTGATACCTTTGATAAAAACATGATAGATAAAGATGAATACCCGCAGACTGCGGAGCTTGAAATGCGCTGTGTTAACATGATTTCAAGATTATGGCACTCACCTGACCATGAAGAAGCCACCGGTTGCTCAACAACAGGTTCAAGCGAAGCCTGCATGCTGGGCGGGATGGCATTGAAATGGAAATGGCGCGAACGGATGAAGACAAAGGGCAAGCCCGCCGATAAACCCAACATAGTCATGGGAATTAACGTGCAAATTTGCTGGGAAAAGTTTTGCAGGTATTGGGAAATTGAACCCCGCCTGGTTCCAATGGAAAAAGACCGTTATGTAATCAGCGCAGAGGAAGCAATAAAACTGTGCGATGAAAATACAATCGGTGTTGTTGCAATTATGGGAAGCACTTTCAACGGACAGTATGAGCCTGTGAAAGAAATAAACGATGCACTTGAGAAACTTAACAAAAAAACCGGGTGGGATATTCCTATTCACGTTGACGGAGCAAGCGGCGGTTTTATTGCCCCCTTTATTCAGAATGACCTTGAATGGGATTTCAGGCTGAAGTGGGTTAAATCTATTAATGCCTCCGGTCATAAATACGGGCTTGTTTATCCCGGAGTCGGATGGATAATATGGCGTGACAAAAATGAATTGCCGGAAGATTTAATTTTCTATGTTAACTACCTTGGAGGTGAAATGCCGACTTTTGCGCTTAACTTTTCGCGTCCGGGGAACCAGGTTGTTGCGCAGTATTATAATTTTTTGCGGCTTGGCAAAGAAGGTTACAGGCAAATTCAGCAGTCATGCCGGGATGTTGCACTGTATCTTTCGGGAAAAATTGCGAAGCTGGGTCCTTTTGAACTTATCAGCAATGGGAGTGATATCCCTGTTTTCGCATGGAAATTAAAGGAAGAAACCAATTTCTCCTTATACGATATGGCGGAAAGGCTGCGGGACCGCGGCTGGCTGGTACCCGCTTACAGCATGCCAAAAAATATCGAAGACCTCGTGGTTCAGCGAATAGTTGTAAAAGAAGGTTTCAGCCGTGATATGGCAGACCTTCTTGTTAATGACTTTAAAAGACATTTAGAATATTTTGAATCTCATTCAGAGCATAAGCCGACAAAAGAGAAATCGCATTTTCATCATTAATCTGTTTTTATACAAAGCAGATCTTGTAAAAATCCAAATAAAAAGTCCGGAGTTACCGGACTTTTTATTTTCACACAAAGCTAAGAACTTTATATCTCTTCAATCAGCTTTAGAAACCTGTTATACGGTATCGCGCTCCAGCTTTCAGCCAGTTCCGCGCCGTTGGCAAGGCTTATCATAGAAACTTTAGCTGCCACTTCCTCATCAGGCGCTTCATAGATATCGAGAAAATCATATTTGCCCAGCAATGCGTAGTGAGCAATAAATCTAACACCCGGGCATTTTTCGTTTACTTCGTCCATCCATTTTCGCCCTACCGTTTTTCTCTGCTTTAAGTTGCTTGAGCTTTCGCTTGAAAGCTTTGTCATTAATATAAATGTTTTCATTACCATCTCCTTTTTCTTAAATTTTGCTGCTATACAAAATTGTTCAAATATAATTTACAATACAATCCCCTTCCTGTATGATTATGTTCATTGTAGAATTCCCTGCAAGGCTGTATCAGTTTGCGGTATCAATAATATTTTCATATAACACAAACAGTATTAGGCAATTTAACCTTTACAAAATCCAACAATTAATATGAAAGTATATAAATTACATATGTTTAGAATGGGCTAATTTTACACTAATAACAGTATTGTCCCCTTTCTAATTATCATATATATTTAATGGACTTACATTCTGAATTTTGCTAAAACCTCATAATCCGGTGCTCTATCTTCTTGTAAGCCTGCTGCTTAAAATTGATTTAAGAAATTACTTTTGGAAAAAAACGAAATCATAGGAAAGTTATCTTCTTACTTCAGGCTCTCGGGAACTGAAGCTGAAAATATTTATGAAGATATTTTTCATAAAGAAAAGGAGAATGGGAATAATAACGGTTCATACGGGAAATCCCATGCCAAACATTATATCAGCTATTCTAACGGCTGGGATAATGAATATGGACAAGATGAAACTCAGGCTCCGGTTCAGGTTGATGAAAATCAATTAGAGCTTGAATATGATTCGTTTACCGGGCACAGGATTAATGTGTTAAAGGAAGTTGAGAAGGAAGAAAAAATAATAAACGGGACAAATAAAGCTATAGAGGTTAAGGAAAACGCGGTATCTCCTGAATTTAACCTGATTGAACCGGCTGAAAATTCCGAAGCCGCACCCTCAACTGAAACCAAACATGTTTCAGATGACAACTCTTATTATCTTTGGTATAAAGACGCTGAATCAAACGAAACTGAAACGGAAACACTTTCTTATGAATACGAGCTGATGTACCAGGCAGCCAAGGAGACTGAATACCAGTCAAAAATGAAAATTTATGCTGCATCATTTGTATTCTTCTTCTCGTTTGTACTGATAATGTTAATACTCTCTCCTGTTATTTATAAAAAATACTTTGTGACTGTTGACCTCGAGTCACTTGAGCATGCGCTGACAGAACCCGGTCTCAAGAATGAACAAATGGCTGTACCGAATAACATTAAAAATCTCCCGGTAACTGACGAAAAAACTGCATACCCTTCCCTCTCTCATGATGTGATTGATGAAAATATCCCAAGGAGTTTAAAAGAGCAAAACATTCCGCAAGCTGAAAATGAAAAAATTGTACCGCAGAAAAAGGAAGAACCTGTAGTTACTCAATCAGAACCCAATGATTTACGGAAAACCTCCAACGGGTGGGCAGATGATAAATATAATGTTTTGTATATTCAGCTTAATAACGGTAACTATACAATTCAGGAATCCTCATGGGATTCATACGAAAAAGCCGGTAAACGCAAATCAGAAGTTGAATCTTTGGGAATCGCCGGGCTTAATGGCAGCATTGAAGAATCAGACCTTGGAAACAAAGGTAAATGGTACAGGTTGAGATTCGGCGAGTTTACTACATTAGCTGAGGCACGCAAAAAAGTGGAGCAGTTCGTAAAATTGTAACCTGCAATTTTATTAAAATCAAAATCATACTGACATACTTTTCAGCCTTTTGGAAATATCCATTAGCGCTGTCATACTTTCCATAAGCTCGGGCAGGTATTCCGCCGCAGTCACAAAGGTCCACAGGTAAGCTACAATTGAATATAAATCACCCGCGCTGAAATCATCAAGGTCAATTGCGATATGAAGCACAACCAGAAATATCACCAGCAAAGATATCCTCATAAACCCGAAGTTAAACGCTCCCCAATTAGCAATTCTTTTTTGCGGCACAGCAAGCCTCCGGTAGTAATCCTGAACATAATCGGGGTCTTTCTTTGCATACACCTCGTACATATCCTCGTAGATGTCATGATAATCTTTCTGAATTTTAAGAACTTTTTTATTATACAGCCTGCTGATTAATAATAAAGGGAGCACGATAAAAAGGCAGGTAAGAGAAATTCTCCAGTCGATGAGGTACATAGCAATAATTGCACCGCCAATGGCAATGATATTTTCAATAAACTCGGGTACGCGGTATTGGAAAAAATTTATGTACTGGTAAGAAAGCTCTGCTCTCGCAGTTGTTTTAGATACCGAAAGCTCATCTTTTAAAGCAATACTTGAAACATCTTTTGCAAGCTTTGTAAAAATGTTCAGAAATATTTTCGGGTCAACCGAGCGGCGGATTACACCTACTCCCGAGTTAATCACAAACGCGCTGACCCACAATATCAAAGGATAAAATACAGGACTGAGGGGGTCAACTGATTTATCAATTACAGCATCTATCACATCTCCGAAAAGGCTCGGTTCAACTATCCACGCCAAATTCTCGATTATAACCAGCGTAATAGCAATTATAATTCCTTTGCGGAATCTCTTTACAAGGTCAATTAAATTCATCTGATTTTACAGGCACATTTTGCTCAACCATGCTAAAATATATTCAATTTTGTTAGCTTACTATACTAAATAATTGTTAGAATGATGAATTGTTTTTAGTTATATTTAGTTTCATTATTATGGTAAACCTATGAGAAACAATTATTTACATAAAGCGCTGCTATTCTTTTTTATCCTTTTAATTAATTCCTGTTCTCAAAAAGAACCTGTTGACAGTCTTAAAAAAAATCAGACCCCGGGCATTTACAGATTTTACTGCGGAGAGAAAGATGGCTTTAAAATTTGGATTGTTGACGGCGCAGAAGTGAGACGGGATATTTTTAATGAATTTTTATACGGCGGTAATCCGGAACGGTACACATTCATTCCGGAAGGCGAGATTTGGATTGACAACTCCATATCAGCAGAAGAATACCAAACTACACTTGCCCACGAATTGAATGAGAGAAACCTAATGGCAAAATTTAAGATGACATATTTTGACGCTCACGATTCATCTCTCCAGCTTGAAGTAAAAATGAGAGATGGATATTTAATTGAATGTTCAGAACATGAGAGCAGATTAAAACCTGTTGCCCCAATTGATTTTGACTCAACGCAGGAAATAACTGCCCTGCCTGATAAAATCAGGCTAAAAAATATTTACCGCATGCCCTTTGGAGAAAGAAACGGAATTAAAATATGGATTGTTGACGGTTTTGCCGTACGCAGGGATATATACCCTGATTTTGGTTTGAGCGGAAACGACATGGCGTATCATTTTATTCCACCTGACGAAATATGGATTGATAATGATGTCAGCTGTGAAGAAACAGAATATTCAATTGCGGCTGAGTTAAAGGAACGCGAGTTAATGACAAAAGGTTACTCTTACGATGATGCTTATACAGAAGCTGTGAAAATTTCAGATAATATGAGGAAAGAACAAGCCGGATTGTGTTCGGCTCAATCTCAGATAAAAATAATAACACCCCTCTACAGAGATACCGGGACCGGCAAAGAAAGAAATAATTAACCTGCCGGGAAGAAAGGATTAATTTTTCAACTTCATATTTCATGACCTTTGGTTATATTTAAATAATTAAACCGGATTATTTGATTATTTCATAAGAAAGAGAGAAAAGCCATGCACGAAAAAAGTATAAAGCTGTTAAATCAGGCTGTTGGTGATGAGCTGAGTGCTGTTCACCAATATATGTATTTCCATTTTCACTGCGATGACCAGGGATATGACCTGCTCGCAGGTTTATTTAAAAGAACCGCAATAGAAGAAATGCTGCATGTGGAGCGTCTTGCCGAGAGAATACTTTTCCTCAAAGGCGAAGTTGAAATGAAAACAAAGGATGAGGTTCAGAAAATTATTGATGTTAAGGGGATGCTTGAAAAAGCTTCAAAAATGGAAGAAGAAAGCGCCAAAGAATACAATATCTGGGCAAATGAATGCTCTGCTAACGCGGATTCAGTATCAAAGAAATTATTTGAGGACCTTGTAATCGAGGAAGAACGCCACTATGACCAGTATGATACCGAGCTTGAAAATATGGGAAAGTTCGGAGATAACTATCTAGCGCTTCAATCGATTGAGAGAAGTAAAACAAGAGCAACTGCAAAGGGAACTGCGGCTGAGTAAAGATAAAGCGCCAAAAGTTAAAGCCCGGGAGAAAATCTTCGGGCTTTTTTATAAAATATTCCTTAACAAACTTAACAAACTTACTTCACATCTCTTATAATTCTTACCAGCTTGAATATTTTCTGAATATCGGTATCCTTGTGCAAAGTCGGCGCAAATGCGGTGTTTACCGAATAAAGCGTAACCATCCCGTCCTTTTCGAATTTAATAAGCTTGGCGTTGGCTTCGTAAGTGTCGGGCGGCGAATAAAAGCTGACAATCACAGCCGTTCCGTTCTTAACACGCTCCGGCATATCGGCGCAAAGCAGTTTATCACCCGGGTTTATGTACGGCCGCATTGAGTCACCGCGCGCAACAAGCAAAAAAGGAGAATGAAGATGACTTACATCTGTAAGCTCAACCTGCTTTGGTGAAATCTCATGCCACGTGGCAGCAGGCTTTCCGCACTCTGCTATGCCGAGTACAGGGACAGTTTTCAGTTTCTGGTTTATTTCTTTAAGTTCTTTTTGAACTTCCCTTGAAAATGCTTCACCTTTTAAAAGCCAGTCAAGACTTACCTTAAAATAATCGGCAATTTTTATAAGGTGCGCAGATTTCCATGTATTTGCAGTCCTTATGCTGCGGCTGTATGTAGAATCGTCAATTTCCAGATCTTTGCACAACCTGTATGCCGATATACCGCGATTTTCAAGTAACTGTCTGATTCTTTCGGATATTGAACTCATATTATTTTCCTTTCATTCAAATATAATTAATATATTTTTAAATCAAAATACATATTTATCAACAGTTAATCTTATTTATCAGATTATATGACTTGACAAACCTGATATTATCAATTATATTTGTATTGTTGATGGCGGTGCTGCTTTTCCTGTAACCCCTGATTTGAGAATAATAAACTCTGTACTTTAATTTTTTACGTTTTAGCTATGAATTCAGCATTGAACACTGTGCTGCCTGCCGGCAGGCAAATAACAAGAAATGTTTTTGTTGACGGGATTACTGTTTGCAGAAACAAAAAAACACACCGTCCCTGTATCAAAAAAGGGAAACCCCAATTCCATGTTAACGTACTCTTGCCCCTTGAAGTTCTCGGCTCTTACTGGTCAAACTGGAATGAGCCGGATATAATAAAATTTAAGGCTTTAAACGGAAATACTTACATAATTGAAGATGATAATCTATTGAAGGATGTTTGTAAGTTTATGGAAATTAACGGATTCAGGAACTCTGCCCCCTATATTCATCTTGAAGGCGAACATGAATGGGAGTGTTATCCTTCCCCTTCAAATGAGCACTTAATTGAATTCCTCCGCGCATATAATTATAATTACGATATTTACACATGTGACGGTACCCTGATAAGAGAAGCAAACAATGAGAAAAGAAAATTTAATTTAAACGTTTCACATCAATAAATATTTGTTTTTAGTAAAATGACACAGATTGAATTTGAATTCGATAACAGCAGCAACATTAAGCTGGAAGGGAAAAGGATTTCGCTTACTGCAGATAATTTTCCTATAAAGGTGAAAACAAAAAGCAAAGAAGGCAAAGAGCAGAAAAGAATTATTAATCTCAGGCTGAAACACGGGTTATTAAAGATTATGATGAGTTGAAACCACAGTTCTTTGTTAAATTCATTACAGTGCGTAGCGAAAGCTTAATTGAACTCCTGACACCAAATTAATCCCAGGAGCGTAAGTAGCCAAGCCGAATAGAATCTCTTTATAAGAGGTTGCATTCGGCTTTTTTATTAAATAAACGGGCGTGTAAAGCAATCCACAGTATAACTGCGGGATTACTTCGCTACGCTCGCAATGACAAAAAATTATGTTGACATTTAAAAATATCGAAGGAAAAACCGAAGCCGTATCAAAACATATGGTTGTGCGGTTTTCGGCAGTTAACGATTATGTTTTTAACGAAGCTAAGAACGTTACTGTAATCCATTTAAAAAACAATGAACGGCTTCGCAGTCTTGATAAAATGGAGAATCTTGTAAAGAAAATGAAATCAACCAAATAACAATATGAACAAACTTAATCTCAACATAGGAAAAATCATTCTACGGCTGGCTGAGCTGGGGCTTGATGAAGATGAAATAATGTTTTCTCTCGGATTAAAAAGGAAAGCATTTGAAGACCTGAAAGAAAAAAAGGAAATTTCCTCGGCGCTGCGAAAAGGACTTGAAAGCTGCGCCCGTAATGTCGAACTGGCGCTCTACCGCCGCGCCATAGGGTTTGAGTATGATGAATCGGTAACATCGGAAAAACCGGAAAGGGTGAGCAAACGAACTGATAAATCAGAACTTCCGGGTGCAGAAAAATCAGAAACGGAAGAAAATCCGACAAAATCATCTTCCAGGTTAGCTCATAAAACGGTAATTCCCGATGTCAGCGCCTGTATTTTCTGGCTTAAGAACCGAATGCCGGATAAGTGGCGCGACCCTAAAGACATAGAATCAAAAGGTAAAAAATCAATTCAGGATTTAGTAGAAGAATATGAAGCAAAAGGTTTTGAAGAAGACGATTAGCGATAAAATGATTGAGAACTACAGGAAAGAACCTCTTGAATATATAAGAGAAATTCTTGGAGTTGAGAATCTGACTGACGAACAAAACGAAATCGTTAATTCTGTCTGGAAGAATAAATATACCGGTGTGAAAGCAGCTCACAATGTAGGCAAAACATTTATTGAAGCGTGCATTGTACTCACTTATGTTTCTTTATACGAGGATTCAATTGTTATAACAACCGCGCCGACAGCAAGGCAGGTGCGTGACCTTCTCTGGACAGAAATTAATAAGCTGTTTGACAAGTCAGAATATGAAATCGGCGGTGATATGCGGCTTATGTCATTAGTTAAGGGTCCTCGCTGGTTTGCTGCAGGTATAACCACCGAATCCGGGAAAGATGAACAATCAGCAGTAAAATTTCAGGGTTACCATGCAAAAAGAATTCTTGTTGTGATTGATGAAGCTGTCGGGGTTGACTCTGCAATCTGGGAAGCGGTCGACGGCATTGCAAGCAGCGAGAAATCGAAAGTTCTGGCGCTCGGCAATCCCTCGACTATTAACTGCGCATTTAAAAAACATCTTGACAGAAATGACTGGAATACTTTAAGCATCAGCGCGTTAAATCATCCCAATATCAGGAAAAAGAAAGAGATTATTCCCGGCGCAGTATCTTTCAAATGGGTTAAAGACAAAATAGAAAAGTGGTGTAAAGAAACCAAAGAGATGCCTGATGACAATAAAGAACATGTTTTCCGGTTTGAAAGAAAGCTTTACATTCCCAATTCATTATTCCTGTGGAAAGTGCTGGGAGAATTCCCCGATGAAATCACAAACGGTATTATTCCTCTTGTCAAAATCCAGAATGCAATGAGCAGGTGCAAACCTCTTGAAGAGGGTCAAAACGAAAACATTTGTCATTTGGGGATTGATGTGGCAAGATTCGGTTCAGACCATTCGGTTTTTGCGCTTAACCAAAACAATCATTTTACTACAGTCCCCTTTTACCAGCTTGATACCGCGCAGCTTACAGGTGAAGCTGTTAACCTGATTAAACAACATAAGCCTTCGAGGGTTTCCGTTGATTGTGACGGCATCGGAGCTGGAGTTTTTGATAATCTCAAAGAAGCGAAAAATGAAGGAATTATAGATACCGAGCTGTACGAACTGCACAGCTGTTCAAACCCGCTTGAACTTGGACAAACGGAAGATTTTATGAACCTCCGCGCGCAGATGTATTGGTTATTCAGAACCGATATAGATAAAATTTCGCTTGAACAGGATGACGATATTGAAGAAGGTTTCAGCACTATCAGATATTTCTTCACTACTAAAGGGAAAATCCAGATTGAATCAAAGGAAGAAATCAAAAAACGACTGGGAAGGTCACCCGATGCCGAGGATGCAGTCGTTTACTGCAATTTCCTTAAATATGTTGATTCAGACATCAGCGGAACTTTTGATTACTGCAATGAAGAGGAAAAACACGAAACACTGACAAAACAAATAGGTATATAAATTATCAAAATATAGAAAATTATTTAATAGTTAACCGGATTCCCGCTTTCGCCTGCCTGCTGCAGGCTATCGGGAATGACATGAAAGGAAATATTAATGAATAAAATACAAAAACTGATTGCTGATAAAATTCTGGGGCTGAATGAAGAACAGCTGATGAAACTAAATGAAGCGCAAACAGGAATTGACCTTGATGAATACGATTACAGGAGGATATCCGATACAAACACTAAAGGACTTAACCCGATAGCGCGAGACAGGCAGCTTGAAATAGTCTATGCACTTTTTCTTAAGAACGGGCTGGCAAAGCGAATTCTTGAAATCCGGAACGATTTTATCTTTGGTGACGGGTTCAAATATGCTGTTACAGGAAGCGGTATATCGGACGATAAAATCAACCAGGCAAAAGAGGTAATCGATGAATTCTGGGAAGTAAACCGTATGGATTTACGTTTCGAAAAGAAAGGATTTGACCTCTCACTCAACGGAATGCTTATACTGCCTGTGTTTATCAATAAAATCAACGGGCAGGTTAAGCTTGGCTTCATTGACCCGAAGAATGTGGATAAAGTAATTACTAACCCGCTTAATGTTGAAGATATATTCAGGATTAAACTGAAGGGCTTCGGAGCGCTATCCCAAAAATTAAAGTCTCTCAGCGTAATTAGGCTTAACGAGAATCCTAAGGACTCCAATTACGGCTTGCTTGACGGCGAATGTTTCTATTTTGCCATAAACAATGTGAGCAACCAGCCTGAAGGAGTCAGTGATTTGCTCGGCAGTGCTGATTGGCTGGATATGCTTGACCAGATGCTGTTTAATACTTTGCAGTTTGTAAATGCTCTTTCAAAATATTTTCAGGATGTTGAGCTTCAGGGTGCCGATGAGAAAAGAATCGAAGAATGGAAAAAGAAAAATCCCGTTTCGCAGAACCTCGCAAGGTTTGTGCATAATGATAAAGTGAAGTTCACTGTTCTCACACCCAATATAAACAATGCCGACCCCTCCGAAATTGTCCGTCTGTACAAAAACATTGTTCTTGGCTCACAGGGTTACCCGGAACACTGGTTCGCTGACGGCGGAAATACCAACCTCGCAACAGCAGTTGAACAGGGCACTCCCATAATGCGCCAGCTTAAAAACCGGCAGCAGTATATAATTTACATCCTGCAGACAATACTGAGGTTTGCGCTTCATAAGGCTTACGGGAAACGTGAAGGATTCACACTAACGAAAGAAGAACTAGACCGAATTGTGATAAATATTATTGCTCCGGAGTTTGAACGCCGTGATTTCAATAAAATCGGTGAAGGCTTAAATAAAATTGGTGAGCTGCTTTCACAGGCTGAAGAAAATAAATGGCTCTCAAAAGAAACATCCGGAAGGATATTCAGGAGCATTGTTGATATAATCGGGTATGACATCACAGAAGATGATGAAGTTAATAAAATTAAAAACGAAAATTATTAGTCTCAAAATGAAGGAAATAAATAAAGCATCAAATCATAATTCTGCATCAATAAAGAAAAAGAAATACACGCCAAAAACAGCCGGCAATAAAGCGTTCCGGCTTCATAACAATATGAAGTTTATGCGAACAACAGAACAAAAAATATTTGGCAAGCTAAATAAACAGTGATTCAAAATATTTGAATGTTCTTTTAATTTATTTCATTAGCGGTAACTCCGTTTGGAATGATTATAAATCATAATAACAACGAAAGAAAAAAATTAAAAGAAAAAAATTAGCAGTTTTATTAATATTGTTATCTTAAAAGTGACTCAATTATTTAAATTAAAAATTATTTGGGGGGCATACTAATATCTTTTTTAAGAATTTAGAGGCATTTTCCGCCTTTGTGAAATTTTTAAACAAATAATAAAAAAAATGATGTTAATATAGATGTAATATATTGTTTATTCAGTAAATTAGACATAAAAATTATCATCAGATTTTAACAGGTTTTGCTCTAATTATGTAAGTTTTTTTCATTTACATATCACCCTATTAAACTATAATTTTGTAATGTTAAGGATAGAAGTAAAAGGGAAAGGAGCTTATAAAGCTCATGGAAAAACAGGTCGCTGACCTTGTACGGCAGGTTTATTCCATATTATTAAGCAAGCCTAATTTGAGACCTTACATTGATACTATACACGAAATTCCTGATACATACAGAGGTGAAGGTCAGATAAAATTAGTCATTATCGGGCAGGACCCAACAGTAAAAAACAAAGCAAGCAGAAAAAATATTGCTACTGTACTAAATCTTGATAAACCCGGAAAACTGCAAAGATATGTTTTTAAAGTATGTTCACTCCTGAATGTAGACCCGGTAAGCGAAATATATGCAACAAACCTTATAAAAAATTTTTTCGAAGAACCTCCAGCCGATAACAGAGACATTCTTTCAAAATTTGCTCATCACTGGCTTCCTGTGCTTACTGAAGAAATAAAGCCTTTTAAGAAAGCCCCTGTTATCACATTGGGAGATACAGTGCTAAACCTGCTTTTTACAAACGAGAAAAGAAACCTGGTGCGGAATTACTGGGGTTACCATGAAGAATGGAAAAAAGGGGTAACAATTCCATTCACACATTGTGATGCAGCAGAGAATATTCTTGCGAGAGAAATCTTCCCGTTTCCTCATCAGCCGAGTATTGTTAAAGATTTTTATTCAACCAGAATGGAAAGATATGCTCAATACATGAAAGAAAAACTCAGCATTCATGATAAAGATTCATAAAAGGGGGAATAGAAGCCGTACATAACCCGAATATTCAAACTTAGCAGCCTGCCTCTTCAGCGGGCTGATTTATTTTTAAGCAGGTATATAAAAATATTCTCAACAGTTTTATTTGACCTTTCAATTCTGATTGTATCAACCGGTTCAATTGTTTTAAAAAGTCCGCTGCAGGTTTCCTGCGGAGATTTGTAATCACGGCTCGGGGATATATAATAAGCTTCATTCACCGAATCAATGCTTACACGGTTTTTATTTACAAACCAGTAGTTTCTGATTTCATCAAGCCTCCCGATGGCAATGACGTCTTTATGCAAAGGTTTTGCAATGTAATAATCGATGTGTCCTGCTGTATACCATTTATATGCGAGTATCGGTGCATAAGAACTAATTTTACCCTCATTAACTAATCTTTCATTTATCAACTTGAACTTCTCACCTGCCTGATTCCACCCGTACATATCAAGCGTTACGTCATTCTTCCCCAGTTCAGTTGGCTTGGTAATGTTATTCCCGGTTAAGTTAACAAATCCATAATTAATCTGAAGCACACCGAATATCAATACAACTGCAACCAATACAATTGATATTTTTACAGATGAAGGAATTAATCGCTGTTTTAATTTATAAGCTTCACTCAAATAAGCAGATGCTAAAAGTATTAACGAAATATAGCCGGGCCCCGACCAATGCGGTAGAGTTCTTCTGAAAAGTGAGAATATCAGGAATATTAACAGCAGAGGTAAACTTGTTAAAACAAGAACGCGGATTTTTTCTTTCGAAAGAAATCTTGGCTTGCGGAGCTTGAACAAGACAAGAACTATTAAGATGAAATTTACCGGGTTGTTATAAAATATCTGCCCGAACAGCTCCTGGAAGAAATAATCAAAATGAAACCCCGATTTAAACAAGTCAACCCGCTCTCCCTGAAATGTAAAGCTGATAAAATCATTTTGAACATTCCAGATTATAACGGGAATAAACAGGACAATTGATATTAAAATAGCAAAATAAAGCTCTTTAACCTTAAGCCATTTCCTGTCATAAAACAAAATATAAGCAATTGCAGCCGCCCACAGATACCCGGCGTGATATTTTGAAAGCATCCCAAGCCCGATTGCAGCGCCGGCAAATAAAATATTCCATCTTGCTTTCCTGTCAATTGAAAGTGATGTAAATGAGTTAAGCAAAAAATTAAGTGCAAACAGCCAGAAGAATACCAGAGGAGTATCAGGCTGAATAAAAATTCCTGCAATTACAAAAAAATAAATTGATGTGTTATATAGCAAGGCAGCAAAGAACCCGGCAGCTTCATCCTTAAGCTTCTTCCCGATCAGAAATATCAACCATGTGTTAAAACCGCCAAGGATAACCGATGAAAGACGCAGAAAGAATTCTTTATCAAACATCAGGTTTGCGGTTGTAAACTGAATAAAAAATCCAACCATAGGCGGGTGGTCAAAATGGCTGAGTGACGGGTACAGTGCATAGAGCCAGTAATTTACCTCATCATTGGTCAGCTCAAGTATTGATGCGAGAAAAGCTCTTATTACGAATGAGATAATAACAAGAAAGAGCAGAAATTTTTTATAATTCCGCGTTTCTGACATCGGGGATTATTTTTTTATTCCATCTCTTAAGAAGAATATACGAAATGTAAATTATTGCTGTGGTTATCAAAATAATAATCAGGCGGAACATTAACGTGGCAGATTCATTAATTACTGCCGTGTAATGAGGAAGCTCGCTTCCATTGTAACGCATCACAGGATTAAGATACATCCTTGCACCGTTCATATTAATTACAACCGTTCTTATGTAAGTATCTTCCGGGAGAAAAACGTACGAGGCTGAATCAGTATTACTAAATACTGCTTCATGTTTCCCGTTTTGTCCTATGAATGTTATTTCACGCGCGGGCAATTTCAGCTTGACTGAAAGCACATTTCCATTCATTCTGAATTGTTCCGGAAAAGACAGGTTCTCACTTTTATTTTTCAGAGAATCAAACGGACTGCCGCCGGGCAGGGAAAGGTCAACAGCAATATTCCTGCCGTGCTTCAGCGCTTTAAGAACAGTACCGGCAGAAGGTTCATCGGTATTAACAAAATCGAAACATTTGCCTATATCGGAATAATTTTTTGAATTATGCGAATCATCGTCGGCTAATCCGAAAACGGGATTACCCGAGGAGAGAGATGCATCCCACAAATCCTCCGCTGTGCCGAAATTCTGGTTGGCAACTTCGATGCAATCGTACCCGGTCAGCTTTTCAACATCATCTGAGTCATACGCACCTCGTAGATGGGGGTGATTTAGTGAAATTATATTATCACCTGTTTTTATTTCGTTTAATGTGTGCTGCTTATCGTTGATAGTCTGAGCGAAAACATAATCAATCCATTTAACTTCTTTTGCCCCTATCACAAGCTGGTGGTTCTTTGTGAAGCCGTACCCGTGTTCATAAACAGGAATATATATTTTTTGGCCGCTCAAAAAAGTATTTATCTTCATGTAATCTGAAATGCAGATAATATCGTAGTTAAGCGCTTTATATCTTTGTTCAATTTCTTCGTTAATATTTTCTTTGCCTGCAGTAAATCCAGCCCAAGCATGTGAATGCGAATGGAAATTTGCTTTCAGCCAGCCGGCAGGATTTATGGTGTCATAGGGGTTGTAAAACTTATCGCCGGAAAACGGATGTTTTTCGGGGAAATCATATACGGGAGTAATGATGTAGGGAATTGCCGTTAAAAAAAGTAAAAAGGCAATAAAAATCAGCAATACTTTTAAAAAAATCCTCATATGAAGTGATTATACAAAATAAGCAAATATAAAGTTAATTAAACTACATTTTGAATGTGATGAGGAAATTAGCTGAGAAGTTCCAAATTACGGTAACTAACGTTGCGAAGGCTTTAGCGAGATAAAAATTTCTTTTTGAGGAACGTGTGAGAATCCAAAGGACAGTTGTATTTATTCCGAGACCGATTAACGCAATAAGAATAAATGATGTGTACTCGAAAAAGATTTCGGGGTTATGGCTGTGGAATGTCCAGAGCCGGTTCCACAGGTAATTGCTTGAAGCAGCAAGGCTGAACCCAACGCCGTTAGCTATGAATTTATTGATTTTAATTTTTTCCTTCAGCAGATAGGTCGTGCCGAAATCAATTATGAGTCCGGTAGAACCGACTAAAGCAAATTTGATGAATTTAAAGAAAATTTCAGGCAAGCAAAGTAATTATTTATGCAAGATACTAAAACAAGTTAAATTAATGAATGACTAAGATTGAAGGCATTGAAAAAATAAATTTTATTTCGTTTAATATCTGTTAATTATCTTCTTATCGGGTTCCCGAAAAAAAATATTTCTCCTGACCTCTTGACAAATGCAAAAAAGTTTTTTAGATTTATTCCAGTTCTTTGTAAGGGTTGAAAAAACCCGGCAATTTTAAAGCCCCGGTTATTACCGGGTATATAAAGCCAGTAGCAAAGATTTTCCCTTTGTAACCCTGATGAGGGTTCTCTGGGATTGTACATTTCCGGACTTTTCCGGAAATAATGTAGCAAGGGCAATTCGATTTCTCCACACGGAGTCGGGTTGCCCTTTTTTGTTTGTTCAAAAAATCAAATTAAAATTATGAAAGATATAATCGAAATTTCGAATATCAGGCTTACAGAAAGCATTAAGCCAAATTCAAAATACAAATGCGTAATAATTAAAGCGGGGCTGACTTCAACAGCGAATGCATACTCTGAACTTGACGGTAAGAAAATTCCGATTTACAAAAATTATACCGAAGAAGCATTACAAAAAGCTGTTAATGCCGGACTTTTCGAAAATGTTCCCGCGCTTTTCCGCTCTGATGAGGAACACCTTCAGGGCAAAAACACCGGAGTTAACCAGGTTGTGGGGACTTTCACAGATGTGAGCTGGAATGATGAGAACAAACAAGTTGAGGGAATTTTCAACCTTAAACATGGCGGTGAGTATGCCGAACGTTTCAAGCAAAAACTGGCTGGAGCATGGCAATCAGCAAAAAACATCGGGTTAAGCATCAGCGGAATCGGAAAGTATGTAATCGAAAAGCTGAAAGATAAATATGTTGCAGTCGTAACTGAAATTGACTCGCTTCAGTCAATCGACCCGGTCCCCGCAGGAAATGCCGGAGGAAAGCTAATAGCGTTAATTGAATCCACGTACGGAAAAAATAATATTAAAAATTTAAACGAGGTAAAAATGAACCAGGAATTAAAACAAAAGATTTTCGAGCTGTTAACAAGCGCAATGCAGCTTGATTCGGAACCTGCTGACGGCAGCATAAACAATGTCGTAGCCGAAGCCAAAAAGCTGCTTTGTGAAGCTCAGCTTCAGAATGCGCTTGCAAAGAGCAGGCTTCCGGAAATCGTAAAAGATAAAATCAAAAAACAGTTTACGGGAAAAGTTTTCGAATCGAAAGATCTTGAAGACGCAATGAAGCTTGAACAGAAAATTCTCGCCGAGCTGAACCCCGCAATCATCGATAACGGCGGCGCCGACAGTCTTGAGGTTGTGAGAGATGCAGTCGATAAATCCGAAAAGCAGCTTGAATATATGCTCCTCTCTCCCCTTGCAAAATCAAAGCTCACCGAAGCTGAAAAACAGGAATACAAGAACCACGGCGCATCGGAAATGTATTCCATAAAAGAATGGTACAAAAACCTGACCGGCGATATGAACGTAACCGGAATTAAAAGCTCAAACCGCGGCTTGCTTTCCGAAGCGCTTGTTACAACCGATTTTGCCAGCATCTTCAAAAATGCGTTAAACAAGAGCATGGTGATGGAATACCGCTTCAGCGCGTATAACGATAACTGGAGAAAACTCGTGAGCGAAATTGTGCCCAGACAGGATTTTAAAACAAACACCGTCACACGCATGGGCGGGTACGCGAACCTTCCGGTTGTTAATGAAAATGCTGCATACACTGCAGCGGATTCACCCTCTGACGAGGAAATAACCTATAACATCAGGAAACGCGGCTACATAGAAACCATAACCAGGGAAATGATTGTGAATGATGACCTTGGCGCTATCAGGAAAATCCCAATCCGCATGGGACAGGCAGCAGGCAGAACAATCTATGAGTTTGTTTTTGACCTCGTAATTACCAATCCGGTAATGGATTATGACGGAGTAGCACTATTCCATGCAAACCACGGCGGAAATCTTCTTGCTGCAGCGCTTGATGCTGCTTCACTTGCCAATGCAAGAAGCATCATGAGAAAACAGACGGAGCTCGATAGCGGCAAGAAAATCGGAATAAAGCCAAAATACCTGCTCGTTCCTTCAGAACTCGATAAGACTGCTTATGAGCTTACAACAGTTGCATACGGATTGACCAACCCGGTTCCTTCATTCCACCAGACCTGGCAGATTGAACCGATTACGATTGCCCATACAACCGATGCTAATAACTGGTATCTCGTTGCCGACCCGATGGAATATCCTACAATCGAAATTGGCTTCCTGCACGGCAGAGAAGAACCCGAATTGTTTGTTTCCGATATGCCGACCCAAGGCTCGTATTTCACCAATGACCAGATTAAGTTCAAGATTCGCCACGAGTATGACGGCGATGTGCTTGACCACAGGAGCTTTACAGGCTCGATAGTTGAATAAACACCTCACACCTTATTCCCCTCTCCGAAGGAGAGGGGGTATGGTGGTGGTAAAACGCATAAATAATATGTTAAGAATAATTTTTCAAAAATATTCATTCTAAAGATGTCCTCCCCTTCTCCGAAGGAGTCCTTCGGACGGGGAGAGTTAGGGTGGGGAAATGTCAAAAAATAAAATACAGTTTCTAAACCAGGTTGAATCAAAGGTAAAAGATATTGCCGGTGAGTTCATAAAAACCGCTATTACAAAAGGCAGCGGAGTGGTAATTCTGGGTAATACCAGGTTTACGGTTGATTCGACTTCGGGTTTCTTCGCAGGAGATGAAGTTTATATCGATGATAAAAGCGCAAATTCAAAATTTACAAAGGTAAGTTTGGTAATCGATTCAACAATCATTGAAGTTGAAGGTGATTTCTCCTCAATGCCTGCAGGAACGGTAATCAAAAAAACCGGCGCATTGGAATATCTTAACGAAGCGTTATCGGTTTATTCAAAATACAGACCCTTTGAAAATATTAAAACAGAAAAGCTGCCTGAGCCTGTAAATGTTATAGGACTTCCTGCAGAATGGCAGAATGAATTCAGCTCCATAAACTTTTTCGAATACCCTGCCGGTAATATTCCGCCTATACTGCTTGAGGAAAAGGACTTTGAAATATTCATGGATGACGATGAATCGTACAAGCTCAGGTTTGCTTTCCCTTTAACCGGAACTTACAGGTTTTCTTATTCTTCGGTTCATGGATTCGACGATTCAAATCCCGCAATCCCCAGCACACCCGATACTGATTTCTACTGCATATGCAACATTGCAGCAGGTATTTATCTGCTGGCGCTTGCAAGCCGCTGGGGTGAAAGCGTAAACCCGGGCATTGGCGCAGATTCAGTTGATTACGGAAGCAAAACCGACCAATACAGGCGTCTTGCCAAAGAATTATTCGGGCAGGCAGCAAGCTGGCTTGGGATTGATATTTCCGAACTTGACGGCTCGGGACTTGAACAATCGCCTTTCTCATGCAATCAGCAGATTGAGCCGGCTAACAGTGATAATGGTAACACACTTTTTCATAACAGAAATATTAACGTAACGGATAAATAAAATGGCTGAGCTTGATAACATAAAATCCGCAATAAAAGAAATTGCATCCTCTGTCCCGGGAACAGGCAACATATATGACTCGATGATTTACGCTTCGGACCAGAAGCAGCTGAAGGATTTATTCGTAAGTAACGGTGTTCTGAACTGCCTCATGTTCCGCCAGGTGAAAAGGATTGCTGACATGAATATAAGAGATTCAAACGAAGTACTTATTGACAGGACGTGGAAGTTCGTTTTGGTTTACGGCTACAGCAAAGAAAATGAGAGTGAGAGAAAATTTGATAACCTGTGTGAAACATTGTGTAAGGTATTCAACTCAGAGCCTGACCTAAACGGGACTGTTAATGAGCACAGCTTCATGAATATGGCAAACAAGACAGACTACACTTATCACAATGTTCTTTGCCACAGAGCAGAATTTGAGATGACAACAAGAGGATAATTACTAATTACTAATTACTAATTATATATAGTTACGAATTATTAATTATGAGCTGCGAGATGCAATGCAAATTCAAATTGTCACCCTGAACTTGGTTCAGGGTCTGAGAATTAGATGTTGAAGCGAGTTCAGCATGACAAATATTTAAAAATTAATTAATAAAAAATATACATCATGGGTGATTTAATAAGAGATTCTTCTTCAATACAAAGCAAAGGCGGGGATAAACTGGCATACAAGCGGGTTCTGGCTGACGGCTCGGATAAAAATCCCGCCGACTCATGGCACGATTTCCCTTTCCAGGCAAAGCTGAAACATGAGTTTAAGCAGCCTGAAAAACCCGTCAGCGACCGAAGCGGCAACCAGGTTTCAACCGAGCTTGATGACTTCACAATCGAGCTTACTGTAACTTCGCTTCAGGATGACGCAAAGCTTGAAACTTTCCTCAAAGACGATGTACAGAGCGATTATTTCGCAATATTTTCAAACAACGGTAAAGGTGAAAATGGAAAACCAAAGGAAAGATTTTATGCAATTACAAAAATAGAACGCTCATATAACTCGGAGGAACCCGGCAGAAGACCGGAAATAAAAATTTTCCCGCAAAAAAACGAAAACCAGGTTACTCCCGCTTCCATCCCTTATGGGCTAAAGGAAACGCTGCTAACTTTGCTATCGGCGCGGAGAAATATTATTCGGTTTTGGAAACAGCATAAACGGAGGAATAATAATGAAAGCAATTTGCAATGAACCGATTGTTATTCCTGATGAGAATAACGAAATGATAAAGTACGAAGCCGGACAGGAATTTGAAATGGATGAAGATATTTTCAATGCGCTGAAGGAAGCAGGATTAAAAATCGAAAGGCAGAATAAAAATGACGAATTCATCAGAAAATAAGGGTTTGCAGGGCACGCTGAGAGATATGGACCTCCGCAAATATGACATACAAGGTCATAAATTTTTACAGCGCAAAGCCCTGCTTTGATTACAGAATCAGGATTGAGAAGAAAAAATTCAAAGAGCGGTACAATAAGCACCAAAGCGAAATCCTTCACGATTCATTAAAGAATATATCCGATAAAATAAAAAATATGGGCGGAGTTTTCGAAACTCTTACAGTTGATGATATAACAGCATTGTTTGATAAGGACAATTCTGATTCAATCAAAAAACTTGATGAATTAAAGAACCAACACCCTGAGCAGTACTTCGAATTTATGGGAATACTTACCAAAATAATCTCTAAAGTTTATTCGGCTATGGAATTGTTTGTAATGGATAGAGAAAATCTAAAGGATTTATTTGAAATTATGCTTGAAGGCAATATTTCAGTAATTAAACTCAATCCCGATTCAGAGGAAAAACAAAAAGAGCTTGATGAAACGGGTATTCTGATGCTGAATGATTTTTTTTTGAGCAGAAATCACTCCGTGAATTAATTGAATTTATTACAGATGAATTCTTAAGGTTCACTTTAAGCGATTCACCTTCACTTGCGGATATTACAATTCCCGATGCGTTCAAATACCACTACATGATTCTTGAACTGGCGGAGGGTGATATAACGAAATACGATGAAATCAAATTTAACTTCGATGTTCCGGACTATATAATTATGCAATGCTACAAAAAATATGAAAATTACTGTGAGCAGGTTTATATAAGAAGAAGCAATAAAAAATAAGAAATGGCAAAAGATTTTTTTAATACAAATGATAATTTTTCAGCAGTTCAGGCTTAAAACAAACAATTGCCGATGCAGAAAAACTATCGCGCGAGTTTGAAAACCTGAACGAAAAAAGCTCATCTCTTAAAGACGGTTTAAGAAACCTTAACCGTGAGCTATTGGCATTCCGTTCATCCGATAAAGCATTTACAGACCTGGGTAAATCGGTAAATACTTTCTTTAAATCACTAACCGAAGGCAAGGCAGACCCCTTCCGCGGGTTTATGAAATCGGTTGTTTCTGCGTTCCTCACTTCAGTACAGGCAATGCTGCTTGGCGCTGAAGGCGCTGCTGCCGCAAAAGGCATTACCAGCTTTGGGTTAAGCCTGATTACCGACCTGCCTGCAATTGCAGGCGCATGGCTGGCGCTTGAGGCTGCTAAGGGAATCATTGCGGGACTTGCGCATGGCGGGGCTGCAGCAGCAGGTGTACCTTACATCGTCGGCGAACAGGGACCCGAACTGTTTATCCCATCCTCAAGCGGAAACGTAATGAACAATAAAGACCTGCGCCAAATGATAAATGCAAATATCGTTTCGCAGAACAAAACACCAGTTGTAAATAACTATTACAGGATTGATTTGAACAAAGGCATGCTTTATAAAGAAGGCAAAGCTGAATATTCAAAATTGAAGAAGGCAATATGAGCGTAAATAAAATTAAAATATTATGCCGGGGCTTCCGGTGGGATGAGGGAACCGACATTAACGAAATAAATTTCTTTTCCGCCGAACCGCGCACACCTGTTACAGATGAAGTTGACTTAATGGATTTTGCTGTTGAGCTCGGCGAGCTTGAATACAATTTCGATGACGTTGATGATGAAAAGGGTTACGGCTCATTGTTTTTCACTTCCGGCAATATCACCGTTAAAGTCACCGATGGTGAGATTCACGGGCTGAAAATGAGCGAGTTCTTCAAAATATATGAGGACACGCAATACATAAAATACAGGGTGAGGCTTTTATATAATGATGAGCTTCTGTTTCAGGGTACGGTGCACCAGGACGGGCTGAAGGAAAAATTTTCACAGGATAACGAATCACAAACTATAGAAGTGCTGATTGTAGGGTTCGAGAAAGAAATGAAAGATTATTTTAACACGAAACCTCTTATTGACCCCGAAAACGTTCCGTGGTTATGGAATTCATATTATGTCGGCGGCGGAGCAAGACCGGGAGCATATTCCGAATACATTAAACACAGGCAGTTTCCGCTTGTTGTTGAAGGACTATTTGACAACAATTTTATAAACTCTTTTGATTACGATAATGATATAAATGAATGGTTTGTTGCCAAAGAAGGGAGATTTGTTATTTCTCCGCATACGGATAACCGGCTTCATCATACCAAGCAGGGATATGAGCGTTTCTGGCAGGATAGATGCACACGCTGGAAATGGCTTGAGTGGATTTGCAATTCAATGGGGTGGGTTTATTTCATCTGGAAAGATACGTTTTACATGCGCAACCGCAGCGGTTTCAGCCTGCCGGTGACGGAAATCGATTACAACAGCATCATTGAATATGAAATCGGTAAACGTAAGCCATCACTGACGTATGATTACATAATGTTCCTTGCCGGCGCGTATTACGGAGGTGATGGTGCAATGATTGGCAGAGGTGAGTTCAGAGGTGAACGCCCCGTGATATTATGCAATAAGCAAACATTTTACAGAAATACGAATCATTTTAATCAGGCAAACGGTGTGATAGGAATAGGATATGCAATCGATAATTCAGTTGGATATAAATTCAGCAAATACGAATCTGAGGATAATTCCATTTTCAGTATGTACAATATCGAACATGTGAGGTCGGGTTCAAATGGCTATGACATTTACTCAATACCAATAGAACAGGAGAAAATTTTGAAAATTGATGTGGGGGGTTCAGGAAAATCATGGTCCCGTATGCGTTTGGATGAAGGTCAAGATTATCCCTACGATAATGGTGTAGGAAATTTGACAAACTGGGATTTAACGTATACCGGAGGTTCAGGAGACTGTCTTATGAAGATTTTAGAAAATGCAAAACAAAGTCTTAATTATTCAGGAAGATACGGTGCAGATGGTTACGTGAACTCGCAGCAATTTGCAAACAATTATGCCAAATTTTGGGATAATAAAACAAATCATTTTATGACAGTTGAATTAGCCCAGTTAATAACCAACCCTATGCAGAATTTCAGGATTATAAACAGTGGTCATGAGTTCTTTGATAGTTCAGATTGGGGAATTCAATCAGTTAAATTGAATCTCATTGAAGGCTCAACTGAACTCGAATTATTAAAGATTAATTAGTCTTGTATAGCTTAATGTTTTTCATAGTCATAGAGAGATTCCCTGGTATTGGTGAACTAACTGTAAATCTTACTAACGCACTATCCGGATTAGTAAAATATACAGGAAATATTTCAGAAAACGGACCATGTGCATTTTTCCCATAAATATGTTTACCAAAAGTAGAATCGCCTATTACCGAAAAGGTAGCTAAGCAAATACTATCGCTCACGTCATTTGTATTCAGGTCAAACGTTCCTTTAATTTTTTTCACTGCTTCATTATTAATATAATAATCAGCTTCAATATTATTATGTCCCAGCGGGCCTGAGTAAATGCTGTCATAGCTAAACAGCAGGCTGTCAATTGTTACAGAGGGAGTGTTAGAATTGGTTACAGAATCATCTTTACAGGATATTAAAACAGCAAACAGCATGATGAACATCAGGTAAATTAAATCTTTCTTTCTCATAACGGTTTTATTTATGTCGTAAATTAATGAAGAGTCATACAAATATCAATTTAAAAACTATATCATGAATAATTATATAAACGGTTACGGCAAGCCGGTATTTAAAATATACAGTGCAGCGGATGAAATAATTGATACAATTGAGCTGCCCGCGTGCAATACCGAAGGTGAGCCGGAATTATACAGACGTGAAGGCACAACGGTTCATACACTGCTCTCGGGAAGAATAATAAACATGCCCCGCATAGGCGCTGATAAAACATACCGCATTACCTGGAAGCTAAATTACAACAGGCACATCAGCGGCAGTGACTGCCTCAAGGTAATGAAAGTAATCAATTACAGCGATTCCGGCAATTGCAGGCTTGTGCTAACTCCCTATGATGATATGGCCTCACGCCAGTATGAAGTTTATTTCTCCGGTGATGAGTTTACACTTGAAATAAAAAAAGGCGGTAAGTACGCAAACGGCATGTATTTAACTGCACTGGAATTTTCGACTGTTGAGCTTCACCCGGTAAGCTGGATACTTGCATCCGAGCCTGCTGCAGGATACGGGGGAGAGCATAAGGCGCCGTTTACGGGAGAGGAACTTCAATAATTAAAAATTACAAATTTCTAATTACGAATTATCATAAAAAATATAAACGATAGTAAATAATAAAACAAATATACAAATGAAAACAAACAAAAAAGATTTTAGCAGTGAAGGAATAATCCGGAAATCTATTTTAACGATCGTATTCACGTTTGCTGTTTTACTTTTCACTTCTGACGTGAATGCGCAGACCGATATTGCAGTACGGGTTATAAATGCAACGGGGAATCCCGTAACAGGATTAACTGATGCAAATATTAAATTCCGCAAATCACCTTATGGCTTGCAGGATGTAATTTCCGGAATAACCGTTACAGAATCCGGCTCGCAGGGAAATTACATCTGCAAAGGGTTCACAACATTCCAGCTTGTTAAGCTGTTTATCAACGAGGTAGAGCAAACCTGGTTTGGCGAGCAGTATTCGGGCAATCCCGCCGGAACATTTGTGGAACAGACAGGAACGGAAACCATCAGCGGCACAAAAACATTTACCGGAATAGTACTGCTCTATGGAAATCAAACGCAGATTACATATCCTTACCAGGATGCTGCAGCGCCGTTTTACAATGGCGGCACCGGCACTCCCCCTTACGGGAATTCCCTGGTTTGGAAGATGTGGGTCGAAAATAATTTTATATCGGGTACAGCATTTTTAGACTCATGTTTCATTATCAGAAAGAACAGAATATTTGTTGACAGCAAGATGTACAAAGATATTGCGGGGGTTGCATATAACGATATCCGCAGCGCAATTGACTGGATATATTCAAACGGGGCGCCAGGCCCAAATAACAGGTGGACTGTTTTTATAATACCCCAGGAAAACAGCTATTATATTACCGATTTCACTTGGTATGATTACATAAATATTGTTGGGCTTGGAGAAGTTCATATAAAAAACACCGAGAATTATCCTCCATTATCTATTTTCACCCGCTCCGGAACTATGACGGATAAAAATGTAAGAGCCGAAAACCTGAACTTCGACAGTTATGAGGCAAATATACTTGTAAAAAAAATGATTGTAGTCAACTGCAATTTCAGAGCTTCTGAAGATAATTACACACCCGAAATAACTATAGAAGACTCACAGGTTGAGTCAAGCGGGTTTTATGTAACAGGTACTGGAAATATAAATACAACCGGTTCCAACAGAATTATAAACTGCTACGGGAATAAAACCATAACATGGGGTGATAACGATAAAGTTTACGGGTATATCTATAATACGGATGATGACATTCAATATTAACATTAATTATTAACTAATAATTTAACTAAGCTATGCGAGCAAATAATCCTTTAAATAAACCGGCAATGGCAATTACGGTATTCAATCTTTTTCTAATGATATTTCTTTTCTTCGGTTCTGCAAATAATGAAAACTCGGTTTCAATCGGAAACAACTGCAGAATTACAGATGACGGTTCCTGCCTTAAAATCACCTGTGACAATACAACACGTTTCATTATAAATAAATCAAGCGGTGTTATAACCGCAGGCAGTTCAGACGGTACGGGCAGCAATACAATCAATGCTGATTTAATTAACGCAAATTCCGTTACAGGAACACTGCGCACCGTTCCTTTGCTGGAGCTTGCAGCAAATTCAGGAGTTACATTTAACAAATCCAAAGTGTATTTATACCAGAAAGATGATAAGCTTATTATAGGTTATATGGATAGCAGGAGCGATGTTTATTACTACTGGATAAACCTGACTCAGGGAATAGATATTAACAACTGGTTTTATTCACCAACAGAACCTTAATTTTTTATTTAAACCAAAAATGGAACAGATAATATCAATTTTAAAAAATCCGTCACTTGAGGGAATACTCGGTGTATTTATCTCGGCGGGTATATTGTTAATCTACAACCAGGGGCGCAGAATATTTAACTCGGTTAAGCTTCTTGAGTTTAAACAAATTGCAACCAGGCATGCGCTGGGTGAATCACTCGGCAGCGGGTTTCTAAAATCATACGAATACAAACTCGAGGAGCTTAAAAACGATAATAAATTTAAAATCAAAGGAGAGTAATATGAAAATTTCCGAATTCTTCAAAGACTCCGAAGGAAAGCTTTCCATGATAAGACTGCTGAGCTTCTTATGTGTTTTGGCAGGATTGTTCTTAGCTGTGCTAACCGGAATAAAAGTATATAACATGCAGCCGGTAACTGTTGGAACAGCTGTAATTCCCATCGATACCGGATTTATTACCGCTATGACATTTTTGATTATAGGGTTAATCACTGTAGGCATGGGAATTAAAACAACACAGAAATGGAAAGAGCAGGAGCTAATGACAGAAAATCCATTAACAACCAATGGTGAAAAGAAATGAATAACATAAATAACAAATGGTTATATGTGCTGCTTTTTATTCTGATTGTAATTACGTCTGTTAATTTGTGGCTTTCAAAAAGTGGCAAGGATGAATATGAAAATTTCAATATACGGAGAGATTCAATTATTCAGCTTAAAATTGACAGTATATCTCAATCAGTAAATGATTTCCGCCAACTGTACGGTAATGACAGGCTGATTTCGGATAATGAACAAATAATTACAAATAACCGCATAATATATAAAAAGAAAGAAAATGAACTGCTTAAAAATCCCGCTGATAGTATTTATAACTGGACTAAGCATAGGCTTGGTCTTCGCACAGAATGAAACCGCACAGCCGTACAATATTAAAGTCTTTTGTTACGATTCAGCTGAAGTGGCAAAGATTGCTGAGATTATAATTGAAAATGAAATGATGAAAGAAAATGAGAAGCTTTATATTCAAAAAGACAGTCTGAAGAATATTAACAGAATCATACTCGAGGAAAAAATCAGCTCGCTGAGAGAAATAATCAATTTAAAGAACGAGCAGATAATAAAAATGGAAAACACGCCCCTGACTGTAATCGATAAATCATGGAAATGGTGGCAGTACACTCTTGCTGCAATCGGAGCTGTTACCTTCGGGTTTACCGCGGGGATAATTTATGAGAATATGAAACAATAATTTCTCAATTTAAAATAGGATTCCCGTTTTCACGGGAATAGAAATTATGCAAACAATTAACAAAGAAAAATTTTTCGCAAAATATCCGTTCAGACCACTGAAGCAGGCGCAGGTCGATAATTTGAATTTCCTGCTGGATAAAATGGATAATTCAGATTTACTTACGCGTATAAGTGAATATTGCTACGTTCTTGCAACTTTAAAGCTCGAAACGGCAGATACTTTTGCTCCCGTTGAGGAAGCATATTGGATAAAACCGGAATCCAGAAGGATTGCTGTTCTTAAAAAAATGTATGCGGGAAGAAAATCGATAATCCATCCGTCAGGTAAATTATACACAGGAAGAGGATACGTTCAGCTTACGCATATCGATAATTATATAAAAATGAATCCATATGTGCAGAAGAAATTTCCCGATTATGACCTTATTGAAAACCCAGAGCTTGCATGCGAACCTGAAGCTGCATGGATTATTTTGGAAACAGGAATGTCAAAAGGATTATTCACAGGAAAAAAGCTTTCCGATTATTTTACTGATGATAAACATGATTTTTATACTGCCAGAAAAATTATAAACGGCTTGGATCGGGCTGGGTTAGTCCAAGCGTATGCAGAAAAATATATGAACGTACTTGAATTTAAAACGCTATAACTTACTGCTATAAAAGTAAATTCTTTGTGTTAATTTCAAAATTATTCTTCAATGGTGTTAATTACATTAATTTTACTGTTGAAACAGTAAAAATTATTTAACAAAAAAAGCGGTTTTAAAAACCGCTTTTATATAGAATAATAGAATTAAAATTTATCCCCAGATAAAAGCCGCAATAATAACAAGAGCCGCAATTACTGCGTAGAGAGTAAATCCACCAAGACCTGAAAGTTTATTCTTCATTGATAATTCTCCATTATAAATTGCCGGTAAAGTTTTTCTTTGGCATAACTAATATAATATTTAAATCTTACAAATTAAATCAAGAAAACTGCGAGTTCTAAGAAATTTTTTTGGCTGTGAAAATGCCTTAAAGCCGGGCAAATTATCAATTAATACTAAATATAGTTTTTCAGGCAGTCTTTTGCGAGTTTAATTACTTTTTCCTTCAGTTCCTGAGGCTCAATTACCACCACACCATCCCCCCTGCTGACAACCCAGCCTGCAATTTCATCAAGCGAGTTAACAGTGGTTTCGTATAAAACGGAGCCGTCTCCAAGCCCGGTAATTTTTTCGTGCTCCATAAGCTGTTTTGGGAGCAGCCTGTCTGACCAAAGATGTGAAAGCTTAAGCTTAATGCTGTATCGTTCCTCACCCAGCCAGCTGCGCCATGAATATTTGAATAATTCATTTATCGATTCATCTGAAACAGAATCGAATTTGTATGTAGTCGGCCTAGCATCAATTATTTTGTTCAGGTGAAATTGCTTAATAATACCGTTTTCAACAGCAAGTACCCGCCAATAGTTATCTCTTTGGAAAATCCTCAACGGTGAAACCTCCCTTCTGAAATCTGCACCGGAAGATTCTTTTTCATAATCGATTAATGCTTTTGTTCTTGATTCAATGCACATTTCAAGCACAATCAAATTAGCAAGAGCTTTTTCTTTAAGCCTGTTCACAAAAAGTCCTGTGGATTTATCAATAGTATCGTACGATATAGCAATTGCAGTATATTGCTGTATAAGTTCCATCAGTTTTTCATCTGTAAGGTTCGAGCTTAGGCATATGCCTTTTCCTCTAATTGAATGAATATCGATTGATTCGCTTCTGAGGTCTTTGAGGTCTCTTTTAATTGTAAGTTCTTCTACTCCGAACATATCGGCGAGGTCAAACGATGTGAGATTCCCTGGATAGTTTTGTGATAAGCAAATTCCAATAATCTCAAGCTGCCGCTTCAACTTATTTCTAAACTCAGACATACAGTTACCAAAATAACGGTAATTATAGGTATTTTCAATATTTGTATCAATGTATGATATTCAAAGATGCATACGCTTTTGTAGATTGTGAATATCAACAAATAAGGAGGAATATCAATGTATCTAAGAAAAGTTCAAATTCAGTCCAACGTAAATTCTGACGAACACGGTTCGGCAATAGGAATCATTATGCTGACTATAACTCTTTTGGCAGTGATAATTATGACATCGCTTTCAGGTACAGAAACTAAATACCTTATACTGATGGATTCATTGAATACTTCCGAGACGGTTTATTTTGATTTCGGGAGTTCAGAACTAAAACAGGAGAGTTTTTCATTGCTTGATAGGTTTGCTGAGGAGATGAAATCAAATCCAAAGCTAAAAATTCTTATTACAGGTCATACAGATGATATTGGCAGCAGCGAGTTTAATATTGAATTGTCGATTAAAAGAGCGAATTCTGTGAAGGATTATTTGGTGCTGAAAGGATGCAATCCCGGAAATATTGAGACTTCCGGAAAAGGGATGGATGAACCATTGAACAATAACCTTACCGAAATTGAACGCGCTAAAAACAGAAGGGTTGAGTTTAGTTTTACTAATCAAGTAAATTTTCCTGAAGAAAAAGACGTTACATTTATCAATACATCCCTCAGGCAGGTAAAACGGGAAGAACTCATAGGTGAACTGTCTGTGCGTGATACTGCAGGTGAACCTGTTGAGAATATTAAAGAAGAAGATGTATCGGCTGTGCTTAACTGGGAATTTGAGAAAAATAAGGATTCCGCTCAGGGTTCTGTTAAGTTTATTCCAATAGATGACAAAAAAAAGATTGCCTTTACTTTTACAATGGATTACAGCCCGAGCATGTATAATGACAAATTTAATGCCGATGCGCCAAAAACAGAAAAAATTTTGGCAATGGAAACGGCAGTAGGAAAATTTATTGATATAATGGACCAAAAGAATATGGGGAAAATTATAAAATTCGGAAGAGTAATTGATGTTATACAGCCTTTTACAAAAAGTAAAGATGCTTTGAAAAAAGCTATTCTGGCGAATGGCTATCCGAGGGAAGGAACTGCTTTGTTCAAATCAATTTATACTGCTCTATGTGACCAAACTTATGAAAGCAATCCGACTGTAATGAAAACTGTTATTGCATTCACCGACGGAGAGGAAAATGCCTCGGGGTTAATAAATAAAGACTCAGTTTACAGATTAAGTGAATTAAAAGGAGTAAAGGTTTACACAGTTGGCTTACTTGATGAGTTTAAACACTCCATACCGCTTGGTTTAAGGAGCGCCGGCGAAGCGGACCTTGTTGAAATAGCTGCGCGGACCGGAGGATTCTATTGGTGGGCGAGTAAAACTTCTGATTTACCTGCTATATATGAAAGCATTTTGAAACAAATCCTAAAGAGTTACCTGGTAAGCATAATCTGGAATAGTGAAAAACTTCCGCCTATGGGAACAAAAGTTACAGCAGTTGTTCGTGTAAATATAAAAGGTAAAATCAGGATTATGTATAAAGAATATATAATGGAATAAACTATTTATCCATTAGGATATTCATTATTTTACTTTTTTGCCTGGATATTGCGCCGGCACTGATTTATCGTCATGACAACCGGTACAATCCGGTTTTTTGGAAAAGTCATCTTTTAAATGACAATTATTGCAATCTGCGTCTTTGTGATTTTCATCAAGTATTAGTCCTGCCAGTTTATGGTCAAATTTACCCGTTGTAAAATTTTTGTGACAGGATGTACAGCTGTTATCAAGTTTCTTAAACGGAACTTTGGTACCGTGGCATTTTGAACATTCCAGACTGTTGTGATACCACTTTAAATTCCAACCTGCACTTACACTATGATTAAACGGTTTCATTTCACCGTCTTTATGGCATTTTCCGCAGGCATCTTTATAATGGCAGTTACTGCAAGGCTTATGATGCTCCTCATCCGATTTTTTTAAGCTGATAATTTTGCTGAAATCCTGCTGATTCTTCGATTCATGGCATTTTGTGCAGTTATCTCCGCTGTGGCAGTCTTTGCAGTCTATTTTAAAAAGCCGGTTGTGTTCATCATGATAGAAAGTAACAATTTTTCCCTTATCATATTTTGTTTCCCATGTCATTTTTGGAGGGGTTGGACGAAGCGGATGGGTTTTACCAGTAATCTCTTTCACCTTTTGCTGCAGTTTAGCCTCACTATCCGGGCCTTTTCTTGTATGACACTGTGAATTGCAGTTGTTAACACCGCTCCATTGCTGATGGCATGTCATACACTGACGGTGATATGCCGCTTTTAAATCAGGAAGTGATACGTTTTCACGTTCACGGGTGCTTTCATGACATTTGCGGCAATTCATTATAGAACCAGATGTATTGTAATGATGACACCCCGTGCAGCCGGTGGACATCTCAGACATTTGAGAGTGCATTTTGTGAGAAAACACAACCCCACCGTAATTTTCAGACATTTCATCTATTACAACAACATCAGGACCTTCTTTAGATGAATGAATATCTGCCACCATGCTCTCACGGGGGCATTCAACCAAACACGGGTCTCCTTTTGTAGGGTAATCGCATGTATGGCATGATTTACAATTAAGATTTTGATTAATATGCTCCGGAGGTACGGTCTCGTTTTTAGTTTCCAGGTTCTGAACATATGTAATTTTATTTCCTGCTTCAAATTTTTGCGGTCCTGTTCTGGGAATTAAAACTATTGCCATCAGGTATCCCATAAGAAGCAGCGGAATTGTCATATATAAAACTTTTTTCATCTGTAGTTTTCCTTCATATTCATTTGAATACTAAAACTTTATAATTATGTATTTTCCTGACTGATAACCGGAAATATCATTACAATTGCTCTGTAAACAAGCACAAGCAGGGCAATGCATCCTATTGTAACCGATATTTCCCCAAAAGAAGGATAGTATACTTTCGGATCGTAAAACGGGTTATACGCAATTATGAAATTATTAATGCGGTTCAAAAGCACAGCAGCTATTACAAGTGATGACGCAATAAAAAGCCTTGTAGGATTATTTTCTGTCTTCTTGGAAAGAAACATGAAAAAGGCACGTGTCATTATTGCAATTTCTGTTATAAACATCCATGACGGTACATCAAGGACAACAAGATATTTAAAAGATTCACGCACAAAAATATCCCCGATTTTAAATGCAAGATACACACCAATAATGGGAGCAGTCATTTTTCCAAGGCCTGACAATATTTTTAATTCGGGCTTCATTTTGAAGCTGTTTGCGGCTAAAAGCGATTCGAAGATTATCATAGGAAATCCCACAGCAATTGCAGAAAGCAGAAATAATAACGGAAGAATAGGAGTCTGCCAAAGCGGATGCATCTTGTGTCCGGCAATAACCATCAGGGTTCCCAATGAAGACTGGTGAAGTGTAGAAAGCACTACTCCCGCTATAATAAATATAAATATGGTTTTTGACAAGCTTTTATCAAGAAGTCTCAGCAGTTTATCAACCGGATTATTTAACGCTTTCAGAAAGCCGGGCAATTTAACTTTTCCCTTAAACCTTTCCGTTACAATGGGAAGAAATTCAATATAAAGAACCGTTACATAAATCATTACACAAATACCGACTTCAAAGAGCGCAGAGTTGCCGTTCCACATTATAAGCGGATGCCATATATAATAGAAACGTCCTATATCAGTAAATACTGCAAATGCTACGAAAGTGTATCCGAGCATTGCCGTTAACAGAGCCGGTCTTACAATTGCATGATATTGTTCACGGTGTATTACATGCCCCAGGGCAGCGGAGGTAAATCCGCCTGCTGCGAGCGCTACTCCTGCTGCAACATCAACCCCTATCCATAAACCCCAGGGAGTGTAATTATCAAGATTCGTAACTGCTCCTATTCCCCAAATAAACCTGATTGCTAAAAATACCAATCCGTTAAGAGCTATTATAGAAAGTATTATAACACCGGGGGTAAAAAATTTAGCTTTTATTGGCGCGGGTTTCATTTTTCCTCTCCTTTCTTTTCTGCTTCAGGAGTTTCTCCTTCACTATTGAATTCTGTTTTGCCTCTTTTTGTTATCCACATTATCAGTCCAAGTAATGCGTACAAGGTAACAGGCGGTACAAAGTAAGCAAAAATTCCATGCTGGATAGATTCTGATGTACCAGGTGCAGGATTTACACCAAGTGAAGGCAGCTTTAGCTCATCAAAGTTTTTGCCCGCTATATACATCCACGAGGTCCCGCCGATTTCATACTCGCCGTATATATGTTTTATATAAACATCAGGTTTTCTTTTAATTCTGTCTTTGGCAATTTGAAGAATTTCACTCCGCTTGCCGAAAATTAACGCTTCATTAGGGCAAATATTAACACATGCGGGAAGTTTACCTTCTTTTCTGCGGTCATAACATAAATCGCATTTTCTGATTTGGGGGTCAATTGATTTATCATAATCAAAAGTTGGAATCTGGAACTGGCATGCAACCATACAATAACGGCACCCGATACATTTATCAGTATCCCACACTACACTTCCGTCATCTAATTTTTTGAATGCGCCTACAATGCAAGCCGAAACGCATGCGGGCTGTTCACAGTGCATACATTGCGTTTTAACATGTATTGGCAGAAGAGGATTTTTTTCATTTTCAAATTCATTAACAACTGTCAATGACTTGCTGTCTGTACGCCTGTATTCTTTAAAAACATTTTTATTAGAGTAACTTTCTATATCATCCGTTGGGAGATTATGAGCAACACGGCAGGCCCATTCGCAAAGCCTGCAGCCGACACATTCGGCAGTATCAACCAGTATTCCGATTCTGTCTTCAGAAAGAGTTTTATCGGCGCCTTTGACAGTCGATGTACCCAGGGCAGTCATCGAAACTCCGAGAGCAGCTGTTTTTAAAAAATTTCTTCTGTTCAGGTTCTTCATATAGTTAACGCTTTAATGAAAATTTGTTCAAAAGAATTACAAGCCCTGTTTTTAAACATAAACGCGCAGATAATTCTTTTCGGAGCTTGTAAGTTTATTATTAGATTTTGGAATAGGATAAAAGATTTGCGGCAAGAGCGATTCTGCAGACTTTTTAAAACATAACTTAAATAACTAGACATGGTACACAGATTTTAACAATTCAAAATTAACTACAATTATGTTATTAAAAAATGAAATTTTTTAAACATAAAAGAATATTCAATTGTTCAAAAACTATACACTTAAGAATCTCCTATGTTCATTAAATTGAAGCATTTTTTGCAATAGGAACTGCCTTTCAAATCAACTTCTTCAACATTGTTTGAAGAATGCATAACACAATCCCAGTTATCGCAATGTATCAGGCCAAAATTATGCCCCAGCTCATGATATACTTCTTTAGCGGTACGTTCAAAAAGAAGCTCATTGTTTGTTAAGCCGGAATAAAATTCCTCATGCAGCCTGAAAACAGAAACAATAGAGTGTTTTCCCTTTAGCTGAGCTTCTCCGAAAAGAAATGTCAAAACAGGAACGTATATATCAAGTTCTGTAATTAAAATTACTTTTCCGTTGATATTTGATGTTTGTGAAACCGATTGTTCTATAAAGCCGGTTGAATAGTATTGTCTTCTTTCTAATGAATACAGGGAATCGGTATTAATGGAGAGATTTATTTTTTTGACAGGATTTTTAAAGGTTTGCTGCAGTGCTTTTGAAATTCTTTCAAGCAGCTGTGTATTAGTAAAAACAATTGGAGCTAGATATAAATCCATTTGTACTAAGAACTTTTCTTCAGTCCGTATTTACTGATTTTGTTGTAAAGAGTTGCGCGTTCAATACCGAGTATGCCGGCACATTTATTTATGTTCCAGTTATTTTGATTTAACGTTTTCTCTATATATCTCTTTTCTATATCAGCTAACGTGGAGAGTTTTTGCTCAAAATCAGAAGTATTATTTGAGTTAATCGGCAGGTCTCTTAGCTCAATTGTACCACCACTTCCTACAACAACTGCGCGCTCAATTGCATTTTCAAGTTCTCTTACATTACCTTTCCATTCATAATTGCGCAAAAAATTCATAGCTTCATCTGATATTTTTGTTACATTTTTATTCATTGAGGCAGCGAATTTATTGAGAAAGTAATACGCAAGCGGTTCAATATCTTTTCTCCTTTCCCTTAAAGGAGGGATGAAAATAGAAAAAACATTCAGTCTGTAGTAAAGGTCTTCCCGGAATTTCCCTTCCTTGACGCGTTCTTCCAGCGCTTCATTTGTTGCAATTATAACCCTGAAATCACTTGTTATGGTATCATTACCCCCTACGCGCGAGAATTTTTTTGTTTCAATTATTCTTAATAATTCAACCTGCATCTTTTGTGATATTGTGCCAATTTCATCAAGAAATATTGTGCCGCCGTTTGCCATTTCAAATTTACCTTTTCTTCTGTAATTGGCGCCTGTGAAAGCTCCTTTTTCATGGCCGAAAAATTCGCTCTCAAGCAGCGATTCGCTGATTGCACCGCAATTTACGGTAACAATAGGGAAATATTTTCGCTTTGAGTTTAAATGAATTGCTTTTGCAACCAGCTCCTTTCCGGTTCCGCTTTCGCCCCTAATCATAACCGTAGTATCGGTAGGAGCAACAGTTGTAATCAACTCGAATATTTTTCGCATCTCTTCGCTCTCGCCAATCAGGTTTTCGGGAATAATCATCTGCTCAATTTTATTCTTCAGCAGGTAATTTTCATCTTTTAATGATTTCTGCTCGATGGCATTTTTTACAAGATTATTAAGCTCATCCGGGTCAACCGGCTTTGTAACGTAATCGTATGCTCCTTCTTTTAATGCCTGAATAGCAGTAGGTACCGATGCAAATGCTGTTATAAGAATTACCACGCAGTCTTTATCAATTTCCTTTATTTTCGTTAAAAGCTCAATGCCGCTCATTCCCGGCATTTTCATATCAAGCAATATCAGGTCATATTTCCCCTTATCAAACTGTTTTAAAGCATCAAGTCCGTCATGCGCTGTATCAACTGCATATCCTTCATCTTCAAACCAGTGGAATAAAGATTCTCTCACTATTTTTTCATCGTCTACAACAAGTATTTTATGTGTTTGTTTCATTCTTAGGGTAATTGATTAAATTCATTGGGAGGCTTATTTTAAATGTGGTGCCGTTAACGGATGTTTCTTCTACAACAATCTTTCCTTTGTGCTGATTAACTATTCCGTAAACAATAGAGAGACCTAAACCTGTTCCCCGGGACATTTCTTTTGTTGTATAAAATGGCTCGAATATATAGGGCAGGTCTTTCTCGGATATACCCATTCCGCAATCCGATATTCGTATTATAGCATTATTTTCTTCTTTCGAAAGACGGATTGTAATTTTCGAGTCACTCTTTCCGCTCATCGATTCTATTGCATTTATCAATATCGAAATCATCATCTGCTGTATTTTCTGAGGATTGCATTTTATATTCAATACATCCGCTTCAAATATTTTTTCAAGCTTAATATTGTTTATTTCAAAATGATGATATATTAATGATATACTTTTATCCAGAATTCCTATAAGGTCTGCAGCTATAAACTCTTCTGTATCGGAATGCGAAAATAGCAGAAGGTCCTTAACAATTTTTCCGCACCGTGACGCTTCATCAGATATCATATGGGAATACTGGATTAATTTTGAATAGCTTTCATTGTTTTCGTTTGTCAGCTTTTTTGAAATTAACTTGCTGAAAGTAAGAATACCTTCAAGAGGATTATTAAGTTCATGCGCAACTGTAGCAGAGAGCTTTCCAAGGGATGTTAGCTTTTCAATCTGAACAATCTGGTCATAAATATTCTTCAGTTCCCGTGTTCTCTCAATGACCTTCTCATTAAGCGTCTCAGACCAGTCTTTTATTTCCTGATATGCATATTGCAGCTTCTGTGACATATCATTAAACTGGTAAGCAATTATTCCGAATTCATCTTTATTTTTTATGTGAACCTTGTAATTCAGATTTCCTTTAGCAAGTTCATCTATTGCTTTTTCGAATTTTTTAAGCGGTTTATTTACAAGCAGGAAAATAAATATCCCGCTGAGTGCTGAAATAAGAATTGTTATAATTACGGAATTGAAGATAATATTTCTTGTTCCCGTAGCAATAGTTTCATCAGCACCTTTCATCGATACCATAACATCGAGCACACCCACCAGTTCTTCCGAGCTTTTATGCGCATGGCAGCTTGCCGTATAACAGTCAGGTTCGTTATCAATAGGATTTATTAAGCCGAGAACTCTTTCGTTATCCATGGTGAACATTCTTGTATTATCCGAGGTGGTAACCTTAGGTTTAGCATCCGGTGTGTTATGGCATACGACACATGCTTCAGAGCTTTTATCGATTCTCTTTCCAACTTCCGTTGAATCGCTTGAGTAAGCAATAACACCCATCTTATTATAGATACGTATTTTCTTAATACCCGGCTCATCTCTAAGTGTTCTGGTTGTCTGGGTCAAATCTTCCTGTCTGTTTAAGAGCATACTGTATCTTGTAGAGCGCTTTATTATTTCACTCGTGGCGTATGCACCTTCTTTGGATATGTTTAAAAGATTTTCCCGGAAAAAACCAATTGTCTGGTATGTATGTACAGATAAAGCTGCTATTAAAACCAGGGAGGTAATTATGACGAGTTTAATACTTAGCTTATTATATATTCGGGCTTTCATTACCAAAACTATCTTAATCTGTCAGTAAATTATCCAAGATTATGAAAACTTACAATGAAATTAAAATTACTGTGAAAACAATACATTGTAAAAAATCGGGGTTCCCCTATGGAAACCCCTGTGAATTATGATATTTGAACGTTCAAATTTTATACATCAAGAAAACAGTTTTTCAAGTAAATTTTTGTATGTATTTTTACCAAGGATATCCGACCAGTTTTCAAGAAATGTTCCGCCGTCATACATTGTAACTCCGGCTCCTTCTGATGTCCGCATCAGGTTTAACAGGTTGAGCTTGGTTTCGTACAGCTTATCAAAATAACTTATCTTATTGATTGAATTTTCCAGAATTTCGTGTTTCTCGGCTTCTACAATTGCAAACCAATGCATCTCACGTGATTGAATATTGTTCATCTCAAGCTTTTCAACAAAGTTAAAACTAAACGGTGAGATAACATTTACTTCTCCCCAACCATTACCGATATTAAGAATAGGCTCGCCTTTTTTAATAAAAATATCTGCAGAACAATAATTCATTGTGCTGTTTTTATCTACGAATTTCGAAATATAAGGCTCAAGACCAAGATAGTAATTGTCAGCGATGAAGCTTCGGGCTATCAAACCGCTGCCAAAGTGATAATGCGGGTGTGAAAATGAAACCATACGCTGACCAAAACCGAACATCTTCTCAATTTCTTCCTGTACATCTCCTTTAACTTTCAGTTTTGAAAGCATTTCTTTATCAAAAGTACAGTTTTCACACTCAAAATTTTTATCGCAAAGCTTGTAATCAACAGCGCCGCATTTCATCCACAGGCACTTAACATCATCGAAACTTTTATATTTGTCTGGTTCAAGCATTTTTGTTACCGCTAAGAAACTGTTCTTCAAAATCCGGAATTACTTTCTCGTTCAGTGATGATACAACGCCTTCAACTATATTACCGCCGTCATACATCGTTACACCTACTGCTTCCGGAGCAAATGAATTCTCCGAAAGGAAATCTTTTAATCTTCTCATCTCTTTCTTTAGCCAATGATGAGTAAGATTTTCCGGCATAAGACTTTCAGCACTTCCTTCATTCTCTATTAATACTCCCCAGTCTTTTCCGTAAGCATCTTTAACGGAATTATTAAAAAGCAGTGTATTTATTGCTTTTATTGTTCCGCTAATGGGAGACCTAAAATTAATTCGTTTACCGTGGACCTCAGCTGTAATAATTGTATCACCCTTTTTTACCGAAATTCCCGGGTTTACAATATTCCTTATAAAAATATTACCCAACGCTTTAACCGCGAAATTATCAATACCGACTTTAACTGCTTTTTCTTCAGGATGCGCCCATGTGTGATATTTTGAAATTAAATATCCGTCAGGAGCATAAGTGCTTGATTTATCAAAAACCTGTACCCCCGAAGCTGAAGCAGATATTGCGGGTTTCTTTTGCTTTGCTATTATATGTTCAATAGATAAAGCGATTATTAATGTTAATATTACAAATAAGATGACCATTTTATATTTCTCCTTTATATTATGAGTTTCACAAATATATAAGAGCAATTATTGTTCCAAATTTATTGAATGCTCAAAAGTGAAATGCACATTGATTTTACAGTAGGTTATAGATGGAAAGTGTTTCGTTTTCGGCTGTCCTAAAGATATATTCTGTATAATTTATATACAAGATTACAATACATCAGTCTATTATCATGAAATATCGTAATTTATGCTGTATCTAAATAATACATGCAATAGTTTAATAACTATACAGTCTGAGGTGTATTAATTAAAACTTGTTAACCATCAATTTTGAATTATAAAAAAACAAGGGCTAACATGCCCTTGTTTCAATTTAATTTAGAGTTAATGCTTAAATCTACTTCAGCAGTATCATTTTTTTAACACTTGAATAATCACCTGCTTCAAGCTTATAGATATAAGTGCCGCTTGCAAGGTTACCTGCATCCCAGCTTACATCATAACTGCCTGCATTCTTCTTCTCATCTACTAACTTGATTACCTCTCTGCCCAATACATCGTATATTATCAGCTTTGTGTACGTTGCTTTCGGTAAATCAAACTTTATTGTTGTGCTGGGATTGAACGGGTTTGGATAGTTCTGGTACAGGTTATACACTGTTGGGATTACTGTTGTATTGTTTTCTGTATTTACCACTATTCCGCCCGGAGGATTGGTTATATTCCATGTTGTGTTATAGGTCAACAGTACTGTACTGTCAAACACTGTTGTCGGAAACTGGTCCGGCGGTACCCTGAATGTCATTGTGGCTAACACTGTCGAATCTATCCTGTTCCACCTCAATGTTGCTAAGCGGTATGTACCGGGTGCAAAACTGTAAAACCCGCTCGTATTGAAGGTTAATATATTCAGTCCTATTGCTGCACCGCTGGCTACCGATGTGGTTGTCATTGCCAGATATCCGTTGGCATTGTGTATGTTAGCATTGGGGTTTATTGCAGGATTATCAGCTTTTACCGTTAAACCTGCTGTATTCGGTGTGGTTGCGAAGTTTACCCTGATATTGGATGAACCTACCGCCCAGGTCTGGCCTGCTGGTACCGTTACATTCAGGTCATAACAGAAATAAAAGTTCTCTACTCTCGGATTCGTCAGTGTAAATGTTGCCTTTATCTGTCCATAGCTCATGCCGGTGAAAACTAAAGCTAAGAGAATAAGTAAGATTGATTTTCTCATGATTATTTTGATTCCTTAAATATTTTACAATTCTTTATTTTAAAATTGTTATCCCATCCGGATTTACCCGGATGGGATGGTCTTAATTATATTTCTCAGTTATTGTTCTTCTTTATTTCTTTGAATGTTTTCTGTATTTCCTTCAAATCCTTGCGGTTTGCAGGGTTCAGAACCACTGTAGAAGGTCTTGAAAGGGTTATACCGTAGTTCAGTATCAGTATCTGCTGGTCTACACCGGTTACGTCCTGGTCTCCGTTGAAGTCACAGCTTAGGTAGCCCTGGGTTCCGAACTGTGAAATAAATATCGGGATATCCAGTGCTCCTATTTCTCCGTCCTGGTTCGGGTCGCCGCCGTATAATACCCATACCGTGCCTACCTGTTTCATATTATCGCCGTATGCCATATTTGCTGCTGTTGTAAAGTCATAGCTTGTTGTATTACCGCCTGTGAAGTTAACACCATATTTACTCCAGGTCTCAAGATGGTTCCTGTGGCGGACTACTATGTAATACCTCCCTGTGGTTACCCTTGAGAACGGTGTTGTTACCGAACCCGTTGCTCCCAATAATATCTTCACACTATCCACAAATGCATACCCCTGAGTACTGTCTGCAAGATATATGTTTACTGTATCTGCCACCTGGGAAAGAGGTGAATCATTTATTTTACCCTTGGTAATATTACCTTTGGTCATATTGCCTTTGACCGGATTATCTCCCGGTTCAGGCGCATAGAATCCTTCAAGATATACCTTTAAGGTAAGGGTTGGGAATAATGCCTGTGTGGTGAAGCTCCATACTGCAGAATAACTGCTGGTACCTCCTGCATTCTTTGCGTTTACTCTCCAGTAATATGTAGTTTGCTGGCTGAGTCCCGATACCGCTCTTACTGTGTCTGTCAGTGTAGAATCATTTATAATAAAGCTGGTAAACCCTGAATTAGTTGAAAGCTGTATTCGGTATGTTGCCGCATTAAGAGATTTATGCCATACTAAGTTCAGTGAAACAGGCTGTCCTGTTGAACCATTTGAAGGTGAAATTAATACAGGAGCCACAGGAGCTGCAAGAATCGTAGTAAAGCGCCACCATGAACTGAATAAGCCCCACCCTATCTGGTTTTTAGCTTTTACTCTCCAGTAATAGCTTGACATTATTTGCAAGTCCGCTTACCGATTTTGTTGTATCTGTTAATGTTGTATCACGGTTAAGATTTGCCATTGATACTGTATCGGTTACCATCTCATACCAGTAATTACCTATTGCATCTGCATTAGTTGACGGGTCGATAAATACATTAGGTACTTTTGTAGTGGTTTTCGGTGCTTCTTTCTTGTTAAAATCCTTAGCATCCAAACTGGCAAAGGAGTCTGTTTGTTCCGATGCCCTGCTCCACCTGAATTGAATCGATACCGGCTGATTTACAGCATTATTCGGTGGATTTATTAAAGCAACCTGGTTTGGATAACCAAGTGTTTTAAACTTATAAATAACCGAATACGAACTCGTTCCGCCTATACCCTTAGCATTTACACGCCACCAATAGTTAGTTAACGGGTTTAACCCGGATATAGCTTTTACTGAATCGGTGAGAGTTGAATCATTCACTATCAAAGTAGTAAATAATGAATCTAAAGAAAGCTGAACTCTATACGTTGTAGCATTTAAAGATTTATGCCACACAAGCGTAATAGACTGGTTCTGTCCAACCGAGTTATTCGGTGGACTGATAAGAACAGGAGCCACCGGTGCTGCTAATATTGTTGTAAATCGCCACCATGAACTGAATGTACCCCACCCGATCTGGTTCTTTGCTTTAACTCTCCAGTAATAGCTGACATTATTTGCAAGTCCGCTGACTGATTTTGTTGTATCTGTCAGTGTTGTATCACGGTTAAGATTTGCCATTGATACTGTATCGGTTACCATCTCATACCAGTAATTACCTATTGCATCTGCATTAGTTGACGGGTCTGATAAATACATTAGGTACTTTTGTAGTGGTTTTCGGTGCTTCTTTCTTGTTAAAATCCGTAGCATCCAAACTGGCAAACGGAGCAGTCTGTTCCGATGCCCTGCTCCACCTGAATTGAATCGATACCGGCTGATTTACAGCATTGTTGGGCGGATTAATTAACGCTACCTGGTTTGGATAACCCAAGTGTTTTAAACTTATATACAACCGAATACGAACTCGTTCCGCCTATACCCTTTGCATTAACCCGCCACCAATAGTATGTCAAAGGTGAAAGACCTGATACTGTTCTTATTGAATCCGTTACTGTTGAGTCATTTACAATAATGTACATTAAACAATGAATCAGTCGAAAGCTGAACCCGGTATGTTACAGCGCCAAAGCTCTTCTGCCATATAAGATTAACCGTCAATAACTGAGCATTTGCATTATATGAAGGACTTGACAGCTGGGGTGCATTTGGCGTCAGACGGTATAAGGCACCATGTCCCTGCGCCGGTTAAAATACCCTGTAATGTCCTTGTATCAGCACAAATATCGGCTCCCGATTGAATTTCCACGCTTGCGCCTGATTGTATAAGGACATTGCTCTGACTCCTCAGCAGAGACGGCGCCGACAATACTGCAATTGTTACCAGTAAGTATATTATTTTTTTCATCTTATTGAGATTGAAAATTATCTAATTATCTGTTGTATTCTGTACAGTTTTAATTTCAGTATTTGAGTTGTTTTTGATATACTTTAAAAGCTCATTCTGAGTTTCTTCCAGTTTTGCAAGCTTCTCTTTAACATCTTTTAATGATTCAACTTTCAGTTCTTCAGCTTGTTTTATTTCTCCGCATTTTCAGCTTTTTCATTTCTCCTTCGATTCAATTCCTGAACAGCTTTTACAACTACCGGTAAGAGATTTCCGTATGTTGCTTCCCATTTATCGGGATTATCTTTCAGCACAAGCTTCAGCCACTCGGCATTATTCAGTAGTTTCTGCTGAATCAAGTTCCTGAGCAATAAATCCTGCAGTCGGGGTTTTCTCCATTTTGCTTCCGTCTGATTTATTATTAGTATACCACTCACGTTTATCCCAGTTAAACTGGCGGGGCTTGAGCTTCATCAAGAAATCAAGTCCGAGGTTAAGGTCTTTTATATTCTTTTTATCGCGCCTGTCTGACAAATGAGGTAATAGATGTAACTGCGCAGCGCAGTGATGTAACGTAAATATTACCCAGCGTTATCTGGTTAGCTGCAGTACCGGATGAAGGATTTGCATCGATCCCAAGGCATGTTAAGATTGTAACCTGACGTAACCTGAGAGCCAGCGTTGAAACCAAGCGCAGTATTGTAGTTGCCCGTGTTGAGATATAAAGCAGAATCACCTATTGCAGTATTTTGCCAGCCGGTAGTGTTAGAATAAAGTGATTTATAGCCCAATGTTGTGTTTTCTGATGCAGAAGTTGTTGGGGAAGAAAAAGAACCTAAACAGGTATTTTCACTGCCGTTGGAATTGTGGTACAATGAATAATATCCCATAGCAGTGTTATTGTTTCCGGTTGTATTATAATAAGATGATATCGTGCCGACTGTTGTATTATAGCTCCCTGTTGTATTTAGTGTCATCGATAGTGCGCCAACAGAGGTATTATAATTACCGAGTGTATTAAACTGCTGCGAATAACACCCTAATGAAGTATTTCTTAACCCGGAAGTATTGGAATACGAAGCGCTGTCACCAACAGCAGTGTTTTGGGAACCGTCGATGTTGTTATATAGAGCGGATGTTCCGATTCCGGTATTATTAGTTCCAACGGTATTGCTGTATAATGAAAGATTCCCTAATGCGGTATTGCTATAACCTGTAGTGTTACCGCGAAGTGACGCATATCCCATTGCCGTATTACCGTCTGAAGTATTATTCTGAAGAGAGTAAGTACCCACAGCAGCATTGTTTGAACCTGTAGTATTTACATTTAAAGAAAAATATCCCAAAGATGTATTGTATGAACCTGTGGTGTTTAAGTCTAAAGAACCGTACCCTAAAACTGAATTGAAGTTTCCCGTAGTATTAGATAATAATGTGAATAAGCCAACACCGGTATTACCAACCCCAGTTGTATTACTTTGCATTGAGCTGTATCCCAGTGCAGTGTTATAGAACCCGGTAGTATTTGAAAGCAGTGAATATGTCCCCAATCCGGTATTATTATATCCTGTTGTATTGTTTTCTAAACTTGCATACCCAACGGCTGTATTTTGCTGACCGGTCGTGTTGTGTTGCATAGTGTAGCCCCCAAGCCCAATGTTACTAAACCCTGTTGTATTACTTTGCAATGATTCAACCCCAACTGCAATATTATAGCTGCCAGTTGTATTACTGCTAAGAGTACTGTTTCCGATACCAATATTATAACTTGCCTGAACGATACTCCCCGACATGGTAAAATTTCCTGAATTAATTCCTAAAAAAAGATTATTGCCGTTTGTACCGGGAGCTGAATAGGAATGCAAAAAACTGTTATTACCAACATAAATTACTCCGCTGCCTGTTGAGGTAGTTGCCGGTAATTTTAATTTATAATTTACATTCAGTGTGCTGTCAACTTGTCCCAGGCTCATAAATGTTGTTGTCCCCGACTTTAAGCTGAACGTACCACCTGTGCCCAATGTATTTGTTATGTTCTGTGATATTAAGGCAGAACCGAATAAAAATGTTAAGGATGTTATTATTAAAAATTTCATTTCAGTAAGTAATGTTTTTTAATTCCGTTAATTCGCATTTATTTTATTTGTTATTTTGTCAGCACCATAAGCTTCGTTTCAGAATAGTTTTCAGTTTGGAGCCTGTAAAAATATGTTCCGCTTGACAGATTCCCTGCATCCCAATCCACAGAATATTTGCCCGGATTAATTTCCTGATTTACAAGCGCAGAAACTTCCCTGCCCAGAATATCATAAACTTTCAGAGTAACATTTGACCTGGAGGGAACCTCGAACGTAATAGTAGTTGACGGATTGAAAGGATTGGGATAATTCTGGCTCAAGCTGAAATTTTGAGGTAAGCTTGAACTTATCGTTCTTATACCGATTGGAGTACTAACCGGGTTGTAAAAAACATTCTTCCCTGTTACTGTGCCGTAACCCGGAATGGTAATTGTTGAATATAATATATTAAAAACCGAAAATTTCTTCCCGGGCACGAACCAGGCATATGCCGTGTATGTTGTATTTACAGACATCTGATACGTTGTAGAAGAATCTTTTATATTTATAATACTTTTTATCCTTAACGCATTTAAAAAAGCTCCGAAAGGAAGGTTTAACAGTCCGTAACCGTCACCAATAATGTTAACGCTGCCTGTTCTGATTATTACGTCTCCTCCTGAATTTATATTTGCAGAAAAATTATCATTAGCCGTTGAATTGTATGTAAACGGATATGAAATGACAGTCTCGAAATTGGTATATAAAACCACAAGATTCTGCGAGTTATACCCGACATATTCCAATTGCTGGCTGCTGGTTTTAAAATAATCATAGCATGTATCGTGCGCGCAAATATTGGATTGCGGAAAGCTGCTTCCATATGGAGTTGCAGCAGGGTCTATAAATCGGACAGCAATACTATCTATCCTTATAAGATTTTGGAAGTTCCACGTCTGGTTTGCTCCTGAATTTCCGGGAGATATTCCCGTTGTATCTACGCTTACCTGGTACTGAATATCCCCGATTACAGGATTATATGCTGAAGTTAAGGTCATCTGTGAATACAGACATACAGCGTTTGAAGCAGTTATAAGAATTATTATAACAATTTTATGCATAGTTCTCCTGTGAGGCAAAATTATAAAATTGGCAATAAGATTTTTCATGATTTGTAAAGCTTAAGTTTTCCTGTTTAATTTTCCGAAATTTCGACTTCCTCAGTTTCATTTTTTTGGGAATTGAGCTTGTTAACAATCTCTTCGAGCTTTGCTAATCTTTCATCTACATTCTGCAGCCGTGATACTTCTTTTTTCAGCTTTTCATTCTCGGTTTTCAGGCCTGCAATCTGCGTATCTTTTTCATCCTTCAGCTGCTGAACAGCTTTTACGACTACAGGAAGGAGATTACCGTATGTTGCTTCCCATTTATCAGGATTATCTTTCAATACAAGCTTCAGCCACTCGGCATTCTCAAGCGTCTCTGCGGAGTCAAGCTCTTGTGCAATAAATCCCGCCGTTGGTGTATTCTCCATCCTGCTTCCGTCCGATTTATTGTCTGTGTACCACTCGCGCTTATCCCAGTTGAACTGGCGGGGTTTAAGCTTCATTAAGAAATCAAGTCCAAGGTCAAGGTCTTTAATGTTCTTTTTATCACGCCTGTCTGATAAGGATGTAATTGAAGTTACATTACATCGTAAAGAAGTTACCTGATTATTCCCAAGCGTTATTTGGTTTGTTGCTGAACTGCTTGTCGGATTGGCATCTTTACCGATTAGTGTAAGATTAGAACCGGAAGTTACTTCAGAGCCTGCGTTGTACCCTAACGCTGTATTAAAATTACCCGTATTATGCATTAATGAAGAATCCCCTACTGCTGTATTTTGATAACCTGAAATATTGTACCATAGTGATTTATAACCTACTGCAGTATTTTCGTAACCAGTTGAATTGAGAAATAGAGAATTAAAGCCAAAAGCCGAGTTCTCAAATCCCGAGATATTACTTGTTAATGACAAATAGCCTGACGCAGTATTGTTGCCGCCAGTAGTATTTGAAGATAATGAGCCGTCTCCCAAAGCAGTATTATAATTACCGGATGTATTTGAGTATAATGACTGAATCCCAATCGCTGTGTTGTTACTGCCTGTTGTGTTTGCCCACATAGAATTATACCCAACAGCAGTATTATAAAATCCTGTTGTATTTTGCAGCAACGATTGGTCCCCAACACCTGTATTTGAATAGCCCGTTGTATTGGCAGAAAGAGAAAGACTGCCAAATGCAGTATTGTAGTCGCCAGAGGTATTTGTGGTTAACGATAGAAACCCAACCGCCGTATTACCGGACCCGGTTGAATTGCTGTATAATGAATTATACCCTACAGAACAATTATCATGACCTGTAGTATTACCCCATAATGATTGATACCCAACGGCCGTATTTTCATAACCTGTTGAATTTGAAGTTAATGCAAAATTTCCAATAGCAGTATTCCTGTATCCTGACGAATTAGACATAAGAGAATAGTATCCTACCGCAGTGTTTTCTGAGCCTGTATAATTTAAACTCATTGAACTATATCCCAGAGCTGTATTAAAACTTCCCGTTGTACTGTTATTTAATGAAGCGTAACCAACTGCAGTGTTCTTTTGTCCTGTTGTATTATTGTATAAGCTTTGCAATCCAACAGCCGTATTTTGATATCCGCTTGTGTTCAGGTATAAAGACCCCCACCCCACTGCGGTATTCTCATATCCTATTGTGTTGGAATAAAGTGAATTCATTCCTATTGCGGTGTTATAATACCCTGTTTGGTTTAATCTGAGTGAGAAATATCCCACTGCGGTATTATAACTTGAATTATATGACGAAGGAGCAAACATCGTAAAATTACCCGAGTAATTACCAATAAATAAGTTCCCGCCATTTGAACCGGAGGGCGCATAATTATGCATGAACCATTCATTATCTTTATAAATAACACCATCCGTCGAACCTGTCGTATTTGGGATAATCAGGCCCTTGCTTAAAGATAATTGGCCTGTTGACTGGCTAAGCGAAAAAAATGTTGATGAGCCGTCCTTTATAGAAAATTGTCCGTTGGAACCAAGAGTATTGACAATGTTCTGGGAAAAGGCACTGACAGAAAGAATAAATAAAACCGGTATTAATATCTTTTTCATTATATTATTTATTAAATTTATTAATGTTATTTTCTTTATACGTTTTGTAAAGCAGTCTAACAGCCTCACTAAGTACAGCGTCTTTGCTGCATTTTAACTTCTGCTGTACTTTTTCAATCAGTTCATGTGTTGAGGGCTTTAAGCGGTATCCCTTCGGGATTGTTTTTATTTTCATTGACTCCGTTTAATAATTACTGTGCACATGTGCACGGAGGCAAAGTTAAATAATAATGTTGGGGGTCTGCAAAGAAAAATTTTAAAAAACTAATCATCCTAAATACATTTAATATCATAAATTTGTTGATTTTTATTCGTTTTTTTAGAATATTTCATTAAAGAAACTAATTAAAATTGAAAGACTCTAAATTAATCAGGATTCTGAAAACCTTATCCGGGGAAGAATTCAGGAACTTTGAAATTTACCTAAGCTCGCCTTACTTCAACTCATCAAAAATCATTGTAAAATATTTCAATGAGCTTAAGAAGTTTTACCCTGATTTCAATGATAGCTTAATTACCAGCGAATACTTTTACGCGATACTGTACAAAGGAAAAAGATTCAATAAACAGGTAATGTGGAACATCTCTTCCCAGCTTGAAAAACTGGCAAAAGATTACCTGGAGCTTATTGCATTCGGCAAGCAAAGCTATAAAAGAAAAGAGCTGCTGCTTACGGAAATGGGCAAGCGGAAACTGATGAAAAGCTACTTATCTATTCTGAATGATTTGGAAAAGAATCTTGAAACCGGCGGAATAGATTATGATTATTTTGAAAATAAAGGACACCTGGAAGATGTGAAACAGAATTATTATCACAGGCTTGACCAGATAGGAAAAATGGGTGATTCAAAAGCAAAAGCTTCCGAATACCAAATCATGCTGTCATTAAGAATGACCGTTGGGGGATTGAATGATATGAACATTTTAATGAAAGACCACGGCTTAAAGGTTGATGTTAATATTCCGATGGAGTTTGCTAAAAATCTGGACCTGATGAATATCTATAATTATGCCTGTGAAAAGAATTATGAATTTTCATTCCTGATTGGAATATATTACCATGCATTAATGTTATTTCTGAAACCGAATGATGAAAAACACATCGATACATTGAGAGTATTATTCGGGCAGCACTATAACAGGTTCACTTTAAGCGAGAAAAGAAACATAATGCACTGGATACTAAATTACTGCTCTCCCCGCGCAATGGACGGGAATATGAAATACAGAAGGATTATGTTTGAATTAAATAAACTCCGGGTTAAAGAAGGATTAGTATACTATCCCGAAGGACAGATTCCGAGAGCAACATACCTGCAAATATTTTATTCTGCTTTATCGGTAAAAGAGTTTAAATGGGCGGAAAATTTCTTGGAAAATTATACATCAAAGCTCCAGCCCCAATTACAGGAATCTATTAGCGCAATTGCATTTGCGAACCTGCACTTCATGACTAAAGACTTCGAAAAAGTACTGGATGACCTGAAGAAAGCCAGATTTGTAAATTTAAAAGACAAAATAGACTCAAGGATACTGATATCACAGGCATATTACGAATTAAAAGAAGTTGAAGCTCTTTTATATCATATAGATTCATCATTGCATTTTCTGGAAAGAAATCCTTCAATTTCAAAATCAGTCCGGTCGCCAAACAGAAGTTTTTTTACTTTTTTGAAGAAGATTGTTTCGGCAAAAGAAAAATCAGACCTGAAATCGATTCCTCTCTTAAGAAACACCCTTCTTCAGAAAAAAGAAATTGAAGAAAAAAGTGGCTCCTGAAAAAAATCGAAGAGATGAATTGAATGTAATATGATTGGTG
>CAVUOA010000011.1:0-64021 GCA_963742955.1 Ignavibacteriota bacterium | reverse complement strand
TTCTGACAGGGGTGTTGAGGATTTTGGTGTTTGCCATGATTTTACCCTCCTGTGAAGACAGATAGTCTATTTTCGTGCATTCGTAATAATACAGCAAACCGCTTTATTACGAAACCGGAAATTTAAGAATGATATTTAATTTTTAGATTTTCTTTGAAGGAGGATTCTGGATTTAGAACAGGTAAGACTATTTTTCAGAGTAAAAAGATTAACAAATCTCTATAGTCTAATCCTCCTTTTGGATAAATGATAGTCATCCATAATAATTTTGTATATGTTATAATATATTATAAAATTTTTAAAAGTCAACAAGATGAAAATAAATTTTATAAAAAAACGGGTTCCATTGGGAACCCGTTTAAGACACTAATTTTAAATGATTTAATTTAAAATTTACAGCGCTTTTGAATTTCTATAAGCATAACTTTCTCCTCGCCGTGCAGAGGAATTTGAAGTCCTCTTTCTTCTTCTTCTTTAGAAACCCTGACTCTAATAAATTTGCTGATAATCCATAACATAATATAAGTGAATGCGAATGCATAAACCGAGCTGTACCACAACTGCAAAAATCTGAATCCAGAAGAAATCAGCTCCGCCATGGAGTAATCCGTTAGAACCTGCGGGGTTTATTGTTATTGAACCGAATATTCCCAAAAATATTATACCTATAAATCCGCCTACACCATGTACACCCCATACGTCAAGAGCATCATCCCATTGTAATTTGTTCTTCAGCGATACGGCAAGCTAACATATAATACCCGAAAGAATTCCGATAATTACAGCTGCTTTTAACGATACAAATCCGGCAGCCGGTGTGATTGTTGCAAGTCCTGCTACAGCTCCTGTCATTAGTCCTATCATTTTTGGCTTTTTTTCTATGGCGCCAGTCAATTGCCAGCCAGGTGACTGCGGCGAATGAGCCGGAAATATCTGTATTTAGATAAGCAATAGAAGTAATTCCATTTACAGCCAATTCGCTTCCGGCATTAAATCCATACCAGCCAAACCATAAGAGAGCAGTTCCGATGGCAACCAATGGAATATTATTGGGTTTGGAATTAACTACCCTGCGATTCCCAACATAAATGACTGATGCCAAAGCAGCAAAACCTGCTAATGCATGTACTACAATTCCACCGGCAAAGTCCAGTACGCCCCATTGGGCAAGAATTCCACCACCCCAAATCATATGTACAAAAGGATAGTAAACCAATAATTGCCAGAATATTAAAAATATAACATAAGCCCTAAAGGTTACCCTGTTTGCGAATGCCCCGGTAATTAAGGCAGGTGTTATTATTGCAAACATCATTTGGTAAAGCTGCAAAAACATAAAGCGGAATCGAAGGATTAATAGGTGTCGGAGTGTTTGGACCTACACCGCTTAAGGAAAGCCATTTTGAAGTTACCTATGATTCCTAAAATGTCTGTTCCGCCTGCAAGCGTTCCGCTGAAGCACATAGAGTAGCCTACAAGAAACCATAAGACAGTTGTTACACCCATCGATACGAAACTTTGAGTCACTAATTGCGAGAACGTTCTTCCTGCCAACAAGTCCACCGTAAAAGAATGCCAGTCCGGGAGTCATTAACATGACTAAGCTTGTTGCAAGAAGCATAAATCCGGATTCCCAGTATCGAACATTTATAAACCTCCTTGATATATTGAATTATTAACTTTTGTGCCGTTAACATAATGCGTGTTTGCAACGCATTTAACTTCACGTGCGGCATTCACATGATTTTTTAAAAAACTATATAATAAATTTGTTAAAAAATGAATGCTACTTGTTTGAACGGGCTCTGAAGGTTTGATTGATTGCAGTCAGTATCCAATATTCATTAACTTTAAAATACCAGAAATACGTCGCTTAGTAAATTGTCAGCAAAACCGTGTATTGAATGAAAATGTTTTGCGTGAAATCCTGTCTACAAATTTAACTATTTTCTGTTCATTAAACAAACGCACTTTGTTAAGAAACTGTTAAGGAGTATATCGGACTCCTTTAAACTTAATTGAGGCTAAACATAGAATTATGTAATTTTGTAAATCTTTCATAAACTATTGTTAAAATTTGACAATGAATAAATATATTTCTTTATTAATTTTAATTCTCATTTTTTCGATTAATGCGAACTCACAAAACAAAGGCGGTTCTGGTTTAATTTCAGGATTACCCGATGGGCTGAGCATAAACGGCTATGTTGATACTTATATAAGCTGGGATAATGATAAGCAATTTCTTCATTGTCAATTTTCAGCTATCTCACCATACCGTGAAGAATTCAGACTAAACATTGCGCAGATATCTGCCAAGTATGAGCTTACCGTGTGCAGGGGGATTGCAACAATCCATTTCGGTGATATACCATTTGTTAACTGGCCATCTAACCAGCAGTATATACAGGAAGCTAACGTCGGGTTCCGCGTTTGCAAGAATTTCTGGATAGACGGCGGGTATTTTCTTACTCATATCGGGGAGAAGGTTTGCTTCCGGTTAATAATTGGTTTACATCACTAGCGCTCAGCACTTACTATGAACCGTTCTTCCAGAGCGGGGTGAGGTTATCTTATGCATTTTCCGATAAGTTCTCTGCTCAGCTTCATGTATTAAACGGGTTTAATGTATTCGCCGATAACAATAAAAATAAATCGGTTGGCATTCAGTTATGGTACAAGCCGGGTAAAGTATTTGATATCACCTACAATAACCTGATTGGAAACGAAATGCCTTCAGGCTTAGAGGGGAAAACACGCTTCTATAATAATCTTGTGATTAAAATGTTTCCCGCAAAGAAAATTGATGTAATTGTATCGGGTGATTTTTGTATTCAGGAGAAATCAAAAATCGGTGATGCAACGGCATCTGCAAACATGCTTTCGGGTTTTATGTCAGTTAAATATAAAGCCCTGAAGAATTTTTCTATGGCGCTTCGTGGTGATTACATAAATGATGAAAGCGGAATACTTACAGGCATAATTCCCGTTGGAAATGAAGGTTCTTCCGGACTCAAAGCAAATGGTGTTACCTTTGCACTGGAATACAATCCTGTTGAAAATTCATATGTACGGCTTGAGACTAAGCTGATGAATACAGATAAAGACCAGAAGATATTTTATGATAATAAGAACTCAAGAGTAGAAGTGAATCTTTCTGCAGGAGTAGGGTTTTAGATAGTAAAAATTTATAAACAGAAAAGGGGCTTGATAAAGCCCCTCTTTGTTAAACCAAATTATCACTATTTCACAATCAGCAGTTTCTTCACATCAGTAAAATCATTTGAAGTTATCCTGTAAAAATACAATCCGCTTGCAAAGTTATCGGCATTAAATACAACCTTAAACCTGCCCGGCTCTGTATTTTCATTTACTATTGTTTTAACTTCTCTTCCCAGAACATCATACAAAACTATTTTAACGTTGCCCGCTTTTATTATATCAAAATTAATTGTAGTTGACGGATTAAACGGATTAGGGAAATTCTGGTACAGCTTATATTCTTTTGGGATTTCTGCGCTGATGCCCTGAATTCCAATCAGGTTAGTCCATCTTGCCAGTTCAAGTATCGGGCTGTTCATGGAAAGTGTTACAGCCGAATCGTTCCCTGTGCTGTCAGGGCTCGTATATGAGCCGTTTCCGGTGCCTGTCCATCCCCTGAACTGGTAATACTGTCCGTTATAGAAAAATGATTTTGAAAGCACACCGAATGTAAACGTTTGAGCCGAGTCATAGTAAACATTTCCGCCGAAAGTGTTTCCAACTGATGAATTCAACAGCAGCTTGTATTGAACTTTATACGATGCCAGAACAGCAACGTTGTTGATTATATTGATGATGTGTGTTGTATCGCCGTTATCTGACCAGTGAAGAAAAACATACTGGCTGGCGCCTACAATTTTAGGGCTTATTGCATGAACAGTTACATTACTCATATTTGGAAATACAAATTCCTGCTGTGTATTATAAGTATTTCCGTTTACCTGGAAATCTGCAATCCCGTTGCGGTTTGTTCCCACATCAACATATGAACTGTTAACCAGTAAATCAACTGATCTTGTGTGAACAGGCACTCCGTTTGTTCCGGAACCTTTTACAATCAGCCTGTACAGCCTGGGGTGTTACATTACCGCTTGTTTTAACCTTAATCACTAGAGAATCAGGATATGATGTCAGGGAATCCCTGTTTACAAATGAAATATTTATTGTACCCTGTGAAGGCAAAGTATCCAGCGCCGCAGTGAATTTTGTAGCTCCTATATAAGGTCCTTTTACTGCAGGTACTTTTATGGTGATAAATGCGCTGTCATTGTTATTGAGATAGTTTGATTGCGGGCTTGCTGTTAAAGCAAAATCAGGAAAGTATCCTACATAACTTCCAAGGCTGTTGTTTCTTCCGTCCATCCAAACAGCATAAGAGGTATTGCCAATTGCCGATATGCCGATGTAATCGCCGATATATTTTTCACCTCCGGGCTGACCTACCGCCATATTATTAGGATTAAACGGTACATTTGAAATCGGGTAGTTGGCTGTGAAACTGGTTCCACCGTTTGTTGAAACAGCGCCGTAAAGCAAAGTCATTAAATTATTTGCCGGGTCGATGCGTGAATCATACCAGGAAACGTATACTCTTCCGTTTCTATCCACAGAAACCGAAGGCATCCATTGGTCTGTAGTAGTAGCATCATCGTTAACTCTGATAGGTGAAGACCATGTAAGGCCATAATCGGTTGACCTAACCAGGTAAATATCACACAGGTCAGGACCGGCAGGATTACCGGCATAAACTATATAAACATTACCCCGTGATGCTGTATAACCGTTATCAACAGCCATTCTCGGGAAATCGTCTGTCCTGATACAATTCTTGACAGTATTTCTCCTGCGCAGGTTACTCCCGGGCTGATGGCGATACAGCTGTTACCTGTGCAGAAAATGTAGCTCCGCCGTCAGTCGAGCGGTTTACAATATTGAACCGCCGTTTAAACATGCAAAATAAACACTGCCTCCCTGAACAGAACCGTTAGGACCAACGGAAACATATGCGCCCTGAGAGCCGGAAATAGTAAGTGGTGATGACCAGTTTACACCGCCGTTTGTGCTTCTGCAGAACCGCATACCGGAACTGCCGAACTGTCTCCATCCTACATAAACATTGTTTGCATTAGGTCCGCCGGTTTGGTCAGCCACAATCCATTCTTTGTCCGAAGTCCGACTGTTGTAGAAGCAACGTTATATGCTCCGAACTATGATACGCCGTTATTGGTAGATTTGCTTACTACAACACCGTATGTATTTACATTTTGATATAATTGAACATAATACCCTGTTCCAATGCTGTCATAACACATTACAGGGTCCCCAAGTATACTGTAACCGGGGAAAGTAGGATAAATCCTGGTCCAGTTTAAACCGTCAAGTGTGTAATAAAAATCATTAATATTGAATGCACAAATGCTGTTAAGAGGATTCCGGGGATTTGTAGCAATGTACGGTTCTCCGAAATCGACACCGAGATAGATGTTATCGAAACCGTCGACTGTAACAATGGATGAAAAAGGAGAGCCCTGCTGGTTGAACGAGTATCCAGCGGGAGGTGTTACCACTGATATAAGGTTGTTATCATTTGTTTGTGAGAATGTTAGACCTGTATATAACAAAACGAATAACAACGTAAATAACGCTGTAAAAGATTTCATTAGTTAGAATATTTAATTTATATTTTATTGATTTATTCTGAATCAAACACGGTATCAGGACAAAGTACAGCTTAACCGTTATTTCAATAATATCATTTTTTTGGAATCAGTAAATCTGCCTGATACGATAGTGTAGAAGTATATTCCGCTGGGCAGGTTTGATGTATTAAATTCATATTCATATGTACCCGGTTTCAAATCTGAATTTACAAGAACAGTGATTTCTTCGCCCAAAACGTTATATACTGTTAACCTGACATTTCGTTTTTCAATTCCCCCGGAGGCAGGCAAATCAAACTTTATTTTTGTTGACGGATTGAACGGGTTCGGAAAATTCTGGTACAGTGTAAAATTTTTCGGAACAGACTGTGTATTACCGGTTATCCCTGTTGTGTTCATTACGTTAAATTGAAGGTTCCCTAATGGCGCAGTAATCGGTTTACTGAAATATTTTCCGTTAGAAGTTTTTGTGTATATATAATAATATACGGTTTTTCCTGATGATTGATGCGGGATTGCCGATGACCAGTTTTGTCCGCCCGTATTCGTCATAATTAATCTGCTGTAACTCTGAGACGTATCAGTTGTCCAGAAAACATAAGCAGAATCTATACCGTATTTATTTTTAATGTTTGCAAGAACAGGGTAGTTGTTTACTGTATCAGATGTATTCTGCAGCTTCGCATGATAAATTAAAACAGGGTTTCTTGTGCCGATTTCTTTAGTAATACAATGTATAGCCCCGCTTGCCGGAATTATATCCAGGCAGTTAAATCCCATTACATTATAACCCGGCATATTTTCTCTGTAAATTCCCAGTGCCGTAGTATCCTGAGGGCGCCCGTAAATAGGCACAAGTACTGTTTTGTTTACAATAAGCGAATTTGTATATGTAAGATAATCGGAAGCAGGGGGATAATTTCCGTCCGCATCAGGCGGCATTGGGATGCGAACAATCTTATACGGTCTGCCGTAACAGTCCGCATAATTATTCTGAATATATTGAATGTTTGCTTCTATCTGAGGACCGTCAGCCACGCCGGATGGATATTCGCCTACCAGCAGTGTTTCCTCGTTAAGAAGCTTCATGTGCATATCAATATGATGAATGCCGTCATATGGTAAAACTGTCATGCTTATTGACCTGCCGATTTGTATTCCGCAGTAACGGTAAAGTATAGAATCGATATGAGCAGTTGTATGCCATTGATTTTCTAATTCAGTTAGCTTTGACCTGAAAGAAGTTCCAAACCCGTCAACCATAAAATTCCCGCCGGTGTGAGCAAGGCTGTCCGGACCTGATATTGTTTGATACAGAGGTATATTCCATTTTGAAGCAAGTACACCCGGAATTATATCATCCTGCGGGCGGGGCCTGTTGTATTTGAAATCAACAAATCCAAGCGTATCTCCTGACAATGTATATGTACACCATGGGCCATAATCTCTTGACCATACTGAGTTAAACGAGGCAATAATATATGATATGTTATATAAGGGTACTCCGCCGCTTTGCAAATAAGATTTAACCGAGTTGGAATCGGAGCAAATTATCCAAACCATGCCCTCTTCCTGGGCGGCATCTACAATTTGCCTTAGCAGCGTCTGGTATGAAGTCCATGTTAATATAATACCGTCAAGCTCTTCCCATTCTGCCATTGTTCTAACAGGTGTTGAAGGAGGGATAAAGCTCACCTGCGGAAAAGAAATATAATCGTTTCCGATTTTCTTTTCCTCTTCGGTCATATAGTTTGGAAGTCCTGTATTCTGTGCTTCAGAGACTTTGAACGCAAACAAAAGTATAAATATAAATAATGCCTTTTTTCTCAAGTATTTAAAAAGATTATCGAATATAATAACAATTTTTGATTATCTTTACAATCAAATTAGTTATATTATAATATCTTGAATGTTCTTTGCATATAGTTTATTTTACTCAAAATACGACAATTATTATAAGTCAAGATGCAATATGATTATATAGAAGATAACCTGATAAAACTAAAAAAGAAGATAGAAGGTGTATGCAGGTCATCGGGCCGAAATACAGGAGAAATTCATCTTATTGCAGTAAGCAAGACGTTTCCGGTTGAGGCGGTTTCTTCAGCTATTGATTTTAATCAGCTGGATTTTGGTGAAAATAAAGTACAGGAATTGGTTCAAAAGCACGAAGCTTTAGAAGGCAGGATTTTAAACTGGCACCTGATAGGACACCTGCAGACAAATAAAGTTAAATTTGTTGTTCCGTTTGTTTATTTAATTCACAGTGTTGATAGCTTTAAGCTGGCTCTGAGAATCCAAAGCGAAGCAGCAAAAATTGGCAAAACAGTAAAATGCCTCGTTCAGGTGAATGCTTCAGGCGAAGAACAAAAATCAGGATGCTCTGTACAGGAAACTTTGAAAATTGTGAAAGAAATTTCGTTATTGGAGAATGTGAAAGTTAAGGGATTGATGACAATTGCAAAGATGATTACAGACGATGATGGGGAAGCCGGAAGAAATATTGTGAGAGATAACTTCAGAATATTGAAGAATCTGTTTGAAGAAATAAATTCGATGAACATTCCTAATGTTGATATGAAGTATCTTTCCATGGGGATGACGCAGGATTTTGATATAGCAATAGAGGAAGGCTCCAATATGCTGAGATTAGGCTCGGCAATATTTGGCGAAAGAACTGTTCATTAACAAGTTTTATAAAATAATTAACCCGCCCCTGTAGGGAGGGTTGGGAGGAAATAATTACAAATGAGACTAACTGCAATCGATATAAAGAAGCAGGAGTTCAGAAAAGCGTTTAAGGGTTATGATGTAGGAGAAGTAGAGGCATATCTTGATACCGTTGCCAACGAACTTGAGAATCTTGTTAAAGAGAACGAGTCTCTTAAAGATAGAATTGCATCTCTTGAAAAAGATAAAAATGACCTGACACATGAAATCGATATATTCAGAGATAACGAAAAGACTTTCCAGAAAGCTATTGTAAAGTCTCAGGACCTTGCCGAGGATGTAATCGAGAACGCTACAAAACGGGCAGAACTTATTACAAAAGAAGCTGAAATACTTTCAAGCAAAACAAGGCTGCAGGCGAAAGAAGAAATGCTTAATCTCAGGCAGGAGCTTGAAGAACTGAGGATTAAAAACGAAGCTATAATAGAAGATATTAAGAACTACTTAATTGAAAAATTAAATTCCATCGAAGAGTATTCCAAGAACAGAAAAATTTACCGTATGGAAGAACATAAAATTGCCGACTTCGATGACAATCCTTCTGAAAAAGAAGAACCTTCATCCCATAATTTTGGAATCGACCTCAATATAGACGAATCTAAATAGGTCAACCGGCGCCGGTACATGAATAGGACCGGCAGGATGTAGTTCTTATATCTCGTATTGAATATAATTTAGATTATTTACAACTACATGCATTCCCATACCGAGCGGATTAATGAATCATTGTCTTTTATCAGGAAGCACACCGGGGATATTAACCCCGGAATAGGCATAATTTTAGGAACGGGACTTGGCGGCCTGGTAAGGGACGTAAATATTAGTTATAAGCTTGACTACAAGAACATTCCGTATTTCCCGGTTTCAACAGTTGAATCTCACGACGGGAACCTGATATTTGGTAATATTTCAAATCACAATGCAGTTATCATGCAGGGGCGGTTCCATTATTACGAAGGATATTCACTCGATGAAGTTACTTATCCTATCCGCATAATGCAGCAGTTGGGTGTACATACACTCTTGGTTTCTAACGCATGCGGCGCAGTGAATCCTCTTTATAAAAGAGGTGACTTGATGATAATGCGTGACCATATTAATTACTTATTTGATACACCATTGAAAGCAGGAAAATTAAGAACCAAGAATCCGCGTATTTATGACACTCACCTTGTAAAAACTGCCGAAGCCGTTGCACTGGAAAATGAAATCCCGGTACAAAAAGGGGTGTATTGTTCATTAAGCGGACCAAGCCTTGAAACAAGGTCGGAGTACAGGATGGTGAGGAAAATGGGCGCCGATGTCGTCGGGATGTCAACCATACCCGAAGCGCTGCTTTCAAAATCATTCATGTTCAAAGTTCTGGGATTTTCGATAGTAACTGATGTTGGCTTTCCTGATACATTGAAGCCGGCTTTGATTAGCGAAATACTGGAAACCGCAGCAGATGCAGAACCAAAACTAACTCTTCTCATGAGAAAATTAATAGAAAAGCTTTAAAAAATAATTTTGGAAAGAATTTTTAAATGTAAATCATATTTTAAAATGACTGAACAGAAAAAAAATATTAATGAATCTTTAAAATATATTTTATCAAAATCACCTTTTAAAAAGATTCCTCAACTTGCAATATGTTCTTATAAAAACAATACGCTTATAAAAGATTTTGTTATTAAGAAGATACTAAATTTTGCTGATATACCACAGTATCTAAAAGATGATAAGAATGAGGAAGGTGAGTTTCTTTTTGCAGAAATGAAAGGGACGAAAAAACAGGTAATCTTTCTTAACGGCAGGCATAGTTTTTATGAAGGCTTTTCAATGCGGGGAGTATCTCATCCGGTATATGTTTTAAAAGAAATGGGGGTAAAGACCCTGCTGTTAATAGATGAAGTTGGTTTTCTGAACCCGAGGTTTTCCGTTGGCGGTGTTTCAATTATATATGACCATATTAATTTAATGGGTGATAATCCTTTAATCGGAGAAAATGACAACTCGCTTGGTCCCCGTTTTCCCGATATGAGCAATGCTTATGATTCAGCAATTTATTCCAAAATCGAAAAATTATTAATTGAAAAGAAATTTAAGAATTATCCTTCGGTTTATCTTGGCATTACAGGACCGGAAACAGAAACAGAAGCTGAATGCCGTTTTTACAGGGAAATCGGTTCTGATGTTCTTGGCTACTCATTGGTGCCTGAAAACCTTGCCGCAAATCACACGGGACTTAAATGTGCCGCTTTCGGCATGATTTCACGCGAATTGGTTGCAGACAGGCTTAAGGAAATACCGGAAGATGAGCAGCTTAAGAACAGGCTAAAAGCGGAGAAATATTTTGGTATGGTATTTAAAGATATAGTAAGTATATTATGAGCGTAAATGCAGTCACTGGGCAAATATCTTATTGTTTTTGGAGCAATTATATTAATTGCAGGTGTTGTTTTAACATTTTTTCCGAGACTTAATTTTTTCGGGAGGCTTCCCGGGGATATTACAGTAAAAAAAGAGAATTTTTCGTTTTATTTTCCGATTGTAACTTCCATCGTGCTAAGCGTTTTACTGACATTAATTTTCTGGATTATTAATTTTTTCATGAAAAAGTGATATGGGGCTAATTTCTGATTTATTAAAAAAGCAGGCTGTAATTATACTCGATTCAGCTATGGGGACTGAGCTGGAAAGCAGGGGAGTTGATATTTCACTTCCTTTGTGGAGCGCAAGAGCATTGTTTGAAAAACCAGATACAATCCGCCAGATTCACATTGATAATATAGATGCAGGCGCGGATATAATAACCACTAACACTTTCAGGACTCGAAAAAAAGAACGTTTGAGAAAGCTGATTTTAAATACCAGGAATTAAATTATTCTGAAACAGCAAAAGTATTAACTGAACTGGCTGTTGAACTTGCAAAAGATGCTGTGATTATTACTTATGATGATATCATTGTTGCCGGATGCATAGCCCCGCTTGAGGATTCTTACAAGCCGGAACTTGCGCCCGATACAGATACACTTTGCACAGAACATTATGAACATATTGTGAACCTGGTTGATGCCGGAGCTGATATATTGCTTGCAGAAACCATGAATAATGTGAGAGAAATTTCTGCTGTGCTCAACCAGCTTCATAAAACGGATAAAGAATATATAATCAGTATGATTTGCAGGAATGATAAAGAACTGTTTTCGGGTGAATCGATTATGGATGCTGTGAATATTATTGATAAGTTCTCTCCTGCTGCAGTGATGGTAAACTGCATTCATCCTTCGATTGCAGAAGGTGTATTGAAGACAATGAAAAATTACACAGATAAACCTCTGGGTGTTTATGCCAATGTTGGATTTGCTAAGCAAGAAAAAGAAGTTAAGTTTAAAGTCGATATTTTGCCGGATGAATACTTTAAATATGCCTTAAAGTGGAAAAATCTCGGAGCAGTTATTATCGGCGGGTGCTGGGAACGACTCCCGAATACATCAGAAAAATAAGAGTTTTGAAAAATTAGAATTATCAATTTAAAATATAAAACGGAAAGGTTGTAATAATGGCTGATGAACAGAAATTGAGGTCATTACAGATTGCAATAGACCAGATTGAAAAATCACACGGCAAAGGTTCTATCATGAAACTGGGTGACGGAGTTATCCAAAAGATAGATGCAATCCCTACGGGTTCTATTTCTCTTGATGCTGCCCTTGGAGTTGGCGGAATCCCCCGCGGCAGAATAATTGAAATATACGGTCCGGAGTCTTCTGGTAAAACAACGGTTTGCCTTCATGTTATTGCTGAAGCCCAAAAAAACGGCGGTCTTGCGGCTTTTATAGATACCGAACACGCTCTTGATACCGGATACGCTAAAAGGCTAGGCGTAGATGTCGAAAATCTTTTAGTCTCGCAGCCTGAGTACGGTGAGCAGGCTCTTGAAATTGCGGAAACTCTTGTTAGAAGCAATGCGCTCGATGCTATCGATAGACTCGGTTGCGGCACTTACTCCCAGAGCTGAAATTGAAGGAGAAATGGGTGATTCGACACATGGGCTTGCAGGCGCGTCTTTATGTCACAGGCTTTAAGGAAACTACCGCTGCCGTATCAAAATCCAAATCTTTCATTAATCTTTACAAACCAGCTGAGAGAAAAAATAGGTGTTATGTTCGGTAACCCGGATACAACGACGGGCGGTAAAGCGCTTAAATTTTATGCTTCAGTAAGGCTTGATATAAGAAGAATTGCTGCTATTAAAGACGGTACCAACGTTATCGGAAACAGGACAAAAGTCAAAGTCGTTAAAAACAAATGTGCGCCGCCGTTCAAAGAAGTCGAATTTGATATAATATACAATGAGGGTATTTCAAAGCTCGGCGATTTAATAGATACGGCTGTAAATATTAATATAATCCAAAAGGCCGGAGACATGGTTCTTATAATCAGGGACAGCGCATGCAGGGCAGAGACGGGGTTAAGACTTTACTTACTGAAAATCCTAAAAGCTGGCTGCAAAGCTGAATAATGAAGTCGGAGCAGCAATGGGAATAGAGCCCCGTACAGAAATTACCGAAGAGCCCGAATCTGAAACCGAAAGAAAAAAGCTCCGATAAAAAGTCGAAATCATAAATTTCTAAATAATCCGATTCTTAGGGTGCACAATTGTGTGCCCTTTTTTCATTGTTTTCTCACAAAAACCATATTATATTTTTCTGGTTCTGTCGCTTACTGTCTGGAAAAAGAAGATTAACTAAAACTAAGGTTTTAGCACAATGAAAATTACTGCAAGACTTACCAAATCATCTTTTCTATTCCCGGTATTTATGATGTTATACCGGTTCATGTAATGTTTTTCTTAATGAATGTATTTGAAATTATATATTTATAAAAAAATAATTGCCCAATCTTAAATTAATATAGTTTACGAAATATAAGGGAGGTTCAATGAAAAAGTCAATAATATTTTTCATATTATTATTTTCAGTAAATTTCATAAAGGCTGAAAATTACTGGCACATTGATTTTCATTTAGGTTCTTCTGTGTCATCGTTTACATTTACTGCAAATGATGTTATGCTGCCGGAACACTGGTTTCCGGTGTTTATATGTCAACAGATTTAGGAAATACATGGATTCAGAAGAATAACGGCTTGACTGATTTAAATATATATTCATTAACAATCAGTAATTCAGGTTTTATTTTTGCCGGCTCCGCTTCGCACGGTGTATTTTATTCATCAAACGCAGGTAACAGCTTGGGTACATACCGGATTGAATGTAAATGTAAAAGTCAGGTCTATTGCGGTAAATTCATCAGGGTATATTTTTCGCCGGAACATCCGGAAACGGTATTTACCTCTCAACAAATGAAGGCATTACATGGACAAATACCGCACCTTCACTTGATATATATTCAATAGCTGTTGACAGATTTGATTTTATATACGCAGGAAGCGGGGAGCCGGAAAAAGCTATCTTCCGCTCTAAAGATAACGGTAATAACTGGGTTCAGGTATTCAGTTCGGAACACAACTTTAATTCGGTTACTGTAAACACTTCAGGAATAATTTATGCTGCAACAGGAAATCTAATTACTGATAGTTCTATTGGTCAGCATGATTTACCGTTTTTATACGACAGTGGTGATAACTGGGATATACCTACGGTTTTGGTATGTTCTCAACCTATGGACTTTTAACTAATTCATTGGGACACGTTTTCCTCGGCAGATACCGCAGTGTATGGGTTTCTACCGATAGAGGCGAAAACTGGGACATCAAGTCAAGCGGTCTGGAGTTGGACAGCGAAATTTTAATCTCTTACGGTGTAAATTCACAGGGTTATGTTTTTGCAGGTCAGGAAGGCGGAAATATTTACAGGACTCACTATACAACAATTGGTGTTAGGAAATTAGGAGAAAATGTCCCTGAATCTTATTTTTTATTTCAAAACTATCCAAACCCATTTAATCCGGTAACGAATATAAAATTCGAAATTCCTAATGCAGGTCAAAGGCATGCATTTAACGTACGGCTGGTAATCTATGATGCTCTCGGCAAAGAGGTTGCTGCTTTTGAATGGGTTTAGCTCCTGGAACAAATTATACAGATTGGGATGCCTGAAATTATAATTCCAGCGGAAGTGTATTTTTATAGGCTTTTGGCTGAAAGCTTCTCCCAACGCGTAAAACTGTTCAGATTAAGTAAACCAGAGCTTCGGTGTAAGCAAAGGATACTCTTTTAAATATCCTTCTTTTATTTGTTAATTATATATTTACACATAAATTTATTATAGATATATTTGCATATTGGTTATAACAAAAATCGAAAAGCAGAAGAAGACAGCAAACGCTGGAGTCTTTATGTTGACGGTGAGTTTGCCTGCGGAATCAGCGAAGACGTTTTTAAACTTTCGGTCTAAGAACAAATGATGAAATTACGCAGGCATCTATTGATGAAATAAAACGCTTTGACGAATATCAATACGAAAAAAACTGCTCTCAATTCTTTATCGTACCGTATCAGGAGCAGAAAAGAAATTAACGATAAGCTAAAAGAGAAAAAAATATCGCAGAGCTCAATAGATAAAACTCTTGCTCATCTTGAAAAACTCGGATTGCTGAACGATGAAGAATTCGCACGTCTTCTTGTTCAAAGTAAAACAGGGAAATCCCGCAGGCAAAAGCGTAATTAAGCAGAAGCTTTATCAAAAGGTATATCGAAAGAAATATCTGAAAAAGTTCTAGATGAACTGTATACAGAAATAAAACGAAATAAAGCTTATATCGGATGTATTTGAAAAATACAAAATTAAGCTAAGGGAATTGATGAATACAAACAAAGAAAAAAAATGTTCGAATCATCTTGCTAGAAAAGGCTTCGATTTTGATTTAAATAAATGAATTATTAAACATAAAATTCAGGAAATGAAAGCCGCAATTCGACAGAAAAACGGAAAAACCACTAAGCGGTACTGCAAAAGTATTCATTCTGCTTATACCTATTCTCATTATTACGGTTTTTGCTGCTTTATTTACAAATATTTTCGTGACTCTCATTATTTGCCTGCTTATTGCTTTGAAGAATTAATTCCCGTTGTTGATTATTTGCAAAGACTTGGATTAAACCGCACTCTTTCAATTTTAAGGTATATTTATGCCATAATCGGTGGGTTATTATATGTTGCGGTTACGGTATTCAGTCCGGAAGTAATAGAGCAGGCTGTATCGCTTAACAATCGGTGAAGGAATTTGAGCTCTCGGATAAAATAAAAGATGCTGAAAAATGGGTGGAAAATGTCCGGTTTCTTAAGAGAGGAGATGTTGCAAAAGAGATAGAAACAGATTTGTGAGGGCTCATTAACAAAAGTGCAGGATTTTGTAACAGGCGTGATTTCAACTGCATTTTTAGCTTTCCTTATACCTTTCGTAACGTTCTTTATTCTGCGTGACAGTGATGTCGATTAAAATCGGATTCATTAGCATTGGTGCTAAACTGCTACTTTGAGATGACTGTAAATATTCTTGATAAATTGAAGAACAGCTGAGCAGTTATGTGAGAGGATAACGGCTCTTCGATGCAATATTTGTAGGCGCTCTTACTCTAATGGGACTATCAATATATACTCTTAAAATAAACAATGCGGCTTTGATAGGTATAGTTGCCGGCATAGGTCATCGTTCGATATGCGGGACCAATAGTATAGGCGGTATTCCTGCTATACTTATTTCAATTATACAGTTCGGTGATTTTCACATGGTTATTCCTATTGTTATCATGTTTGCTTTAATTTATATGCTGGATAACTCTATTGCACAGCCTATATATTCGCAAAAAGCGCTGAATATGAATCCTATTACAATAATTGCACTTTTACTTGTCGGGAAGCGCTGTTGGGTGCCTTCGGAGCTCAATAGCATTCCGGTGGCAACCGTTTTAAAAAGTAACGGCGTGAAACAATAAACGGATTCAGAATGATAAGACTCGGATATTATTAAAAATTAAAATTAAAAAGAGAAAACATCATGAAAGTGTTCAAAGAATTTAAAGAATTTGCAGCTAAAGGAAATATGATTGACCTGGACTATAGGTATAATCATTGGTGTGGCTTTCTCCGTGTCGTTAATTTGCTGGTTAATGATATCATAATGCCCACTATCGGTCTGTTGTTAGGCAGAGTTGATTTTTCCAACCTTTTTCTTATCACACTAACCGGATGAAATTTTCAGACACTTGCTGAGGCCAAAGCAGGTGAAGCGGCCAATTTAAACTACGGGCTATTTGTTAGAATACTCTGATAAATTTCCTTATTGTTGCATTTGCAGTGTTTATACTGGTAAAACAAGTCAACAATTTAAAGCGTAAGCCGGAAAAAGAACCAGTTGCTGCACCGTCAACAAAAGTATGTCCTTACTGCAAGTCATCTGTTCATATTGATGCTGTCAAATGCCCGAACTGCACATCAGACCTTAAACAGGCATGAGGATTATTTGTTTTTGTTTATTATATTTGCTCCCGTAAATATTATGTTGAATTAAATTCCACTATATGGTAATTAAACTAAAGAACTTCCTACCCCTGTATACACGGTCTTCCGGTTATACATTCTGTCGATACTGATATTTTTCATATAACATATTTCATGCACTGCATGCAGTGTACATTTTGTAATGACCAGTGCTGTTCTACGGTGCCGATGTTGATATGCTGAATGTGAAAAGAATTATGAATAAAGCCGATGAACTTGAAGAATTTTCGCATATCAAGAGAGAAAAATGGTTTTATCCGAAAAAAAGAAAATGGGATTATGAGTATCCCGGTCATGATTATACAAGAACAACAAAAAAGAAAAGATGCCTGTGTTTTTCTGAATACAAAGGGAAGAGGATGTCTTCTGCACAGCTTTGCCCTTGAGAAAGGATACGATTATCACGAGTTCAAGCCATTCTTTTGCACTATTTTCCCGGTTACATATAATGACGGTGTACTTATGACTCCCGAAGAAATTGACGAGAAAACGACAGCATGTCTTGGTGCCGGACCTACACCATATCAGGGGGCACGCGAAGAACTGAAATATTATTTCGGTGATGGGTTAGTGCTTGAACTTGATGAAATTGAGCCCCGCTTCACAAATCCTGAGAAAAAATCTGCTTACTTTTGACCGGGAATATAAGTACCCGGTTTTTTCCTTTTTCCGCATATCGTTAATACCTACCGAATAAATTCATTGTAATCATAAATATAAAGCAATATTTTGTTCAAGTCGTCAATCATTATAATTTTTTCACAGTAATAAATAGATTATCTGTTTATTAACAGTTAATTAATTTATTTGAACCAATTTTGAGGGGAGGAATGACTATGAATAAGTGGAAACCAAACAGAACCGAGTTTTACGAAGCCGCTTCTGCAATGGGATATTATGGTACTGAAGAAGGCGGACTTACCGGAATTAAAGATAATGTACGTAAATTCTGGGAGGATATTTTTGTTAAAAGAGTGTGCACACCTTTTATTGAAAAAGTTCTTTCTGAAAAAAAGGGAATAAGGATTCTTGATTTCTGAGCGGTCGGCGAAGGTTATGAACTGCTTACACATATTCCGCCTCAAAATCCAATTTCAACCGGCAACAGGCATTTTCTTCTGGAAGAAAGTGAGGTTGAAAAATATCTTGGTATAGATATGAGTCAGCAGCTTATATCCAAAGGGAGAAGGCGGTTCAGAAAAAAAAACAATGTTTCTTTGGAATACGGTGAGGTTGGAGAGGGGCTTCCTGCCTTTGTGCTTCAGGAAAAACCGTTTGACCTGTATGCTGCATTTTACAGTTCTTTATCACATCTTGAACCGGAAAGTTTCGAAAAGCTGCTTGAGCATATTTTCCGTCACGCCAAAAAAGGTTCTTTTTTTGTAGCAGATTTGCAGGGTAAATATTGTCCTTCGTGGCCAAAATACTGGGCTGAAGAAAAACAAATGCTGCCGTTTACAATGGCATATTATATGCCTGAACAATCAGAAAGAAAAAAAATCGATTGGTTTAATGTTTGTTTCTGGACTGTTGAGGAACTTAAAAAAAGATTAAAAGCAGCCGCTAAAGCTGCGGGCGCAGAAATAGGGAAATTATATTTTCTTGACAGGTGCATTTTTGTCGGCAGGCATATGGATACGGGTTTGTTGAGCACAAAACCTTTCCCGCTCAGATACCAGGTTAACCGTTTGCTTGACCAGGGTTTCAGGGCAGATATATCGCAGCTTAAATTAGATTTATCTCATCTCGAAGATTATAAAAACATCGATCCCAAAGTTTGGGAACGAATTACAGACTACCAGAGACAATGGAACAGGCTTGTTTATCTTCTTGAAGCGCTTAATATAAAAGATGATGTTAAAGTAAAAAGTTTTATTGAAAATACAGATATTGAACTGATGAGCGATGAGCTTAAATTCATCACATGGCTATTCCGCAATGCAGACCGTTTTCCTGCCGTCGATTTCTGGGCAAGCATAATGGGACCCCAGGTAGGTGTTATACTCAGAAATATTGAAATGTCTTATTCCGAGGGTGTCGGATGCGGACACGGGCTGCTTTGCGCGGCTGAAATACTAAAATAATTAATATTTCTTCCGGAAAATTTTTTGGAGTTGAAGGAAACCTTAACTTCTTATTTTCTATTATAATATATATATATAACCTACCAGGAGATTAATGCGTTTAATAGTCGTTTCAAATAGATTACCTATAACAGTTACAGAAGAAAACGGTGAATTTACAGTAAAAGAAAGCGTTGGCGGGCTTGTAACCGGTCTTAGTTCTTATTTATCTACTATAAAAGAGTCCTCATTGGATAAATCGGAATTTATTTGGGTGGGCTGGCCCGGTATTTCCGCGTCGGGGAATAAAAGGGAAGAACTGAAGAAAAAAGCTGAGTCAATGAATCTCTCTCCCGTTTTTCTTTCCGAAAAAGTTATGGACAGGTTTTATTACGGCTTCTGCAATAAAACAATCTGGCCTTTGTTTCACTATTTTACAACATATACAGTTTATGACGAGGAATATTGGAGAAATTACAAGCTTGTAAATGAATTATTCTGTGAACAGGTTTTAAGCGTGGCAAAGCCCGATGATATAATTTGGATACACGATTACCATTTAATGCTTCTTCCGGGTATGCTGAAGAAAAAACTTCCTCATTCAAAAATAGGATTTTTTCTTCATATACCTTTTCCATCATACGAAATATTCAGAACACTGCCCGGGGAGTGGAGACGGGAAATTTTAGAGGGTTTAATGGGAGCAGACCTCGTGCGGGTTTCATACTTATGACTATACTAAATATTTTCTCGGTTGTATTATGAGAATACTGGGTCATGAAAATAATCTCGGTGTGGTTTCTACGCCGGACAGGGTGATGAAAGCCGATACATTCCCAATGGGTATCAACTTTGATGAGTTTCTTGATGCTTTAAAAACAGAGGAATCAATCAATGAAGTTAATACTCTTAAAGAGCAATTTAAGAATTCACATCTAATTCTATCTATTGACAGGTTAGACTACACTAAAGGTATTATAAACCGGCTAAAAGGTTATTATGAATTTCTTGAAAAATATCCCGAATGGCATGAAAAAGTTCATTTATTAATGATTGTGGTTCCATCGAGGGTTGGTGTTGACAGGTATAACCAGATGAAAAGGGAAATTGATGAAAAAGTTGGAAACCTTAACGGAACTTTCGGTACAATTCACTGGACACCTGTAATATATCAATACCGTTTTGTTCCTTTCCGTCCTCTTTCAGGATTATACAAAGAATGCGATGTATCACTTGTAACGCCCCTGAGAGATGGGATGAATCTTATTCTAAGGAATATCTGGCATGCAGAACTGATGATACGGGTGTTTTAATATTAAGCGAAATGGCGGGAGCCTATAAAGAACTTAATGAGGCTATTATAATTAATCCCAACAATCCTGGTGAAATTGCAGATGCAATAAAAGAAGCGCTTGAAATGCCATTTGACGAGCAGGTAAGAAGAAACCGAATTATGAGAGACCGGCTCAGAAGATATAATGTGGTTAAATGGGCTGGTGACTTCCTTAATGAACTGGGTGAAATTAAAAAGATTCAGAATGAGCTTAACGCGAAACTGCTTGATAGTAAGCACAAAGCAGAACTGGAACATAAATTTTACAATTCTGCTAATAAGCTGCTGCTGCTGGATTATGACGGAACACTTGTGCCGTTTGCAGGAAGACCTGAAGAAGCTAAACCTGCCCAGGAATTGCTTGATTTACTTTCGGGTTTATCAAAATGCAACGGGGTTGACTTAGCAATTATCAGCGGAAGAGATAAAGGAACACTCGAAAACTGGCTGGGCAAGCTGAAGGCAACGCTCATCGCCGAACACGGAGTATGGATAAGGCATCCGGACGGTATGTGGGAAACCATCAGAAAGCTGGACCAAAACTGGAAACCGTATCTGAAAACCGTCTTGCAGAATTATCTGGACCTTCTTCCCGGTTCTCTGCTTGAAGAAAAAGATTATTCAATGGTGTGGCATTACAGAAAGGCAGACCCTGACCAGGCTTCATATATTTCAAGGGAACTTCTTGATGACCTTATGAACCTAACGTCTAATATGGATGTGCAAATCATACAGGGAAGCAAAGTAATTGAAATCAGGAACACGGGCATTAATAAGGGAACCCTTGCCAGCCACCTGCTTGATTCAAAACAATACGATTTTGTTCTCGCCATTGGCGATGATGTAACCGATGAAGATATGTTTAAATCTCTTCCCGGTTATGCTTACACTATAAAAGTCGGCATGAAAACCTCTTACGCAAAATACAATCTTCAAAATTATATAGAAGTAAGAAAGCTTCTGGGGGCTCTTTTACATGAGTAAAGAATTTCAATTCTATTCCGAATTTAATCTGCCTATTCTTCTTGGCAAAAAAGCAAAGAACATAAATGAACTTGTGGATGGAATTAAACAGGTGCCCGGCGCATCCATTTACTACCATACGCACCGTTTTTTGAAACAGCATCATTTTTTAATTCCTGAACTGCCAAACGATTTTGCCTACTGGCTGAGAAATGTGCTTAATATGCGCCAGCTGGGTGAGCTTGTTTCAAGTATCAATATAGTTGAATGCACAGACCTTGACCAGCTAAGGCTAAAGTTAATTAATTCGTTCGAAAGTTTTAACCACAGAGATGAATTTTCGTTTAACTGTGCTCCCGGGTATGAATTTCAGTTCATGTCCTGCAAAACTTTTTCATTGCCCGTTCCATTTAAGGCAAAAGACCTTAAAGAATTTGAAAAGCTGCTCAGTGAAGTATCAGTATATGTTTTCTACTACCACGTCTTTGAGCCGAAGCTGAGAAGAGGAAAGCCGAAAAATGATTTTGCTCAGTGGTTTGAAGAAATCGGTAAAACGGAGCTCTCGGAAAGGGTATCTAATCTTGACCCTTACACTATGACACTTGAGGAATACAGAAAAAAAATCTTAGAAATGGTAAAGCAGTATGGTAAAAATTGAAGATTATATTCCAATAGTCGGGTCTAATATTATTGATGAAATAAGAATGATTGCCCGCAAGCTCAACGGCAGGGTAATGCAGCATGTTAATTCAACAAAATCGGGGGGCGGTGTTGCGGAAATATTAACCAGAATGTTACCATTGCTTGACCAGCTTGGAGTTAATGCAAAATGGGATGTGATTAAAGGGGACGAAAAATATTTTGATATAACAAAACGGATGCATAATGCTCTTCATGGTGTTGAAGTAAATTTTTCAAAAGATGACTTTGATTATTTTCTGCAGGTCAATAGTGATAATGCAAAGAGGATGAACCTCGATGCGGATATGGTATTCATACATGACCCGCAGCCTGTTGCATTGGTTGAAAAAAGAAGGCAGTATAAAAATAAATGGGCCTGGAGATGCCATATCGATTTTACAAATCCGCAAAAGGATGTCATGGATTTCTTAACACAATATATTGAACACTATGACGCATCTGTATTCTCAGCGCCGGCTTTTTCGAGGCGGTTTACTGTTCCGCAGGTTCTTATTTCACCCTCCATAGACCCTCTTTCAGATAAAAACAAAGACCTGCCGGAGGAAACTATTAATTCTATTGTATCGGGGTACGGACTTGATATGTCGCGTCCTATTGTAACTCAAATTTCAAGGTTCGATTATCTAAAAGACCCTATCGGTGTTGTGAAGGTTTATAAAAAAGTTAAAAAATATACGGATTGCCAGCTTGTGTTAGCCGGGGGCGGCGCGACAGATGACCCTGAGGGCATGAAAGTCTTAAATGAGGTCCGTGAGGCTGCAGAAGGTGATGATGATATTCATATTTTGTTCCTGCCGCCATCGAGTGATATTGAAATTAATGCAATTCAAAGAGCATCAACAATAATTCTGCAGAAGTCGCTTAAGGAAGGATTCGGATTGACAGTTGCCGAAGCGCTGTGGAAATCAAAGCCTGTTATTGCGGGCGCAGTTGGAGGCATACCATTGCAGATTAAACACCAGTATTCAGGATTATTAAGTTATTCTATTGACGGAACAGCGTATTACCTGAAGCAATTGTTAAATGAACCCAGGTTTGCCCGTGAGTTGGGAATTAACGGTAAAAGCCATATAAAAGAAAACTTCCTGATAACAAGGCACGTTAGAGATTATCTGTTGTTGTTCCTGTTCATGCTGAATGAGCAGGATATTGTTGAGCTTTAGTTTACATAAACCTAGCTGAAAATTAACGGGAAGTTACAAGCTTGCCTTTAAGTTCCCTAAGCAGATTCTCCGGGTCCATTTCCCACCTGATAGGATTGCTGTCAATGTAATAGCGCATATCAAACAGCTCACCCTCATTGTGAATTTCCCTAATCTCGGTTGTACTTTGCCATTCAAACGGTTTTGCTCCCCTGAATGATTCATTTATATCAAGCCTCGTGCAGCGTTTAAATCCTTCTGTTATTTTGTTAAGCTCTTCTCCTATTGTGCTTTTTCTGCGGTTTCCTTTTAAGAATTTTACAATTGCGTGCACATGATTTGGCATGATAATAAATTCATCAAGCGATACATCAGGGAACTTGGCGGTAATGCCTGCCCAGTTAGTATTTGCAATCTCACCGCGTTTGCTCAGTATCATCTTATCATTAACAATTTTACCGAAGTAATCTTTCTTATCTTTTGTGGTTAATGTAACAAAGTAGTATCCTTTGTACTGGATGTGGTTATGTTTATTTTTCATGTTATAAATATTATTTCAAACAGAACACGTAAGGTATTCTGGGTCAGTTTTCAAACACTTACTTTTTCCTTCATCTTCATAACATACTTTTCATGGAACTCCTTCAGCTTTACAACCAGCGTTTCGATTTCATCTCTCGGGGGCAGAAATGTTGTACGGAAATGCAATGTACCCGGCAATTGCCCGAATCCCGAACCCGGTACTACGCAAATACCTGTTTCTTCAAGCATTGCCATGCAGTAATCCGTATCACGCTTCGATTCATATACCAGCCGTTCTTCCGGAGTCATCTTGTTTACATCAGTTGTATGAGGCAGCTCAAACTTAACAAATGCATACATTGCACCGCGCGGAATTTCAGTTGTCATCCCGTCTATTTTGTTCAATCCTTCACCGAGTATTTCTGCTTTGGTTTTCAGTTCATTTAATATGCCGTTGCGTTCGTTGATATATGTATCATAGCTCTCTTCTCCTTTTTCGGGAGGCTTTACCATAAGGTATGCGGCAATCTGACCGTCAACATTTGCGCATAGGCTTACTGACTGCAATTTTATAAACTGCGCCATTGCATCATCCGGCACATTACGTATTTCCATATATCCGCCTCTGTGCCCGCACTCACCGGTGAAACCTTTTGAAATAGAGTGGAAGCTGAACAGCGGTACGGATTTTTCTTCAAGCTGGTTCATTACTTTGGCAAATGAATGGAATACAAGTTCATTGTTATACACGTTTTCCTGGTAAACCTCATCAGCCATAATAGATAAATTATGCTTCTTGGCAAAATTTATTATCATTACAATATTTGAGTACGATAAAACAGCACCGGTGGGATTACCCGGATTGATAACTGAAATCGAAACCGGGTTAATACCTTTTGATTTTGCTTCTTCGATGCTTTTAGTAAGGATTTCTTCATTAAGCTGCCATGAATTATTCTCGTCAAGAAAATAACCGATTTGTGTTCCTCCGTACAGAGCGATAGTTGCGCTGTATAATGGATATTGCGGAATAGGAATCATGAACCCGTCATTTTTGCTTTTCAGCAATGCGAGTAAAACAGCCTGAACACCTTTGCTTGCACCGTCAGTCATTATTATATGTTTCTCATCCGCAGGTATACCGTCTCGTTTGGTTATGAATTCTGCAACTGCCTGTCTTACGAAGGGAATTCCTGCGCTTTGTGTGTAAGCCCCAATCCCATCGGGGAGGTTGTGTAAAACATGTTTTGCACGTTCAACAATATCTTTAGGATATATTTTTTGAAGCATCCGCTTTTTCGAGAATTGCGGGATATTCTAATATGCTTATTATCTGGCGTATGTATGATAATGGTTTTTGTTTTAGTGCCTGCGGATTTCCGATATTGCAGTAGATTATTTTTTTCCCTTTTTTTTCAAGCTCCTGAGCTCTTAGAACTATTGGACCCCTTACTGCATATTCAGTTTGCAGCAGATTGGGATTTAATTGGCTGGTTGTAATCATAAAAAGATGCAGTATTATTAAGTTTATATAAAGATAAATACTTGAATTTTCAGTTAAAATGCCAAAATGTAAAGCTTATTATTTTTCATTGATAGTGGGAACAATATCGACTATATTATCAAAATGGAGCAAAATAACGCAAATAATACTGATAAAGGTAAAGAAACAACACAGAGGGAAATTCCTGTTATACCTGTGCCCGAAATAAAGACTAATTTTACCGAAAAGCAGAAATCCGAACCAAGAGATTTTGCTAAACAGTCAGATTCCCAAAATCTTGAAAATCAGAGGGAAAGCGAGTTTTCAAACCCATCTGTATCAGATGAAGACTCTCAGCAGGGTGAGCAGACAGAACAGGCAAAGACAGACGAAACAAGTGAGCAAACTCAAGATCAGGCTCAAAACAGAAGACAAAAACCGCACGGTGATACAATTTATTCGGATACCCGTTCACTTGCAGTAAAAATTTTAACACGTGTCGAGCGTACTGATTCATATCTTGATAAGCTGATTGATTACGAAATCAGAACAGAATCTCTTAACGATTACGATAAATCGCTGCTTAATGAAATCTGCCATGGTGTGATTAGGTGGATGAGAAGGCTCGACTGGTTCTTAAACGGCTTTTACCGCGGTCAATGGGAAAAGTGTATGCCGGAAATTAAAAATACATTAAGAGTGGCGTTGTACCAGATTTTATTCCTTAATAAAATTCCCGATTACGCAGCTGTGAACGAAGCAACCGAGTTTGTAAAACGCATCAGTACCCAGAAACACGCTGATGTTGTAAACGGGTTACTCAGGACTATAATAAGGACCAAAGAAGAATTAATATATCCTACAAGAGAAATAGACGAAGTAAAATACCTCGGTATAATGCAGTCACATCCCAATTGGATGGTGAAGCGTTGGATTCAGCGGTTTGGATTTGACGATGCCGAGAAGCTTGCCGAATCAAATAACAAAAGACCGATTCTTACCGTAAGAATAAACACATTAAAGACAGGTAAAGACGAATTTTTGCAAAAGCTTGCCGAAAGAAATATCGTTTACCGTTTCTGCCGTAATGCCGAAAATTTTATTACACTTAGGCTGATGTCGAAAATTTATCTTGATGAGGATTTCAAAGAAGGCAAATATGCCATCCAGGATGAAAGCGCAGGCTTAGTTTCTCTGCTTCTGGCGCCGAATGAAAACGATACAGTCCTCGATATGTGCTCTGCTCCCGGCGGGAAATCAACACACATTGCACAATTGCTTGGCAATAAAGGGCACATTGTTGCAGTTGATAAATACGAAGCAAAAATCAAAATGCTTAAAGAGAACGCAAATCGACTTAGGTGTAACAAATATTGAGTTTATTCAGGATGATGCATCCGAGTTTACTAATGAAGCAATTACTTCAATGAAATTTGATAAGATACTGCTTGATGCTCCGTGTTCAGGTCTTGGTGTACTTTCTAAAAAACCGGATATCAGGTGGAAACGTGAAATTGAAGATATTTTAAATCTGGCAAAGCTTCAAAGAAAAATGCTTGAAAATGCTGCGGCTTATCTTAAACCCGGTGGAATTATTGTTTACAGCACCTGTACTACCGAACCGGAGGAAAATTTAGAAGTTGTTAAAGATTTTCTGGCTGTTCATCCCGAGTTTAAAATTGATAATGCAGCAAAATTTGTCAACAGAGAACTTGTAAATGAGGAAGGCTGCATAGAAACATTTCCGCACAGGCACGGTATCGATGGTTCATTTGCGGTAAGACTTGTAAAACAATCGTAATTTTTTTTAAGTTTTATTTTAAAAAATTGTTTAAGTTATCAAAAAAAGTTGAATACGGATTAATTGCTATAAAACATATTGCCAACCAGGGTGAAATTAACCCTATTTCTGCCAAAGAAATATCCCGGGAAAATAAAGTACCATATGATTTGCTCTCAAAAATACTGCAGAGATTGAAAAATGAAAAAATCCTTACTTCCGTCAAAGGAATTAAAGGAGGCTACAGGTTATCCAGGCCTCCTGAGAAAATAAGCCTTTCGGCTATATTTAATGCTATTGAAGGCACGAACTATATACTTGATTGCGGGATGCACGAAAATCCCGGAAGCTGCACTATTTATGACAGTTGTATAATAAGTGACCCTATGCAAAAAGTCCAGAAAAGCATTATTAACTACTTTAATACCACAAAGTTATCTGAAATTGTATAGTAAATTTTATTGTTACTATACTTGAACAGGGTAAACCTGTAAGGAAATAAATGGTAAAATTACCAATTTATCTGGATAATCATTCGACAACACCTGTTGATACACGTGTTTTTGATGAGATGAAACCGTATTTTACCGAAAATTTTGGTAATGCGGCAAGTAAATCTCATGAATTCGGGTGGATTGCTGAGGCAGCAGTCGAAAATGCAAGAGCTAAGATTGCAGGAATTATATCGGCTGAGCCAAAAGAGATTATTTTTACCTGCGGGGCAACAGAATCAATTAACCTTGCTTTAAAAGGCGCTGCTGAAGCGCATCAAACAAAGGGTAAGAAAATAATTACTGCAGCAACCGAGCATAAAGCTGTATTGGATACATGTAAATCTCTTGAACGAAAAGGCTTTATTATTAAATATGTTCCTGTTGACCAATACGGATTGATAAATATTAATGAACTGAACAATATAATTGATTCGGAAACAATACTTGTTTCCATTATGACAGCAAATAATGAAATAGGTACAATCCAGCCAATCGAAGAAATAGGTAAGATTTGTCATGAACACAGTGTTCTTTTTCATACTGACGCAGCGCAGGCATTGGGAAAAATTAAAATCGATGTTAACAAAATGAATATTGACTTAATGAGCATGAGTTCTCACAAGTTATACGGTCCTAAAGGGATCGGAGCGCTGTATATCAGGTCAAAGAATCCGAATGTAAAACTCGTACCTCAAATTGATGGAGGCGGACATGAAAGAGGATTTCGTTCGGGTACGTTAAATGTTCCCGGCATTGTTGGTTTTGGTAAAGCTTGTGAAATTTCGTCGGAAGAAATGAATATTGAATCGGAGCGCGTTTCGAAGCTTAAGAGATAAGCTGTATAACGGTTTAAATTCAGGATTAGAAGGCGTTAAGTTAAACGGTCACAGAGAAAAAAGGCTTGCCGGAAATCTAAATCTTAGTTTTGAATATGTCGATGCGGATTCTCTGATGATGTCTATGAGGGAAATTGCTGTTTCATCCGGAAGCGCATGCAGTTCTGCAGAAGCGGAACCATCGCATGTTTTAAAAGCAATTGGAGTAAGGAATGATTTAATAAAATCTTCTATAAGGTTTGGAATCGGACGATTTAATACCGGAGATGAAATAAATTATACAATAAACAGAGTCATAGAAAAAGTGAATGAATTAAGGAAACTATCACCAGCATTTAAATTGACTGGAGCATTTAAAGGTAAAAAATTAAAGGAGCAAATAAGCTGAGTTTGAAACTGTTTAAAAATATTTTTATTTTTATAGTTCTTTATTTTTGTTCTTTGAGTATTTATTCGCAATCACGGCTTGAAATTGATGTAAATATTGGTTATTCAAAACCCCTGCTTGAAGCATACGGCTCTAGTCTTGTGCTTTCTCCAAATGAAGATTATGTTACAATAAACGGCAAAAGATGGATAAATTCGGATAATCTTGGCGCAAAAGAGGGGTACAATGTTCAAACTTTTTTGAAATATAATATTTTGAAAGCCGGTTATTTAAAAGGTTTATTCAATGTCGGGTATAATATGCTCTACAGTATCTACAGCGGTCCTTCAGATAATTACGGTGTGAGGGTGCAGTCATTTTCACTGGGGGCCGGGTTGGAAACTAATCCCCTGGGCAACAAAAGATTTTACCCTTCAATATTCGGATTAATGAGGCTTAATTTTATGGGCGGCGAAACGTATTATCATGCAGGTCTGGATTTCTTTAAGGTTGTACCAAGATACGGCTATGCTGCGGGTATTAACCTTAACTACGGACTCAGCAAAACAATTGGAATTTATCTTGGCGGCAGTTATACTTATGATAATGTGTGGAATAGAGGTACAGATGAAACAGTGACTAATGACCCTCACGTAATTGTTTTCAGAGATAAAGCCAGCCCCGCCAACGGACTGAACAATGACAGAAGAGTTGCTTATTCATCATTTTATCTCGGCATGAAATTTTACTTAAGGTAAATAATAAAAGTTTTTAATAATAAATTTAATATTACACAATATGGAAGAGACAAAAACATTAGAAACTACGGAAGAAATTAAACTGACACCAAAAGCAATCGGAGAGGTCAGGAAAATTAAGGAAGAAAACAGCATCCCCGAAGACTACAATCTGAGAATTGGTGTAAAGGGCGGCGGATGTTCCGGTCTGTCATATACTCTCGGATTCGACAGCGAACAAAAAGAAGGCGATAATATATTTGAAATTGAGGGTGTAAAAGTATGTGTTGACTGGAAAAGTATTCTTTATCTCAAAGGCACCACAATCGATTATTCCGACGGCTTGATGGGGAAAGGATTTGTCTTCAACAATCCTTTGGCTAAGAAAACCTGCGGCTGCGGAAGTTCATTTGGTGTTTGAGAAAAACACGCCAATTGATTGATTTAGGGAATCAAGATATGAGTTTTTTAATAATAAATTATCCGGGCTATGCCCGTGGAGAGGATTTAAAATGGCTTACGAATGGAAATTCAACCCAAGGCCTTATTCTGATGATGAGGCGAAAACACTTTTAAAAGATGTAATCAGTCCTGAAACATCAGACTGGCATTACAACACACACCATAAAGGTTATGTTACATTCCTTAACAACATAGAAACAGCTCTTGAATCGGTCGACAGGGCAAAAGCAAACGGAAATTATTCCGAAATCGGGGAGCTAAAAAGAAGGTTCACATGGAATCACTCCGGCGCTTTGCTGCATGACCTCTACTGGGAAGTAATGGGGGGAGACGGCGATACTTCCAAGGGACCTGATGTAGTTAAAGCTATTGAAGCTAATTTCGGCTCGCTGGATAAATGGAAAGCAGACTTCAAAGCATGTGCAGTTGCCGCTAAGCTCAGCGGCTGGGGATTGCTTGTGTTCGATAAGCTGTATTCAGGAAGGCTGATTAACGTTTTGGTTGATGAACACCAGTACGGCGCTATCTGGGGTGGCATTCCTTTAATTGCATGCGATGTATTCGAGCATGCGTATTACCACAAAGACGGACCGGGCAGGGCAAAATATATCGATAATTTCATGAGTCACCTGCACTGGGGAAGGATTAACGATAGATATAAAAAATTTGTAAAATAGGAATGCATTGAAAAAACTTTTCAGTTTGTATATAATTACAGCAGGATTATTTTTGTTTATAGGCTGCGGCGGAAAAGATGAAGTAAAAAAAGAAGTAATCACTGATAACAATAAATCTTTCAACTGGAAAGAAAATCTGTCGGTTTTGGATATACCTGACTACGAGCTGAAGGGTAACCTTAACGGGAAAGATGTCCGGTTTCCGTATGTTGTTTTTGAAAAATGGAGAGGTACTAACGATAACGTGCTGAATTTCTCTACGGTTAAAGCGGAACAAAATTGCGGTTATATTGAAAACTACCAGGGTTTCCAATTAATAAATAAGGGGCATCCAATCGAAAAAGGGGAATATGTTAAGGGAAAGTTCACGGATGATGCCAAAACATATCAATCTTTTTTCAGGTATATTGATACTGACGGCACGTCATTCAAATCGGATGCGAACTGGGATTGTGCTTTGAAAATAGAGAGCACATCAAATAATACTGTAAGCGGAAAGGTTGCAATTTGCTTCAACGATGAAAAGAAAAGCTGGATTGCCGGCAAATTCGAAGCAATTGTGTGCAACAATTAAATTAATATTTCTAAACCAATAATTAAGGGATATGATTAAAAATCATTTTAATTTACTGTTTGTTCTGCTGATATCTTCATTTGTTTTTTTAACAGGCTGCGGTAAAAAAGATAATACTTCAAGCGGAGATAAAACCGGTGATACTACGCAGGTGCAAAAGCAGGACCAGACGACTAATCCTTCTGAAAATAAAAGTAACGAACTTGGAATTAAAGAAGGACTTCCTGCAGACTATCCTTCAGACATTCCGCAACCGGATAATTCAAAAGTTTTGGGTTCATTAAATACATCCGAAGGCACAGTTGTTACATTTGAATCTGATAATAAACCCAGAGATATTCTCAGCCAGTACACTGCTGCGCTTGAAAAAAGCGGTTATAAAAAAGCTGATAACGAGATGATGAAAGACGAAGGCGGTATGGCAATGTGGAACAAAGATAAAAAAGAAGTAAGTATTATGCTGGCATGGGATAAAGACAAAAATAAAACATCAGTTGTAGTAACCTATAAATAATTTAACTTAATAGGTAATTTTGAAATGTCTTATTAAGATATTCAGCCTGTCCTGTTTGTTTGGGACAGGCTTCGTTTTATTGATAATAACAGCTGAACTTCATGCTCAGCCGCTTCCGCCCATTGTCTTTGTCTCACGGAACCTTGAACATAACGGGAATATTTATTATCCTCAATCAGGTCTTTTACCGGGTATGGGTCCGTTTTCACGTTTTAGTGTTGTTGGAGGAAGGCTCCTTGTAAGAGAATCAAATGGAACGGTTAGAGTATTAGTCGACAGCACAATGAATTTTAATGGTACCAGCCTTGTTGATGTTTCAGACCCTGATGTTTTCTGGGATGCCTCAAAGATTATTTTTGCCGGAACCCAAAACCGTGACAGCTCATGGCGCATTTATGAAATTAATTCAGATGGAACAAACTTCAGGGCTATTACATATTCTGACAGAAATATTGACCTTGCGCAATTCGGAACCTCCGCTTACAAATTCCAAAAATATGATGATATTGACCCATGCTATCTTCCGGATGGACGTATTTGCTTTGCAAGTACACGGTATCCTTCACTATCTGAATACTACGGAGCAAGAACTACCAATCTTTACATTATAAATTCAGATGGTTCAAACTTACACCGTATTACTACCGAGCGAAACGGGGCAGAGGAGCCGATGGTAAATCCTGTTTCGGGCAGGATTGTATTTTCAAGATGGTGGCTAAATTATGACAGACCTTCGCTAGTTACTTACAATGGTTTAACACGTGATTCAGGATTAGCATTAAGCAATGATATTGCAAACATCTGGCAGGCTGGAATTGTTAATCCCGATGGTGATGCACTGCAGCTTTACGCTGGCTTTCCTGAATCAAGAAACGGGCTTCACACATACAAGCCTTTTGTAATGAGCAACGGAATATTATTGAGCGTTTTCGTTCCGCATACTCCGATGGTTTATACTTCCAGCAGTACGGGAATAAGATGGTTTAATAAAGGTGTAGACTATCCCCATTATATCGCGGGAGTGAACCAGAATGATATGCAATTATATATTCAGAATCCCCCTTCTTACGGTACAATGCAGCCTCCTTATGCAACTGACCCAGTCCAATTGCCTGATGGCAGGATATTGTTTTCTTATGCCTCACAGGTTGAAAACCAGGATTACGCCTTGTACACAATTAATTTAGATGGCAGCAATATGCAGCCTGCATTTGATATTGCCGGCAAAATGGAATTAAATGTACAGGTCCTTTTGCCAAAGCTTATTCCGCCAATAATCCCCGATGGGGTTACATATATAAGCGATGAGCTGCCTCCGACCTCAGACCCGGGTACTTTTTACAAGAACGGCGGTTTTAGATTTGATTGCGTTAATATATATACAAACGGTTCTGTTGACCAGCCCATTACCGATGCGCCGCCGATTACTAAAAATGCAAGAATAGATTTCTTTTTGAACTTCCAAAGGAAAGATACCCTGGGACTTGATACCGCAATCAGAGTTCATTCACAAATGCTTGATTACGCCGGGGGTATTCATTTTGATAACGCTCCTGCAGATGTACCTATGTTTGAACAGGTAGTTGACAGCAATGGAAAAGTAATCTCCGGTACTAAACACCAGATTGCGCACGTTACAGGCATGAATTACGGCCGACCGGGCACAGGTACAAAAATGTGTAGGCTGTCACGCGGGGCATACAACAATTCCTGTTCCGCCTACAATCGGGCTGGGACAGTTTTTCAACTCATCAACTTCTGCAGCAGTTACTCAAAGCTCATTCAGGTTTGTTAATGATTCAATACAATATCCCGGTAAGCGTGTTATTGACAGAAAAGCAAGAAACGATACATTGCTTGTTAACTGGATAGCAAACGGCGCAAATAATGAGTTTGTTGACTTGAAATGGGATTTGCCGCTCGATGTTAGCGATATTGTTATATACAATATAAAACCAAATCCCGCAAACAATACAAATATTCAGGTTACTGATTGTGAACTGTTTCTTTATCTAAACGGAATTGAAACCAAGCATGTAAACTCAACCGGAATAATCAGCGGTAATGGTACGAAAATTACATTGACAGGCTTGCCAAAAGCCGATGAACTGAAAGTAATTGTTAAAAGCTTCACCGGACAAATAACAGGGCAAAGCGTAGCCGGTCTCGCGGAAGTTGAAACCATAGCAAGAATTTCTTTTTATGAAGTTAACGGCGTTAAGCAAATTTCATCAACGATACCGGGCAGGTTTTCTTTATCGCAGAATTATCCGAACCCGTTTAATCCTGCTACAATTATTAAGTTTGACATACCTGCTGTAGGTCAAAGGCATGCCCTTGACGTGAATATGAAAGTTTACGATATCCTCGGCAGAGAGGTTGCTGTCCTTATCAATAAACAGCTTTTACCGGGAAGTTATGAGGTTAATTGGAATGCTGCTAATTTTCCCAGTGGTGTTTATTTTTACAGATTAGAAGCTGAAGGATTTTCCGAAAGCAAAAAAATGGTTTTAATAAAGTAAGTTATTTAAAAAAGAAAATGCTACGAAAAATATTCACAAGATTTGCAGTTTTCTCTCTTCTTTTATTTCCAGCAGTTCTATTTGCTCAAAATCAAAATCTTACACTCCTTTGTGTTGCTGCTCATCCTGATGATAAAGACGGCGCAACACTGGCGTATTATTCCTTATTGAAGGGATATAATGCTTACACAGTGTTTTACACGAGGGGAGAAGGCGGACAAAATGAAATCGGTCCGGAGCTTTATGATGAGCTTGGCAAAATAAGAGAACAGGAATGCATTAATGCTGCTAAAATTCAGGGTTCAACTCCGTACTTTTTGGGATTTCTGGATTTTGGATTTTCTAAAACTGCAAAAGAAACTTTCAGGTTCTGGGGTGGAAAGGATAGTGTGCTTAAAAGAATTGTTTATATGATTAGAATGATTAGACCCGATGTTGTAATTACCAACCATGATACTATTACAACGAAGCCTTTCCGCCAGCACGGCAATCACCAGGCGGTGGGAATAACTATATATGAAGCATTCGACAAAGCAGCTGACCCTAATTACCATCCCGAACAGCTGGTTAACGGCGTTGAACCTTGGCAAATCAAGAAATTATTTTTCCGGGTATTTGATTCAACCAAAACTGACGATATAGTGACAATAGATGTTAATCAAAAAGCGCCGGATGGTAAAACAATTGCTGAAATCGCATTTGAGGCTCTCTCTCAGCACAGAACACAGGGCATGGATAAGCTTACTTCCAAAGACGCGCCCTGGGCTTTCGGTAACAGGAATTATGTTCTTGTGAGAAGTGATAAAGATTATCCATATGACAAAAACGATTTGTTTTCGGGGATTCAATCTCATACTTCTTCAACATTAATTGGTGATTTAAAATCATTTCCTACTAAATATTCTTATTTTTTCTTAAATCCGTCCGATAGTTTAGAGATTCTTCACAGTTTGAAAGTATCAAAAGATGCTGATATTGGGCTTGTTAAATCTTATGACAATACAGTTGAAAATACATTAAAAGCATTCGGTGTAAAATATGACACATTGAGCTCACAAATGCTCATGTCTGAAAACCTTAATAAATACAGCGTAATTATTCTTGATATCCGCGCTTATTTGTACAGGCATGACCTTGAGGATTATAATGTAAGAATTCTTGATTTTATTAATGCCGGAGGAAATGTCATTTGTTTTTATCAGAAACCATCTGACTGGAACGGCAATAATTATTCACCCTATCCTATATATGTTACAACAGAACGTGTTACGGAAGAAGATGCACCTGTTACTGTTCTTGAGCCGGAGGATTGGCTGTTTAACAGACCCAATAAAATTGAACCTGGTGACTGGAACGGCTGGGTACAGGAAAGAAACATTTACCTCCCTTCAGGTGATACGGCATTAACATCATCAAAATATAAACGCCTGCTTGCAATGAGTGATGAAAATGACCCCGTCCCCTCAACATCATTGCTTTGGGCAGAATACGGTACGGGCACATATACATATTGTTCTCTTGCTTTATACAGGCAGTTGAAAATATTTAACAGGGGAGGACTTAAGTTATTTTTGAACATGGTTTCCGAACCGAGAAGAGAAATAAAAGGAAAATATAATTGACGGAAGTGAATCAGAACGTAAACTCTGAACAGCAATCTGACTTAATCCGCGGTGTCAGCCTTCCCAGCGCAACAGCGCTGAATATGATTGATATGATTGGTGTGGGTCCGTTTATAACCATACCACTGATTATTGCTGCAATGGGCGGGCCGCAGGCGATGATTGGATGGGTTGCCGGTGCATTAATTGCAATGAGTGACGGGCTGGTATGGGCGGAGCTAGGGGCTGCTATGCCGAAAGCCGGGGGTTCATACCAGTATTTAAAAGAAATTTACGGTAAAGAAAAATTGGGAAAGCTCGCCAGCTTTCTTTTTATATTTCAGCTTACTTTCAGCGCGCCGCTTTCGATTGCTTCGGGTGTTGTGGGTTTGTCATTATATTCCAGTTACATTTTCCCGTCTCTCGGGCATACATATTTTTCATATGACCTTAGCTTGCCTTTACCGTTAATCGGACCGCTTGAAGCAAATCTCGCTGCGAATAACGGAACATTTCTTGCAATATTTATTTTATTAATTGCAGTTGTTCTGCTTTACAGAAGGATTACAATTATCAGCAAGCTGTCCCAATTCCTTTGGCTTGGTGTAATATTAACCGTGCTATGGATAATAATTTCCGGTGTAACACATTTTAATCCATCACTTGCATTCAATTTTCCGCCTCACGCATTTGATTTTACATCTGGATTTTTTCTCGGGCTCGGCTCAGCAATGCTGATTGCAATTTACGATTATTGGGGATATTACAATGTTTGTTTCTTTGGCGGTGAAGTAAAAAATCCCGGCAGGAATATTCCGAGAGCGATAATTTATTCTATAATACTCGTTGCAATCCTGTATATGATAATGAACGTCAGCATTCTTGGCGTTCTGCCGTGGCAAACGATAAGCGATAAAGCCGGGACAGATGCAAGCAAATACATCGTATCCGTATTCATGCAGACTATATATGGTTCATGGGCGGGAAATCTTGTTACCATACTTATTGTATGGACAGCATTTGCATCGGTATTCAGCTTACTGCTTGGTTACTCGCGGGTGCCGTATGCGGCGGCAGTTGAAGGCGATTATTTCCATATATTTTCAAAAATACATCCGAAGCATAAATTCCCGTACGTCTCATTAGTGTTAATGGGTGCAACCGCATCAGCGTTTTGCTTTTTGAAACTAAAAGATATTATTGCAGCACTTGTTGTTATTAGAATAATAATCCAGTTCCTTGCGCAAACAGTGGGAGTAATTGTTTTCAGAATCAGAAGACCGGATATCAAAAGACCGTTTAAGATGTGGCTTTATCCTATTCCGGCGGTTATTTCGTTTATCGGGTTTGTATACGTGCTGATTTCAAGAAATAATTTTTTGAAGGAAGTCCGTTATGCGGCGGTATTAATTGTATTGGGATTAATCCTGTATTTCATCCGCTCATTTAAAAGAAAAGAATGGCCGTTTAAGGTGTAGGTAGATATTGTCATCCCCGCGAAAGCGGGGATCCGATTAACAGTTAAATGTAGCCGAAACCTTTAGGTTGGGCTTTAACCCATCTTAAATACTTCGGGCTACGGTATGTAAAAAATAAAACCTGACAGTCCGCATGGGCGGAAAAAACCTGTCAGGTTTAAAATTTTTACTGGTTGTTATCTTACCTTAATATTGCCAGAAGAAGCAGAACAATCACCAGAACCAATATTATCGTTATAAGTGTGCCTGTATCCAGGTCAAGAGCATTATCAGCAGCATAGACGGTATATTCGTTTTGTTGAGTTAATGTATTAAAACCTGATTCTCTTACCGCAAAAAGGTCAAGGTCACCGTCACCGTCTTTATCAGCAAAGAATATCGGCATTGGCATTCCTGTTTTAAGAAATGATGCTTCTTTATAAGTATCGTAGTGCTTGTTTTCCAGCACAAACTCCGGTTTTTCAAGTGTGCCGATGTTTCTGTAATACTCCACATTACCGTCATTGAATTTAAGCAGGTCAAACTTCCCGTCATGGTCAACATCAACAATCGCGGGATTTTCAATGTGCAGGTTATTGTGCACATACACATCAGCAAGCTTTTTTATTTCCGCCTTAGAAAAAGTTTTTTGAATCTTATCAGTATTTGAATTTTCATTACCCTCTGCCCTTAAATTGAAACTAAGGAAAGATGAGCATGCTAAAATAAAAATTAAATATTTCATAACTGGTTATAGTTAGTTTTATAAATATATTTAATAATTAATGCAATTTCAAGTTTTTGAGGGATTTAGGTGCTTATAATAAATAACATTGAGATTTGAATTATTGTTGCACGAAAACAGGGCGGGATAAAAAAATGATTGAGGAACTTACCAATCAAACAGTTTAAATTTTTTCTTTTTCTTCTCAATGTATACTTCACCGTTTTCGACTTTAACTTTAAATATATTGAGCTTGCCGGAAAACCCTTCGTCATTCGGCGGGACATCGCCGGTTTCAAGATGAAACTGCCACCCATGAATTGGGCAGGCAAGATAAAGCTTATCGTCTACAAATCCTTCATCCATAACATGCGAATGGTTATGCGGGCAGGTGTTTTCAGCTGCGTAGACTTTTTCACCGATTTTGAAAACAGCAATCTCTGTTTCTTCGTCAATCATAAACTTCCTGCCTCTTTTATTTGGAAGCTCCGAGAGTCTGCATATTTTTACAAATTCCGCCACTACCTTTTAGATAACTCCTTAATATCGGTTATCCGGTAACCTTTCTCAGTTTTTTCAGCTCTTGCAGTTTCTGTGAACGGGTCATGTTCAAAAAACAGGAGCCAGTTTTCGCTTGTTATTTTAGGTAAAAACTTTTTCTTCTCTTCAAGAGTGGTAAGCGGGTATAAGTCATACCCCATTATGTACGGAGGATTTATATGCGTTGCCATTGGAAATAAATCAGCTGTAAATAATAGCGTGTTATTATCATCTTTAATCGTAACAATTTGCTGTGACGGAGTATGCCCGTTTATTACATGTAACTTAATGAAATCATCAAATTTATAATCGCCGTCAATAAAATTCAGGTGTTTGGCTTTATTCAGCAGTTCAAAATTTTCGGGAAAGAAGCTGGCTTTGTCCCTATCTGTGGGATTATTAGCCCATTCCCAGTGTTTTTTCTGTAAATAGTGTGTTGCATATGGAAAAGTAAGCTTTAAATTATTTTCTTCATCAAGATATGTTGAGCCTCCTGCATGGTCAAAATGAAGATGGGTGAGGATAACATCGGTTATATCTTCATTTTGGAAACCAACACTACCTAATGATTTTTCCAGAGTAAATTCCGAGTGGTCGACTCCGTAAATTTCATTGAGCTTTTGGCTCATTTTATAGCCTACGCCGTTATCGATAAGAATTTTCTTTTTATCCGAAACCAGCAGCAGCGCCCGCATGCACATATCTATTCTGTTTTTATCATCTGAAGGATTGGTTTTTGACCAAAGAGATTTCGGTACAATACCGAACATAGCTCCTCCGTCAAGACGGAACAATCCTGTTTGAACTGAATGTAATGTATATTCCCCGATTTTCATTAACTGCTAATATAATTATAATTATGTTTTTTCTGATTCAATTTCCTTTAATTTATCACTGTTTCTAAACCAGTCATGGTATAACTCGTTTAATCTATTTTTAATTTCGCTGAATTCTTTGTTTACCTTAATAACATTTTCAGAGTTTTTGTAATATGATTCGGACTGCATTTCTTCTTCAATTTCTTTTAACCTGTTTTCTTTTGCTTTAATTTCATTTTCAATTTTAATTATAGAATCTCTATACGGCTTTGCTATTTTATAGATTTTATTTCTAGCTTCCGCCTCAGTCCTTTTCAATGCTTTTTTGCTTTTTGAATCCTGCTCATCTTTTAAGGAAGTTTTCGCAGATGAATTCCCATTTTCTTCTTCACGTTTTTTCATCAGGTAATATGAACAGTTCCCTGCATAGGTCTTAATGTTTTTATTGCCCACTTCAATAATTTTGGTGCAAATGCCGTCTAAGAATTCCCTGTCATGCGAAATCAGCAGTATTGTGCCTTTATATTCCCGGAGTGAATTCATCAGCACTTCTTTCGAATTCATGTCAAGATGGTTTGTAGGCTCATCAAGCACAAGAAAGTTAGATGATTTGAGCAGCATTCTTGCAAGCGCAAGGCGTGATTTTTCTCCGCCTGATAGAACCGAAACACTCTTAAATACATCATCACCTTTAAAAAGGAAACTTCCAAGAATTGTTCTGAGTTGTTTCCTGATATCGCCTGTTGCAACTTCGTCCAGTGTTTCAAGTACATTATGGTTCGGTTCCAATGAATCAGCCTGGTGCTGTGAATAATATTCCAGCTCAACCTGGTAACCTAATTTACGCGTTCCTTCCTGGAAATCTTCTTTACCGATGATAATCCTTGCTAAAGTCGATTTCCCGGCGCCGTTGGCTCCAACAAAACCTATTTTCTCGCCGCGTTCAATTTCAAGTTCTATGTTTTTTAAAACAAGGTTATTACCGTAGCTTTTTGATAAATTCTTAAGCTCAATAATTTTTCTGCCCGAGTGTGTTGCCGGCGGGAAATGAAAATGAATTGCCGATTCTTCGTCTTCAAGCTCAATGATTTCCAGCTTCTCAAGCATTTTAATTCTGCTTTGAACTACAGACGCCTTGTTTTTCTTATATCTGAAGCGCTCTATAAAACGTTCCTGCTGTTTCAGGTATTTCTGCTGATTGAGGAATCTTTTTTCAAGAAGTTCTTGTCTGGATACTTTTTCTTTCAGGTAAAACGCATAATTACCGGAATAAATAGTTACATTTCCTGTATAAATCTCAATTGTTTTCGATGTCATATTATCCAGAAAAGTTCTGTCATGTGAAACGATAATTACAGCGCCTTCATATGTTCTTAAAAAACCTTCTAGCCAGAGCAATGAATCCAGGTCAAGGTGGTTTGTAGGTTCATCAAGCAATAAAACCGAGGGATTTTTAATCAGCAGCTTGGCAAGGCAGATTCTCATTTGCCAGCCGCCGGAAAATTCATCTGTATCCCTGCCAAAATCAGAAGTATTGAAGCCAAGTCCCATTAACACTTTTTCAATAACTGATTTAATCTTAAATCCCTCAAGCTCCTCAAACCTGTGCTGCAGCTCCCCCAGTTGTTCAACCAGGTCAAGATATTCGGGTGAATTTTTATCTTCGATTTCACGCATATCTTCGTTTATCTCATCGATTTCATTTTTTACTTCTGAGATGCCGGAAATTCCCGAATAAACTTCGTCATACAATGTTTTACCTGTATAGAAGATGCCGTCCTGAGGCAGGTAATCGATAGTTGTGTGTTTTGAACGCGCTATTGTACCGCTATCAGGTTCAATAAGTCCGTTAATTATTTTTAACAGCGTAGATTTTCCCGTGCCGTTAGAGCCTACCAGTCCGATTCTATCTCTTGGATTAACTATAAAAGAAACATCGTCGAATAGTTTTTTTGCGCCGAATTGTATTGATATGTTAGCAACTGAAAGCATTTATGTCATATAATATTTTAACGGATTCGGAACAATCCTGCATTCTTCAGCAATGTCTATAGCTGCAATTTTTCTTTCATCTCTTAATTTATATAATCTGGGTACAACCTTATCACGCAGGTCGAGCGGTGAAACAGGATTAATATAAATATTCGTCCCGCCTTCAAATCCTGCCGGAACGTTTATTCTCCATTTTATCAGTATATGCCACGGCATTTTATAAATAGAATCAATCGGGGTATAATACCATTCTTCATTGCATGATGTCTGGTTTCCCGTTGCGGCATGGCACGCATGGAGGAGATCACTCACGCCTCTGACTTCTTCATCGGAATGCATTGATGGGCGTGAATTTTTTGATTTGGAAAATATCTCTATTGTGGGGTAACGGTGACCGATACCGGCGTACGCGATTGCATAATCATTTTCCGCGATTATAAGGTTCAGCATTCCTGCCAGGTTTGCACCGAATGCATTAAATACATTAGGGTCTTTTCTGATCATTTCAGTCTGGTCTGCAATTGTATTGCCCCATTCATCCAGCGCAACCAGCTGTTTGTGAAGATGGTCGAACGATGCGCCTGCAGGCCTCAGCCAGTTCTGGAAAACGCTTACGTATCTTACATAACGGTTGCTGAGATGGATATTTTCTTTGGCATCAATAGTAAAATCAAGATACCTGAAATGTTCTTCAGGTGTCATCTCACCCGATGAATGCAGGTCTGCATCCCACCCGGCATTTTCTTTGAAATGGTGTTTTGAAATTATAAGCTCATGACCTCCGCCAAAAAAGCTGTCTGCATAACTTATTTTTTCATCAACACTAATTTTATCTATTTCACCCTGAGTTTTACCCGATAGCTTTAGCTTTGTGTTTACAATATTAATTATATGCTCAAGTCCCATTGGTGTTGAAAGATATTTCTCTTTCCATTCCAGCTTCTCTTTGTGAATCTTAAAATCGTAATTTTTTCTCCAGTAATCCAATGTAACTATTTCAAACAAATTCGGTACCCGGCGGAATTCAGCTTTTGTGTTATAGTATTCTTCTGCGGTAATGTAATCAAGCCTTTTATATTCGTTGTTTTCAATAACGAGACGCTGTTTTTCAGGAGGAGTTTCAAAGTAATTTGCTTCACAAAAGCTGCAGTAATCCTCCGGTTTATGCAATTCAATTTTTTTAGCAGTTTTAGGAATTTCATTTGTAATGGGTTTATTGCCTCTTCCGGGAACTGACCAAACCTCAGTACCTGTAAACGGGTTCAGTTGTTTGGTTGTGCCGTCCGGCATCTCGTTGTAAAATCGGGAGTAACTCAATTATTTCTTTCTATTTATCATTAAGATATTGCAAAGTAATGGCAAAATGATTGTTTATAATCAGGAGAATTCTGAAGAAGCAATAACTTAATACTATTTGTATTTAACCTTCAATTTAACTATTAAATGCCAAAAATTCAGTAAAATTATTCGTACATGTAAATTAAGTTAACTATTTTCATTATATGTGGGAACAATTTTCACTAATTTTGATATAAACATGTAAAGAATCGAATTTTAATCCACACTTAAGGAGTAATAGCAATGGTAACAAGAATTTCAGCAGTAAGTGCAGTATTTGCAGTGATTTTAAGCGTGCTTTCGCTTCAGGCGCAGAACATAAACGATGCGCTTGATATGAACGCCAGCTTCAATATTTATACAAACAATTATTACGGCTCCAACCAGGATGTTAGTATGACCGTCAGCGCATACAGCGTTCCGAAGCGTGCCGAGTTTGAATTTATGATTTACAAAATAAAAGACGTCGAAGCATTCTTCTCACGGCAGACCTCCACATATTCAATCGATGTTTTAAGCAAAGACAGCACAAACCTGCTTTCACTCTGCGATGAAGTAGACAGCTTTACAAAGCGGCTGAAAACCGAAGGTGATTATGGTTACTATTATTCCTATGAGACTATCACATATAAGCCGAAACAAAAAGGAGCTTTTCTTGTAAGAGTTTCTTATAAGAATAAAGTTGCATATGCAGGATTTTTCGTAACCGATATCGGAATGATTACCGAAGCATCCGCTAATGCAATTCTTGCGTATACCGTAGATAGGAAAACGGGTGAGCCTGTTTCAGGTATTGACCTGAGTTTCTTTATGGGTACAAGAAAAATGGGTATAGGTACAACTTCAAACGGTCTATTCTTACAAGAGCGTGGAAGAATCTGACAGGGAGTTTGCTGCAGCCAATAATATTTCTTACCCGCTTGTAATCGGAAAAATGGGTGATGATATAGTTGTATCCGACCCGTATCTATACTTTGGCTACGGTTCGGACCTTTACAGTGTTTACATATATACTAACCAGCCTGTTTACCGTCCGAAAGCAACGGTTGATTTCAAAGGAACAATAAGAAAAGCATGGGGCGGGGGGTATGAAAATTTCCCTTCTAAAGATGTTACTGTTTCAATCAAAGATTCACGCGGTGCAGAAGTTTACAAACAGGTTTTAAAAACAAACTCAAACGGAAGCTTCGACGGCGAATATGCTATAGATAATAATGCTCCGTTGGGAAATTATTACATATATGCCGCAATAGGAGAAAACCAAAACTACACCGGAAATTTCACTGTAGAAGAATATAAGAAACCTGAATATAAAGTAGATATAACTGTTGATAAAGACCAGTATACTAACGGTGATAATATTGCGGGAGTTGTGCAGGCTGACTATTATTTCGGAAGCCCCGTACAGGAGGCTAAAGTAGAATACAACGTTTACAAAAAGACTTTCTATAAGCCGTGGTGGTATTTTTCAGAATACAGATGGTGGTATGAAGAATATTACGCTAACATGGATAATAACCAGAAGTACAGCAATGCTGATTTTATATACAGCGGCACGGGCGAGCTGGATAAAAACGGAAGATTTGATTTTAATTATGCAATCAATGAAGATTTTAAAGCGAAATATAATTACTACGATTGGTGGTATTACGATAATAACCAAACGTATGAATCGGATTATATATACATAATTCAGGCGAAAGTAACCGATAAATCGCGCAGGGAAATTTCATCAACTAAAACGGTTTACGTTACACGCGCACAATTTTATCTGAATGCAAATACCGATAAATATTTGTATAAACCCGGCGAAAAAGTTGCTGTAAACGTCCGCTCGAACAATTTTTCCGATAAGCCGGTTGAGACCAGCTTTGACGGAACCGTTAATAAACTTACATGGGGCAAGTATCCTGATTACAAACAGGAAAGAAGCTTTGTTACAACGTTTTCAGGAAGAACAAGAGAAGACGGGCTGGGCGTTGCAACCTTTGACGCAAAAGATGAAGGTTACTACGAAATCATGGTAAGCGCAGCCGACAGTAAAGGGAAAAAGGTTACAACCAGTTCTTACTGCTATGTATCCAACGGTGATATGTGGTGGTGGTATAATCAATCAGGAACTGTGCAGATTATTCCCGATAAAGAATCGTATAAACCCGGTGAAACCTGCAGAGCCTTAATAATAACCACAAAACCCGGGGCAAGTGTGCTTATAACCACACAAAACGATAATATATTAACGTATAAAGTTGAAAAAATTGACGGTACATCGAAAATGATTGAAATTCCTGTTGAAGCCAACTGCACGCCTAATTTTTACATCTCGGCTTCCTACGTTGATAACGGCAGCTTTTATTCGGGAAGCAGGTCGGTTATGGTAATTCCTGAATCGAAATTCTTAACGGTATCAATCGGAACTGATAAAAACACATATAAACCCAAAGATGACGGGACAATTAATGTGAGGGTTACCGATGAAAGCGGAAATCCCGTATCGAACGCTGAAGTATCTCTGGGTATAGTCGATGAAAGTATCTATGCAATTCATCCTGATATCACAAAAGATATAAGAAAATTTTTCTACTCGCCTAAATTCAATTCAGTCAGCGCGCATTACAGCGGTTCGTATTCATATTACGGCTATTCTCGCCTGATTACAATTTACGAGAGATTTAATGTAAAGAATACGAATGAAAGTGACCTTGGCACTATAAAAGGTACTCTTAAGGATAAGAAGGGCAATCCCATTCAATACGCAACTATTGTAATCGACGGTGATTATATTGCCTGCACAACTGGGTCAGAAGGTGAATTTGAATTCAAGCTGCCGGCGGGAGAATACCAAATCAGTGTTCTGCAGGGTAAGAAAACTAAGGAAAGTGAACAGGAGCTTAATGTTAAGAAAGGTCAGACCATAACTATAACATTAAAAGCAGACTCAGAAGGATTAATGATTGGTGACGAATTGGGAAATATTATGCAGGCTCCAATGACGAGTGAATCCGGAATAGAACTCAGAGGCGGACGTGAGTTAGAAGAGAAAACAAAATCAGTGGATGGTGTGCTGGCTGACCGCAAAGAAGCATACAAAAAAGGTGATGATAAAGACGGTGAAGGTTTAGAAACTTTTGTTGCAGCAGATTTAAGAAGTGATTTCCGTGATGCTATTTACTGGTCACCTTCAGTTATGACCGATGCTAACGGTTATGCCGATGTGAGAGTAAAATATCCGGATAACCTGACAACATGGAGAATTACATCAAGAGTAATTACCGAGGATACAAAGGTAGGGCAGATGACGAACACGGTTATTACACGCAAAGATTTGCTTGTCAGGATGGAAACACCGCGTTTCTTCCAGCAGGGCGATGAAGTTACGATTTCAACAATAGTGCATAACTACCTTGAAAGCGATAAGAATACTAAGCTCAGCCTGAAGGTTGAAAATCTAGAAATATTGGGTGATTCGCAGGAAAAAACTTTTGTAATGGGCAAGAATGAAGAAAAGAGAATCGACTGGAAAATAAAAGTAACCGAGCCTATGGGATTTGCAAAGCTGACTGCAACAGCATTAACCAATGAAGAATCCGATGCAGTTGAGCTTAAAGTCCCGCTTCAGCCGCACGGCTTAAAGCTTGAGCAGTACATTTCTGCGGATATATCGGACGAGAATAAAACAGAAATTAAAGAAATTAAAATCCCGGATTATACTGATATGCGAAGCACAAAGCTTGTGCTTAACGTTGAGCCTTCGCTTGCATCGACAATGCTGACAGCTCTGGATGAGCTTGTGGGTTATCCCTACGGATGTGTAGAGCAGACAATGAGCCGCTTCCTCCCGACAGTTATTGTTGCAGATGCATTCAAAGAGTTAAACGCTCCAATCAGTGATGCAACCAAAAAAGATTTGCCGAAGATGGTTGAAGCCGGATTTAACCGTCTGTATTCGATGCAGCACTATGACGGAGGCTGGGGATGGTGGACAAACTGACGAGTCGCACCCGTTCATGACTTCATATGTAATCTACGGATTAAGCCTGGCTAAATCAGCAGGCTACGATGTTAAGCAGGATGTTCTTACCAAAGGAATAGCTTCGCTTAAATCACAGCTTAATTCAGGCGGTGAAAATCTTGATGTGACAACACGCGCATATATGATATACTCGCTTTCATTCGCCGAAACAAAGGATGCAAAATTGTTCAGTGAACAGTTCAAGATATTGGAAAAAGAAAAATTAAACGATTACGCAATAGGGTTGATTTCAATGACGGCAACAAACATTGGCGATGACCAAACTGCGAAGAAATATGCCGATATGCTGCTGAAAGATGTTCAATCGGCCGGTGAGAGCGGAGCTTACTGGGGCGGTGAAGCATGGCACTACAACTGGCAGGAAGATAAGATTCAGACAACTGCAATGGCAATTAAGGCTCTTATAAGCAACCAAAGCTACATTTCGCAGAATCCTGAGATTCTGAACAAAGCAATACGCTGGCTTTTAATGCAGCGCCACGGCGGCGGATGGAACAGCACACAGCAGACTTCATTTATAGTATATGCAATGGTGGATTACCTAAAGAAATCCAAAGAGCTTGAACCCGATTACAGCGTAAAAGTGTGGGTGAACAATGAGCTTTATCTTGAAAAGAAAATGACAAGAGAAGATGTATTCAGCAAGACGGTCCCGATTGAAATAGACGGAAGCAAGCTTAAAGCAGGCGTAAATGATTTGAAGGTTGAAAAATCAGGTAACGGCAAAGTATATGTTTCAACACAGCTTTCTTATTACACAAATGAAGAGAAAATCCATCCGCGTGAGGATGGCTTCAGGGTTGAAAAAGAATATTTCAAGCTTGAGCAGTACACAAGGTATTCCGATAACAAGATTGTATATAAGAAGAGATACTTCGACGGGAAAGTGAAATCAGGGGATGAAATTCTTGTAAAAGTAAAAGTTAGCTCGAAAGAAGAAAATATGCAGTACTTTATGCTCGAAGACCCCATCCCTGCAGGATGTGAAGTGGTTAAAGATGATTGGGCATTTACAATCGATGAAGAAAAAGATTACAGCGGGTATGATTACTATTGGTGGAGATGGTGGTATGCCGATAAGGATATAAGAGATAACCGTGTATCATTCTTTGCAACATATCTCTGGGGTGATACTTATGAATTCTCTTACATACTCCATGCGCAGATACCCGGCACATATAATGTGATTCCCGCTACCGGTATGTTAATGTATTATCCTGAAGTCCGCGGCTCCAGCGAAGAATTAAGATTGGAAATAGAAGATTAATATTGTCATTCCCGCCCGTTCCGATTTTCGGAAGCAGCTGGAAAACCGATAAATAAATTGTATACAAAGAGATTCCATCTTTTTAAGGATGGAATCTCTTTTTTTATCTTAGGTTAATCCGGTTATTGAAAGAGATAAATTCATACAAATAATTTTTATTTCTCCCAATCCGGAATTACCTGTATCAAAACGAATTTCCATTCCCCGTTTTTGTCTCTTTTTCCATATTGTTACGTATGTGCCCTATATGATACCTGCGGGTTTCCTTCATCGTCTTTTTATTTAATTCCCATGTGCCGTATGTGTAACCAAGGTCCAATGATTGCTGCAATATCTGCATAACATGGTGTCCATAAGCAGTGCAAATGAAGTATCAGCGATCGCTAGAGTATCTTTCTCTTATTTTTGCAATTCCTTCGTATGGGATAGCTTTCCGGTCTTTAATAAAACGCATCGTCATCAGCATATGTTAAAAAAGCCATGATTCATTCCTTTTTCCGCCGAAAGGTTATGAAAAATCAATATCAACCTGCTTAAGCATCTTCTTTGTCTTTATCTGTCTGGGCGTATGTTATGTGAGCATAATGCAAACAAAAAAAATGCAATAAATATATTTAGAAAATAATTCATGATTAAATAAATTGATTTAAAATGCAGACTATATTGGTTAGACAAAAGAAAGAGGGGAGTGTGACAAAATATTTATACGGAGAAAATTAATCTTACACTATCTTAAGAATTCTTTCTGCCAATAATTTCCTTCTTATTTGGTACTATACTTCCGTTTGAAGCTCTCCTTAAATCTTTCTAATACAGGAGCAGTGTATTTCAGCTCTTTTTCGGCCAAAGTTGAATGTTATTTCACTCAATGCAAGCAAAGTATAATAATACGGTATTTTCTTCCATTTTCCTTTGCCGTCACGCATCTTGCTAAGATACTTCATCCCCATATCAAGGCGTTTTTTCTGGTTTTTTAATCCTCCCGCAGCCAAGTGACGCCAGTATGATGCTGTACATGGACCGCAGCAGTATTTCCCTTCATCCTTACCGCAGAAAGCCAGTGTTTCATTGCTGTTTCAAATCCTTTATTTGATTCACTGACTGCTTCCGAAACAGTTTTATCTTTTACCCCAAGCGCAATTATTGCCCTGCTTGCTTCTTCACCGAGTATATGTGATGTTCCTGCTCCTGTTGTAATTGTTTCCCCTGTAAAAGTTTTATCCCTGTTTCAAAATCATGTCCGGTTGGAGCAATCATTCCCCAGTAGGAGCCTTTAACTCCCTGACTGGGATGCCAGCCACCTGGCTGTTTCTTTCTTTCTCTTTCGGAAATTTTTTTTCCGAAAAATAATGCTTCATTAACTGAATCGACAGTTTCAGCAAGACTGTTTTTGCGAATGAATTTCATATTTCACCTCTTGTTATGATATTAATTTTGCAATAAAAAACGCTGCACCTGCAGCAAGTCCGCCAGTAACAAGTGTTTGTATTGCGTTTTTAAATGGTACTGTTCCTATAAACTTTCCTTTGATAAATCCGAAAATAGCAAGCGCAGCTAAAGTTATAATTACGGATATAAGTAATGCCGAGTGGGGTACGTTAATAAATATATAAGGAGATAGCGGAATAAACCCTCCAGCTACGTAAGACGCGGCAATAGTCAAAGCGCTGTTGCGTGCCCGTTTGGGATTGGGTTCTTCAAGTCCGAGCTCAAACCGCATCATGAAATCAATCCATGATTTTTTTCGCTTGGTCAACGCAGTAACAACCGGCTTGCTTTCGTCTTCTGTTAAACCGTAATCCTGAAGGATGTCAGATACTTCTTTTGCTTCAATGTCGGGTACTTCTTCTACTTCCTTTTCTTCCCGTTTCTTCTCACTGTAGTAATGTTCAGCATCGCTTTTAGCAGCAAGGTAGCCCCCGAGTCCCATTGCAATCGAGCCGGCTGCAATTTCAGCAATACCGGCAATCACTATGATGTTTGTGCTGTCAACCGCACCGGAGAGTCCCGCCGCAACGCAAAAGGCACTGTAAACCCGTCTGACATGCCAATAACGATATCTCTTACAACGTCACTCGATGTAAAATGCTTTTCTGTATGTTCCTGCTTCATAAATTTTTACTTTGAACAGATTATGTATATAAATCCATTTAAATTCTCAGTGAAATCTATTTTGAATCCGCTATCCTCAAGCATCTGAATTAACAGTATGACGTGGAGTTTCAGTTTTTTATATGAACTTACTTTCTGCTTCCATTTTCTTGTTTCATTTTCATTGATCATATCATGAACCGTCACGTATTCTTTTTCATATTCAAGGAAACAAGTGAAAATTGTATCATCAGTGCTTCTAACGGGAATGAATCTGCTTTCACTCTATAAGCTCTTCGCTTAAATCTCTGTATGAAATAATAAATTTACCATCTCGGAGATAATATTTTTCTGCAATTCTCAATCAGTTTATTCACATCATTTAATGAATTTAAATGAGTCAAAGTATCACCCATGCAAACTATAAGCTCAGGATTTGAATTTGGAATATTTTTCAAAATCCATTATGTCAGCTTCAATAGCTTGTATATTCAGATTTTTTCTTTCTGAGTTCAGCTCATCAAGCAGTTTTCTGCTGAAATCGACAGCCATAACACTTATATCCGAGCTTTGCAAGGGGAATGGACTGCATCCCGCTGCCGCAGCCTAAATCAATTGCAATGCTGTTTCCGCCTGGGGTATATTATACATGATTTTTGAAAAACTCCTCCGATTCATTCAGTCTTGCTTCAAAATCACCGAACATCCATGAGTAATATCACGGCAAGATGATTTTCGTAATGTTCCTTTGTTAATCTCTCCATGATGTGAGGATTAATTTAGTGGAAATTTTACACCTAAAAAAGTGAAATGTAATTGAACCTGCCGGAACATAGAAATACGCAGTAAAAATTTCATGACTGGTGAAGAGATAAGGTAAACTGTAACAGGATTGCAGAATTTGTGAAAAACCTTTAATTATAAAACAGCCGGTTCTTTGTTATATTTATTGCGGTAATCTATCGGTGACATACCTGCAACTTTCTTAAATACTTCGCGGAAAGCCTTTGAGTCGGTGTACCCGGTTTCGTACATTACTTCGTTTATTGTTTTTCTGCCTGTTTCAAGCTGTTTTTTTGCAGCTTCTATTTTTACTCTCTGAATATATTCAACAATTGTGTTTGATGTGGCTTTCTTGAATCTGCGTTCAAAAGTTCTGCGTCCTACGCCGTACATAGTCACACAGTTTATCTACGGTTATTTTATCATGAAAATTTAACTCTATGTATTCCTGTGCCTGTTTTACGGTTTCATCGTCATGGTCTTTTTGACCGCGGAATATCGAAAATGATGACTGGCTTCTGCGTCCGATATCAAGCAGAAAAAATTTTGTTGCCAAAATTGCAGTTTCTCTATCCGTGTATTTTTCAACAAGGTATAAAAGCAGGTTCCACAGGGTAGTGGCTCCGCCGCTTGTAAACAGCCCGTTTTGTTCGGTAACTACTTTATCGTCAACAAGCATAATATCGGGAAACATATTTCTGAACTGGTTGGCATAAAGCCAGTGAGTTGAGCATTGTTTACCTTTAAGCAGTCCCGTTGCTGCCAAAAGGAATGCCCCTATACAAAGGCTGGCAACTTCTGAGCCGTTTTTATACTGTTCAACAATCCATGGGATAAAATCTTTATTGATTTCAATTGCGTTTTCCATTTCACCGCTTAGAGCAGGTATTATAATAAGGTCTGTTTTATCAGCAACATCAATAAGTATGTCCGGATTAATTGTAAACAATCCGTCATTGAGCTTAATCTCATTTGTAAGTCCAGCAATCTGTACTTTAAACATAGGCTTTTTGCCCGAGCTTTTTAAAAGGTCATTTACAGCCGTAAACATGTAACGCGGGTCTGCTATGCTTGAAAGAACCGCTCCTTCGGGAGCTAAAATTGTTATTGTTTTCATGGTACAAAGTTACATTTTAACTTTGTCGTAATCAACCCGTAAGATTGTCGTATTTACCAATTGTGCAATGGGTAAAATGACACTATGTTTGTAAGGTACTTTTGCGACAGTGAAAAATTAGTAAATAATTAAAATTTCAATATAATGGAAATTCAGAACCTTAAAGACGACATTAGAGTTTTCTATATTAAAGCAGATTCATTTCCCTCAGGTGTGGGGGAAGCCCATAAAAAACTGCATTCTCTCATTGATAAAAATGGTGAAAGAAAAATTTACGGAATTTCCCATCAAAGCTCTACGGGAGAAATTATATACAAAGCTGCGGCTGAAGAAACTTATCCCGGCGAAGCAGTAAAATTAGGATGTGATGTTTTCGTTATCAGAAAAGGAGATTATATATGTGAAACTCTGCGTAACTGGAGAAATGACGAAGGTATAATTGGCAGTACCTTCAGGAAATTGCTGGCTGACCCGCGGATTGATATGAACGGGTACTGTCTTGAAGATTACTTGAACGATACTGATATGATTTGTATGGTAAAACTTGGTTAAAAACGAAATAAAGAATATAAAATAATTATATGGAAGGAAATTATCTTATGCAGAAAATCTCAGCTTGCTTATGGTTTGATACTCAGGCAGAAGAAGCAGTAAAATTTTACACATCTGTTTTTAAAAATTCTAAAATCGGAGGCACATCGCGATATGATGAAAACTCCGCCAAAGCTTCCGGGAATGCCTGCAGGTTCAGTGCTGACTGTAACTTTTGAGATTGAAGGCAGAGAGTTTATGGCACTAAACGGAGGTCCAATATTCAAATTTAATGAATCGGTATCACTTATTGTAAACTGCGATACGCAGGAAGAAGTAGATTATTATTGGAATAGACTTACATCAGGAGGCGGAGAGGAATCAATGTGCGGCTGGCTGAAAGATAAATTCGGCTTATCATGGCAGATTGTTCCGACCGAACTCGGGAAATTAATGTCAAGTAAAGAACCGGGTAAGTCACAAAGAGTTATGACAGAACTTCTTAAAATGAAAAAGCTCGATATTAATATATTAAAGAATGCATAAAATTTTTAACTATTATTTATTAACTATATAAATCAAACTACTATGTCTAAAATGAATCCAGTAGTCCATTTTGAATTGCCCGCAGAAAACAAAGACCGTATGGTTGATTTCTACACGAAAGTTTTCGGCTGGAGCGCTCAGAAATTTGGCCCCGAAATGGGAAACTATGTTGTTGTTACAACAACCGAACCTGACTCTAACGGCAGACCTAAAAATCCCGGTGCAATTAACGGCGGCTTTTTCGAAAAAACAAAAGAGCATTCACATCCTACTGTTGTAATTGCTGTTGATGATATCCGCGCTTCTTTGAAAAGCGTTGAGCAGGCAGGCGGCAAAATTATCGGCGGAGGTAATAAAGCCGGTGAACCTGATGATATCCCCGGAGTCGGTCTCTATATTGCCTTTCAGGATACCGAAGGCAACCGTATAGGTATTCTTCAGCCTAAAGGAATGTAAAATTATAAACATTTAATCAAATGCAGACATACACAAAATTTCAAAATATATCTTTACTCATATTGCGTATAATAACCGCATCAATATTTTATGTAGCAGCATATTTTAAATTCCCGTTTTGGTCATTGGAAACGCCGGGTATGTCTGCATTCCTATTATTCGTTACAAGGCTGCTTTCTATTGCCGAACCGCTTGGAGCAACTGCCATTCTAATCGGATTTCTTACAAGACTGGCTTCCGGAGGACTTATGATTATAATGATTGGAGCTATAATTGTTATGCAGTTTGTTTACGGAATTGGATTTGTAACCCCAACTTCGGCAGGGTGGAATTTTCCACTTATGGTGCTTGGTGCCTGCGTTATTCTTATTGTATTCGGTGCCGGGAAATGGTCAGTCGATAACAGAAAATCAATAAACAGTTAATTTTAACTAAAGGATTATAATGAGAAAACTTAAATTACAGGTACAAATGACCGCAGACGGGTTTGTCTGCGGTCCGAATGATGAGCTTGACTGGATGTCTTTCAATTGGGATGATAAGATTGCAATGATTGTTAATGATTTGACCGATTCATCCGATACAATTATTCTGGGGAGAAAAATGACACCGGGTTTTATTGCATACTGGTCTGAAACAGTAAAAGACCCGAAGAACCCGGAATATGCATTCGGGAGAAAAATGATTGAAACGTCTAAAGTTGTGTTTTCAAAAACCGTAACAAAATCAGAATGGATTAATACCGAAGTTGCAAACGGTGAACTTAAAGATGAAATCAATAAACTTAAAAATATGCCGGGCAAAGATATAATTGTTTACGGCGGCGCTTCGTTTGTTTCATCACTTATTAAAGAAGGATTAATTGATGACTATTATTTATTCATTAATCCTGTTGCTATCGGTCAAGGTAAAACAATCTTTGGAACCATCAGAGGAAAACTTAAATTAAAATTAATCGATTCATTTCAGTATGACTGCGGAATCGTAATTAATCATTACCAACCTCAAAAATAATATTATTGTTTTATGGTTGAAGTATATAAAACAAATGTCGAGTACAGAGAAACAGCCGAGAAGCTTGAAGCAGAGCTAAAGAAAATATTTCCGGGAAGTATAGTTAACTTTGACCTCGATGACTGTGATAAGATTCTGCGTGTTGAAAGTGATAGAGATATTTTCTCGGAAGCAGCAGAAATAATATCTTCCAAAGGATTCCTCTGTAAAGCATTAGAGTAAATTATTTTTTATATTAACTGTAAAATACAAGAATATGAGAAAACTATTTTTATTTAACTTAATTTCGCTTGACGGATTCTTTGAAGGTCCCAATAAGGAGCTCGATTGGCATAACGTTGATGCCGAATTTAACGAATTTGCAATTCAGCAGCTTGATTCAATTGACATGATTCTTTTCGGACGAATTACTTATGAGCTGATGGCATCATACTGGCCGGGCGAAGAGGCAATTAAAGATGACCCCGAAGTAGCTAACAGGATGAACAGTATTCAGAAGATTGTTTTTTCAAAGACGATGCTTAAAGCTCAATGGAACAACACAACACTGATAAAGGATAAAGCGCCGGAGGAAGTTGCTAAGCTCAAAAATCAGCCCGGTAAGGACATTGCAATTTTCGGAAGCTTCGGACTGGCACTGACTCTGATACCTGACAGGTTAATTGATGAGTTCAGAATTATGATTAACCCGTTGTGCTTGGCAAGGGTAAACAAATGTTTGATTCAATTACGGACAGGCTGCACCTGAAGCTGAAAGATACAAAAGTTTTTAAGTCGGGAAATGTTTTATTGTATTATCAGCCTGCTATTTAATTTGATTTATAGACCTGTCAGGATTGTAAAAACTCTGACAGGTCTGTAAATTTTTTCCCTCACTTCAGTCCTCATTTTTTTTTATCTTGTCTTATGTCTATTAAAGCTATCTCATTCGATTTCTGGAATCGCTGTATTACGACCACCAGATAATGTACCAAAGGCATGATATGCGCGTTAAATACATGCGTGAAGCTCTGCTGCGCCACGGTTATGATGACGGGCTTGATATAGAAGGCTCATTTAAGTACTGCTGGGAACATTTTGACAAAATATGGAAAAACGAATACCGCACATTGAACTCGCGGGAACTGCTGCTTGCAGGGTGTGACTGGCTTGGCGTTACACTGCCGGAAGAAGAAATTGCTGATGTATCAAATTATTTTCAGGAAATACTGCTCGAACATCCTCCGGTGCTGTTTGAGGGTGTGAAGGAAACAATCCCTGAGCTGGCAAAACATTTTAAGCTGGGAATTACTTCCGATACAGCTTACACATCCGGCAAAACTCTAAGGAAGCTGCTTAAACACGATGAACTGCTGAAATACTTCACAGCATTTACATACAGCGATGAAATTGGGCGTTCAAAACCCCACGGTGATGCATTTAAATCGACATTGAAGCAGTTCGGTGTTAAGGCAGATGAGGTGGTTCATGTAGGTGATAATGAAGATACCGATATCAAAGGCGCTAAGAACGCAGGCATGTCAGCGGTTATTTTTAAAGGCGCCGACCAAACGGGAAATTAACTTTACTGAAGCGGATTATATTGCTAACGATTGGGGCGAGCTGAAGAAGATTTTGTTAAATTTAACACACCCCTAAATCCCCTCTCAAGAGGGGACTTAAAGTTTTTAATTCCCCTCCACTGGAGGGTGGCACTGAGTGACGGTCTACGACCTTGTAGAGGGGTGAGTTCATTACCAGTTTAATTCCCAAACGGGTTTTCTCTATCCCTGTTAAATTCCGGTGTGTAGTTAATGCAGCTTTCCATTTCCTGAATCCATCCGTTAACCAAACCGTATCTTTCCATTAATGCAATAGCTCTCTCATATTCGCTTTCCCTTATGTGGCGGTCAATAAGAATATCCCTATGAGCTTTGTGAACGGGATTATATTGTGACATAAGCGATATATGAAATGCGGGCTAGTTCTTCCGAGATAAATTTAAACACAGGTTCTGAATCAGCTAAATCATTCGGTAAAACAAGGTGGCGGATTATCATACCGCGAGTACAACAACATCATCTTCGTAAATCAATTGTCACCAACCTGACGGTGCATTTCTTTTAATGCAGCTTGCGCATTTTCAAAATAATTATCAATCTTAGAATATGTTTTAGCAAACTCGTCATTGCCGTATTTAAAATCAGGCAGGTAAATATCTATTATACCGTCAAATAATTTCAGCATATCCACCGAATCATACCCGTTCGTATTATAAATTATAGGCAGCCTTAATCCTTTTTGTTGCGGCTATATAAATTGCAGAAATTGCTCCGGTAAAATCGAGTAGGGGAGACAAGTCCTATATTATGGCATCCTTTATCCTGAAGCTCAAGCATTATTTCAGCAAGGCGTTCGTATGATACAATATTATTTTTTTCCGTATGATAGCTCTGGCTGATTTCGTAATTCTGGCAGAAGACGCATTTCAGGTTGCAGTTCCCGAAGAAATTATTTCCTGCACCGCGTGTACCTGTGAGCACAGGTTCTTCTCCGAAATGAGGAGTGTATGATGAAACAACCGGCAGCGCGCCGCTTGCACAGGTGCCAAGCTCGCCCGAGGTTCTATCCACACGGCAGTCATGGGGACAGCAATTGCATGAATGCAGTATCTCCAATGCTTTTTCGGCACCGGTGTTTCAGCTCTCCTGATTTAAATAATCTTATATAAGAGGGTTCATGCATTAATTCATACCTGAATTACAAATTTGTTAATATTTATGATCGGATTCAACATTTTTCCAAATTCCTCTTCCATCCTTTATATTTTCGTCCGTTTTACGGGAGAATCCGCAAATATTTTGTTAAATTCTTCTTCTGTAATTTCTTCCAGTTCTGCTTTGGTAGGGAATCCCCCTGCACTTGCGCTTCTCCCTTTTCAAAGGGGGACTCAAAATCTTTCTCCCCTTTGGGGAGAACAGGGGGGCTGGGTAAAAATCCTTATCCTCCGTTACCCTATCATTTTTATTAAAGGGGCACACATCCTGGCACACATCACATCCGAAAACCCAGCCGTCAAGATTTATGTAACCGGGAATTTCGCCTTTGTTCTCGATTGTTTGGTATGATATGCAGAGGTTTGCATCTAACAGATATTCGTCAACAATTGCTCCGGTTGGACAGGCATCGATACAGATTCTGCATGAGCCGCAGAGGTCTTCGATGGGTGAATCATATGTTTCAAACTCAAGAGAAGTAATAATTTCCGAAAGAAAAATCCATGAGCCGTAATCGGGATTAATTACATTGGTATGTTTTCCCATCCAGCCTATACCTGAACGTACTGCCCACGCTTTATCCATAACGGGACCGTCATCGACGTAATATCTTGTTTTGACCCCTACGTCCTTCGGACACTTCCCCTTAGCAAGGGGGAGACTGTTAATTTCTTCAATATACTCACACAGCTCTTTCAGCTTTTTCTTCAATATTTTATGGTAATCCTTTCCCCAGGCGTATCGGGAGATTTTCGGAAGCTTTTCGTCATGTTTAAACGGTGTGTAGTAGTTGTATGCAAGAGAAATTACACTCTTTGCATTTTCCAAAACGAGTCGAATATCTTTTCTTTTATCAAATCCTTTCTTTATCCATCCCATATCTGCATCATAACCTGAATCAAGCCACTGTTTAAGTTCAGCAGATTCATCATTGAGCATATCAGCTTTGGCAAAGCCGATTTTTACGAAGCCAAGCTCTAATGCTTTTTCTTCAATCAGTTTTTTAATATTTGATTGAACAATATTCAAATGGTTAATACGAAAATATTATAAAAATGGGATAAGTTATTTATCTATTGTACCGTCAGTAGTGCCGTCTAAGGTTTTATCTTTTGGTTTATCGTCACCTGGAGCTTTGGGATTTTTTATGATTTGTATAGAGCGGACAATGGCTTCGATATACTTCTTGTATTTATCGAACATGTCTTTCTTGGTTTCCGAGTTTACAAAAACATTGCTGGCTCCGGTGGGGTCTGTAAACAGGAAAAATTTATAGCTTATTCTCTGTGAGCCTGTCAGCACCGGGTCAGTTGAAAAAGCCGTGGTAAGTGAATCGTCCATCTCGAATGTGTTTTTGAATACCGTTTTATTATAAGCGCTGTGTTTTGGGTCGTCAATCTGCACAAAGATAGAAACTGCGCCGGGGTCTTCGCTGAGTGAATCTGTATTTATTATTACTCCCTTAAACTGTTCAAGATTCAGGTTAACGCTTCGGTTGTCAGTCAGCTTCCAGTTATTGGGATACCAAAGCTTCATCCCAATTGCGTTTTCGGGCATAAAGTTCTTCAACGAATCGGGAATTACAAGTTTTGTTGTATCAAGGTTTGCTGTCAGCAGCGAATCGGTAACATGCTTCAGCGAATCGCTCACAGTATTATTTACCAGTTCGGTAGTATCTTTTACTTCATCAACCGGTCTCTTAATTTTCGGCTTAATATTTTTGGGTATTATCTTAGGCCTTACATCTTTAGTATTATCGCCAACATCAGTTGACGGTTCTTCTTTAGGTTTGTCAAGGTCCGGCGGGTTAAACTTTGGAGTCTCTATATCTTCAACTACAACAATTCTCTGCTGGGAGGGTATATCATTTTTTTCACCTTTGGGAACAAGGCTCAGGTAAAGCACCCATATAGCAAACAAGTGGAAGATGATTGAAAATATTATGCCTCTTCTGAGATATGGCTGATAAAGTTTTCTTAATATTAAAAAATTTGTATTCTTTGATGTAGTTAGCTTGTATTCTTCCTGTTCTTCGGTTTTCGATTCATCGGCTTTGATAATGGTTGGAGTTTCATAAACTGTTTCAGCCGGCTTTGAAATTTCTTTTTCGTCAGGCTTTATATCTTCCTTTTTAGATTTAGATTTGGATCTGGATTTGGGTTTTGCTACGCTTTGCTCAAGGTCTTCCTGTGTGATTTTTTCAATGTGAGTAAATGACGGGTCTGGCGTACCGGAGATAGTAATTTTTTCGTTTGATTTTAAATCAACTAAAGTAGTGCTGTCCTCAAGCTTGTAATCTTTCTTCGAGCGGAATTCGGAACAAATAGCAATAGTAATATCGGCATATTTGCTTTCCACCTTAAGGTTCGGGTGGCCGCAAAGATTTCGTTCAGAGTCGGGCTGGTTGGTGCTGTTAAAAACACAATCAATGTTTATACAGCGGAGTTTTTTTACCGATTTATTATTATTTTCGTTTTCCGTTATATCTTTATTATCCAAGTCCTTGTTCCGATATAATGTATAGTTGTTTTAAGTCAATTTTGTTTCACTTCAGGCATAATTTGCAAAAACAATAGAGCGAGGTTAAGAAGATTTTTCCGTAAAAAACAGCCAATTAGTTTTGAAATTCCGTTTGGGGCTTTCTAATATGGTTTTTCAATAATTTTGTTGTCAACAAAAACAACAATGCCCCCAAAAAATTAGTTGCAATCGGGATATAAAAAGCTGTTCTTAAACTGCTGATATCAGATATTTTACCCATAACAGAAGGTGAAATAGTATCACCGAACAAATGTATGAAAAATAAGTAAAATGCATAGGCAGTAGCCTTCAGGTCAGAGGGTACGATATCCTGAATAAGCGCCACTACAGGACCGTAATACCACGCCATAAAAAACGTTGCTGCAAACATTGAAATAAGCAGTATGACCGTCGAAGATGTATTAACTATAATCAGCAAAAGGGGAGTTGCAGCAAGAAATCCGATAGAGATTATAAATGAGCGGGCTTTGCCCTTTGAATAAAATTTATCTGCAAGATGTCCTCCTGTTATTATCCCTCCAAGCCCTGCTACAAGCACAATTGAACCGATGTATATTGATGCATCGGCTACAGTAAGGTGATGATAACGCACTATGAAAACCGTGATCCAGCTTATTATAGAACCGGAAGTAAATGTTAACAGCACGCCTCCGGCAAGCATACTACATATGGAGCAGATTTAAATATTGATTTAATCGAGCTCCTTTCGAGATGCACCTTAAAATGGTGCGGCTGTTTCGGTTCGGAAATCCTGAGGCTGAACAGCGCAAGTATAAAACCCGGCACGCCAACGATAAAAAAACAAATCCTCCATCCGAGATAGGTTCCTATAACTCCTGCAAGAATCATTCCAAGCGTTCCGCCGGCAAACATACCTAAATGAAAGGTCGAATTAACCTGCGCGCGCTTTTCTTCGGGAAATTTATCTGCAAGAAGTGAAGTTGCTGATGGCCCGTATGCAGCTTCACCGATTCCGACAATACTTCTGGCTGCAAGAAGCTGGTGAAAATTCTGAACAAGACCTGAAAGGAATGTTGCTATTGACCAGACGAGAACACCGAAAGATATTATTCTTTTTCTTATCCATCTATCGGCCAAAATGCCGAGCGGAACCGATGCTGCCGAATGTACAATCATGAAAACAGTGCCAAGCAGTCCAAGCTCGAAATCGCTTAATGTAAAATCGACCTTTAGAAATGCAAATAAAGGAAAGATGACCTGGCGGTCAAAGTAGTTAAAAAAGTTTATGAGGGTTAAGACCCACAGGATTTGTTTAGGAGATTCAATCTGTTTCAGAATTAACCCTTCTTATGCTTATTATAAAGCTGTGCTGAAGTTAATTAATGCGCCAGTTCTTTCAGAGTTTCGACAAACAATCTTACACCGAAACCTGTAGCATCTTTAGGCATATATTCTGAAATTTCGGTACCGACCATTGCCGTACCCGCTATATCAAGATGCGCCCACGGGTATTTGTCTGCAGCAAACTTTTTAAGGAAGATACCGCCCATGATTGTTCCAGCCTGCCTGGGAGCTCCGATATTTTTAATATCTGCAACATCGCTTTTCATCAGCTTCTCGTATTCTTCATACAAGGGCAGTTCCCAAACTCTTTCGTTTGTTTTTTCGCCCGCATCGAATATTTTCTTAATAAGTGATGAGTCTGTTCCCATAACACCTGCAACGTTATGCCCGAAAGTAATCACAGCAGCGCCTGTTAATGTGGCTGCATCTATTACAGCTTTAGGCTTATAGTTGGCAGCGTAATCTAATGCATCGGCAAGGATTAGCCTGCCTTCAGCATCGGTGTTTTGCACTTCGATTGTTATGCCTGAATAAGACTCAATAATATCACCGGGTTTCATAGCTTTGCCGCTCGGCATGTTTTCAACAACGGGAATAAGACCGATTAAATTTAATTTTAAGTGCAGTCTTGAAACTGCTTCAAATGCTCCTATGACAGCTCCTGCACCGCACATATCCATTTTCATCGATTCCATTCCGGGACCGGGTTTAAGAGAAATTCCGCCCGAATCAAATGTCACTCCTTTACCGACCAAAACATACGGCTTTTCGGATTTATTGCTGCTGAAATACTGCAGTATCAGAAAGCGCGGGGGATTATCGCTGCCCTGTGAAACTCCTATTACACCGCCCATGTTTAGCTGTTCGATTTTTTTCTCATCGTAAATTGTTACGCTGTAATTTGCTTTAGCTGACGATTTTTTCACAAACTCCGCAAATTTTGCCGGTGTAAGAAAGTTTGAAGGTTCGTTTCCGAGGTCTCTTGCAAGGATTGTTCCGTCACATATGATTCTTGAATTTTTTATAGCATCACCGATTTCTTTAACAAATTTCGGAGAATCAGTGAAAAATATCACTTCATCGAACGGTACAAACTTATCGTCTGATATATATTTATTGTATTTGTACTGTGTTAAGAAAACCCCCTCGCTGATTGCCTGAATAATATCTGATACGCTGAAATTTATGACTGATTTAATTGCAGTCAAATCAGGCAGCTCGAAGCCGACTGTTTTAAGCTTTAATTTGTTGAGCTCTTTTGCAGCTACTGCGTATGCTGTTCTCAGCTTTTCAAGTGTTACTTCTTTTAATTTGCCTGCTCCGGTAAGTGATAACCTTTTGGTTCTGGAATCGTTATTCACATAAATAGTTACAGGTTCATTAGCAGTGCCTTTAAAATCCTTTGAATCAATCAATACGTCAAGGCTTCCTTTAAATAAAGTATTCAGCCAGTGCAGCTTTGTATCAACGTTATCTTCAAAAATAACCGATGACACTGCATCGGCTTTAATGTCTTTTATTTTCTTAACCTCGAATTTAACTTTCATGTATTCTCCAAATAATTAATTTACTTTATATATTTTTTTGATTTTATTATAATCTCTTCAGTTAGCTTTGTTAAATCGCCTTTTACGATAAATGCGCCCGCAGCATTTTTGTGTCCGCCGCCTTCAAATTCCTTAGCCAGCTCATTGACATAAATATCGCCTTTTGACCTGAAGCTGATTTTTATTCCTCTTTCAGCTTCAGTGAAAATTACAGTAATCTGAACCGTTTCAACGCTCATTAAGTAATGGCTGAATCCTTCGGTATCGAAAAATCTGAATTTGTATCTTTCAGGTCTTTAATGTAAATATAAGAATACATTAATTTACCGTCATATGCAAGTTTCATGTTATCAAGGAACCTTGAAAGCAGCAATAATCTTCCAAGAGGAGCTTTATCATATACTTCAGAATAAATTTCAACGGGGTCTGCGCCGTTTTCAATCAGGCTTGCCCTATCATATGGGTTTCCGAATCCGTTCTGGGAAACCTGAATGAGCCGGTATCTGTCATGATAGCAGTATATAACGGTACTGCTGTTTCAGGATTTATATTATCCTTATTATCTAAAGTCAGAAGCTTGTATAAAATTTCTCCGGTAGAAGGTGAATTTGTATCGGAGAAGTAAAAATCAAAACCATTGCTTGGGCCAAGATGGTGGTCAATACATACTTTTATTGCAGGACTTTCTTTGATTGACTGTTCCATTGTTCTTAAGCGTAAATACTCATTGTATCAAGGACAAATATTACACCAGCCTCCATAATAGGACTTTTGTGCATGTTTTCATCATATTTCTCAATGATTTTGCCGTTATCAAGAAACAAATAATTGCCGGGAGTCTGGGAATAGTTAATAATTCTTGCTTTTTTGCCCTTTTTTAGAAGGAATTGGTAGAGTGCTAATTCGCTTCCGATTGAATCTCCGTCCGGGTTAACGTGGCTTGTAATAACAAAATTATCGTTCTTTTTAATTAAATCGAGTATCTTTTCGAGCATTTCATCCCTGAAACAGAAAAGATAGTTATAATTTTGCTATTTATCAATGGTTTAAACAAAAAAATGAAGCTTGTTTTTGCTGATTTTATAATACTTTTAAAGAAATTGAAGTATAATTTTTAAACACTGAGCATTTGAAGACATAAAATGAATACTTATTTAATAAGTAATTTAATGCAGAAACTCTTACATTTGCCCGTAGTTATTAACCACCCCGGATGGTCTGAAATGGAATTCTGTTTATTCCCGCGCAGGCGGGAATCCAGTGAATAATTTAATTTTATTATATTTAAACCCCCGATTTATGTACTCCCCAAAGTGATTCATTCCAGCCGCAGATTCACAGATTAAAAGGATTTTAATCCCGAAGGGATGACATTATAAAATATTACCCTTTCAGGGTTTGTTATATTTCTTTCTACACTCATCTATAATAATTTCATCCCTGAGGGATTTT
>CAVUOA010000010.1:0-9811 GCA_963742955.1 Ignavibacteriota bacterium | reverse complement strand
TTTTAAGCTAATTTTAAGATATTGTTAATCCTTCTTTTATCTTACTTATTGTATTTTTGATTTGTAATTCAATGAAAGGAGTAAATGTTATGTATACTGAATCTGCAAAAAGAATAAAAAAATCATTTTTCAGAAATTACAGCTTAATTCTGAGTATTCTGTTTTTATTAATTGTTATAACTCAAGTTTCTCAGTCATCCGCACAGGACGTGCTGTTTGATTTCGATAGTGCGCCGCTTTACACGTCACTGCCGATTTATCAAACATCCGGCGGGATTACAGCACACTTATCTGCAACGGGTTCAGGATATTCAATTCAGAACGCCAACGTACTTGGTTTTACACCGCCGGGATTTTCAGGACATATTTTGTATCCCAACAGCATCAACCTTTCAGATATTCGCATCCGCTTCGATCAGACACTTACCGATTTCTCAATAATGTATGCATGTCAGGAATTGGGCTGTGATGACGCAGCTACTATGAGGGTAACCGCTTACCTGAACGGCAGCATGGTTGGATATGTAGACCATACCTGCGGACATCCCGGCACATGGCCGTCTGATACACTGCGGTGTACTTATTCCCAGGGTTTCGATAGCGTTATTGTGCATTATCAGGCACATCCTCCGACATGTCAGGATTACGGTGTTATTTATCTGGCAGATAATATGCGTGTTACTCCAATTGTGACCGGTATTACAGAAGGTCAACTTGCACAAATGTTCTCATTAGAGCAGAATTATCCTAATCCATTCAATCCGAGCACCACAATCAGCTATCAGCTCCCGAAGCAAAGTTACGTTACACTAAAAGTATATGATACAGATGGCAGAGAAGTTCGGTACTTGTAAACCGATATTGAGCAGCCGGGATCACAAGACAGTGAATTTTAACGGCGAAAATTTAGCCGAGCGGTGTCTATTATTATCACTTGCATGCCGGTAATTTAGTTGAAACTAAAAACTTGTGCTGATAAGTAGGTTAACCTTAGGGTATTTATACAAATTTATACGTAAAAGGAGTTAGAAATCACTCCTTTTTTGTAATGATTTATAACCTTAAGAAACGATTAACCAAATTCCTTTGTTTTCAACTCTATCCTTAAGGCAGCAACTGGCAGAATTGTTACAATTTGTTACACGAAACCGGACATATTGTATTGTTTTGAAGCTCGATTTTTGATATTATTATTGACTATGAATCCATAAAATGAACAAAAGTAAGAAAAAACTCTACTTCTTTTCCGCAGTCATAATTATTATATTCATTGGCCTTGTTTACCTTAGATTAAAAGGGAACCTAGATGCATCAACTAAAAGACCTGCTCCTCAGCCATCAGTTGAACTCTCAATGCCTGTTAGGGAAAATATAGTAAAAAAACTCAGTTTCACAGGTGATATACTTGCAATTCAGCAGGCAAATATATATTCCAGGGTAGCGGGAAATCTCAAAAGAATATATGTTGATATTGGAACTTATGTCCGCCAGGGACAAATGCTTGCTGAAATAGATGAATCTGTTTTCTATCAGAATGTAAAGCAAACCGAAGGGTTATATAAACAAGCTAAAGCTACGTATGAGAATAATAAGATTGAATATGACCGCAATCTGGAGCTTCTTGATAAAGGGCTGGTTTCACAGGCAGATGTTGATAATGCAAAGACAGCTGTAACTGTTTCACAGGCTCAGATGGAATCAGCACAGGCTAACTATAATAATGCTCAAACTCAGCTAAGTTACTGCGAAATCCGTGCTCCTTTCAGCGGATACGTAACAAAAAAATACCTTGACCCCGGCACTTATGTTGTGGTCGGAGGCAATAACCCCAATTCAGTTTTGTTTGTTTTAAGTGATATTGATAACCTGAAAGTCATGGTTAATGTACAGGATAAAGATATATCTCAGCTGGATGAAGTTGAATCGGCAATTATTAAAACCGATGCTTATCCGGATGAAGAATTTACCGGGCATATCAGAGCAATAGGACAATCGCTTGACCTCAGCACGAGAACAATGCAGACTGAAGTTGATATTGAAAACCGAAAACAAATGCTGAAGCCCGGGATGTTTGCGAGTGTTGAGCTTATATTGAAAAAAGATGAGAATGTATTAACCTTGCCTCAGCAGTGTATACAAAAAGATGATAAGGGGAATTTTGTTTACATGGTAAACCAGGATTCGGTTGCTTTCAAGAAATATGTTCAGCTTGGAATTCAGGATATTAACACTTATGAAATAACGGATGGTTTAACAGATTCAGATAAAGTTGTAAGTATTGGACAGGATTTAATTAAAGACGGGATGAGAGTTAAAATAGCAAAATAGTATGTGGCTAACAAGACTTGCTCTTAAATACCCGATAACAACCTTAATGGCATCGATTGCCCTGTTCGTTCTCGGTCTGGTTTCTTTCCGCCAGCTTCCTATTGATATGCTGCCCGATATACAAATCCCCGTTGTATCTGCAATTACATTTTTTAACGGCGCAGGCCCCGTTGATATGGAGCAGAGTGTAACTGTTCCGATTGAAAGAGCAGTCAGTTCAACAAATGACGTAAATTACATACAGTCTTCAACCAGGGAAGGTATTTCGCAGGTCAGGATTTATTTTAACTGGGATGCAAATACTGATGTAGGGCTGATTGATGTTATTCAGAAAATCAACAGGGTTTTAAATCTTCTGCCGAGCGGCGTCTCTCAGCCTCTTGCTCTTAGGTTTGATATTACAAACGTTCCGATTATTACAATTGCTCTCAGCAGCGATATGGATGAGCGCGACTTGTATGACCTTGCTTACAATACAATTGAGCCTCAGCTGGAACACTTGCCGGGTGTTGCCTTTGCTCAGGTTGTAGGAGGAAGAATAAGAGAGATTCACATAACACTTGACAGGAACAGAGTAGAGGCTGCCGGTATTCCTATTCAATCGGTAATAAACGCTGTACAGGCATCGAATTTGATATTGCCTTCAGGTGAGCTGAAATCGGGTGTTTTTGATTATTCGCTTAGAACTGAAAGCCAATTTAATCTTGTGCAGCCTATAGGCGATATAGTAATTAAGCAGGATAATGGTGTATCTGTGAAAGTACGAGATGTGGCCAGGGTAGAGGATTCATATCAAGAGCAGACCGAGGTGATAAGAAATAACGGAAAACACGGAGTTATATTAAGAGTACAAAAAACTCCAGGTGCAAATACTGTAGATGTTGTTGATGCAGTTCTTGAAGGACTTAAACATTTAAGAGATGTTCCGGCTAATGTCAAGACTTCGACTGCGTTTGACCAAAGCAGTTATATCAGGGATTCGATAAGCGGGCTGATTCGCGAAGGTGCGCTTGGTGCTATTTTGGCTACTATAGTTATAATCATTTTCCTCAGGAATCTCAGAAGTACAATGATAATTTTCATTGCCATCCCTCTATCAATTCTTGGAACATTTATTTTTTTCAGGTTCAGCGGTACATCACTTAATATTATGACTCTGGGGGGGCTTGCTCTGGGGGTTGGAAGGCTGGTTGATGATTCGATTGTAGAGCTTGAAAACATCTCCCGTCATTATTCATTAATGGGTAAACAGGGAGTAAGTAAAATTCAGGCAACCCTGGATGCGGCACAGGAAGTAGCATCGCCTATCTTTATTTCTACGTTAACAACTGTTATTGTTTTTCTGCCCGTCGTATTTCTTGAGGGGATTGCAAAGTTATTATTTGTTCCTTTGGTATTAACAATTTCTGTTGCATTGTTTGCGTCATTTTTTGTATCAAGAACTGTTACCCCTCTGCTTTGTTTTAAAGCTCTTAAAGCGGAAAGAGAGCCGAATCCCGAATCCAAAAAACTTTCTGATAAACTTCACATCTGGTCAAAAAATCTTCTGGACTCAATAGACAATTTTTACGAGAATTCTTTAAAAACAAGCTTGCGTCATAAAAAGCTTGTTATTTTCGGGGTAATTGGATTTTCAATTCTTTCTTTCGGATTATTTAAATTTATCGGAACAGAGTTTTTTCCGGAATCGGATGAAAGCCAGTTTTCTGTGTCAGTAAAACTCCCTGTTGGGACTAGGATAGAGGAAACCGAGAAGTTTGTTCAAAACGTTGAAAAAATTATACAGCAAAATGCGCCTGAAGCAAAAACAATAGTTTCGGATATTGGCGTTCCGAGTGCAAGAAGCGGAAGCTTGTTCGGCAGAAATTCAGGAAGCCATAGCGCAAATATTTCTGTTTCACTTGTTCCTCCGGAAGAGCGAGAAAGGTCGGTTTTTGATATTATAAAAGCATTGAGACCAAAACTAATGTCATTGCCTGGAGGACAACTTTATGTAAATTCAGGAGGTTTTCTTAAATTTTTAATGAATTTCGGCTCAAGCGCGCCGGTTGATGTTGTAATACTTGGATATGATTTTGAAACATCCGACAGGCTCTCGCATGAAGTTTTCGATATAGTTAAATCGGTTCAGGGTACAACAGATGTCAGCATTAGCAGAGATTTGAACCTGCCGGAGCTCAAAGTGGTTGTTGATAGAGTTAAAGCTGGTGCATTGGGCGTGAGTGTGCAGCAGGTAGCTAATACTGTTGCAGCCGGCATAGCCGGCTCGGTTGCTTCACTTTACAGTGACCCGAAAACAGGAAATCAGTATAATATTCTTGTAAGAATGTCTGAAGACTACCGGAACAAAGTTGATGATGTGAAGCGCTTAACAGTCATGGGTTCACAAGGAAAGCTGGTACAAATAGGAAATATTGCTGATGTTGAATTATCTAAATCACCAGTCCAAATAGACAGAAAATTCCAGCAAAGAATGGTTGAGGTTACCGCAAATGTCAGCGGCAGAGACCTCGGAAGTGTATCTGAAGAAATACAACAAAAGATAAATCAGGTTAAAGCGCCTTCCGGTTTTGAAATACAGATGAGCGGAAATATAGAACAGCAGAATAAAACATTCAGCGCATTGATGCTTGCATTCGGGCTTGCCATAATTCTAGTATACATGGTTATGGCATCACAGTTTCAATCATTGGTTGACCCGTTTGTTATAATGTTCTCCGTTCCTCTTGGAATGGTAGGAGTTGTTTGGATGCTGTTCCTGACAAATACAACACTTTCAGTGACTTCATTTGAAGGTGTAATTGTTATGGTAGGGATTGTTGTATCTAACGGAATCTTGCTGGTTGATTATACTAACCGTCTGCGAAAAAGCGGAGTAGAGCTTTATGACGCGGTTCTGCGCGGAGCAAAAACTCGTTTACGTCCGATTTTTATGACAACATTTGCTACTGTGCTCGGTTTAATCCCAATGGCAATAGGTATAGGCGGGGAAGCCTCACAAGCGCCTCTTGCAATATCCGTTATTGGGGGATTAACCATGTCAACTTTCCTTACACTGATATTTGTACCTGCTTTGTACACCGTTTTTGAAAAAAGATTCAAGCGAGCCGCAGCAGCCCCCGAATTGGAATAAGATTTAATACCTTTTTAGACCTCAAAATCCCAATATTTTTTGTCGGAATATTTATTTCATTGAATATTGACCAAATTTAATTAAATTTGAATAGATTCAAAAATAAATTATCAAAAATGAAAACCAATCTGACTGCAGCTTTATTTCTATGTATTGCCTTAATGACCGGATGTTCTGACAACACCTCAACAACTACTGCTGAAACTAACAGTGTTAGCGTAAGGTCAGTAAATGATACACTTGCTGTCAGCATCTCAACAACAAACCACACCTACAATGATACGGTTCAGCTTGCTTTTTCAGCAGATACAGTAAATTTTTCGATTTCTGTCAGCCGATATGGAGCAGGAAGCGGATTTTTCAAGGTGATGCATGATACTACTACAATAATTTCAAAAGACCTTGGTTCAAATTATTCGAGTTCCGAGAGAATTTTTACAGGTATTCCAACTGAAGCAGTAATTACATTGACGAATTACAAAGGTAATGCAAGTATTTTGCTAACAAAATAACTCTTATATCGTTAGTAAGATTAAAAATATTTGGAATTGTAATTTAGGAGTAATATTATGATATTTGCAATCTGAGTTTTTTCGGGATGTAGCGTAGTCCGGTTATCGCGCCTGCTTTGGGAGCAGGAGGTCGCAGGTTCGAATCCTGCCATCCCGACGAAAATAACCACAATTTTTCGCCTTCCCAATTGGTTTTAGTGACTAATTTAGTGACTAAGGCTTTTCCAACATAACAAAGATAACGGCATTAGAAAGGAAAATCTAATGTTCATTTCAAAAGGATATAAGGGTATCTACGACCTCTATTTCACTAACCCCTCTAACGGCAAAAGGACAAAAATCTCCACTGGGAAAAAGACCAGAAGAGAGGCTGAGAGGTTTCTATTGGAATCGGAGAACTCAAAAAGCAAGAAACCACAATCCAGACAAGCTAAAATGTTCTTTTCGCGCCTTAAAAATGAGATTTTGGAGTATGCCGAGTCAAATTTTACTCCGAAAACACTTGAAATATATATCCGAATTTCAAAAAAGCTGATTGAAACACTTGGTGATAGAGAAATACACCTCTACATCACTAAGGACTTTGAAACTTACAAGAATATCAGGATTCTAAAGGTCAGCAAAACCACTGCCAACATTGAAATTCGGACAATTAGAGCAATGTTTAATTACGCTGTTAGAATGGGGTATTTGGATAGTAATCCAACCAATTATGTAAAGCAGTTCTCAATCCCGCAAAAGGAAAAGCTGAGTTTTAATGACGTTGAGGTAAAAAGGATACTTGATACTGTTGAAGATGATTATTTCAAGAATTTGATATTGTTTTCCCTCTTCACCGGATGTAGGTTAAATGAAATACTCAACATTCAGGTAAGAGATATAGACTTCCGCGAATTGATATTAACTATCAGCAACAAGCCCGACTTCAAAATAAAGACAGGTAGAGATTAGGTACATACCAATCTCGGAACACCTAAAAGAACTTCGTAAAATCGATTCTAAGCCACTCAGGAAACGTTATAGAACTATCAGCACCTGAAAGATACCTATTTACTAATCCAAAGGGAATCAAACTTAATGGGACTATGTTTCAAAAAATTTAAGAAATACCTTAGACAAGCCAGATTGCCTGAAAAATATCACTTCCATTGCCTCAGACATACGTTTATAACTAATCTTATCAAGAATGGAGTTAATATTAACTATGCAAAACAGCTTGCAGGACATAGTGATTTAAATACGACTATGGGATATATCCACATTGAAACAGAGGATTTGAGGGAGGCGGTAAATTTAGTAAAAGTAGCATATTAATATCATGTCTTGATACTTAGTTTCGTTAAAAATTAGATAAATTACTATTGTAAAATTTAAAGAAAGGGGCTTAGAGAAATGGAAAAATCCCAGTTGACTTTAAATGATATTACTTTCCCGATTGAACGAGCTCATGTATTCACCACTCTAAAGGGAGAACCGGATAGATACATTCAAATTCCAGGCAAGACTGCGTTGATTAATTCGATTTCCAGTAATCCACTATCGGTTGTATCAAGTGATTATGAGTTAATTACCAATGAACAAGCATATGAATACGGCAGGAAATGTAAGCAAACACTCTTTGGAATGGAAACAAACAGCAAAATTGACTTATTCAATGTTATAGCTCCGAAGTCTTTGAGCTTTTGCCATATTGACCTGTTCGCTGATAAAAGCGAGTTCAAATTTCAAACTATAGATGAGTATAAGCTATTTGTTAGAGTAACCAACAGCTACAACGCTATGTTTAGGTTATCTTTTAATGTTGGCTTCTGCAGGTCAATTTGCAAGAACGGTGTAATTTTCGGTGAGGAGTCAATAAAATTCAAATTCAGCCATACAAAGGATTTTAAAAGGGAAATAAATTTTGAAGTTCACAAGGATGGGTTTGAAGTGCTATTAAACAAGTTCAAGAGTGATATTGATTTAATATTGACTCACGCAATACCCAAAGAATACTCGTTTCCTATGTTTTGTAAAGCGTTAGGTATCAATTTTGACTTGGATGATATGAGTGAGAAGAATAAAACAGTAAAATTAGAAAACTTAAAGAAGACAAAGGCATTCTTTGAAAGTATGATGTTCAAATACTTAGAACGGATTGGAGACAATTATTATGCTTTATACAATGCTGTTACGGAGGCAGCAACATTCGGATTTGAAAACGAAAACTTATATGTAACGAGAGTTAACAGCAGGCAAAAGAGAGCAGGAATGTGGCTTTCGGAAATTTCAGACTTACTAAGAACCGGTGGATTTGATTATGAATCTTATTTAGAAGACTATTTAAAACTATTACGTAATTAATAAGCATATTTTTAAATTAAATTATCTATAAAACAATGGAACAATTAATTTATTACATATTCGGTGCCTGTGTTACTATCCTGTTATGGCTTGGTAATTTAACGGGACTCGGTTATATGGGAATAAATGTTTTGATTTTCTGTGTTATCTGGCCGATATTTACTGTGTGGCTTATTTGGCTGGTATTTAAACAAAGGAAAGTGATTAGAGAATTAAGAACAGATTATAAGTCCGCTACATAGAATTTGTTGGCTCACAGTCCGTTCTGAGAAAATTAAAATTTTCAAACATAAAATTTTTTGAAAAAATGAAAAATACACAGTCACATAAAAAAAAGTGGTTTTTGATGGCGATTTTTATTTTTGCTATGCTTGTTTTTATTGCGTATATGTTCAGAGGTTACATAGGATACACGATTTACCTTGTGTTAAAACCTGTTTTGGAAGCACCCAGAGAGATTTCCTTATCTCATAACTTACCAGGTTCGGCAACTGATATTCATGAGAAAACTTATTATTTGCAGCCCCCGCCTGATGAAGAGTACAGATATTATTTAAAAGCTAAAATTAATAAAGAAGAATTTCTCGAATTTGCAGAAGATTTAAGTCTCGAATGGGCTTCTCCAATAAACAGAAGTTGGATACCAAATAGAAATCCTGAAATCCCGTGGTGGAACCCTCCGTCTACAGTATTTCTATACGCAACCGGGAATAAGATGGACTACTGTATGCAAGCTGATTACATAGAATCAACTGGCTATGTTTATCTGTACATTGAACAAAATTAGTGGTATTCAAAAGTATGCCAGCATTAATGTAAATGAATCAAATTTTCAAATATTGTATCAATATTCTTACATATTTAGGAAATGAGTTTGGAATATCATATTTTACTACTAATGTATTCCTGTTTTGCATTATAGGACCGGCGGTATTTCTTATTTTTGGTTATCTTATTATAAATCGTAAGACTAAACATGCTTATATACTTGGTTTTCTGGCATTTTCCAGCTATTTGATTTGCTTCCTGCATTCGGCTTTTTTCGCTCATAATTTGCCTCCGTGGTTATTTTTTCCCTGCAATGATTTTTTTATTGATTTTTATGAATTTATGGAGAGGTAAACGGAATGCGTAAATTGTTCGGATTAATATTTCATTGCAAATCGACAACATATATATTATATTTGAAATGTTGAGACAAATTTCCATTGTCAGCTAAATATATTCTTCAGTGCGGAGCTGAAGAAGAAAGATAAATTTAAGCTGAAATGGATTTTTTTGTTTATAAATACCATTTAACTGCTGCCGGATACCGCAATATTGCTGCACCCCACTCGCTTTTTAATTGTTATGATGAATATTATGGGTTAATTTGGGAGAAATAACGCAATGACCATGAAACAAAATCTACAAATAAACATAAGTCCTGCCTGCCCGTCCGTCAGGCGGGAGCGGAGTCGAAGGACATACAACATACTTAGTACTATCCTTTTTT
>CAVUOA010000009.1:0-1171760 GCA_963742955.1 Ignavibacteriota bacterium | reverse complement strand
GTGGGGCCCTTGGGAATTGTCACGGGATCCATCCCTTAGTAGTCTTCTGCCTTGCTTCGCGATTGCCGGGATCCATTCGCCTTCATCCAGGAATGGGCATTCTCTTTCCCTGGTTTGGGAGCCTGCAACCTTCTTTATCGTCCGGCTGCACGGGTGTTGAAAAATAAACTTCAGGCCGTCAGCGGTATACCCATAAACTTACGCCGGAAGAAAATTATGTCAACCGGCGACGAATTGGTATCTCTGAGATTTGTACCCATCCACCTTTTGAATATATGAATTTGCTCAGGACATATTTTTCGTAATCTGGTACTTTCTCCGGGTCTATTCTCCAATACTGGTTGAATTTGACCGTCATGGCGTCTCTCCTCCTTTAGAAAAATTCAAAGGCGATCGGCGGGTGCCTCTGTGAACAGCCGCTTCAACCACTGCATCTCGGCTTCCGCCTCAGTCACCATCTCCTCCATGATGGTCTTCAGCGGCTTGATCTCTCTCACCAGGCCGACCGATTGGCCGGCCATCAGGGACCCCTTGGCCACTTCACCGTCTACGGCCGCGCGACGCAGGGCCCCGACCCAGAACCGCTCCACCTCGAACTGGGCCTCCTCGCGATCGATGATGTTGTTTTCCAGTTTGTGCATCAACTCGAGCTGCAGTTTGGCGAACTCGATCGTTCCCTCGTTTTTAAAGCCCGCACCGGGATCACGGGCAGGCGGCTGTCGAACTGCGGGGTCGCGACGGCGTCCCGCGCCCGTGCCCGTACGAAGGCCTCCTTGAAATTGGGGTGAGCGACGCACTCTTCCGACAGAACAAAGCGGGTGCCCATCTGGATGCCCGCCGCCCCCATCATCAGCAGGTGGGCCATCATGCGACCGGTGGCAATTCCTCCGGCGATGAACACCGGCACATGGTCGATCTGGAAAAGAATCTGCTGGATCAGCACCGACCAGGGCCACCGGTCCGATGTGACCGCCGGCCTCGGAACCCTCGAGCATCAGCGCATCGGCGCCGCGGTCGATCAGGCTCATGGCCAGCGGCTCGGTAGAGGCGAAACAGATGATCCGGCCCCGCAGGACTTGGCCTGCTGAATCTCGTTTTTCTTGGGGATGCCCCCGGCGAAGACCACGAACTCGCATCCCAGATCGCAGGCGAGCTTCAAATGCTCCGGGTAGCTGGGCGCCAGGGTGATGATGTTCACACCGAACGGGCACCGGGTCAACTCGCGGGTCAACTCGATCTGACTGCGCAGGATATCCAGGGGGCGTTTCCTCCGGCCAGCAGACCGAATCCACCGGCGTTGCAGACTGAGCTCACAAGCCCCGGATCGCTGATCCACGTCATGGCGCCGCACATCACCGGATACCTGGAACCCAGGAACTTCCGTCCGCGCTCGAAAAATCGGTCGATGATCGGCATTGTTCTCCCCTCGATCAGGATGTTGATAAGAATGCAGGTGGCTGAGCCAGCGGCGACGAGACAAAACCCGGGGAATGTTGTCAAACGCATTCAGCGACAGGGAGGCGGCAGGTGGCAAGGCTTCCCTGGCCTGCCTGCAGGCCGAGCAGCTTGTCGATGGCATCAACCCATCGCACGTAAATCTGCTTTTGGGCGTCCCGGACGCGCAACGCGAAATCCGCATCCACCACCCCCTCCTGCACGGCAAGCTCCCTGAGGCTTGCAATCATCCGGCACCCGTCGACGAGCTGGCTGCAGGCATCGGTGCAGCGGCCGCATTCCAGGCACAGCCAGATGGAGGGCGACTGCAGGAGCTCGTCCTGAAGCCCGAGATTGACCATGCGGAAGATGAACCGGGGGTCGAAGGCGCCGCGCTCCCCGGAGACCGGGCAGGCGCTGCTGCACTCGCCGCAGGTGAAACAATCGGCGACCCTGGCCGTCCCACCGGCTGTTCGGAAAGACTTGCTGCAGTTGAAGAGAGTTGCGAAGGACACGCGGGCGGTCGAATCCGGAATCGGGGCCTGCAGCCAGCGCTGCCAATCGACCTCGGTAGGGGGCCCGCCATTCCCGAGTAGGCAGCGGCGCGCCACATGCCAGCGAACCCGCTGAAAGCGCCGGAAAAGATCGTAGTAGGCTGTTGCGGCGGCACGGGAAACCATGCCGCGGCGCACGGACTCCGCCCGGGCATATCGAATCAGTGTTTCCGGTTTAACGAGGTTCGGGCACACCCGGTTGCAGCGCCGGCAGGTGAGGCAGTACCAGATTTCGGGCAGCGCGATCAGCTCTTCGATCAGCCCCAGGCTTGCAAAGCGCACGATCCTCTGAGGGCGGAGCCGGTTGGTGGCGATTTCGACCGGGCACTCCGAGTCGCAGGAGCTGCAGGTCCAGCACCAGCAGTGATGGCGTCAACAGCCTTGCTAAGCCCCTTTCCCGAACGCACAGTTCGGGAACACGCACTCCGGGCAGTCCTGGCACAAGCCGCCGTGCCCGAAAAAGGCGAGCTCTTTCTTGCCGATCCGCTCACCGGTGAGAATCCGCGGTAGCACCAAATCCAGGATGGTGGTACGGTGATACAACCCGCAGGCCGGCACCCCCAGCAGCGGCACGTCCCCGATCCAGGCCGCGAGGAACATGGCTCCGGGCAAGGCGGAGGCTCCATAGTTCATCTCGGTCGCCCCGGCCTGCCGGATCGCCTGGCGGGTAACGTCGTCCGGGTCGACGCTCATCCCCCCGCTCAACAGAATAAGGTCGCAGCCGTTTTCGAGATGCGACACGATGGCCTGTCGGATGAGGTCGGCGTCGTCCGGCGCGAAGCTGACCCCGGCCACCTCCGAGCCCAGTCCGGTTACCTTTTCGGTCAGGATCGGCGCAAAGCGGTCCTGGATCAGGCCGTTGAAAACCTCGCTGCCGGTCACCACTATGCCGGCCTTGGCCTTGCGCAGCGCCCGCACCGACAGCACCCCGCCGTCCTGGCGGGCGATGGCCGCGGCACGCTCGACCGGAGCGCGTTTCATCACCAGGGGAATGGCCCGCGTGGCTGCCACCAATTTGCCTTTTTGAACCAGGGTGTGGGAGTGGAGGGTCGCACACATCACCTCCTCCACCATGTTGAAGGCCGCCAGCGCCGCCGTGTTCACCTTAAGCAGCCCGTCGATAGCGGCGGTCAGACCGATCTTGCCTTCCTTCGGGTTGTTTTCCCAAGCGACACCCTCGCCGGCCAACGCCCCGGCCAGAATGGCGGCCGCCGTGTTCTCGTGAATCTCGTCCTCGGCGAGGTCGATAACGTAGAGATGGTTCTTGCCCAGTTTCTGCAGGTGGCATATATCCTCGTTGCACACCGTGTGGCCCTTGCGGAAGGCCGCCCCTTTGAACTCCCCGGGCCGGATCTCGGTGATGTCGTGCGCCAGCTGGGTCCCCACTGCATCCTGCAAATTGATTTTCTTCAACATGTCTGTCCAGCCTTTCCGTGAGAGATCGATTGAGGAATATTGAAGTCGGAACGGGTTTCAAAGCCTCAGCGCAGTGCGATCACTTCCGCTCGCCTCTTGTTGGGTTTTTCGAAATGATGCCCCTGATCATGCGGAGCAACCAGTTCGAGCACCTCGCCGGGAGCCCAGTTCATGTTCGCCCAGGTGATTTCCCTGGGGTTTGAGAAATAAGCACCCTCCGCGCATGGCCGGCAGATATATCCGCCGTCGCAAACCACCTCGCGCCCGTCTCGGACGACCTGCCCGCACCGAAGACAAGTGACCTTGCGCCGGGTCGGTCCGGGCAGATCGACCGGTTTGATCGGCACACGAACCTGTTGGACCCTGAAAAGCACGCTGTCCGGCATGCGGCAGTAGGCCGTGAGCTGCTGCTGGGACAACCCGCTCACCTCGGCTGCGTAAACCGCCGCAAGGTCGCGCGCCTCCTCGGTGGAAATTACCCGGAAGGCCTTGCCGGTTTCCAAGTTCAGGAAGGTGGCGGCCATAATTCCATAGTCCATGAACTTAAGGCTGCGGCGGCCCAGCTTAACGCCGGTCACCTGCGCCACGGCATCGGCCGCACAGCGGTCCATTTCCACATAAACAATCAACTTCTTGATCTGGTCGCGCCGGGTCGGCTCATCCAGCCCAATGAGACGACAACCCAGGATGGCCATGCGCACACCCACCACCTGCCCTGGGCACAGATGGCCATGCGCAGCGGCCGACGCGGATAGAAGCGATTCGAAGTCTTTCATATCGGTGCCTTCAGCAGCCCATGTTATTGTCGAGAAAGTTTTTCTCCGGAGGGTGGCGGCCCCCGTCTTCTCGCGGCGATGGCTTTATCGTATCCGGTGTTTGGCCGGAAGCAGGCGGCTCTTTTGGTGGTGCCTCTTCCGCTGGCACCAATGCTTCCGGGTGCAGTTTGCGCCAGGCCAGCATTCCTCCTTCCACTGTATAGACTACGTAACCGTGGTCGGCCAGAATCCCGGCCGCCCTCAAGGTTCTATGCCCGCTGCGGCAAATGAGCACCAGGGTCTTGTCACGCGGAAACTGCTCGGGGTTTTTTTCAAGTGCTTGCATGGGCACATTTCGAGACTGGGGGATCCTGCCCAGCGGACCTGCCAACTCTTCAGGTGTGCGAACGTCGACAAGAAGCAGATTGGGATCGGATTGCAACAGGAGGTCAAGGCCACGAGCATCGATATGCAACACCTTTCCCTGAGAAGACGATTGCCCGGCTTGGGCTGGCAACCACGCCAGGACAACCGCAATCGCCAAGACCGCCACCCGCACCTTCTTCGGGCAGAGGAATGTCTCCCATTTCTTCTTAACCTGTCGAATGAGTCGCATCATCGTTCGGCGTGGAACCAAGAGAGGCTAGGGGCCCGGACCTCCCCTCGTCTGGGGTTAGAATGTCTATTCGTTCAAGGGCAACAGGTTCACCATGGTGCTGCTGAACGAAGCGCTGCCGCCGATTGGATCCGTGATGCACACGTCTTTGACCACCGGGTCCAACTGCATCACATGATTGGGGCAAATTCCGGCTGCCCGGCGTTTGTCGCCATTGATGAGGTGCCCGTCCACAACCACATCATGGGAGCCGTAGGCCCAGTGACCGTAGTGCCAGGAGGCGGCAACGGTGCCGGGACGGATGCCTTCCTTGACTTCCACCTTTGCAATCATGTCCAGAACCCGCTTCTCCCCATCCAGAAGCTGGAGCTTTCCTTCGGCATTCACCTGGGAAACCATGCGCACACGCTGATCCGGCTTCAATCCGAAACGCTTGGCGTCCTCGCTGTTGATCCAGATCTTATTCTCCCGCTGAAGGGAGATGTTGCTCCAGTAATTGGAGATGGTGCGGGACTGGCCTCCAAATGGCTCTTTGAACGTGAACAGTCTGAGGGGATAAGCGTCCTGGTGCACCAGCGGGCTGCCTGCAGCGTCGCGCTCGCCCTGTACCACGGGCACACCGCTGAAATAGGTTCCACTGAGGCTGTTTTTCTGCTTGGCCACCTGCTCGACAAAAAGATGAAACATTCCTCCAAATCCATTATAGGCTACTGTCTTGACCCCATAGGCCTTCCCATAGCCGTCGAACCGGCCACCCCGGTTGAGGACATAGACCACCTTGCGCCACTCCGTTTCGGACCTGAGAGCCTTCTTCCAAAGCCCCTCGTCGAAGACCGATTTGGGCAGATGCCGTCGCGCCTGCCGGAAAAGTTCCATCTCCTGGTTGTCGGCATCGGGCACGGCATCGTTTTCCTTGCTTCCATAAGCCTGGTTGGCGATGAACTTTAAGTACCAATCTTCGGGGCGGTCGAAGTTCATCCCCTGGCCAAAAGCATTCTTGCCGAATCCGGGGAGGTTGAGCTTTTTCGCCACCGCAATGAGGAACGCCTCCATGCACAAGGGCATTTTCTCGCCGTCCACCGTAATATCTTCGGTCATGGGGATGGCTGCCGGCTGGCGCACCTTGCTCTGCCGGGTGGGTACATCGGGTGTCGTTCCGGGCGCTCCCCATCGCTCCAGGAAAGTCAGATCGGGCATAATATAGTCAGCATACATGGAGCTTTCACCGATGATGATATCCGAGGCGATGAACAAGGGCACCTTGTCAGGGTTCTTGAGCGTCTGAATGATGTGCTGGTTGCCGCCGGGAATGGACAGGGCGGGGGTACCCATGTGCAGAAACAGGATTTTGCCCAAATAGGGATACCCCATGCCGAAGGACGGCAGGATTTCCTGATAAACGTTGCCGGTAAAGGGATACCAGGGTCTCTTAGCCGGATACCCGTGCTCTTTGAACAGAGTGGAGTCCTCGTAGCGAGTGCCCTCTCTTGTGACCTTTACCCCGAAATTGGTGAGGCTTCCGGGGAACATCTTGGAGAAATCATAAGGGCTTGAAGGTACCCCGAACGATTTCCATTCTCCACCCCCCATGATCAGCCCTCCGACGTAGTCGGCATTGCCCAGAAGGAGATTCAGGGTGATAACGGCACATCCGGCGTAGTAGCCGTCCGGGTTCTGCACCGGTCCCCGGTACATCTCCACGGCGGCGCGCTTGCCGTGCGAGGTCAGCTCCCGCGCCACGTCGATGATCGTTTGAAGCTCGATCCCGCATTGGTCGGCACGTTCCTGCAACGACTTGGCGAACGCCTCCTCGGTGAGGAGTTGGAAAGCGCTCTTGACCTCGAAGGATCCGGCCGTGGTCTTGATGAAAAGGTCCCCTTCCACGGCGGATGCTTCATTGGCGGGATCGATGGGCAACAGCTTTCCTTCGCGGCTCACTACGAATTGCTTCTCACTGCCGACACCGGCCTCTGAAGCCTTGAGGAGCTCTAACGGATGGCCGTCAACGATTTTGACGAGATAGGCGGCATTGCTCCAGGTCGGCTCCCCGTCTGCAATTGCGGCTGCCTTGTTAGCGTTTTCCAGGTAACGCTGATCGAAGCGCCGGTTTTCGATGATCCAGCGGATCATGGCCATGGCCAACGCCACGTTTTCGGTAGGCTTGACCGGCAACCACCAATCGGCGTGGGCCGCGTCATTGGAAAGCCGCGGGTCGACCACGGCCGTCTTCATGCCGCGCTCCAGCCTGCCCGCAGTCACCTTCTCGGCCATGTTGGTCATGCCGAAGTTGGCCGAATAGGCTCCCGTTCCCCAGAACAGAACGAATTCACAATTCATCAAGTCCGGTTTCATATGCCCGGTCTTGCCGCCGGTCATCATTGCATAGGCCCGATGGTGCGACTGCTCGCAGATGGTGGTATGCTCGTAAGCGTTAACCGATCCGGCCGCCTTGTTGGTGAACCAGTGCATGAGTTCGACCCGCCCGGGCTGAATGCGGCCGGCCATGAAAACGAACTGGTTGTTCTTCGGTCCCAAATCCGGATGATTGGGATCGATGAGAGCATCCAGATGCTGGCTGTATTTGGCCTTGAAGTCCTCGACGCTCATTTCGCCCTTGCCGACTTTTTTGGCATCCGCAGCCATGTTCTTGCTCAGCTCGGCGTCCTTGAGCACGATGACATCCTTGAACCCGGGGTATTCGCGTGTGTCGCCGGCCGACGAAAACAGCTTGCCCCCCTGGGTGACTTCCGTGAGGAACTGGTCGAAGGGAATGCTCTTCCACCGGTTCGAGCCGCGTTCGCCGTCCCGCTTCAGCACTTTGCGGACCCGGTAAGGGTCGTAGTACGTCTGGATGCCGGCCTGGCCCTTGGGACAGAGCTTGCCATCGATGGTCGCCGTGTCCTGGGGTTTGGTATCGTAAGGAATCTGGGGCAGATAGTCCTGGGGAGCGTATGGATTCCCGCTGATTTTGGCAAGTGCCCCATCCCAGAATTTTGCTTTGAGCTGGCAGCCGGTATGACACTGGAGACAGGTCGTATAGATCATGTTCTGGGGCTGAGCGAGAACGTACGGGGCAAATTTTTCACTTTCAGCTGCCATGGCTCCAGGAACAAAGAGCTGGGAAAGCGCATCGACCTGGGAGGCCAAGGCCGCGCAGCCTCCCACCAGGGCGCTGCACTTGAAAAAAGCCCGGCGGGTAACGCCCGTGGTTCCTGTCGGTCCTTCGAGCAAATTATGGTCCACCAAGGCTTGCTTGCCGGTGATCTCATCGCAAAGTGGTTTCTTCATGGACTTAAGCTCCTTCTTGGGCAATGTGAATGTCCTTCAGCTGCGGAACAAGGCGCCGCCCCCATATGAACATGCCGATTCCGAGGGCCACACAGAAAACGAGAACGGCCCATTCCACAGACGACGGCGAATAGACCACGGTGAGGCGAGGGTCCATGTAGGCGTCCTGGAGCCCCTCGAAAGTGGGGGTCGTCTGACCGGGGAGAACCAGGTTGTAGCGGGCGACGAAGTAAGCCGCCGCCGCCAGGAGCCCGCCCAAGCCGGCCGCAGCGCGGCTTGCCGGGTGCCACAGGAGGAGGGCGGCGGGGATGATCAACCCGATGAGCACCTGCCCGATCCAAAAAAGATACCACGAGGACCCGAACAGGACATCGTTATGCAGCGTCGTCTCCTGTCCAACTCCGTACCATGCCGAGATGGAATACTCGGACCACTGGAGGATAAGCACAAGGAGAATCAGGCCCAGGACAACCCTGCTGAGCTGAGCAGGCGGAGGGGCATCGCTTTCCCACAGGCCCTTATGAAAGCATGCGCCCAAAAAGAGCACCAGGGCGAATCCGGAAAGAAGGTCCCCAGCGATGGAAAGGATAGGTCCCAGTGTGGAGTTCCAATACGGATGGGCGATAAGTGCGGCGAATTCCGCGCCGTTGCAGCCGGAAAATGCTATTCCAAGGAAAACCCCGATCCAGCCGAGCGTGCGCCGCGAGCCGAGTTCCGCTTTGGAGGTGACATCCAAATAAAAGACCAGCATGACATACAGCAGGTTAATAACGGTCAACCACGTCGCCCAGGCGAGCAACGAACGAAATTGAGGACGGTAAAGAGGTTCCAAGGCGCGCCAGATATGGCCCAAGTCAAAGGCAATCACGAGCATTCCCATCATCAGGGCGATGGCAGAGACGAGCAGGGCCTGACGAGCCAGGAGAAAATACCTTTTCAGGTTGAACGCGTAGACTATCCAGGCAAACAGCGAGGCGCCCACCCCCAGTCCCACCAAATACACCTTGCCCGCCACCCAGAGACCCCATGGGATGTAACTGCCGTAGTTAACCTGCAACTCCCCGTGGAGCAGGCGCTGCGAGACGCCGAAAACTCCCCATGCCATGGCGATGAGCCATATGGCCCAGCCAATCCATTTGGTCGATTTTTCCATTGTTTCGCCTCCACTTACGTCAAATAAAATACGGAAGGTTGGGTCCCGAGTTCCGGTTTCAGTTGTCTCACCCGGGGAGACCCCAGCAACTTGCTGACGACGCTGCTCTTGTCGTTGCAGTCCCCGAAGTATGTCGCACCGCCCAGGCAGGTGGTCACACAGGCGGGGAGCATGCCCTCCCGCAGGCGATGCAGGCAGAATTGGCATTTGCGTGCGTTGCCCACCGGCGAATCATCACTGTTTGGCTTGCGCTTCCACTCCTGGCTGTATTCATAGTTCGGGCGGGTTTCGTACGGCATGATTTCCGGTGTCCCCATGCCATAAAACTCGCCAAAATCTGCGGTCCTCGCGCTGTACGGGCATGCCTCCAGGCAATTGCGGCAGCCGATGCAGATGGTGTAGTCCACGACCACGGTGCCGTCTTCCCGCTTCCAGGTGGCTTTTACCGGGCAAACCGGAACGCATGGGGGATTGTCGCAATGCATGCACGGCTTCGGGGTAAATATCCTGCCCACATTGGGGTATTTCCCGATCTCCTGCCTCAGCACCGGCCGGTAGACGACTCCCGGCGGCAGATTGTTTTCAGCGTTGCAGGAGACATTGCAGGCACAACAGCCGATGCATTTTTGTTGGTCGATGATCATGACCCATTTGCGCTCCGCGACCGGCTTTTTCATGGCTCGCAGCAGGTCATGCCGCATCCTCTCCAACAGGTTGCCATCAGCGAGAGCCTCGGGAGCTACCAAAGGGCCGGCCACACTCAAATCGGCCTCAGGGGCCGACGCGCGGGCCTTCCCCTCCGAAACGAGAACCACGCCGGCGATGGTTGCCGTTCCCAAAAGGACCTTTTGCAGAAAATCCCTTCTCTCGGGTTGGTGCGGCGTACGCGCGCGCCCCGGCACACTCTTTTTTTGCCCAACAGCAGGCTCTTGCATGTCTAGGTTTGCTTGATCTTTTTCCATGACCATGAACCTCCTTATGGTGAGGACCGTATCTTGGCTTACGCGGAGGCTATCAAAAGGAGAGCCAAGCTTAAAATAAGGTGAAAGTTGTATTTATAATTTGAAGAGGCGGTATTTTTCAAAAAAGGCGTGATCTGGTTTAGGAGGGTTTGTTGGCGCAGTCGGGTCTAAAAAAGTCCTTGACAAAAAAATTAGGTCTGGATTATATTTATATATATGAATATAAGGTGTAACTATGAGAGCATTCATCAAAGTCATGAAAGCCTTGTCGGACCCCAATCGAGTGAAACTGATCAAGCTGCTGCAGCACAAGACCATGTGCGTCTGTGAACTGCAGGCGCTTTTGGGGATTGCCCAACCGACGGTATCGAAGCATCTGAAAATTTTGGAGGAAGCCGGCTTGGTAGATTACTCCAAAGATGGCCTGTGGGTTAATTACTTTCTGACGGACGGCAAAACCAACCCTTACGCTGGCGGTTTGTTGCGGGAACTGAAATCCTGGCTGAATGACGACCGGGAAGTCTCCGCGATGGCGAAAAGGGCTCCGTTCGTGTCCCGGCAAGAGCTCTGCCGGAAATAATCGGGTGGGGGAATTTTTTTTGTTTTTAATATAGATGAATCAGAATATATCGATTCAGCAATTCTTATCCGAACGACTGGATCAGAGAGACAGAGAAAAACCATCACAAGGAAAGGAGCAATTGTTATGAAAGATCTTAAGGAGCTGTTCGAAATCGGTTTGAAGTTTCACGGTCATAAGTGCCCGGCCATGCCTCTCGGACTGAGGGCCGGGATGGCCGCCATGACGACCCTTAACGTGGAGCGAGCACAGGATAAAGAGCTTTTCGTGGTCGCGGAAACCGGCAAGGGGCATGCCGCGGGCTGCTTTCTCGACGGCATCATGACCGCAACCGGCTGCACTTACGGCAAATCGAATATCGAAAAACAATATTTCAATAAGATGGCCTTTACCTTGATTGATCAGGCGACCGGCCGTGCGGTACGCGTATCGCTCAAGCCCGATTTCTTCGAAAAGGCCCTGGCTTCGCCCTTTGTTCGGAAGCGCAAAGACGGTGTGCCGCCACAGGATATCGCGCCGGAGATCACCGATCCTCTCGTAGATCGAATTCTTTCAATAGACGAGGGTATGTTTTTGGACATCGGCGAGGTACATCAAACAGTCGTTAAGAAGGGCAAAGCCATTTTCACGGCAAAGCGTTGTGCCAACTGCGGCGAACTAACTTTTGTAAACAAGCTCCGAGTCGCAGAGAGCGACCGATTGGTCTGCATTCCCTGCTCCGGCTATGTAGATTGAAATAGATGACTGGGGGCTGACCGCGTGGTGTAACCGTCGCACCGGAATAAAAGGGCTGAAACTCCAGGCGTCGGATTCCAGCCCCTCTACCGCAGCGCTCAATGCATTCTGCTGCTGGGCTTCGCATAGGGAGGAGATGCAATGTCCGTCCAGATGTTGGTGCTCTTGTTTTTTATTTTTTTGATGGTTTCAACCGTCTTTTCGATGTTGGGCCAGGGCGGTGGGGCTTTTTACGTTCCGATGTTGCTGGCACTTTCCGTGCCGATGTACGTGGCTGCGACCACCAGCCAGGTGTTGATCATGGTAGTGTCGCTTTCCTCCATGCTGGTGTTTGCCAAGGCCCGGACGGTGGATTGGAAACTTGTATTGTTGATTGAACCTCCTACCAACATCGGTGCTTTTTTGGGCGGTTATTTGTCTCCGTATTTTCCTGCCGTTTTTGCAAAGCTATGTTTTGCCGGCGTGCTTTTAGTAGGCGCGTACTATATGTACAGACCGCCCAAAGCGGCGGTGGTAGCAGCTTCCACTTCAAATCAATGGTGGCTGTGGCATCGCACCGGCGTGGCCGTGCCTTACACCATAAACGTTCTGTTCCTCATACCGATAATGCTCCTGGCCGGATTCATTGCCGGTATGCTGGGCGTCGGCGGGGGTCTTTTGAAGGTGCCCGCCGTGGTCGTGTTGGGCGGTGTTCCCATGAGCATTGCGGTGGGGAGTTCCTCGCTGATGATCGGCTTGACTGCTTTGACTGGGTTTGCCGGCCACGCGCTGCGGGGTCATTTTGACTTTTTGCTTACTGCTTTTTTGGCGGCCGGCGTGTTAATCGGCTCGCAAATCGGGCCTCGTTTATCCATCAAAATTGATCAATCGCGGCTGAAGAAATATTTTGCATTATTGCTGCTGGTCATCGTAATATGGCTGATTTATGGAGTGCTGCGGTAAAAAGTGCGTTGTTGCTGCCGGGGTGCTGCGTGCGTGATTAGATTTTTTTTGGCTATAGCTTGTCCAGGTTAGAATAACAAAAACAGAAAAGAGAAATAAAATGGACATTAAAGTGCTGGGGCCTGGATGCCCGAAATGTCAGCAAACGGAAAAGATCGTTAAGGAAGCAGTGGCAGAGGTCGGCGTGGCGGCTACCGTCGGCCATGTGACGGACATCATTGAAATTACCGGCTACGGCGTGTTCGGCACGCCGGCTGTGGTGGTGGACGGCGAGGTCAAGAGCGTAGGCAAGGTTCCGAAAAAAGAGGATATCAAAAAGTGGATCAGTAAATGAAGGAACGGATGACAGCTTGCTACCGGTTTTTTAATATCCGAAGACGGGCGGCCGGAATCTCTTTCATTTTGCTTACGCTGGTTGCATCGTGGGCCGGGCCTACGGCCGGACCGGCCCTATCCCAGGATCTCAGTTACGTGCCGGTCAAGGGCATGGTCACTATGATCGACCTGGGGGCGGACCAGTGTGTGCCGTGCAAAATGATGGCCCCGATCCTCGAGAAGCTGAAAAAAGCCTACGAGGGCAAGGCCGCCATCATTTTCATCGACGTCTGGAAGAACAACGGCCCGGCTCGCCAGTACGGGATTCGTGCCATTCCCACGCAGATATTCTTCGACGCTGGCGGCCGCGAGGTAAACCGGCACGTGGGCTTCATGAGTGAAAAGGATATCGTCGGACAATTAACCAGCATGGGGGTAAATTAAAACAAATGAATCGTGAATGGATTAGACCCATCACCGCATCACTGTCGCTGACTGCTTTTTTCCTGATCTGTGTTTTGGTTTTTGGGGGTTGTTCCAATGAGGGCAAGGTCGCAAGCGTCGAAGAGACGTATCCGGGCCTCAGCTCGGGCATGTTGAAAAACGCAAAGCTGACCAAGCTGAAACCGGAAACCCTGGCTGAAACCGGCGGCGCCCAGATCACCAGCGCGCAGCTGCAGTCGACGATGGGCGAGCTGCCGCCGGAATTGCTCCCGCAGCTCAAGAAAAACCTCATCTTTCTGCTCGAGAAGCAGGTGGCCAAGACCGTCCTGATCCAGGAGGCCAAGAGCGCCGGGGTCCCGACCGAGGGGGCGCCCGACGAGGACGTCCTGCAAGCCTTCGCAGAGCATGTGACCAAGAGCGTGACGGTCCTGGAGGAAGATATCCAGAAATTTTTCGACGCCAACAAGGCCATGATCGGTGAGACTCCCTATGAGCAGGTCAAAGAGCCCATCCGCGCCATGTTGCTTCAAGAAAAGCAGCAGGAGGCGCTCAATGGCTACCTTGTGCAACTGGAGCAGCGCGTCGACATCCGTGTCAACCGCGATTGGTTTGAAGAGCAAAGCCGCCTGGCCCGGGACAACGCAGTCGACAAGGCGCGTGCCTCAGGCAAGTCGAGCGTGATTCAATTCGACGCCCCGACCTCGCCGCCCGGCGCAATAATGCAGCCCTTCCTGGAGGGTCTGCAGAAAAAATACCCTGAAACCCTCAACGTGGTCTTCGTCAATTTGGGCGAGGAGCAGATCCTGGGAGCCCGCTACGGCGTTCGAGAGGTTCCAACGCAGGTGTTCTACGACAAGACGGGTAAAGAAATCTCGCGGAACACCGGCATGCTCAGCGCAGAGGAACTTGCCCAGCAGATCGCCAAGATCGGAGTCAACTGACGCGCCGAGGTCGGTCCATGCTCGATAGTTTCTTTCTCACGGTCAACGAGTGGATGGTCGGCGGCAGCATCCTGGCCGGCGCGGGGTGTTTCCTGTGGGGCATGATCAGCGTGCTGTTCAGCCCCTGCCACCTGGCTTCGATCCCCCTCATCGTCGCCTACGTCGGCGGCCAGCAGCAGGCCCTGGCGCCGCGCCAGGCCGCGGGTTACGCTGTGGCCTTCAGCACGGGCCTTTTCATCAGCATCGCCGTCATCGGTGCAATCTGCGCCCTGCTGGGACGCATGTTGGGGGATATCGGCAGCTACTGGCAGATGCTGATCGGCGCAATCCTGATCTGGGTCGCCCTGGGCATGCTGGGGGTGGAAAAATGCTCCATGTCCGGAAGCCTCCTCTATCGCCTGAATTGCAAAGGCCTTTCCGGCGCCTTTGCCCTGGGTCTGGGCTACGGGGTTCTCTCGGGCTCGTGCACCTTCGGATTCATCGCGCCGATCCTGGCCATCATCACGCTGCAGCAGGCGGTGGCGACCGGCATTCTTTTCATCCTGCTCTTCGCCGTGGGCCACTGCCTGCCGATCGCGGTCGCCGGCAGCTCCACTGCCGTCGTTCGCAAACTGGTGGAAAACAGCACCTGGCAGGGCGCGGGCGGCTGGTTCCGCAAGGCCGCGGGCTCGCTCATCTGCCTGCTGGGACTTTATTTCATCATCAACCCGATTTGGACCCGTTTAGCCGCGGCGTGAACGACTGCCGCGGCCGGGGACTTGAGGGAGACTCAAATTGTCTGCATTCGGCCAAGAAGAAACCGGACACCCTCAGCCCGATTCGAAAACCGCGGAGCACCACCCCACCGACGCCGGCTCCGCCGGCTGCCATCATCACGCGCCCGTCATGGAAAACCAGACCGGCACGCGGCTGCTTTTGACCCTGGGGTTGAACCTGCTGATCCCCGTGGCCCAGATCATCGGCGGTGTGACGGCCAACAGCATGGCATTGATTTCGGATGCCACGCATAATTTCAGCGACTTCGCCGCCATATTGATCGCCTACCTGGCGTTCCGCATCGCACGCCGCGGCCCGTCGGTCCGCAACACCTTCGGCTACCGGCGCGCCGAAATCATGGCGGCGCTGATCAACGTGGGGTTATTGATCGCAGCCGCCGTGGTCATCGTCATCGAGGCCGCCGAGCGGTTGAGAAACCCGGCGGCCGTTTCCGGGAGTATCGTGATGGGGCTGGCGGCCGTGGGCATTGCTGGCAACGGAGTTTCCGCCTGGCTGCTGCACCGCGATGCCACACACAGCCTCAACATCCGCGGGGCCTTCTGGCACATGGTGGGCGACCTGCTGACCTCCGTCGCCGTGCTGGTCACCGGCGCCATCCTTTATTACCGGCCCTGGTACTGGCTGGACCCTGTGCTGTCGTTTGTGATCGTCGTTTTCATTTTAAAAAACTGCTGGGGAATCGCCAAGGAATCGGGCCTGATCCTGATGAATTCGACCCCTGCTCACCTCGACCTGGAAAAAGTCCGGCGTCACCTGCAGGACCTGCCGGAAATCTGCGGCGTGCATTACCTGCATGCCTGGAACGTGTCCTCGAGCAGTGTGGCGTTTTCCTGCCATGTGGTGGTACCCGATCAGGCGGTCAGCCGCACGGAACCGCTGGCCGAAAAAATCCGACACGACCTGATGGAATTCTTCGGGATCGATCACCCCGTGCTGCAGTTCGAAACCGCAGCCTGCGGCGACGGCGACCTCTTGTGCCAACTGGCCTGCGGGAGGGACAATGGCTCCAATGCCTGAGAACGGCTCTCATCCTAAAAAGGAGCCCCGCACCATGCGCCTTGCGCGGATCGCGGCGAGGCTGATCCTGGCCGGAATCTTCATCTACGCCAGCCTGGACAAAATCGCCCACCCGGGGGCCTTCGCCAAGGCCGTCTTCAACTACCACATCCTGCCGGATGCCCTGATCAACCTGACGGCGCTCGTGCTGCCGTGGCTGGAGCTTTTTCTGGGCCTGTGTCTGGTGGCCGGCATCTGGCTGCCCGGCGCGGTGCTCACCGTAAACGGGCTTCTGATCCTGTTCCTGATCGCCTTTATGTTCAACCTGGCCCGCGGTCTTGACGTGAACTGCGGCTGCTTCGGCAGCAGCGGTATGGGCCCGTCGATGTCCGCCGGTGGGTACCTGCTGCGTGACGCAGGGTTTTTCGCCGTGGCGATTTTCATGTTTTACGCGGTGCTGAGACATCCGATGGCGGCAGCGAAAGCCGTCTGGCGACGGGCCGCCTGGCAGGTCCCGGCGCTGGTGATTCTGAGCGTGGCGGCGGCGCTGGGTGTCAACGCCCTGCGCGTGGACCGCCTGCCCCTGAAGGGGGACTTTTCGGCGGCGGCGAGCATGACCACTCCTACCGGAGAGCGCATGGACATCAGCCTGGAGGAAGCGCAGAAGCTTTTTTTAGCCCACGCGGCGGTGTTCATCGACGCCCGTTCGGCCGAGGATTTTATCAAAGGCCACATTCAGGGCGCTCTCAGCCTGCCGTGGCACGAGGTGGACCTCGACTTCCTCGGCGTCACCCAGAACCTGGACATGGAGGCCCAAATCGTCACCTACTGCGACGGGGAAACTTGCGAGTTGAGCCATGACCTGGCGCTTTTCCTGCGCGATGCCGGCTTTCTGAATACGCGGGTGCTGATCAACGGCTGGACGCTCTGGCAGCAGGCGGGTCTGCCGGTGGAGGTGGGGTCCGGTGAGGTCTCAGTGCAACGGTAAATCGGCCTCCAGGGGAGGCCTTTAAAAACGGGAGAAGGTGCGATGAAGCGTTTGAACTGTGCGGGTTGGATGGGGCTGATCCTATTTGCGATTCTGGGTTTTTGCGGGCCGGCGCATGCCCAGTGCCCGACCCAAAAACGAGTCGAAGAGATCATCGCCAAATTCCAAGCGCCGGACAAACGCGTGCTTGATGTGAAGCCTACGGCCTATTCCGGCCTGTGCGAAGTGCAGGTCCTTCTGAACGGCAAGACCTACATCTATTACACCGGCCCGGGCGGCGACTTTCTCATCATGGGCCAACTGTATGATTCAGCCTCCGGCCGCAATGTGACCCGCGAGAGCCTCGAAGCCATCACCTTGTTCAGCCCCGAGGAGATGAGCCGTCTGGCCGAGCTCAGCGCGTTCACGATCGGACAGCAGGGGAAGGATCTTTTTTATGTCACGGACCCTCAATGCCCCTACTGCAAGCAGGGAGTCGAAACCCTGGAAAAAATGTCGGCCGCCGGTGAGATCCGGGTACACTATCTGTTTTATCCCCTGGACTTCCACAAGGGCGCCCGCGAGCAATCCATTTCAACCATCTGCGACAAGAAATCGCTTCGGGAATTCGAAAACGGCTACCGCTCCGAAAATCTCTGCGCAGAAGGCATACGGAAGATCGACGCTACGCGCGATCTGATTTCGCAAAAGGGCATCACCGGGACCCCGGCCTACATTTTCCCGGATCGCCGGTTTCACGTTGGCCTGCTGGACGAGGCCGAACTCCGCCGGCGCCTGGGATTGACGCCGGCGGCCGCTCAAAAACCCTCCGCTCCAAAAACTCCATAGAAGTGGTTGCGCTCGTCCGGCTCTCAACGCCACGAATCATCCCTTGACATGCCGGCGGCATACTACTATATTTCGCCATATAACGAAATGGAGAGGCTCTTATGGAATCGATCCTGGCAATTACCCGGGCGCTTGCGGACGAAAACCGCGTGCGCGCGCTGCTGGTACTGGATGACCGTGAGCTGTGCGTCTGTCAGCTGATCGAGTTCCTGGAACTGGCGCCGTCGACGGTCTCCAAGCACATGACCATCCTGCGCCAGGCCCGCCTTATCGAGGGCCGGAAAAAAGGGCGCTGGATGAACTATCGGGTGGCCGGTGAACAGGCTTCGCCGGCCGTGAAGGAGGCGATCGTCTGGCTGCGGCGGTCCCTGTCCAACCACCCGGCCGTCCGCAGGGACGCTTTACGAATGGCGAAAATATTAAAGACGGGCCGCGAGGTGCTCTGCAACCGCCAGAGTGAACGTAGAAAGCCCAGTCCGCTTGGCAGCACAGCCTGAACCTCTTGAATCGGCTGATGGCATCGGCCGGGGTTCCACGCCGACCTGAACAGGATTCGCCACCGCGCGGAGGAGGGTATCCCATGACGGATGCAACGACCAAACGGCTTTCATTTCTGGACCGTTTCCTGACATTGTGGATTTTTCTGGCAATGTTTGTCGGTGTTTTTTGGGGGTACCTCCTTCCCGGCATCCGCCAGGTGATCAACTATTTTCAGGTCGGCACCACCAACATCCCCATCGCCATCGGCCTGATCCTGATGATGTACCCGCCGCTCGCCAAGGTGAAATACGAGCAACTGCCCCAGGTGTTCCGCAACGTGAAGGTCCTGACGCTGTCGCTGATCCAGAACTGGGTGATCGGACCGATATTGATGTTTCTTTTGGCCGTCCTTTTCCTGGCAGGTTATCACGAGTACATGGTGGGCCTCATTCTCATCGGGCTGGCCCGCTGCATCGCCATGGTGATCGTCTGGAACGATCTGGCGGCCGGCGACCGGGAATACTGCGCCGGGTTGGTGGCTTTCAACTCGATCTTCCAGGTGCTGTTTTTCTCGGTGTATGCCTACATCTTCATTACCGTCCTGCCCCAATGGCTCGGCATGCAGGGCATGGTGGTGGATATCTCCATCGGGCAGATCGCCGAAAGTGTGTTCATCTACCTTGGCATCCCGTTCATCGCCGGGATGATTTCCCGCTTTGTCGGGCTCAAGATGAAAGGCCGGGAGTGGTACGAGCAGAAGTTCATTCCCCAAATAAGCCCGATCACCCTGATTGCGCTGCTGTTCACCATCCTGGTCATGTTTTCCCTTAAAGGAGAATACATTGTTCAGCTGCCGTTCGACGTCGTGCGGATAGCCGTTCCGCTGTGCATTTACTTTGTGATCATGTTCTTCGTGTCCTTTTTCCTATCTATGAAGGTAGGGGCGACCTACGAACAGTCCGCGACCTTGAGCTTCACCGCGGCCTCCAACAACTTCGAGCTCGCGATAGCGGTGGCCGTGGCGGTGTTCGGCATCGATTCCGGCGAAGCCTTCGCGGCGGTCATCGGTCCGCTGGTGGAAGTGCCGGTGCTGATAACGCTCGTGAACGCGGCCTTCTGGTTCAAGCGCAGGTATTTCCCATACGCAGTGACGGGACCGACAGGCATATGCCATGTAACCTGTAAGCCATAAACAAGAGCCAGGTACAATCAAAAGGGGGCACCTATGTCCGATCAAGTAAGAGTGCTCTTCATTTGCCGACAAAACAGCGGCCGAAGCCAAATCGCCGAAGCCTACTTAAAAAAACTCGCCGGTGATCGCGTCCATGTTGAAAGCGCCGGACTAGAACCGACTGAAACCGTTAATCCATTGGTGGTCGAAGAGGTAAAGGAATGGAACTTAAACCGATAGCCGAGTTCAAAACCTGCTGCGCCGGGCCGAAGGTGATTTTTCCCAAAGAGACCGCCGCAGCCTCTAAAAATATCAAACCGACGGAGATCGCACTTTTTATTGCGGCTCTGGCCGCATGGTGGCTGGCCTATCAGGGCCTTTTGCCCATTGCGAGATACCTGACCTACGATCTCTTCGGATTGCGCGCGGGATCGCACATCGCGGCGGCGGTGGAGTTTTTCATCTACGACACGCCCAAGGTCCTGATGCTGCTCGTCATCGTGGTGTTCGGCGTGGGGATCGTTAATTCCTTTTTCACGCCGGAGCGCACCCGCCGCATTCTGGCCGGGAAAAAGGAGACGGTGGGCAATGGGCTGGCGGCCGTCCTGGGGGTTGCGACCCCGTTCTGCTCATGCTCGGCCATCCCGCTTTTCATCGGTTTTGTGACGGCCGGCATTCCCCTGGGCGTCACCTTCTCGTTTCTGATCTCGGCGCCGATGGTGAACGAGGTCGCGGTGGTACTGCTTTATGGGCTCCTGGGCTGGAAGGTGGCCGCCATCTACATGGGCACCGGGCTTCTCATCGCCATGGTCGCCGGCTGGGTCATCGGCCGGCTGAAGATGGAACGGCACATTGAGGGTTGGGTGAGCGAGATCCGGGCGGCCGAGGCCCACGTGGAATCCGGCACCCAGACGCTGCGGGACCGGGTACGCTACGGGCTGGAGGCCGTGAAAGACATCGTCGGCAAGGTGTGGAAATGGATCGTGCTGGGGATTGCCGTGGGCGCGCTCATCCATGGCTACGTGCCCGATAATTTTCTGGCATCCATCATGGGCAAGGAGGCCTGGTGGTCGGTGCCGATCGCGGTTCTTGTCGGCATCCCCATGTATTCCAATGCGGCCGGAATGATCCCGATCGTCCAGGCGCTGCTGGGGAAGGGTGCGGCCCTGGGCACGGTGCTCGCATTCATGATGAGCGTCATCGCCTTGTCATTGCCTGAAATCCTCATCCTGCGCAAAGTACTCAAGATGCGCCTGATCGTAACCTTTGTCGGCGTGGTCGGTCTGGGGATCCTTATCGTGGGCTACCTTTTCAATATGATTATTTAAATGGGAGTGTTGCGAGGGGAGAATGGACACGTTTACCGTCTTGCCCGATAAGGCTGTTACCGGGGCCGGCCCGGTCTCGAAGGCGTTTATGGACCTCGGCATCCGGAGCTTCCAGGAGGCCTGCCGGTACGTATACGAACTGCCCTATGGCTACAACTCCGACCGCGACGACCTCATGATCCTGTTCAAGGAGAAGATGGGCACCTGCACCACCAAACACGCGGTGATCGCCTCGCTGGCGGCGGAACTTGGCCTTCCTATAGCGAGAGGGGTCGGAATCTACGCCATGACTGAAGCGATTGTGACCGGGACAGATAAAATTCTAGCCGAATACAGCCTGCCCCATGTGCCGATGATTCACTGTTTTCTGGAATATGAAAACCACCGGGTTGATCTCACCGCGGGGAACCGCAATGGCAAAAACCGGCCGATCGATGACTTTCTCTACACGGGCCGGGTGGCGGCGACCATTTCCGCCAAGGACGAATACATGATCTACCGCAAAGCCCTGAGCGAGGCCATCCTGAAACGCGAGGAACTCAAGGGCGTTGACATCAAGCGCGTCCTGCACGCCCGGGAAGAGGGACTCAAACTCTTGAAGGCGACCCTTCAGCAGCCTTGAGGGCATAGACATCTTCGCAAACCCGGACGCGTCCCCCGTCGAACAACTGCTGTCCGAATCGACAGGGCTTGCTGATAAACGACGCAATACTCCAACCGTCGATAGACTTCCATCGCTTTCTGCCGAACCCTTGGACTTTCTCCCTTAGCAGTTACCACCCGCGTTAAGGTGTGCCCGGCGCTTGCGCGTGTCGCGCTTGACTCATTCCGGTCTTTCTGCAATATTCTCCGAATTCCAGGCGTTACCTTTTTATCAACCGTTATCGAGGAGAACGTCCATGAGCTCAAAACCCCGTCTGTTGTGGTCCATCTTGATTTTTTGCGCGGCCGTCGCCTTTGTCGCGCAGCCGGCCCTGGCGGCCGAAAAAACCCTCAAGGTCGGCGTCTACGGCGGCTATTTCAAGGATTCCTTCGACAAGCACATCTTCCCCGATTTCACCAAGGAGACCGGCATTAAAGTCGAGTCCGTGGCCGAGCCCACCGGCGAGGCCTGGCTGGTTCAGCTGGAGCAGGCCGCCAAGGCGGGCATTGCCCCGGCCGACGTCAACATGATCGCCCAGGTACCCATGCTGCGAGGTCAGAAGACCAAGCTGTGGGCCCCGCTTGATCTCGCCAAGATCCCCAACTACAAGAACCTGCTGCCGGTCTTCGTCCACAAGTACCCGGATGGCAAGGTGGACGGGATCGGCGCGGTGTCATGGTACATCACGCTCGTCTCCAACACCAAGGTCTTCCCCGAAGCCCCCACGTCCTGGGGCGACATGTGGACCGCGGACAAGAAGGACAAGCTGGGCCTGCTGGCGCTGGCGTCCAACTCCTTCCTGCTTGAAATCACCGCCACCACCTTCTTCGGCGGCACCAAGGTGCTGGACACCAAGGAAGGCATCCAGAAGGTACTCGACAAACTCGCCACGATCAAACCCAACGTGAAACTCTGGTACCGCGACGAGGCCCAGTTCGAGCAAGCCCTGAAGTCGGGCGAGATTCCCATGGGTCAGTACTACCATGATGTCGCCACCCTGGCGAGCAAGGATCACCCGGTGCGCTCGACCTTCCCGAAAGAAGGCGGCGTGCTCGACTCCGGCGCGTGGGCGGTTCCCAAGTCCTCCAAGAAGATGGCCGAGGCGTATGTGTTCATCAACTATATGTGTCGCCCGGACATCCAGAAGAAGCTCTCGCTCAAAGTCGGCACTTCCCCAACTGTAAAAAAGGAGCTCACGGGCCTGACGGCCGCGGACTTCGCCGCAGTCTCGAGCGATATCAAGCCGATTATTCCGCGCTACGACATTTACACCGGCCAGCTCAGCGACTGGATCAACCAGAAGTGGACGGAGATGATCACGAAGTAAATTCCTGAAAGGGTTCGAGGGGTCAAGGGGTCGGGGGTCCAAAGAGAAAGGCTGGCTCTCGTTTCACTTGTACCCCTGAACCCTCGAATCCTTGAACCCTCAAGCCATCCTGCGCCTGCCGCGGGATGGCTCATTTACGTGCATGGCCGGATTATTTCTCGAAAACATTCACAAACATTTTGGTTCGGTGGTGGCCGTCCAGAACGTGGAGTTGCGCATTCCGCACGGCCGATTCGTCTGCTTTCTGGGCCCCTCGGGGTGCGGCAAGACCACCCTGCTGCGCCTCATCGCCGGCCTCGAACGGCCCACCCGGGGCCGGATCCTGCTGGAGGAGGCCGACATCACCGACCAGCCCGCCCATCAGCGCAACTTCGGCATGGTGTTCCAATCGCTCGCCCTCTTCCCGCATCTGTCGGTCGGCGACAACATCGCCTTCAGCCTGCGGATCCGCAAGGCGGACTCCTCCACCCGCCGGCGTCGGGTCGATGAGCTTCTGGAGCTCGTGCGCCTGCCCGGCTACGCCGCCCGCCACATCTCGCAGCTCTCCGGCGGCCAGCGCCAGCGCGTGGCCATCGCCCGCGCGCTCGCGATCGAGCCGCGGCTCTTTCTGCTGGATGAACCGCTGTCCGCCCTGGACGCCAAGCTGCGGGAGGACATGCAGCTCGAGATGCGCTTGCTCCAGCAGCGGCTGGGGGTCACGACCATCCTGGTCACCCACGACCAGCGCGAGGCCATGACCATGTCCGACCTGATCGTGGTCATGGGGCCCGACAACCAGGTGCACCAGATGGGCCCTCCCCTCGAGATCTACCGCAACCCGGCCGACACCTTTGTTGCGGACTTCATCGGGACGAGCAACCTGCTCAAGGGCATCTGCAGCGGCCGCCGGCAGGTGACGATCTGCGGCAAAACGCTCAGCATCGAGACCATGTCGGAGGACGTGAAGGCCGGCAGCGAGATCGCCCTCTCCGTAAGACCCGAGGACATCTATGTGGTCGCCGGCGCCCCGGAGGGTGAAAACCACCTGACGGGCCGGGTCACCTTCGTGCGCGACGTCGGCTCGAGTGTCGAGATCTATCTCGACTGCAATGGGGTTCAAATCATCAGCCAATCCACCCCGAAAAGCCGCCCGGCGGTCCGGCAGGGCGACACGGCGACGGCGGTGCTGCCGCCGGCCGCCTGCGTGGCGCTGACCGCATGATGGATGACAAACCCCACGGGCTGCGCGTTCACCTGCCGATTCTCTACCCGGCGGTGATGCTCCTGGTCTTCTTCGTCATCCCCTTCGGAATCATGCTGGCCGTGAGTTTCTTCAAGCGCGAGCCGGGCGGTTTCTACACGACCGATTTCTCCATCGACAACTTCGCGAATCTCTTCACCGTGCTTTTCGGCCGGGTGCTGGTGTTCTCCATCTTCATCTCGGCCCTGTGCGCCGCTGTCTGTGTCGCCGTCGGATTTCCGTTCACCTATTTCATCACGCGCATGCGGCGCAAGGCCCAGGTGGTGTGGCTGGTCATCCTGGTATCGGTGCTCTCGCTGTCGGCGGTCATCGTGGCGTTCGCCTGGTCCCTGCTGCTCTCGCAGACGGCGGGCATTTCAAACCTCTTCGTCTGGCTGGGGCTCATGGAAAAGCCGGTGAGCTGGTCGCCCGGGTTCTGGGCCCTGACGGCCGGCATGTGCTACATCGCCTTCCCCTACACCGTGCTGGTGCTCTACCCGCCGCTCTCGCGGCTCGACCCGCACCTGCCGGAGGCCGCCCAGACCCTGGGCGCATCCCCCGTGACGACATTTTTCACGGTGGTGCTGGGCTCGCTGCGCAGCGCCATTGTCGCCACCCTGGTTATGGTGTTCGCCTTCTCGTTAGGCACCTATCTCATCCCCGAGATCCTGGGCCGTCCCCAGCACTGGACGCTTTCGGTGCTGATCACCGATGAGGCTGTGTACCACTCCAACCTGCCGTTGGCGGCCGCCATGGCGGTGTTTTTCATGGTCGTGAGCCTGGTTCTGGTCGGGCTGACCATACTGATCGGGAAAAGCAGGGGGCCGACCGACCGATGAACAAAGCCCTGCGCCAGCTGTTTCTCACGCTCGTCCTGATTTTCCTGATGAGCCCCATCGTGGTGGTCGGCGGGGTGTCGCTGAACGCGAAGAAGAGCCTGTACTTCCCGCCCCAGGGGGTTTCCCTGAACTGGTACGTCGAACTCTTCACGGAGAGCGCCTGGCTCATCCCCATCGAGAACAGCATGATCATCGCCACCTTGTCGAGTCTGGCGGCTATCTCGATCGCTCTGCCGCTTGCCTACTTTCTCTGGCGCTACCGGGTGTTCTACGCCCGCGCCCTTTTCATGCTCGGCATCGCGCCCTTCATGCTGCCGCCGGTCATCACCGCCCTGGGGTTTCTCACGTTCTGGGCCACGGTGGGTCTCTACGGGCAGATGGTGGCGACGATCGTCTCCCACGCCATCTTCTTCGTGACGCTGCCGCTCGTTACCATCTCGCTCGGCTTCGAGTCCATCGACCGCGGGATCATCGAGGCCGCCGAAACCATGGGCGCCGACTCCAAGGCGGTTTTCCGCACCGTGGTCTTCCCCATGGTGCGCTCCTACATGGTTTCCGGCTACGCCTTCTGCTTCGTGCTGAGCCTGAACGAGTACATCGTGGCCTACATGGTCGCCGGCTTCACGGTCGAAACCCTGCCGATCAAGATCTTCAATGCCTTGCGCTACGGCTACACTCCGGTCATGGCCGCGGTGACGATCGTCTTCGTGCTGCTGGCCGCGCTGATCTTCAGCCTTATCGGCCGCTTCGGCGACCTGCCGCGGCTGATGGGGGCGCTGGCGCCGGAAAACAGAAACGCTTAGCAGGGGTGAGACATCCCGTCCGCTTCTCCGTTCTACTCGCCTTTGGTCTTGAGGATGTCTTTCATTTTTTGGGCGGTCTTCTTTTCCACCACAATCATGCGGTGCGTTTTGGCCAGCTTGATTTTCTCCGTGAGTTCGTTGATATCGGCCGGTTTGATGAGAAAATCCGTGGCGCCGAGCTTCATGGCCTCGACCCCTTTGGACACCGAAGGCTGACCGGTGAGCAGGATCACCTCGGAGTCCGGGCTTTTCTCCTTGATGCGCTGCAAGGCTTCGATGCCCCCCATTTCGGGCATCATCAGGTCGAGCACGATGGCGTCAAAGCTCTCCTCCTCCAGTTTTTGGAGGGCCTCTTTGGCCGAGGTTGCCGTGGTCACCTCCATGCCGCGGCTCTGCATGCGTTCGGCCAGAACGTCCAGAAACCCCTTCTCATCATCGACGATTAAAACTTTTTCCGTCATGGCATGGCTCCTTTGAAAAAGCGTGCATCAAGCGACATGCGATATTATGCGTTTCGGTCGTGGGCCAGCAGAACGCTGACCTCGCGTGCGGCCGGGTCTCGGAGGATCTGCGCATGCACCGCCTGGCCCAACGCGGTTTCCCTTTCGGACGGAAACGGAGGTGCGCCATCTGCCTCCATGTTTTCAAGCCTGCCGAACCGGAACCATGCACCATCTCCCGTTTTTTCGGCGAGAAGCTCAATCGTTTTGCCCGACCCCACGACGGCCATGGCGTAATCCAGGCAGAGCCAGAGAAGATTCAGCAGGGCAAACGGAAAGGTAGTGATGGCGACCGGCCCGGCCGGTTTAGCGACCTGCAACACGACACCCCGCATGGCCACAAACCGCGCTGAAAGCGACACGAGCAGCTGCGCCACCTCGCTGACGTCGATCGAAACGGACGCTTCGTCCACGCTGTGGGCGAACCGGTTCATCACGGTCATAATGGAATCCGCCCGCCGGATCTGCTCCTTGACGCTGCCGGACATCCTTTTCAGACGCGCGGGGTCGATCGGCTTGCCGCGCTCGGCCATGAAGCAGATGTCTTCGAGCAACCCGGCATTTTCGTTGATGATGGCCAGCACATTTTTGATCTCGTGGGAGATCGAAGCCGCCATCTTTCCGAAAAATTGAACCCCGCTGAGACCGATCTGAGCATCGTGGATGTTCACTTCAGGCCTCCTTCAGCTTTCCAGCACCTCTTTCATCTTGGCGATCAAATCTTCGATTTTCAGCGGCTTCACGAGATAGTAATCGGCACCGACCTCTGAGACACCGGTCTTGAAATCGCGGTCCGAGCCGTGCCCCGTGACGAATATGAATTTCATGCCGGGGCGCATCTCCTGCATGAGTTTCTTCAGCTGCAGCCCATCGATTTTGGGCATTTTGACGTCCAAGACCGCGATATCGAAGCCCTGCGTCTCCAAAAGACGCAGAGCTTCCTCCGCCGACGTCGCCCACAGAGCGTCAATTCCCCGCAGGCTCAAACGCTCCGCCAATGCCGTCACGAGTTCTTCCTCGTCATCCACCAACAGGACTCTCATGCTTGGGTTTCCTTACGCTTTCGAGTTTTAAAGGCAACCGGACCGTGAACTCCGTTCCCTGGCCCACCTGGCTCTCCACGCTGATATCGCCGCCGATTTCCTGTACGAGCCCGTAGGTGATGGACAGCCCCAGACCGGTGCCGCCGCGTTCGGTCTTGGTGGAGAAGAAGGGATCGAAGATCCGCTTGAGGTCGGCCTGCGGAATGCCGCAGCCGGTATCCCGGACACTGACCGCGATGGACTGGGCGTCCGAGCGCCGGGCGGTGACATCCAGTCGGCCGCCGTCCCCCAGAGCGGCAAAGGCGTTGTTGAACAGATTCAGGAATATCTCCTGAAGCCGGCCGCGGTCGCTTTCGATTTTGGGCACATCGGGGTCCACCGCAACATGGACCGCAATCGATCGATACTCCGCTTCCTTGCCGAGGAAACCGAGCACTTCGCGCAGGATCTGCTCGACGTCCAGGGGTTGAAGCTTGACGTCCATGTGCCGGGCGAAGCTCAGAAGCCTTTTCGTGATGTTGGCGCACCGTTCGACCGCGGCGAGAATTGAGTCCGCCAGACCAAGCAGTTTGGGGTCCGCGGTGTATTCTTTCCGCAGGGTGATCAGGTCTTTCATCAGGCCCGCTTTTTCGTTGATAATGGCGAGCGGGTTGTTGATCTCGTGCGCCACGCCGGCCGAAAGCCTCCCCAGGGAGGCCATTTTGTTGGCGTATTCCACCTTGTGCAGAGTCATGACGCGTGTGTGATCCGCCGCGTGGATCTGGTTGACGAGGTAGGTGGACACCCCCAAAATCACCATCAGGATGATCGTGATGCTCAGCACCAGGAACACAATCAGCTTCTTGCGGGTTTCGTTCCAGGGCTTCAGGAGTTCGCTTTTCTTCTTGACCGCCATCAGAACAAACGGGGTCCCGGAGATAAAGGCATAGCCGGTAATGAACTCCTCTCCGGCCGATGTGACTTCCAGCACCTGGGTCTTCGGGGAAAACCCCGGAACAGCGATGGGGGAGCGTCCCAGCGCGCTGCCGAAAAGCCGCGAATCTGTTTGCAGCACTCCCTCCGTGTTGACGATAAAGATATCCCCCTCGCCGCTCACCTCGACTTCGGAAAGCAGATCGTTGAACTGCTGGGTGTCGATGGAGGCCCGCAGGATGTAAAAGCGCCCTGTCGGCAGATCGTGCTTCACGGATATGACCAGGTGGGGCTTCCGCCGGAGCCCTAAAAAAACGTCGCTGATGTGAGCCCCTCCGCTGCGCAGCTCTTTGAACCAATCCTGGTCGCTGTAATTTTTGCCCGCTAGGCTGTAAGGTCCCACGTAGGTATGCTGAAGCCCGGTGTCGTCGATCACCCCCAGATCGGTGAACCCGCCGAAGCTCTTCTTGAGATTTTCCTGCAGCGCCGTGAGACGCGCAGGATCGCCCAGCGCCTGATAGGAGTTGTCTTTATCGATGAAATTCAAGGCGGAACGGCGTTCGGACAGGAAAAACGTAATGCTTCTCCGGGTGTTCGATACGAGTCGCGCGGTCTGATAGTAGATTTCGGACTCGATGGCCTGCTGGTTGACTTTATAGTCGACCACGGTCATGAAGATGAGCGGCAATAGTGCGACCGCCGCCGTGCTGAAAACGGCCAGCTTCCACATCCGGCGAAAGTTGAACAGATGCTTGTACGGACCGGATGCGATGTCTTCATGATCCCAGAAAGCGGGTTTGAGTGAGCTCCACAATGTCATAGACACCCCTGCCTTCGGCGGCGCCGGAACATGACTCAGGCATTTTTCATGGCGGCTAAGTTCTGCCGCATTTTTTCATTGGCCTGCTTGAGGGTTTCGGTGAGCCGGTCGATGTCCACCGGCTTCTGGAGATAGGCGAAGGCGCCCAGCTTCAGGCAGGTCGCCCGGTCCTCCTCGGAGCCGTGGCCGGTCAGGATGATCACTTCGATTTCCGGCCGCGTCTGTTTGACTCGGCGCAGTACTTCAATGCCGTCGATCCCGGGCATCTTCAAGTCCAGGATCATGACCTCCGGCTCATCCTCGTGGATCATGCGCAGCGCGGAATCCCCGTCGTAGGCTACCGCTGAGCCCATGTCGCGCATGAGCAGCCGTTCGGACAGCGTCTGGACAAACTCGCGCTCATCGTCAACCAGCAGCACCTTGGAGGGCAGCTCGAAGTCAACCTTGCGGTAGATGTCGGCCTGATGATAGCCCTTGCCGATCTTTGTGGCCAAGGAACCGACTCCGGGCACCTTTGAAGCGATGGATTTGAGCTCCTCTTCCAGCCGGTTCAACATCAGGACATGCTTGTTGATGGTCAGAGTGACAAAACCGTTTTCGGCGTCAACCTCGACGTGATGGCCTTCCCTGGCCAGGGCGACCTCGATCCGGGCGGCCAACAGAAAGTCGTGAACCGCCTGCTGTGACTGGGGGGTGATCTGTAAAATGTCCCGGCCAAGGAAACGGGTGATCAGATCAGCCGCCTCCTTCACCGGCACCTTGTCCGTGGGGATCACGATGTCGTAGAGGGCAGCGGCCCACGGGTCGCTGTTGCCCGCAACGGTACCCACCCACAGGGCCGCGACCTCGTCCTGTTTGCGAACGAGTTTGCCGGCCTCCTTGGCGGACACCCCCGCTTGCAGGGCCGCCGCGGCGGACCGGGATTTCAGATCCGCAACCAGACAGACTCGCAGGACATGGCTGATCTTCCTCGGAACCAGATGGCTCGAGAAGCCGGCCACGAGCAGGCCGGTTGAGGACAGCATTTCGGCCATGGCCAGGCGCAGGTAAGTGATCGAACGTTCCTTCTCGTGCGTAAAGGTGTTGAAAGCCGACGCTTTTCCGGAAAACGCCTTGTGGATCTTGTTGGCCGCCAGACCGGAAAGTGCGCTGGCGGACGCCACCACGTCCTCGTCGCGGATCACCCGGCACCCGGTCCGGTCGACCAACTCCCGGAGGACATCCTGCTCATTGCAGTAGCTTCCATTAAACAGGGTAATCATAGACATTGGGGGACCTCTTCTTCCTGGAGTTGGCGTGGCAGATAGCATACAGTTTGCAGTGGACAATCCGCTTCCGTGGCATCCCGGTGGGCGTCGGCGTGGACCGCCGCGATGGCCTGTTCGACGGTCGGGTAGATGTGATCGGCGCCGATTTTGGCCTCCAGATGCGTTCGCTGCATCACCTGCATGACGGCCTCGTTGACGCCGCTGAGCGACACATCGGGCCCGGCGCTTCGAATCCGGTCCACCAGCAGCGACAGGGCCTCCTCGCCGGAGGCGTCCATGTCGTTGATGCCGTTGGCGACAATCACGATGTGTTTCAATTTTTTCATGGTGCGCATCCGCTCCGTGACCTGATCTTCCAGATAGCTGGCATTGGCGAAGAACAGCGGGGCGTCAAACCGGATGAGGGCGATGTAGGCGCACTCCCTGAGACCGTGCGTCTCAGCGCAGCGCAGGGCTTCGTCGGCGTGCCGCGCCAGGACAGTTACCTTGGGCCGCATGACTTTGTAGAGAAACACGAGCAGCGAGAGGACCACGCCGACCATGATGCCCTTGTCCAGATGCGGAGCAAAGATCAGCGTGCAGACAAACGTGATGATCGAAATGATCCCGTCCAACCGCTGAGCCTTCCAGGCGTGAACAAACCCGTGGAGGTTGATCAGCCCGATGACGGCCATCATGATGACCGCTGCCAGCACGGATTGGGGCAGGTGGTAGAGCAGCGGGGTCAGGAACAACAGCATGATCACCACCGCCAGACTGGTGAACACGCTGGAAAGACCGCTCACGGCTCCTGCCTGAAGGTTGACGGCGGAACGGGAAAACGATCCCGAGATAGGGTAGCTTTTGCCGACGGCGCCAATCATGTTGGCCAGCCCCTGCCCGATCAGTTCCTGATTGGGGTCCAGGCGCTGGCCGGTTTTAGCGGCCATGGCCTTGGCGATGGAGATGGCCTCCATGAACCCGAGAAAGGAGATGATGGCGGCATATGGGAACAGGCGCAACAGCATCGAAAGCTCAAATTTCGGCAGAGTCAAGGTCGGCAACCCCTTGGGGACCATTCCCACTACGTCGCCCCCGCCCGTCAGCCTGACGCCGTCCGGCTTGATCGGACCGTTGCCCACCCGAATTCGCCAAACGAATCCGTCGTCCTGGGCTCCCGGCGGGATTTCCTTCGCGAGAAAATACTGCTTGGTCCCATCGCTCTGAGAGACGCCCCGGAAAAGAAAATCCCGCAATTCCTCCCGGTAGACGTGCGCTTTGCCCTGCAAGCCTTCGATCTGAATTGAGACAGCCTCCATATCGCGCTTGGCATCCAGTACCGCGATCGCATCAGCGGATGCCTTGGCCTCGTCGAACCGGCGCGTGGCATCCGTGCGCTTGTCCCCCAGTCGGGATATTTCGGCGAGCGCGGCGTTGAAGCTGCCGATCAGTTCACGGGCTTTGGCCTGCTGAATGGCATTCACGCTGACCGCGGTGTCGTGCTGAAAGCCGATCGCCCAGGAGATGACGGTCGTGATCGTGACCGCCACCAGCACATTCGGCACCCGTGGGGTGATCCGCTTGAGCATGAACATGATCGCAAACGCCAGCGCCCCCAGAAAAAAAGTGGGCCAGTGGGTGAAACGCAGGGCGGCCTGGATCACCCACATCACGGTCTCATAATGATGCTGCGCCGTGTCGACCTGGACGCCGAAGAGCTTGGACAGCTGTGAGGTGGCTATGATGATGGCCGCGGCGTTGGTGAATCCGTTGACCACCGGGTGCGACAGGAAATTGACCACCAATCCCAGTCGCAGCACGCCCAGCATCAATTGGACCGCGCCGACCATGAGGGCCAGCAGGATCGCGTACGTGATATACCGTTCACTGCCGACAGTGGCCAGCGGGGCCAGGGATGCAAAGGTCATGAGGGAGACCACCGCCACGGGTCCGGTCGCCAACTGGCGGCTCGATCCGAACAGCGCCGCGAGCATCGGCGGCAGAAAGGCCGCATACAACCCGTAGTAAGGTGGAAGCCCGGCCAGCTGGGCATACGCCATGGATTGAGGAATGAGCACGAGCGCCACCGTCAACCCCGCGATAATGTCCGTTCGCAGGCTGCCCGGGTTATAGCCTTGAAACCATTTTAAAAACGGAAACACTTTTGTCAGCACCTTGCGCTCCTATTTTTCCGAATGGTTGGTTTGCAGCATTCTGCGGCACAAGCCTAACAGCTCGTCGTAAAGGGTGCCGGCTTCGTAGAGATTGAAGGTGTCGAACCGCACCAGCCCGTCGACCATGGCAAAGATGATCATGGCCGACTTGCGGGCGGAGGTCTGAACGATGGATCCGTCTTCCTGGCCCCGCCGGATCGCTCTTTCGAAAAGATCGATGAAACAGACGTAAATGGCTTCCAGATGGTCCTGACAGGTGGAATTGACCTCCGCAAGGTCGTACGGAAACCGATGATGCAGAAGCCTGAAGGCCTCGCGCTTGGTGCTGGCGAGGTTGAGGTAGAAAGAAATGGTGCTTTCCAGCATTTGGAGTCCGTTTGAGAACTGATGCCGGCTGATGTACGTTTCGAATTCGAGGAGAATTTCGTCCTTGATGTTTTTCAGGATGGCGAGAAAAATATCTTCCTTGGTCTTGAAGTGGTAGAAGACCGTGCTCCCAGCGGCTCCGGTCATCGCGGCAACTTCAGACATGGAAGTGGCCCGGAAGCCTTTGTTCGCGAACAAGCTCGTTGCAGCCTTTAGTATTTCGATTTTCTTAGACATACTGTTCATCTGCAAAAAACTGACTGATCAATCAGTCAGTTTTTAACAAACCTGATTTGAAATTGTCAAGCGCTTATTAACGGACGTAATCCGCTGCACACTAAATTCTTGTTTGCATTGATAGGTTGTGTTACAAATGTTCAATATTCCAAAACATTCGGTATAGGATCGCTTCATGAAAACCATCAACTCGATAAAATCGGCCAACGTGAGGTGCGACGGGTCTTAGCGCTCAAGTACGGTGAAATTCGGGAGGGTGCGCGCCATGCAAAAACTGGAAAAACTCCTTGAACGAATCATCCGGCGTGTCAACATCAACCTGAAGGGCCAAGATTTCGATGCCGGCCCTTTTTTGAAACCCTGCGTGCCCCTTCGCAAGCTCTCGCAGTTTTATGCCTTTTATGCCGTCACCGGGCGGCATCCCCTGCGCTTTCACTTCAGCGCTTCCAACCTTGCCGGAAGCTACTTTCTGGGCAAATGCCGGGTGGACGGCTCTGTCCTCTACAAGAGCGACATCCGGGGCGACGAGCTCAGAGCCAGAGGAGACGACTTTCACTTCCGCGGCGTCAGGATGACGCTGGACCAGGACGAGATCATCTCAATCTCCGATAGCCTGCTCGTTAAGACCTTGGTGCACAACCGCTCGCACGATCCCGAAAACCCGGAAATATTCCTGGTGAAAAATTCCGCCGCCTGCCCCTTTGCCAACATCCACGGCTCCCCTCTCGAAGGCAGCTTTCTCGGCGCATTTGCCACCGTGGATCTGACGACCCTTCACGGCTGCATCGTCGGCCCCTTCGCCTATGTGCAGGCCGGGGAGCTCTGGCACGACCGGGTTAAACCCGGACAGGTATGGATCAACCAGGAGGGCGCCTTCGATTTCCGGTACCGCTTTCCCGCCGAAACGCTTGCGGAATACATTCGTGTTGAGCCCGATCGGCCTCCCACAGGACGATTCATGGAATTTCTTAACACCCGCAAGGAAGATTTTCGACGGGTGTTCGACGTCGTCCATTTGGCGCCGGTCCGCTCCGTGCCGAAAACCGCCTCCCTCAGCCGCTATGCGGTCATTAAGCCCAAGACGCGGATCGGTGCCAATGTCCTGGTCTGCCAGCGGGCATTCATCGAAAATTCGAGCCTCGGCAAGGGGTCCAACGCCCAGGAGAACTGCTTCATCATCAACTCGCATCTGGAGGGCAACGACGTGACGGCCCACGGGGCCAAGCTGATCCATGCGCGCTTGGCTGAAAAGGTCTTCGTGGGCTTTAACTCCTTCATCCACGGGCTGCCGGACGCACCGCTTATCGTCGGACCGGGCAGCATCATCATGCCCCATACCATCATCGATCTGAAAGAGCCCGTCTCAATCCCTCCCAAGCATCTGGTGTGGGGGTTCATCTCCACACCGGAAGACCTGCGGAATCACAGCATCCCCTTGGCGACCCTTGCAACCTGCACGCGCATGACCACCGTCGGAACCATGGAATTTGCCGGCTCCGGCGCCCAGTTCGTCGCGGCATTTCAAAACCGCATCGACCACATCCTGGAATCCAACGGCGCTTATTTCGACGGCCGGAAAAAGCGAGGACACGCCCAGAAAGGGCAGAACATCGCCTACAACATTGTTCAGCCCTACCCGATCGGGGCGCAGAAGGGGATCTATCCGACCATCGATATTCAACCGTGATGGCTTCGTAAAAAGCCATCGATTGTGATGACTTTTTACGAGTCCATCAATTAAGGTTTTACAAATATGGCCCTTGTTGACATTCTGCATAACCTGTTGCCGCTTGATCTGACCCGCACCCCCTACTACCGGTCCCTGTTCCGCAATATCCTGCTGACGATCATCATTGTTTCCATAATCCCCATGGTGGTGGTGAGCAGCACCCTGTACCTCCAATTCCGTCACTCCTTCCGCGAAAAGGTCAACGATCACCTCCGCGAACTGGTGCAAAAACACCAGCAGAACATCGACAATTTCCTGCAGGAGCGCATGACCGACATTCGCCTCATGGCCGCGCGCAATGGGCGCGACCGATTGACGGATCCATCTTTCCTGCAGCAAAGCCTCGCCTTGCTCCAACAGGAATATGGCAGTGTATTTGTGGATCTGGGTGTCGTCGACGCCGAAGGCATCCAGGAAGCGTACGCGGGACCATTTAACCTGGCCAAGGCGTATTATGGCGACGCGGATTGGTTTCGCGCGGCTATCAAAACGGACTCCGTCATCAGCGATGTCTTTCTGGGCCTGCGTGGTTTGCCGCATTTCATCGTGGCCGTTCAAAGCTCCGCCGACCAAACCGCCTGGATTCTGAGAGCCACCATCGACTTCGTCGCCTTCAGTGATTTGGTGAACAATATCCGCATCGGCAGAACCGGTATTGCCTATATTCTAAATCGGGAGGGCAAACTTCAAACCGCACTGGACACACGGCAGATGCCGGCCGATATCCCCGATCCGCTCTTCGCCAAAAAACTCTGGGCCAGCATGTCCAACAGCGATGGCGATGTTCGGATCTCTCTTAAGAAGGACCGCTCTGGGCAGGAACACATCTATGCGGGGGCATTCCTGAAAAACGGTGACTGGCTCCTGATCTACCAGCAGATTGCGGCGGATGCATTTGCCGATCTCAACCAGTCGTTTTTCATCACCACTGTGATCATGGCGCTGGGCATAGCCGCGGTGTTTCTCATGGCATTTGCCCTGTCGCGGATGATCGTGATACGCACCGCCCGGGCCGACGAGGAAAAAAAGATCATGGGCCAAAAGGTGGTGGAGACCGGGAGGATGGCCGCCATCGGTGAGCTTGCGGCCGGGGTGGCACATGAGATCAACAACCCGGTGGCCATCATGGTGGAGGAAGCCGGGTGGATCGGGGACCTGCTGGAGGAAACCGAATTTCCGGAGGGCAAAAATCTCGAGGAGTTCAAGCGGGCGCTCGCACAGATTCAAACCCAGGGCCGGCGCTGCAAGGACATCACCCAAAAACTCCTCAGCCTTGCCCGAAAAACCGTCGCCACGGTGCAGGATATCCCGATCAACTATTTGATTGAGGATCTGGCGGCGATCTCCGCCCAGCGTGCGAAATTCAGCATGGTGGAGGTGAAAACCGAGCTGGGGGAAGAGCTGCCGATGGTGCGGGTGTCGGTTTCCGAACTGCAGCAGGTGTTTTTGAACCTGATCAACAACGCGATCGACGCCATGGAAAATAAGGGGGGGACGCTGACCCTGTCGACCCGCGCGCAGAACGGCTTTGCGGTGGTGGAGGTGGCCGATACCGGCAGCGGCATCCCGGCCATGAACCTGAACCGCATCTTTGACCCCTTCTTCAGCACCAAGGCCGTCGGTAAAGGCACCGGTTTGGGTCTTTCGATCTGCTACGGCATCATCAATAATCTGGGAGGAAGAATCGAGGTCGCCAGCACGGTCGACGTGGGCACCACGTTTTCAGTCTATATTCCGGCATCCGAAGGCGATTGACATCGGTGCGGATCAAGAGGATGATACATTGACGGTGTTTTTACCACCTGAGTTGAGCGGTTCTAAGTTTGGTTTTTGCGGCAGACCCCAGCGGGCCTCTATGTGAATCAACGGAATCGCTCAATTTAGGTACCAGAAAGAGCGAAACGAGGAACGGGTCCCCATGGTCTCGAAACTCAAAATCAGCCCGGGCGCTTCCGACTGCTTCTGGTGGACGATGAAGTCGGATTCACCACGGTCATGGCCAAACGCCTGACCCGCCGCAACATGGAGGTTACCACGGCGTTTTCCGGAACCCAGGGAATCCAGGCCCTGCGCGCACAGCAGTTCGACGTGGCCGTCCTGGATCTCAAAATGCAGGACATGGATGGCATCGAGGTGCTCAAGATTTTCAAAATGATGGACCCGGGCATGCCGGTGATCATGTTGTCCGGGCATGGTTCAGAGGCATCCGCAAACGAGGGCATCCACCACGGCGCTTATGACTACCTCAGCAAGCCTTACGAGTTTACAGAGCTCCTCGAAAAAATCCGCCGGGCCGCTACCCGCATAAAAAAATGAAACGACACCTTGCTACGATCAACGCCAGCTCCTAAACGGGTTGCCCTATTATGCGCATCGCCATCTCTCAGACGCAAAGCCAACACGGCGCTATCGAAGCCAGCCTCGCCCTCATGCGCCAAACCGCCGCAACGGCCTTGGCTCAGGGGGCCGGACTCGTGATCTTCCCGGAGATGTTCCTTACCGGTTATAATATCGGCGAGGCCGTGTTCAAGCTGGCCGAGCCGGCGGCCGGACCGTCCTCCCAAAAGGCGGCCGCCATTGCCCGCCAGGCGGGAGTCGCCCTTCTATACGGCTACCCGGAACGGGACGGGGATACGATTTATAACTCGGCTCTGCTCATCGACCGCAACGGCCGGCCGCTGGCCAACTACCGCAAGGCTCATCTTTACGGCAGCGAGGAAAAAAAGCTGTTCGCGGCGGGAGACTACCTGGTCACCGCAGAGCTGGGTGAGCTGAAGATCGGCATCCTGATCTGCTACGATGTGGAGTTCCCCGAGGCGGTGCGGGCGCTTGCGCTGGCCGGGGCGCATCTCATCGCGGTGCCCACGGCCCTGATGGAGCCTTTCGGTCTCATCGCCCGCACGGTGGTGCCGGCGCGGGCCTACGAAAGCCAAGTTTACGTCGCCTGCGCCGGTCTTTGCGGCAAAGAACGAAACCTGACCTACTGCGGCCTGAGCAGCATCGTCGGCCCGGACGGCCATGAACTCGCACGGGCCGGCCGGAACGAGGAGTTGCTCGTCGCCGACATCGATCCTGCGACCCTCGCTGCCGTTCGCGAAAACAATCCAATCCTTGCCGAGCGCCGACCGGAGCTCTATAACAAGCCGATCGATCCACGTTGAAGCGCCCCTCCACCGATAGCGGGCTCACGGATCAAACCGTCCAACGGTAAAGGAAACCAAAAGTGACGAATCTCCACGTCGAGGTTTTTTTCAGCGGCATCTGGCAGATGACAAGCACGGTCCTCATGAGCGGCCGAAACTGCCTCGTGGTCGACCCCGGCTACTTCCCGCGCGAGCTGGCCGACATTGCGGCCCACATTCCCAAGCAGGCGGCCGTGGAGGCGCTCTGCTTCACGCACAGCCACTGGGATCACGTGGCGGGGCATGGGATTTTCCCCACTGTGCCGGTGTACACCAGTTCGGTACTGGCATGCTCCGTGGCTGAAGGCGGGCCACTGGCGGTCAACGGCCTGGCGAAGGCGCAGGAATTTGACTCCCAATGGTACGTCGCACGTCCCTGGGGGTATAGATGGCCGGAAGATCTGCGGGGGCTTGACGACGGCGGCTGGTTCAACGTCGGCGATCTCGACATCGAAGCGTTTCTGATGCCCGGCCACGCCCCGGACTGCATGGCCATCCGTGCCGAAAATCACCTGCTGGTGGGTGACTATCTCTCGCCCTGCGAGATCCCCTTCGTGGACGACCTGGCGGACTACCGACGCACCCTGAAGCGCCTGCTCACCCTCATCCCGCCGGCGATCGACACGGTGATCCCGGGCCACGGGCCGGTGCTGTCCGCGGCGGATGCCCGCCGCATCGCCCGCGAGGATCTCGGCTACCTCGACCGCCTCGCCGGCTGTGCGGCACGCAACGACGGCCCTGCCGCCCTGAAGTTAGCCCTTCCGCGGGCGGCAGATGTCGCCGGCATGCGGGATCATCACGCGCAAAACTGCCGCAAGGCCGGCCTCGTCACTGCGGGAGCATCCGGCGGATAGACTCAGGCTTCCTGAATCGCCCTGAGAAATAGGTCTCCGTACAGCTCCAGTTTCCGTTCGCCGACCCCGGTGATCCCCAGCAACTCGGCCGGAGTCGAGGGCTTGACGACGGCCATCTCTTTCAAGGTCTTGTCGTGGAAAACGACATAGGGCGGAATCCCCAGGCGCTGGGCGATGTCCAGCCGCAACCGCCGCAACCCTTCGAAAAGCGATTGGCTGCCCTCGTCGCCGATATCGGCCACAGGGCTGGAGACCGCCCGGGCGGTCTTGGCGACTTTCAGCGGCTGAGCATCTTTTCGGAACCGGACGGGCTGCGCCCCTTTCAGAACCGGCCAGCTCTTTTCCGTGAGGCGAAAACCGGAGATTTCCGCCATGTTGACCGTCAGCAGGCCGCTGGCCGCCAGCTGCCGAAACACCGAGCGCCACTCGCCGGGGGGCAGGTCCTGCCCGGCCCCGAAGGTCTTGATCCGGTCATGCCCGTGCCGCCGGACGTTCGGGCTGCCGTTGCCGACCAGGATATCGGTCAGATGGGCGGCCCCGAAGCGCTGCCCGGTTCGATACACGCAGGAGAGCGCCTTTTGCGCAGCCACGGTCCCGTCCCAGGTTTCCACCGTCTGCAGGCAGTTGTCGCAGTTCGGGCAGGGCGCCGGGTAGGCTTCCCCGAAGTAGCCCAGCAGAACGTGGCGCCGGCACTCGACCGTTTCACAGTAACCAAGCAGCGCATCCAGCTTCCTGGCCTGCAGGCGTTTGAAGGCCTCGCTGCCCTCCGATCCTTCGAGCAACATGCGGGTGGCCACCACATCCGCGAGCGAGTAGGTCATCCACGCGTCCGCCGGCTTTCCATCGCGACCGGCCCGCCCCGTTTCCTGATAGTAGGCCTCCATACTCGACGGCAGGTCCAGGTGGGCCACAAATCTCACGTCGGGCTTGTCGATCCCCATGCCGAAGGCGATGGTCGCCACGATGACCACGGACTCCCTCAGGAAGCGCCGCTGCCGCTCCAGGCGCGCGTGCGGCTCCACGCCGGCGTGGTAGGAAACGGCGTCGACCCCTTGGGCGGATGAGCCAAGAGGCGACCGTATCCGCGCGCTTGCGCGTCCGGACGTAGACGATTCCGGACTCCCCCGGATGCTCATCCCGCAGGAAGGCATGCAACTGCTTTTTGCCGTTGTTTTTCAGCTGCACCCGGTAGCGGATGTTGGGCCGGTCAAAGCTGGATACAAATTGAGCGGCCTCTGACAGCTCAAGCTTCTCTATGATGTCCCGGCGGGTGTGCGCGTCGGCCGTGGCCGTCAGGGCTATTTTAGGGACATCGCCGAAGCGCTTCGTCACCTCTGCAATGCGCAGATACTCCGGCCGGAAATCGTGGCCCCATTGCGACACGCAGTGCGCCTCGTCGATCGCGAACAGGGCAATGGGGATTCGCTGAAGAAGTCGTTGAAAGCTTTCGGTCAGCAGGCGCTCCGGGGCGACATACAAAAGGTCGACCGCCCCTGCGACCACCCGCCTTTCGACGCCTCCGGCCTCATCCGCGGCGAGGCTGGAGTTCAGGAAATCGGCGCGCAGGCCGTTTTGCCGCAGGGCCTGAACCTGGTCCTGCATCAGTGCGATCAGGGGCGAGATGACCAGCCCCACCCCCGCGCGCAGAATCGCCGGGATCTGGTAGCAAAGGGACTTCCCGCTGCCGGTCGGCATCAGCACGAACGCGTCCTCTCCGCGGATCACGCTTTCGATGATGTCCAGCTGATGGGTGCGGAAGGAGCGGTAGCCGTAGTATTTTCGGAGGATATCGTGCGGCGTCATTGTGTGGAGCGCGCCCCCATGGGGTTGACGTCAGTCTTCCTGCTGGAAGCGACGGATGATGTAGCCGCCGGACTTCTCGTCCCGCTCCAGATCCATGAGGCCGCGCGATGCCGCCTCCTCCAGCAGGCGGTTGAAAGAGCGGAAACCGTAGTAAGATTCGGTGAATCCGGGCCGGCGGCGTTTGAGGGTCTGCTTGACCATCGACCCCCAGACTTTCTCCTCCGAACCGCGCTCCTCGGCCAGCGCCTCGAGCGTCTCCATGATCAGATCGAGGGCTGCCTGGGTGCGATCCTCCGCCTCCTTGTCTTCTTTGTCTTCCTTGACCGCAGGCACGGCGGTCCGCCCGGCCGGGGCCGGCCGGGGTGTTTTGCGAGGAGACCTTTTGCGCGGCTGCTTCTTGCGCACAAGGTCGTCGTAATAGATGAACTCGTCGCAGTTGGCGATCAGCAGATCGGAACTGGAGCTTTTGACGCCCACCCCGATCACGATCTTGTTGTTCTCGCGCAGTTTGCTGACCAGCGGGGAGAAGTCGGAATCGCCGCTGACGATCACAAACGTGTCCACGTGGGACTTGGTGTAGCACAGGTCCAAGGCGTCCACGACCATGCGGATGTCGGCGGAGTTCTTCCCCGACTGGCGCACGTGCGGGATTTCGATCAGTTCGAAGGCGGCCTCGTGCATCGGCCCCTTGAAATCCTTGTAGCGTTCCCAGTCGCAGTAGGCTTTTTTCACCACGATGCTGCCCTTGAGCAGCAGCCGCTCGAGCACCTTGCGGATGTCAAACTGGGTGTGGCGTTCATCCCGCACCCCGATCGCGATGTTTTCAAAATCGCAGAACACGGCCAGGTTCTCGGTTTCCGGCTCCTTGCTCATCCTATCCTCCCCGGGCGGCGCCCGCATGCCCGGGCGTGGCCCTTGCGTAAAAGGGCTGTTAAAAACGGTATCCCGGCTTTAATCCGGCGTTGCGTGGCTTTTGGAAATTTTAGTTTCCCTGAAAACGAGAGCCCGGTCAAGGGCAATTTCCCGACCGGCATGCTCATTCGCATTCGGGGAGTCGTGCGCGTTTCACAGGTGGGGTACTCGGTTATCTTTTTCTCCGGTTTATGGTATGGATGGACGGGATGGATTGAACGGGGATTAAAAAGGGGAACTTGACCATATGAACGGCACGGCCCGCGAAAATATCAGACCCGGACAGTCGGTCTTGATCGTGTTGAAGCAAGACCAGCGCAGCGGAAAACTCACCCGGGGGGTCGTGAAAGACATTCTGACGAAATCCCCGACTCACCCCCATGGGATCAAAGTGCGCTTGGAAAGCGGAGCAATTGGCCGCGTCAAAGAAATAGTAGCATAGCGACAGGATATCACACCGATGCAGACCGAGATCAGGCCCTTTCAGCCGTATGATGAGGCGGCCGTGGTTCAGTTGTGGAAAGACTGCAACCTGATTGTTCCCTCGAACGATCCCCTGCGGGATATCCGACGCAAGCTCCGGGTTCAACCCGAGCTGTTCCTGGTCGGTTTGGCCTCGGGGGAATTGGTCGCCTCCGTCATGGCAGGGTATGGCGGCCACCGGGGCTGGCTCAACTATCTGGCAGTGGCGCCCCGGTTCCGGCGGCAAGGGATCGGCCGGATGCTGGTAGCGGAAGCCGAAGCACGATTGCGTCAGATGGGCTGCCCGAAGATCAACATCCAGATCCGCACCAGCAACCTTGCGGTGATCGAATTCTACAAGAGAATCGGATTTAAACCCGATGAGGTCGTCAGCATGGGAAAAAGGCTTGAAGCGGATTCAGAAGACGAGGTGATTATGGTCGCCCGGAATACGGGTGGCCGTCTCGACCGGAGAGGGACACCATGACTGCCGCACGGAAAAAACCTGCCGACGATTCGCTGACCGTCGGCCTGGCGCAAATCGCACCGGTCTGGCTGAACCGCGAGAAGACCTTGGCCAAGGTGATCGGACACGTCCAACAAGCGGCCGCGCAAGGCTGCCGGCTGGTTGCCTTCGGCGAGGCGCTGGTGCCGGGCTACCCCTTCTGGATCGAGCGCACCGACGGCGCGCGCTTCAACTCCCCCGTGCAAAAGGAACTCCACGCCTATTATGCCAGTCAGGCGGTTCAGATCGAGGCCGGCCACCTGGATCGGCTCTGCCAGGCGGCCACCCGCAAGCGCATTGCCGTAATGCTGGGGTGCATCGAACGGCCAGCCGACCGCGGAGGGCACAGCCTCTACTGCTCGCTCGTGACCATCGATCCGAGCGGCCGCATCGTAAGCGTGCACCGCAAACTCATGCCCACCTACGAAGAGCGGCTGACATGGTCCCCCGGTGACGGCCACGGCCTGAGGGTGCACCCGCTGGGCGCATTCACCGTGGGAGGGCTCAACTGCTGGGAGAACTGGATGCCGCTGCCGCGCGCCGCATTGTACGCCCAGGGCGAGGACCTGCATGTGGCCGTCTGGCCGGGCGGCCTGCACAACACCCGGGACATCACGCACTTCATCGCCCGGGAATCCCGCTCCTTCGTCATGTCCGTCTCCGGCCTGATGCGCCGGGGGGACATCGGTACCGACATTCCCCACATGGACACGATGTTGGCCGACTGCCCGGAGATGCTGGCGAATGGAGGCTCCTGCCTGGCGGGGCCCGACGGAGAATGGGTGATCCCGCCGGTCGTCGACAGGGAAGCATTGGCGGTGGCAACCCTCGAACACCGCCGCGTGCGGGAGGAGCGGCAGAACTTCGACCCGGCCGGCCACTACGCCCGGCCGGATGTCACCCAACTCACCGTCAACCGGGAGCGGCAGCGCACTGTCATCTACAAAGATTAGGAGCTGAGCCCCAGCGAGGTGAGGACCATGGCCTCGGCGTGGATGGCCGTGGTGTTCAGGAACGGGATCCCGAACTCATCTTTCCTTAGAATCAAGGGAAGCTCCGTACAGCCCAGGATGAGCGCTTCGATACCGTGCCGGTCGATCATACGTTTGACCACGGCCAAAAGCTCCTGCCGCGTGGAGTCCTTGATGATCCCAAGCTCGATTTCGGTGAAGAGCCTGCGGTGGATCAGGCTCTGGTCATCCGGCTCCGGCACGATGACGCGCATGGCCTTGGCGAGAAAGACCTTCTGGAAAAAATCGGACTGCATGGTGAACGCCGTGCCCATGAGCCCCAGGCGCTTTACGCCCATCGCCTGCGCCTTGTCGCAGGCGGCCGCGACAATGCTCACCAGCGGCAGGGACGAGCGGGACTGCACCGCATCGAAGACGACGTGGGGACTGTTGGAGCCGATGGCGGCAAATTCCGCCCCGGCCTTCCGCAGCGCCTCGATCTTGTGGAGCAGCCATTCCGTCAGCGCATCCCAGCGCTTTTCCTCCATCAGTTTCAGGAGCTCAGTCATGTTGGCGCTGTAGACCAGGATCTCCGGGTAGTCGGCCGACTTCCGCTCCTGGAAGGCGCGGATGATCAGCCGGTAGTAATCCAAGGTCGACTCGGGGCCAATGCCGCCGACAAGCCCGATTTTCTTCATGGTAGACCTCCGCAGCAATCGTTGATCATATCTTCTCCTTAAATTGAGCGATTCTGTCGATTCGCATAGAGGCCCGCTGGGGTCTGCCGCAAAAACCCAACTGCGTATCGCTCAACCCAGGTTCTCCTTAACCGGCCGCCAGCCGGATGATGGCCCGCAGGCTGCGCTCGACATCCTCTTCGGTTGTGGCCCACGAGGAGACGCTGATGCGCATGGCGACCCGGCCCTGCCATTCGGTGCCGCCGCACCAGCAGGTGCCGTCGTCCTGAATTCTGCCGATCACCTGACGGGTGCGCTCGGCGCTTCCGAAGGAAACCAGCACCTGGTTCAGGACCACCTCGTTGAGCACATCGTAGCCGGCTTTCCGCAGCCCTTCGGCGAAACGGCGGGAATGCCGGCAGTTGCGCTCGATCAGACCGGCCAGGCCGGAGCGGCCGAGGGACCGCAGGGCGGCCCAGATCTCCACCCCCCGCGCCCGGCGCGAGAGTTCCGGCGTGTAGTGGCTGGGCTCCCGCGTATCGCCGGCAATGAGGTACGCCGCGCGGGAGGACATGGATGCCTTGAGGTGCTCCGGATCGGCTACGAAAACGATCCCGCTGTCATAGGGCACGTTCAGCCATTTGTGGGCATCGGTCGCCCAAGAGTGTGCGCATGGGATCCCCGCTGCCAAGTGTGCCCGGTCCGGGCATGCCGCCGCCCACAGCCCGAAGGCGCCGTCAACATGCACCCAAGAGTCCGATGCCTGGGCCATCGCGCAGATCTCCCCGGTCGGATCGAAGGCCCCGGTGTTCACGTTGCCGGCCTGAACGCAGATGATCGCAGGCGCGCTCAGGGTTGAGATTGCTTCCGGCCGCATCCGCCCCTGCCCGTCAACGGCGACGCGGACGACGCGTTCCCGGCCGAGCCCCAGAAGGCTCAACGCCTTCAGCACGCTCACATGCACTTCCGCACCGACGATCACCGTAATCGGCGGCGCCCCGAACAGGCCGCGCGCTTCGACGTCCCACCCCAGCCGGCCCAGCAGAGCGTGCCGCGCAGCCGCCAGTGCGCTGAAGTTGGCCATGGTGGCCCCGGTCACGAAACCGATGCCCGCACCCGGCGGCAGCCCGAGCAGCGAAACCAGCCATCGCCGGCATACTTCTTCAAGAAAGGCTGTCGCCGGCGAGGCGACATGAAAGACGGCGTTCTGATCCCAGGCGCCGGCAAGAAAGTTGGCCGCCAATGCCGCCGGCAGAGTGCCGCCCGTGACAAAGCCGAAATAGCGCGGTCCCGCGCTTGCCACGGTGGCGGCCGAGCCGAGCTCATCGAGTTCCGCCAGCACCTTCACCGGCGCGATCGGCGCGTGCTGCAGAGGAACGTCAAAACCCTTAAGACGCGCAACCGCTTCGGGCGGCGGAGCGACGCTTCTGTCTTTCAGATCCTCGAGATAGCGGGCCGACCGCCGCACGGCCTCCCTGATCAGATCCTCCATGGCTCACTCCTCCCACGCCTGCCGCGACCCGGCGGCGGTGCTCAGAGCAGGGTGGCCCTTGAATTTCAGGATTTCTGCGATCACCAGCGCAGGATCTCCCTTGAGGAGCGCCTCTTAGCGCGGCAGGCTCCCCAGAATCGAAGCCCCGGAGACGATCATCAGGATGGAGAGGGCCTTGAGCAGCGTCAGCCGCTCGCCCCAAAAAAGCCCCATCAGTGTCACCACCACGATGCTGCCGCCGATGATGATGGGCCCGCCGATGGAAATCGGCACCCCCTGCTTGTAGGCTTTCAGAATGAAGAAATCGGCCAACAGCACGGACAGACCGGCCAGCATGCACATGATCACCGCCCGGAAGGAAACCTTGGGAAAGCCGCCGCTCAGCACCGGCAGAAAAATCAAGGCCCCGGCGGTGAAGGCCGTCAGTTCGGTGATGAGGGCCCCCAGCAGCGGATGCATCTGGCGCGAGGCGGACGAGATGAAAACATTCCATAACCCCGTTCCGAGGGCACCGATGATCACGTATAAAATGCTCGTCGACATTTACACCGTCTCTTTCAATGGTCCTATTCCCATCGGAAACATTTTTCGCGAGCCAACCGCACCCGGTGGTGCAACGCCCTTATTTTTTTGCCAACCTTTAGCACCGCGTGTGTCTGGGAATCAATCATCTTTTTCACGGAGCCGACGGAAGGCGCGCCCGTATGCTTTTTTTCCTGCAGCAGCAAACGCGGTGAATTGAAAAGCCGGATATCCTTTTGGGACAGCTTGACCGGCAGACCCAGGTGCTCGATGGCTTTCTCCAACCCTTCCCTTGTCAGCTGGCCGGCATCTTCACAATTCTTGACGGCCAACGAAAGCAGTTCATAGCAGTCACGAAAGGCCAGGCTGAATTTGCGTGCCAGCAGGTCCGCGACGTCGGCGCTGTTCATAAAGCCTTTCTGCGCCTTGGCGAGCATCTGCGCCCGATTGAAACTCATGGCGTTTACGACCCCGCTTAGGATCACCGGCGCATCGAGGCATTCACGCAAGGTGTCCATGATGACATATTTGCTGAGCTGGTAGTCACGGTTGTACCCGCTCATCGCCCCTTTTTGGATCCCCAACAGGCTCGCGAGGGCGCCGTGGCAACAGGCGGCTTTGCCGCGGATCAGTTCGGCGAAATCGGGATTTTTTTTCTGCGGCATGATGGAGGAGCCGGTGACATACTGGTCCGGAATGACGAGCATGCCGTAATACGGCATACTGAGCAGAATCATGTCCTGGGCAATGGTGCCGAGGTGGTTCATCAAAAAAGAAAGCGTCGCGGCCGCCCGGGCTTCATATTCACCCCGGGCGCTGATGCAATCCAGGCTGTTTTCGTCGGGCGCATCAAACCCCATAAGCTTGGCCGCATATTCCCGGTCGATCGCCCAGGATGTCCCGAACGCAGCCGCAGCCCCCAACGGCGAACGATTCAGCAGTTCAAGATCCTGGTAGAGTCTTTCCAGGTCTCGCAATAACGCCTGGCTCCAGCTGGTCAACCAATGCGCCGCGGTGGTCAGCATGGCGGGTTGATAGTGAGTGAAACCCGGCATGATGGATTCCAGCTCGGGTGTGGCCTTTTTCAAGATGGATTCGATCAGGATCCTGACATTCTCTGAAATCTCCAGAAGCTGGTCGCGCAGGTAGAGTTTGATGTCCGTGCCGCATTGATCATTGCGGCTGCGGCCCGTATGAATTTTCTTCCCGGCCTCGATCCCCAGCGTGTGGGTGATGTGGTGCTCGATGTTGACGTGGACATCCTCTTTGCGGGGATCCAGATGAAAATCCCCCTGCTGCACCTTCGTGTCGAGAGCCGCCAGTGCCTCGCAAAGCACCCGGCACTCGTCATCCTCCAGGATTCCGCAATGCTTGAGCATCCTCACATGGGCAAGATTGGTCCAGATATCGTAGGCGAGCAGCAGTTCGTCCGCCATGGGGACACTGACAACGTCGCGTCCCGAACAAAATGCAATGTTCATTTTGTCCGGGGGCGCGTGCAAGCGCCTTCCCCAGACTTGTGCCTTTTCGGTTGTTTGCTTGGCCATAACGGTTCCCCTCTGCCGTCGCGCCCGGCGGGTCACGGGCGCACGACCATCAGTCTTTTTTGCTCTGCCGCTTAATGTGCTTACGAATAAATGCGTCGAGCACATCGTCCAGATCGGGCCGCCCGATTTCCTGCAGGTTGTAGTACACGCGCGTGCTCGGTTTCTTGATCGTAATGATGCGCTTCAGGTCGATGGGGGTGCCGATTGCAACCGCATCGCACTCGGTGCGGTGGATGGTGGCCTCCAGGTCCTTCAATTGCTTGGCGCCGTAACCCATGGCGGGCAGGACTGCTCCAATCCCCGGGTACATCCGGAAGGTCTCCTTGAGGCGGCCTACCAGGTACGGCCGGGGATCGACCAGTTCCGCCGCCCCGAATTTGCGGGCGGCCACCACGGCCGCGCCGATCTTCATCTCACCGTGGGTCAACGTGGGCCCGTCTTCCACCGCCAGAACCCTCTTGCCCCGGACCACGGCCGGGTTGTCCATCTCGAGCACCGAGGCGGCGTCGATAACGATGGCCTTCGGGTTGACCGCTGCGATGTTCCGGCGCACGGCATCGATGCCGGCGGCATCGGCGCTGTCGATCTTGTTGATCACCACCACGTCGGCCAGCCTCAGGGTGACGTTGCCCGGATAGTAGCACATCTCATGCCCCGGCCGGTGCGGGTCCACCACGGTCACGTGCAGGTCGGGCCTGTAGAAGGGGAAGTCGTTGTTGCCGCCGTCCCAGAGAATCACGTCGCAGCCCTTCGGGTCGTTCTCGGCCGCACGCAGGATGGCCTCGTAGTCCACCCCGGCATAAATCACGTTGCCGCGCACCACGTGGGGCTCATACTCCTCCATTTCCTCGACCGTGCACTTGTGTTTCGCCAGATCGCTGATCCTGGCAAACCGCTGCACCTTCTGGGCGGCAAGATCGCCGTATGGCATGGGGTGGCGCACCGCCACCACCTTCACTCCGTGGGCCATGAGGATTTCAATGATGCGCCGCGCGGTCTGGCTCTTGCCGCAGCCGGTGCGCACCGCACCCACCGAGATCACGGGTCTCGCACTCTTGAGCATGGTGTCCTTCGGCCCCGGCAGCACGAAGTTGGCACCGGCCGCCTGCACGACGGCAGCGACATCCATGACGTGTTGGTAGGACACGTCGCTGTAGGAGAACACGCAATCGCTCACGTCGAGCGCACGGATCAGCTTGGGCAGATCGGCCTCCGGGTGGATGGAAATGCCCTTGGGGTAGAGCCTGCCGGCGAGTGCGGCCGGATACTTGCGGCCTGCGATGTCCGGTATCTGTGCGGCGGTGAAGGCGACCACGTTACATGCCGGGTTGTCGCGGTAGCAGGTGTTGAAGTTGTGGAAATCCCTCCCGGCGGCACCAATGATGATCACGTTCTTGCGTTTCATGAAGCGCTCCTGAAGTGTTGAATGGTCGTTCGTCAAAGAGCCGAGAGCAGCCAGCCTGGGGCTAATAGGGAGCCTCTCTGAAAATATTCTGCTCTAAGCCTTCTGCCAATACGCTTACACGACTTCCGTGCCGGCCTCGCCGGCAATGGCCCGCTCGATATCCTCGAGGTGGCAGATAATCCCCCGGGCGCCGGTTGCCCGGTGGAACTGCAGGATGGCCTGCACCTTGGGGCCCATGGAGCCGGCCGGGAAGTGCCCTTCCGCCACGTATCCCTCCAGCTCTGCCAGGGGAGCTTTGCGCAACTGCTGCTGGAGTGGTTTTCCCCAATCGACCGACACCCCGGGCACATCCGAGGCGATGATGAAGATGTCGGCCCTGATCTCACCGGCGAGCACCGCACTGGCGAGATCCTTGTCGATGACGGCATCCACCCCCCTGAATTTGCGCTCTTTGCGGACCACCGGGATGCCCCCGCCGCCGCAGCAGATGACGATGAACTCCATTTCGATCAACTTTTTGATCTCGCGGTGCTCGACGATCGCAAGCGGCGTGGGGCTCGCCACCACGCGCCGGAAGCCCTTGTCCGTCTTGACCATGGTGTAAGGCAAACGTCTGGCCTGCTCCTCGGTGTAGAAGGGGCCGATGGGCTTGGTGGGGTTCCGAAACGCCGGGTCTTTCTCGTCGACCACGACATAGGAGATCAGCGAGATGAACAGCTGCTCCGTGGTGACCCCCATCTCCATCAGGGCCCGGTCGAGGCTGGATTCGATCATATAGCCGATCTGCCCCTGGGTCATGGCGACAATGATCTCGAGCGGCATGTTGGGCACCTCACGGCAGCTCTCCTGCTGCAGGAGCAGGTTGCCCGCCTGAGGGCCGTTGCCGTGAGTGATCACGATGCGGTAATCGCGCGACAGACGGGCAATCTGGCGCATGGGCACCTTCAGGTTGGCGAACTGCTCCTCGGCCGTTCCCTTCTGGCCTTTTTGGATCAGGGCGTTGCCGCCTAATGCGATCAATATCAGTGGTTTTTGCATGGATCGTCCGTATTCCTGTGCATCACCGCCCGGCGCGCTAAGCGCCGAGGGTCGCCACCATCACCGCCTTGATCGTGTGCAGGCGGTTCTCGGCCTGGTCGAAGACGATCGAGGCCGGCGACTCGAAGACCTCGTCGGTCACCTCCATGGCCTCGAGTCCGAACTTTTGGTAGATGGCCTCGCCGATCTCGGTCTGCCGGTCGTGGAAGGCCGGCAGGCAGTGCAGGAATTTGACGTTGGAATTGCCGGTTTTTTCCAGGGCGGCCCTGTTTACCTGGTAGGGCTTGAGCAATCGGATGCGCTCCGCCCAGACGGCATCGGGCTCGCCCATCGACACCCACACATCGGTGTAGAGAAAATCGCAGCCGGCGACCCCCTGGGCTACGGCATCGGTAATCGAGATTCGGGCGCCGGTGGTTTTGGCGATGTCACGTGCAGTTTTGACCAGTTCGGGGCGGGGATGAAGCTCCTGCGGGGCGACGACGCGGAAATCCATTCCCATTTTGGCGGCGCCCACCAGCAGCGAGTTGGCCACGTTGTTGCGCCCGTCGCCCAGAAAGGCGAATGCCACCTGCTTCAACGGCTTGCCGCTGTGCTCCTGCATGGTCAGGATGTCCGCCAGCGCCTGGGTGGGATGGAACTCGTTGGTGAGGCCGTTCCAGACCGGCACGCCGGCGTACTTCGCCAATTCCTCCACCCGCGTCTGCTCAAAGCCGCGGTACTCGATGCCGTCGTACATGCGGCCCAACACGCGGGCGGTGTCGCGAATCGACTCTTTCTTGCCGAGTTGCGAGCCGGTCGGATCAAGGTAGGTCACCTGGGCACCCTGGTCGTACGCGGCGACCTCAAACGCACAGCGCGTGCGGGTCGAAGTCTTCTCGAAGATCAGGGCGATGTTCTTGCCCTGCAGGTGCTGCGGCTCGGTGCCGGATTTCTTGGCCTTTTTCAATTCGGTCGAGAGATTCAGTAGAAATTCGATTTCCCCGGGTGAAAAATCCAGCAGCCTGAGGAAATGCCTGCCTTTCAAGTTCATTGGGTCATCCTTTCACATCGAAAGCAGCTGCCCGGTGCGCTGGGCGGCCGTACCGAGGATTTTTGCAACCCCGGCCGCCGCCTGGGAGAAACGGGTGCGTGAACCTGCGGCCAAGACCCACCCGCTGCACGTTTGCAGCGAAACCGTTTGCCTACTTCCCGGATCGACTTCGCGAGAGTTCCCCAAATCCGAGAAAGCTCCCCGGACCGGAGGGAGCTCTCCATTTCCAACCGCCAAAGGCTTACTTTCCCTGGTTGATGGCGACGGGCGAGTATTTGCCGGCCTGCAACCCGTATTTCGCCAGGATCTGGTCGTAAATTCCCTTGGCCTGCAGCCGCTCAAGGGCTGCTTTGACAGCATCCCGTAGCTGGGTCTCGGATTTTGCAAACGGGATCCCCATCAGATCTTCCGTGAACGTCTGGCCGATCAGCACGTAGGTGTTGGGTTCGAGTTTTTGAAAGTACGGCAGGGTCTCCTGTCCCTGCACCGCCGCATCGAGGCGCCCTGTCTTGAGTTGAGCACGGGCATCGGCGGAACCCTCGGTCCCGACGACATTGATGGCCGGCAAGCCCTTGGCGACGCAGTTCGCGGCGCTCCACTCCTTGATTTTCGTCGGCCAGTTGGTGCTCCGGCTGGCCCCCACTGTTTTTCCGCACAGGTCCGCCGGAGCCTTGAGCGTGGCGGCATTCGCCGGGCTGGTGTAAAACTGGGACCCGGTGCGCAGGTAGTCTACGAAATCGGCGACCTCCCGGCGGCTGGGCAGGTCGCTGATCCCCTGCAGCGCCATGTCGACCCGGCCGGTCTGCAGCGAGCTGAAGATCTGGGCGAACTCGGTGTCCTGCCATTCGATGGCTACCCCCAGCTCCTTTGCGATGGCTTCCCCGAGATCGATGTCCAGCCCCATGAGCTGATTGGTGGCCGGGTCTTTGTAGGTGATCGGCGGGTAGTTGGGCTTGGTGGCGACGACGATCTTGCCGGCCTTCTTGATTCGCTCCGGCAACTGCTGGGCGACGGCCGTGACCGCAAACGCACAGATGATTCCAATCAGAATGACTTTGCTGACATGCTTCATGGGTAGTCTCCTTTCGGTTGATGGGTGCCGTGTCATGCCAACACGGCGGCGATAAAGTCTTTCGTGCGCGGGTGCCTTGGATGCACCAGCACCTCCCGCGGGGCCCCCGTCTCGACGATCGCGCCCTCGTCCATGAACACCACGCGGTTGGACACCTCGCGTGCGAAACCCAGCTCGTGGGTCACCACGATCATGGTCATGCCGGATTGCGCAAGATCTCGCATGACCGCCAGCACCTCGCCGACCAGTTCCGGGTCGAGAGCGGAGGTCGGTTCGTCAAACAGCATCAGTTTCGGCCGCATCACCAGCGCCCGGGCGATGGCTAACCGCTGCTGCTGCCCGCCGGAGAGCTGCGACGGATAGGCATCGGTTTTGGCGCTGAGGCCGACGCGATCGAGCAGGGCCAGTGCGTCGTTCACCGCTTCGGTGCGCGGGCGTTTCTGGACGGTGACGGGCCCCTCGATGATGTTCTCCAGGGCCGTCATGTGCCGGAACAGGTTGAAGCGTTGAAAGACCATGCCGATCGTGGCTCGCTGCCGAGCGACTTCCTGATCGTTCAGCTCGTAAAGCGCCTCGCCCGCCTGGCGGAAGCCATTCAGCTCTCCGTCGATCCATATAGCGCCCTTGTCGGCCCGTTCGAGTTGGTTGATGCACCGCAGGAACGTGCTTTTGCCTGATCCCGAGGGTCCGATGATGCAGAGCACCTCGCCTTTGGGCACCTCCAGGCTGACCGCCTTCAGGGCGCAAAGACTGCCAAAATACTTGTGGACATCGACCGCCACGACCATGAGGCTGGTGCTCATACGGATCCCTGATTGGCCCTCCGCGGCCCTGGGCCGCGCGCCGGGCGTGCCGACGCCTTTGGAGAAATGCCTTTCCAGGAAATACTGCCCGATCGACAGGATCGTGACGACGATCAGGTACCAGATCGCCGCCACGATCAGAAGTTCGATGACCCGCGCGTTGGCATAATAGATCGCCTGGGCATTGCGCAGGATCTCCGAGAACTGGATCACGCTGGCGATGGAGGTGAGCTTGACCATACTGATGACTTCGTTGCCGATCGGCGGCATGATCACCCGCATCGCCTGCGGCAGGATGATGCGGCGCAGCGTGGTCAGCCGCGTCATGCCGATCGCCTTGGCCGCCTCGGTCTGGCCGATGTCCACCGACAGGATGCCGCCGCGCACGACCTCCGCGGTGTACGCTCCCTGATTGATCCCCAATCCAAGCAAGGTGGCCATGAACGGGGTAATGACCGTGACGGTCCGGGCCTCAAACAGGCCGGGGATTCCGAGCGTCGGGAACACGAGCGCCAGATTGAACCACAGCAGCAGCTGCAGCATCAGCGGAGTGCCGCGAAAGAACCAGATGTAGAACCAGGCGACCGACTTCAACACCGGGTTGGGGGACATGTACATGACGGCGAACACCACCCCCAGCACGATCCCCAGGATCATCGCCAGGATGGTCATGACCACTGTGTTTCCCAGGCCGAACAGGATCGATCGGGCGGTGAAAAACTGGCCGACCACCGCCCATTCGATCTGGCCGGTGGCAAACGCATGCGCCACAAACCCGAACCCCGCCAGGATGAACGCGGCCGCTATCCAGCGGCGGTAGTAGCGCCGGGGGATATGCCTCAGATGGGCGATCGAGAAATCGGAAGGGCTCGCCAAATCGACTCCCGCCCCGGATGGGCTTTCCGCGCTTGGATGGGTGTTCATAACGTCCATGCCCGTTGTTGACAGGGTTCGCTTGCGCTTTATTTCCTCGGTTCAACTTTTCCGGCGGCCCAGCGGCGTTGCAGGAGAAGTCTCGCCCGCAGCCGCTCCAACTGGAGACAAACCTGGTCCGGAGCGGTTCCGCCCGCCCCTTTTCTGGCGGCGACCGCAGCCGCCAGGGTCAGCCGGGAGGTGATGGCCGGTCCAAGGCGAGGGTCGATGGCCTGGAGAGCCTCATCCGGTACGTCCCCCAGGCCGACTTTGTGATCTTCGCAGTATTTGACCAGGGCCCCGGTGATCTCATGGGCGGCGGCAAACGGCACTCCCTGGAGCGCGAGACCATCGGCGACTTCCGTCGCCAAAATGAAGCTCTCCTCCGCCTGCCGGCGAAGTTCTTCAACGTTGACGCGCAACGTTCGCACCATTCCCGTCAGCGGGGGCAGCAGCGCATGCAGCGTATCCACCGCCTCGAAGGCATAGTGCTTGTCCTCGCTGAGGTCGCGGTTGTAGGAGTACGGCAGCGCCTTGAGCATCGTCAGCATTCCGGTCAGGCCTCCAATCAAACGGCCGGCGCGGCCGCGCACCAGTTCGGCAATGTCGGGATTTTTTTTCTGGGGCATAATCGAGCTGCCGGTGGCATACGCGTCGTCCAATTCCACCCACCGGAACTGGCGCGAGGCCCACAGGATGATTTCCTCGCACAGCCGCGACAGGTTCACCCCGAGCAGGGCGCACACGAAAAGGCACTCCGCCACGTGGTCCCGGCTGCCCACCGCATCGATGGAGTTTTCGCAGGGGGCCTCGTACCCCAGCTCCCGCGCGGAGTTCTCCGGATGCAACGCAATGGCCGATCCGGCCAGTGCCGCCGATCCAAGCGGGGATGTGGCGCTGCGTTTGTCCCAGTCGATGAAGCGGTCGCCGTCCCGCAGGAAGTTCTGAGCGTGGGCCAGCAGCTGGTGCGCAAACACGACCGGCTGAGCGGGCTGCAGATGCGTGAAGCCGGGCGCCAGGGTTTCCGTGTGCCGGGCGGCTTGGGATAAAAGTGCATCCTGGAGGTCCAGCAGCGCTGCGAGGATCTCGCGTGCCTGATCGCGCAGGTAGAGTTTTAAATCGTTCGCGGCCTGGTCATTGCGCGACCGTCCGGCGCGCAGCTTGCCGCCGAGGGGACCCAACCGCTCGACAAGGACCCGCTCGAGGAACGTGTGAACGTCCTCATCCTGGCCCGAGGGTTCCAGTTCACCGGATTGAAAGGATGCCCTGATCTTCTCCAGCGCGTCGAGGAGGGTCTCACACTCTGCGGCGGTGAGGATGTTCGCGCGCTGCAGCTCACGGGCATGTGCCTCGGAGGCGATGAGGTCGTACGGGACCAGCCTGTAGTAGCTGGCGTCGGCGCGCGACAACCGCATGAGATCCGGGTGCGGTCCGGAACGAAAACGGGCGCCCCACAGCCGCAGCTCACTCATGGTCTTTCTCCTTTTTTGTCCGCCGTCTCGCCTCGACCCGCGGTTCGAACGGGCGCGCCGGCCGCTGCCTCGGCGGGCGGCTTTTATACGGCTTCCTCTTTTCGGCGGCAGAGGCTATGATCGACCCCATCCGCCTGCAACGGCGCTATCGGGAATATCCCATGGGGCCTGCAGCGTCAATCGGACAGCAGGCCGCCACCTCTTCTCTTAGCGCATCACCTGTGATTTGGAAAGCCTGAATACCCTTAACGATTCCATATTTAATTGCCGCGGGCGTCCTATCCGGAAAAAAGAATGAATTCCGGCTGCAAACGTGATAAAGGGCCAGTAGCAGGACCATGCTTCATATCTTGATGTCGAGTCGACACCATCCCGCGAAAGGAAACTGATATGGGAGTGCCGAAACCGCTCGTGCAGGATCAGGCGGATGCCAGCGTCCGCGAACTTTTCGAAGGCATGCACGCCACCATGGGCAAGATGCCCAATATCTTCGGCGTCATGGCCCGCTTTCCGGCGGCGTTGAAACGCTTCGTGCCCTTTTACAACGCGGTCATGCTGAAAGGCCGGCTCCCGAGCAAGCTAAAGGAGTTGGCCTATCTGAAAACCGCCAGCATCAATGTCTGCCAGTACTGACTGCGCGCCCACACTGCTTCGGCGAAGCAGGTCGGCGTGACGGACCGGCAGATCGAAGACCTCCGGTTCTACCAACACAGCGAGGCTTACGACGACAAGGAGCGGGCCACTGTGCGCTTTGCCGACCTGGTGACTCGTGGGGCGTCCGCCATCGACGCCTCGGTGCTAACCTGGCTGGGCCAATACTACTCGGACGATGAAATCGTTGAACTGGTGATGGTGGTCGCGCTGGCCAACATGGTCAACCGCATCAACGACACGCTGCAGATTGAACCGGATCTAGGATAGTGTCCATCCAGAAATGGTGGATTTCGGTTCAGGCCAAGTCCGCAGCGATTTCGCAACCGCAGGCAAAGTGAGGCTTTGCCGAGGATTGCGAAGAGCGAGAACGCCGGCATGGGCCGAAAGACGCCGTTAATGGATGGACTAGGATAGCCATGACACCCACTCGCATAGTCGCAACCGACGGGTTCACCCTCAACCCGGGCGACAATCCCTGGGATGCGATCGGAACGCTGGGAGCCCTGACCGTTTACGATCGGACCGCGCCGGCAGAGTTGAAGGCTCGCTGCCGCGAGGCAAAAATCCTCATCGTCAACAAGACCCGCGTCCGCGCGGAGGCCCTGGCGGAGCTTCCCCGGTTGCGGTTCATCAGCGTGTCTGCGACGGGGTACGACTGCGTGGACATCGAGGCTGCCGGCCGCCGCGGCGTCCCGGTGTCGAACGTGCCGGTCTACGGGACGGACTCGGTCGCCCAGTATGTGGTTTCGGCCCTTCTGCACGTCTGGCACAACATCGCCGGCCACGCCGACGCGGTGAAGGCCGGAGAATGGGGTGCGCAGCCGGACTGGTCGTTCTGGAAGACGCCGCTGGTCGAGTTGCGCGGCAAGACCATGGGAATCGTGGGCTTCGGCCGCATCGGCCGCCGGGTGGGAGAGTTGGCCCATGCCTTCGGCATGCAGGTCCTCGCCTGCGACGCCGTGCGGCAGACCCCGCCGGGCTATGCGCCGTTCGCCTGGGCCTCCCTCGAGCAGCTCTTCGCCGCAAGTGACGTGGTAAGCCTGCACTGCCCGCTTACGGCCGAAAACCGCGAATTCGTCGACACGAACCTCTTGAACCGCATGAAGCCGACGGCCGTGCTGATCAACGCCGCCCGCGGCCCGCTCGTAAACGAGCACGACCTGGCCGGGGCACTCAACGCCGGGCGCATTGCGGCGGCGGTGGTGGACGTGGTGTCGACGGAACCGGTGCAGCCTGACAACCCGCTGTTGTCCGCCCGCCGGATCGTGATCACCCCCCACATCGCCTGGGCCACTCGCGAGGCCCGGCAGCGGTTGATGCGCACCACGGCCGAAAACGTGAAGGCTTTTCTGGAGGGAAAACCACAGAACGTGGTGAACGCAAACTATGGCTTTGTAAAAAGCCCAATTTCGGCGTTGCGCTTCATCCCGCAGTCCTGCGGCTAACCGAAACCTACCCCTATCCCCAAACGCCTATTTTCGGTCTTCCGTGCGATCGGTCGCCGGCGGCGGCGCCGGCGTCAGGGCCGACAGGCGCTCGTAAAGCTCGTCGGTCATCGGGATTTCGGGGGCGATCAGTGCCGGCTCGATCTGCGCAACACTGCGGGCGCCGATGATGGGGCAGCTCACCGCCGGGTGGCGCGCCGCCCAGGCGATGGCCAGGCTCACCGGTGACATCCCGACCTCGTCCGCGACGACTTTCAGCTTTTGAGCCGCCTCGTGCATCCAGGCGGCTGCGTAGCGCCGGGTGTACATCGCGATCTCGGAAAGCCGGCCCGAGCCGTCCGTTGGCGTGCGGCCGTATTTGCCGGTCAGCAAGCCCCCGCCCAAGGGGTTGTAGGCCATCACACCCATGCCCGCGTCGAGCGCCAGTGGCAAGAGCTCGACCTCGGCCTGGCGTTTGACCAGGTTGTACATGGGCTGCATGACCCGGATGGCGCTCAGTCCGTAGAGGGCGCTGGTGCCGAGGGCCTTGGCGATCTGCCAGGCGGCCCAGTTGCTGACGCCCAGATACCGCACCTTGCCCTGCTGGATCAGCGTGTCAAAGGCGCGCAGGGTCTCCTCGACGGGGACGAGCGTGTCGAACCGGTGGGCGAAGTACACGTCGATCCAACCCGTGTTGAGCCGCCGCAGGCTCTGCTCACACTGCTGGATGAGATGCCGCCGGGACAGTCCTTCCTGGTTGGGGCCCTCGCCCATCGCCCCGCCGACCTTGGTGGTGACGATCAGCCGGTCGCGCTCCTCGGGGATGATTTCGCCCAGGATGCGCTCCGCCTCCCCGCTGGAGTAAACATTGGCGCAGTCGAAAAAGTTGATGCCGGCCTCGCGGCAGCGGCGGTAAATGGCCTCGCTCGCCTTGCGGTCGGCTTCTCTGCCGAACGTCATGGTTCCCAGGCAAAGCTCCGAAACCTTGAGCCCGGTGGTCCCTAAATTGACGTACTTCATCCTCGCACACTCCTTCCGCTCAGGGTTTGCTCACTGGCTCCTGCCGCGCAGATCGATCGACCAGACATCCACCACCTTGCCGCCCCGTGTCACAAAAAAATGGTCGAACTGGTTGACGGTGGGATCGCAGTGCGAGACCACCAGCTCCAGGACCGTCCCGAGTTCGGGCAAAAGGGTTCCCCGACTTCGGGCGCTGAGCTTTCCGTACTCATCGCCGAACCAGTCGTACTGCAGCCTGGGGAACTCCGGGTTCAGGACCCGCGGGTGGCCACCGTCCTTGTAAAGCGCCTTCAGACCGGCGTCGACCGTCACCTGCCGGCCGTGGCCCACGCTGACCACCGTGGTGAGCATGGTCAGCGCCGGCTGGAAATCGGCACGTTCGGAGCCGTCCGCGCCTTCGATCGCCAGGTATTCGGCATCCATCAGGGCGTAAGACCCGGCCTGCAATTCCGTCAACTCCGGGACCGCGAGATCGATCTTGGCGGTGCCCGTGCCGGAGGCGCTGAAGATGGTGCACGATTCCGCCCGGGGCTGCAGCTGGCGGAAGACCGCCGCGGCCTGCTTCAGCCCCTTGAGCGAAGCCGCCCGGCGGTCGCTGTAGCGGGGGATGTGCTGCACGTTGCCGGCGTATGCCTGGATGCCCCTCAGCCGCAGGCGGTCGCTGGAGAGAACCCGTTCGGCCAGCTCCATGGCCTTGCCCGGAACCACCCCGGTGCGACCGTGGCCGATGTCCAGATCCACCAGCACATCCAGGGTCAACCCGTCGCCGGCGAGCCGCTTCTCAAGCAGTTCGATGTTTGCGGGGTGGTCGACAACGGCCATCAGAAAGGGTGCAGGGCGCAGAAGCGAGACCAGCCGGGCGATCTTTTCAGTAGTCGCAACCGGTCCGGTGACCAGCACATTGGGGATCCCGGCCTGCACCAGGGCCTCGGCCTCCGAGACCTTGGCCGCGCATATCCCGACCGCGCCCGCGGCCAGCTGCATCTTGGCCAGAAGCGAGCACTTGTGAGTCTTGGCGTGCGGGCGCAGCGCCTTGCCGGAGGCGACGACCGAGGCCTGCATTTTCTGAAGGTTCTCGTCCAGCAGGTCCAGGTCCAGCACCAGGCAGGGTGTGTCCAACTCGAATTTGTTTCGGCCTTTGGGTTTCATTTCCTAATCCCCCCACGCCCATCCCCCCTCGGTTCAAGGCAACTGCTTCAGGTTTCCGGAATCCGAGGGACCCGGGGTGCAGCGGTTGGACTGCATGGACCGGCGCAAAGGTTGGGGCGACGACTGTGCCGGCACGAGTGCAGCGTGCAGTCTGTAATGAATTTATCTATAGTACGATTCAGTGGGGCACTCAAGCGGATCGTAACTGGAAAAGTCGAGCTGCGACTTGAATTTCACCTTCGCATGCCAATTTTGGGAAATCAATAAAGATAAACTTGTAAAAAATTACCCTTTGTGATGACGTTGTAAAAAACCCGCGTTCAAGGCGCGCGCATCGCGTGTCACGAGGCGTGCTGATCGTACGCCGCAGTGACAACGCGCTGAAGCGCAACGCCGAGATTGGGTTTTACGAAGTCATCACTAAATGAAAACCCATTGCCGCATCGCATCAGCGGGAAGGCTTTCGAAATTGACGAAAAGGATGATATACAATTGGGTTCAATGGGTTGCCGCCGCTGCTGTGCTGGTGGTGATGGGATGCGCCGGCACGGGAAAAGACGCACCCTTGAGCGAACAGCAGTTGTTGGTGTTCTCCGGCTTCACCCTCAAGCTCGGCTACACCCAGGCCGTCATGGAAAAGGTCGGTCAGCTCCCGCAGCGCCGGGTTGTTCGAATTCAATCGGGGGATCAGCCGATCTATGTCTGGGCTGATGTGGCGGGATGCCAGTGCTGGTATGTCGGGGATCAATCCGCCTATCAACGACTGCTGGAACTGGGATGGGAAAAAAAGGCCGAATAGCCTCTCTAAAAATGCCATGATGCCGATTCTGAAATATTTCAAGGCAACGTTGATGGACTCGTAAAAAGTCATCACAATCGATGGCTTTGTAAAAAGCCCAAGTTCAAGGCGCGCGATTCCCGCGGAGTGAGGCGTACTTAAAGTACGCCGCAGCGACTGCGGGATGAAACGCAACGCCGAAATTGGGTTTTCTACGAAGCCATCAATGTTCGGCGTGGCGATACCCCCAGCGAAGGAGGCGGCCACAAGCCCATGATGTTCGGAATGACAACGTTCCGGTTGACCCTTCTCGTCCCTGCGGTGCTTGTTCAGCTGTACCTTTTTTTCCGCGCGCGCCGGGCGATTCGGAGCTCGCAGCGCTCCGAGCGTTTCAAAGCATGGACTATCCGCCTGGTGGGCGCGGCCATCGGCCTGCTCTTTGTCGTAAACGCCTGCATCATGTTCAAGCCTATCCCCTGGCTGGACCCGCCGGAGGCAGCCCAAGTAGGCCTTTTCTACCCGGCAGCCATCTGGAGCCTGGGGTCGATCTTCTGCGCCCTGCTGCTGCTTATTGTGCAAGTTGCAGGCGGGCTGGGACGGCTGGTTGTCCGGCTCTTCAACGGCCTCACGGGCCGTGCAGTCTCCGCGAGCGTGGATCCCGGCCGCCGCCGATTTCTGAGAGCCGGGGTAGGCGGGCTCGCCGCCGCGCCTTTTCTGATTTCCGGCTACGGCGCCGCCTATGCAGCCAAAGCTTACAGAGTCGAAAAACTTAGCCTGCCTTTCGGCCGTCGGGTACGGGTCGTTCAGCTCACCGACATTCATTCCGGCATTTACATGTCCCGGGAAGAGATGCGTCGTTATGCCGAGCAGGCCAATGCGCTGCAACCGGATGTGTTCGTCCTCACCGGCGATTACATCTCCAACTCGATGCTGTTCCTGCCGCCCTGCGTGGAGGAAATGGCCCGGGTCCACGCCCGCTACGGTTGCTTTGCTACGCTTGGCAATCACGAGCACTGGTATGGGGATCTTGAAGAGGTTCGAGCCGTCTTCGGCCGCCATGGCATACCGCTGCTGCAGAACAGCCACCGGGTGATCCAGACACCGGAGGGCCCCTTCGCTGTCGCCGGAATCGACGACCTGCGCTCCGGCGATCCGGACCTGCCGGCCGCCCTGCGCGGGATCGCGCCCGGCATCCCGACGATCCTCCTGTCGCATCGCCCGGAGATCTTCCCCCAGGCTGCCGCCGACGGGATCGCGCTGACCCTGTCCGGCCACTACCACGGGGGGCAAATCAAATTGAGCCTGCCGGGCGGAGACTTGAGCATCGCCCACCTGCGCACCCCCTATCCGGAGGGACTCTACCGGATCAACGATTCACACCTGTACGTCAGCCGCGGCATCGGCACCACGTTCACGCCGGTACGGCTGAACGCCCCACCCGAAGTCACCCTGCTGCACCTGAAATAAGGCGGTCTCCGAGATGGACAAGGTGGTCCAACAGAATGAGGCCAACGCCGAGGAATCCCCCTCCGCCTCCGATAATGAAGAATATTCTATTTCACGCGCTGTGAGCGGCGGTGGAGACGAGCTGCGAACGAGGCTATGAGGCAGCCGACGCCCAGGCTGCCGAAGGCGATCCCCCAGGCGGTGACCTCGGCCTTGCCGCCGGCGACATCGAGCACGCCGCCGAAGACCAGCGGCGCGATGAAGCCCGCTCCGAACCCCATGAAAGAATACACCGCCATGGCCGCCCCGCGCTGGTTTGGCGGTGCGGCGGCGACGAGGCCGGCCGTCAGGGCGGCGGAATCGCCCATGATGCAGACAAAATAAACCGCCAGCAAGAGGGTTGTCACCCACCAGGGCCAACCGGCGGTGAAGCCTGCCAGCCACGCGAGCGACCCCGACGCCGTCATGACCGCAATGGTGTAGCGCCGCCGCCCGAAACGGCCGGCAGCTTCGTTGCCGAGGATGCTGGCCGGCTGCCCCAACAGGTTGATGATCGCCGCCGCCTCCGTCGCGCTCAGCCACGGTTGGCTTGACTGAGCCAACCCGTAAGCGAAAACGATGAAAGCCACCATCCAGGACCGCATGCCGAACAATTCCCAGCAGTGCGCGCTGTAGCCCAGGATAAAGCCCATCACGGAGCGGTCGCGCAGCACGACGTCAAGCCGCAGCATGACCGGCCGCCGTACGCCGGCGCCAAGTGGCGGCAGCGGCCGCAGGCCGGAGAAAACGAGCAGGGCCGCTGCGGCCGGTCCGGCCGCGAGCAGGCCGAACGCCCAGCGCCAGGAAAGCCCCCCCCCGAGCCAGCCGGCAAGCAGGAGCGACAAGCTGGTGCCGATGCCGAAGGTGGAGGTGTAAAACGCGATAAAGCGGCCCTGGCGCGGCCCGGTCACGCGATCGGTCAGCGCCTTCAGTCCGGGCATGTAGGTGCCGGCCAGGCCCGCCCCGGCAAGGGCCTGGAGCAGGGCGGCGGTGACGACCCCGCCGGCGAAAAACGCGAACCCGACCGCACTGATCCCGGACAGCGCGCAGGACAGTATGTAAACCCGGCGGGCATCGAAGCGGTCGGTCAGGCTGGAGAGGATGGGCACGGCGAGCATGTAACCACCAAAAAATGCGCCTCCGATGAACCCGGCCTCGGAGTTGCTGATGCTCCAGGCATCCCGCAGCAGGGCCAGGAACGCCGGGTAGGCCGCGAAGCCCGTCATGCTCAGCACCTCGGCCAGGCACATCAGCCCGACGACCCGGAGGGCACCGGTTTTATCAGAACTGGGGGCCATGGTGTCGCTGCCTGAACCGATTTTTATTTCTGCCCGCCTGGGCTGCCGCTCAAATAGTCCGCCAGAACCCCGCGGCTGTGCTCATCGTCGTGGCAATACGCGCAGAGGTTCTCCCAGTTGGAGCCGTCGGCCGGGTTGTTGTGGTGGTTGCCGTCCTTGTGATGAACCGTGAGCAGGTGCCGGTTCGTATGGTCGAACTCCCGGCCGCACTTGGCGCAGATGAGTCCGTGGATCCGAAGCGAACGCTCGCGGTAGTCGCCGTCGGCCGACTTTTTTTGCCGGGCTTCCCGGATGATCTCATCGATGCTCGGGCCCGAGCCGCCGGGGCGCTTCGCCGGATGACGCAGTTTCGGTTTGCCTCTAAGCCGCATCGCCATGTGACCTCTCCTTCGTTCTCCCGTCGGGTGGCCGTTGGCCGCACCCCGGGAATTAGGTTTCGCCCTATCATGGCATGAAAGCCTTGGTCTATCAATCGCTTCCGCGAGGTCGACCGTGCACTCGCTCATCAGCCCCTACAAGGCCATGGGCGGGGGCTGGGTCGTGGCAGCAAAGAAGCGGGTGCCTGAACCACCGCCGGTGCAGAAACAAACGGGTGTCCATCCAGAAATGGTGGATTTCGGTTCAGGCCAAGGCCGCAGTGATTTCGCAACCGCAGGCGTAGTTGGACTACGCCGAGGATTGTGAAGAGCGAGAACGCCGGCATGGGTCGAAAGACGCCGTTTATGGATGGACACAAACGGACGGTTGAAGCAAACGGTGCGGCCGTGTTAGGATCGTTCCCATGTCGGCTGAAACCACATTTGATGCCGTGATCATCGGCGCCGGTGCCGCGGGCATGATGTGCGGCCGCACCGCCGGACAGCGCGGCCGGAAAGTCCTGCTGCTGGAACGCTCCCCAAACGTCGGCCAAAAAATCTTGATCTCCGGGGGCGGCCGCTGCAACTTTACTCATCTCAGGGTTGAACCCAAAAACTATTTGTCCGACAACCCGCACTTCTGCAAATCCGCGCTCAGCCGGTTCACCCCGCTCGACTTCATCAAGCTGATTGAGAAGCATGGTATCGCCTATCATGAAAAAGCACCCGGTCAGCTATTCTGCGACGATCGGGCGCATCGGATCGTCGACCTGCTGCTCCGCGAATGCAAGGCCGCTGGCGTCATCGTGAAAACCGGGTGTGCCGTCAAGCGGGTTGAGAGAAAAGACGCCTTCAGCGTGCAAACCGACGCGGCCACGTATACCGCTCCGGCGCTGGTCGTGGCGACCGGCGGGCTGTCTTACACGCAAACAGGCGCTACAGGCTTCGGCTATGAAATTGCCGAGCAGTTCGGCTTGGCGGTCATTGCCTGCAGGCCCGCACTGGTGCCGCTGTATTACCAATCCGCAGACGTCAAGCGCTACGGGAGCCTGTCCGGCATTTCCATCTTCGCAGCGGCTACAACCGGCAGCACCACATTCACGGATGCAATGCTGTTTACGCACAAAGGGCTGAGCGGTCCCGCCATCCTGCAGCTCTCCAGCTACTGGACCCCGGGTGAGCCGATCACCCTCGACCTGCTGCCGCACCTGCGCCTGAAAGACACCCTCATGAAATGGAAGTCCGAACGTCCGAAAGCCGGGCTCAAAACCCTGCTCAAAGAGCACCTCCCCGAACGCCTGGTCCAGCGTTTCCTTGAGCTGCATGGGCAAAACCGCCCCGTCCACCGGCTGACCGAGCAGGACAGCGAGTCCCTCGCCCGCATTTTTCATCACTGGCAAATCCAGCCCGGCGCAACCGCGGGCTACGGCAAAGCCGAAGTCACGCGGGGCGGGGTCGACACCCGTGAACTGTCCTCTAAGACCTTCGAGTCCCGCAACGTCCCCGGGCTTTATTTCATCGGAGAGGTCCTCGACGTCACCGGCTGGCTGGGGGGCTTCAATTTCCAGTGGGCCTGGGCATCCGGGCACTGCGCGGGGTTGGTTGTGTAGGCGGTTGAAAAGCGGCGACTCAGGCCGTGATCCGACGTTGCGCGGGGTTTTGGAACCGATGGAAAAACCAAATTCTCCGATCAATCGCTTTCGACAAATGGGTCCGGATGATCGCCGCGGCTAAAAACAGCTGCCGTTTGCGGACGCTCGTTAACGTAAAGCCTGAATATGTCCGGGCGCGCATAATGACCCGCCACATCGAGATCGTATTTTGCTTTTGGAATCTGCTCCTGATCAATCTCGGTTGTCAAAATCTTCTCGCCTTCATAGTCAGGATCCACCAGAAACTCACCGAATGGGTTGATTATGCAGCTTCCACCCCGAATGACGACGGTCTGCGGGTCATCGCCATGGATCGACGGATAGCTCGCCGGATAGGCTCCGCGCTTGATATATTGGCAGGCCGACAGAACAAAACAGCGCCCCTCAAAGGCAATATGGCGCATGGTGGGAATCCAGCTGTCCCGGTCGTCCACCGTCGAAACGCAATAAAGCTGGACGCCTTTGGCATACATCGCCATGCGCAACATGGGCATGTAGTTTTCCCAGCAAATCACGCTGCCGACCCGCCCCAAGGGAGTGTCGACCACCGGCAGAGTCGAGCCGTCACCGAATCCCCAGATCAGTCGTTCCATGGCCGTCGGCATTAGTTTGCGGTGCTTGGCCACCAACTCCCCTTCCGGCGAGAAAAAAAGAACCGTGCAGTAAAGGGTCCCGCCGGCGCGCTCGATCACCCCGATGAGAAGGGTTATCCGGTTCTTGCGGGCAACCTGAGACAGCATACCAGTCGCCGGCGAGGGAACATCGACGGCGCTTTCGAAGTAGCGCTGGTATTCATCCCGGCCTGCTGGCGACCGCATTCCTACCCGAGCCCCAAAGTCAAGCCCTTTCGGATATGCCGAGACAAAAGCCTCAGGAAATACTACGAGCCCGGCGCCCTGGCGGGCGGCATCGGCCGCAAGGTCGGCAGCCTTTTCCAGGCAGCGCTGCCGATCGTAGGGGACAGAGCCCGCTTGAACCACTGACACAATTGCAGAAGACATGTCATGCTCCTCCAGGGCTGGTAAGTCCATCATGTCTTGAGGCCGCTCTCTTTTTTCATCTCTCTGCTCGCAGGGGGCGGGTGTTTATTTTTTCGAGCAGGTTCCGTAGTATTGAGACGGAAAGATCTCTCCCTCGACGATGATGTTGCGGCTGTGGACGGATTTCCCGGAAGGGTCGATGGTGGTCGTTAGGACCTTGCCCCCGTCGATCATCTCGATGAACGTCATGCCCCCGGTCGGGGAATGCCTCATCTCGACATCGAAACTTCCTTTGCTGCCGACTGTTTTAGCCGTCTCCTTTGCCGTGTCGACGGAGAAGACGAGTTTGAAGTCTTCCGGCATCTTATGGTTGCCCTTCCTGTCGCTGTAGCTCTGATACTGGCAGGCGTAGGTAATCGTGTCACAAAGTGCAGGGATGGGCACCAGGCAGACGAAAGCGGCGAGCATCAGGATTATCACGGCCGATCTCATAATTCAGTCTTTCCCTTTTCCCGAAAAATAGGCCGGCAACAGCGCAACCTATCAGGGTGTTGAAAAACAAGCATCTGGCCGTCAGCCAAGGCGTGCGGCGTTTTGGAAAGCGAAGCCTATTCAGCGATAGGTGAGCATTTACAATAGCCGCACAACGCCGGGTCACGGCCTGAGGTACAGTTTTTCAACACCCTGCTAAGGTGCCACCCAGCCCATGATCGGCACCGTGCTGAGGCTGTTCTTCGGGCTGCCAGCGAGGACGCGGTCGCTGTAAGCCACGTAAACCAGCACATTGCGCTTGCGATCATAGAAGCGCACGACCTGCAGCGTCTTGAACACGAGGCTGCGGTGCTCGTCAAAGACCCGCTCGCCGTCCTTGAGCTCCCCGAGGATGCGGATCGGTCCGATCTGGCGGCAGGCGATGCTGGCGTCACTCGTGTCTTCCGCGACACCGATGGCGCCTTTAACGCCTCCCGTTTGCGCCCGGGCGATGTGGCAGGCCACACCCTGGACCTTGGGGTCGTCGAAGCCATCGACCACGATTTTGTCGTTGGGACCGAGCCAACGAAAATTCGTGCTGACCGAACCGGTCGTCCCGCGGTCGGGACGGCTGAAGATCCACCATGCCGAAGCTGCCCGCCGCCAGGATAATCACGGCTACGATGACAATACCAATCTTTTTCATAAGGATTTCCTTCCCGCCTCCAAGCTGAGCGAGGCGCTGACCGGGTCTTTCCTCTCCACGGCGGCCGGCGGCTTCACGGCGATGCGTTCCGCCGGCAGTCGGCCGGAATCCACCAGCTCGGCAACGACGGCCTGGGTGCGGGCCTCCGCCAGCTGGGTCAGCTCCGCCTCGCCGATCGGCTCGGACGCCGCCAGCCGCGCAAACATGGCCTTCGCGAGTTGCCCCGGGTCCAAGGACGCGCTTTCCGCTGCGGAGGCAGTACCCTTGGCGGCCGCCGCCTGCTTGGCCTTGTCTTCCGCCGCTTTCTTTTCATCCGTGAGCGCTTTGAGGGCATCGGCACCGAAGCGTTCCGTGAACATCGCCTCCAGAGCTTTAACGGTTTCCGGGCTGCCGAAATCCACCGGACCGGGTTCGGTGCTCCTTCGAAGCTTTCGCCCGAGACTGACAGCCAGCGTACGCCGCAAACGTGCGGCGCGCAGCTCCTGCAAATCGGTTTCAGGATTGTAGCCGCCCTGCACGACAAGCTTCAGTTGCGGCCGTTTTTGCAACGCCTCCGCAAGTTTGACAAGCTTCTCCTTTTCCGGCGGCGGAACATCCGGCCGGCCGGGCTCGAAAGTAACAGACTTGAACGATTCCGCTCCTCCGCCGGGCAGGAGCGCCCCCAAGGCCCGGAAGGGGCTGGTAACAATCTTGGTGATCAGATTGACGAAGGCCTTCCAGACCAGGGCGCCGAAACTGAATTCGGGAGCGTCCAGGTCACCCTTGACCGGCAGACCGAGATCGATGACGCCGTCGGCATTTTCGAGCAGCGCGACGGCGAGGTCAAGCGGCAGGTTCACAGCCTCCGGGCTTTCCACTTTTTCCCCGAGGACCAGCCGCTCCACGACGATCTTGTTGTCGCCTATAAGCTGTCCCTGGGCGATTTTGTACTTCAGGTCCACGGACAGCTTGCCGGAGTCGATCTTGCGACCGGCGAATTTGCCCGAATAGGGGGTCAGGTGGGACATGTCCACGTTGCGAAAGATGACGTTGATATCGGTGAAGGCCTTGGGGTCGGCGGTGTTGAGCTCGCCGTTGATCTTGGCAATGCCGTACTCGTCCACCCGGCCGTCCAGCTCCACCTGGGCGCGGGCGGCCGCGGCGGAGGATATGCCAGCCAGCATGCCCTTGAGCTCGTGGATCCTGGTCCCGAACGGAGTCGGCAGGCTCAGGTCGGCGAAATCGACCTCGCCGTTGCTCACGAGGACGCGACGGACGCGGTACGGGAAGGGGGTGGAAGACTGCACTGCACCGCCCGGCGGCGGGGCTTCGACCTTTTTGGGCCCGGGCTTGACCACGTTGCTCAGGTTGAACGAGTGGTCTTTTTCGATGATGAACTTTCCGGTCAACCCCGCAAGCCGGAGATCGCCGATATCAAGCCGGTTCGGTTCGAGCTGCAGCGACAGCTGGTCGGTCGCAAGCGAGCGCCAGCCGATAAGGGCTTGCTTTTGGCCGGCTTCGGTGAGGTGCAGGTTGCCGATCCTGAACCGTCCCTGGTAGGTCGTGCCGGCCCCGGCCGCTTTGACGCCGTAGCGCAGGGTCCCGCGGGTCGAGAAAGTGCCCGACTGGAGATCCACGGCGGCCGCCTGGCTGAGGTAAGGCTGGAAGGTGGCGAGCTCCAGCTTTGACACCTCGATCTCGGTTTCAACCGCCGGCTCGGCCGGGTCGACCGTGCCGCTGGCTTTGATCTGCCCGCCCTCGCGCACGTTGAGGCCCACATCGAAGCGCATGGGGGACTTGCCGTCGACATTTGCCAGCGAGACCGCCAGGTCTTCCAGGTTGATGATCGGGGCATCCGGCTTGACCTTGAGATCCGAGACTTTCACCTCAAAACCGGACAAGGCGACGGTTTTGGCCAGGAATTGGAAGGGATGGCCCTCGGCGGCCGCTCCTTCTTTTCCTTTGGCGATAGCACCCTTCTGCGGCGGGGCGAACATCAGCGCCAGATTGGTGGCGCCGTCAGGCAGGCGTTTGAGGTCCACGGCGCCGCCCTCGGCCGATACCTTCTCAACGCTGAATGCATTCGGTTTCTGGTCATAGGCGCCGCCGGCCAGTCCGATGCGCTGGATTTGCAATCCCGGCTCGGGATCTCCCTGCAGCGCCGCCCGCAAACCCGATAACGTCACGCCGATGTCGTTCACCACGACCTGGGTCTGCGCGCCGGCTTCTATCCGAGCCTTCAGGGCCGCCTTGATTCCATCCAGCCCCGCCTTGAGGCCCGGTGTGCGGCTGTGGTCCTCATAGTCGACTGCCAGGCCGCTCAAATCGAAAGCGGACACCTCGATCGTCCAGGGCCTCGCGCTTCCGGCGGCGGCGCTCGGCGGCGGGGGTGGGGAGGCAGGCTTTCGGGTGTCCCTCGCGATTCGCTCCACGTTCAAAGCACCGTTCTCGTCCACCGTGATTCCGGCGTGTCCGCCCGCGACCGTCAGCTTCTCGATTTCGATCTGCTGCTTGGCGAGGTCGACTCGCCCGCCGGTCAGCCGCGTATCCGGCAGTTCGACAGAAAGGCGCCTTCGCGCCCTCGAGTTTCAGCGCAACCCCCGTCAGTGCGGCGGAGAGCTTGCCGAGCGTCACCTGCGGCTCTACTCCACTCAAATCCACGTTGTAGTCGGCGGTGATGCTGATCTTTCCGGCCGGCTGTTCGAGATTGACGGCATCCCGCATGAATTTCCAGGCCGTGGCGATCTGGACATTCTCGATCGCGAGACTGCCCTGGGTCACCACCGGGTTCAAACCGATCTCACCGGTCCACCGCAATGTTCCGCCGTCGCCGAGGGTTGCCGTGATGGTTTTGGGCCCCTCCTGACCGGGCAGGGTAGTCAGATTTTTTATATTCAAATTCAAGGAGTTGATCGTAATGGAAGCGGGCTTGGACTGGCGCTGGTCGGTGAAGTCGATCCGGCCCTGGTCGATGGAAACCTCCTCCACGATCAGGGGCGGCGGGCCCTGGTCTTTTTCGGGCGCCTTCGGCGGCGCTTTCGACGGCGGCGCCAGGCCCGCGAGGTTGAGGGCACCATCCTTGCCGATGACGGCATTGACCTGGGGGTTTTCCAGACTCACCCGGCGGAACGTCCAGGCCCACTTGAAAAGGCTTTTCAGCTCGAAGTCGACGAACAGCCGTTTGAAGCCCACGATCGGCTGCCCGTCCGGCTCCTCCAGGCGGAAGTCGTTCGCATCAACGGTGAAGGTGTAGGGATTGATATGCACCTCGCCGATGGCGGCCTGTTTCTTGAGTTGCTCGTGGACGATTTTGGGCACGTAGTGCCGAACCAGGTAGGGCGCCAGGAGAAACCCGGCCAGGGTGTAAGCGGCGATGATGGATGCGGCGATGATGAATGCTTTGCTGCGAAGGATTCTTATCAGACGATTCATGGCCGTTGCCCCGAATGACGGTTTCAATTAGGTGGGCCCGAAATACGCTTTGCAATGATAAGAACGCATTTGAGGTTTTCAATTAAAAAATCCAGCCGCAAGCTGCGGGCAATGAGCTCGCTGTTGCGGTTCAGGCGCAGATGGACGTCTCAACCGCCGCGATGGCCTCCTTCAGGATCGCCAGCATCTGCTTCACTTATCCCGGAAAAATTTTACCCGGATTCAATATTCCGTGCGGGTCGAAGAGATCTTTCACGCGACGCATCCATGCCAGGCTTGTCCCGTGCTGGGTCGTCATGTACTTGCGTTTGCCCAGGCCCACCCCGTGCTCGCCGGTGGCGGTGCCGCCGAGAGCGATGGCCTTCAGCACCAGCCGCTCGGAAACCTTCTGCACCAGCGCCCATTCCGCGGGGTTGTCCTTGCGGCCGGCGATGTTCAAGTGCACGTTGCCGTTGCCGGCGTGGCTGAGAGTGTAGGCGATGAGGCCGTGGGTAGTGACTTCAGCCTGCATGGCCTCCAGCAACTCGGCGTAGCGGGTGATGGGGACTGCCACGTCCATGATGAGGATGTGGTGCTCCGGGTGGTTGTGCTGGATCATCTCGCCGAGGGCATGCCGCGCCTTGAATATCCGGTCGCGTTCGGCCCGCCCCAGGCCCGGCCGGAAGTCCCGGCAGCCCTGGGCGGCGCAGATGTCCTTGGCGGAATCCAACCCCTCGACGAGCTGGCTGGTGCTCGCGCCGTGGAACTCGAGGAACAGGGTCGGCTCCACGGCCAGCCCGAGTTTTTCCTCCTGGTTCATCAGGGCGATACACTCCGGCCCCAACAGCTCGAGCGCCGCCGGGTTGAGCCCCGAGCGTTTGAGCTCGTAGACCGTGCGGGCCGCCGCCGCCACCGATGGGAAGGTGGCCACGGCGGCGGAATACTCCGCCGGAAAACCCACGAGCCGCAAGGTCGCCTCGAGCACGATACCGAGGGTACCCTCGGAGCCGACGAACAGGTTGATGAGACTGTAGCCCGAGGAGCTCTTGCTGGCCCGCGTGCCGAGTTCGATCACCTCCCCGCTCGCCAGGGCCACGACCAGGCGCATGACGTAGTCCCGGGTCGAGCCGTAGAGCACCGTGCGGGTGCCGCTGGCGTTGTTGGCGATCATGCCGCCGAGGGTCGCCCGGGCGCCGGGGTCGGGCGGAAAGAACAGGCCGGTGTGCCTGAGTTTTTCGTTCAGGTCCTGGTAGACCACCCCCGGTTCGATGTCCGCCTGAAAATCCTCTTCGCGGATGGCGAGGATCCGGTTCATGCGGCTGAAATCGAGCACAAGCCCCCGGCCGACCGGGATGGGGTTGCCTTCCAGGCTGGAACCGGCACCCCAGCCGGTCACCGGGATGCGGTGTTCGTTGGCGTACGTAAGGATCGCGGCCACCTCTGCCGCCGCCTGCGGCCAGATCACCGCCTCGGGCCTACAGGCCGGGTGCGACGACTGGTCCTTGGCATGCAGGTCCAGGACGGAATCGCCGGTGGAGAAACGGTCGGGAGCCACCATGGCTTGAAAATCCTTGAGCTGCGCATCAGACAGGGTGTTGAAGTTCAAGTCGCCCTCCTCGTCTTAAGGAACTGCTGCCGGGCTACTTTTTCGCGGGGCCGAAAGACCTTGTGAAGAGGTCCTGGATGGCGGTGAGGCCGTCCGCGGTGAGATTCCGGGTCCCGGTGCCGACAAAGGTCTTCTCGGAGATGACCGGCGTTTCGACCACCCACTGGTTGTTCGTCCAGGAGAACCACCCCCGGCGGTCCTGGTCGTAAACGTTGACGTTGCGGTTGAAGAGCTTGGCCAGCTCCACCCCCCAGCCGGTGCCGCCCTTGACGGTGTTGTCCGGCTGGATCCAGCCCACGGCAAACACCTGGTAGCCGTTGTTGACCATGTGGAAAATGGACTGGATGACCTTGCGGATCTTGTCCGCCTTGGAATAGGTGCGGCCCATGCGGGTGGAGACGATCTCCATGCTGACATCGCCCTTGTCGAGCTCCGCCGGTCCCAGCACGCGGAGCCCCCTTGCCCGCTCCGGGGCATGCCCTTCAAAAGAGAAGTTGACTTCCTGAAGCCCCCAGCGTTCTGCCTGCCTTCCGAACTCGGACTCGGCTCCGCGATGGGCGCCGCTGTAAAGCGTAAACTGCGAACGATCCGCCATTTTTTTCTCCTTGCCGATTATTTTTCCATTCATAGCTGCCGATGCAGCCTCTAAAAACAACACATCCCGTCGAGGGGACGGGATAAGTCAGCTATTATAAGTCCGGATTTTCGAGAATGCAACCGCGGCGATGGTTGTGGCCGCCGCCGGTGATCATGGACAGATGTCTTTTTGGCGCTGCGGCGATGGTCCTTCAGAATTCCGAGGGGTGAGCGGCGGCTCCGCCGCGCCGCACTTGACTTGCAGCATAGCGGCGGATAAAAGCATTTCTTCGGATGGCGCGGCGGGCATCGTGGACGTGAACGTCGACGATCCAGCCCAAAATTATCGACGAGCAGAGGGCGGACATGCAGAGACCGGCAACAGTTATGGCGGCAGCGGGGCTGCTGGTGTTCTCCCTGATAACCACTGCATTGGCGGATGAGGTCTTTCTGAAAAACGGCAACCACCTGTCAGGCACCATCGTCTCCATGGCCGAGGGCAAACTCGTTCTGGAGACGGATTTCGCCGGCCGGCTGACCATCGACTGGGGCAGCGTTGAGCGGCTATCCGCGGAGGCGCCGCTCACCCTCGTTCTGGCGGACGGGTCGACGATCCGGGGCATTCCGGGAGGCGCAACCCCGGGGCGGCTCATGCTGGCTGCAGAGCCTTTGCCGCATCCTGTGGCGGTTGAATTGGCCCTGGTGGCGGCCATCAATCCTCCGCAGGAGCCTCCCGTCAAATTCAACGGCCGCATCAACGTGGGTTTCTTCAAGGCGAGCGGCAACACCGACAGGGACAGCGGCCACGTGGACGCCGAATTGACCGCCCGCACTGCAAAGCACCGCATCACCCTGGGCGGCGCATACAACCGGGCCGAGGACGACCATCGCAAATCCGAAGACAACGCCAGCGGGTATTCGAAATACGACTACTTCCTGACCGAGAAGCTCTATTTGTATCTGAACGGTATGGCCGAAATGGACAAATTCAGGGACATCAACCTGAGAACGACGGTGGGCCCCGGTGTTGGCTATATGGTTTTCGAGGGCGAACTGATGAACCTGTCGACGGAAGCCGGCCCAAGCTATGTGAGAACCGACTACGATCAGGCCAATGACGAAGATTCCGCTTCGGGGCGCTGGGCGGTGAAGTTCGACCGATTTTTCTTCGAAAAACTGGTGCAGTATTACTTCACGAACGAGGGCTTCATCAGTGCCACCGACACAAGCGATGTGTTCATGTTCACCCGCACCGGCCTGCGCTTTCCCATTCGTGGCGGTTTGTCCTTCAATGCCGGCTTCGAGTGGGACTGGGACAACACCCCCGCCGAGGGCACCGACAAATCCGACTACCGCTACATCCTGTCCATCGGCTATGGGTTCTGAACAAGACACTCCGTCGCCGGCGGCGGAATGCTCGACTGAACACCAGCTGACGTGGCCCGATGGCAACTCCGGCCGGTTCGTTTTATTTCCGGCCGTGATGGCGGATCAGGCCTTCCTGGACCACGGAGGCCACCAGGAGCCCGTCCCGGGTGTAGATTTTGCCGAAGGCCAGTCCCCTCGCCTTGCAGGCGTTGGGGCTTTGCATCGCATACAGCAGCCAGTCATCCATGCGAAACGGCCGGTGAAACCACATGGCGTGGTCCAGGCTGGCGACCTGCATCTCCGGCTGCCAGAAGTTCTGTCCGTGGGGGTAAAGCGATGTCATCACCAAACCGTAATCGGAGGCATAGGCCAGCAGATACTGGTGGATGGCCGGATCCTCCGGCATCCGGTCGATGGCCTTGATCCAATTGTATCGCAACGGCTCGCGCTTCTCCGGCGCAAAGGGATTCATGGGATTTACCGGCCGGACCTCGATCGGCCGCCGACACAGAAACTTCTCGCGGATGGGGGCAGGGATCTGGTCGGCGATCCGGTTCGCCAGCTCCAGCTCGGAAGCGAGGCCTCCGGGGCCGGGCACGCAGGGTGCCGGGTCCTGGTGTTCAAACCCCGGCTCGTCGATCTGAAACGAGGCCGCCAGGTTGAAAATCGCCCGGCCCTTCTGAACGGCCACGACCCGGCGGGTGGTGAAGCTCTTGCCGTCGCGGATGCAATCGACGTTGTAGACGATCGGCCAGCGGACATCCCCCGGCCTGAGAAAATAGGCATGCAGGCTGTGGGCCGCGCGCTCCGGCGGCACGGTCTGGTAGGCGGCCGACAGCGCCTGCCCCAGTACCTGTCCGCCGTAGACGTTGCCGAAGCCGAGATCCTGGCTCTGGCCGCGAAAGATGTTCTCCTCGATCTGCTCCAACTTCAGCAGTTTCAGCAATTCTTCCAGTACATTGCCTTCAACGCAGGTATCCATCACGGTGCATTTCCCCGGCGGCAAGTTCGGCCCGCCATCCCATCAGACAGCATTGCCCGTAGCAGGGTGTTGGGCACTATTTAGCAGTCCGGACTATGTGGTCGGAAAAATATTTCTGCCACGGGCCGCAGCCGCGAATAAAGGGCTGCATGATCGCCCGTTGGGCCTGGACCGTGTGGTTGAGATCGTGCGCCGCCCACTCGTGCACCATCTCCCCCATCGTCACTATTCCCAGTTCCTGGTGGCGGGCCTTGCGGCCGAGATCTCCGGGCTCCATCTGCGACAACGCCTGCAGGCTTTCTGCGCGCAGGCGTGCGAACTCTGCGGCGAGCTCCGGCGGGGACGGCAGCGTGCTCGGTTTCGTGCCCTGCTTGTCGGGATCAAAGGCCGGAAAATCTTTCCCCTCCCGCAGGCACTGGAGCCGGAAATGAAATATCCGTTCCGTGTCGATGAGGTGCTGCAGGCACTCCAGGGCGGACCACTCTCCCGCCGCAGGGGCCTGTGCGAGCATCTCAGCGGGCAGCGTTTCGCTTAAACTTTGCCAATGGCCGGGGGTGGTCGTGAGCACCGAACGAACCAAGGATAATATCTTCTCCATAATTTCTTCTCCTTTCCTGGTTTTTCCTTTTAGGGATCACATTTCAATGTGGTCATTCTAGTTACGTTTCGCACGGACGGCAAGCTCCGACATGTCCTGGGCAATGAACGGGGTGAGGGGCCGCATCTGCTCGGCGGTGGCAAAGCCTGTGAGCACGCCGATGGATGCCTTGAGGCCGGCGTTCGCGCCCATCTGGATGTCGTTGGGGGCGTCGCCCACCATGATGGCCTGGGACCGGTCGACGCTCAGGGTCGAAAGGATGAGGCGAATCATTTCGGGGTCCGGTTTCGGGCGCGCCACCTGTTCCGCCCCCACCACCAGGTCGATCTTGTCGCCGAAGCCCAAGAAGTCCATGGCAAGCCGCGCCCGCTCGCTCCGGTCTACCGTAGCGATGGCAATGCGGCAGCCATGGACGCGCAGCGACTCGAGCAGGGCCGTCGCCCCGCGGATGGGCCTGACGAGCTGCGGCAGTTTCTCCCGGGATATCTCGTCGGCCTGTTCGAACGCCTCTGCGCAAAGCCCCTGCAGGTCCGGAAGGCCGATCCCGTCGAGGTAATCCGTGGCTGCTTTGAGGACCAGTTCACGTTTCTTGAGACCCACCGGCCCTTCGGGCCTGAGGCGGCCAGCCTTTTCATCCACCCCCAGGGCCCACTTCAGTCCGGCCGCGTGCTCCTTGCCCAGCTCCCGTGCGTCGCAGATGAGCCGGGCGCGCAACGCCACCATCTGCGACCAGTAGTGATAGAGTTCGATCAGGGTCCCGTCCTTGTCGAAGATCACGAGATTCACGTCATGGATTACTTTTGAGTTTACCGAAAGGTCGATCATACTAATCCTTCAAAGCCCCCATCGTCAGCCCCTGCACGATGGTCTTGCGCACGAAGAAGGCAAACACCGAAACCGGCAGCACGATCAGGGTGGCGGCCGCCCCGATGCCGGCCCAGTCGATCTTGCCGTAGGAGATGAAGTTGTACACGGCCACCGGCACAGTTTTGGTCTGCGGGCCGGAAAGGATCAGCGAGAAAAGGAACTGGTTCCAGGAGAAAATGAAGGCCATGATGGCCGAGGTGGCGATGCCGTTGCGGACCAGGGGCAGCACGATGATGAGAAAGCTCTTCAAGCGGGAGCACCCATCGATCATGGCCGCGTCTTCCAGCTCGGCCGGCATGCTTTCGAAAAAGGTGACCATCAGCCAGGCCACCATGGGCAGGGTGATGATCAGGTGGGTCAGGGTCAGCGCCGTGTACGTGTCGATCAGTTTCAGGTACCGGAAGATGATGTACCAGGGCAGCAGGTAGCTCACGAACGGCGTCATGCGGGCCAGCAGGATGATCATTCCGATCTTGCCCTGCCGGTACTTGGCGATGGAATAGGCCGCCGGCAGCCCCAGCACCAGCGAATAGCCCCGTGGCCAGGGTGGCAATGATGAGGCTGTTGATCAGGTATCTGAAAAAATGGTGCTGCTGGAACACCGCCCGAAAGTTTTCCAGCGTGGGCCTGAAAATGAACTTCGGCGGGTAGGCGATGTTCTGCACGCCGGTCTTGAGGCCGGTCATGATCATCCAGACAAAGACGAACAGCGGCCCGACGCACAGCGCCACGGCGCCGGCATAAAACAGGGTTGATCTCAACGTCTTGACGGCTGCTCGTTTCGTCATCATATCTCACGCCACGGCGCCGGTCAGCGATCCAGGGCGCTGAGCCGCATCCGGTTCATGACCACGTTGAACACCAGCACGATCATAAACACCACCAGCATAAGGGCCGACCCGTAACCGGCTTTGAAAAAGCCGAAGCCGACGGTGTAGGAATACAGGTAGAGGGTTTCGGTCGCGATGCCCGGGCCGCCCTGGGTAATGGTGTAGATCATGTCGAATTCCTTGAGGTTGTCCAGGGAACGCAGCATCAGGGCGGCAATCAGCACCGGCCGGATCAGGGGCAGGGTGATAAACCAGAAAATCTTCAGGCCGCTCGCCCCGTCGATGCGGGCCGCCTCGTAAGGGTCCGGCGGCAGAGACTTCAGGCCGGCCAACACGATGAGGGTGATCATGGGAGTCCACTTCCACACATCCACCATCACCAGCGACAGCACCGCGGTATGCTCGCTGCTCACCCACAGGCTGCCCGGCAGACCGATGCTGCGCAACAGATAGTTCAGGACCCCGATCTCGGGGTTGAGCATGACCCGCCAGATCAAGGCCACGGCCACCGGGGTCGCCGCAAACGGGAAGATATAAATGGCCTGAACGGTCTCGCTGCCCCTGAATTCGCGGTTGAAATACAGCGCAATGAGAAGCCCCAGCGCCAGCTCGAGGCCAAGGCTCAGGCCACTGAAATAGACCATCACCTTGACCCCGTTCCAGACACGCTCATCGGTGACCAGTTCGACGAAGTTGTCCAGCCCGATGAAGCGCGGCTGCCCCAGCCCCACGGTCCACTTGGTGAAGGCAAGATACAAGTTGAACGCAATGGGCAGCACCACAATCAGAAACAGCACGATCACCGCCGGGGCCGGGAAAACCCAGGCCTGGCGGCGGTCCACGAAGCGGCTGATTGAGCTGAGCGCTTTGCTCATAAGAAGGGTGGTGTTTCAAAACGACGACAACTGTGGAAGGTCGACCACGTGCCTGTGGGAGCGGTTTCACACCGCTCCCACCTGTTCAAGCACGTTTTCGGCCGTTTCGCGATAGAGTCGGGTTTTCAGAGCCGACCGGCTACATCTCCATCTTCTTGTCCATCAGCTCGGCGGCTTTCTTGGCCGCGGCCGCCACATCCTTGCCCTCGATGGCGTCCACGATCACTTGACCGGTGATGTCGCGGATCTCGGGCACGTTGATGACAGGCGGGTTCCACTGGGGCTGGCCGAGCTCAAAGGACTTCTGGGTAGCCGCCGTCCAGTCCGGCTGCTTGTCCCCGGCCTTGTATTCCGCGGAGTTCCAGGCCGACGCGCGCCCCGCCGGAACACCGGCCAACAGTGCCCCCAGCGCGTTTTGCTTATTGGTGGCCCACTGGATGAACAGCCAGGCTGCTTTCTGGCGGTCGGGCGGGCTGTTCTTGTTGATGGAAAGGCTCCAGTTGGACACGTGCGGCACGCTGCCGGCCGGGCCGGCCGGGATGATAGCATAACCGACCTTGCCGGCCACCTTGGATTCCTTGGGGTTCTCGTACAACGACTTGAACACGTTGGCATCGTAAATCATGGCAGCCTTGCCCTCCATGAAGGCCGAGGTGCTCTCGGCCCAGTGCAGCATGGTGCCGCCCGCGGGGCCAAAGTTCCTGAGCAGGTCGCCGTAAAACTTGAAGCTGGCGATGCTGCCGGGGGCAGCCAGATTCGACTTGCCCTGGGCATTGGTCCAGGAGCCGCCGAAGCTGTAGAGGAAATCCACCCACTGGGAGGTGGCCGCGGCACCTTTGCCGCGCAGGGTGACGCCGACCATCTTCTTGCCGGCAACCTCTTTGCCGTAGAAGAATTTGGCGGTCTGCTCCAACTCTTTCATGGTCGCAGGGACCTTGACCTTGAACTGGCTGAACAGGTCCTTGCGATAGGCCAGAAGCGAGGTTTCCGTGTTGATCACGACCCCGATCTGTTTTCCCTCGGCCGTGGCGGCCTTGGTGAAGCTGGCAAAAAAATCCTTCGGATCCCAGGCGGCATCCGTGAGCTTGGGGTCTTTGATGAAATCGTCCAAGGGTTGCAGCCAACCCGCCTTCCAGTAGTAGAGCTTGTCCTGCCCCGGCATGATCATGTAGCCGTCGATCTTGCCGCCGCCATTGAGCTCGATGGTGCGCTTGTTGCGGTACTGGTCCTCCGGAAATACCTCCATAACGACCTTGATGCCGGTCAGTTTTTCGAACTCGGCCACCTTGGGTTCGATGAAGGTCGTAAACGGGTGTTTGTTCATCAGGAACCGGATCTCGGTTCCCTTGGACTGCATCCAGTCGACCTGGGCCAAAGCGGTCCCGGACACCATCACGGCGCACATCAGGGCCATCACCACGACGCATACAATTCTTCTTTTCATGTTATCCCTCCCTTTTTGAGTAATTGCCTACACAATGGTTTGCGACGTCTCCTTGTCGAAGATATGCGTCTTCTGCATTTTCAGGTCCACCTCGAGGCTTTGCCCCACGGTCCAGCGGGCGCTCCGGGGCTTCCATCCGCGCGACGATGGAATGGGCGCCGCAGGTCAGATAGACAAATGTCTCCGCTCCCAGGGTTTCCACCACGTCCGCCCGCGCCGTCAGGCTGTTCCCGCTGCCGTCGCCCGCCGCCGCATCGCGCGCCGTCATGTCCTCGGGCCGCACGCCGAAAATGACCGGCCGGCCGACGTAGGCTTTGAGATGGTCATAAAACGCCTCGGGCAACCTCACCTTGAACCCCCCGGCGTCGAACCCAGAGCTGGTCCTGTTCCAGGACCAGTTCGGCGTCGATGAAATTCATGGCCGGGGAGCCGATGAACCCCGCGACGAACCGGTTGGCCGGGTGCTTGTAGACCTCCAGGGGCGCCCCGGACTGCTGCAGGGCGCCCTGTGCATGATAAAGATCCGGCTGGCCATGGTCATGGCCTCCACCTGGTCGTGGGTGACGTAGATGATGGTCGCCCCCAGGCGACGGTGGAGCTTGCTGATCTCGGCCCGCATGGCAACCCGCAGCTTGGCGTCCAGGTTGGAGAGCGGCTCGTCGAACAGAAACACCTTGGGCTTGCGGACGATCGCCCGTCCGACCGCGACGCGCTGCCGCTGCCCGCCCGAGAGCTGCTTGGGTTTGCGGTCCAGCAGTTCATGGATGCCGAGGATGTCGGCGGCCTCCTGCACCCGCTGGTCGATTTCCGCTTTGGGAAACTTGCGCATTTTCAGTCCGAAGCCCAGGTTGTCCCGGACGTTCATGTGCGGGTAGAGGGCATAATTCTGAAAGACCATGGCGATGTCGCGGTCTTTGGGCTCCATGTCGTTGACCTGCCGGTCGCCGATGAAAATCTCGCCGGATGTCACCGGCTCGAGGCCGGCGATCATGCGCAGCGCCGTGGTCTTGCCGCAGCCGGAAGGCCCCACCAGCACGGCGAACTCCCGGTCGTGGATCTCGATGCTCAGGCGGTCGACCGCGGTCACGGACTTGAATTCTTTGACCACATTTTTAAGGATGACGTTCGCCACCGGGCCTGCCTTTCTGCAGAGTGAGAAGCCTGTCTTTGCGTGGGAGCGGCATCCTGCCGCGATCGGCGTGCGCCGAGCTTCGATCGCAGCGTGGCTGGAATCCACTCCCGCCCGGCCAACGCGCCAGCGCTAAATAGTGTCCATCCAGAAATGGTGGATTTCGGTTCAGGCCAAGGCCGCAGCGATTTCGCAACCGCAGGCGTAGTGAGACTACGCCGAGGATTGCGAAGAGCGAGAACGCCGGCATGGGCCGAAAGACGCCGTTTATGGATGGACACTAAATCGAATACGACGCAAACCCTCCGTCGATGGGCACCACCACCCCGGTCACAAAGCTCGATGCATCCGAGAGCAGCCAGACCAGGGTGCCGATCAGGTCGTCCGGCTGTCCGTAACGGCCCATGGGCGTGTGGGCGATGACCTTGCGCGCGCGCGGCAGGAGTTCGCCCGTCTTCTGATCGATGTGTAAAAACTTCAGCTGCTCGGTCATGAAAAAGCCCGGCGCCAGGGCGTTGACCCGCACGCCGGTGCGGGAAAAATGGACCGCCAGCCAGTGCGTGAAGTTGGAGACTGCCGCCTTGGCCGCCGAGTAGGCCGCCACCTTGGTGAGCGGCGTGAAGGCGCTCATGGAGGAGATGTTGACGATGGCTCCCTTGCCCTTCGCGACCATGCCCCGGGAAAAGGCCTGGGTCACGATAAACGTGCCCAGGAAGTTGAGGTCGAACACCTGGCGGAACCCGGCGGGATCCAGATCGAAAAAAGATTTTTCGCTGGGGTCAAGCGCTTTTTCCGGCTCGTAAAATTCCCCCGAGGTGCTCCCGCGCGGGTCGTTGCCGCCGGCGCCGTTGATCAGCAAATCAGGCGGCTCCCACAGGCGACAGACCGCCTCGTAGCACTCCCGCACCTGGGCTGCATCCAGCACGTCGCACTGAAACGCCTTGGCGTTGCCGCCGGCGCCGACGATGGACTGCACACGGGCTTCAGCCTTCTCCAGGCCGATATCCAGCACGGCCACCTTCACGCCCATGGCGCCGAGGGTCTCGGCCATGTGGCCGCAAAGATCACCGCCGCCGCCGGTGATGGCGGCCACTTTCCCGTTTACATCAAAGCGTTTGAGGATCGCATTCGTCATCTGGCCCGCGCTTGAATCTCTTTGACCGTTGATTTCTGCTCACCTAATCAAACATTGCCCCAAAAATCAACCAGTTCGCTTGCGCCGGGATTGCAATATGACCGCGGTTGCATTATAAGCCTGTTGACTGGCGTCGCTTGCGCTATGATCCCTTCAGAGAACCCCACTTATGACTGAACCTGCGCCGGCCCCCAAACTGCGGGACCTGAGGCTGGATTTTTTCCGCGGCTTGGCCCTGCTGATCATTTTTGTCTCCCACATGCCGGACAACTGGCTGGCACGCTTCAAGCCCGGAGCCTTCGGATTCAGCGATGCGGCGGATATTTTTGTTTTCGTCTCGGGCTACGCGGCCGCTCTGGCCTACCGCAAAATTTTCAGCCTCTCAGGATTTTTCATTGGTTCCGCTCGCATTGTCAAGCGCGTTGCGGAGCTCTACGCCTGCAACCTCGGGTTGTTTTTCATTATCGCTGCCCTTTGCGTTGCCGGCAATCGCTATCTGCCCACCGACGTCAACTACGTTGATCTGCTGAACATCACGTTTTTGCTGGAGCACTCCGAGGACGCCCTGCTGGGCTTGTTTGCCCTGAGATGGGTGCCGAACTATTTCGACATCCTGACGATGTACATGGTGGTGCTGGCGATGATGCCGTTGCTGATGCTGCTCGCCCGGTGGCGTGTGGCGCTCGCGGGGCTTGCCAGTATCGCTCTTTATCTTTGCGTGTACCTGTTTGGGTGGGAATTACCGGCTGAGTTGGCATTCGACCGGCCCTGGTTTTTCAATCCTTTTGCATGGCAATTGTTGTTTTACACCGGTTTTTTTCTTGCTGCCGGTTGGGTCACCCCCCCGGCCCCCCGCCGCTGGTTGACGATGGTATGCGCTGCCTTCGTCATCCTGGCCATTCCCTTGAGCCATTTTCCCACCTTCTCTAGTGTGGCATGGTTGGGCAGCGTGGAGGCGTATATCGAGCCGCTCACAGATAAGACCAATTTAGGGGTTCTGCGCTACGTGCATTTTCTCTGCCTGGCCTATCTCGCTGCGACCCTGTTTAAAGGCCACGAAAGCTCTCTTCACAGCCGGTATGCCGCACCGATTGTCAAGAGCGGCCAGCAGGCGCTGCCGGTGTTTCTCACCGGGATCGTCATGTCGTTTTCGGCGGGCATGGCGCTGGATGTCTGGGGGCGCAGCATCCCGAAAACCCTTGTCGTGAATGCCGTCGGTATGGGTCTGCTGGTGCTGACCGCCTACCTCGTTGCGTGGTTCAAGTCGGAGCCCTGGCGGGCTCCAGCGAAAGCGCGCTGATTTCAGGGCACTCGCACTGCGGGCCCACAGGATCCACCCTCAGCAAACGGAGGCGAAAGGAATGAGGCACATGAAGAAGCTGGTCTCTGTTTTTGTATTGGTGCTGGCGGCTCTGGCAATCTCACCCCAGGCGTCGGCGCGTCGCTTCGCCGCGGAGGGGGAGCTGCTCAGCGGACTGGACGGTTTGCGACTGGCCGTGGAGCGGATCAAGCCGGAGATCGAGCGAGACGGGTTGTTCGGAAGCATCCTGCTGGCGGACATGGAACTCAGGCTGCGTCTGGCGGGCATAAAGGTTTTGTCGGAAGATGAGGCCGAGAGCAAACCGGACGCCCCGTGCCTTTATCTTTATGTGGATGCGATGAAATGCTCGCTGGGGTACGTATACACGCTGCGGCTCTCCCTGAGGGAGCCGGTCAAACTGATGCGCAACAATCTGAAAGTCTCTGCAACCGTGATGAGGGTTATGGGGGAACTGGGGATAACCGCTCACCTTAGCGAGATCCGGGACGCAGCCGGGGATATCGTCGAGGAGTTCATCAAGGCCTGGAAGGCGGCCAATCCAAAGAAACAATAACAGGCCCTTCCCCGATTTTTCATTGACGCTCTGATGCGAACGCATTAAAATGAGCCATCGGTTGGCAACAGGAGAAACCACGCGCCGGAAATTGCGTGGGTGATACCTGCGAATCGGCCAAGGTTGATACACAATGAAACGCTTAGGTCTTCTGCTCCTGTCCACTGGCTTGCTGGTTGGCGCCGCTTTCGCACAGCAACAACAGGCGAGCGACACAGGTTCCCGCGCTCCGGCGGGCATCACCGCCTGCAAGAATGTCGCCTACGTACCTGGCGGGGATGAAGAGCAAAAGCTCGACCTGTACGTTCCGGGTGATCGCCAAGGACCCTTCCCTCTGATCATATGGATCCACGGCGGATCCTGGAAGTATGGGAGCAAGGAAGGCTGCATTCCGCGGCCCTGGGTCGCGAAAGGCTACGCGGTCGCCAGCATCAATTACCGTTTGAGCCAGGAGGCGAAGTTCCCGGCTCAGATCAAGGACTGCAAAGCGGCGGTGCGCTGGCTGCGGGCGCATGCCAAGCAGTACAAGATCGATCGCGATCGTTTCATCGCCTGGGGAGATTCGGCCGGAGGCTATCTCGCCTCGCTCCTCGGGACGGCAGGGGATGCCGCCGAATGGGATCCGAAGCCGCCGGCAGAATCCAGCCGGGTTCAGGCGGTAATCGACTGGTATGGGCGGGCCGACCTCACGCGGGTGTCCACGGACCCGGCGATGGCCACACACCCGGTTGCCCAGTTGCTGGGGGGCAGCGGCGAGCAGGTTGCTGAAATCGCGCGTAAGGCAAGCCCCATCACATACGTATCGGCAGACGACCCGCCGTTTTTAATCATGCACGGCGACGTGGACAAGACGGTCCCCGTTCAGCAGAGCCTAACCTTTGCGGAAGCCTTGAAAAAAAAGGATGTGCCGGTGACTCTGGTGATTCTGCCCGGGGTAGATCATGGGGGAGGGGAGTTCCTGAAACCCGCGAAAGTGAGTATCATCGATGCGTTTCTGAAAAAGTATATCAAACGCCCACTTCGTCATCTTGCCCAGCTCCAGCTCAAAGGCCAGTGAGGTTGAGCCCTCTGCCCTTTTCTTCAGATCCAACTTCCAAAAGATCACTTCATCAGGCAAACTCGGCCAGGATCTCCTGCTCTGCGCGGAAGACATAGGCGATGAGGGCGGCGCGGATCCACATGCCGTTTCTCTCCTGGCGCCAGTAGGCCGCGCGTGGATCTTTGTCCACGGCCACCTCGATCTCGTAGCGCCGCGGAAGCGGGTGCATGATGGCGCAGTGAGCATGGATCTTGGCGAGGTGTTCCTTCTTGAAATGAAAGGCCGGGAAGGTCTCGGTCTCGCTCTTCGGATCGCTGGCATACTCGTTTTGAATCCGGGTCATATAGATGGCGTCGACTTTGGGCATGACGCTTTCGAAGTCGTCCGTTTCGTGGAAGGGGATGGCGTGCTTGTTCAGGAAGGCCTTGATGTCGTCCTTCATCCGGAAGACCTCGGGCGCCACGTAGTAGATGGTGACATCTTTGTAGCCCTTCAGCAGATAGGACAGCGAACGCACGGTGCGGCCGCGCTTGAGGTCGCCCACCATGGCGATCTTCTTGCCGTCGAGGCCGCCGATGGCTCGAAACTCGCGTTGCAGCGTATAGATGTCGAGCAGGGCCTGGGTCGGGTGCTGGTCGGGTCCGGAGCCGCCGTTCAGGACCGGCACCGGGCGTTCGGTCTGGTTCAGCACCCAGGCAGTCTTCTCGGCAAATCCGGCCTCGGGGTGCCGAGCGATGATCAGGTCCACGTAGCTTGCGAAGGTGCGGATGGTGTCCTCGGGCGATTCGCCCTTCACTTCGGAACTGGTGCTTGTACCGCGGCTTTCTGAGACGTTCAGGCCCAGCAGATAGCAGGCATTCTGAAAAGACAGGAACGTGCGGGTGGAGGGCTGCACGAAGTAAAGCATCGCCCGTTTGTGCGGAAGAAGGCTGCTCAGCTTCCGCGAACCTGCTTGGGTCTTTGCGAGCAGCCGGATCTTACCCGCTAGATCGCACAGGTCATCCAGGAACTGCCGGTCGAACTGCTGGGCGAAAATCACATCGAAGATGCGCCCCTTCTGTTTGTAGAACTCCAGCTTCTCATCCACCGGTTTGCTAAAAAACTCGTCCCATCCTTCGTAGGTCTGTTGGGTCGTTGCGGCGTAGTTCTCCATGAGTCTCTCCTGGCGTTTGTCTAACAGGTCTGTTTGTTGGTTTTGCGCGTGAGTGGATAAGATCTGATCCAAATCATGATCTCAGAATTCATATTGTGTGTCAAGCAGGATGAAGGCACAGGATATAGTGGTTTTATCGGGATTGAATATTCCCTGCAGCAAGCTGCGGCGAATGCGCTCGCTGTTGCGGTTCAAACAGAAACCGGATGGCTTTTTAATAGGTCCGGTTTCAAGGCGCGCGAGTCCTTTGGCATGCGGTCTATGAATGGTACGCTGCGGAGAGGCGAGAGGAGCGCAACGCCGAAAGTGGAGCTATTGCAAAGCCTTCATGGAACGGGCGACGACGTGACAGGCCGCCCAATGACTGGGTGACAACTCCAGCAGCGGAGGTTCCTCCGCGCTGCAAATGCCCTCCGCATACGGACAGCGCGTGCGAAAATGGCATCCGGTAGGCGGGTGGATCGGGCTGGGGACATCCCCCGTCAGAACAATCTGCTTGCGCACGTAGGTCGGGTCGGGAACCGGCACGGCGGACAAAAGCGCCTCGGTGTATGGGTGCAGCGGGTGGTCGTAAAGCTCACGGGTCTCGGCCGTCTCGACGATTTTGCCGAGATACATCACCGCCACGCGGTTGGAGATGTGCTTGACGACACTCAGGTCGTGGGCGATAAAAAGGTAGGTCAGTTCGAACCGAGCCTGGAGATCCTCGAGCAGGTTGATGACCTGTGCCTGGATCGACACGTCCAGGGCCGAGACCGGCTCGTCGCACACGATGAGCTTGGGCTTGAGCGCCAGCGCCCGCGCGATACCGATGCGCTGGCGCTGCCCGCCGGAGAACTCGTGCGGGTAGCGCGTGGCGTAAAAGGGCTCCATTCCCACGGTTTGGAGCAGGTGGGTCACCCGCTCCTCGAGCTCCTTGCCCTGGGCAATCCCGTGAATGAGCAGCGGTTCGCCGATGATGGCGCCGACCGTCATGCGTGGGTTGAGCGAGGCGTAGGGGTCCTGGAAGATGATCTGCATGTTGCGCCGCAGGGCCCGCAGCGCACCGCCGGTGACAGCGGCGATGTTTTCCCCCTCGAACAGGATATCGCCGGCCGTCGGCTGCAGCAGTTTCACGACGAGCCGCCCGGCCGTTGTCTTTCCGCAGCCCGACTCGCCCACAAGCCCCAGGATCTCCCCCTTTCCAATCTCGAAACTGATCCCGTCAACCGCCTGCACGTAACCGGAAACTCGCGACAAGATGCCGCTGCGGATCGGGAAGTGCTTCACCAAGTTTTTGACTTCAATCAACGGTTCCATTCTTTCCCACGCAATCCCTGGTGCATGCGATTCCCGGCATCCTAAAAGTATTTCTTTTTCTCCGGATCGTGCATGAAGCAGCGCGCCTTCTGGTTGCCGGTTAGGGCCACCAGCTTCGGCTCTTCGTGGCGGCAGAACTCTTTTGCGTACTTGCAGCGCGGGTGGAACCGGCACCCGGGCGGGAACTCCAGAGGGTTCGGCACCACCCCCGACACCACTTCCAAGCGCCGCTTTTTCGTGTCGGTCAGCCGCGGGATCGAATTGTAGAGCGCCTGGGTGTAAGGGTGCGCCGGCGATTTGAAGATGGTCTTCACGTCCGCATACTCCACGGCCTTGCCGGCATAGGCCACCACCACGTCGTCGGCCGTCTCGGCGATGACCCCCAGGTCGTGCGTGATCATGAGCACGGCCATCCCGATTTCCTTGCGGATCCGCTTGATCAGGGCCAGGATCTGGGCCTGGATGGTGACGTCAAGGGCCGTCGTGGGCTCGTCGGCGATCAGCAGCTTGGGCCGGCAGGAGAGCGCCATCGCGATCATGGCGCGCTGGCGCATGCCGCCGGAGAGCTGGTGCGGATATTCATCCACCCGCTTGGCCGGGGATGAGATGCCCACCAGGTCGAGCATCTCGATCGCCATCTGCCGGGCGCGCACCTTGTCCACCCCCTGGTGCAGCAGGATCGGCTCCATGATTTGATTGCCGATGGTGAACACGGGGTTCAGGGAGGTCATGGGCTCCTGAAAGATCATGGAGATGTCATTGCCGCGGATTTTCTTGATCTCATCTTTACTTTTCTGCAGCAGATCCTGGCCCTCGAAGATAATCTCGCCGCTGATGATATTGCCGGGAGGAACCGGGATCAACCGCAGGATGGAGAGGGCGGAGACGCTCTTGCCGCAGCCCGACTCACCGATCATCCCCAGGGTCTGGCCCCGGCGGATAATGAAATCCATCCCATCCACTGCCTGCGACACCCCTTCGTCGAGGAAAAAATAGGTTTTCAGGTGTTTGACTTCCAGCAAAATGTCGTCCACGGATGATTGCGCTTCCATGACGGCCTCTATTTTTGATGACCCCGAAAAAAGTCGCTCTTTGGGATGACCTGGTTCACCGCGTATCGCACGGCCTTACTCCAAATAGGTTGTGAGATCGGCGATGGTATAGCATTCAATATCTGCGACCCGGTCCAGCAAGGCACGGGCCTTCCCGTCGGAGAGCACGGGTTGGGTGATGCTTATGAATTTTTCTTCCAGCGCAGTCTCGGAAAGAGGGTTGTCCCAATCGCCGCGGGCGGAGACGACCTCCGAATGATGCGCCGTTCCCGCGCTGGTGGTGATCTCGACGGCGGACAGGCACTGTTCCGGGAAGCGGCTCTGGATGTCCGCGTCGACTACAACCCGAATCCTTTCCATCATCGCCAGAACCCTTTGATTGTTGAGGTTCGTTGCCTCCAAGTGGGCGGGGCCGAAGGCGCCGTGGACGGCTGCCACGGCAACCGGATAGCAAATATTGTATTCCGCCTGCTCCAGGTCGCAGGGCGGCTGTTGGCTTAAAGCCGCCGCTTCCGGGAAGGTCAGGATCTTTATCTGTGAAATCGCATCCGGTCGAATGTCATGCCGGCGCATGAGCTGAAGGGTGGCGTCAACGGCCGGATGGGCCCAGCGGCAGCAGGGATACGGTTTAAAATACAGTTTCAATAGCTTGTATTCCTTGCCCAGGCTCAGCATCTCAGACGCGTAGGCCGGATCGCCCAAAAGACTCGGACTGGCGGTATAGCCATCCGCAGCGAGCAGGGCCGCGGCCGTGCCGGCCAGGGCACCCCAGGCGGTGCCATCCTTCGGCATAGCGGGGTGCCGGACGGCACGCATGACCGGCGTAAGCGGTGCGTGGAATTCCGCTATCCCAAGCGCCCTTTGGGTCTGGGCGGATGACAATTTCAATAGCCGCGCAGCTCCCGCCGCCGATCCCATCGCGCCCCAGGTCCCCGAGCTGTGGTAATACCCGTAATGCGCCTGAATGGCCGCGCCGGCCCGCATGGCAACCTCATACGCCACGATCAAGGCTTCCAGAAACTGGAGGCCGGTGGCACCGACCTTTTCAGCTACCGCAAGGACCGCCGGAAACACGGCAGCCCCCGGATGGCCTTTGACGGGGCGGTAGCCGTCATCGATGTCGAGGGCGTTGGCGATAAACCCGTTTACCAGCGAGGCGGCGGAACAGGAGAGCTTTCGGCCCGCCCGGATCACGGTGGCTTCCGGCGGGCCGACGAATTGAGACAGGCAAAAACGCAGGAGAATTTCAGCCCCTTTGGAGCGGGCCCCGGCGAGACAAGCGCCTACCAGGTCCATGAGGCATACTTTGGCGCGTCTGCGTATATCTTGAGGAGCGGATTCAAGCGTGAAGCCCAGGATGAAGGCTGCGGCCAGTTGGTTGCCGTCTTCGCGGTCGGTTTCCATGATCAAATCCCCCGCAGCCGGGGATCGATCATGTCCCGGACCCCGTCGCCCAGCATGTTGAAGGCCAGGATGGTAATCAGAATGCACAGACCGGAGTAAACGGAAATGCCCGGGGCGTTGATCAGCACGTCCACACCTTCGCGGATCATGTTGCCCCAGGTGGCGGTGGGCGGCTGGACGCCCAGACCGATGAAGGAGAGGTTCGCCTCGAGCCGGATGGCCACCCCGACCCAGAGAGTGCCGGCAACCAGCAGTTCCCCGAAGATGTTGGGTAAGATGTGCTTGAACAAGATGCGCTTGTCGTTGGCACCGAGCCCCCGGGCGGCGAGCACAAATTCCCGTTCGCTCATGGACAGAAGCGAGCTGTGGGCGATGCGTGCGAAACCGGGAATCATCACGAGGCCGAGGGTCAGGATCAGATTGATCAGTGTCGCTCCAAGGGCGGCGGTGATGGCCACCGCCAGGATGAGGTCCGGAAAGCTCATCAGCACGTCGATGCCGCGCATGATCGTGGTCTCGACGCCTCCGCGGTAGTAGCCCGCGAGCATGCCCAACGATGTCCCCGCGAGCATGCCGATCAACACGGATGCGAACCCGATCACGAGCGAAATACGGCTGCCCCAGATAAGGCGCGACAACACGTCGCGTCCGAAGTCATCCGTACCCAGCCAGTGCGCTTCGTTTCCCGGTTCAAGCCGGATGATCGGATCCTGTTCCAGCGGGTCGTAGGGTGCAATCCAGGGCGCCAAAATGGCCGTCAAGAAGATCAGGGCGGCGATCACGCCACCGGCAATGGCCGTACGGTTCCTGAAAAAGGCCAGCCGCATCCGCTGGCCATGGGAGATATCTGCTCTCATATTTTTTCCGGGCCATTCCCCACCGCGCACCGTACCCCCGCATGCGCGGCTTTGCAGAAAGATTTGGGCTTTATCCGAAGTCGCCCCTCAGTGGTATTTGATGCGCGGGTCCACCAGCCCATAGGCCAGCTCGGTGACCAGGTTGCAAATCACCACTAGAAACGCATAGAAAACCATCACCGACTGCAGTGTGGTGTAATCGCGCTGCTTGATGGCCCCGACCAGCAGCTTGCCAAGTCCCGGCCGGGAGAACACGATTTCCACCATCACCGAGGATCCGATCAGCCCGACGACGTAGAGGCCACCCAAGGCGACGATCGGAATCAGGGCGTTGCGCAGCACGTGCTTGTAAAGGATCTTGCGATCCGACAGCCCCTTTGAATCCGCCGTGCGGACGTAATCCTCCCGCAAAACGCCCATGATCGACGAGCGGGTCATGCGGGTGACATAGGCCGTCATCATCATGCCGAGCGCCAGGGCCGGAAGCGCCACGTGGTACAGGTTGTCCTCCAGATCCCAGAAATCCCCGCCGCCGACCACGGGAAAGAGCCCCAATTCGACAGAAAAAACGAGGATGAGAAGGATTCCTAAATAAAAGGCCGGCACCGAAAGCCCCAGCAGCGAGAATACCCGGTTGAAATAATCCACGAAACTGTTGCGGTGGACGGCGGCGGAAATACCCAAGGGAATTCCAAACAGGTAGCCCAGCAAGACGGCGGCCAAGGTCAACTCCAGGGTGTAGGGCAGAACGCTCGCGATCTGGGTCGCCACCGGGAACCCGCTGATGATGGAGGTCCCCAGGTCGCCGCGGCAGATACTTCCCAGGAACGCACCATATTGGAGCCAGAGGGGGTCGTTCAGGCCCATCTTGACGCGCAAGGCATCGATGCTTTCCTTGCTGGCCTGGTCGCCCAGAACCGCTACCGCCGGGTCGCCCGGGAGCACGCGAACGACCACGAAGACCAATGTGAGCACGACCAGCAGAATCGGGATACTGATAAGGATTCTGCGCACGGCGTATTGGAACATGGGTGGCTGTCCGATTGGGTTTACATCTAAAATGGTACCACGTTCTGCTTCAACCGTTTTTGCCAGGCAAGCGCGGCTCAGGGTTCGAAGAGGCGAGGGGTCAAGGGGTCACGTGAAAAGGGACGTTGTCCATTTCCCCGACCCCTGGACCCCTTGGATCCATTCTTCTATTTATGTGCCAGAAGCCTCGTCTTCTCGGTAATCTGAGGCGAGTACGTCTGCCAGCTCCACTCGAGCGGGTGCCCCAGGTCCACGTAGGACTTCATCGGAAAGCAGTACTTCAGCCGGATCGTCGGAACCGACACGACGTCCTTTAGAAGCTGGATCTGAATCTCCTTCCACATTTCATTCTGCTTCTGGGGGTTCAACTCCCAACGGGCCTGCTGGATCATCGAGTCGACCGAGTCGATCTTGCCGTCACCGTTGGCATCCACCAGCCCGTAGTGCGAAAAATTGGTGATGGGCTTCTTGCCTGTCTTGACCACCGAGTCGGAGTAGTAAAACTGCGTCAGAAAAACGTCTACATTCGGCCGCCAGCAGGCGTAGTACACGATGGGGCTTGCGTCCTCGCGGATCAGGCTGTGGAACGAAGCGTGGTCCACGACTTTGAGCTGCATGTCGATTCCGGCTTTTTTCACGATCGCCTGGATGGCAATCATCGGCTTCTGGTAGCTGGTCGCCAGTTCGCTGATGATGACTTCGGTCTTGAAGCCGTTCGGGAAACCGGCCTCGGCCAGGAGGGCCTTGGCCTTTTCAACATCGTTGTCGTACAACACGCCGGCCTTCAGGGCTTCTTCCTTGGTCAACGCGCCGGGGGCCGGCGGCGCCAGGGCCGGGGAATAAATGGGAACCGCAAGGCTTTTACCCATGAAATTGGCGATGATTCCCCTGGACAATGCATAGGAAAACGCCTTGCGGACCCGCAGGTCGTTGAAAGGCGGTTTGGTCATGTTGAAATACAGCACCTGGGTTTCGCAGGGGCCGAACGTCGGCGTCTTCACATCTTTGAAGGTGGCCACTTTGGCGACCCACTTGTCCTCGTTCACGCCCTCGATGATTTGCAACTCACCGGTCTGCAGCCCCATTTCACGCGAGCTCACATTGGGCATGAAGCGCACGATGACTCTTTTGAGAACCGGCGCGCCGCGGAAAAATTTCGGGTTGCCGGCCAGCACCACTTTCTGGCGGGGCTCGTAGGATTCGAATTTGAACGGGCCGGTCCCGACCGGATTGGTCTTGAACCAGTCGTTGCCCTTGGCCTCAATGGCTTTCTTGCAGACGATGAATCCTCCTGCATAATTGGCCACTTTGGCCAGAAAAAGCGTGTCGGATACCGGCTTGTCGATGGTGATCCTGACCGTGTACGGGTCAACCGCTTCGAAGTTCAAGCCGGAATAGTCCACGGCGTAAGTGGACGTCTCCGGGCTGGCGGCTCTCTTGAAAGAGTAGACGACATCTTCCGCTGTCAGCTCATAACCGTTGGGGCTTCCGGGGAAGGGGTGGAAGAAAACCCCTTTGCGCAGCTTGAACGTCCACACCTTTTTGTCGGCCGACACGGTCCAAGACTCGGCGATGTCCGGTTCGACCTTTACCTGGTTGCCCGGCGGATAGCGAACCAGTCCGTTGAACATCATGTCAACGGTGGATCGGTCCGATGTAGTTGTCGCGCGGTGCGGGTCGAGGCTTTTCAAATCACCCGCATCAAAAGCGATGCTTAAGGTTTGATTCTTGGCAAGATCAGCTGCACCCGCCAATCCCGACATCATTCCGACGGCAAAAAGCGATATCAGGGCAAAAAAAGTGAATTTTCTCATTTGTGGCCCTCCTTTTTGAATTGTTTTGGAATTGTCGATGGATGGGTTTCAGACTCAAAAGTCTTTACGGGCACCTCCCTTCCTGAAGCGCATCAGGGATCAAATGAACATTTCATATGATGTGAATAAAAATCATTAATTATATTTCACTTCTGGTATCTACAATTTCGCCGGAGACTTTGTCAATCAGAATCCAACTCTTCTTAGGATAATGCTCATTATTTCATTGACAATTCTTATTCCATTTGAAAAATGAAAGCGTTATCTAGTGCCCATCCAGAAATGGTGGATTTCGGTTCAGGCCAAGGCCGCAGCGATTTTGCAACCGCAGGCGTAGCGCGGCTACGCCGAGGATTGCGAAGAGCGAGAACGCCGGCATGGACCGAAAGATGCCGTTTATGGATGGGCACTGATATGGGAACCATCAACCCGGCATAAGACCCCCTCCCAATGACCGCGCAGCGCAAGGTGAGCCCATGTTGGATCTAAAGGGTTTGCAAGGCAGCCAATACAAGCCGCTTTCCGGAAAGAATATTCAAACCATCCATGAGGCCGCCCTCAGCATCCTGGAGCAGACCGGCTTCACTTACGAATCCGGCCTCGACGATATGCTGAGGCTTCTGGAAGGCGCCGGAATGACAGTAGACCGGTCCGCGGCCCGGATCCGCTTCCCGCGCAACGTCGTGCTGGAGCATATCCGCAAGGCCCCGCGCCGGGTCGTGCTTTACAGCCGCACCGGCAGGGACGACCTGGACCTGACCGAGGATCGGGTCTACCTGGGCACGGGCGGAGCGGCCATCCGCATCATCGATCTTGAAACCGGCGAATACCGCCCGACCACCTTGAAGGATCTTTATCTTCTGGCGCGCCTGGTGGACAAACTCGACCACATCCATTTCTTCCTGCGGCCCTGCATTCCCACCGACATTCCGGGAGATGCGTATGACGTGAACATGGTTTACGCCTGCATGAAGGGAACCGGCAAGCACGTCATGTCCGGAGTGAACAACATCGAGGGTTTTCACAAGGTGCTGGACTTGGCCTCCATGGTGGCCGGCGGCCGTGAGAAGCTCGTTGAAAAACCCTTTATCTCCATCACCACCTCGTTTGCCATCAGTCCGCTCAAGCTCTGCACGGCCTCGACGCTCATCATGCAGGAGGCCAACCGCCACCGCATCCCCGTGGCGCTGTCCTGCGCGCCCATGGCCGGATCCACGGCGCCGATCACCATGGCCGCCAACCTGGTCCAGATCCACGCCGAGCAGCTCGCCGGCATCCTCATCAGCCAGCTCACTCAGCCCGGCGCGCCGGTGCTCTACGGTGGCATCCCCGGCCGGGCCAACCTGAACACCATGGGCTACTTGGGCGGTGCCGTGGAGTGCGGCATGATGAATGCCGCCATCCACCAGATGGCGCACCACATCGGGGTGCCGAACTACAACTCCTCGGCCCTCACGGATTCAAAGATCCCGGACCAGCAGGCGGCCTGGGAGAAGGGCATGACCACTCTGCTGGCGGCCATGGGCGGCTCCAACTTCGTGCACCATGCCGCCGGCATGCTCGATTCCATGATAGCCGTGGCCTATGAGCAATACGTGATCGACGACGAGATCATCGGCATGGCCTGCAAGGTTCTCAAAGGCATCGATGTGGACCCCGAGCACCTGGCACTCGAGGTGATCGAGGCGGTGGGGCCGGGCGGAAATTTCATGATCCATGCCCACACCCTGAAACACATGCGCAGCGAGTATTACCCCGGCAACGGGGTCACCGACCGCAAGAGCCGAAGCAAGTGGGAGCAGGACGGACAAACGGACGCTCGCGAACGCGCCCGGCAAATGGCCAAAAAGATCCTCGCCGCCCCGGAAACGTCTTACTTACCGGAAAGTGTGGACAAGGCCATTTGCCAGAAGTACAAAGAGATCATATCCCTGTAGACGGCGCTATCTGTTCGGGGGAGCCCGGTCTGTCTATCAGGCCCTCGTATTTCAAAATCCAAGCGATGACCGATGCCTTATCCGCGGCGGTAGATAGCGGCCTTGGCCGCGAGGTCGGACAATTGCTGGGCCACCAGATTCCGCTCGGCCGGATTGAGTTCGCGGGCCACTTTGGCCGGAATCCCCAGCACCAGCACCCCGGCGGGCACCCGCATGCGCGGCGGAACCAGCGCCCCGGCACCGACCAGCGCACCCTCACCCACTTCCGCTCCGTCCAGCACGACCGCTCGAATACCTATCAAGGCTCCGGTCCTCACGACCGCCCCGTGCAGGCAGGCCTGGTGGCTGACCAGGGCTCCCGGTTCCACGATCACCGGGTGGTCTTTGGGCGCTTCCAGCAGGCAGAGGTCCAGCACCGCGCTTCCCCGGCCGACACGGATCTCCTCCTCGTCGGCCCGGAGCACCGCTCCCGGCCACACCGTGACACCGGCCGCGAGACTCACCCGGCCGATGAGCCGGGCTGAAATGTCCACATAGGCCTCAGGGTCGATGCAGGGCAGATGGCCGGCGAAGGCGGTGATGAGACTCTGGAACGGCTGTTCGTTTTCCACGAGATATCCTCGTCTGAAATCAGATTCGTTCGAAGATAGCCGCAATGCCTTGCCCGCCACCGCCGCAGATGGTGATCAGGCCGTAGCGGGCCCCTTGACGGCCCATCTGGTGCAAAAGGGTGACCAGCCGCATGGCGCCGGTGGCTCCGATGGGGTGCCCCAGGCTGAGGCCCGAACCGTTGACATTGATCTTGCGATCATAGTCATCCGGTTTGATTCCCATGAGCTTGGCGTCGGCCAGCAATTGTACGGCAAAGGCCTCCTGTATCTCGAACAGATCGATGTCGTCGATGCTCAGGCACGCTTTGCTGAGGGCCCTGCGCACGGCCGCGTCCACCGCCGGATACGTCAGGGTGGGGTCGCAGGCGGCATTGGCGCCGGCCACGAAGCGGGCCACCACCTTCAGCCCCAGCGCCCGGGCCTTGCTTTCGGAGACGAGCACCAGCGCTGCCGCACCGTCGTTCTCGCTGGAGGAGTTGCCGGCCGTGCACACGCCGTCCGGGTAGACCGGCTTGAGTTTGGCGAGCTTGTCCACCGTGGCATCGGTCCGTGGGGTTTCGTCGACCGCAAACACCGCCTCCTCACCCTTCTTGCCCTTGAGCGGCACAGGCACGATCTCCTGGGCGAAGCGGCCTGCCTGCTGGGCGGCAATGGCCCGGGCGTGCGAGCGGGCCGACCATTCATCGGCCGCCTGCCGGCTGATCCCCTCGGCCTTGGCCGCGTTTTCGGCCCACGACATCATGGAATTCAGCTCGCCGTAACGGGCGATGGGCTGGCTCATGACGCGGGCGCGCTGGATCCGGTCGTAGAACGGAACGCCCCACATGGCCAGCGCGCCGTGGCCGCTCGGCATGAAACCCCACTTGGAATCCACGCGACCGCCCAGCCCCCACTTGATGTCACCGGGCAGGTACATTTCGACTTGGCTCATCGACTCCATGCCGCCGGCCACCACCACCTCGGCGTTCATCGTCTGAATCTTCATGACGCCGAAGAGAACCGCATCCAGGCCCGAGCAACAGCGCCGGTCCAGGGTGAGGGCCGGGACCGACTCCGGCCAGCCGGCGGCGAGCAGCGCAAAACGCCCCGCGTTGGCACATTCGCCGTTCTGATAGGACTGGCCGACGAGCACCTCGTCCACTTGGCCCGGCTCAATGCCGACACGGCGAGCGGCTTCGTTCAGCACCACCGCCCCCAGTTCGAACACCGGTACCTGGCGCAGGGAACCGCCATAGCGCCCGATGGGCGTGCGGACTCCGGCTGCGACGACCACGTTTTCCAGCCTCATCGCTGCATTTTTCTTTCGCGAAGGCCCAGAATCCATCGCTATAGGTGTAACGGTTGTTGGACTCGTAAAAAGTCATCACACTCGATGGCTTTGTAAAAAGCCCAAGTTCAAGGCGCGCGATTCCCGCGGAGTGAGGCGTACTTCAAGTACGCCGCAGCGAGAGCGGGATGAAGCGCAACGCCGAAATTGGGTTTTTTACGAAGCCATCAAGGTTATTCCGCGGCCGGCCCCAGAATGAGGCGTTGGGGGTCCACCTCCCGGCGCAGAATGGCCAATTCCTCCGCACTCGGCGGGGCGGAGGTCTCGGCCCGTGTCAGGTCCAGGACGAAGCCCGTGTTTTCGGCCACCTGCGCGGGGGTGACGCCGGGGTAGCACGCGGATAGGTACATGCGCTTGCTCTGCTCGTCGAACTTCATTACACCCAGGTTGGTCACCACGGCCATGGGCCCGCCGCGCGTGTAGCCGGCTTCCCAGCGCGAGGTTCCTCCCTTCAGCCACCCCACGCTGGACAGGTAGTCCACCTTCTCCACAAAGCGCTTTTTCTCCTGCTGCATGAATATGATCACCCCGAAGGCTTGGCTGGCGGCGTCGCAGCCTCCGCCGCAGCCGGGAAAACGCACCTTGGGTCGGTGGTAGTCACCCAGGCAGGTGGAATTGATGTTGCCGAAAGGGTCGATCTGGGCAGCACCCAGGAAGGCGATGGTACGCAGGCGGCGGTGCCCCAGCAGCGAAAAGGCATCGAGGAGTCCGGAGTTCATACAGGTGCCCACCATCACCCGGGGGTCGGCCACGGACAGGGGCAGCTCCTCCAGGGATGGATCGATGCCGCCGGTCTCAAAGAAGACAACCGACTGCGGAGCGTGGATGCGCTTGGCCACGGTCGCCGCCAGCATGGAAAGGCCGGTGCCGGCGAAAAGCACGTCGCCATTGTTGACCAGACGGCCGGCCGTAAGGGCCATCATCTCTTTGCTCGTATAGGCATGCGTCATGGTTCACTTCCTCACTGCTTATCTGCGGTCCAGGCCGGGCGCATAGCCGACGCTGGAGTTGGCCTTGATGCGCATCAGGTCGTTGACGCCGACCTTGGCCAGGTAGGCTTCCTGGTCGGCCACTTCGTAGACCCACTCTTTCAAGTACCTGCGGAAGTCGTTGTCATCACCCGCCACCTGCCGGTACATGTTCAGGTGCCGCGGATCGTAGTCATAGTAGTGGTGACAGGCCGTTGGGTGGGCCCCAAAGGGCGCCTGCACCACTGCATCCACCAAAAAGGGCGGCAGAGAGTTCCGGTCCGGATCCCGGCGCAGGAAGGCGCTGGGCACCACCTCCTCACAGGTGACGATGACCCGGCTGGCGGCTTTGGCCTGCTCGAGGTCCAGAAACGTGAGCCCCTTGATGCGCACGGTTCCGTCCTCGCCCGCGAGCTGGGCGTGGATGAGCGCCACATCGGGAGTGAGCGCCGGCAGGAGCACCACCGGCTCGCGGTGGGGGCTGAAAGGGTTGTCCGTGATGACCGCCTTGTGGGGGGGAATCTTGCCGCGGCCGCGCACCTCGGGGCCGAAGCCGTGCTGGTTCAGCACGTCGCTCTCAAACCCGGAACAACTGGGAATAAAAGGCAGGTTCAAGGCGCCGGCCAGGAACCTGAGGCTCATGTGGAAGTTGGAGTAGTCCTCCACTTGCACGTGCCCGGATTGCACCGCCTTGCGAAACCGGATACAGGTGGGCGCGAAACGACCGGTGCCGCCGTAGGCCAGCTCCAAGCGGCTCACCGCGCCCGCCCCGACCAGGATGTCCATGGCCTGACCGTGAGAGTGCATCACGAGGTGCAGCTCCCGGCGGCCCTGGCGGATGATTTCACGCGCAATCGCCATGGCGTTGCGGTTGGCCGTAAAACCCCCCAAGGCGATCATGTCTCCGTCCTTGACAAAGCGCCGCACAGCCTCCTCGGCGCTCATCCGCTTGTCTTTCAGATCAATGCTGGCACTCATCGGCTTGGCCTCATTCCCATTGTTGCATCAGCTTGCATACGTGAAGGTTGAAACCGTTCAGCATTTCTGCCCGCCCTTCCGATCTCAAAACCTTCCCCTCCGAATAGGCTTTTAATTGCATTTTTGGACAGTCGCGTCAATTTTGAAGTTGATATGGCTGGGCTTTTTTGCCATAGTGTTTCGGTTAAGCCCTTATTTCCGGGGCTCCTTGAGGGATTCTACATGTCCATCGCACACGTAAAAAAACATGTCCTGGACCGCATGAGCGCAGCCTGCGGAAAGGCCTTCGACCACGCGCCGGAGGGTCTCGCGGTGGTGTTTCCGCCCGACCTGCAGCTGGGGCATTTCGCCGTGGGCTGCTTCCCCCTGGCCAAGCCGCTCCGAAAATCCCCGGCCGAAATTGCCCGGACGTTAGCAGCCGGCATCGCCGCCGATGATGTGATCCAGGCGGTGGCAGCCATTGGGCCTTACATCAACGTCACGGTTCATCCGAGAATTCTTTTCGGAGACATTATCACAGAGATTATCTCCGCGGGCGCCTTTTACGGGGATTCACGCGGCGGCGAAAGCCGGCGCGTGATGGTGGAATATCTGTCGCCCAACACCAACAAGCCCCTGCACCTGGGGCACCTGCGCAACGCGGCTTTAGGCATCTCGGTGGCGCGGCTGCTCGCCGCCACCGGACACCGGGTGGTCAAATCCATCCTGATCAACGACCGCGGGGTGCACATCTGCAAGAGCATGCTCGCCTGGCAGCGTTTCGGAAACGGCGCCACCCCGCAGTCGGCCGGCATCAAAGGCGACCACTTCGTCGGGACGTGGTACGTCCGCTACGCCATCGAGTCGGAAAAAGACCCCACGCTTGAAGCGCACATCCAGGAAATGCTGAAAAAGTGGGAAACCGGCGACCCGGCGACCCTCGCCCTCTGGAAGCGCATGAACCAGTGGGTCTACGACGGGTTTGCCGCGACCTACCGGCATTTCGGAATGGACTTCGACGTCTTCTACTATGAATCGGACACCTACAAGCTCGGTAAGGACGTCATCGCCGATGGGCTCAGGAAAAAGGTCTTCGCGATTGACGAGCGCGGCAACACGGTCTACCACCTGCCGGCGGAGCAGTTCGGGTTGGAAAAAACCGGAGCCCCCAAGAAGGTCACGGTGCTGCGGCCCGACGGTACGAGCCTCTACATCAGCCAGGACATAGGGACCGCCATCCTCAAGGTCACCCAGCACGATCTGGATTCATCGGTGTACGTCGTCGGCAGCGAGCAGGAGCACCACTTCAAGTGCCTGTTCTCGATTCTCGCGGCACTGGGCTATGCCTGGGCTGCGAGCTGCTACCACCTGTCCTACGGCATGGTCTTCCTGCCCGAGGGCAAGATGAAGTCGCGCGAGGGCAAGGTGGTCGATGCCGACGACCTCATCGCGGCGATGGAGGAACTGGCGGAAGAGGAGATCCGCACGCGCGACCCGGAGCGAAAGCTTTCGGAGGAAGAGATCAAACGCCGCGCCACCGTGATCGGCACCGGCGCCATCAAGTACTATCTGCTGCGGGTGCGGCCGGCCCAGAGCATCAACTTCGACCCGGCCGAGTCCATCTCCTTCGACGGGTTCACCGGCCCCTACTGCCAGTACGCGTATGCGCGGATCTACGGCATCCTCGAGAAGGCAGGCCAGCGGGGGCTCAGCGACGCCGATGCGGACTTCACCCGGCTGGGCAATTTGGAAGAGTTGCTGCTGCTCAAGATGCTGATCCAGTTCCCCGAAGAGGTGGCGAGCGCCGTCGCCGAGTTTAACCCCTCCCGGGTCGCGGCGCACACCTTCAACACGGCCAAAGCCTTCAACCAGTTCTACAACAAGCACGCCGTGATCCAGGCCGAAACGCCGGCCATCGCCGCCGCGCGCCTGGCCCTGATCAAGGCTACGGCGGCAGTGCTGAAGCGGGGACTGGAGCTGTTGGGAATCGGGGTTCTGGAAAACATGTAGCCACGCTGGAACTCCGGGCCGCTGTCCGCACCGACCCGTTCATCCGAATTCTCTATCCCACAGGTAATACCTTGAACGCCCAAAATCTATTTTGAGCTTTAGAGGTCATTATGTTCAGCTTTCTCATTCGTCACGCCGTCATTTTGGATGGAACCGGGAAGGAAGGATACAAGGCGGATGTCGGCCTCAAGGGAGGTAACATCGCCACCATCGACGCCGAGTTGCCTGGACCCGCCGGCGAGGAATTGGACGCCGGGGGCCTGGTCCTGGCCCCGGGATTCATCGACATTCATACCCACACCGATGCCAGCATCTTTCGCTATCCATTTGCTCAAAGCAAAATTTTCCAAGGCGTGACCACCGACGTTACCGGCAACTGCGGCATCTCCCTTTTTCCGTTGAATGACGGATCACGGTCCCTTTTACAGGAAGATCTGCGGATGCACGGGGTATCTTTGCCCGCCGACGGATTGAACTGGATCGATTTCAGCCAATATGCCGATCGCCTGGACAAAGAGGGACTCGGCCCCAACCTGGCTCCCCTCGTGGGGCACGGGGCCTTGAGAATGGCGGTCATGGGCGCCGACAACCGCCCGCCAAGCCCCCGCGAACTCAAATACATGGCTGATCTGCTCGATTCCCTTCTCAAGCAGGGCGTCTGGGGCATGTCCACGGGGTTGATCTACCCGCCCGGCATCTTCGCCGGCACGGACGAACTGATCGCTCTGGCGAGGGTCCTGGCCGAACACGGCGCGATTTATTCCAGCCACATCCGGGGCGAGGCGTCGACCCTCCTCCGGTCTGTAGGCGAGGCCGTCCGCATCGGGCGGGAAACCGGTGTCAAGGTCGAAGTCTCGCATCTGAAGGCCATCGGCCGTCCGAATTGGGGCCTCGGCAAAAAGGCTCTGGAGATCATCAAGCAGGCGCGATCGAACGGCATAGACATCGCGGCCGACCAGTACCCTTACGAAGCAACCGCCACGACCCTCGCCGTATTGGTTCCCGAGTGGGCGCATGCGGGCGGAGTATCCGAACTGCTCAACCGGTTGAAGGATCCTTCTTTGCGGTCCCGCCTGCTCCGCGAAATCGAATCCAAAATGGATGAACGAGGAGGACCGGATCGCGTTCAGATCACGTCTCTGGGCTCACATAAAAACATGTCGGTCTCCGGTCACACCCTCTCCTGGCTGGCCGGAGAATGGAATACCTCCCCCCAGGAGGCTGCCGTCAGGCTCCTGTTGGAAGAAAACGCAGCCGTCGGCGCCGTCTACTTTTCCCTGTCCGAAGATGATCTGAACGCCATCATATCGAGCGACATCGTCTCCGTGGGATCGGACGGACGCGGCCTGGACCCGGAAGGCGAAGCCGGCCGGTCCACCCACCCCCGGTCCTACGGGACCTTCCCTCGTGTCCTGGGCCTTTTTGCGCGCGACAAAAAAATCCTCCCCCTGTCCACGGCCGTTTACAAAATGACCGGTCTCCCGGCCAGCCGTATGGGCTTTACGGACCGGGGGATGATCAAACCCGGCTTTGCCGCGGACCTGGTTCTTTTCGACCCGGAAACCATCAACGACAAGGCCAATTTTCATCAACCGCACCGATATCCCGAGGGGATAAAAGGAGTTTGGATCGCCGGTCAACCGATCGTCATGGACGGCCGCCTGACCGGACGGCGGCTTGGACGCGTCCTGCGAAGGACAGCAACGTTTATATATAACGCGATGTTGTGACCCAATATCAGCCTACCGCGACAAGCCGAAGATCAACAGCCGTCTTCGGCATCCTTTTCGTTGCAGCGGTCGTCTAAGGCATCTGCATCAAAGCGACCACATCCTATGTCATCGTCGTTATGCTCGGTCTGGCACTCATAACCGGCATGGTCGGCGGACTGGAATTCGGCCATACTCTGAAGCCGTCACCAAGGGCATGGCCGGAATGTCCATCTTTCCTGTTTTCATCCTTTGATCCGTTCATCAATTTTGTCGAAATGCCGGGCTTCAAGGCCCTGGCCGTTTTGTTGCAACCGCTGGTGGATATCGGCGGCAGAGGGGCCGTGGTGATTTCCGGCGGATTGATCGGAGCTTTCGGCATCGCGAGCGCCACCGTGGCCGAACTGAAAATGCTCCATTTTCAATAATTACTTGACATTATAAGAAAAATACTATAAAAGTATATATGTAAATATTTAATTCATTGATTTAACACTACTAAGATATTTTCATTTGTATAAATATTTTCGGATGCCAGATAAGGAGCTTGGGGGAAAAGGCCCTCGACCACGATGCCCGGTTCTACGAAAAGATTGTTGTTACATCCTAAGACCGTCGGGGGGGATGGCTTCGGCAAATCCATTCCCCGCTACTTTCTGGTTCAAAGGGGGGTCTTGAACCGGATCGAGAAGGGGGAGTATGCCCCGGGAGACATGATTCCAACCGAGAAGGATCTGGCAAGCGCTTTTGGCGTCAGTATCGGGACCGTCAAAACCGCTTTGCTGAATCTAGTCAACAGCGGCTTGCTGTTCCGAGTTCAAGGCAGGGGGACTTTTGTATCCGGCTCGGTGATCGGCGGTGACCAGCTCGGACTCTACCATTTTGTTTCAGACTTCGAAAACCAGGACGCACCCCTCAAGGTTCTGTTTTTGGGCATCAAACGGGTGGAAAGCTCTCCGCCCGCAGGACGTTACCTGAGAATCAAGCCTGGCGTGGGGTTGTTTCAGATCGACCGGGTGTTCTCACTTAACAACACCCCCGCGGTCTTTGCATCATCGTTCTTGCCTGAAAATCTGTTCAAAGGCATCGACGTGTTTCCGCGCGAAACCTTTGAAAACAAGCCGATCTACCAGCTGATTGAAGATGCCTACAAGCTGCCGACCGTCCGCTACCAGGAAATGTTCGCGGCCACCCTGTCCGCCGGAGAGATCACCAGCAACCTGAAGGTGCCGGATGGTTTCCCCTTGCTCCAGGTGGACATGCTGGCATTGACTTTCAAAAACCGCCCCATCGAGTATCGGATTAGCTATTGCCGCACCGACCGCATGAAGCTTTTTCGCGTGCCGATGAAAGCAATGCCATCGAAGTGAAGCCTCCAGCCTATGCCGCGCCGGCATCCGCAAGCCGGTTACAATTTTTCGTGATCGTGGTAGAGAACCCTATCCTTCATTATCATCGTGCCGATGCCCTTGTAAGTGAATATTTCCAATAAAATGCAGTGGGGAATCCGTCCGTCGATGATGTGGGTTCTCCCCACGCCTTTTTTAAGAGCATCGATGCATCCCTGCACTTTCGGGATCATCCCGCCTACGATCACCTTCTGATCGATGAGGGCATGCACCTCTTGGATGGTGAGGGCGGGCAGAATTTCGCCTTCTTGACCCTTTGATTTCACGCCCTCGACATCCGTCAGGAATATCAGTTTCTCGGCCTTCATCGCAGCGGCGACCTCGCCGGCCACATCGTCGGCATTGATGTTGTAGCTCTCGCCGTTCGCGCCCATGCCGATCGGCGCCACCACGGGGATGTATTCGTCGCGCGCGACCAGCGCGAGCAGCGACGAGTTGATACGGGTAATTTCGCCGACATGGCCCAAATCCACCGCTTTCCCGTCGCTGAAAGCCTTGCGCTTGGTGCACTCGATCAATCGCCCGTCGATCCCGCACAGGCCGATGGCCTTGCCGCCCTTGTGGTTCAGTAAGGCGACGATTTCCTTGTTGGTCTTCCCCACCAGCACCATCTGCGCAATTTCCATGGTGGCCGAATCGGTGATCCTCAAGCCGTTGACGAACTCGCTCTTGATCGAGAACTTCTCCAGGGTTTGGGTGATTTCGGGCCCGCCCCCATGGACAACGATCGGGTTCATGCCGATGAATTTCAACAGCGTGATGTCCTCCATCACGCAGTTTTTCAGATCCTCGTTGATCATGGCATTGCCGCCGTATTTGATGACGACGGTCTTGCCGTAGAGCTTCTGGATGTACGGCAGGGCTTCAATCAGAATTTCCGCCTTTTTGATGAGCGTGTCGATATCGCTGCACTGCATGCCACCACCTCCTGCGATCTTTGATCGAACGGGTTGATCCAAGCCCTGCCCAAACAAATGAGTTCGAAGTAAACCCTATCCGCTCGGCACTTGTCAAGGGACGCGGCGAGCGGGGCTGCTCGAGATCACGCGGGGGGGGGGGGGGGGATCCGCCATCATCGGGACACCCGGCCGGTTTCATCAGGTCCATTCAGATTGCATCCAGTGCCCTAAAAAATACCTTTACCTTCGCCCGCGTCCGGGATACTGATTTTGGTGGGTTAGCAGGTTGTTTGATCATTTTGCGCTGGTGGTCGGCCCCGCACCTGCCGGAGCAGGCCGCAGCCATCATCGCGCGCCAGATCACGAAAAGTCAAAAGCCATGCACGAGATAAAAAGTCAGATCCCCGAAACCGTCGAATTCGAAAAAATCCGCCGGGTGGAGGGCTTTGAGAACATCAGCGCCGAGTACCAGGCCTACCTGACCGACGAGTCCAAGTTCTCCTGCCGGCCCTTCGACTACCTCTTCTTTCCGAGGAGCGAAGCCGAACTGTCTGCGGTGGTGCGGGAGCTGGCCCGCCGCGACGTCAAGCTCACCATCGCGGGTGCGCGCACGGGGTTGGTGGGCGGCTGCGTTCCGGATCAGGGCGCCCTGGTGTCCCTCGAGAACTTCGACCGGGTGCTGGCCCTTTATTATGATGCGCCGGCGGCGGAATGGCGACTGAAGGCCCAGTGCGGCGTGAACCTGAGAACCATCGCGGCCCAGTTGGCGGTGAAAAGCATCCCGGACATCGAGCGCTGCGCCGACGGCCTGACGCTGCTCGAAATGGACCGCTTCCGGCAGGACCCCGATTCCTATTTCTACCCTCCCGACCCGACCGAAATGAGCGCCTCCCTGGGCGGCACGGTAGCCACCAATGCCTCGGGCGCGCGCACCTTTCGGCATGGTCCGACCCGCGACTGGGTGCGCGCTATCCGCGTGATGCAGGCCAACGGGGAGTTCCTGAACCTGCCGCGGGGGAAGTATTTTGCCTCGCCCGGCGGCGAATTCAGGGTCACGGACAGCGCCGGCAACGAGGTCAAGGTGCGCACCCCCAGCTACAGCTCCCCGCGCACCAAGAACACGGCCGGCTTCTTCAGCGCCCCGCACATGGACCTGGTAGATCTCTTCATCGGCTCCGAAGGCGCTTTCGGAATCATCACCGAGGTCACGGTGGGCCTCCTGAAGCGCACGCCGAAGATCTCCGTCGTCCAGTTCCTTTCCTCCGACGAGCAGGCCATCGCGCTCGTGCAGACGCTGCGCGCGGATCCCCGCATCCGGCTCGACTTCCTGGAAATGTACTCGGCAAGCGCCATCGACCTTCTGCGGGATCGGCAGCAGCAGGACCCCAAGTCAGTCGGCACCCCGGTCATCCCGGAGACGGCCGGAGCCGCACTCTTCTTCGAACTGGATTTCGACCCGACCGACAAGACCGTGACGATGGACGCACTTGATGCAGTGGTCCGAGCCGGCGGGGCGGCGCTGACGGATTCCTGGGCCGCCTACGAAAACCGTGAACTGGACCGGCTCAAGAATTTCCGTCACATCCTGCCGGAAACCATCAACGCGATCATCGCCGAGCGCAAAAAGCGGCACCCCGGCCTGCACAAGCTGGGAACCGACCTGGCGGTTCCGGACGAGCGCTTAGCCGACATGTGGGCGGTCTATCGGGGCGCGCTCGCAGGCGCGGGCCTGGAGTGGGCGGCTTTCGGCCACATCGGCAACAACCACGTGCACATCAACATCCTGCCGCGCGACATGGCCGACCTGGAAAAAGCGCTGGGGTTGTACCACCTGTTTGCGGACAAGGCCGTTGCGTTCGGCGGAACGGTTTCGGCCGAGCACGGCATCGGGAAACTGAAGGCCAAGTTTCTCAAGACCATGTTCAGCCCGGCGCACATTGCGGAAATGCGCGCCGTGAAGCTCGCGCTGGATCCAAATTTATTGCTCAACCCCGGGAATATATTTGAAGATTAGGGGTCAAGGGGTCGTGGGTTCAAGGGTTCGAGTGAAATGCTTACGAACTACAAAGAGTTGAACCCTTGAACCCCGGACCCCTCGAACCCTTTATGCCCATGCAAATCGCCGTCTGCGTCAAACAGGTCCCTGAGATTACCAACGTGCGCGTCAACCCGGAGACCGGGACCTTGCTGCGTGAAGGGGTTGCCTCCATCCTGAACCCCTTCTGCGAGTATGCCCTGGACCACGCCGTGCGGCTCAAGAAGAACGATCCCGGAATCGAGGTCATCGCCGTCAGCATGGGCCCACCCCAGGCTGAATCCGCGCTTTTGCGCTGCCTCGAGCTGGGGGCGGACCGGGCCGTGCTCGTGAGCGACCGCCAGTTCGCCGGCGCCGACACCTGGGCCACCGCGCGGACGCTGGCGGCGGTCATCCGCACGGCAGTGCCCGACTACGATCTGATTCTCGCCGGCAAGCAGGCCATCGACGGCGACACCGCCCAGGTGGGCCCGGAGATCGCCGAGATACTAGGCCTGCCGCAGGTCATGTACGGGGTCGCGATGAGCCTCACCCCGAACCGCAAACGCATCCGGGTCAAACGCGAGGTCGAGTCCGGCTACGAGGTGCTTGAGGCACGCCTGCCGGCCCTGGTTTCGGCCAGCAAGGGCGAGGCCCTGCGGCGCATGCCATCGCTTGCGGACGTGCTGGCGGCACGCCGGAAAGAACTCAGGAAGATCACGGCCGCGGATCTCGACCTGGCCGAGTCCGAACTGGGGCTCGCCGGGTCTTACACCCAGGTGGTGAAAGTTTTCCCGCCCACGCCGAAAAAGGGCGGGCGCAAGCTCGAAGGCCTCGATCCGGCTGAAGCCGCCCGGGAAATCGCGGCCTTCCTGAGGGCGGAAGGGTACGTGTAAGCTCGAAGCTGAAAGCTCGAAGTTTAAAGACATGCGTGGTCAAACAAATCCGACGTCGATTGGAACCGTCTACAGGTGATCGTGCCATGGATGATCATTATTGCCCTTCAGTCTTCAGCCTAAACACCTGAGCAGTTTCTATTCCACAAACAAACCGCACCTGGGCTGAAACATGCTGAAAATAGTACATAACATCTGCAATCTCTGCGGCCTGTGTCAGAAAGCCTGCCCCTTCGGCGCTATTTCTGCCGGCCGGGAGAAGGTCACGGTGGACGAGCGCTGCACGCTGTGCGGGGCCTGCGTGAGCGTCTGCCCCCAATCCGCCCTTTCCATCGAACGCCGCCAGGCCTCGCCCGAAGAGCTTGCCAAATTCGTGGGGGTTTTCGTCTGGGCCGAGTGCGAGGCAAAAGAAGGCCGGTGGGTCCCGCGCCGGGTGGTGCACGAGCTTCTCACCCACGGCCGCAGGCTGGCCGATCATCTGGGCCAACCCCTGGTGGCGGTGGCCTTGGGCGACAACCGCCTGGCCGGCCTGGAACGGCTCTGCCACCAGGGGGCGGACCGGGTGATCTGCTGCCGCCATGAACTCCTCGGCCGTTATTCCACCGATGGTTTCACGACGGTGCTGGCGGCCGTGGTGGCCAAGGAGAAGCCCTCGGTACTGCTTTTCGGCGCCACCCCCACCGGACGCGACCTCGCCCCCCGGGTGGCGGCGCGGCTGCGCCTGGGCCTCACCGCCGACTGCACGGGGCTTGCCATCGACGAGCAGGGACAACTCGTTCAGACCCGGCCGGCCTTCGGCGGCAACATCATGGCGAGCATCGTCACCCCCTTTACCCGGCCCCAGTGCGCCAGCGTGCGGCCGAACGTTTTCAGCGCGGACGCGCCGGACGAGCACCGGACCGGTCACTGTCCAGGACTTTCCGGTCACCTTGACGAAAGCAGCGATCCGCACCCGGGTGGTGGAGGAACTCCCGACGGGGCAGGTGGGGGAGAAGATCGAGGAGGCGCGCATCCTCGTGTCGGCGGGCCGCGGGTGCGGGGAGCCCTCCAACCTGGACCTGGTGCGCCGCCTGGCGCAGCGGCTGGGCGGCGCCATGGCGGGCTCGCGCGCCATCGTCGAGCTCGGCTGGATCCCCCACACGCTCCAGGTGGGGCAATCCGGCACCACGGTGGGTCCGGACCTCTACATTGCGGTCGGCATCAGCGGCGCCGTCCAACACATCGTGGGAATGAGCTCGTCGAAAAAAATCATCGCCATCAATAAGGACCCGGATGCGCCGATCTTCAAGGTCGCCGACATCGGGATCGTCGGCGACGCCCTTCATATTCTGCCGAAACTGCTTGAGGCCATCAAGGCCTGATCTTTCTGGATTCACACGAAGGGGAGCAGCCTGGAATGTTTTGGGAACAGCCGATAGAGACCATGCCGGCGGCGGACTTGCGCGCGCTGCAGTGGCAGCGGCTGCAGACAACGCTGCGGCGCGCCATGACGTCGGTTTATTATCGGCGCATGTATCAGCAAGCCGGCCTTGCGGCCGACCGCATAAAATGCCTCGATGACCTGCAACACCTGCCGTTGACGACCAAGCAGCACCTGCGCGAAGGGTATCCTTTCGAGTTTCTGACGGTCGAAAAGGATGCGGCGGTCCGTCTGCACTCGTCCTCCGGAACCACCGGGCAGGCGACCGTGGTCTGCCACACCGCGCAGGACCTGGCGGCTTGGGCCAATCGGATGGCGCGCTGCATGTACATGACCGGGGCCAGGCCGGCCGACGTGTTCCAGAACATGGCGGGCTACGGCATGTTCACCGGCGGGCTGGGGTTTCATTACGGGGCGGAGCGGCTGGGCATGCTGACCGTTCCGGCGGGAGCGGGCAACAGCAAGCGGCAGATCAAGTTCATGCAGGATTTCGGCACCACGATCATTCATGCGATCCCCAGCTACGCCATGCACCTGCTTTCGGTCTTCGAGGAGGCCGGTATCGACCCGCTCCGCGATATCCGGTTGAAAATCGCTTACCTGGGTGCCGAACCCTATTCCGAGCACACCCGCAAACGCGTGCAAGAGGAGCTTGGCGTCAAGGTGTTCAACTCATATGGCCTGTCTGAAATGTCCGGCCCCGGGGTGGCCTTCGAGTGCCCCGAACAAAACGGCATGCACATCTGGGAGGACGCCTATCGGGTCGAGGTGCTGAACCCCACCACGCTGGAACCCATGCCGGACGGCGAAGAAGGGGAGCTCGTCCTGACGACGCTCGACCGTGAAGCCATGCCGCTGATCCGGTATCGTACACGGGACCTGACCTCGATTGTCCCCGGCCCCTGTCCCTGCGGGCGCACCCACCGACGCATCGCCCGGATCAAGGGGCGCTCCGATGACATGTTCATCATCAAGGGGGTCAACGTGTTCCCCCTGCAAGTCGAAACGCTGTTGATGAGTATCCCGGAGGTGGGACGAAACTATCAGATCATCCTTGAAAACGAGGGGCCCCTGGACTGCATGACGGTGCGGGTGGAGGTCCAGCATCAATTTTTCAATGGGGATATCAAGAGCTTGAAGAGCCTGCAGCAGCGGATCACGGCGGCTCTCAAAGGTGAATTGCTGTTCACGCCCAGCGTCGCCCTGGTCGAGCCCGATGCGCTGCCCAAGACCGACGGCAAAGCCGTGCGGGTGCTCGATCATCGACGCAAAGACTAGAAGTGGTTGTGAAACCACTTCTAACCCCGGGGCAGCGGCTTCCGGCAACGGGATCCGTGTCCGGCTGAAGGGATTCTTCCTGATGGCCTATCATATTTCCGTGTTTGCCGAAAACAGGCCGGGACGCCTCGATCATATCACCGGTGTCCTCGCCCAGGCCAAGGTCAACATCCGGGCGATCAAGATTTCGGATCTCGGTGAGCATGGGGTCGTGAAACTGCTGGTCGACGACCCGGACGGCGCCTGCCGCGCCCTGAAGCAGGCGGGGGTGCTGGCATCGCAAAAAGAAATTGTCGCGGTGGCGGTCGAAGACCGTCCCGGCGGCTTGCACGAGGTGCTCACGATCCTGACCCGGCAGCGGATCAACGTGGAAGATTCCTATGGATTCGTCATGCACGCGCGGGCGGTTTTAGTGATTGAAGTCGCGGAGGTGGAGCAAACCTCAGTCCTGCTGAAGAAAGCCGGACTGCATCTGCTGTCCAAAGAAGAAATTTATGCCCTGTGACGTAGAATCCTCTGCGAACCGGTTGCACCGCCGGGGTGCAATGCCGAAAAGAAGACAAGCCGCACTTCAAAAAAGGCGCGGCTTTTTGTCTTGTAACCTTTATTGTGGTCATACGTTAAATTGGGTGTGTGAACACGTTCAAGGATTTCTATAACCGCCATCGGCAGAAATTCTTTGCCTACCTCATCCGGCGAGCGGGGGATTATGGCTTGGCCTGCGATATCATGCAGGAGAGCTTTACCCGCCTGTATGAGAAATACGCGGCGGAACACTTCACATCGCAGTTGCTATACACCATCGGCCGCAACCTCGTTCTTGATGCCCTGCGCAAACGGAAACATACCGCTTCTGCCACGGATAACGTCGATCAGCCGGTCGACGGCTTTGAGCACTATCTCATGGTGCGGGACGAGTATCGGCGCGTGCTGGCCGCCATGCGCTGTTTAAAAGACGATGAAAGGGATCTATTGTCGCTTGTCGTGAGCAGTGAGTTATCGTACCGCGACATCGCCCAAATGACCGGCCTCAGCGAGGCCAACGTCAAGGTGAAAATCCACCGCGCACGCACACGATTGAAAACGATACTCGGGGCGGGAACCATATGAAAGACCATCTCATCAGCCTTTACATTGACGATGAACTCGACTTGGACGATAAAATCGATTTCGTCGAAATCGTCCATGAGAACAAGCCCTTCAAAGATGAGGCGGTGACCCTGCTCCGGCAGGAAAAACTCATCCGTTCGGAGGTCGTGGACCACCTGCCGGCGTGCGGAAGCAAACCGCACCGCGGCCCCTGGCAACTGAGGCGGCTCCGGCCTTTCCCCGCCGTCGCTGCCGGACTGGCCGCCGCCGCAATCGTTGTTGTTGCTGTTTTGGCCGTCCCCGAAGCATCAGCTGCAGCCGCACCGCTTTGTGATCTATCAGCCGGACGCCGAGGGGGTCGAACTTGCCGGAAGCTTTAGCCACTGGCATAAAATCCCGCTGAAGCGCTCCGGCAGCAGCGGCTATTGGGAGGTCACGCTCGATCTACCCGCGGGTGATCACCGCTTCAGTTATATAACCAAGGGGGGTCGCAGGTTGGCTGACCCGACCATCGCGGTCCGCGAAACCGACGACTTCGGCGGGGAGAACTCCATCCTGACGGTCAGGCTATAGCCGTGAAACGCAGAACGATCTTGATCCTGGCGGCCGTTTTCTGGACGGGAGCCTGCTCCGAGCACTATTACGCGACGCGCGATGGTCGTGTCGAGATCTATCTGAAGGCGCCCCAGGCGCAGTCGGTCGCGCTGGTGATGTCCGGCGACTCCTTCGAGCAGGTTCATGCCGCCCGCACCCAGTTCGGCACATGGAAGGTCACACTGAACAGGACGACCGAATTCAAGTATTTTTACCTGGTGGACGGGAAGGTCTATCTGCCGGATTGCCCCTTGAGGGAAAGAGACGATTTCGGAGCGGACAATTGCGTCTTATCACCGTGAGCGTACGCACGAGGTCACACGAGCCATGAGCCGAAAAAGATCCGTCTGGACAACCATCGCATTGCTGATCGGAGTCTTCTTCATTCCGGCCGCCACGGCCTTTGCGGATGCGGTGGATCAGCGCCTGGCCGAGCTGCCGGCCCAGGTCCAGGAGCGCACCCGGGAGATGATTCGGGCAGGGATCGACACCGAAGATGCTGTTCAGCTGGTGCAGAGCATGCAGGCCGGCCGCTTTGAGCCGGAACAGATGTTGAAAGCCCAGGCCATCGTTTTGGAGACCCGGGGCGAGGGTCTTCCCTCGAGGCCTGTCATCAACAAGGCGCTTGAGGGCATGGCCAAGCAGGTCCCTCCTGAAAGGACCCTGCAGGCCATGGAAACCGTAAGATCCCGGTATGCGTTCGCTTACGGTCAGGCACAGTCGCTCGTCGATCAAAAGGATGATAGCGAACACATAGGGAACTTGCTCGCTGAGAGCCTCGCCGCCGGTTTCCGCCCGGAGGATGCGTCCCATGTGGTGATCCGGCTCCGGGAGCATTCTCGGAAGTTGGGCAAGGACCAATTGAACCACCTGGCAGCTGCCTGTCTGGCCATGCTGCGGGACATGTCGAGGCTCGGCGTTGCATCAAATTTATCCGCCCAGGTCATTTCCGAGGCTGTCTCCAAGGGGTTCAACACCGACGACATCGCGAGCATGCATCAGTCCATGCTCGCCCAGGCGCAGACTCATTCCGCACAAAGCGTGGCCCAGGGATTCGCACAGGCCATGCAGCAGGGACAGACCGCCCACGGCATGAGCAGCCCCGGCCAGAGTGGTGCGAGCGGTTCCGGAAGCCCCGGCGGAATGGGCGGGTCCGGTGGAGCCGGAGGGGGCGGAGGCGCCGGAGGGCCTGGCGGTCCCGGAGGCGGGGGCAGCCGTTGAACACTTCGTGACTGGCATGCCAAGGATGGCCGGCGTTGGCGCCGGCCAACTATTTTTGAGCCGCTGTAACTTTAAGCGTTGCCGCGCGTTAACACAACAAAAGAGGTTGATTGGAGAGGCAGGCAGTTTCGAAGGCTGCGTTAACCGACCAAAGAAAGGAACGCGCGCATGAAAAAAGTGTTGATGATCGGATGCATGTTGGTGTCTCTCGTGATGGCAGTTTCTCCCGCATATTCCAGGGGCGGCGGGGGAGGGGGAGGAGGGGGTGCCGCGGGCGGCGGGGGCAGCGGCGGGGCAGGTGGAGGATCCGGTGCCGGAGCAGGAACCGGACCCGGGTCCGGCGCAGCGCTGGGCGCAAGCGTCGGCCCCGGCCCCAATGCCTCGATCGGCCCCGGCCCCAACGCGACTGTTGGACCGGGTGTCAACGCTCCGCAGACGCCGGGAACTCACACCGGCACCGGAAATGGGCAAGCGCAGGGTTACGGGCCCGGCGATGGCACCGGAAACCAGGGGGTAGGCCCGCAAGACGGCACCGGTTTTGGAGCAGGCGCACAAAAGTAAAAATCTGAACCTTGGAGCAGGGGCCGTGGAGCCCCTGCTTCGTTTTATGGAGACCCCGACCCTGGAGAATCTGGGATCGGTCCTCTAAAAACGCTTCAGAACCGCATCCGTGAATTCCCGGGTGCCGGCCTTTCCTCCCAGATCCCGGGTCAAGACCTTGCCTTCCCCCGTCACGGCTTCGATGGCCGCCATGAGGACCCGGCCGGCCTCCGCTTCTCCCAGGAAATCCAGCATCAGCACCACCGACCACAGGGTGGCGACGGGGTTGGCGATGCCCTTGCCCGCGATGTCGGGGGCGGAGCCGTGCACCGGCTCAAACATGGAGGGAAAGATCTTCTCCGGGTTCATGTTGGCCGAGGGCGCGATCCCGATGCCGCCGGCGCAGGCGGGCCCCAGGTCGGAAAGAATGTCGCCGAAGAGGTTGCTGCCCACCACCACGTCGAACCAGTCCGGGTGCTGGACGAAGTGCGCCGTGAGGATGTCGATGTGGTACTGGTCAGCCGTAATGTCCGGATAGTCGGAGGCCACGGCGCGGAAGCGTTCGTCCCAGAAGGGCATGGTGTGGATGATGCCGTTCGACTTGGTCGCCGCGGTGAGGTGCTTCTTCGGCCGTCGGCGGGCGAGGTTGAACGCGTAGCGCATGATGCGGTCCACCCCGTGGCGGGTGAAGACGGACTCCTGGACCGCGACCTCCCGCTCCGTGCCCTGGAAGAGCCGGCCGCCGACCTGCGAGTACTCACCCTCGGTGTTCTCCCGCACGATCACGAAGTCGATGTCCTGCGCCGTGCGGCCGGCCAAAGGCGATCGAATGCCCGGCAGCAGGCGCACCGGCCGCAGATTCACGTACTGGTCGAAGCTTCTGCGGATGGGTATCAGCAGGCCCCAGAGCGACACGTGGTCCGGCACCTGGGGGTCGCCCACGGCGCCGAGAAGGATGGCGTCGAAGGGCCTGAGCTGCTCCAGGCCGTCCTCGGGCATCATCGCACCGGTCTTAAGATAACGTTCGCAGGAGTAGGGAAACTCGGTGAACTCCATGGCAAACTGGAAGCGGTTGGAAAGCGCCTTCAAGGCCCGCACCCCTTCGGGCACGACCTCGCGGCCGATGCCGTCGCCGGGGATCAACGCGATACGATAGGACATGCTTCCTCCTGAGGGACCTACGCAAGATGGTTCAACCCAAAAACAGCAACCGAAAAAACATCGAACGGCAAATGAATTATTTAGCCATTATAAGGGAAAGGGTCAAATCATAATTTGACAACCTGGCGCGGGGCTTATAACTTCACCTAATTCTTAGCCGAACGGAAAGGCCTTCATGGAAAAACGGATCAGCCATCTGCTCCGCGAAGTGGTCGCCATCAACTCCATCAACCCGACCCTAGCCGGAGGTCCCGGCGAAGCCGGGATCGCCAACTTTATCCACCATCACCTCGTAAGACTCGGCCTGGAGGCCGAGCTTCATTCCGTGGCCGCCGCCCGGGCCAACGTGGTGGCCGTGGCGCGCGGCAAAGCCGGCCGGGCATCGCTCGTTCTGAATGGTCACATCGACACGGTGGGGGTGGAGGGCATGCCGGCCCCCTTTACCCTGCGGCGGGAGGGCGACCGGCTATACGGCCGCGGGGCCTACGACATGAAGGGCGGTATCGCGGTCATGCTGGCGCTGGCCGAGTCGTTCGCGAACCACCCGCCGGCCGCCGATGTCTGGCTGACGTTTTCGGCCGACGAGGAGGACCGCAGCCTCGGCACCGCACAGCTCGTGCGCGACTGGCTTCCGACCGTCGCGCCGGCGCCCGCGGCGGCTGTTTTTCTCGAGCCCACGGAGGAAGCCATCGGGGTTTCCCACAAGGGCTTCAGCTGGTTTGAGATCGAGATTTTCGGCCGGGCCGCCCACGGCAGCCGTCCCGCCGAGGGGATCGACGCCATTCTGCCCCTGCGGGAGGCCCTCGCCGAGCTCGACCGCATCCGCACCCGGTTGTCAGAACGGCCGCCGGACCCCCGGCTGGGCCATGCGTCCCTTCACGGGGGCAGGATCGAGGGCGGCACCGCGCTGAGCGTCATTCCCGCCCGGGCCCTTCTGCAGTGGGAAAGGCGCACGCTCCCGGACGAAGACCCGGCCGATGTGGACCGCGAACTCGACCGGGTGGCGGCGGCGGTTCAGCAGCTTCCGGGCGGCCATCGCGTGGCGGGCCGCAAGATCTTCTCCCGGCCGCCCTTCCAGGCCCCGGTTGAGGCGGAGATCATCGCCCGGCTCCGCCACGCCCTGCCCGCGGCACCCCTCAGCGGTCTTTCCTTCTGGGCGGACTCGGCCCTCATGGGGCTCGCGGGAGTCCCCAGCGTTCTGTTCGGGCCAGTGGGCCATGGCGCCCACGCCGTGGACGAGTGGGTGAGCCTGAAAAGCTTGGTGACGGTTTACGAGGTACTCCGGAAAGTTATCACCGGTTAAAGCCGGAAACTCGCTGCCCGGAGCGGGCGGATTTGTTTGCCTTCAAGACTGGAACATCAGAGAGGTTTGTCATGCAGCTACGTCAGGATTTGCGAAACCTGGCCATCATCGCCCACGTCGACCACGGCAAGACCACCCTCGTCGATGCCATGCTCTGGCAGAGCGGCGTTTTCCGCGACAACGAACTGGTGGCCGAACGGGTCATGGACAGCATGGACCTGGAACGGGAGAAGGGCATCACCATCATGGCCAAGAACACCGCGATCGTTTTCCGGGGCACCAAGATCAACATCGTCGACACCCCCGGCCACGCGGATTTCGGCGGCGAAGTGGAGCGCACGCTCAATATGGTGGACGGGGTCATGCTCCTGGTCGACGCCACGGAGGGCCCGCTGCCGCAGACGCGGTTCGTGCTCGGCAAGGCGCTCGCGCGCGGGCTGCCGCCCATCGTGGTGATCAACAAGATCGACCGCCCGGACCGGCGCATCCACGAGGTTCTGGACGAGATCTACGACCTGTTCATCGACCTCGACGCGACCGAGGAGCAGCTGAATTTCCCGGTGCTCTACACGAACGCCAAGGCGGGCATCGCCCTGACGGACCCCGACGATGCCCAGGGGCGGGGCCTGGTGCCTCTGTTCGAGGCCATCCTCGCCTCCATCCCCGCCCCGGCCTACGACCCGGCCGCGCCGCTGCAGTTTCTGGTCACGACCCTGCATCACAGCGACTACGTCGGCCGGATCGCCGTCGGCAAGGTCGTAAACGGCTCGCTGCAGAAGGGCCAGGAAGTGGCGCTGCTCAAAGCGGACGGCACGACCCGCAAGGCCTCTCTAAGCGTGGTGTACAGCTACGATGGCCTCAACCGGGTGGAAAGGGACGTGATTCCGGCCGGGGACATTGCGGCCGTGGCAGGCGTGGAGGACATCTTCATCGGCGACACCCTGGGCGACCTCCTGGATCCGCGGCCCTTGCCGGCCATCACGGTCGAGGAGCCGACCATCTCCATGGTCTTCTCGGTGAACACCTCGCCCCTGGCGGGCCGGGACGGCCGATATCTCACCTCCCGGCACATCAAGGAGCGCCTGGACAAGGAGTTGCTCTACAACGTGAGCATCCGGGTCGAGCAGGCCGAGAACCGGGACTCCTTCCGGGTCAGCGCCCGGGGCGAGCTGCAGCTGGCGGTGCTGGTGGAAACGATGCGCCGGGAGGGCTTCGAGCTCTCACTTTCGAAACCGAAAGTCATCACCCGCCGCGAGGACGGCCGACTCCTCGAGCCGGTGGAGCGGTCCGTGGTGGACATCCCGGAAAAGTTCATCGGAATCGTGACGGAGATGATGAGCGCTCGGCGCGGCCAGATGGTCAAGATGATCAACAACGGCTTCGGCCGCGTGCGCCTTGAATTCGAGATCCCCTCCCGAGGCCTGATCGGTTTTCGCAGCCAGTTCCTGACCGACACCCACGGCACGGGGATCCTGAACGCCCTGCTCATCGGCCACCGGCCCTATGCCGGGGATATCGCCGGCCGGCCCAACGGGGTGCTGGTCTCCGACCGCGACGGCAAGGCCGTGGCCTATGGGATCTTTCACCTGCAGCCGCGCGGCACCATTTTCGTCAACCCCAACGATCCGGTCTACCCGGGCTTAATCGTGGGCGAGAACTCGCGCACGCAGGACATCTGGGTCAACATCACCAAGGAAAAGAAGCTCACCAACATCCGGGCCTCGGGCACGGACGAGGCGCTGCGCCTGATCCCGCCGCGGCAGTTCACCCTCGAGCAGGCCATGGAGTATATCAGCGACGACGAACTGGTGGAAGTGACGCCGAAGTCCATCCGACTGCGGAAAATGAAGCTCCGGTAAGAATGGCAAAGCTATCCCGGGACGCCCGGGCTGCGGGGGATGGCTTCGATTTCCCCCCGGCCGCCTTGGGCCCGACCGAAGGCTTTCAGCTTCCCAGATAGGGCCTCAACCACTGCAGCCCGTCCTCCGTCTTGCCGGCCGGAGTATACTCGCAGCCGATCCAGCCGTCGTAGCCGGCCTGGTCGATGGCGCGGAAGAGGTTCGTGAAGTTGATCTCGCCGGTACCCGGCTCATGCCGGCCGGGATTATCTGCGATCTGGATATGGCCGATGCGGGCCAGGTTTTCCTGAATGGTCTGGATCAGGTTGCCTTCCATGATCTGCATGTGAAACACGTCGTACTGAACCCGCAGGTTGGAATGCCCGACCGCCTGGATCAGATCCAGGGCTTCCTGTGTGCCCACCAAATAGAAGTCCGGGGTCATGCGGCGGTTGAGGGGTTCGATCAGCAGTTCGATGCCCGCTTTCTGTAAAGCTTCGGCGGCGAACCGCAGGTTTCCGACGAGCGTTGCCCGCACTTTTTCCGGCGGTGCTGCGGCCGGTTTTTTGCCGACCAGGCAGTTCACGCGCGGGCATTCCAGGGCCCTGGCGTACGCGATGGCCTGGCCCACCCCGTCCTTGAACTCACCTTCCCGGCCCGGGATGCAGGCAATCCCGCGCTCGCCGCCCGCCCAGTCGCCGGCCGGCAGGTTGTGCAACACCTGCTTCAGGCGGCAGCCTTTCAATTGTTCCGCCAGCAGATCCTTGCCCCATTCATACGGGAACAGGTATTCTACAGCCCGGAACCCGGCGGCCGCGGCACGCTCGAAACGCTCCGGAAAAGCCACCTCGGTAAACAACATGCTCAGATTGGCGCTGAATTTCGGCATGACTCATCTCCGCCTAAAGGGTTGGACGTCAGCGGCTCGTTTTCCTTTAACCGCCGGGGATACCTCCACCAACGATTCCGGCGATCACATCCCCAGATAGGCCTGGCGCACCAGGTCGGACTGGGACAGCTCGCTGCCCGTGCCCTCCATGACGATGCGACCGGTCTGGAGGACATAGGCCCGATGGCAGACCTGCAGGGCCTCGAACACGTTCTGCTCCACCAGGAGCACGGTGACCCCCTCGCCCGCGATGCGCTCCACGGTCTGGAAGATCTCGGTGATCAGCTTGGGCATGACCCCCAGGGAGGGCTCGTCCAGCATGAGCAGTTCGGGCCGGCACATGAGCCCCCGGGCGATCGCCACCTGCTGCTGCTCGCCGCCGGAAAGTGTGCCGGCGCGCTGGTCGGCGCGCGCCTTGACCCAGGGGAACAGCCGCAGGACCGTCTCCAGGCTTTCGGCGATCTGCTTCTTGGATTCCACGGTGTAGGCCCCCAGCAGCAGGTTGTCCTGCACCGACAGGCGCGCGAAAAGCCGCCGCCCCTCAGGCACCAGAGCGATCTTTTTCTTGACGACGTCGTAGGCCGGCTGGCCGGAGATCACCTGGTCGTTCAGGCGGATCTCGCCCTTCGTCGGCTTGAGCAGGCCCAGGATGGTTTTGAGCAGCGTGGTCTTGCCGGCGCCGTTGGAGCCGATCAGCGAAACGATCTCACCGCTTTTGACCTCAAACGAGACATCCTGGATGGCCAGAAGCCCCTTGTACCCCACGGATAAATTATTGACGGACAGCATGGTACCTCTCTCCCAGGTAGGCTCGGATGACCTCGGGGTTTGCCACCACTTCTTTGGGAGCACCTTCCACGATCTTGCGACCGGAGTTGAGCACGATCACGCGGTCGGAGAGCTGCATCACCGCTTCCATGACGTGTTCCACCACCACCACGGTGACCCCCCTTTCGCGCACCTTGCGAATCAGCTCGATCATCTCCCGCAGCTCCACCACCGTGAGCCCGGCCATGGACTCGTCCAGCATGAGGACCTCGGGCTCCATAGCGAGCGACATGGACACCTCCAGCCGCTTCTTGTCGGAAATGGTCAGTGCGAGGGCGCTAAAATTTTTCTTCTCGCTCAGGCCCGTGAAGGCCAGCACCTCTTCGGCCCGGCGGCGCACATCGGGCACCCGGGTGTGCCGCAGGAAGCCGCCGGTCATGACGTTCTCCAGCACCGTCATGTCGCTGATGACCTGCACGATCTGGAAGGTGCGCACGATGCCGAGCTTGCCGATGGCGTGCGGCTTCTGGTTGGTGATATCCCGGCCCTTGAAGAGCACCCGGCCCTTGTCCACCCGGTGAAACCCGGTCACACAGCTGAAGAGCGTGCTCTTGCCGGCGCCGTTGGGGCCGATGATGCTGACGATCTCACCCCGGTTCACCTGGAAGGAGACGTCCTCGTTGGCCTGCAGCCCGCCGAAGTATTTGCTGACGCCCTGCACATCCAGCAACAGCGAAGCGCTCATTTGCCCTCCCTCCGCAGCCTGTTCAGAAAAGAGCCCCACACGCCGGCGGGCTGGTACATGGAGATGATGGTGATCAGGGTGCCGTAGATGATCATGTCCACCCCGGTGCCCTTGTAGCCCAGGTAGGCCCGGCTGTACTCGGAGAGCGGGATCAGGATGGCCGCCCCCACCACCGGCCCCAGCACCGTGCTTGCCCCGCCCAGCATGGCCACCAGCACGATCTGGACCGAGATCGGCAGGATCATGACGCTCTCCGGGTCGATGTAGAGGATGTACTGGGCGTAAAAGGTCCCGGCCATCGAGGTCAGGAAGGCGCTGATCATGATGGCCAACATCCGGTAACGGACCACGTTGACCCCCAGCACCTGGGCGATCTCATGGCTCTCCTTGATGGCCCGGAAGTAATAGCCCATCTTGGACGTGGACACCCAATAGCAGACCGCCACCGCCAGCAGCAGGAAGGCCAGCATGATGTAATAATAGGGCAGCTTGGAGGAGTGGAACATGAAGTGGACCATGGACTCCTTCAGCATGGGGATGGTGAGCCCTTCGGCCGCCCCCACCAGCTGCCAGTTGTTGAACACGATGCGGATGATCTCGGCGAAGGCGATGCTGGCAATGGCGAAGTAGTGGCCGCGCAGGTTGGAGCAGGGATAGCCGATGGCCGCGGCCAGCAGCGCAGAGATGACCCCGCCCGCCACCAGCCCGATCCACGGGCTCACCTGGAAGGTCAACAGCAGGAAGGAGGAGGCATACGCCCCGATCCCGAAAAATGCCACCTGCCCGAAGGAGAACATGCCCGCGTAGCCGCCCATCACGTTCCAGGCCACCCCGCACATGGCGAACATGAAGGTGATTATCATAACGTGCTGGCCGAATGGGGAGGAGACCACCAGCGGCAAGATGATGAAGACCGCCAGCACGGATCCGCCCACCGCCAGTTGTTTGCCGGTAATATCGTGCATGCCTACCACCCCCTAAGCCCTTGCGGCCGGATCCAGACCGTGATCAGGTACATGGCGAAAACGATGGCCAGCTTGTAGGCCGGGTCGAAAATATATCCGCCCAGGGTCTGGACCACCCCCACCAGGATGCCCGCGATGAAAGCCCCCTCCACGCTGCCGAACCCCCCCAGGGCCACGATGCAGAAACAGATCAGGCCGAAGGTTCCACCCACGAAGGGGTAGATGTAGTAATGGGTCGCCAAGAGGGCGCCGGCCACCCCTACCAGGGCCGAGCCGATGCCGAAGGACAGCGAGTTGATGCGCTCGGTGTTGATGCCCATGATGACGGCCGCCTCCCGATCCATCTCCACCGCCAGAATGGCCTTGCCGGTCCGGGTGTGGCGCAGGAACCAGAAGACCCCGATGGAGGTGAGGACACTTCCGATCGAGGTGACGACTTTGGGGATGCTGAGCATGAGGCCGGAGATGTTCCAGGTCCCGGACAACAGCGTGTGATCGATCGAGCGGAAGTTGGGGGTCCAGATGAAGGCTGCGAAGTTCGCAATGAAAATGCTGAGGCCGAAGGTCACCACCAGCTGGGCCAGTCCGGGCCCGTTCATCACCTTGCTAATGATGAACCGGTAGATGAACATGCCGAGCAGGAAAAGGGCGACGGCATTGATCGGTATCGAAAACAGGGGGTCGACGCCGCCCAGCACGTAGAGCCAATAGGAGAGGAACATGCCGATCATGAGGAAGTCGCCGTGCGCGAAGTTGAGCACGTTCATGACACCCCAGACCAGGGTGAGGCCGATGGCTAGCAGCGAATAGACCAGGCCGATGAGCACGCCGTTGACCAGCTGCTGTAAGAGCTGTTCCATAAATTAGCACTCCAACCTGATATTGGGCGCCGCTTCTCAGCGGCGCCCAATATCAATCAGAATATAAAAAGCCGGAACGGCTTTTTATTTGCGGCCCTTCCAGGCCGGGAACGGCCACACCAGCTCGCGGCTGGCCGCATCAAATGGCCAAACCGTGTAATAGCCCTGGTCGAGAATCTGCACCAGCATGGCCGATGCATGAATGTTCTGGTGGGACTTGGGGTCGAACTGCACGCCCTTCCACGGGTTGAGGATCTGGTCGCCCGGGATGTTGGTTGCGAGCAGCGCTTTCACGACGGCCTCGGCCTCGGTGGTCTTGGCGCGGTTGAAGGCGTCGGCCAGCACGAAGGGCGCCGTGAAGCTGCGGGCGGTGTTCTCACCCATCGGAATGTTGTACTTCTTTTGGTACATCTGCGCCACCTGGCCCACCATGGGCTTTTTCTTGGCCAGGTCCAGCGCAAAGGTGGAACGCACGTAGAAGTAGTCGCCGTCGGCCTTGACCGTCGGCAGATAGTCGGACTCGATGTAGCCGGCCATGTTGAGAAAGCCCTGGGGCACCAGGTTCATCTCTTTGAAGGTCTTGGTGAAAAGGATGGCGTCGGTGATGTAGGCGGCGTGCATGACCACATCCGGCTTGGCCGAGATGATCTTGCCCACTTCGCTCGTCACGTCGCTAGAGTTGGCCGGGTAGGCGATGTCGGCCACGACCTCGTAGCCGAACTCCTTGGCATACTGGCGCTGCATCTTGGCCACGTTGGCGCCGAACTCGGTGTTTTCGTAGACCAGCGCGACGGTCTTGACCTTCTTGCCCTTCTTGGCCTCGAGGTCCTTCAGAAACTCGAACTGGTTGCGGGCCATGGTCCCGTCATGGGGCGAGACGCGGAAGAAGTAGGTGAAGTCGCGCTCGGTCAGGGTGGGCGAGGAGGAGTCCGAACACACGTAGGGGATCTTCAGCCGCTCGGCCGCCTGGCTGGCGGTCTTGGTGACCGCGCTCTGGTAGGCGCCGATCAGGGCCACCACGTTCTCCTGGGTGATCAGGCGTTCGGCCTCGGCCAGGCCGTTTTTGGGGTCGCCCTTGGTGTCGGCGTAGATGACCTCGATCTTGGCGCCGCCCAGGTTGGGGATGCCTTCTACCTTGGCGAAGGGCAGGTTCAGGTCATACTTGCCGTTGATGATCTCGACCGCCAGGTCGACGCCGCGCTTGCAGTCCATGCCCGTGGCGGCCAGGTTGCCGGTCAGGGGGTAAAGCGCGCCGATCTTGATCACCTTCTGCTGGGCCAGGACCGGGCCGGCTCCCAGCGCCAGGGCCATGCTGAAAACTACCAATCCCATTATAACCCGTCTCGTCGTCATTTTTCCTCCTCGCGTTCGGCGGCCGCACCGCGGCGGCGCGGCGGCTCTTGGGTTGAAAATTCGACATCCCCCGGCACCGGGAACCGCTCCCGGCGCCGGTCACTCATCCGCAGGGGATTAAAACAAGCGTCAGGCTGCCCCTGGGCGCGCGGCTTTTCGGAAAGCGCGGCATCTTACTTTCAAACAGGGCTGCGGCCCGCGCCCGCGGGCGGATTCCCGGCTTCGCGGCGGGTCAGCCGGCGATACTCCTGGGCGCCTTGGCGCACGTGCCGGATGTGATCCCGCATGCACTTCCGGCCCTTGGCCCGATCGCCCTGGAGCAGTGCTTCAATGAGATCGAGGTGCTCCTGCACGATGCTTTTAAAACGGTGCGGCAGGCGACTCACTTGATAGCCGCAAAGCTCGATGCGCTCGCGCAGGTCACAATACAGTTTGATCCAGTATTTATTGCCGGAGGCCTCGATCAGGCGGTCGTGCAGGTCGCGGTCGATCCGCAGGTAGGCCTGCAAGCCCCGCTGCCACTCCGCGCGGCCGCTCTGGCTCTGAAGCTGGGCATGGGCGCGCTCCAATGCCTCCCTGATTTCCAGCAGCTCTTCACGCTTCAGCCTTCGAGCGGCACGCATGAAGAAGGCGGTCTCGATGACCTGCCGGGCTTCGAGGAGGTCGTCGATGTCTTGGACGTCCAGCTCGACCACGCAGGCGCCTTTGCGCGGGATAACCTCGATGAGGCCGTCGCTCTTCAGACGGTTGAAGGCTTCGCGCAGAGGGGTGCGGCTCACCCCGAGCAGCTTCGTGAGGGGCTCCTCGTAGAGCGCCGATCCGGGGGCGATCTGACCGGTGATGATGGCGTGCTTGATGGCTTTGTAGACCGGTTCGACAAGCGGGCCGCGCGTCCTGATCTTCTTCAGGGCGGGCATCGGGGGAGACGAAAGCTTGCGAGATCGAAGCGCCAGTGGATTTCTCCGCATGGGGGTGAGAGCAACAGCTCCCATCGCTTGAGTGTATACGTATACTCATACCAAAATTCTGTCAAGCCCAGGCGCTTGGGCGCTGCCAAAAATATTCTCCAGCTTCTTCGCCAGCACTTTTGGGTCGAGCGGCTTGAGCATGTAGCCGTCAAACCCGGCGGCGCGAGCGCCTTCTTCGGCCAGGTCGAAATCGCTGGCGGTGATGGCCAGGATCGGGGTCCGGTGGCCGGTGGCCCGTTCCATGCGCCGGATCTCAGCCGTCAGGCCGTAGCCGTCCAGCTCCGGCATCTCGATGTCCGTCAGGATCAGGTCGTATGGCCCCACCTGGTACTTCCGGAGCGCTTCCATGCCGTTTGCAGCCGCTTCCACCGTGTATCCCAACGCGCTGAGCTGACTCAGCATGATCTCCCGGTTGATGGGGTTGTCCTCGGCCAACAGCACGCGGCTCACACCTGCCCCCGGGCCGGCATCGGCGGCTTTGGCGGCGCCCAGGGCCTCACGTTCCTCGTCGCAGTCCGCGAAGGTCAGCGCGATGTTCCGGAAGGTGTCCTCCAGTGCCAGGAAGGCGTCGACCACATCGGGGTCGAAATGAGTGCCTCGCCCCTCGCGGATGATCTGAACGGCCTTCGCGTGGGGAAACGGCGGCTTGTAGACCCGCTTGCTGATCAGGGCGTCGTAGACGTCGGCGAGCGCCATCAGCCGGCCCGAGACGGGAACCGCGTCGCCCTTGAGCCCCCGCGGATAGCCCGAGCCGTCCCATTTTTCCTGGTGAGAGCCGGCGATCTCGCGCGCGTGACGCAGAAAGGTGCTCTTGCCCAGCTTCTGCTCGGTGATGCGGAGCGCCTCCTCGCCGATGAGCGTGTGCTTCTTCATCTCCGCGAACTCGGCTTCTTCCAGCCGTCCGGGCTTGAGCAGGATGTGATCCCTCACGCCGACCTTACCCATGTCGTGCAGGGGTGCGGAGAGGTAGAGCAGCTCGATGGTCTGCGCATCCAGCAGGTCGCGGAAACGGGGATGGTCCTTGAGGTGCACGGCCAGGGCCTTCAGGTAGTTCTGGGTGCGTTTGATGTGGCCGCCGGTCTCGGGGTCGCGGTACTCGGCGAGGGTCGCCAGGCTTTCGATCATGACCGCCTGGGTCAGCTGCACCTCGCGCGTTTTCACCTGCACCAGCTGCTCCAAGTGGTCCCGGTGGTGCTTGAGCTCCAGGTGGTTGCGCACGCGGGCTCGCACCAGCTCGGGGTTGATCGGTTTGGTGATGTAGTCCACCACCCCCAGAGCGAGCCCTTTGGCCTCGTCTTCGGCTTCGGCCATGGCCGTCAGGAAAATCACCGGGATGTGACGGGTTGCCTCGGCGCTCTTCAGCCGGCGGCAGACCTCGTAGCCGTCCATCTCCGGCATCATGATGTCCAGCAGCACCAGGTCGGGGTGGGCCTTGGCAACGATGTCCAGTGCGGTCCGGCCGTTCTTGGCGATCAACAACTTGTAGCCGAGCCCGTCCAGGTTTTCGCGCAGCACCTGGAGGTTGGCGGTGTTGTCGTCGACCAAGAGGACCTTGGGCGCTTCCGCGGAAGGCTCATCCGGCGGGGTGCTCATCGCGTATTCTCCAATTCATCGGCCAGCTTCAGAATGCCGTCAAAATCGAAATCATCCGCCAGGCGCATGATCCGGGGAGTGTGAGCGGCGAAGGCTTCGGATGCGGCTGCCAGCTCGCCGCAAACGGCCGCCAATTCGGAAACATCTCCCATCTCGGCCGCCTCACGCAGGCGGTGTGCCGCCTGCCGGGCCAAATCCGGAGGCAGCGCCCCCGGGGCTTTTTCTGCGACGGCCGGCGGCGTCCCGGCGGCAGGCATCAGAGACCCGGCCGCCTCCAGCGCGCGACCGAGCGCTTCCCGGAAGGCCTGGTAGGCCGGGTTCAGGTCACCCGCCGGCGGCGGGCCGGCCGGGTCGGCGTGCTTGACGAGTTTTTCCAACAGTACGGACTGCGCCTGAAGGTCCTTGGCCGCCAGGTTGCCGGCCACCCCCTTGATGGCGTGCACCAGTCCGTGCGCATGGACAAAGTCAGCTGCATCCAGTGCAGTGCGGATGTCCGCCGCCGCATTCGCATACTGGGTTGCAAAATCAACAAGCAGCTTGCGGTAAAGCGCCCGGTTGCCCATCAGCCGCTGCAACCCCTCGGCCAGGTCGAACTCGGGCAGCTCTTCCGGCAGCGTTTGCACCGGACCAATACCCGACGCAGCGCTCTGGGCCGCAGAAGCCTCGGCCGGTTTTGGCGACCCTTCCCGGGGGCCTATCCATTTCGCCAGGGTTGCGAAGAGCTGCGCCGGATCGATCGGCTTGGTAATATGGTCGTCCATCCCGGCCGCGATACTCTTCTCGTGATCCCCCGCCATCGCGTGGGCGGTCATGGCGATGATAGGGAGGCTTGAAGCTCGAGGCTTGAGGCTTGAGGCTGAAGCGGAAGGATGTCCTGCTCCCGGCATCAAGCCCTGCGCTTCCAGCTCCCTGATTTTTCGGGTGGCCGTGTAGCCGTCCATCACCGGCATCTGAACATCCATCAGCACCGCATCGAAGGCGATGGCCCGGACCACGTCCAGCGCCTCCTGCCCGTTGCGGGCCAGCGTCACCTTCAGCCCGGCACTGGAGAGGATCTCCATGGCCACCTGTTGGTTGATCTCGTTGTCCTCTGCCACCAGCACATGCGCGCCGGTCAGGAGCTGGGAGGCCGCGGCCTCCAGGTCCTTTACATCCGCGGTGCGCAATTCATGCGGGGCATTTTTCCCAAACGCCTGCATGACGGTGTCGAACATTACCGAGGGGCTCACCGGCTTGATCAGAAACCCGTCCAAACCCATCTTCTCTGCCTGGCGCATGATCTCTTCCCGGCCGTAGGCGGTCACCAGGATAATGCGCGGCATCCGGCCCAGGCCCGGAAGGTTCTTGATTCGCCTCGCGGTCTCGATGCCGTCGATGCCCGACATCTTCCAGTCCATCACCACCAGATCGTACCCGCGGCCGGAAATGGATTTTGCGACCTCTGCCAGAGCCTCCTCGCCCGAGGCGGCCAGCGTTACCTCGAAGGAAAACGCCTCCAGCATCCCCTGCAGGATCTCGCGCGAGGTCGAGTTGTCGTCCACCACCAGCGTTCGCAGGCCTCGCAAGTCCGGCGGCGGGGTGTGCCGGGTGCGGGTTTCTTCGCGGCCCACGCCGAAGACCGCGGTGAAACAGAACGTGCTGCCTTTACCGGGCGCGCTTTCCACCCAGATGCGGCCGCCCATCATCTCCACCAGGCGCTTGCTGATCGCCAGCCCCAGGCCCGTGCCCCCGAACTTGCGGGTGGTGGACGTGTCGGCCTGGCTGAAGGATTGGAACAGCCGCGCCTTCTGCTCATCGCTCAGCCCGATGCCGGTGTCCCGCACCGCGAACTTGACCTCCACTGTCTTTTCCCCCGCATGCGCCAGTTCGGAAGACACCACGATTTCACCGCGTTCGGTGAACTTGACCGCGTTGTTGGCCAGGTTGATGAAGACCTGGCCCAGCCGCAGGGGATCGCCCACCAGGGCCCGCGGCACCTCAGGGCTGGTGCTGAACAGCACTTCGAGCCCTTCTTTTTCGTGAGCCTTGACGGTGATCAGGCTGGCCAGGTTGTCCAGCACCTCGTCCAGGTCGAAGGGCACCGCCTCCATCTCCAGCTTGCCGGCCTCGATCTTGGAGAAGTCCAGGATGTCGTTGATGATCCCCAAAAGGGAGTTGCCGGCCATATTAATCTTGTCGAGGTAGTCCCGCTGCTTGGGCGTCAGCTCCGTCTTCAACGCCAGATGCGCCATCCCCAGAATGGCGTTCATGGGGGTGCGGATCTCATGGCTCATATTGGCCAGAAAATCGCCCTTGGCCTTGCTGGCCGCCTCGGCGGCTTCCTGGGCCTGGCGCAGCTGCTCTTCCATTTGCTTGCGGTCCGTAATGTCGCGCAGCGCCTCGATGGCGCCGGCCGGCTGGCCGGAGGCGTCGTAAAGCACACCCGCCGTACCGCTGAGATATACCCCCCCATCTCCCAGGTGAGGGTGAAGGGACTCGGAACGCAGGATGCTGCCGTCCTGCTTGATCGACAGATATTTGTCTGTGAACTCCGGCGTCCACATCCGGACCAGGTCGATCAACACGGGCCGGCGCTCGTCGTAGAAGGCCAGGGCATATTCATAGTTGCCTTTGCCGACCATGTCCTTTGCCTGAATGCCGGTGAGGACCTCCATGGCCCGGTTCCAGGTGAGCACCACGCCGTCGTTGTCGACCACCCAGGTCGGGTCCGGCAGAAAGTCGATGATCTGGGCCAGACGCTGCTCGGAGTTCCGGACTCTTTCCTCGACCCGCTTGCGTTCCGTGATATCATCAAAAACGATCACCGCACCGATGACCTGGCCCTCGCTGCGGATGGGGTTGGCAGTGTACTCCGCCTGGAACCCCGTGCCGTCCTTGCGCCAGAGGATTTCTTCATCCACGCGGTGGACCTCGCCGTCTTTGAAGGCCGCCCGCATGGGGCACTCCGCGGCGGGATAGGGGCTGCCGTCGGCGCGGCTGTGGTGAATGAGGTCGTGGATGGGTTGGCCGATGAGCTCGCCTTCGCCGAAGCCGAGCATACGCTCGGCGGCGTTGTTGACGAATGTCGCCCGGCCCGCGCCGTCGACCCCGAGGATGCCGTCCCCGGCCGAGTCCAGGGTGAGCCGCGTACGCTCCTCGGCCTCCCGCCGCCGGACGGCCTCCCGCGCCAGCTTACGGTTCCAAATGACGATCACCGTCAGGATGGCGGCAACGACGACGAGCACCGAGCCGACGATGACCCCCACCAGCCGCCAGTCCATGGTGCGCTCAAATCGGACATTGATCCAGCGGTTGAGGATTTCGTTCTTCTCGGCTTCCGGGATCTCCCGCAGCACCCGGTTCAGCAGGGGAACCAGCTCCGGCCAATCCTGGCGCACACCGAAGGCCATCTGCAGCTTGTAGGGAGTGGTGGCGGCCACTTTGATGTTTTTAAGGCCTAGCTTCTGACTGGCATAGGTGATCGTGGCAAGATCGCCCACGAACGCGTCCAGTTTACCCTTTGATACTTTTTCAAGGGCTTCTTCGGTGGTCTTGGTGAAGGCCCAGTTGCTTTCAGGGTAATCCGCCTCGAGGTATTGCTGGGGGGCATGGCCCATGAGCACGGCGACACGCTTCGGAGATAGCGCGCTGACGCTGCTGATGAAGGGGGCATCCGTGCGAGTGACGATCACGATGGAGGATGTCAGGTAGGGGATCGTGTACAGCAGCCGCTGCCCCCACTTTTCCATGACGACGAGGCAGGGGATAACATCGAGATCGCCGTCAAGGAACTTCTCGACCGCCTGATCCCGGCTGAGACCGGGCATGGGCTCCATCTTGATGCCCAGGGCCGCGTTGATTCGGCGCACATAGTCCGAGGCGATCCCGGAGTACACCTGCAGGCTGTCCACAAATTCATAGGGCGGCCGTGCCGGGTCCACAGCCAGACGGATGTCCCGGTGGCGTGCGAGCCATTCGCGCTCAGCAGGCGCGAGCCGGATGGCTGCGGCAGCCGGGGCTTCGCCGGCCGGGGCGATCTGAGCCTGCACCCTGCTGCCGCAGGCGATCAGGAAGGCCAGCATCACGAAAACCACGATGGGTATTGAGGCAGATAATCGTGCGGTCGGACTGTTTCTTTGCTTTGAAGCATACCCGGTTTGAAGCATCGCCGCACCCCCCTGCATTCGTCGTAAATCGTGATGGCCGGCAGGCTGCGCCTGCCGTGGGTATTACTCTATGAAGGCCAGCAACAGGGCCTGGTCGTCGTCCGCCGGGCGCCCGCCGGCAAACGTCTCCAGGTCCTGCATGACGCCATTTATAACAGCCGCTGGTTCATCGGCCCCCGGCCGCTCCATCTGCCGGCAGATCCTGTCCTCACCATAGGGCTGCTTGTCCGTGTTGAACCGCTCGGACACTCCGTCCGTGTAGAGCAGCACACGGTCTCCCGCTTCCAGGCGTATGTCGGTCACGGGGACCTGCTCGTAGGCCGCATAGCCCATCGGAAACACCCCCTCGCAGGGCACTTCGCGTGCTTTGCCCTCCGCGGGCCTGAAGAGCACCGGCAAGGGGTGGCCGGCCCGGGCGACGTGCAGGGCTCGGCGCTGGCTGTCGTAAACGGCGTAGATGGCCGTTACGAAGCTTTCCTTGTTCACCTTGCACAGGTTGGTGTTGATGAAGTCCAGGACCTGGCCGGGCTGGTCGTGCAGCTCCGGGCAGGAACGGAACAAGGCGCAGGTCATGGCCATCATCACCGTTGCCGGGGCGCTGTGGCCCTCGGAGTCGGCCACCAGCAGGCCGCAGCGGCCATCGGCCAACGCGACGACGTCGTAGTAATCCCCGCCGGCATAGCGGCTGGTCTCGTAGTGCTCCGCCAGCTTCAGGCCGGCGATGGCGGGCAGCCGCTCGGGCAAGAGCTCGCGCTGGAGCGCGGAGACGACCTTGAGTTCATGCTCCAGCTGGTCGCGCTGCTCCTTAACCTCGCGGTTCAGCCGGTGGATGGTGAGGTGGGTGTTGACGCGCGCGATGACCTCCTCGGCCTGAAAGGGCTTGGAAACATAGTCCACCGCTCCCAGCTGCAAGCCCTTCACCTTGTCGGCGGTCTCGTCCAGGGACGACAGGAAAATGACCGGGATCGGGCTCGTGGCGGGGTCCGCCTTGAGCCGGCGGCACACCTCGAAGCCGTCGATCCCCGGCATCATGATGTCCAGAAGAATCAGTTCCGGCTTGGTTTTTCGGGCGATGGTGAGCGCCGTTTCCCCGTTCTTGGCGACCAGCAGCTTGCAGCCGACGCTCTTTTCGAGCAGCTGAAAGAGCATCTGCAGGTTGGTCGGGTCGTCGTCCACCAGGAGAATGGATTCAGTCGTCATTTTATTCCCTTCGCGACGGAATGTTCGCGCGGATGTCACGGCGTGCAGCGGGTCGTTGGCCCGGACATCCTGCAACACGTTCGTAGCATACAACAAAACGTTTGAAAAATACCACCAACCCCTCCCGGCAAACCCTCGCAGGGGGCGTCTCATGCGGCAGCGTTGCGGGCGTGCTTGATTTCGGAGGCCGATGCGTCGTATGAAGGCCTGCGTATATCAGACCTCAAGTGAGCCTGGGAAGGAGTCACTCCATGAGCGCGCAACCTGCACCAGAGGTGCCCCATCTGAACCTGCGCTTTGCCGAAGAAGCGGACGTCGAGATCATTCTGGGGCTGATTCGAGGATTGGCGGACTACGAGCGGCTGTCCCATGAAGTGACGGCCGACGCGGCGGCGCTGCGCCGCTTCCTGTTCGGAGCGCGCCCCGTCGCGGAGGTCGTCATCGCCGAAGTTGGCGGCACCCCGGTGGGCTTCGCCCTCTTTTTCCACAACTTTTCGACCTTCCTGGGACTGCCCGGAATCTACATCGAGGACCTTTACATCGAACCGGCCTGGCGCGGTAAAGGCGTCGGCCGGGCCCTTCTGTCTTATGTGGCCCGGCTGGCGAAGGAGCGCGGCTGCGGCCGGCTGGAGTGGGCGGTTTTGGACTGGAATGAACCGGCCATAGCCTTTTACAGGAAACTCGGCGGCCGCAGGCTCGACGACTGGCGGATTTTCCGGGTAACGGGAAACGCCCTCGATGAGTTGTCCCGGCAGTAAACGACCCCGCGCAAAGCGGCTGGCTGCAACATCTCCTTTAAGAAGCCAGGAAGCGTTCCACGCGCGGCCACACCTGAGCACCGCACTCCTTGGCTGACAGCCTGATACTTGTTTTTCAACACCCTGATAGTCGGGCGAGGCGGTTTAGCCTTCCTCGATAACATCGGCAAGCCGTTCAATCCCCTTCAGAAGATCCGGCGTATCGTAATAGGCGAAGCTGAGGCGCAAACAGTTCTTCAACCCTTGTACGCTGCTGAACTTCGGGCCCGGCATGAACTCTATGTTCCGCTCTTTTGCTTTGATGAGGATTTCTAGCGTGTCCCTGCCCTGGGGCAGGGACAGCCAAATGAAAAACCCGCCGGAAGGCTCCGTGAATCTTACCGATTCCGGCTTTTGGCTGCGCAGCGCAGCGCACATGGCCTGCATCCGGCGGGAATAGGTGTCTTTCAGCAGGGTGAGGTTCGCGTCCACCAACCCCAGCTCCATGGCGCTGCGCACCACGCCCGACGTGAAAGGGTTCAACCCTCCGCCGCTGTCAAGAAGCCCGCACCGGACGATGCGCTCGATCATCGCGGGCGCGGCCTGCAGCCAGCCCAGGCGCAGCCCCGGTGCCAGGATCTTGGAAAACGACCCGAGCGAAATGACGTTGGCCGAGGTGCAGAAGGCTGCCAGTGGGGGCGGCGGAGCCGCGGTGTAGGACAGCGGATGGTAGACCTCGTCGGCCACGACCAGCAGGTCGTAGCCCCGGCACAGCTCGGCCAATTGTTTCCGCCGGGCGGCGGAAAGGCAGGTGCTGGTCGGGTTGTGGTAGGTTGGAACGGTGTAAAGAAACGCCGGCCGCGATCGCCTGAGTTCCTCTGCCACGGCTTCGATGATCAACCCGTCGGCGTCCATCGGCAGCGCCCTGGGCTTCAGGTGGTGGTCGGCAAAGATCTTGCGTGCCAGGAAGTAGGTCGGCTCCTCGACGAAGATCGTGTCGCCCGCCTTGCTGAAAAGCGTGCAGACCATATCGATCGCCTGAGAGGCCCCGTTGGTCACCAGCAGATGGGCAGGGTCGACCGGCATGCCGTAGATCCGCTCAAGAAACCCGGACAGAGCCAACCGGAAATGGCTGTCTCCCTGCTCGGCACCGTAGGCAAGCAGCACGCACCCGGGATCTGCCGTGCAATGGGCCGCAGCCTGTTGCAAGGCGGCGTCCGGCAGCAGCCAGGGCGACGGCTGGCCGATCCCAAGGTCGATCATCCCGGCGGGGACCTCTTTTTGGGCGGAAGAAAAAGTCGTCATTTATTTTTACGATGGCTTCTATGCAGCTTTAACTGGTTGAATTTTAGAAAGTTCCCCGCGGAAACGCTGTTCGGAATCCCATAAGTCCCAAGCATGTTGGGCATTCAACCAGAACTCGGGTGAATTCCCGAAAAGACGGGACAATCTCAAAGCCATGAGAGGGGTCAGGGCACGCTGCTCCCTTAACAGTTCGTTTACTGTCTGGCGTGATACGCCAAGGGCCGAAGCCAAGGCTGTCGCGCTTAGACCAAAATCGGGCATGAAATCCTCTCTGAGCATTTCGCCCGGATGCGTCGGTAGAATTTCTCTTTTTATCGTCCTTGGGGTAGTCATGGATCGAGTCCTCAATGATCATCAGTTATTTCGACATCGTAGGCATCGCCATCGATGAAGCGGAAACAAACCCGCCATTGTTCATTTATCGAAATTGAATGCTGCCCTTTTCTCTCTGCTATCAGAGCATGCAACCGGTTGCTGGGAGGTACCCTGAGATCGTCAAGGCTCGTCGCGTAATGGATATATTCCAATCGTCGAATAGCCCTTCGTAACAAATCCGGCGGTAAGCGTTTTGATTTGCCGGCAATGAACAGAGCCTGCGTTTCTTTATCGGCAAATGTCTTGATCACGGCATTATTGTAATCTGTCACGTGACAGATGTCAAACGCAAATTATGCGAAGTTAAAATTTCGCCGAAATTTTAACTTGACATGCTCTACCCCTTTTGTCATATTGCCGCCGGTTTGATAGAAGAGGTATCATCGTTGACGAACACGCTGTCCTGCAAACACATCCGCCGTCGCAACCGTCGCCGTAGCAGCCGGCTCGGGCCGGGTGTTTTTTGCGCTGGAGATGAGTGAAACGACCATACCATACGACGCAAAAAACCCCGGCCTCGGCCGGGGTTTTTTATTGCCGGTAAACGATGGCTTCGGCATCGAAGCGGCGAGCTTTTACGAATCAACATAAATTTCGGGGAGAATGGCGCAATGGCAACGGACAAGGTAAAGAAGGTGGTGCTGTCTTACAGCGGCGGACTGGACACATCGGTGATCGTGCCCTGGCTCAAGAACAACTACGGCGGCTGTGAGGTCATCTGCTTCACGGCCGACCTGGGTCAGAACGAGGATTTGAGCGGCCTCGATAAAAAAGCCGTCGCCTCCGGCGCGAGCAAGCTCATCGTCAAAGACCTGAGGGAGGAATTCCTGCAGGATTACGTCTTCCCCACCATGCAGGCCGGTGCGGTCTACGAGCGCGATTACCTGCTCGGCACCTCCATGGCCCGGCCCCTGATCGCCAAGAAACTCGTCGAGGCCGCCGAGGCCGAGGGTGCAGAGGCGGTCTCCCACGGCTGCACCGGCAAGGGCAACGACCAGGTGCGCTTCGAGCTCACCGTCATGGCCCTGAATCCCAAGCTCAAGGTCATCGCCCCCTGGCGCGAGTGGGAAATCAAGAGCCGCGAGGATGCCATCCGCTATGCCCAGAAGCACAACGTCCCGATCTCTCAGACTGAAAAGGACATCTACAGCCGCGACAGCAATATCTTTCACCTCTCCCACGAGGGCGGCATCCTCGAAAACCCCTGGAACGAGCCCGAGGAGAAGATGTACCAGCTCTCGGTCAGCCCGGAACAGGCGCCGAACGCGCCGGAGTACATCGAGATCGAATTCGAGAAGGGCTACCCCGTCGGCCTGAACGGCGAGCGGGTCTCGGGTGTCGGGCTCTTCACCCAGTTGAACGCGCTCGGCGGCCGGCACGGCATCGGCCGGGCCGACATCGTCGAAAACCGCCTGGTCGGCATGAAAAGCCGCGGCGTCTACGAGACCCCGGCCGGCACGATCCTCCGCCGCGCCCACCAGGCCCTGGAGAGCATCTGCCTGGACAAGTACACCATGCGCTACAAGGATTTCATCGCGGTCAAGTACGCCGAACTCGTCTACAACGGCCTGTGGTTCTGCCAGCTGCGGGAGGCCCTGGACGCCTTCGTCGCCACCACCCAGAGAAACGTCAGCGGCACGGTGCGGCTCAAGCTCTACAAAGGCAACGTCATCATGGCCGGACGCAAGAGCCCGCTCAGCCTGTACCGCGAGGACTACGCCTCCTTCGGCGAGGAGGACGTCTACAACCAGAAGGACGCCCACGGCTTCATCCAGCTCTTCGGCCTGCCGCTCAAGGTGGAGGCGCTGCTCGCCATCGACGGCGGCGGCGAGAGCCGCTACCGCAAGCCGGACTACGACAGGTTCAAGAGAGATTAGAAGGTGTTTAGGTGTTTAGGTGTTTAGGTGTGTGGGTATTTGGCTAAAACAAAACACCTAAAAAACCAAACACCCAAACACCCAAATACCCATAAAAGGAACCAGCCATGCATGCACGCTTACTGCTATCCGACGGCACCCACTACGAGGGCCTCTCCTTCGGCAAGGAGGGGACCGCCATCGGCGAGGTGGTCTTCCACACGGCCATGTGCGGCTACCAGGAGATATTGACCGACCCTTCGTACCACTTCCAGCTGGTGACAATGACCTACCCCCAGATCGGCAACTACGGGGTAAACCCCAAGGATTTCGAGTCGCGGCGCATCTATGCCGCGGGCTTCATCATCCGGGAGTACAGCCCGATCGTAAGCCACTGGCAGGCCAACCGCTCGCTGGACGAATACCTCACCTTCCATGGGGTCGTGGGGATCAGCGACATCGACACCCGGGCGCTCACCCGGCACCTGCGCGATCACGGCGCCCAGATGGGCTTGATCACCACGGAGACCGGGCCGCCGGAAGTCCTTCTCGAACGGCTGCGGGGCGGGCAGAAGCTCGTCGGCCGCGACATCGTCAAGGACGTGACCACCGACCAATCCTATGTCTGGCCCCTGGGAGAAGCGGCAGCACCGGTTCCGAAAAAGAAGTATCGCGTGGCGGTCTACGACTTCGGGGTCAAGTTTTCCATCCTGCGCTCCCTCTACAGGTCCGGCTGCGAGCTCAAGGTCTTCCCGGCCGCCACCCCGCCTGAAAAAATCCTGGCCTGGAACCCGGACGGGATCTTCCTGTCCAACGGCCCGGGCGACCCGGAGCCGGTCAGCTACGCGGTGCAATCCGTGCGCCAGCTGCTCGGCCGGAAGCCGATCTTCGGCATCTGCCTGGGCCACCAGATCCTGGGCCTGGCCCTGGGCGGCAGGACCACCAAGCTCAAGTTCGGCCATCACGGCGCCAACCACCCGGTGAAACACCTGCAAACGGGCGCGATCGAGATCACCTCTCAGAACCACGGGTTCATCGTCGACATCGACAGCCTGCCGAAGGAGACGGTCGAGATCACCCACATCAACCTGAACGACCAGACGCTCGAGGGATTCCGTCACCGCACGCTTTCCGCCTTCTCGGTGCAGTATCACCCCGAGTCGGCCCCGGGGCCCCACGACAGCCAGTACCTCTTCGACCACTTCATCAAGGAGATGCAAGGCTTCCATGCCTAAACGCAAAGACATCAAACGCATTCTGGTGATCGGCTCCGGCCCGATCGTCATCGGCCAGGCCTGCGAGTTCGACTATTCCGGCACCCAGGCCTGCAAGGCGCTGCGGGAGGAAGGCTTCATCGTCATCCTGGTCAACAGCAACCCGGCCACGATCATGACCGACCCGGAGTTTTCCGACCGGACCTACATCGAGCCGCTGACTGTCGCGGCGGTGGCGAAAATCATTGAGAAGGAGCGCCCCGACGCGCTGCTGCCCACCCTGGGCGGCCAGACGAGCCTGAACCTGGCGGTCGAGCTCGCCCAGAGCGGCGTGCTCGACGAGTACGGGGTCGAGCTGATCGGCGCCAACCTGCAGACGATTCAGCTGGCCGAGGACCGGGCGCTGTTCCGCGACGCCATGCGCGAGATCGGCCTCAAGGTGCCGGATGGGGCCATCGTGCGCACGGTCGAGGAGGCCATCGAGTTCTCGGAGCAAATCGGCTTCCCGCTGATCATCCGGCCCTCCTACACCCTGGGCGGGATCGGCGGCAGCGTCGTCTACAACCGCGAGGAGTTTCCGGCGGCCGCGCGCTGGGGTCTTGCGGCGAGCCCGGTCCACGAGGTGCTGGTCGAGCAGTCGGTCTTGGGATGGAAGGAATACGAGCTCGAGGTCATGCGGGACCGGGCGAACAACTTCGTCATCGTCTGCTCGATCGAGAACTTCGATCCCATGGGCATCCACACCGGCGACAGCATCACGGTCGCACCGGCCCAGACGCTCACCGACGTGGAATACCAGGCCATGCGGGACGCCTCGAAAAAGATCGTCGCCCGGATCGGGGTCGAGACCGGCGGGGCCAACATCCAGTTCGCGCTCAACCGCGACACCGGGGAGATGGTGGTGATCGAGATGAACCCGCGGGTGTCGCGCAGCTCGGCGCTCGCCTCCAAGGCGACCGGCTTTCCCATCGCCAAGATTGCCGCCAAGCTCGCCGTCGGCTACCACCTCGACGAGATCCCCAACGACATCACGCGCAAGACGCCCGCCTCCTTCGAACCGGCCATCGACTACGTGGTGGTGAAAATCCCGCGCTGGGACTTCGAAAAGTTCCCGGGCAACGACCAGCGGCTGACCTCCCAGATGAAGTCCGTCGGCGAGGCCATGGGCATCGGCCGCACCTTCAAAGAGGCGCTCAACAAGACGCTGCGTTCGCTCGAAAACGGCTGGTCCGGCTTTCACGGCCGGGACAACGCCGCCGTCACCCGGATGAGCCGCCCGGCCCTTATGGACGACCTGCGCTCGGGCACCCCGGACCGAATCCTCAAGATCTGGCATGCGCTCTGCCTCGGGGTGAGCCCCCAGGAGATCTCCACCGTCACCGGCATCGACATCTGGTTCCTGGAAAACCTGCGCCAGTTGGTGGAGTTTGAGACCGTCATCGCGCGGGAGTATGCCGAACGCAACACCCTGCGGACCGAAACCCTGCGCAAAGCCAAGCGCATGGGCTTCGCCGACAAGCACCTGGGGCTGCTCACCGGCAAGAGCGAGCGGGAGATCCGAAGCATCCGCAAGGCGGCCGGGGTGCTCCCTTCCTACAAGATCGTCGATACCTGCGCGGCGGAGTTCGAATCCTTCACCCCCTACTTCTACTCCACCTACGACCCGCAGAACGAGTCCGTTCCCTCCACGCGCAAGAAGGTGGTGATCCTGGGCGGTGGGCCCAACCGCATCGGCCAGGGAATCGAGTTCGACTATTGCTGTGTGCACGGGATCATGGCGCTGCGGGCCCTGGGGATCGAAGCCATCATGATCAACTGCAATCCGGAGACCGTGAGCACCGACTACGACGTGGCCGACAAACTCTACTTCGAGCCGGTGACCTACGAGGACGTGCTCAACGTGATCGAGCTCGAGAAACCGGACGGGGTCATCATCCAGTTCGGCGGCCAGACGCCGCTCAAACTCGCGCTGGCACTCGAGAAGGCCGGGGTGCCGATCTGGGGGACCTCGTCGGATTCGATCGATCTTGCCGAGGACCGCGACCGCTTCGGCGCGCTGCTGGACTCGCTCGACATCGCCCACCCCCAATATGCCACGGCCACCTCGGTGGCAGAGTCCCTCGAGGTGGCGACCAAAATCGGCTTCCCGCTGATGGTGCGGCCCTCCTACGTGCTGGGGGGCCGGGCCATGGAAATCGTCTACGACATCGGCTCGCTTGAGAATTACATGCAGCGGGCGGTCAAGGCCTCCGAGGAGCACCCGGTCCTGCTCGACCGTTTCCTGGAGGACGCCTACGAGTTCGACGTGGACGCCCTTTGCGACGGCGAGCGCACCGAAATCTGCGGCCTCATGCAGCACATCGAGGAGGCCGGGGTGCACTCCGGAGACAGCATGGCGGTGCTGCCCCCCTACCTGCTCAGCCGCGAGCAGCACGAGGACATCGTCGAAACCACCCGCATCATCGCCGCGCACCTCAAGGTCAAGGGGATCATCAACATCCAGTTCGCCATCCTCTACGACACCCTCTACATCCTCGAGGTGAACCCCCGGGCCTCGCGCACGGTGCCGTTCGTCAGCAAGGCGACCGGCATTCCCGTGGCCAAGATCGCCGTGCAGATCATGGCCGGGAAAAAGCTCGCCGACCTCGGCACCCGCTTCGCCGCCCCGACGGACTACGTGGCGGTGAAGGAATCCGTCATGCCCTTCGACCGGTTCGAGAAGGCCGACGTCTTCCTGCGGCCCGAGATGCGCTCCACCGGCGAGGTCATGGGCATCGCCCCCACCTTCGGCAGCGCCGTCATGAAAGCCTTCCTGGCAACCGGGGTCTCGGTCCCCAAGACCGGCAAGGTCTTCCTGAGCGTGAACGACAACGACAAGGCGCGCATCCTGCCGATCGCCGAAAGCCTTCACAAGCTGGGCTACGCGCTGGTGGCGACCCACGGCACGGCGGAATACATCGGCAGCCGGGGGATCCCGGTCAGCCCGGTGCTCAAGGTGAGCGAGGGCCGTCCCAACGTGGTGGACGACATCAAGAACAGCACCATCAGTCTGATCATCAACACGCCGCTCGGCCACCGGGCGCGCCAGGACGAGTACGCCATCGGGTGGGCCGCCATCAAATACCGGGTGCCGTTCATCACAACCCTTTCGGCGGCCGAAGCCATCGTGCGGGGCCTGCGCGCCAGCCAGAAAGAGCCGCAGGAGTACAAGTGCCTGCAGGAGTTTTATCAATGAGCGCCGTCCCGGCGCTCATATATCAAAACCCGAAACAGGAAAATGTGGTTGATAACCAACGGAGTTCCTGAATGAGGTAACACCATGGCGAACGATTACAGTGACCCACCCCCGGAAGAGGTGCCGGACGAAGAACGGGTGAAGGTCGCCTACCCCGACGTGATCAACGGGCACGAGGAGAACCACTTTCCCATCCGCAAGGCGCGGATATCGGACGTGGAGAACCTGCTCGAGCTCGTGAACGGGTTTGCCGCCCAGAACCTGATGCTCCCCCGCGGCCCCCAGTACCTCTTCGAAAACATCCGCGACTACGCGGTGATCGTCGACGACAACCGCAACGGCCGGATCGTCGCCTGCGGCAGCCTGCACGTGCTCTGGAACGACATGGCGGAGATCCGCTCCATGGCCATCGCCCCGGATTACCAAAAGCAGGGGCTGGGCCGGCGGCTGGTGGACTTCTTGACGGAAGAGGCCAAACAGCTGGGGATCAAGAGTCTTTTCACCTTTACGCTGTCGGAGGAGTTTTTCGCCCGGCTGGGTTTCACGCGCAAGCTGCGCGACGAACTGCCCCCCAAGGTCTGGGGTGAGTGCAGCCGCTGCCCGAAGTACTTCAAGTGCGACGAGGTGGGGATGGTGCGGGAAATTTAACATGGAAAAGATCAAGATCGACAGCAATGCGTTCGTGTACCCCATGCCGATGGTGATCGTCGGCGCCGTGGTGGACGGCAAACCGAATTTCATGGCGGCCGCCTGGGTGGCGCGCGCCAGCGCCAAGCCGCCGATGATCATGGTGGCCTTGGGGCACCACTACACCAACGCGGGGATCGACGCCAACGGGGCCTTCAGCGTCAACGTGCCGGACGTGGCGCTGATGGAGAAAACCGATTACTGCGGGATCGTGTCCGGCCGGAAGGTCGACAAATCGAGACTGTTTGACGTTTTTTACGGGAGTCTGACCGGCGCCCCGCTGATCACGGAATGCCCTGTCTGCATGGCCTGCCGCCTGAATCAGGCGGTCAAGCTACCCTTCGACACCCTCTACATCGGCGACATCGTGGAGGTCTACACGGAAGAACGGTTCTTGACCGACGGCAAACCGGACGTCAAAAAAATCAATCCGTTCACGCTGACCATGCCGGACAACCGCTACTGGCGCGTGGGGGAGCTGGCCGGACGGGCCTGGAGCGACGGCAAGAAGCTGAAAGCCTAAGTCGGTCGGACACAGAATATGCCTGAACATTGGGCACCCCCTTTCTATCGTGGTGATGTTATACGGATCGAAAGAAGGACGGCCCCGAAGGTCATCGATACCAGCAATTCCCGGTGTGGAAAGTCCTTCGGCAGGCTGAGCACCAGGACCATGGGCAATCCGCACAATGAGTGTACCAATGCCGACGGTCTTGAGGAAATCGAAGACCAATCCACCATTCATGGTGCTCCGGCCAACCCATTAGCCCTGGATTTCAGATCCGGCTACCTATTTCTTCTTTGAAACCGGATCCGCCGGTTCCTCTTGCGCCGGCTTCGGCTGCCAACGCTCCTGCAACCCGGGCATATTTTTGCTGTGCGTTAGAATCACAACCTCGTCGCCTATGCGAAATGTTGTTTCTTCATCGGCATGTGAAAACTTGCCATCACGGTAATAGCAGATGACCTTGGCATCGGCAGGCAAATTCAGACCCTTGGCCAAGACCGCGTCTTCTTTATTTGCGGTGAAAGTGAAAAACCGGGCTTCGTCCTTGAGGACCGGGGAAAGCTCAACGTTTTCAGTGCCGCCGGCCATATCCTCCAGGTAACGGCTGATTGTGCGGGAGGGGATGATCGTGTCCTTCAGCCCCAGCTCATGGCAGATGCCTTCGAACTGCGCGTCGCCGACTGCCGTCACGACCCGCTTGAAACCGAGAGAACGGCCGACGAGACCGGCGATGACGTTGGCCTGGTCGCTGTCGGTGAGGCAGTAGAGGATGTCGGTCTGCGCGGGATTGACTTCGCGCAAAATATTCGGCTGGCTGCCATCGCCCTGCAGGAAGCTGCAGTCCATATCTTCGGACAATTCATCGATCCTGGCCTTATCGGTCTCGATGATGACGACTTCGTGGCCTTTCTTGATGAGCGCCTTGGCCGTTGCGATGCTCACTTTTCCGGCCCCGACAAAAACAATTCTCATGTTCCCTCCATTCTCCTGCCAAACCAGGTCCCAGGATACAGCATCACCAGCCACGCGATGATTTCAAGTCTCCCCATCAGCATGTCAACGCACAAAACCCCCTTGAGCAACGCGGGCAACGTCGCGCTTGTCAGCCCCACGGAAAGCCCCGCCGTTCCCATGGCCGAAACCACTTCAAACAAGGAGTCGAGGGGGCTGTAACCCATTGCCACGAACGGCAGCCAGGATAGCGCGACGACGACGACGAACAGCAGGATAAGCAACAGGGCCGCGCGGATCTCTTCGTCCTGCAGTCGGCGGCCTGCGAGCCGGGGCTCGATGACGGCGTGTTTCGGCAGGCAGGTCCGCAGGAGGATCACCCGAAACACACTGGCTGCAATCAACAGCCGCAGCACCTTGAATCCGCCCGCGGTCGATCCCATGCCGGCGCCCACGAGCATCGAGAAAATCAAGACTAGTTTCGAACCCGCATCGAGTTGCGCACACGGCATCGAAGAAAAACCCGCGGTGGTCTGCGCGGAAAAGGCCAGCAAGGGCGCGTGATGGAGTACCTGAGGCCAATCCATGCCGGCACTCAGTCGCATGGAGGCGCCCACCGCGAGCGAAGCAACCACCGATGCGGTTACGAGGGCCTGAAGTTGCAGAAAGCCCACTGCGACGCGCCGCTTCCCCTTCAACATTTGGTGATAGAACGTCAGCGGGATCGCACCAGCGAGGCAAAGAAGCGTGATCCACACCTGTGCGGGCCAACCCAGGGTCGCGAGGCTGCCGTCATGCGGGGCAAAACTCCCGGTCGAAACCGCCGCAAAGGTATACACCACCGCGTCGAAAAGCCCGATTCCCAATGATAATGACCCGATGATGCCCAGGGCGGTCATGGCGCCGTAAACTTTCAGGACTCGCTGCGCGTTTGCCCGCGTGCCACCGACCAAATCGTCGGTTTCGGTCTCTGTGGCAGCCAGGCCTTTCGCCACCAGTCCCGGTTGCATTACGAGCGCCAGGGAAAGTACGACGATGCCCAGCCCTCCGTACCACTGCATCCAGGCGCGGGAAAATAGAAAGGTCGACGACGCGCCAACGAGCGTCGCTTTCATGCTCAGCCCCGTGGTCGTCACGCCGGAGATGGCTTCAAAGAGAGCATCCAGGAAACCCAGTCCCGAACTCATCATCGGGTAGCACATGGCGAGCGGCGTGAAGAGAAACATGAGGGCCACCAAGACCATGCCCTCATTGGCCTGCACACTGGAAGGAGCCCGCAGTCTGGCCGTAGCCAACCCCAAGCCCGATAGCCCGCAGACAACAACGGCATATCTCAGGGTGATGTCCCTCTCGCTGAAGATCACCGACATCGCCAGAGGCACCATCGTCAGCGCGGCGAGCACGAGGCATAATCGTCCGAAATACTTAAAAACTACGCGAAACCGGACAGCGTACCTGAGTTCGGTTGCCTGTTTAGCCACAAACGAACCCCACCTCCTTTCCGTCATGGCGGGAAGCGATCCTTCCACCGACTCCCTGAGATTTGATCACGGGATGGTCAGGATGCTCTCCCTGCCGGCACATATGGCCATGAAAGCCATCAATACCTATCCTTCAAGATCCTTTTTCATTTTCTCATATTCTTCCTTTGCAATTTCTCCTTTTGCATAACGCCTCTTCAGGATATCCAGGTGACTTTCATTCTGGGTCGGCGTCTGGCTTTTCTTATTCTGGGACTGAACAACGAAATAGACCAGAACTCCGATGACGATCAAGACTATTATCCACATGGAAATCCCTCCATATCCAGTTCCGTAATTCATCATGTTCCCCCATCCACCAGGGCCTTGCATGCCGTAGCCACCTTCACGGGCGCAAGACACAAGCAAACCGGGTATCATCATAGGAGACAATTCAAGATATTTTTTCATCTTCGGTACCTCCTCATTTTATGGCATCGAAGGCCTTACCGAACCGAGTGCCGGCGTACAGCTGCGTCCGCCTGCGATTGAACCGGCGAGCAGCTGTGAATTTTTCAGATCGCCCCGCAGCACATACGCGCCGAAAACTTGGGCAGCTACGATCGGAATGATTGTCACAATTGCGCCGAGGAAAACCAGTGTCCATCCTTGCTGCTGGATTGTGGCAAAATCTTTCGGCCCGGCCGACAGTCCAACGACCGCGATAAGATGAATCCCGTGGAAACTACCTTTGGGCAATATGTCGGCGATCTCGGAGAGGGTCTTGGCTTTGCTCTTGGCAAATGACATGACTCCCATTCCCGGTCCCATTTTTTTCATGGCGTAGCGCCAGATCAAGAAAAAGATGCCGATGGGAATGACCCAGGGCTGATGGTCAATTTAACTATGTTGCCTTGGGCGACGTATTGTTTGAACTGGCTGTAAGGGGTCGTCTCCGCTTTGTGGCATATGCCTGCACCTTCACGAAAAATAGCTTCCCAAGTTTTTAATGGCCGTCGCAATATCCTCAATCGCCTGGTGCATTCCCTCGCTATAAGCGCCACTCTCTGCTGTTCCCTGCTTGTCTACCTTTTCCTGAACCTCAGACCGGAGCCTTTTCAAACGTTGAGCGTGCTTTTCAAACTGAATGCGGTGCTCCTCTTCCATGTCTTTGATGACATGGGAGTTGGTCTTTTTGATAAGTTCATCAGCCTCTGCCAGTAACTTTTCAATGTCCTGGGGTGCCAATGTTGCCTGCATGATACTTCCTTTCTGCTCTCTATTGGTTAGAGATGCGATGCCGGTTTGCATCCGGCCGGCCGCACCCCCTGCTCTGCTCAAAGAATGTATAATTCGCAAATTCTTCGAAAGTGATGGCCATAGATGGCCAGGGTGACGGCCAGCGGCAGCTGCCTGGGCTTGCGGATCAGGGTCCAAATCAGCAGATGTCAGTACTCGAAACGCTCCTTTCCTAAAATGCCCAGCCTTAAACTGGATCGGAAGAACGCAAGGACCCGCTGAAAATTCATGGGTGTTCTCGCTTGAGGAACTCCGAATTCGCTCAGGAGTGTCCTCAGACGCTGGTAATAGTGCCGCGGGGAATAGATGTGAGCCATAATCGATTGATAGCCTTCAATCAATCGGTTAAGGCCCATCTTCGGGACGATGTTGGTAGTTCCATCCACATTATCTCCGGAAATCTGGCCCACCACCCGGTTTTCTTTTTGAAGTCGCTCAAACAGACGGGTTCCGGGAGGAGATAGGAGGATGCCAACCATGGCGGTGACAATCCCGCTTTTCTGAATGAAATCGATATGCCGCTGAAAAGTGGACGGACTGTCGCTGTCGAAGCCGACAATGAAACCGCCCAACACCTGCAATCCGGCACGCTGGATCCGGCGGACATCCTGAAGGAGATCCCGATTTCGGTAACGTGAGTTCGGCCTCGTCGAGAACCAGATGATCCACCTCCCCGAACTCATCGGCTTCCGCGGTAAAGAGCGGTCCGCCGGCAATGACTTTCAGCCCCCTCGCCTTGCAGCGGGCGATAATGTGTTTCGCCGACTCCCGCTGGACGGCCATTCCTCCGATAAAGACCATATCCGCCCAAGCGAGATCGTCCTCCGTGAGCTTGTCCGTGTTGACATCCACAAGTCGCTTGTGAAATTCCTCTGGCAACATGGCGGCGACGGTGAGCAGACCCAGTGGGGGTAGGCCGCTTTCTTCCCGACAAATTTCAACGCATATGTGGAACTCACAAAATGTGTTCGGAAAAGCCGGGTAGATCAAACGAAAATATTCTGCTTAGAACTAAACGCTTAACCTCAGCCGAAATCTTTGTCGGGCGGCAAGTGCAGCGGTTAGCTCTTCTTGCTTCCAAAAACCAGGAGCACACCGCCCATCACTATTTAAAATCAATACGATTGCCGCGATCTTGACTGCGTCCATTGCGTTTTCTCCTTTTAAACAAACTCACGGCTCGCCACCTTGGACAGTGCGCCAGAAAGTGACCATCAAAACCGAGCGCGCGAGCAACTGAACCGCTCTGAACCGTGCTGTCCGGCATAGAACCCGTCCAGCGTCGTTACAGGCGTCGGCGTTAAATGACCCGATTCAAAATCACTGCGCTCGCGATGAGAATGTTGGGGTGTATTGCTTATCACTTTCCGAATAAAGAAAGAACTGCGTCCACCCCTTCACTTGCCAATACGGATTGCTGAGATGTTTCCTATGAGTCCAAACACACTCAAGAGCCAGATAACGACGGCAATAACCACTACCAGGTTTAAAATTTTCTTTATGGTAGACTGCATCGGTATGTAGCTGTTAATCACCCAGAGAATCACCCCAACGACAACCAACACAATCACTAATTGAATTAGCGGCATAAATTATCTCCCTCCAAATGCTTCCTTTTCCCAAGCAAGGCCAATAATCCTTACAATCTTTTTCAGCCCTGGATCACCTGGGCCACCACCACAACAAGGGCGATGACCAGGAGAATGTAAATGATTCCACCCCGAAAAAACCAAATATTTGGATTGTGGAGTCGGTCGTCAATAGTGGACACCAAGCGGATCAGCGAATTGCGGATTAAATGTTTTTTCGGAGATTCCGGAGGCTATAGTCTCCGGAGATTGGTTGAAACTATCCCAGAAATAGTCGTTTGGAGATACGTCGGCCATTCGCTTACAGGAAAGCAAACTGGCTTAGATGCCCTCATCTGCTTCGAGGCTGGAATTGCTGAATCGGTTGATATAGGGCGCGGAGCGAAACCGGTAGTTCAGCGAGCCGGGCCACTCCATGATTCATTGCACGAACGCAATTGACTACCGCGTTCACATCGCGCGGAAGGCCCAGATCGAACAATTGCGCCTCAGCGGCTCAAAAATCCTGCAGTGAGCTTTGTGTTCCTTCAACCTGACCCGATAGCACCGCCTCCTTGCGGACGTACATGAACACAAACAGGTCAGGGTTCGGTAGGGTCAGCACCGAACCGTCCAGGCGACCCAGCGCGCGGTCCATTTACGAAGCCGCCTTAGAAGCCCGGGACTTGATTGGGAAAGTAGTCCTGGCAGGTCCCCTCCCGGGTGACATCCGCCGTCGCGCAGTGAAGCCCCCCGCCGAAGGCGGCCACGTCCCACAGGGGCACCGGGATCACCTCGAAGCCCCGCTGGTCGAGCTGCTCCATCTGCTCCTTCTCGGAGGCCTCAACGCAGACCGTCTTGGGGTCGAGGATGAGCATGTTCATCGAGAGCCACACGCTGCAGAACGAGAACTTCGCCTTCTTGTCGTGGGCCGGCTTGGCGCACTCGATGATCTCCCAATCGTTCTTCTTGAAAAGCTCCACCAACTCCGGGGTCAGCGGCGTGCGCTGCCGGTTGGACAGCGCGAGCCCCGGCCGCACCGGCACGAAGGTGGCGTCGATATGCATCGGCGCGTCTTCCTTGAAAATCACCGCATGGATGCGGTGATTCGGGAAGTGGCCCCTGAGCCAGCGGATGCCGGCCGCGTTGGTGACCGTGGATTGCTGGACGAGCAGGTCCCGGCCGAGCCGCGCCACATCGGCCGCATCGAAGCAGGGCTCGGCCTCGGTCAGCACCCAATCGCAGGCCTGCGTGCGCTCGAGTTTTTCCTCCTCGCTCCAGGTCTTGAACCGGGTCCAGTAGCCCTTTTTGTAGGTGCGCTCGGTCAGGCGCGGCTTGGGCGCCGCCTCCCAGCGGAAGTCGGGGTCCTCCTGGAAATACCGCTCGAGCAGCGGCCGGTAGGCGAGGTACTCGAACCAGCGGCTGCGGTAGGACATGGTGGCCTCGAGAATTTCGTGGCCCACGGTGAGCAGCACGTCCCGGGGCGGCATGCAGCCGAACATGGTGGCCTGTTTCCAGTCGGGGGTCTGGACCGGCTGGCTGAAGTCGATCGGTGTCGGCCGGTCGACGCGGATCCCCCGCTTCGCGAGCATGGCCGCGAAGTTGTTCAGCTGCTCGTTGGCCTTGTCTTCCATCTCCTTCGGCAGCCGCCCGTAGGTCCCCAGCGGCACACCATACTCCGGCCATTCGCGTTCGACCGCCGGCTCAGGGGCCTGAATCATGGTGCCGTCGGCCCGGCCCACGATCACGTGCGTGAGGGGATCCCACTCGTTCCAGGAACATACTTTTGACTTGCGAGCATTTTCAGCCATTGCGATCTCCTTAAATGAAGTGAGAAAAAATGCGTCAAGCGCCCTTGAGGTGTTTTGCCAGGTGCCCCAGCTCCGGAAATATCAGCTGGGTGCAGGCGAGCTTGCAGGCATTGAGGCTGCCGGGCATGCAGAAAACGATGGTGGACCCGATGATGCCCGCCGTGGCGCGGGACAGGATGGCCGCCGAGCCGATCTCCTGCATGCTGAGCTGGGCGAAAAGCGGGCCGAACGCGGTGAGTTTCTTGGCGAACAGGGGGCTGACCGCTTCGATGGTCACATCCTGGGGCGTGATGCCGGTCCCGCCGGTCATGAGCAGGATCTCGGGCGTGATGGTTTCCACAATCTCACGCACCGTCATGGTGATCGTGGCCGCCTCATCGGGAATCACCCGATGGTAGAGCACGTGGTGACCCAACTGTTGGGCGCTCTCCTTGATCCAATGCCCGCCGGCGTCCTCTTTGATGGTGCGGGTAGTGGAAAGTGTCAGGATGGCGATGCTGACCTGTCGGGGCGCGTCTTGCTTGTGCTCGCGGGTTCCCATGGATTTTCTTCCTTGATCGAGGGTAACTTTCTTATTTACTTCACTCTTAGGCTCGAGATCAACCGGTTTTTTTCCGCTTGCCGGCGGCCCCGTTCGCTCTTGACGTTGGAAGAGGCCGCCGGCCTCGACCATCATGGCGGCCGCCTAACGCTCACATTTCCGATAATCGCTTGATTTCATCAGGCAATTCTCCTATGCTCAGCGCAATGAAGCAGGACGATGGGGTATGAAGCATCCGTGTTCAGGGGTGATACTGGCGGGCGGACGGAGTACCCGTTACGGCGGTGAAAACAAGGCGCTTCTCAAGGTGGGCGGGGTGCGGATCATGGACCGCCTGTTTGACGTGTTTTCGCAGCTGTTCGACGAGATCATCCTGGTCACCAACCGCCCGCGGGATTTTCTGGAATGGGATGCGCTGATTGTCACGGACATCTTTCCCGTGCGCAGCTCGCTCACCGGCATTCATGCGGGGCTTTTCTACGCCAGCCACCCGTTTGCGTTCTTTTCCGCCTGCGACACCCCGTTTCTGAAAAGGGAAATAGTCGAAATGGTCCTGAGTGCGATCGAACCCGGGGCGGACTTGGTGCTCCCCTGCACATCGGCAGGCGTCGAACCCCTCTGCGCAGCCTACTCCCGGCGCTGCCTGAAGCCGGCGGAAGATCACCTGCGCGCGAACAAGTTCAAGATCCACCTGGCGCTGAAAAACTGCCGCATCCTGACGATAGCGGAGGATCGACTGCGCGCGAAAGACCCCGGCCTGGTCTCGTTTTTCAACGTCAACACCCCGCAGGACATGACCCGGGCCGAGCAGATGGTGAACTCCGGCAGGGAAACGGAGGCCGCATGGACATCAAGGCCATGATCGCTGACATCCGCAAACGCCCCGACTTCGGCAGCGTCGGGATGCTGCTGGCCCACAACGGGGTCGTGCGGGAGACGACCCGCGACGGCCGCCGTGTTCGCGGATTGCGGGTCCGCGTGGATCACGGCCGGCTGCAGCGGATCCTGGACGAACAGAGGCTGCGCCCGGGGATCGTCGACATCCGGGTCGCCATCGCCGAAGACCGGGATTTGTCGGTCGGTGACGACGTCATGCTCCTGATCGTTGCCGGCGACATCCGCGAAAACGTAATTGCCGTTCTGAGCGACACGCTGAATCAGATCAAGACGACCGTCACGGAGAAGACGGAATACCTTGATATAGCGGCGGGCTCGTGATTTAGATGCACATGCGGAGGTGACCCATCGATGGCTGAATTCACGCATCTCGACGAAGAAGGCCGCGTGCGCATGGTGGATGTCACCGGAAAGGCGCCGACCGTGCGCACGGCGCTGGCCGGAGGCGAGGTCCACATGCGGGCTGAGACCTTCGAGCTGATCCGCGACGGAAGGGTAAAAAAGGGAAACGTGCTCGAAACCGCGCGGATTGCCGGCATCATGGCCGCCAAGCGGACCGCGGAGCTCATCCCCATGTGCCACCCGCTTAACATTACCCACATCCAGGTCGACTTCGTCCCCGACGCGGTGGCGCATGCCATCGGCATCAGGGCCCGCGTGCGGGCCCTGGACCAGACCGGGGTGGAGATGGAGGCGCTCACCGCCGCGGCGGTGGCCGCACTGACGGTCTACGACATGTGCAAGTCCCATGACCGGGAGATGACCATCTCCGGCATTCAGCTGCTCGAGAAATCCGGCGGCAAGAGCGGCCTCTACAAACGGGGATCGCAACTATGATGGCTTTTTGCGAGTTCATCAACCATGACAAAAGAACAATTTAACGGCCCGTCCCACAGGTTAACCCAACTGAGCGCCCGGCGCTTTTTCCGCGGCTGCCTGCCGCTGATCGCCGTCATCTTGATTTTTGCCCTGGCCGGCTGTGCGACGAAACCCAAGCCCGCCCCCCCGGGGGCGCCGGAAGTTGTTTCGCTTAAAAAGCTTTCACCGTCCGGCTATCCGCATTTCGGAGACGACCTGGACTTTGACAACCTTGAGCAGGCCATCAGCCAGAGCATCGCCTATCTGCAGGGCCAGCCGGCGCAGCGCGAGTACGTGTTCGGCCCCGACCGCATCAGCGCCGGGCACGTTCTGAAATCGTTGCAACGCTTCCAGTCCTTCATCATAGACCGACCGACCGCCGGCCGCCTGCAGGATTTCATCCGCGACCACTATCTGGTCTACCAATCTGTGGGCCGCAACGCCCAGGACGAAGTGCTCTTCACCGGCTACTACGAACCCATCCTGCGAGGCAGCCGGTCCCGCAAGCCCGAGTACGCCTACCCGGTCTACCCGCGGCCGGAGGATCTCATCACCGTCGACCTGGGGGCCTTTTCCGAAAAGTTCAAGGGTGAGAAGATCGTGGGCCGAGTGAGCGACCGGGCGCTGGTGCCTTACTATGAGCGCCGCGAGATCGAGGAGGAAGGCGTCCTGTACGGGAAAGTTCAGCCGATCGCCTGGGTCAACGACCCGGTCGACCTTTTCTTTTTGCACATCCAGGGCTCGGGCAAGATCGCGCTCGATGACGGCCAGATGATCAACGTCCACTACGACGGCAGCAACGGCCGGCCCTACCGCAGTATCGGGCAGCTGCTGATCGACGAGGGCAAGATTCCGCGCGAGGAAATGTCCATGCAGCGCATCCGGGCTTATCTGCGCGATAACCCCCTCGAGATCCAGCATGTGCTCGACTTTAACCCCAGCTTTATCTTCTTCACGATCGCGCCGGGAGGCGCCCTGGGCGCGCTGAACGTCAGGCTGACGCCGGGGCGCTCCCTCGCCCTGGATCGAAAAATTTTCCCGCCGGCGGTGCTGACGTTCATCGAGACGAAAAAGCCGCTGAGCGAGGCCTCCGGCAAGGTCCAGTCCTGGGTGGATTGCCGCCGGTTCATGCTGAACCAGGACACCGGCGGGGCGATCGTGGGGCCGGGCCGGGCCGACATTTTCTGGGGTGAAGGCCCCTATGCCGAGCTTGCCGCGGGGTACCTCAAGCATCCGGGCAAGCTCTATTTCCTCGTTCTCAAACCGGAGGCGGGTGCGCCTTGACAGGCCCCCCCCAAACCAGTAGAACCTAACCCATCCCCGCTTGCCATGCGCCGCGCCGGAACGTCTCACGGAGATTTTCCGGCGGGCACAAGCGGCGTCCATATTATCATAAGGAGCTGTCTATGTTTGGCATCGGCATGCCCGAACTGATCCTCATCGCCGTGGTGGCGTTGATCGTCCTGGGCCCGAAAAGACTGCCCGACCTGGCGAAATCCATGGGCCGCGCCGTGCGCGAATTCAAGAAGGCCACCAGCGAACTCAAGGACACCCTGCAGGTCGACAGCGAGTTCACCGAGGTCAAAAAAGCATTCACCGAATTCCAGTCGGACGTGAACAAGACCATTCAACAAGAGATCGAAAGCACGGATCCGCCCACCGCCGGCGCTGCGACTCCCGCCGACGGGACGGTGGCAGCCCCCCCGGCACCCGCGCCGACGGAAGCCGTCCCGGAGCCCAAAGCCGAAGAAAAACTCGATGAACTGAAAAAAGCCTTTGACACCTGGAACGCCGGGCAGGCGCCCTCCCCCACGGAGGCACCTGCCGTCACTGCCCTGCAGGCGGTCGAGCCGGCCCCCCCGCCCGATAAACCCAAATCGGCCTGAACACGTTTGCACGATGCTGCGCGAGGATGAACGACTCCCCTTCACCGAGCACCTGGAGGAACTGCGCTCCCGGCTGATCAAAAGCGCCATCGCCGTGGCGGCCTGTTTCGCCCTCTGTTACGGGTTCAGCGAGCAGCTGTTCAATGTCCTGATCTACCCTCTCATGCGCGTCATGCCCGAGGGCGGCAAACTGATTTTCACGGGTATCCCTGAAGCGTTTTTCACCTACTTGAAGGTCTCCTTTTTCGCGAGCCTCATTCTGGCCAGCCCGGTGCTGCTCTATCAGTTCTGGATGTTCGTCGCACCCGGCCTCTACGGCAAAGAGCGGCGCGTATTGGGCCCGGTCATTGCGATCACTTCGTTTTTTTTCCTGGGAGGGACCCTGTTCGGTTATTTCGTGGTGTTTCCTTTCGGGTTCAAATTCCTGCTCGGCTTCGGATCGGATTTCATTCGCACCCTGCCCTCCATGCACGAGTACCTGGATTTCTCCATCAAGCTTCTGCTCATCTTCGGGCTGTTGTTCGAGCTGCCGGTACTGATGGCCCTGCTGGCCCGACTGGGCATCATCTCCGTCGATTTTCTGAAGCGCAACCGCAAGTACGCCGTCATAGGCGCCTTCGTGGTCGGCGCGTTCCTGACGCCCGACGTGGTTTCCACGATCCTGATGGCCATCCCGCTGATCATCCTATACGAAATCGGCATCTTCGGCGCCAAGTGGCTGATCCGTAAAAAGGCCGCGATCCCCAGCACAGAAGACAAGCCGGCCTGAGCACGGAAAGCCGTTGCGGCTCGAAGAAGCCCATTGACAGCCCAGCTGTTCCCTGCTAAAAAATTAGAGCTAGTTGAGTTGGGTCATTGTGTGGCAAAAACACCGGACAAGAACCATTCACTCAAAGGAGGCAGGGGAGAGGAGATGAGCAAAAAACTTGTGATTGTGTTGGTGATTGCAGTGGCCGGTATGTTCTTTGCCGGCGGGATCTACGCCAAGGTCGCAGACGTCATCAATTTACAGGAAAAAAGCTGTCCTCCGAGCTCCAAGCCTGTGGTCGAGTTCAACCACAAGGCGCATTCCGATGAATACATCAAGAAGTACGCCAAGGCTTTCCCCAACGGGTGCGGGCAGTGCCATCACGACGCCCAGCATAAGCCTATCGCCGGCCTGACCGCCGACAGCAAAGTGCAGCATTGCATCGAGTGCCACAAGCAGTGCGGCGAGGCCCCCAAGGGCAAGGATGCTCCCAAGCTCGACAAGGCGGGCAAGCTTCAGTACCTGGCCGAGGCCTACCACGACGACTGCCGCACATGCCACCGAGATTTCAACAAGGACTTCAACCCCGCGAAGAAGGCCCCGGTAACCTGCAACGACTGCCATAAGAAGAGCTGATTTCCTCCGCGGAAGTTGGCCTGAGTTCCAAGAGGCGGGCATCGCAAACGATGCCCGCCTCTGTCTTTTGATTTTCCCGTCCACCGCGTGTCAGCGCTTTTTCATCATGGCGACCGCGAGCCACGCATCCTCTGAGCCGCGCCAGGATGGCTCGAATCCCTGCCTTTCATATTCAACCAGGAGCGGCTGCGATTCCTCCGCGCGAATCCCGGACATCACCAGCCCCGCCGGCGGCCGGCACCCCGCCGCGATGGCCGGTGCTAGACGCAGGAGCGTAGGCAGCCTCAGGTTGGCCGCGACCAGCGTGAAAGCGGCCGCCGGGATGAACTCCGCCGGAGCGGCGCTGATGGCGATGGCTGCCGCCAGGCCGTTTTGCCGGAGGTTGGCGCCGGCCTCGGCGACGGCGCAGGGGTCGAGGTCAATGCCCAGACCGGCCTCGATCCCCAGCCTCACGGCGGCCATCACCAGCACGCCAGTGCCGGTTCCGATGTCGAGCACGCGGCTGCCCGGACCGGTAAGGGGCCTGCCGCCGGCGGCCAGCAGCGCCTCGATCCCTTGCAGCGCCAGGCGGGTGGTGGGGTGGCGCCCGGCGCCGAACGAGGCGCCGGGCTGGATCATCAGCACGATATCCTCCGGCTGCACGGCAACCCTGCGGCCAGGCGGGCAAAGCACGATCCTCTGACCGACCCGCACCGGCCGGTCGAAGGAGGACTCGAGAAACGAGTGCCCATCCTCGAAGGTGTACACCAGCTCGCCGGCCGCCAGCAGCTCCCGGATGGCCTTCTGCACTGAGGTTCTGGGGAAAACCGGGGGATGCGACAGGCTCTTGAGAATGTCGGCCGGCGTCCGGCGCCGGCCCGCGATGAATTTCAGCACGCGCTCCCGGAGGCCTCCGACGGCGGCGTCAGCTTCCGGTTCGCTTGGCTTTGTATGCGACGGCATTGCGAATCAATGCGCCCGCCCAGCCGGGCGTGCCCAGGGCGTGAATGTGAGTGTAGGTGGCAAGGACGTTCTTGTGGACGACCCCGTCCCGGTCGCCGTGGATGCCGGCCCCGCGCCGCATGCGAAACACCAGGTCGCGTTCCCGACCGGACCATCGCAGCACCCGGGAATAGTGGAACTCGTGGCCGCGAATCTCGGTGCCGGCCGGGTAGTATGGGTTTTCGCCCTCCACGCTGACGACGGTGTAGCCATGCCCCTGGGGGCGCTTGAACAGCCCGAAGGACACCGGGAGGATTCCGGCCATCGGGTAGCTCTGGCCCTCTATGACCAGTTCCTCGCCCAGGTACATGAGGCCGCCGCACTCGGCATAGACCGGCAGCCCGTCATCGACCATCTCCCGCAGCCGGCGGCTGAACGCCGTATTGGCCGCCAGCTCCGGGGCATGGGTCTCGGGAAACCCGCCGCCGATGTAAATAGCGTCGAGCTCGGGCAGGCTCTCGTCCCGGAGCGGGCTCACGGGAACGATCTGCGCCCCGGCCGTCGCCAGAGCCTCGATGTTTTCAGGGTAGTAAAACTGAAACGCCGCATCCTGCAGGATGCCGATGCGGGCCAACGCGGGCGGGCCTGCTGCCCGTTGACCCGCTGCCTCGTCCGAATCCGGTGGCGGGCACACGCCGCGCAGAGGTGGGGCTTCACGGGCGATGCGTACGAAGGCCTCCAGATCGATGTGCTGGGCCGCGATGCGGGCGATGGATCGGATCGCGTCCGCCGCCCAGCCGTGCTCGGGGGTAGGCACGAGTCCCATGTGGCGCTCGGGAAAAATCTCCCGGTTGAGCTTGGGAACCGCGCCGATCACCGGGACCCCGCTGTAGTGCTCGATGCTCCGGCGCAGGATCGATTCGTGCCGCGCGCCGGCGACCCGGTTGAGGATCACCCCGCGGATCGCCACCTCCGGGTCGAAGCGCACACAGCCGGAGATCACCGCGGCCATGGTGCGTGTGGTTTTGGTGCAGTCCAGGCACATCACCACGGGTGCCCCCAGCAGCTTGGCCAGTTCGGCGGTGCTGGTGGTGCCGTCCAAGTCGATGCCGTCGTAAAGACCGCGGTTGCCCTCGATCAGGGCACAATCGACACGGTGGCCGTGGGAGCAGAACGAGCGCCGGATGGTCTCGGCGCTCAGCAGGAAGGTGTCCAGATTGTAGCAGGGCCGGCCTGCCGCAAGGGCAAGCCAGCCCGCATCGATGTAGTCCGGGCCTTTCTTGAAAGGAGCAGCGGAATTTCCCCGGGCGTGCAGGGCCGCGATCGCACCGATCGACAGGATCGTCTTGCCGGAACCTCCTCGCAGGGCAGAGATGACCACCCGCGGGAAATTCGATTCGCTCGCCTGCATTGAAGCTTGTGGGTTCGTCACGCCGGCGTCGACCGGAGGAAAATTATTCTTCGTGCTCGGCCGCCTGCTGTTTTCCGGTCCCCTTCAGGCCGTACATGGAGGTGCTGCCGCTGGACCAGTACTCCAGCGTGCCGTCGGTCACCATGTCGTTGATCAGCTTCTTGGCTTCCCGGGGCTTCATCTCCAGGATACCGGCCAGGTCGTTGAAGTAAAACTTGGACTTGTTCTTCAGTTTTTTGGTAAGTTCCTCGACTATTTTGGCTTTGGCTTCCGCGTACTCCATGGTTTACCTCTTTTCCTTAATAGGGAAAGGGGCACCGCGCGCGGTGCCCCCATTGCAACCCGGTTGCCTTAGAACTTGAACAAGGTGCTCTGGCGCCACGTGTAGTAGGCCGGATCGCGGAAATCGTCGATCAGGTGGTGGGTGAACGGCAGTTCGCACTTCTCGAAGAAGCGCTCCCAGCCGATCCGCTCCGCCCACTCGCCGAGGCGTTCGTACTTGCGGGCGTCACTGGCGTAGACATCGACCATCTTCTTGATCACGGCGGTGGTCTGCGGCCAGCGCGGCGCCTCGTTCGGCAGGAAGGCCACGACGACCTTTGAGAACTTCGGGGCCGAACGCCGGTTGGAGACCTTGCCGCCCGCCATGATGACGATACCGTCGCCTTCCTTGTCGGCCAGCGGCATGGCCGGGCACATGGTGTAGCAGTTGCCGCAGAACATGCACCGGTCGTTGTTCACGGCGACGCTGTTGAGCTTCTGGCCGCCGACTTCCACCTTGGCCGGCTTGATGGCCGCGGTCGGACAGGCCGCGATGGCGAGCGGGATCTCGCACATCTTGTCCAGGTACTCGTGGTCGAGCATGGGCGGTTTGCGGTGGTATCCCAGGATGGCGATGTCGGAGCAGTGCACCGCGCCGCACATGTTCAGGCAGCAGGCCAGCGACACCCGCAGGTGGGCCGGAAGCCGCATGCTCTTGAAGTCGTCGAACAGCACGTCCATGGTGGCCTTGACCGGGCCGGAGGCGTCGGTGGCCGGGGTGTGGCAGTGTACCCAGCCCTGGGTGTGGACGATGTTGGTGATGCCCGCACCGGTGCCGCCGATCGGGAACTTGAAGCTGCCGCCCTTGAACTTGCGGCCTTCGAGGTCCTTGATGAGCGGTTCGACCTTCTTCTCGTCGTCGACCATGAACTCGATGTTGTTGCGCGTGGTCCAGCGGACGTGTCCGCCGCAGTGCTTGTCGGCGATCTCGCAGATCTCGCGGATGAGCAGCGTGCTCATCAGGCGGGCGCCGCCGGCGCGCACGGTGAAGACCTTGTCGCCGGACTCGGCCACATGGTAATAGACGCCCGGTTTGAGATATTGATGATACAGCCACGTGCCTTTGTTCTTGGCAATAACGGGCGGATAGAATTCGTCGTATTTGCGCGGGCCGATGTCGGTGATACGGTTTTTCATCGGCTCCTTGGGATCGTATCCGGAAGAAATAAATGCCATAGCTCGTCCCCCTTATCTCAGATGATGTTTGCGGAATTCGTTGACGTCGCGCGTCCAGCCGCCCTCGACCTCATCTTCCTTCCAGAAGATGTAGGGGTTGGCCCTCGGCTCCTTCACATGGCGGGCATCGGGCGCAATCCCGGTCGCCTCCAGTAGCCGCTGGAAGCCCTGGCGCTTGATCAGCTCGCCGAGCCGCTCGCGGTTCTTGCCTTCTTCCATCCACCAATCCCAAATCTTCTCGATGACTTCCTTGATCTCCTCGTAGGGCGCCTCGGCCTTGATGAAGGGCACGAGCAGCGAGCCCATCTGGGCGCCGTCGAGAATCGGGGCTTTGGCGCCGACCAGGATGGAAAGACCGCGGTCTTCTCCGATCCGCAGGGCGCGCGGCATGACGTTGATGCAATGCATGCAGCGGTTGCATTCCTTGGTGTCGATCTTGAGGGTCTTACCCTCCATCCACATGCACCCGGTGGGGCACAGGCCGATCACTTCCTTCTGGATGTCGAATTTGCCCCAATCGCGGCTCATGTGCGCCCCGCCGTTGGGCGGGATCTCGCCACCGATGTAGCTCTGAACGGCTTCCTGATCGATGCGGATGTCGTCGCGCCAGGTGCCGATGAAGGACATGTCGGACCGGGCGATGGAGGCGACACAGCAGTTCGGGCAGCCGTCGAACTTGAACTTGAACTTGTAGGGGAAGGCCGGGCGATGCAGCTCGTCCTGGTAGTCATTGGTCATGGTGAAGCACAGGTCCTGGGTGTCGTAGCAGGCGTACTCGCAGCGCGCAGCCCCGATGCAGTCCGAGGGGGTGCGCAGGTTGGAGCCGGAACCGCCGAGGTCCTGGTTGTACTTGTGCGTGAGCTCGAAGAAGATCTCTTCGAGCTGATCCGTGCGGGTGCCCAGGAAGATGATGTCGCCGGTGGAGCCGTGCATGTTAGTGATGCCGCTGCCGCGCAAGTCCCACAGGTCGCAAAGCTTGCGAAGGTAATCGGTGGTGTAGAACTTGCCGCCGGGCTGGTTGACACGCATGGTGTGGAAGTGGGCAACCCCCGGGAACAATTCCGGCTGGTCGCAGTAGCGGCCGATGACGCCGCCGCCGTACCCGAACACGCCGACGATGCCGCCATGCTTCCAGTGGGTCGCGCCGTCCTTGAAGGACAGTTCCAGCAGGCCCAGCAGGTCGTCGACGACGTCCACGGGGACTTGGAAATCGATTTTCTTGGGGTTTTTCGCGCGCTCTTCCGCCTGCGCCTTCAAGTCGGACACGAAGCTCGGCCACGGCCCGCTTTCAAGCTGGTCCAGCAAGGGAGTCTTGTGTTTTGCCATTATCTACCTCCGTTTGAATTGATGATTGAGACCTGCCAACGCAGCTACCGCCTAATTCGAATAAAAAACGATTCACCTCCTCTCAATTTGTTGATGGTTTCGCACTGGTTATCTTTTTCCTTATAGCATAATGATGAGCGCAGACAGAAGGTAACGCTATAGAATTAAAGCGGGCGGTTGTCAATAAAAAAGCACCTGGGGAAAGGCCGGCGAGCCTATAAAATTGGGAGGTTAGACCCATACCTCATCTTGAGGCGCCCCGGAAGAAAATCCCTGCATGTAGTGCGGGTCAAAGTCGACTGAAGGCCAGCGCAAGTGCTGCGGCATGCTCTTTCAGGTGGGCTCTTGCCACGGCCGTGTCCGGAGACTGCGGGTGGAAGGAGGCGATGATGCCCGAACACAGATCCAGCAGGTCATCCGGGCGGCAGGAGCGCAGGTAATGCGTGAAGAGCAGGTCGAGCGGCAGGGGCACACCGGGAAGCTCCGGCTTTTCAGTCAGGGCCTCCAGCACCCCCGATAGGGCCCCTTCGACGGCCACCGGCCCCGCCCAGGCAATCTCCCCCACCCCGTCCAGTCGGTCGAGCCGCATGCGGATGGTGAGGCTCAGAAAGAACACCAGGAGCACTTCGAGCAGGCGCTTGACGCTACGGCCGGCAGGGGCCGACTCCAGCTGCAGCAGCGGCCGGTATTCCCGGGCGGTGACCAGCCGCGCTACGGGGGTATCGCCCGCGAGGTTGACGACGAAGTCACCGGCGGCATGATGCCACGCCCCGATGCACTCCGCGGTTGAAACGTTGAAATAGTGGGTGAGAACCCGGGCGGTCTGGGAATAGAGCGCCTTCACCTGATTGTGCCCCAGAATCCGGTTGCCGTTTTCGGGGTCCCAGAGCACGACGAGCGTCTCATCGCCCGGCCCGCCGCGAGTGAGGTGAAACTCGTGGAAACCCACCAGCCACTCCCCCAGGAACATGGAAAGCGGCTGACCGTCTTGAAGCGGCACCTCCCCGAGCACGTAGACCTGCGGAAGGTAGGAAGGGGAAAACTCGCGGTTCAGTCGCTGCAGGACGGCAAACTCGTTTTGGATGATGGATGCGCCGGCCGGAGAGACCGCCACGTTTACGACCCATTCGCTCCGGCCGCCGCACGCCTGCGCTACCACCCGGGCCGGATGGTAGCACTCGCCGTGCTTGGCGAGAAAAATCCCGATTTCCTCCGCACCGCCCGCCGCCGGGGCGTGTGCGCGAAGGGCCCCCGCGACAGCCGCCTGCGCCGGCCCTTCGAGAAACGCCCGAACCGCCTGGAAGTATTGCCCCAGGGTGATGGAGGGCGCCGACGGGCTACCCGGTGCATCCCGGAACGAGCGCCGCCCGGTCGGCAGCAGGCAGCGCCACGCCGGCTGGGCGGCGGTGACGGGCTGGTCAGCGGTTTCGAGGAAGTAAGAATAATGCGGCACTGGACTTTTTTACTTTTTCAGATTCGCACGCTGCTCTTCAATCTCCTGCCGAATCTGAGCTGCCACGTCGTACCCCAGTTCCACCGCCTTGTCGCAATGCTCGACGGCGAGGGCGTATTGCCCTTTTTCCAGGTAGGTGATGGCCAGGTTGTTGTGCGCCGGCGCGAAATCCGGGGCCAGCACGAGGGCCTTGTGGTTGGCCTCGATGGCCTCGTCGATGCGGCCCTTCATCAGGTAGGCATTGGCCAGGTTGGCGAAGGCCTGGATGTAGCGGAAGTTGAAATACGTGGCGCGCTCGAGGTTCTCGATGGCCGCATCGATGTTGCCCCGCTGCAACTCCACGAAGCCGATGTTCCCGTACCCCTCGGAAAAACCCGGACGCACCTTGATGGCCATGCGGTTATTGCGCAGGCAGCCATCGAGGTCCCCGCGCTGCATGCAGATGCCGCCCAGCAGGATATAGGCTTCGGCCAGGCCCGGGCTGCATTCGAGGGCCTCGTTCAATTCGCGCTCGGCCTCTTCAAACTGCCGCTTCCCCAATAGGGCAACCGCCAGGTTATAGTGCGAGTTGCCGCATTCCGGGTTATTATGAATAGCCTCCTGTTGGATAGCGATATATTCATCAGCGTCTTTGGCTTTCGTCATGAAGGCTGTTCCTCGCTTTCAATTGACATCGTAACTATGCAGGTGTTTAGGCTGAAGGCTGAAGATTGAAAGGCAATAATGACCATAGATGACGCCATCACCGGCCAAGGTACCCAAACGATTTTGGCTTCGTGTGGACGCGCATGCTTTTTTCCTAAAAGCCTTCAGTCTTCAGTCTATCTACCTGATCAGCTTCGGGTTGTCAAAAGCCACCCGTCCGGGTTTTGCTGCGCTTACGGCAAGCCCTGCGGGTTGTCAAGCGAAAATGCCGGGCTTGCCCCACCGGCGCCCATGTTTTTTCTTGACATGGTTTATGGTTTTCTTTACGGTGCCTGAAAATTGTAAGCATCCATTTTTATCGGATAACCACACCTCTCAAGGAAGGGGATCGCCATGAAAGCAGGCTGTTACACGGCACTGATCACGCCCGGCAAAAAGAAAGTACTTGCCCGTAAAAAGGAGCGTGAAGGGTATGTTAATAAATTTATACAACCCATTAAAGCAGCGCTGAATAAACAGAATTTTCAGTTCGAAATTTACGGCAGAGCAAAAAATCTTTACAGCATTGCCAAGAAGATGAGATTAAGAAGTAAAACGTTTGAAGAGATTTACGATTTATTTGCCGTTAGGGTTATTCTCGATACTCCGAGTAAGAACGATTGCTTTACTGTTTACGGTCTTTGTTCGGAAATTTATATCCCCATACCGGAACGCTTTAAAGATTATGTTTCTCTTCCGAAGAAGAACGGTTACCAGTCGATTCATACAACCCTGCTTGGTCCCGAAGGAAAAATGGTGGAAGTTCAAATCCGTACACGCGATATGCATGAGGTAGCGGAAAAAGGCGTGGCAGCACACTGGAAATATAAAGAGAATATAAGCGCAAATGATAAGCAGATGGAAGACTGGATTACATGGATAAGAGAATTATTTGAATCGTCTTCAAAAGAGTCTTCACCGGGACAGATTATGGAGAGTCTTAAGCTTAACCTCTACCAGGATGAGATGTATGTGTTTACTCCGAAAGGCGAGCTGAAAATTCTTCCGGTAAACTCTACGCCTGTGGATTTTGCTTTTGAAATTCATACGGAAATAGGATATAAATGCATAGGCGCTAAAATTAACGGGAAAATTGCGCCATTGGAAACAAAGCTGAAAAGCGGTGACCAGGTGGAAATAATCACATCAAAAATCAAGCGCCCGCATCAGGACTGGGAGAAGTTTGTAGTTACACATAAAGCAAAATCCGAAATCCATAAATGGTTTAATAATGAGCGCAGAATTAAAATTGACCAGGGCAAAGAAATTTGGGAAAAGAAGCTTAAAAAAAATAAATTTTCTCTTTCAGAAGATGAGCTTTCCAAATTGTTTATCAGGCTTAAGTTTGATAACCTGCAGCATTTTTATATTTCTATAGCGGATAACAAGGCAAATACAGACGAGCTGTTTGAAATTATAAAAGACAGGAACCGCCTACTGACGGGCGAAATAGAATCTGAATATGTTAAGCCTATGGATAAGACATTTGCCCAGATGGAAAAAGATATTCAAACTAATTTGTTTGAGACCTATATTAAAACCGCCAGAGCATCGAAGGGTTCAATAATTGCAGGCGGTGAAGTAAAAGATATGATGTTCTCTTACGCAAACTGCTGCAACCCGATTCCCGGCGAGGATATTATCGGTTTTATAACAAAAACCGAAGGTGTGAAAATTCATAAAAAAACCTGTAAAAACCTCACAAACCTGTTCTTAATGGACCCTGACAGGATTATAGATGTGCAATGGCCTGAAAATTCCGAAGAGGAATTTTTAGTAGGGATAAAAATCGGCGGTGAGGATAAACCCGGCATGCTGAATGAAATAACACATGCAATTGCTTCGCAGAACAATACTAACATTAAAAGTGTAAATATAGCATCGAAAGGCTCAACATTCGATGGTTCTGTTATCTTGATGGTAAAAAATGTTGAACATTTAAATCAATTAATAAATAAAATCAAAAGCATAGGAGGTGTGTTTGATGTCAGGCGCTTCTTTGAAGAATAAGCTGTTTCTTCCGGTTTTATTGACAGCTGTTTTATTCGCATTTTCATCTCTTAATTTTACCAATCCGGAAATTCATACAACCGCTAAAATTTCCGATACTTTAATCTTTCCCGGAGAAACTCATTTTAAAAACATGAAAATGCTCACTAATGGCGGTGAAAACGCTGAGGCGTATTTCTCTTTTGACGGCGCAAGGCTTATATTTCAGTCACGAACAGGAAATATGCAGTGCGACCAGATTTATACAATGAACATAGACGGTTCAAATAAAAAAATGGTAAGCAACGGTAAAGGCGCTACTACCTGTTCATATTTTTACCCTGACGGGAAAAGTATTCTGTATTCATCCACTTTTCTTGGCGGTGATGAATGTCCGCCTAAACCGGATTTTTCAAAGGGATATGTATGGGCTTTATACGATACGTACGATATATTTAAAGCTAATGATGACGGGAGCAATATCGTTCAGCTTACAAAAGAGAAAGGTTATGACGCCGAAGCAACAATTTCTCCAAAGGGTGACAGGATTGTTTTCACTTCCACACGCGACGGAGATATTGAACTATATTCAATGAATCTTGACGGCTCGGATGTAAAAAGATTAACATTTGAAGTTGGGTATGACGGCGGCGCATATTATTCAAATGACGGTAAAAAAATAGTATACCGCGCATCAAGGCCGCAAACTGATGAAGAAAAAACAGAGTTTAAGACTCTTCTCTCACAGGGACTTGTAAGGCCGCATGCTTTGGATATCTACGTTATGAATGCAGACGGTTCGGATAATGTAAGGGTTACAAATAACGGCGCTGCAAACTTTGCGCCTTTCTTTTTCCCCGACGGTAATAGAATAATATTCTGCTCCAACATGGAAGACCCGCAGGGCAGAACTTTCAGCCTGTTTGCTATTAATACTGACGGAACCGGGCTGGAAAGAATTACTTACAGTAATTCGTTTGACGGTTTCCCGATGTTCTCGCCAGATGGCAGGAAATTTGTTTTCTGTTCCAACAGGTTCGATGCAATTCCGCATGAAACAAATGTCTTTATATGCGATTGGGTTGAATAAAAATCTAATATCAAAAATCAAACAGTAAATATTAAAAATTCAATATAATGTTAAATAAATTTTACAAATATAGTTTGCCTTTCATTGCTGTATTCAGCTTTGTTTTTTATTCGTTTACTCTAACCGGCGGGCATGATATTACAGCTGATGATGTGCTATCGCATATAAAATACCTGGCAAGCGATGAGCTTGGAGGCAGGTTCCCGGGAACACACGGCGATTCGCTTGCGGAAGATTATGCTGTTAATTTATTTAAATCATACGGACTTACTCCGATAGCCGATGACGGGTACAGGCAGCATTTCAGCTTTGTAACCGAAATTAAAGCCGGAAAGAATAACAGCTTTTCCGCAGATATTAACGGAGATGAATCCGAATATAAAATGGGTAAAGATTTCTATCCCGTTAATTTCTCTCACAACGAAGAAATTGAAGGTGGACTGATATTTGCAGGCTATGGCATAAATGCGCCGGATAAAAAGTATGATGACTTCGGAAAGATTAACCTTAACGGTAAAATTGCGGTTATTTTGCGTTACACGCCGGGCTATAACACCCCTCATGATGACGCGTTTGCTGATTATGAGCCGCTCAGAAAGAAATGCAATGCCGTTAGAGACGCAGGGGCAAAGGGTATTATTGTTGTTACAGGACCTAATGACGGTGATGATGAGCTTATGACAAAACTCCGCCTTTCAAATGAAAATGAAAATATAGGAATTCCTGTAATAAATGTGAGCAGGAACATTGTGTCAAAGATGTTCAAAGCTAACGGAAAAAATCTTCTGGATGTGCAAAAAGGAATTGACAGCAATAAAACACCTAATTCATTCCCGCTGGAAAATATAAAAGTTAAGTTCCGCTCTGACCTTGAATATGTGAACTCAAATACTGCAAACATTATCGGGTACATCGAAGGAAACGACCCCGTGTTAAAAAATGAAGTAATTGTTATCGGCGCTCACATGGACCACCTTGGAGACGGAATGAAATACGGTTCGCTGTATGAAAAACATGAACCGGCAATCCATAACGGAGCTGATGATAATGCTTCGGGCTGCTCGGGTGTGATGGAGCTTGCCGATAAAATGGCTTCAGAGAAATCAAACCTGAAACGCAGCTATATATTTATGCTCTTCAGCGGAGAGGAAGCAGGCTTAATCGGCTCGGCATATTTTACAAAGAGTGAGCTTTTCAAAAAATATAACATAGTTGCTATGATAAATATGGATATGATTGGCAGATTGAATGAAGATAAGCTGACTGTTGAAGGAGCCGGAACATCATCAATCTGGAAAAACATACTCGATTCGCTTAATAATATTCAGAATCATCTTAAGTTAACCTTAGGCGAAAGCGGGTACGGTCCTTCCGACCAATCAAGCTTTTATGCAAAAGATTTACCCGTGCTTCAGTTTTTTACAGGACTGCATTCCGATTATCACAGACCATCGGATGACTGGGATAAAATTAATGCCGAAGGCGAAGTGAAGGTTCTTGACCTTGTTTACGGCGTGATAAATACAATAGATAACCTTCCTCAGAAACCCGATTATGTTAAAGCAAAAGAAGAAGAAAAGAAAACGAACAGAGGATTTAAAGTTACCCTTGGTATTATTCCTGATTATTCCGATGCTGTTGCGGGACTTCAGATAACAGGAGTAAAATCCGGCGGACCCGGAGAGAAAGCAGGACTTCTTAAAGGTGATATTATAATTAAGTTTGGAACACACGATGTAAAAAACATATATGATTATACATATGCCTTAGGTGATTTTAAGCCCGGAGATGAAACAGATGTTGTAGTCAAAAGGGGAGAAGAAGAACTAACACTGCATGTAGTATTTAATAAGTAATATCTTAACAGACGTTATAAAAAAAGCGGGGAACTGAACCCCGCTTTTTTTTTACTATGAACTTTCCTACATTCTTATTGATGTTTTCAGCAACAACATTATTTTATTCTACAGTTACGCTCTTTGCTAAGTTTCTCGGCTGGTCAACATTGCATCCCCTGAGAACCGCAAGGTAGTATGCGAATAGCTGCAGCGGGATTGTTGTCAGCAGAGGAGAAAGCAGTTTCATGGTTGGAGGAATCTTGATTGAATAATCCGAATATTCATCAAGCTCGTTATTGTTTTCATCAGTAATTGAAATTATAACGCCTTTTCTGGCTTTTACCTCACGTATATTCGAAATAACTTTATCATAAGTAGCATCCTTTGGCGCTACCACTATGACAGGCATATTTTGGTCGATTAAGGCGATTGGTCCGTGTTTCATTTCAGCGGCAGGATAACCCTCAGCATGAATGTATGATATTTCTTTTAGCTTCAATGCGCCTTCTAAAGCTACAGGAAAATTAATTCCGCGTCCAAGATAAAGCATGTGCTGGCAGAACTTAAATACTTTAGCAATTTCAAGAATTTTATCGCTTTGAGCAAGGATTTGCCTGATTTTATCCGGTATTCTGTGTAATTCATCTGTTATCATTTGAATTTCATGGTGCTGGAGCAGATTTTTCTGCTGGGCAATCAGCAGTGAAATCAGCGCCAAACCAGTGAGCTGTGATGTAAATGCTTTCGTTGAGGCAACTCCGATTTCCGGACCGGCGTGAGTATAAACTCCTGCATCAGTTTCGCGCGCTATTGAGCTTCCCACTACATTAACAATACCGTAAACCTCCGCTCCGCGTTTTCTTGCCTCTTTAAGCGCTGCCATAGTGTCCGCTGTTTCACCACTCTGGCTGATTACAAACATTATATCGCCGGGTGTAATAACCGGGTCTCTGTATCTGAACTCGGATGCGTATTCAACTTCAACAGGTATTCTGCACGTTTGTTCAATCATATACTCGCCGCAAAGGGCTGCATGCCACGCTGTACCGCAGGCTGTTATAGTAATTCTCTTGGCATGCGCAATTTTATCCATTACGTTGGCAAGTCCTCCGAGCTTAACATGACCCGTTTCCTTGATTATTCGGCCCCGCATCGTGTTCATAACAGAGTCAGGCTGCTCATTAATTTCTTTGAGCATGAAGTGTTCGTATCCGCCTTTTTCAATCTGCTCGAGATCAAATGTAATTTCTTCAAGCTCATGCTGTATAACTTCATCATCTATTGTTTTGATTTCGAATTTATCTCTTGTTACGGTAACCATCTCGCCGTCAAGAAGATAAACAACCTGTCTGGTGTGAGGAATAATTGCTGTTGCATCTGAAGCAAGTATATATTCACCTTCCCCGACGCCGAGAACTAAAGGACTTCCGTTTCTTGCAGCGATAATTTTGTCGGGTTCCTGTTTACATAAAACACATATGCCGTAGGCTCCGTCAACCTCAGCCAGTGTAAACCTTACTGCAGTTTCAAAGCTTCCGGTTTTCTTAAGATGGGAGTGGATAAGGTGTACTAAACATTCGGTATCGGTATCGGTTTTGAATACATATCCTTCGCGTTCGAGCTTAATCTTAATGGCTTTGTAGTTCTCAATTATACCGTTATGAATCACAACAATTTCGTTATCATCATCGAAAATAGGATGAGCATTTACATCATTCGGCTCGCCGTGTGTAGCCCAGCGTGTATGACCAAATCCCATAGTGGAGTCTTTATCGAACCCGTTACTTCCAAGTAATTTTTCAAGTTCAGTTACTTTTCCGGCTTTTTTCTTAACAGTTATGACTCCATTTGACATTATTGCCACGCCTGCTGAATCATATCCTCTGTACTCGAGTTTTCTGAGACCGTCTAAAATTAAAGGCAATGCTTCCTGTTTACCAATATAAGCTACTATTCCGCACATTTTTATTAATATAAGTATTTGATTATAAAGAAATTATTAAGGGCTTAATTTACCCAAATCTTTTCAAATTATCATTAAAATATCACTTACTCAATACTGTTTAAAGGGTAGAAAAATGGCGGAATTGGTTATTATTTAGGTATTGAAATTTATAGTCTGCCGGAGGCGAGGCCGGCAGATTAATGGAGGGCATCATTTCAACAACATCATCTTCTTCGTATCGGAAAAATCATTTGTTCTGAAGTGAATAAAAATATATTCCACTTGGGTATCCGCCCGCATCCCAGATAACTTCGTAATTATTTGCAGTGAGTATTTCATTTACTAAAACAGCAATCTCTTTCCCCTGAATATTGTAAATCTTTAATGTTATCAAACTATTTTTCGGAACACCAAACCTTATCGCAGAGGCGGGATTAAACGGATTAGGATAATTTTGAAATAATATGAAGCTTTCCGGGATTTTATTTCCCAGTTTTTTTATTCCGAAAACATGCTCATAAGCAACCGAATGGTCAAACACCTCATTTACAAACAGAGGTGCTACAAGTGCAGTTGCTGCCCCGTTGGGATGAGGGTCATTGGGAGAGCTTGCATAGATTAACTGCAAATAACCGTTTGCATCAGTCAGCTTAGAAAAAAAATCAAACACATAAACATTTGCGGGAAAGGTACCAAATACGGGGTCCAATCCCTGTGCGAGAGTATCCTTTGCCCACTTGCAGAACATTTTTGACAGCATTGCAGATGCCGGGTTTGTTTCAGCCTGGGTAAGCGGCGCATTTGTCCATATTACAAAGAAATTCTGTGGGTTGTTCTTCATCACAGTCAGAATGTGGCGCCAATGCCATTTATAGTTGTAAACAGTTTTATAGTCAGGTGTTGTTGTATCAAGCGGCTGACCCCATTCTTCGATTGCAGATGAAGGAAAGCATGATTTTATTATTATAATTTTATTGCCCGAAAAATAGTTGGTTATATTCTCAGGGAAATTTGTTTCAAATATGGTGTGCCATAAATACCAATCGTTATCATAATTGAGAGGGAACCATGTTTCATTCAGAGTAACTGCATTCTGACCCGAATAGCTGTGCTGTGTGTTGTACCTAGTTATTTCCTGCGGAACACTTGTACTGCTCCCGTTAGGTCCCCAGATGCACTCTCCGGTTGAGTGATGAAAGAACATCCCGCTTCTGAAGAGTGTCTGTGCCTCTGAATCAGTACATACAATAAATTGAAACATTATGGATGCAATTGTTACAACTAACGGAATAATTCTCATTTTTTTTTCTCCTTGTAAAAAAAATTAACCTGTCAGGACTATATGTCCTGACAGGGTTTCGAATAACTATTTTACAAGAATCATTTTCTTTACGCTTGTATAATCACCGGAAACCAATTTATAAAAATATACTCCGCTTGCGAATCTGCCTGCATCCCATATTACTTCATAACTGTTTGGATTTAAATTTTTATTTACCAGAACAGCCGCCTCATTACCTAAAACATCATAAACTTTAAGGTTTACAAAACCTGATTTTGGAATATTAAACCTTATGGTTGTAGACGGATTGAAAGGATTTGGGTAATTTTGTTTCAATTCGTAAATTTCGGGAATGTTCCCGCTTACCGGTGTAACTCCTGTAATAAGATTTTCCTGGTTGAAATAAACGTTGTTAGGTCCCTGTCCTGCATAAGAGAAAGAAGAATATTTATTTGAACCTTCTTTGTAAATAGCGCATACAGGAGAGAGTAATCCGGTGCTCATAACACTGTTCCTTTTGTACAGGTAAGTACCCAGATTACCGATAATTCCTCGCCGTACTGTTATCGAGTCACCGTTTTGGTCAACAAAACAGCCCATAAAATAACCGTTTCCTGCAGTAAGTGAATCGGAACTGCACCATGTATAATCAGCAAGACCGTTTGTGCCGAGAGCCAAATCTACAGTCCATGTTTGTCCTCCGTTGGCAGATGAATGATACCTGGCAATATTATTTCTTGTGCAGGTAATTAAAATACGTCTTGGGACGCTTGCCTGCTGCTGTTGAACAGTTATACAGGGTTTTTCATATTTTATACCTGAGGCGCTGCTTGTAATGTAATATACATAGTGGTTTGTTGTCAGCCATTCGCATGTGATAATTGCCCGGATTCCGTAATTATCACTTGCAAATCTTCTTTCTATAGCAATGTAAATCGAATCGTTCCCTGTTCCTTTTTCACAGTATGCAGCGCTGGGATAGTAGTCATTATAACCTGTATTAATTAGAATATTGGTAAAACTTGAGCACCAGTTTGTACTTAACCAGTGTCTTAAACCCACCTGCACACCGGCATTTGTGCATTCTCTGGCAATTACGTGCATATATGTAGCAGTACCCCAGTACATACCGTCACTGCATGCAGATGCATATTCAAATTTATTTCCTGAAGAGGGTGAAGCAAATAAATCTGCAAATGCTGCAGCGCCGTTTCTTCTTGCTGAGAGGACTTCAATTGCAGCATTATCAAAATTTGTACTAGTACTTCGGGTGTAAAATACCATTACCCTGACAGAATCATCCAGTGTGGCATGTCTTTTTTCAACGAGGAGACTGATTGAGCCAAAATAGGCAGATGTATTATTAGCGCTAATGACAGTCGACCAGGTTGCGCCGCCATTACTTGATTTATAAACAGTTATATAACCATTATATCCGGTAACACCTCTCCTGTTAACTGCAAGATACAGCCACCCGTCTTCACCTCGAACGAGGTCTAAATTTCTGTATCCACCCGCGAATGCAACGCTTCCCGAGTGTACCTGAACGTCACTTAAATACCAATCTTGTGAAAATGGCGCACCGGGCTCTGTAAAGACTGTTGTTTTTTCATATGAACCTTCCGGTGCGGTTGAGCTTGGCTCCTGGTATTTTTGTATTTCGTTTCCAATCCTGATTTTTTCATCTTCATTTCTTGTAAGCTTTGCCTGCCTGTATTGCTCCAGCAAAGACTGAGGGATATTGTTATCATTAACATAATGCGGCCGATTAGTGTTTTCGGTATTTGATATTCCCCAATTATTGGGCATGTCAAGCTTAGAATCGCTGACAATATCGGTTTGTGCCGGAACAAATGAAACTGGCAGAATCACCAATAAAATGATTTTTGCAAATAAGAATTTTGTAAACATTTTATTTTTTCCTTTTCTTCTAATTAGTTGAATTGTTTCGAAAATATATTGAAATTTCATGGTGCTTTTTTCACAACGCAATTGCTCCAGGGGCCCTGACCCCTGCGGCTGATTGCCGAAACTCTGAACCAGTATTTGCGTCCGCTTTTTAATTTTGAAACTGTATAGCTTGATTTCGTTACCACATCCTCGTTCACCCATTTAACAGGGTTCTTTAAATCAGAACATTTTTGAACAAGGTAGCTGTTTGCTGATGGTGACGGTTCCCAGGTTAAATCTATTTCACCTTCGGTGTCTCCGGAAGTTGCACTCAAATAAAATTGTTCCTCTGCTGATTTTTCTTTTTCAGGTTTGCTCTTTTTATTCATGTTTGTTTCTTCTTGACCCCCATTATGGGTATCTGAAAATGTTGTCAGAACAAAAATAGGCGTCCTCACACATGCTAATCCATGAAACATTTTCTTGATAGTTCATACAGAATTGAAAGAGGACTTCTGAAAAGATTAAAAATCGGGCTTAATTTGAAGATTTGTGAGAATGAATTGAAAAAGGCATGTCCTAATGTTTTTGTTTTGTAATTTTATGAAAGTTTTTCTGCAATGTTTTAAAAATTTTATTTAATAAAAACATTTGTCATAAAAATATATCGATAAATTGTCTTTTTCGCTTTTTTAAACTAATGAAAAGTTTTATGTTTGTAACAAATACCCGCAAAGAACATGACAAAAAGCATTCTAATTGAGCTGCTGAGAAAGTTTACTCCCAAAGAAATGAAAGAATTCTGTGAATTTGTAAATTCTCCTTTTTTCAACAAAAATGAAGGTGTAATAAAGCTTTATGAGTATTTAAGAAAACATTATCCTGATTTCCCGGAAAATAAAATTGATAAAAAATATATTTACGGAGTAATATTTCCGAAACTGGAATATAATGACGGGTTTATGCGCACTTTAATGTTTAACCTGAGCTGCCTTGCTGAAAATTATTTGTCATATACAATATTTAAAAAAAACTATTTCGTTGATAAAAGATTTTTGCTGTACGAGCTGAATAACAGGGAGCTTGACAGGCTGTTTGAACGGAATATTAATGCGGTTACCAAAAAACTGCAAGATGAACAAATTCAGGATGCAGATTTCTTTTATAACAAGTATAATATTGAATATGAGAACCTGTATTACCTTGGCAGGACAAAGCTGGATAAAATTGAAGCTATCGTTAAAAAAAGTGATGTTGAAGATATGTTCAGTAACCTTACATGTTTTTATCTTGTCCATTCAATGAATCATTATACTTATTTCCTGAATATAATGAAATTATATCATTTTACTTTTGATACCGCTTTGTACGAGGAAATTATGAAAGCCCTGAATGTTGAAAGTTATCTTGATATCCCAATTGTAGCTGTTTGTTACAATGTACTTATGCTGTTTTTAAAAGAAGATGATAGCTCATATTTTTATAAAACAAAAGAGCTTTTGAATAAATATGAATCGAAACTCACAAATTATCTTCTCAATAATGCTTACCTGAATTTAAACAATTACTGCAAAAGAATGATTCTGAAAGGAAACGAAAGCTTTTTGAGAGAGTTATTTGAAATCTATAAAATTGCAATAAACAGGAAGATTTACCCGCTTCAAAACGAGATGTCATTCAGGTATTATACCGATGTGGTTGAGACTGCCCTAAAATTAAAAGAATTCAAATGGGCAAAAGATTTTATCAAAAATAAGAAAGATATGCTGCCGGAGGACTCCCGCGAAAACACTTATTTTTATGCTCTTTCAATTTACGAACTTGAAAATAAGAATTTTGAAAAGTCTTTAGAACTGCTTTCAAAGGTAAAATATAATGATATATATCATAAGCTGAAACTCAGGGGATACCTGACTATGCTTTATTATGAGCTGGATTACGGTGATATGCTGTTATCTCACCTGGATTCATTTAATCATTTTCTCTTGGGTGATACGCTTATTTCTGATGAAAGAAAGGAATATTATTCCAGCTTTATAAAATTTGTCAAGTGCCTGAGCAACATTAAAATTAAATATAAAGGCAATGAATTGATGAATTTAAAAGAAAAAGTGCTTCAGTGTGATAAATTATATAATAAAGAATGGCTTCTCGAAAAGATTGAACAGGAACAGGATTGATATGAAAAACAAAAAAGGACAGAACCGAAGTTCTGTCCCTGCAGAATTTATAGGAAGGTCTCCTATCTCAATCCGAAAATTTGGGATGAATACTCCGCAAATTTTGTTAATGGCGCAAAATAAATTCCTAGTACAATTGTAGGCACAATCAATACTATCAGTATTAAATTATAAGCCAGTCCGAATGTCTCTTTTGTCTTATTTTCAGAAGGCTGAATTAGAAACATGTTCTTTAATATTTTGATGTAATAATATAAGCTCACTGTGCTGTTCAGCAAACCTATTAATGCCAGCCAAACGTGTCCGGTATTTATAAGCGCAGAGAAAATATAAAACTTACCGATAAAACCGGCAGTAAGCGGCACACCTGTAAGCGAGAACATAAATATCCCCATCGATACACATAGGAACGGCGCCCTGTAGCCGAATCCTTTCATATCATTAATGCTTTCTGTTCCGAATTTATTTGCCAGCATAATAGCTGCAAAGAAAGCGCCTAAATTCATAAACAGGTATACGGCAAGGTAAGTAATCATTGCGCTTACACCCTGCGGGTCAACAGAAACAAATCCAAGCAGTATATATCCTGCCTGCGCTATTGAAGAATATGCCAGAAGGCGTTTCAGGTTATCCTGCCAAATTGCAACAAAGTTACCTAATGTCATGGTTGCTACCGCCATTACAGCAATAATTTCATTCCAGTGCAAACCCTGAAGCATGTTAAACATTGGGATATTTTCATGTCCCGGTATCGGCGTTGTATTCTTAAACGCAGTAAGGAAGAATCTAATCAGCATTGCAAATCCGGCTGCTTTTGATGAAACGGAAAGGAAAGCGGTAATAGGGAGCGGTGCGCCTTCATAAACATCAGGTGTCCAGAAATGGAACGGGACTGCCGAAATTTTATATCCGAAGCCTGCAATAATCAGGAATATCGAAATTAAAAGAGTAATAAGATTAACAGGATTAGCCGATAAAAATTGGCTTATGCCGAAAATATCGGTTGTACCGCAAATGCCGTATAACAGCGAAATTCCGAAAAGCATTAAACCGGATGAAACACCGCCGTAAATCACATATTTTAGCGCAGCTTCATTTGAGCGGCGCTGTGTTTTAAAATATCCGGCAAGAACATACGAGCTTAAGCTTACCATCTCAAGCGAGAGGTACATCATAAGAAGGTTAACAGAGGATACCATCAGAAATCCGCCGAGCGTAAGTGTAAGCATCAATGCATAATATTCCTGAGTCTTGTAATCTATTTTTTTGACATCGTTAGATAGGAACGAAAATAATATTATCAACAGAGCCGAAAGCAAAAGCAGTATTTTGAAGAAGTATGAAAACGGGTCAATAACAACCATCTGGAAGAAATTTACCTGCGGACCGAGATTATTCTGCTGTACTGTTAAGTATCCATGTAATTACAAGTCCGATAATTGCAATGTATCCTGATAAATTTGTTTTCTTTTTTGTAAACAGCTCTGCTATTAAAATTACAAGTATAGTGGCTGAAAGAGCTGTTTCAGGTAAAAACTTACTTAAGCTATCGAGTATTTGTTGAGATAACATAATTCGAATCAGTTATATTTTACCAGCCGACTATTGTTAAGCTGGATGATTTAGAAACAAAATCTACTAATTGATTTACCGAAGTTGACATCATATTCAATACCGGAGCAGGATATACGCCAAGGAATATTACTACAATCAATAATGGAATAAGTGTTGCATATTCCTTGAAGTTCAAATCGGTTAAATCGTTCCACTTTTCGGGTAAGTTTCCGAAAAACATTCTCTGCAGTACCCAAAGCATGTAAGCTGCTGTCAATACTATACCGAGTGTAGAGACGATTGTAATTACCCTGAGAGCCGGAACGCTGAATGCGCCGAGGAAAGCCAGCGCTTCACTGATGAAGCCGCTCAATCCGGGCAGTCCTAAAGCCGCAAAGAATGCAACAACTACTATTCCGAAATACTTAGGCATCTTGTTTGCAAGTCCGCCGAATGAATCGAGGTCTCTTGTATGAGCACGGTCATAAATAACGCCTACAATTAAGGAAGAGCATGGCTGTTATTGTACCGTGATTGAACATCTGGAATATTGCGCCGGTTACTCCCTGTGTAGTTAATGATGCCATACCAAGTATAACATAACCCATATGAGCAATTGATGAGTATGCAATAAGTTTCTTAAAGTCCGTTTGAGCCATTGCGCACAACGACCCGTAAATAATATTTATCATACCGAACGCCGCCAGCGCATATGCAAAGTAAACCATCGCTTCGGGGAATATAGGGAAGCTGATTCTGAGCATACCGTAAGTACCCATTTTCAAAAGAACTCCGGCAAGGATAACGCTGATAGGTGTAGGAGCTTCAACGTGTGCGTCAGGCAGCCATGTGTGGAACGGAAACACAGGGACTTTAATTGCAAACCCGATGAATAATGCTACATATGCCAGCAGTCTTGCTGTTGTCAGGCTGCCCGCCAGAAGCGAACCCGGTATAAGGTTCTTCGGGTCCATTAAAGAAATCATATTAAATGTATGTGCGCCTGTTCCCTGGTCTTGGGATGAGAAATAGAGTGCCAGCATAACAAGAAGTATAAATGCGCTTCCAAAGAGTGTGTACAAGAAGAATTTAATAGATGCATATACCCTCCGGGGTCCGCCCCATATTCCTATTAAGAAATACATCGGCAGCAGCATTAATTCCCAGAAAATGAAGAACAGGAAGAAATCTAATGATACAAAAGTTCCCATCATTCCGGTATCAAGCAAAAGAAGCAGAGCAAAATACCCTTTGTATGATTTATTGACACCGGTCGTGTTGAAGGAAGCGATTGTTGCAATAACAGAGATAAGACCTGTCAGCAGAACCATTGGCATCGAAAGCCCGTCGATACCCATGAAGTATTCGATAATGATCCTGTTAGTCCAGGCAAAACCCTGTACATCAATCCAACGGAAGCGTTCAATGAACTGGAATGAATCGGCTTTATTAATTCCTGCCAGACCGTTATCAAAGTTTATCCACAGAACTATGCAAAGGATAAACTGAAGCAGGGTAAAGCCGAGAGCAGTCCATTTAATAGTTTTATCTTTGTCTTTCGGAAGGAGCAGGATAACTGCCATTCCCAGAACGGGAAGGAAGGTTATCCATGTTAAGATTCCGATATCTAGTATTTTTAATTCATGCATATGTCAGAGATATCAAAGTTTTATAAAGAATCTATATTATTTTTTCTAAAGTGTTTCTAACAGTAACACTTTTTGTATTCGTGCCGCTGATCGGAGTCGAACCGATACGGGGAGCCTGTCCCGATTACTCGGGATGAGCCCCGCTGGATTTTGAGTCCAGTGCGCCTGCCTGCTGCAGGCAGGTCTGCCAATTCCGCCACAGCGCATTAATTATTTAATTATTGAGCAAAGATTTAATAAATCTTCTGCCATTAGTAGTTTTAAGTTCTTTTTCTCTTAAAACAGCGTCTTTCTTGCTTATTAATTCTTCTGAATAAATAAGAGAATATGGTTTATATGGTTTTGTTGAAAGAACGAGCCCTTTATTATGCTGTTTTAATCTTCGCTCTAAATTATTAGTATGCCCAATATAAAGCCGTTCATGATTTTTCGAATAAAGAACGTATACATAATGTTTATTATTCATTATCGGCCCGGAGCATTTTTTGTGCCGCTGATCGGAGTCGAACCGATACGGGGTGTGAGCCCCGCTGGATTTTGAGTCCAGTGCGTCTGCCAGTTCCGCCACAGCGGCTTAATTTCATACTGATTGCGAAGCAATCAGTATGAAGAACAAATATTTTTGAGTCCAGTGCGCCTGCCTGCTGCAGGCAGGTCTGCCAGTTCCGCTTGCCCGCCTCAGGAGGGCCACAGCGGCTTTACATCGTCCTGAAAATAAAATAGAATATTATAATTCCTAAAAGAACGTAAGCAATATAATTCTGAACTTTTCCGGTTTGAATTTTTCTGAATATCAACCCGAAAAACATAACTGTACTTCCCACCAGGTTTACTAATCCGTCAATAAAGCTGTTATCGAATTTACCCGTACCGGAAGCGCTCTTCTTTGTCACATAAGCTGCACCGTTTACAACACCGTCAATTATATTATTATCAAACCATCTGAAAACTCTGGTTAACCCAAGCAGTCCTTTGACAATTACACCTTCATAGAACTCATCGAAATACCATTTATTAAGAGAGAAAGTATAAAGAGGCTTGATTTTTTCAACAAGCTTATCAGCGCTGAATTTCTTCCAGTAATAGAATGCAAATGCAAGCAATATCCCTGCTCCTGCAAGAATTAATGAAAGAGCCATTGCAGGATAGTGCGCATGGTGCATTTCTTCTGCAAATAATGATTCTTCACCTGTTTCTTGCTGCTGGTATGCAAATCTCTGAACCATCGGGACAACTGTTTTCGGAGTTGGAATGTATTTTGCAAACCACCCGACATTTGCATCAATCGGATTGTATGAGTAAAATACAAAGAGCGATGTAACTGCCAGTACAATCAACGGTATAATCATCGGCAGCGGAGATTCTTTCACATGGTCATACTTTTCTTTATTATTCGGCTCGCCGTGGAATGCCAGCAGCACAAGACGGAACATGTAAAACGAAGTAAGCGCTGCAACCAGGAAACCGATAATCGGAATTATTATATTTATTCCGCCGGTCAGGTTAGCAAATGCAATTGTACCTGCCAGAATAGAATCTTTGCTTAAAAATCCTGAAGTGAGCGGCACACCGGAAATGGCAAGTGTTGCCATCAGGAATGTATAATAGGTTACCGGCATTTTTTTCTTCAGCCCGCCCATGTTTCTGATATCCTGTTCATGATGCATAGCGTAAATAACTGAACCCGAACCCAGGAACAAACATGCTTTGAACGATGCATGAGTAACAAGGTGGAAAAATCCTGATGTATACGAGCCGATTCCAAGGGCTAATATCATATATCCAAGCTGGCTTACAGTTGAATAAGCCAGAACTTTTTTAATATCATTTTGTGTGATTGCAATTGTGGCAGCAATGAATGCAGTGATAGCTCCGATATAAGCTATGAAAGTCAAAGCATTTGCATCCATCATAGGGAAAGCTCTTGCTACAAGATAAACACCTGCGGCAACCATTGTAGCGGCATGGATTAATGCGCTGACGGGTGTGGGGCCTTCCATAGCGTCAGGCAGCCATACATGCAGAGGGAACTGGGCTGATTTACCTATTGCTCCGCAGAATACAAGAATACCTGCTGCTGTTAGCCATCCGCCTGATAATTTACCTGCCTCTATAGCGGCAAAAATTTCATTAAATTCAAATGTCTTGGTAAAAACATAAATAATCATTATGCCGGTGAAAAATCCTATATCACCAATCCTGTTTACAATAAACGCTTTCTTCATTGCATACTGCGGACCCGGCTTTTCATACCAGAAACCGATTAAAGCATAAGAACTGAAACCGACAAGCTCCCAGAAAATGTACATCATCAGGAGGTTGCTGGTTAAAACTATGCCAAGCATCGAGAATGTGAAGATACCGAGATAAGCAAAATACCTGTTGTACTTGGCATCGCCTTCCATGTACTTTGTAGAGAACAGGTGAGTAAGCGCGCTTATCAGGCATACCACAACCAGCATTGCGGCTGAAAGGTTATCAATAACAATGCCGAGGTTAATCTTTACAGGTCCGAAAAACGGCGCATCTTTTAAATCTATCCAGTTTACCGTAGCAAAGAACCTGTCTGCAGCTCCGGTACTTGCAAGTATATATCCGGATAGTACAAGGCATATAAACAGAATTCCGGTTCCCAGCCAATCGCCCTGGCGCGGCAGTTTCTTACCGAAGAAAATCAATATCAGGAATGAAAGCAGCGGTAAGAATAAAATTACTAATGAAATTGTAACTAACAAGCTCGTATAATCTTTAATGATTTAATTAAAAACTTATTCCTTTAATGAGTCAATCTCATCAACGTTGATGTTCTTGAAATTATTATAAATGTTAAGCACTATTGCCAGCGCAATAACAGCTTCGGCGGCGGCAAGTATAATTACGAAAATAGAAATTACCTGTCCGTCAAGCCCGAGCTGTCCGTATTTGCCGAAAGCTATAAAGTTAATGTTTGCTGCATTTAGTATAAGCTCGATTCCCATAAGCAGTAAGATGGCGTTCTTCCTTGTAACCACAGCAAAGAGTCCCAGCCCGAACAACAGGGTGCTGACAACCAAATAATGCGTTAAACCTACGTGAAATTCGCTCATGTAATCAGTGTCTCCTCGCTAAAAATGCCGCCCCGACAATTGCAACAAGAAGAACAATAGATGCAATTTCAAACGGAAGCAGGTACTTTGTTAAAAGCAGTTCTCCCAGTCCTTTTATTGTAGTATCAAGCTGAGCAGGCTCATTTGTTTTCCATTTGGTGGTAACAACTGTACTTACAAGCAGAGCGGAAATAATTGCAACTACTACTGTAGCAGGCAGAGCCTTTAAGGGTTTGGGTGTTTAATTCAACGTTGGTTACATTTGTTGTCAGCATCACACCGAAAATCATAAGTATCAATATTCCGCCTACATAAATAAGAAGCTGCGTGATGGCAATGAAATCTGCATTCAGCATAACATAAATTCCTGCAACAGAGAAAAATGTAACCATCAGCGAGAATGCCGAATAAACAATATTTTTAGAAAATACAACCATTCCCGCGGAACCTATAGTAAGAACTGCAAAAATGTAAAATATAATATCGTAAAAATTCATACTTTTATTTTTAAACAGCGTGTTATTTTAAGCCACAGATTCACAGATATTTATTATAAACATGAAATAAGAATAATTTTTATAATGCAACTCTTTTGAACTCTAAAGATTTTTCTCCGAAATTAACAACCAGCCCAATATGATTTTTTGATACTGCAAGGTAATTTATCGTTTGGCTGTAATGCTCATCAACTAATCTTTTTTGAGCTTTTGCTTCTAATACAATTTTATCATAGCAAATGAAATCAACTCCAAAACTATGAGGAAGTATATTTCCTTTATAATCAACTTCGTAAACTTTTTCTCTAGTATAGGGAATGTTATTATTTTTAAACTCAATTTCTAAAGCGTCTTTATAAACAATTTCTGCGAAACCGGGTCCTAATGTTTTATGGACTTCCATACAAAGCCCGATAATTTTATAAGTTTCTTCTTTATATAAAAATTCTTTATTCTTTTCAATCTGTGAATCTGTGGCTAACACTTTAAATTAAGCTAACAATTTAAATTAAGCTAACACTTATTATTCTTTTGGTTTTTCCTTATCTTCTTCTTTAGCCGGAGCAGGGTCCTTCGGCTTGGCTGCTGCTTCTGCTTTAGCTTTTGCTGCAGCAGCTTTCTTTTCTTCCTGCTCTTTATTGAACGCTTCAAGCTTTGCCTTTTTTTCGACAACCTGCTCGGGTGTCATATCGGTAAACTCATATATAAACTTGTTCCTGTCATACTCCGAAAACTCGAACACATCGGTCATGTAAATACATTCGGTAGGACAGGGGAATACACATAGCTGACAGTAGCAGCATTTTGCTATATCGATTGTAAACGTAGGCACATAAAGCGCTTTTTTCTTCCCGTTTGAAGTAACGCCTGTTCTTCCGACTATATCACCCGGAACAACTTTTACAGTTTCCAGGTAAATGCAGTCTACGGGACACGCTCTGGCGCACTGGTCGCATCCTATACAATCATCGATATTGACAAACAGCCTGTTGCGTTCTCTATCGGGAAGCTGAAGCCGCTCATCGGGATACTGGATTGTAACCGCTTTTGTGAATAAATGTGAAAACGTAATTTTCATTCCGACAAGGACTGTAAAAACTCCAAGCCAGACATCTTTAAAGTATTTCTTAAAATCGTTCATGATTAGAATTAAGTTCTATCTCAATACTGCGTATAGACCCACAATAAGTAAATTAACAAATGCAAAAGGAATTAAAACTTTCCAGCATACATACATAAGCTGGTCAACCCTGAGCCTCGGAAGCGTCCATCTAAGCCACATCTGCACAAGCACAAACCCAACACCCTTAACCATAAACCATAGAACCTGAACCCACGGGTTATTCAGGAAGGGGATTGCGTCTCCGAAAGGTGACTGCCATCCGCCGAAGAATAACGCCGAAGCGATTGCTGAAACCGCGAACATATTGCCGTACTCTGCAAGGAAAAACATTGCAAACCTCATGCCGGAATACTCAACGTGGTAACCTGCAACAAGCTCCGATTCAGCTTCGGGAATATCGAACGGTGTTCTGTTTACTTCTGCAAGGGATGAAATAAAATAAATTACAAAAGCAACAAGCATAAACGGTAGGACTATTAGTTTTTCCCATCCGCCGGGCCCGCCGAAGACGTACCAGTTCCAGAACCATCCGCCCTGCGCTTTTACTATATCCTGTAAATTGATAGTGCCTGCAAGAATAACTACTGTCATTATTACAAGTACTGTGGGAATCTCATAACTAATTATCTGCGCAACCGACCTGATTGCTCCGAACAACGCATATTTATTGTTTGAACCCCAGCCTGCCATCATTATTCCGGCAACAACAAGTGATGATACTGCAACAATAAAGAATAATCCGAGTGAAATTTCCGAGCCGATATACTGGCTTGAAAACGGAATACACGCATAGGCTGCATAACATCCAACAAATACTATATAAGGAGCTATTACGAACAGCTTTCTGTCTACTGAAACAGAAACTATATCTTCTTTCTGAAGGAGCTTCACCATATCTGCAACAATCTGAAGTGAACCGTGCCAGCCTACCCTCATTGGTCCTAACCTGTCCTGCATGTGCGCCGAAACTTTTCTTTCAAACCAAACGGCTATTATTGTGAATACTATAACCCACAGAAGCGGAAACACAGCCATTGAAATATAAACCAGTATATTATTCTGTCCGAATAGATTCTGTAAAAATTGCACCATTATCTGTCAACCTCCCCTAAAACTATATCAACGCTTCCGAGAATTGCAACTAAGTCGGCAACCATGTGTCCTTTCGAGATTGAAGGCACAAGGCTCAGGTTTACAAATGTCGGGGGACGAACCTTTACCCTGAAGGGATTCAGTGAGCCGTCACTTATTATATAGTAGCCAAGCTCGCCTTTTGGCGTTTCGGATCTGAAATAAATTTCACCGATTGGAGGCTTCACCCTTTTTGGAAGAGCTGTTGTTATGTCACCTTCCGGCAGCTGGTCAAGAGCCTGCTGTATAATCTTTAATGATTCGACCATTTCGTTGCAGCGGACCATGTTTCTATCCCAGCAATCGCCCACTGTTCCCATTTCACCGCTTCCGGTGCAAACATTAAAATCGAACTTGTTATATATAGAGTATGGTTCGTCTTTGCGCAGGTCGAACTTCACTCCCGAACCGCGCAGTACAGGACCCGATGCGCCTGCATTAATTGCCACATCAGCCGGAAGAACTCCAACGTTTGCAGTTCTTTCTACAAAAATCTTATTATAGCAGAGCAGATTATTTACTTCATCTATAATAGGTCTGAAATATTTCACGAAAGCGTATGTTTTCTCTTTAAAATTATGTGGAATGTCATGCGAGAGCCCGCCAATCCACATATAGTTGTAAAGAAGCCTTGCGCCGCAGGTCATTTCAAAAAGCTCAAGTACTTTTTCCCTGTCTCTGAAGTAATAAAGGAAAGGTGTAAAAGCGCCGATATCATTTCCGTAGGTTCCGATTGCTACAAGGTGAGATGCAATTCTCTGCAGCTCTGCCATTATGACCCTGATGTATTCAACTCTTTCGGGAACTTCGATTCCCATAAGCTTCTCACACGCAAGGACGTATCCGAATTCATTATTCATAGCGCCGAGGTAATCCATCCTGTCAACGTAAGGAATTACCTGCGGGTATGTCATTGCTTCGGCGTGTTTTTCGAAACACCTGTGAAGGTAGCCGAGATGCGGAATAACATCAAGCACAATTTCACCGTCAAGCTTAACCTCGAGCCTCAGCACACCGTGTGTGGAAGGGTGCTGCGGACCCATATTAAGAATCATTTCTTCTGTCTTTATCTCAGGCATTATTTTGCTAAGCTCAATTTATTTAAAACGTAATATGTTGTTTTAAGGGTTGGAGGATTTGTTCTGAAATATCCCCATCTTACTATACCCTTATCTTTTGCCAGCCAAACTTCGGCTGAAAAAGTATAATAGATTGAAAAATTTAAGAATATACAATCGTTGTAATTACCCGTTTCAGTTTTTGCGGAGTCGGTTACACTGGCAACTATTCCTGTCCATTCACCAAACTGCCATGTATGCTCTTTTTTCAGCTTTGAAAATTCAGGAATAAAAAGCTCTTCTTTACCGGATTTTTGGTTGATTAAATAAACCGCTCCGTCAGGTTTAATCCTTAATGATGTTTTTTCCTCGGTTTTTGAGAAGAACGGGAATGAGCTGAACTCAACTATTTTATCATCACCGTCATATTTTACGTCTGTTATTTCGACTTTATAAAGCTCGGTTTCTTCTCTTGGGGCTTCGTTAATATACTCCCATTTATTACCTGCGCTCACAGGGAAATAAGAACCGCTGCTTTTAACCGATGCGCTGTCATTTGTAATTTCTTTTTTATACGATGATGAATTGCACCCATAATTCATTATAGATGCAAATAAAATCAGGTAAGCGGGTAATATTATAAATCTTGCGTACATCTGGCTAATAAGGCACTTTCATACCATGGAAAAATTCAGGAACCTGGAAATCTTTTCTGAGCGGATGCCCTTCCCAGTCCTCTTCGAGAAGTATTCTTCTTAAATCCTTGTGTCCGTCGAAAATTATACCAATCATATCATAAGCTTCGCGCTCATTCCAGTTTGCTGACTGCCAGATTTCGGAAACCGTTTTAACATTTGGTGTATCTTTCGGAACATATACTTTCAGGTTTACTTTATGGCGTTTATCATAAGAAAATAAATGATATGTAACTCCTAAGCTGCCGTCACCGTAATCGACACCGCTCAAGTTGCTGAGTGAATCGAACCTGAACTCATCATAATCACGCAGGTACAGGCATACTTCATCTATCTTATGCGGTAATACTGTTATATATGAATCAACAGGCTTATCGTCTTTGAATTCGGTAACAGCATCACCGAATTTTGATTTTAAGTGTTCGAATATTTGTTTTGGTTCCATTAATATACCTATTATGCCGTCTTATTAGCTAAACTCTGTTTTCTGATTTTATCCTGAAGCTTCAGGAGTCCTTCAAGGAGCGCTTCCGGTCTTGGGGGACATCCCGGCACATAAACATCAACCGGAATAACTCTGTCAACGCCTTTGAGCACATTATAGCCGTGTTCCCAGTAAGGTCCGCCGCAGTTGGAACAGCTTCCCATTGAAATAATATACTTGGGGTCGGGGATTTGTTCATAGAGGCGTTTTATTCTGGTAGCCATCTTTAATGTTACGGTGCCTGAAATAATAATCAGGTCGCACTGCCTCGGGCTTGGTCTCGGCATAACGCCGAAACGGTCGAAGTCGTAATGAGATGCGCTGGTTGCCATCATCTCGATAGCGCAGCAGGCTAAACCGAAGAACATCTGCCATTGTGAGCTAAGGCGTGACCAGTTAAGGAATTTATCAACGGTAGTAATAACAATATTACTTTTTTCGAAAGGATTACGATACTTATCTAATAGTCCCATGCCGAAATTAAAATTTTATTTTACGTTTTCTGCAGCCTGCAAAGTGCTTTCTCCGATGCCGTTTTCTTTGAATATTGTTCTGTGAAGAACAGGGATTTCGGGTTTGGGTCTTATCCATTCGAGGTCACCCCTTGCCCATACAAAAACAAATCCCACAGCCAGTATTAAAAGGAAAACGCACATTTCTACGAAAGCAAACATACCCATGCTCTGGAATACTACCGCCCACGGGAAAAGGAATACAACTTCGACATCGAACACAACGAATATCAAAGCAATAACATAAAACCTGATATTGAATTTAATCCACGATGGGCCGATGGTGTCTTCACCGCATTCATAGATTGTGAGTTTTTCTTTTGTCGGATTATGCGGCGAGACAATTTTTGCGGATAGTATCCCGATGAACACAAATACGATCGCAAGAAGAATGAAAACTAATATTTGTCCAAATTGTGTTAACACTATTTACAAATATATTTAGATATTAGATATAATTCAATTCAAAGATTAGCATCACAGGCATTATTCATACTATGACTTTAAGCCAGTATGAATAATAGGCACATATGTGATTCTGCTGTATTTAAGCAGAATATCAGATTCATAACCCGATGAAGCTGATTCATCCCCCTTGCCCCCTTAATAAGGGAGAAGTTTAGACCGATGAAGCTGATTCATCCCCTTGCCCCCTTAATAAGGGGGAGTTTAGACCGATGAAGCTGATTCATCCCCTCTCCTTATTAGGAGAGGGGGCAGGTCCGAAGGACTCCTTTGGAGGGGTGAGGATATATAGCTCTCCCCTTCAGGGTAAGTAGGGAGTTGTATTTGTATTGCAAACCAAAAATTTCAGTGATAATTTATAATACATTCCTGTTATTGTTGCTAAAAAATTATTAACTCGATTTAATTTTTAGCCGATGAAAACAAAAACAAAATCTCTTTTTTTGATTGCTTCTCTGGTTACGATTATATTTTTTAATACTGCAGCATTTTCACAAACCGGTTGGTTTACTCAGTATGGTATAAATCCCGCACCTTTTAATGCGGTATATTTTATTAACCAGCATACAGGTTGGATATTAGGTATATCCGGGTGTATCGAGAAAACAACTAATGGAGGTTTAAACTGGTTTTCACAGAATACGTATGATGACTTTTTTGCGATGGACATGGTCGACCAAAACACAGGCTGGGTTGTAGGATCTGTAGTTCTTAAGACAACTAATGGAGGGGAAAACTGGGTTTATCAGCCTAGCGGAATACACAATTGGTTAATTTCGGTTTGTTTTTTAGATTATAATACGGGATGGATAGCATCCGGCTCGGATGGAGAAATTATTATTACCACCAACGGAGGATTAAACTGGACTTCGCAATACTACCATTACAACCAATTTATAAATGATGTAATTTTTATAAATGCATATACCGGATGGTTTGCTGCCGGTGATGGAATTTCACACGACTATATATACAATACAATTGACGGGGGCAGTAATTGGTCAATTCAATATACGGGTACCGGTTTTATAGATATTAACTCGATTACTTTTATTAATCAAAACACAGGCTTTGCAGTTGGGTATGGCGGACAAGTTTTAAAAACCACAAATAGCGGATTAAACTGGAATTCACAAAATAGCGGGACTAATTTAAGTCTATATAGTGTTAGTTTTGTTTCAGCCTCATCAGGCTGGGCCTGCTCAGAAGGCGGAATGGTAATAAAAACTACTAATGGTGGGGCAAACTGGACAAATCAAATAATAACAAATCATAGTTTAGCCTCGATTTACTTTGTGAACGAAAATACCGGATGGGTTGTCGGCGGTGACAGTACGATATGGAAAACTACAAATGGTGGTACTCCGATAGGTATCGAACCCATATCCGGTGCAATCCCCAAATGTTTTTCACTTCAGCAAAATTACCCCAACCCGTTTAACCCGGTTACGAAAATAAAGTTTGACGTTTCATCGGATTCCCGCCTTCGCGGGAATGGCAACGTTACTTTAAAGGTTTACGATGTCCTCGGCAGAGAAGTTGCCGTGCTGGTAAATCAGCAATTAACCCCCGGCACATACGAGGTTACATGGGACGCATCAAATTATCCCAGCGGTTTATATTTTTACAGGCTTACAGCAGATATCGTTTTCTTAAACAAAAAAGATGGTTCTGATGAAATAAAATATAATAGAGAAGGATTTTTAAATTTTCATTCTTTTATCTTATAAAATTATATTTTTTCTTTATTTTAACGCCCAGGTTCTGATATCATCAATTATGCCTCACAATGGATATTGAAGCCATTACCTAACATAGGTTCTGATGATGCCGAATATAATAAAAGTATAGATTCTAGTTTCATGGAAACGCTTTTGGTATATATAACATTAATGTCAATCAACTAAAATTCATCAAGGGTACTCTTTTACTGCAATTGAATAAAATATGGTTGGAACACAACATTGGGTAAAAGTGTTTTAAATAATGGAGGTAATAACTGGAATTATTGGGATTTTGTAAACTACGGATATTTAGGTGCAGATAATTCTATATGTGTGATAGATAGTAATTACGCATGGTTTGGTTCCGAAAGCCTATTGGGTGGACCTGGTAAAATTATTAGCACTACAAATGGCGGTCTAAACTGGATAGTAACTGATGTAAATGCAGGTCAGGCATGTCCGTTTACTATACAATTTTCAAGTGATAAACAAACAGGTATATTTGTAGGTGAAACACCTCCAACATCGTGGTTTTACAGAACTACTAATGCCGGTTTAAACTGGAATATTGTTTATACTGTTTCATATTATTATTCAGAAACAATGAGGTGGATACCTGGTACTTCAAATGTTTACGGAAATAGTGAGTTTGTAATTGTCCGTTCAATCGATAACGGATTAATATGGCGTAATATGACAGGTGCACCTGGTAGTAATTTAACATCTATTGATGCTGTTAAAATTAACGAAAGTACAATTTACGGTTTAGCGGTTACATATAACAGAGATGTTTATAAAATGCTTGATACTGCAAGAATTATAAGTATTGAAAACCCTATAATTAACGTTCCAACCGCATTTAACCTTTATCAAAATTACCCCAATCCGTTCAACCCGGTTACAAAAATAAAGTTTGAAGCCCCTCTCGCTCCCCCCGAAGGGGGGATGCAGGAAGTTTCCCTAAGAATATATAATATTCTAGGTAAAGAAGTGGCTATCATTTTTTCCTCCCCTTGGGGGAGGATAGGAGGGGCTACTTACGAAGCCGAATGGGACGGCTCAAATTATCCAAGCGGAGTGTATTTTTACAGGCTGGTGGTCCGGCAAGCCGGATCTTCGACAGGAGATTATACAGAAACCAGAAAGATGGTGTTAATAAAATGAAAATAAAATCAATTAGCATATTACTTTGTGTTTTATTTGCTGTTAACTTACATGCTCTATGTCAGGATTCAACAAGTATTAAAAAAAGCAAATACGAACTTAAAATTGACTTGCCGAAATATACTTACAAAGAGTATGAACCCGTAATTGTTAATATTCAATTGATAAATCATGATTCAATTCCCCTTGAACTATGGGGAATTTTCTTACCTCTTTTTAGGAATACTAATGTGATTATTACAGATGAAAAAGGGAATTCATGGAATAATGATTGGTTTCCCGATATATTTAATGTGACCATAAAAAATCCATCCTATATTGTTGAACCTTTCGACACACTATTTATAGCAATGCCCATTAATAACAAAGGTGAAGAAGTAAAGGGGACAAAAGATGATAATAAAATTTATTTTGATAATTATGGTTTTTTCAATCCAGGTAGATATAAAGCGTATTTTGACATAAACACGGGTTATACGAACGGATATAATAACGAAAGGATAAAATCAAATGAAATATATTTTACAGTAACCGAATTAAATGATACTGATAAATATTTACTTGAATATTATAACCGTCACAAACATGTAGATTGGAAAGATTACACTTATATTATAAATGAGTTTGGTGAAAATCCATTTGCAGAACATGTGTGTGCAGAATATCTAGGTTGGAAACATGGGGGAGTAACAGCATTTGAACAGTATAAAGAAGAAAGTGAACTTAAAAATGATTATAAGAATTTTTTTGATAAATATCCTAATTCCGAGTACCTCCTGATTGATAGATTTGTTGAACCTTACATATTTAAACACTTCATTGGAATAAATGATTTAAAAAATAATTTTGATAATGAACTTGAAAAGTTTAGGGAAGAAAATAAATATAATAAGCTGTTTTATTTTTTAAAGGATACCCGAAGGGTTAAAGTAATGCTTAGAATTGGATAATGGATAATTAAAATGAATAGGAGGATGACAAATCTTGTCATTTACGATGTCCTCGGCAGAGAAGTTGCCGTGCTGGTTAATCAACAGCTTACCCCCGGCATATACGAGGTTACATGGGACGGCTCATATTACCCCAGCGGAGTGTATTTTTATAAGCTAAGTGCAGGCTCGTTTACTGAAACAAAGAAGATGGTGCTGATGAAATAACAACGAATCCCGAGGGGATGAAATTATTGTAGAATGAATGCTAATTAACAATCCTAATCCCGAAGGGATGACATTATTGTATACCCTAAATAATCGAATCTAAAAATATCACCCCTTCGGGGTTTTGTTGTATTTCTTTTAACAATAGACAGGCAGGCCTACGGGATTTTTTATTCTTTGTGTATCTTTGTGCTCTTTGTGTTGAAAATTTCCGGATTCCCGCCCACTAAAGCGAGGTTCGCCTAAGGCGACTTTCGCGGGAATGGGATGGGAAAGATTCTTCACAGTAACGCGCGTTCCCCGAACGCGCAGTATATAATAACCGTGCAGAGTGTCCGTTCGGGGAACGGACGTTACAGTGAAATTTGCAAATCCCGGTACTATTCCCATATATAAGATTAACCTAACTTGACAAACCTGAAATAATCAGTTATATTTGTATTGCTGCATATCTGTCATGTCAGGAGAATAACTCCCGGCGCGGTTTAAAATCCTCCTTTCAGGTAATTTCTTTTAAAATACAGCGTAATCAGCGTAATCAGCGTAATCAGTGTAATCAGTGGTCAAATTTATTTAAAAGGTAACTTGAAATGCAGTTTTTCTGAATTTATTGCGATTACGGTCTATAATCACAGAAAATAAAACTTGATTAAAAGGTAACTTGAAATGAAGTTTTTTAAAAAATGTTTCGATTCCGTTCTGTATTTAAAGAAAATATTTTTATATAAAACATATATGAAAACGCAATATTTGAAATCTAAATTTATGATTATAAATAGTTTAAAAACCGAGTTTGGTGGTATATGGGGGGGTAGGGGGGTATACCAAATGGATTAAATTGGCAAATTGTTAAATAGTTAAAATAAGAAGTTGGAAATAAGAAGTTGGAAATAAGAAGTTAGAGGAAAGATGTAAGAAATCAGAAAATGAGGGAACTTAAAAAAATTACACAGAGTAAATATTTCGGCAATTATTACCATTTTACTATCAGAAACAGGATTTATGTATTATATTTATAATGTTTTGGGGGAACCATGAAAACAATTAAAACATTAATTATACTGTATATACTGTGTTGTTTCGGCAATCAGCTTTTTGCCGATTCCACATGGGTAAGGGTACCTACTCCCACATCCAAATGGCTCTACAGATGCTCATTTCCTGATTCTGTTAACGGCTGGGCAGCAGGCGATTCGGGTATAATTATTCATACTACTAACAGCGGAGCAACATGGACTGTTCAGAACAGTCATATTGAATATTTCATACAGGACTTATTTTTTCTTAACAGCAGGCTAGGGTGGGCAATTGCAAATGATTTTTTCTTTACAGGAACAACCATCTTAACGACCACTAATTCAGGCAATAACTGGATTGCCACCCGCTATCCTGATACTACAAAAGTAATATATACTGTGTATTTTCTGGATTCGCTTACCGGGTTTATGGGCGGATACTATGGTATAGTTTTAAGAACCACCAACGGCGGAAATTCATGGCAGGATATGTCTGTTGATTCTTCAAATGTTTCGCATTTTCCGATTAATAAATTTGTTTTTTTAAATCCGCAGTATGGATTAGCGTGCGGAGGGATTATAGATGTTGCAGGCGTTATATGGTTCACTACTAATTTCGGGCAAAACTGGAAATCATTTCCCGCAGCTCCCGAACCGCTTTACGATGTACATTGGTCTGACTCATTAAATGCGTATGCTGCCGGCGGTGATTTTGAATTCGGAGGAAGTTTTCTCCGCTCTTCTGACAGGGGGAACGACTGGGATTATATTCCAACAAACATATTCGGAGTAGGACAGTCATTATCTTTCAGAACATACAAAGAAATATGGATACCGCTTGGATTTTCTCAAAGGTATGCAATTAGTCCCGATACAGGGAAAACATGGATTGAAAAATTGGTACCTGATACATCGGCTTTTTACGATATTTATTTTGCAGATTCGCTGAGAGGCTGGGCTGTCGGAACCAACGGCGCAGTATACAGATATAATTCGGATTTGATTGGTATAAATCAGCAGCAAAACAATATTCCCCTGACTGTAGTGTTAAACCAGAATTATCCGAACCCGTTCAATCCTGCTACAACGATAAAATATTCTGTTTCAAATCTTGCCAGGGTCAGAATAACGCTTTACGATGTTACAGGCAGGCAAATTAGAGTATTGTTTAATGATATAAGGGGTCCCGGAGAGTATACTTTTCGTTTTGACGCTTCCGGTTTAAGTTCAGGCGTTTATTTTTATAAGCTTGAAGCAGGTAAATTTATTGAAACTAAGAAAATGGTTTTGTTGAAATAAATTTTTCAAAACCTATGAAGTATATTTTTAAAAGTTTATTGTTCAGCTTTTTGCTTATCTTACCGGGTGTGATTTCAGCGCAGTCATACTGGAACCCTGTGCCGTCACCGACATCTGCATGGCTGTACCGATGTGTGTTTACAGATTCTATGAACGGATGGGCTTGCGGTGATTCCGGTACAGTTGTTCATACTTCAAACGGAGGATTGAACTGGAGCAAGCAGACAACAAATCTTAATTACTTCATAGATGATATCAGCTTTGTTAATGAAAGACTCGGCTGGGGTGTTGCAACAGATTACATATATTATAAGTCATACATTTTAAAAACCACAAACGGCGGCGCTGTATGGAATTCCTTCCCGTATCCCGATACAAATATAATATTGAGCGCCGTATATTTCCTTGATTCTCTGAATGGTTATATGGGAGGATTTAACGGAGTTATATTAAAAACAACTGATGCCGGAGCTAACTGGAACCAGATGCCTGTTGATTCCTCTTTATTTGCTCATTTCCATATCAAGAATTTTAAGTTTTATAACAGCACATATGGCGCTGCCTGCGGCGGCATAATGGATTTTGGCGGAGTTTTGTGGATTACAACAAATTCCGGCTTTAACTGGCATACCATCACGGTTGCACCCGAGCCGATTTATGATGTTGTATATCTTGATTCAGCAAGAGCGCTTGCCACGGGCGGCGATTTTGAATACGGCGCAAGCTTTGTTAAGACTTATAGCGGCTGGAATAACTGGGGTTACAATGCTTTGTTTTATTTTGGGGTAGGTCAGGCTATTGCAATGCGCACTCGTTCTGAAATCTGGGTGCCTCTTGCTTTTTCATTCAGCTGGGCGGTAAGCCTCGATACAGGAGATACATGGCAAATGATTGTAAATCCTGACAGCAATGCCGTCTATGATGCAGTATTTATTGATTCAACCCATGGCTGGGCAGTTGGGAATAACGGGAGAATTTATAAATATAATCCTGAAATAATCGGAATAGGCCATAACAAAAAAACAGCTGAATCATACAGGCTGTTTCAGAATTATCCTAATCCGTTTAACCCGGCTACAAAAATTTATTATGAAGTACCTTCTGCAGGAAATGTTAAATTGTCAATATATGATGTTTTGGGAAGGGAAGTGGCCGTGCTTATAAATGATAATCAGCAGTCCGGCAAACATGAAATACAATGGAATGCATCCGGTTATCCCAGCGGAGTGTATTTTTATAAGCTGTCGGCCGGGAATTATTCCGAAACGAAGAAAATGGTTCTGGTGAAATAATAAAATACATTGCGCTGCGATTTTTAGTAAATTTTATTTTAGCAGAACCATTGCTTTGGTCTGCGAGAATTCACCTGCCGATAATCTGTAATAATAAATTCCGCTCGGTAATATTTATTCCGTTGAAATCTGACTCATATGTTCCGGGCGAAAGGTAACCTTCAAAGAGAGATGCTACCTGCTTACCCTGGATATTAAACACTGTTAATTTAACTGATGCTGAAGCTCCGTTCTTTGTACGCGGTACATCAAACCGAATTCTGGTAGATGGATTAAACGGGTTGGGATAATTCTGGCTCAATTTAAAATCTGAAGGAACTCCTGTACCTGAATTTTTAACCCCGATAGTTGTATAGTCAATTAAACAAGTCCAGATCTGGTAGATACCTGAAGAATTGTCCATCCAAACAGGGAGCAGTTTTCCGTTTGCTGATGTAATGCCAATATTATCACCCTGGTTGCCTCCGCTTAAACCGGTTACCGTGCGGGGTCTGAAACGATGGTCACTTATTAAAAAGTCACTCCAGGTATTTCCGCCGTCTATAGAACGGGAGAGATAAATTTCACAAGAATCAGATGAGATGTTCCGGGTATCATAATATAATACATTAATGCCGCCTGCCTCATCAACTCTGATTGCAGGAAGGAACTGAAGCTTTCCGTTATTCAAAACATCCTGATTGACGCGTATACCCTGAGACCAGCTTGTGCCGCCATTAGTTGAACGGTGAAATACAATGTCGGGGTCGCTGCCGGCTGGAGATAAATTTTTTTCTGCGGTTACAATATATATACACCCGCTTCTTGGACCGCTTGTTTTGTCAACATCCATAAACGGATAACCGTTAACACGGATATTCCACGGCTGAAGCTGAGATGTTTTTATTCCGTTGCAGTCGTAAACATTCTCTGTGACAATCCAGTTGGTGCCACCGTTGGTTGATTTTGCAAACCCGATAAAGTCTTCATTAAAAGGAGATTGGTTAATTATTGCAGCCCAGCTTACATATACATTTCCGGATGGAGCTATTGTGATATTTGCTCCCAGTGAAATGTGACCGCCCGGAGTATTATTTATTTGTGTTTCCTGGGTCCAGTTTACACCGCTGTTTGTTGTACCGGAATATACAATGGGAAATGGATTAACATATCTTGTCCATACAAGATAAGTTTTTCCGTAATACTGACTTGAGTTGAATTCGTCTGTAGCAGGTGTACCTTTTTCCTGGTCACCGTATGCAACCAAAACATTTCCTGACCATGTGTTTCCCATGTTTGTTGAGTAATTAGCATACATCCCGTTTGGGAAAGCGCCCTGATGTGTTAAAATAAAATTCCCGTTTTTGTCAATTAACGGTCCGGGATCTCCTTCATGGAGATTTATGTCTATTCCTGTGCAGGTATCATTTCCCCTCCATGAAACACCTCCGTTGGTAGAAACGTAGATACCTTCGCTGGTAAACGAAGTGTAAATTGTATACGCGCTTGCGAAAAGTATTTGTGAATTTAAGGGATGCTGAACAATAGTCGGCTCAATTTGATTGCAAATTGAGGGATATATTCTGAAATTAGGATATTGTCCGAAGACTCCGGTATTTGCTGTTATGAAGACAATTAACAGAAGTATAGGATATTTTACTTTTTTCATAGGACAGGATGTTAGTGAATATTTTAAAATAATAAGATTAAAATTTTAAAGTTTATTGACAGGGAATCTTTTAAAGATTCCCTGTCAATGTAAACAATATAGGAGGACTATACGTTTATTTTCCGAACATATAAGCAAGACTCAGGCCGCCGAAAAAGTTTCTGCGGGCTCCGCTTTCGTAAAATTCGAACCTGTCAGAATTTATGTTAATAAATGAAACGTATTTTTCATCTGACATATTATTAACTCCGCCGTAAGCAAGTACCTTAAAGCTGCCGAATACTAAATCGACGCCGATTTGTCCGTTCAGCAGGCTGTATGCTTTTGTTTTCAGACTATCAGTATTCCTGTCATCGACATACATTTCTCCCACATATTGATAGTTTCCTTTTATAAAAAAAGTATAGTTCTTTTTTAAAGTATAACGGTAAATGAGCTCTCCTGAGAAAAGATTTTTAGGATTGGAAGGCTCAATGTTTCCGCTGAAATTTTCTTCATGCGTCTGTCCTTCTGAAATTGTCCTGGCAGTATATTCATCATATTTGAAATCGGAATATGTGTATGCCGTTTTCAATGTAAGACCTTTTATTATTTCCGAAGTGATGCCTGCTTCAATACCGGTACGTTTAGATGTTGCTGCATTCCTGAAAAAGACGCTGTTATCTACCGTAAAGGGTACAATGACGTCATCAATTTTATTGTTAAAAAATGTAAGCTCTACAAAAGTATTTTTGAAGAATTTATTTTTTAAGCTTGGCAGGTCGCCTTTGAAGCCTCCTTCAAAGTTCACAGATTTCTGCGCATTAATATCGGGATTTATCAGGTGCAGCCCGCCATCGGAAGAGAACGGATAATTATCCATTTCATTGAAAGCGGGAGAATCAAATCCTAATCCAAATGATGCATACACTGCTATCTTTGGGGTAAGCTTAAAGTTCAGAGCAAATTTCGGGGTAAATTTATCGAACAGCCTGCTTGTATCCTGAAAGCTTCCCTGCAGATTTTGAGATTTGTAATTTACCCTGTCATACCTTCCCGTTATCAGAACTGATAAACGTTCTTTTACAATCGGGAAATTTTCAACAAAATAAATACCTGCATTAGAAATGGACTCATCATTTAAATTTTGAAGCTCATCTCCTTTTACGCCGGCGATATTATTGAATTCGGAAATAGGTCCTGTTTGGTAAAAGAAATCACCGCCTATTGAGAATTCGTTTAACCTGCCGGAGAATTTGAGCTTGTTAATATATCTGAATGAACCGCCTACTCCATACCTGTCAATTATACGATAGGTGCTTGCTACCCTGGTGAAATATTTTATTGTTCCGTATCCTGTTACTTCAAACGCATGGTTCATATTTTTTGTATCAGTATTTCCGCTGTAAGTAACGCCGATTCTTCCTTTTGATGTGAAACGGTTTTCATCTCTGCTGAGAGACCTCTTAATTTGCCGCGGTATCATTTTCGTTATATTGCGCTAAAGTCAATGAACCAGGCAGTTTTATCAGTGTGTTTACATAGTACCCGTAAAGTGAAATTTTTGATTTAGCGTTAACATCAGCTTCATAAATAGTATTGAATCTTGACATATACTGATTACTGTGATTTCTGTAACCGCCGTAATTCTCATAACTTCCGGTCATCATAAATCGGGTATTGCCCGAGTTTATGCCAACTTTAATCCCGTTTTTCCATGTTTTAAAAGAGCCAATTTCATTTTCGTTCAGCACAAAGCTCCTGAGAAAATATTTATCAGTGAGAAAATTTATTACTCCGCCGGGTGCATTTGTATAAAGGGATGATGAATTACCTTTAACAATTTCTATCTTTCCGATTGAAGTAAAATCAATTCCTTCTATTCTTGTTTGTCCATCAGGTTCAGATTCGGGAATTCCGTCTAATAATATTCTTACTCCGCTGATTCCGCTGTTAGAGCGGCTTCCAAAGCCCCTGATTGTAATTCTGACATCATGGTTCCCGTATCTTGATTGCAGAAATAAGACCGGGCACTGTTGGAAGAACGTCATTAAGTCCTAATTTCCGGCTTGCTATCCATGATGATTGGTCAATTCTTTGTACAGAAAACGGAATATCTATTATTTTTTGCTCTACTCTGGTTCCGGTTACCATTATTTCATCAATCTGGTATTCGGATGTATCAACCTGAGCTTCAAGAGTTTTAAACCCTGAAACAATCAAAAGCAAAACAAATAGTTTGTAAAAAACTTTCATTTTATCTCCTTATGTTTTATAATTAATTCCTTGTAAGAATTAATATCCGATATTTTGAATTAATTAAATCAGAATGTCAGGAAGTGATATTCCGGAGGTCCCCGTTCGCTGGGAAAGATTACAAATTCGTTTGAGGGTAATTCAGAGTTGACCGGATGTATAACTATGAAATTAGTTGTACTGACCAGCTCTGAAATTTTCTAGATGCAGGTCAACACTTTTAACTTTTTTAAGTACCGTGCAATAAATTGCATGGTTGGGAATGTTAGTATCGAAGTTGTCTGAATAAAAAGAAAAATCGTAGCCGAGAAATGCAATTACATTAATACTCCAAACAATATAAATTAATATCCTAAGAGCTCCGCCGGAATCAACCGGTGAAATATTAAACCCTTTTACAAGTTTATTAAGATATTTGTTCAGAATATTCAAAATTAAATTTTCATAGGTTCCTTAAAATATTTTCTCTCTCATCAAACATTTTCAGCAGAGCGTCAAGCTGTGTGCCGAGTTTTTCAAGTGAGGGGTTAACATCAACACCGGCGCCGGAATTTGATTCTATTTCCGAACATGTTGAGCCTATTTCGTTAACTTTATCAAGCGAACCTGAATCGAATTCATACAGCTGGTTGAGCTTATCATCTTTAATTTTCACTACGTCAAACGCTCCCGAATAACCTCTTGCGGCCGAACGGAATTTTGCCGATGACGCTTCGAGACGCTTTTCAATCCTGTCAATTCCGTCTGTTTCAAAAAGTTTGCCCCGTTTTGAAAGATTAAGGACTGCATTTTTAAGCTTTGTTTTGTTGCTGTCAAGCTCTTTTGCAAGCGTGTTTCTCAGCTGGATATCAAGTTCTCTTGAGTTATCACGGTTAACATAACCGTCATACCCGGGAATGATACGCTTTATGCGCTCCAGAAAAGATTCTTTTGACTTTACCTGGTCAAGTTTTGAATTTAAATCTGCCATTAGGTTGTTATTAGTTGAATAAATATATTAGTAATAAAATAGCATATTGAGTTTACTTTTGCAATTGAAATGGGCGGAAACTTATTTCGATTTGTTTTTCATTTTGGTATTTCAAATCCCGGTCGAGAGATAGAAGGCTTAAAAAGCCCCCCGTGTCAATTCGGAGGGCTTTTTCTTGAAAAATAAGATTTTACTTTACTAATTTCATTTTTTTAGTCTCAATATAACTTGCTACCCCGTTGTTGGTGCCTGACTGCTGCAGGCAGGTTCTCACCAACAACAAAAAAGTTTGTATTGTTCTCATAAACATAATTGCATATTTTTGTAATATGAAATTCATAAGTTTCTTTACGGCTGCAATACTCAATTGGAATTATCTTCTTTTAAATGATAAATACAAAGATATTATTGCAGAAAGTATGAAATATCCGGTTGCAGATAACAGAGTAAATATTTATGCTTTTGTTATTATGCCGAATCATATTCATGTTGTATGGAAGCTGAGAAATGAAATAAATCAAGAAGATTTACAGCGAGACTTTTTGAAGTTTTCTGCTCAAAATATAAAACTAGATTTAAAACGTGATGACCCCCTGTTTCTCCGAAAGTTTTACGTAAAGGCAAGAGACAGAGAATACCAGATTTGGGAAAGAAATCCGTTAACGACGAGGTTACCGTCAATTGAGATAATTGAGCAGAAAGTAAACTAAATTCATTTAAACCCGATTATAGGGAAATGGAAACTCTCGGATGAAATTGTTGATTATAAGTATAGCTCAACTAGATTTTACTATATGGGAGTTGATGATTGGGGGTTTTTAACTCATTATATGAAAGCCGAAGCGGAGTAGTTTTGTTGTTGGTGAGAACCTGCCTGCAGCAGTCAGGCACCAACAACGGGGGAAATTAGATAATTTTACTATTTTAATAATACCATTTTCTTCGTTTCATTATATTCAGTGGTGGTCAATTTATAAAAATATATACCGCTTGCATAATTTGTACCATCCCACGTTACCTCATTTTTTCCAGCTGATTGGTCACTATTAACAAGATTTTCTATTTCCTTACCTGTAATATCATATAAGGTCAAATTAACAAAACTCGCTTTTGGCAATTCGTAAATTATGTTGGTAACGGGATTAAAAGGATTGGGAAAATTCTGGTGAAGAATAAACTCATTTGGTGCATTTTGTGATATTATTTTCAAACCTATAGGTGGGCAATTTAAAATGCTGTCCGTTCTAACTACATAAAAATCTGAGTACGAAGTATCATATCTTGAAGCTTCACCAGCAAAAATTACATCTCCATTTCCGGCTAAATGGATTTTTTTTAACCGAACATAATCTGAAAATCCTAATCCTTTAGAGAAAATGGTATTACCACTGGAATCGACTATTCGAAGCTTTGATGAAGTAACGGGATATTGGTCATTGGTTGTCACAATTGTAAATTTGTTACTATTTATCATTTGAACATCTACAATTTCATCATTGAAATCCATTGGGATCAATTTAGAAGATAATACATTACCTTGATCATCTATCTTCAAAAAACCTTTACCGCACCCTATCAGATAATTTGGTGGCAATCTTATTATTCTGATGCCACTGCCTAAACTGTCACCAGAATCAAAGACTCTTACCCAAATTCTTTCTCCATTAAAGCCAAATCTACCAATTACAGACTTATAAGCGTTCAAGCCAGCTTTTAAGCCCGCTACAAGGTAACCGTTAGAATAAGCTTCACAAACAGTATAAAGTCTAACGAATAGTATTGAATCACTAATAATCTGCTTCCAAAGAAAGTTGCCTGAAATATCCGTTTTCATAACATAACCGGAGTCATAATAAGATCTTCCACATGTAAAATAACCACTGTCGGAACATTGAATAACATCATATAAATTTGTAACACCATAACTTGAATAATTATGATACCACATACTATCACCCAAGGAGTTTATTTTCAGAAAACTCGGTGAGACGATTAAACACCCTCCATCATTTGTTGATGTTAATGCTTCGCCATATGTTGCAGAGTAGTGCTTAAGCCAAATAATGTTTCCAAATCCGTCAATTTTTAAAGCCACAGTATAATGATGAAATCGTGTTGCACCGCCAATTACAAAATTCCCATCCGTTGTTTGACAAATTCCTTCTCCATAATCCTTGTCATTGAATCCGCCATCATATAATTTATTCCATGTAATAGGCTGGGCATAACAATTAACAACAAACAACAAACAATTAAAAATAAGTATGTAAGTAAAATTTTTCATAGTGGTATTATTTCCAATAAAATACAGAAAAATTTCGGTTGTGTGCAGTAAATATTTACGGCGGGTGGTTATCGCGGCGCCTTCCGTGTGATGTTTTCATTTGCATATCCTTTCCTTAAATAGAAATTTTAAAAATTCTATTTTACAGTCAGCAAAATACAGTTTACTCTCCGATGTAAATCGGAGCAGGCCGGTTTCACATCGGGTTGTATACCCTAACATCCATTAGAAGGTCTCATTACAAAATTACAGACGGGTTTAGGGTTTGTCAATACCAATCGTAAAAAAAAGACAAAATCACAGGAATGCCATTTATTAAAGTTCCAGTAAAACGGACAAACTTTTTAGAATTCAATAGCTTATCTAAAGAAGGCTCATAACTTTATTTCTTTCTAATTTTACCTTTTAAAATTCAATTAGATACACTATAATTTGGCAATTGCTGTACGACCATTCTTATGCTGATTTCTTAGTTTGATTAAAAAAGTTAAGGCAATTTATAAACTAATTAATCACGAAAATGAAAAAAATAATTACCGTTTTAACAGTATTTCTTTGTTTTCAGACTCTAAATTCCCAAACATGGGTTAGAACTCTGGATGGCTATTCAATTTGGTCTTTGGGTAAAGATTTTGACGGAAATGTTTACGCGGGTGTTTCCGGAACTCCCCGAAATATTTTTAAATCATCCAACGGCGGAAGCTCGTGGGATACTGTTTACTCAAACGGGGTGACAAATTTTCTTTCCATTGCCTGTGATTCATTAAATAACGTTTACGCTGCAAACGGCAGCAACGGCATGCTTAAATCAACTAACGGAGGCGCTAACTGGACTGCCATACCTTCAGGCGTTTTCGGAAATAAAAATGTACAGACCATAGCATGCGGCAGAAACGGGTATGTATATGTCGGGTGTGTAATAGGCGGTATTTACAGAAGCACTGATTACGGTGCAACGTTCCCTGATAATATGCTTTCGTCATTAACAGTTGTTACACTTGCAGTTGACAGATTTAATCCGAACATTATTTATGCAGGCGCATCATCAGCTTCACCTCCAAATTATGGTTTTTACCGTTCTACAGACGGCGGTTTAAATTTCAGCGGAGATTTAAACCCGCTTAATATCTGGGGTATTGCCGAAAGACAAAACGGAGATTTGTTTACTGTAACAACAAGCACCGGGTATGAATTTGATAAATCAACTAACGGGGGACTTAACTGGTCTGCTGTTTCAAATTTATCAGGTGCAATGAGAGGCTTGTGCATGGATTTATCGGAAAACTTCTATGCAGCGGGAAATGGGGGAGTGTTTAAATCAACTAACAGCGGAGCCGGCTTTACTAATTTTAATATGACTTTTACCTCAAACCAGATTATCAGCTATCAAAACAAGATATTGGTTGCTGCAAGCGGAACAACCAATGGCGGAGTATATGTGTACACAGATTCACTTGTTGGAATTAAACAGATAATTAATTTAATTCCCGATGGATTTAATTTATATCAAAATTATCCCAACCCATTTAACCCGCAGTCTAATATCCAATTCCGGATATCAAAGTTCAGCATCGTAAAATTAATCATATATGATGTTTTGGGAAGAGAAGTATCTGTGCTTGCTAACCAATCTCTTAGTCCCGGGTATTTATGAAATAACTGGGATGCATCCGAATATTCAAGCGGTGTGTACTTCTATAAACTTACTGCCGGGGATTTTTCTGAAACCAAAAAAATGGTTTTATTAAAGTAAAAGAATACAGGAACTTTAGCTTTCCTGTCAGGGTTAAACCACATGACAAAATATTTTTTAATTCGTTTCTATAAATAAAATCAAATGCCTTTATATATGAAAAAACTAATTATGTTAGCTTTTGTGTCAGCTTCATTTATTGCTTTCACAAATTTTTCTTACAGCCAGACAGATGCAAATTCAACTGTGCAAACCTGATGCAACCGATAATACCCAGGTAGCTCCGACGAATGAAGTATGTCCTGTATCAGGTGAAACCATTGCCCCCGGTGAAGGTGTTGAATACAGTTATCTTGGCACAACCTACAAGTTTTGCTGCAAAAACTGCGTAAAGAAGTTTAAAGCTGAACCGATGAATTATATCAAGGGTGAGCTTAAATGCCCGGTATCGGGTGAATCGGCTTCTAAAGAAAATTTTACGGTTGTGGATAACGTGAAATATTATTTCTGCTGTTCGCACTGCAAAGAGAAATTTGAAAATGACCCGCAGAAGTATCTGAATAAAGAAGATTCGAAATAATTCAGAGTGATTTTTCGTAAATACCGCCTGAGGTTTCCTGAAGGCGGTTTTTTTATGGTTATGTACAATTTTTTTTTGCCTTTTATTAATCTTTTCCAATAAGTTAATTTGAGCAAATTAATATTTCTATAATAATATGAAAATAGGTATAATTGGTTCCGGAAACATGGGCGGCTCGCTTGCAAGGCTCTGGGCTGAAAAAGGACATAATATTTTACTTACATCAACTTCCCCTGAACAAACTGCCGAAGTTGCAAAATCTATCGGTCATAACGTTGTAACAGGTTCAACTGCAGATGCTGCTGCTTACGGCGATGTGGTTGTATTTGCATTCCCGTATGAATCATTAAAAGATGTTATAAGCAAAGGCGGCTCTTTTAAAAATAAAATTGTAATTGACCTTATAAATCCTCTTACCCCGGATGTAAAAGGGCTTCTGTTAGGTTTCGAAACATCGGCTTCAGAAGAAGCTGCCAAACTCATTCCCGAAGCAAAGATTGTAAAGGCTTTAATACTATATCCGCTCCGGTTCTTAAATCGGGCAATATTAAATTTAAAGGAACTCCTGCCGATGTTTATTACTGCGGTGATGATGAAGAAGCAAAATCCGTTGTAAAGAAATTAGCTGAAGATATCGGATTTGAAGCGGTTGATTCCGGTCCGCTAACTAATGCAAGATATCTTGAACCAATAGCGGAGTTTGTTATTCAGCTTGCAATTCTGGGGTTAGGTGATGATATTGCTGTTAAAGTCCTGAAAAGATGAAAAATAGTCTTTTGCGTTTTCAGTGGTAAAATAAAACCTAATTTTAATATATTTATTCATTATTTCACTCATATTTAAGCATTCTTATCGCCCTCATTTATTAATTGCATTTTTACTCATTAAAAATTAACTTGAGGTCTGTAAATAACAGGAATCAACCCGCATACGGTGAAACCCAAATCAGTGCGGGAATTAAAATATATTGATAATTAAGACTTGAAAGAACCATCCCCGGAGGATAGAAAACGCCAGGAAATTCTGAAGAAAACCGGTGAAATACCGCATCATGTTGCAATTATAATGGATGGCAACGGGCGATGGGCAGAACAGAAACATAAACAGAGAACCTTCGGACACAGGGAAGGCGTTAGTTCTGTAAGAGATATTGTTGAGGCTTCAGGCCAGCTGGGAATTAAATACCTGACTTTATATACGTTTTCAACCGAAAACTGGAGGAGACCAAAATCAGAAGTTACTGTCCTGATGCGCCTGCTGATTAAAGCTCTTCGTGATGAGACCGATAAACTTCATCAAAACAATGTAAGGCTTGTTGCCGTGGGTGATATGAGTACACTCCCTGATAGAGTACTTCACGAGCTTAATGATGCAATAGATAAAACTAAAAATAATAAGCTCATGACGCTTGTGCTTGCTCTCAGCTACAGCGGCAGGTGGGATATTATTAATGCCGTGAAAAGTTCGTGTATAGATTATCAAAAAGGAAAAATAACTCTTGATGAAATAAACGAAAGGACATTTAAAGATTACCTTGTTACTAAAGATATTCCCGACCCCGACCTTTTAATAAGAACAGGCGGGGATTACAGAATCAGCAACTTTTTATTGTGGGAACTTGCATATACCGAACTCTATATTGACAGTACATTCTGGCCTGTATTCAGAAGAGAGAATCTCTACCAGGCAATAAGAGAGTACCAGGGCAGAGAACGAAGGTTCGGTATGACCACAAAACAAATTCAAAAGAAAACCAAGGGTTAATGCAGTTAAAAAAAATAGAATCAGCTTCCGTTATCTTCTTATTATTGCTTTTTATGTTTATCCCTGCCGGCATTGTTCACGCCCAGGAAGACCAGGGACCTGCCACTTATAAAATTCTGGCAATATCTACCGAAGGCAACCAGTTTTACGACTCTAAAACAATTATAGCTAACAGCGGTTTGAAAATAGGCTCGGAGATTTCCATTCCGTCAGATGATACACGTGACGCAATTATGAGATTGTGGAACCTGGGACTTTTTTCGGATATACAAATATTGGTTGATAAAAAAGTCGGAACAGATATTTACCTGGTAATTAAAGTAAAAGAGCTTCCCAGGCTGGATAATATAAAATTTGACGGCAATGATGAGTTCAGCGATAAAGACCTTGATGAAAAAATTCCTCTTGCAAAAGGACAGGTTATTACCCCCCAGACTGTAAAAGATATTGAGTACAATATAGAAAAGATGTATATAGACGAAGGCTACCCGCTTGCAACAGTGAAAGTAGACCAGTTTGTTAACAGCTATAACGAAGCGCAGCTCAGGGTAAAAATTGTGGAAGGAAATAAAATCAGCGTTGAAAAAATTTCTTTTGAGGGTAATAAGAAAGTTTCTTCCGATGACTTAAGAGGCGCAATGGATGAAACATCCGAGCGCAAATGGTGGAAATTCTGGGATAAAGCGCGCTTTAATAAAGAAAACTATGAAAAAGATAAGCTTCTGATTTTGGATTACTATCATGAAAAGGGATATAAGGATGCCTCGATTGAAAGCGATACTTTTAAGTACAGCGCAGATAAAGAAGATATGGATATAAAGATAAAAGTGAAAGAAGGTCCGCGCTACAGGATAAATAATATAAAATTTGAAGGGAACAAAATCTATAAAGATTCGCTTCTTCTTGCCCGTCTGGATTTTAAACCGGGTGATATATATAACGTAAAGAAATTTGAGCAGAACCTTAGAGGCAACGAACAGCAGTCTGATGTTGCATCGTTATATCTCGATAACGGGTACCTGGGCTATAATGCAGATGTTGATGAAAAAGATGTTGGCAAGAACAAAGTAGATATTACTATAAAGATTCAGGAAAACAGGCAGTATAAAATCGGGCTCATTAATATTACAGGAAATACAAAAACCCAGGATAAAATAATTAGGAGAGAGCTTTATACAATCCCCTCGCAGTATTTTAACAGGGGAGATTTAATCAGAAGCCTCAGACAGCTATCTTCACTTAATTATTTTAATCCCGAAACAATGAGCTATGATTTTAACCAGAGAAATGACAGTACGGTTGATTTGATATACTCGCTTGAAGAACGTTCGTCAGACCAGCTCAACGCGTCTGTTGGCTGGAGCCAGACGTTTGGTGTTTCCGGCAGTGTTGGGCTTGTATTTAATAATTTTGATATTCTCGACCCCTTTTCAGGAGGCGCAGGACAAATATTAAGCTTTCAATGGGATTTCGGTTCAAGCGGCACATACAGAACTTTCAGCCTTGGATTTACAGAACCATGGTTATTCGATACGCCGACTTCGGTAGGTTTGAACTTATTTGATACAGAGCAGAATTACACTTATTCAATAAGAGAAACCGGTGCAACCGCAAGCCTCGGCAGAAGGCTGCGCTGGCCTGATGATTATTTCAGGGGAGACTGGTTTCTGAAATTTCAAAGAACTCAGGTTATCAACGGGGGCGGATATTACGAAGAAGGCGTCAGAAGCCAGCTCAGCCTTGGTATGACAATTTCAAGGAATTCAACAGACAACCCTATATTTCCAAGCATAGGCTCAAGAGTATCTTTGGGCGAAGAACTGGCCGGCGCAAATGTAATCGGCAGCATCAGCTTTCACAAAGAAACATTCAGTGCAGAATCATTCAACAGGCTTGATAATTCCGGTAAGCTGGTTTTAACTTCTAATATGCTTTTTGAATCCATAAGCAGTCTTGCAAGTGACGGTTATATTCCGCCAAACGAATATTTCTTTATGGGCGGAAGCGGGCTTGCTTATAATACTGTTGCTCTCAGAGGATATGATGACAGAACTATAGGTCCTCTTAATTTATCAGGAGCGGAAATCGGGGGCAGAGTATTATTGAAATACGGTGTAGAACTGAGGTATGCGGTATCTCTTGACCCTATCCCGATATTTGTTTCCTTATTCGGTGAAGCTGGTAATGTATGGCCAACTTTTAAGCAGGCTAACCTTTTTGACCTGAGAAGGTCGGTTGGTTTCGGAGTAAGGCTACAGCTTCCGGCAGTTGGAATAATCGGGTTTGACCTTGGTTACGGTTTTGACAGGAAGATTGTTGACGGACAGGACCCGTCATGGCTGTTTCATTTCCAGTTCGGACGCGGATTTTAGTTTAATTATTTTTAATTAAATTACATAAGCCGTGTAAATTCGGGTTGTGAAAATAGTATTGTACTCAAAATTTTTGATTAATAAATAAAATTCGAAGGAGAAATATATTGAGAAAGACATTAATTTTAGCAGTGTTATTATTGTTTTCAGCCCCTGCATTTAATTATTGCAGCGCTCAGTCAAAAATTGCTTATGTAGACAGCGATGTAATTATAAAACAGCTTCCTGAAGCTCAGGAAGTGCAGAAAAAGCTTGAAGACTTGCAGAAACAGTATCTTGATACTGTTAATACCAGAGAATCGGACCTTAAAACAAAAGCTGATGACTTTAAAACCAAATATGCAGATGCACAGAAACAGCTGGAAGCCGGTAAGCTGACTGAAGACCAGGTAAAACAGCTTGAGTCAGACCTCGGCTCAATGCAGGTTGATATCCAGAAACAGGAGCAGGACCTATACGATTATAAACAGCAGGTTCAGCAGATACTGGTAAGCACACAGGCAGACCTTTTTAAACCTGTCAAGGAAAAGATAATTAAAGTCATCGGTGATGTTGCCAAAGAGCTGAAGTACAATTTAGTGCTTGATAAGACCGGAGACGCTGTATTGTATGGTGATAAGGAAATGGATATTACTTTTAAGGTGCTGGATAAGCTGAAATAAATCACTTTATTTTACATTAAATATATCTAAAATGAAAAACAGGGCATTTCTCGTAATTGCGTTATTATTTTTATCAGCAGAGGTATTTGCCCAGGCGAAAATAGGTTACGTTGATTCGAAAGTTATTATAGATGGAATGCAGGACGCTAAAGACGCCCAGACAAACCTTGATAATCTTGTATCGGCGTGGAAGAATGAAGTTCAGCAAATGAATGACAGCCTGAATCTTGTAAAAGAGGATTTTGAAAAGAAAAAACTGATACTGACTGAAAGCATTAAAAAACAAAAAGAAGATGAAATCAAGGCTCTTGAAAAGAAAATCAGCGATTACAAGCTTTCAAAGTTTGGTGAGAACGGTGAATATTTCCAAAAGCAGACCGAACTGATGAAGCCTGTTCAGGATAAAGTTTTTAAAGCTATTCAGGATGTTGCAAAGGATGGCGATTATGATTTCGTCTTCGACCGGAGTACACAGATGCTTATGCTGTATATGAACGAAAAGTATGACCTTACGCAGAAAGTTATCAAGAAACTTGAAAGTATGTAACTACCCTCAGGCAGAATGAAATTAACCGAAATAGCCAAACTTGTCAAAGGGGAGATAGCAGGAGAGAGCGAAATAGAAATCAACAACGTAGGCAAAATCGAGTTTGCCAGGCGTGATGAAATTACCTTTATTGCTAACCCGATTTATGAAAAATTTTATAATAGCACCAATGCAGGTGCTATTATTGTATCAAAAAGATTTAAACCGCCGGTCAAAAAGAAAATATCGCTTGTTATAGTTGATGACCCTTACCTTGCGTTTCTTGATATACTGGATTATTTTTCACCCAAAACCGAACTTCAGGAAATAGGCGTTGCCGCAACTGCCATGATTTCCGATACTGCTGTTATTTCTAAAGAAGAAGTTCGTATTGGCGCGCACTGTTTCATAGGTGAAAAATGCAAAGTCGGGAAAAGAGTAAGAATACTGCCGGGTACAATTATACTGGCGGGCGTCGAAATTGGTGATGATACTCTAATATATCCTAATGTATCAGTTTACCAGGGGTGTAAAATCGGGAAAAACGTAATTATCCATTCCGGTACTGTAATAGGCAGTGACGGATTCGGACATGCAAAAAATGAAGACGGTACGTTTAAAAAAATTCCCCAGAAAGGAATTGTGGTAATTGAAGATAATGTGGAAATTGGCAGCAACTGTACTATCGACAGGGCTACATTAGGCGAAACCATCATCGGAAAAGGTGTGAAGCTGGATAACCAAATACAAATTGCCCACAATGTTATTATCGGCGAAAACACGGTTATTGCTGCAATGACCGGGATTGCCGGAAGCACTAAAATCGGAAAGAACTGCATGATTGGAGGCAAGGTCGGTATAGTAGGTCATATTGAGATTTGCGATGAAGTAATTTTAACAGCAGCCACTAATGTTTCCAAATCGATTACAAAACCGGGAATTTATTCCGGCTACCGCGCCCAGCCTCAGAAAGATGAGCTTAAACAGCAGGCAATATTAAAAAATATTGATGACCTGCGAAAGCGTTTTAACGAAATACAGAACAAGCAAAAAAAATAAACTACAATGCTGACAAAACAGAGAACAATTGCTAAAGAAGCATCAATAACGGGGATTGGCCTGCATACAGGCAACCATTCAACCCTCACTTTTAAACCCGCTCCTGAAGATTACGGAATCAGGTTTAAAAGAGTGGATATGAAAGATTCTCCCGAAATACTGGCTGATATAGACCACGTTGTGGATATATCGCGCGGCACTACTATTGCCGTTGGCGATGCTTCTGTTAAAACTGTGGAACACGTTCTTGCTGCTATAATGGGATGTGAGATTGATAATATTGTTGTTGAGCTAACAACAAATGAACCGCCCGTAATTGACGGCAGTGCAAAACCGTTTGTAGATATTCTGCTCGAAGCAGGCTTCAAAGAACAAAATGCGCCGAAAGATTATCTCGTTATAGATGAGCTGGTTCATTACCACAATGATGAGAGCGAGGTTGATATAGTTGCTATGCCGCTTGATGATTTTAAAATGACTGTAATGATTGATTACCGCAACCCGGCGCTTGGCTCGCAATATACAGGACTCTTCAGCCTTGAAAATGAGTTTTCAAGTGAGTTTGCTCCAGCGAGAACTTTCTGTTTCCTCCATGAAGTGGAAGAGTTATACGACAGCGGCTTAATTAAAGGCGGTAAGTTCGATAATGCTGTTGTTATTGTTGACAGAGAGCTTTCGCAGGACCAGCTTGAAGCTATGATGAGCAGGCTCGGTATCAGAGACAGCGTTGTTCTCGGCGAAAACGGCATATTAAACAACAACCAGCTCCGTTACAGAAACGAACCTGCGCGCCACAAGCTTCTGGATTTAATAGGTGATATGGCGCTGATTGGAGCTCCTATAAAAGGTCATATACTTGCTGCACGCCCGGGTCACAAAGCGAATATTGAGTTTGTAAAAATGCTCAGAAAATTATATGAGCAGAAAAAACTTAAAATGAAATATCAATTGAGCACAACTAAAACAGACGGTGTTGTATTTGACATAAATGCAATTAAAAAAATGCTCCCGCACCGCTATCCTTTCCTGCTTGTTGATAAAATTGTTGAACTTGATGTCGGTAAAAGGATTGTTGGTGTAAAAAACGTTACCGTTAACGAACCTTTCTTTCAGGGGCACTTTCCGCAAAAACCTGTTATGCCGGGTGTATTAATAATTGAAGCAATGGCGCAGACAGGCGGCATATTGCTTCTCAGCTTTCTTGATACTTACGAAGGCAAACTGGCATATTTTACCTCCATTGATAAAGCAAAATTCCGCAAACAGGTAATACCGGGTGACCAGCTTTTCTTTGAAGTCGAGGTACTTGATAAGAAAAGAAATATTTTTAAGCTCAAGGGCAGGGCATACAAAAACAGTCTTGGGGGCGAGTTGGCCGCCGAAGCTGAAATTATGACCGCTATCGTTGATGAGTAATTAAAGCAATGCATTATTCCGCAAGGCTTGCTGCAGGCAGGAATGAGCTGCAATTTTCCCAAATCTTTTTAAAATAATATATTAGACCCATTCTTAATCAATAATCCCTCATAATTTGGAACAAGATAAAGAAATCGCAAAAAAAGAACCTGTTAATATATTTAATAACAAGAAAATATTAATAGCAATTTTGCTGGTTAATTTTCTTTTTAAACTTTATATCGCCCTTCAGCCGATTGAGTACATAGACAGCATCTTCATTCCGGACGATTCGTATTTGTCACTTACATTAGCTAAGAATATTGCAAATGGGATGGGACCAATGTACGGCGCTGATTATACAAATGGTTTCCAGCCTCTGTATGTGTTTGTAATGGTTCCGGTTTATATGGTTTTTAATTCTGATTTGATAACGCCAATAAAAGCTTCACTTATTATTCTGATTATTTTTGATACTCTTTCGCTTTTCTTTTTATTAAAACTCCTTTCCGAAAATTTGAAATCAGCTCCGCCGTTAATTCTGGCGTCGGTTATTTGGGTTCTTAATGCTTATATAATAGCTACAACACTGAATGCCCTGGAAACTTCCATTTCTTTATTCTTTATAATACTAAGTTTATACTATTATTTAAAAATTAAACGGAATGAATTATTTCAGCCAAAGCAGTATCTGATAATGGGCGTTATACTCGGATGCGCTGCTCTTGCAAGAATCGATAATTTATTCCTGGCTTTAAGCTTTTTTGTTTTTACATTTTTTAATAGTCTCAGGCAGAAAGAGGGGAATAAGCTATTACTGCGAAAGTTATTAATAGCTGCAGCCGGGCTGTTTGTATGTTATTCTCCATGGCTGATATATTCATTTGTTTATACGGGTGATTTATTTCCTATCAGCGGCAAAGCTGTACGTTTAGAATCGCTTGCGCAATTAAACGGGCAAGCGCCAACATTTTCAGATTGGTATTCTCTGCTTCTTCAGGCTTCATGGAAGATAATTTTTGAAAACAATACTGTGCTGATATTTTTGTTTATACTTCTGCTTATTTTAATTATCCCTTTCTGGAAAGGACAATTGAAAGAAAACGTTTTGTCCAAGCTTTCAAATAATAATTTTCTTTTGCTCTCAATGCTTGCGTTGTTTTCAGCGTATAATTTTTATATATACGGTTATTGGTTTTACATAAGATATTTTTATCCCATAGTTTTGCTGCTGATTATTTACTGTACGCTTGTTCATGATTATTTGAATTATTTGATAGACAAGCCAAAAGCATTAAAAGCGGTAAATATGATTTTGCCAATAATCGTAGCAGTTTCACTTATATTACAGCCGCAATTTAAAAGATTATTTTATGATAAAGAGTATTTAAATAACGGTTATATGAATATTGGATTATGGGTAAGCAAATCTTTCAAAGATGGTACTATCGTCGGATGTGCTCAGTCCGGAGCTGTTGGATATTTTGCCCAAAATCTCAAAATCGTTAACCTTGATGGAGTTGTAAATAAAAAGTGTTATGAATCTTTGGTTCAGAAAAGAAACATGGAGTACATTAAAGAAACAAAAGTTGACCATATTATAGGCTGGCAGTCTAATTTTACACTAATCCAAAATCAATCTTCAAATTTTCAGAACTCCGACCTGACATTTAGAGGCAGGATTGGTGAGTTCAGGACATGGGGATTTGTTTGGTTATTAGCAAAAGTAAATTATTAGGAAAGTGAAATCCCACCATTTTTACTTTCCGGCTCTTTTTTCTGCTTTATATAAATCTTCAATAAAATCTTCGGGTTCCGGTTCGCCGTCAACTATTGGATAAAAAGCTATATGCAAATGTGTTTTGCCGTGTAGTGCTTTTCTGCCTGTTCTGCCAACGGTCCCGACTTTATCACCTGCTTTGACAATATCACCGACTTTTACTGTAACCGAATCAAGGTGTGAATAATAAAACATTGCCTGTGTTTCGGGGTCAAACAGCTTAACTGAATTTCCGCCCCTGCCGAAATCACCCGGTTTCCAGTCCGAAACAATCCAGAACACAACACCTGATACCATTGCAAGGGCATCAACCTGTTTGTTTGTGGAGTCTTCCAGTGTATTTGCATCTATATCGCGGATAAATATATCATGTGCGGGATGTCCGTGTGATTCACCTCCCTGGAAATAGTCAAACTTATCATCAATGAAATCGTTTCCGTCTCTGCGGTAACTTACTTTTGTCCATCCTTTCATTGGGAACACCCAGTCTTTGCGTTTAGTAAACTGCACTCCGTTTTCTTTGCAGTATTTAACAGCTAGCGGTACATAAAGCGCAATTGAATCAACCGCCGCGTCCCTGTCTATTTTGGTATCCCATATTAAATCATCGGTTTTAGACCAGCGCTCGAATAGAGATTTATCAACCTGCGAATAAGAATTTAGTTTGAAGATTATAAAAAAGATTAGGAAGAATATTAAGAAGTGTTTAATTTTCATAATAAATATAATGTGAATTTAAAATATTTCATAATATAAGTTCTATTTTTCTAAATTGTAAATAAATAATTCGGTTGCAAGGAAGATTCTTAAAAGAAAAAGATTTTCAAATATGCATACTAAATGATATAACAAAACTTTAAATTAGCAGATTATTTATCTGGATGAATTCAAAATTAATTAAGGTCAAGGAATTTCTCGGATTAAAGCGAAACGTTGTGCTTCTGCTCGGCTTAATTATCCTGATGCTGACAGGTGAAAAAACATGGGAGCGCTTCGTTCCCAAATATCTCGAAGGAATTCAGGGCTCGCTGATAATTATTGGCGCATTCGGTTTCCTTCAGAATTTTCTTGCCTCATTCTGGTCCCTGCCCGGCGGGTATATAGCTGATATTATAGGCAATAAGAAGGCGTTTCTGGTTTTTGACTTAATGGCAATTGGCGGCTATATAATTGCAATCGCTTTTACCAGCTGGATAGCAATTTTTATTGGCATGATATTCTTTTCTGCCTGGAATGCTATATCGCTCCCCGCCAGCATGTCATTAATCACCAAAACACTGGGCGGTAAAAAAACTGCAATGGGGATTTCTATGCATTCTATTATAAGAAGGTTCCCGATGATGATTGGTCCCATTATAGGCGGAGTATTAATTACAGCTTACGGGCTTGTTTCAGGCGTTAAAATTGCTTTTGGTATTTCAATAATATTATGTCTTATAGGAATTTTCTTCCAGCAAAAAATGATTGCCGATGAAATTCCGGAAACTGAAAAGCTTCATCCAATTGCTCTCTGGAGAAGATTCGACCGCAGGTTAAAAAATCTTCTGGTATCCGATATTCTGATAAGATTCTGCGAACAAATTCCATACGTGTTTGTAGTAATCTGGTGCCTTGATATTGTAAGAGTATCGCCTGAGCAGTTCGGAGTGTTAACAGCGGTCGAAATGATAACAGCAGCATTAATTTACATACCTGTTGCCAGCTTTTCAGATAAGGTTGAACGGAAGCCTTTTGTTGTTATAACCTTTATTTTCTTCAGTATTTTTCCCTTGTTTTTATATTTCAGCACAAGTTATTTACTGCTTATCTTTGCATTTTTAATCAGGGGTTTAAAAGAATTCGGTGAACCGACAAGGAAAGCTATGATAATTGAGCTTTCTGTAAAAAATGCCGAAGCGCGTTCATTTGGATTATATTACTTCGTTAGAGATTTTGTTGTATCGTTTGCAGCATTCCTCGGAGGGTTCTTATGGAAAATAAGTCCTGCTTTTAACCTGTATACAGCGGCAGCAACAGGTATTGCAGGGACATTATTTTTTGTATTTTTCGGCAAAGGAACAGAAAAAATTACAGAGAAAGAGAGTTAATAAAAATTAAAATTTGAATCAGACTGAACTTTCAAAAACCGAGCTTAATAAAAAGTATTTTGCCTTATTGGTAATTTTCTTTGTTGTTTACTGCATGTTCCTCAGCTGGAGTTTCTGGTTTCAGAATGTGGATGATGCGTATATTTCTTTTCGCTACGGCAGAAACCTGATGAGCGGAGAGGGATTGGTATATAATCCGGGAGAATACGTTGAAGGATATACTAATTTTCTGTGGACTGTGGTTACTGCTCCGTTTACAAAAATAAAAACTATTGATATTTCCATTTTTGCGCTTTCCATTGGACTTGCATTATCCGTTTTTAATATATACCTGCTCATTCTGATTACAAGGCAATTTTCAGATATTATCCCTCTTAAGCCATCGTATCTGATAATACTGCCAGCTGTTTTTTTTGTCCTCGATGATTCCGTTGCCTTCTGGGCAATAGGAGGTATGGAATTTCCAATGTACACTCTTTTCATACTGGCTGCTGCATATTTCTATTTTACTATAAATAAAAAAAGCCGGAATCATATCTTAATGACACAGTTCCTGATGCTGTGCACATTAACAAGACCTGAAGGGAATATGATATTTGTTATAACCATGTTTCATTTTCTCCTTTTCAGGAAATCGATAAATGATTGGCGGAAAAAATTTCTTACCGTAATTGGAATTTATGCGGTGTTTGTTGTCTTATACTACGGGTTCAAATACCTATACTACGGACAGTTAATCCCAAACACGTTTTATGCCAAAGGCGTCACGGATTTTTCGATGAATCTTCTTTTGGGATTTAAATATCTCGCACTTTGTATCGGCACAAGGCTTTACATTTTGATATTTATTCTATTCCTTCCTTTTAAGAAAGTATTAAAAGACTTTAAACAGTCATATTCACTGCTGTTCTCGTTTGTTTACATTTTATATCTTCTGATTGTGGGAGGAGACTGGATGATTGCCAACAGGTTCTTTGTTCCGATAATACCGTTTCTTTATATACTTAGCACCATTGGAATTATTATTGCAGTAAACAAGATGACAACAATCGGTTCAAAGTTTGCTAACGCTAAAAATAAAATTCTGGGTTTTGGAGTTGTGCTTTTATCGGTTATCTTATTTTCTGTTACCCTGAGCCTTCTTGAATACAGGGAGCTTATAATAAAAGATGAAAATTATAAATATGAGCATCAATGGTCTATGTTCGGCAAATGGCTTAAAATGAACGTTTCTCCCAATACTGTTATAGCTGTTGGTCCTGCAGGGAAAATTCCTTATTATTCGGAGCTGTATACAATTGACATGTGGGGTCTTAATAATTCTTTCATTTCAAAAACACAATCTAAGCGTCTGCAGGCAGGACACAAGAAATTCGATTTTGAATATGTACTTAAGCTGAACCCGGAATTTATTATAGGTTATGCCGGTTTTACCGACGATGACATTCCGCCCCGGTATGAAAAATTTAACGCTCCCGAAGAGCGTTACCGGTCAATTGATGTGGTATTCAGGCTGAAAAAAGAGTTCCGCAGTACTAATAAAGAACAGCCGTGATGCAAAAAATAAAAAAAGCAATGATTCTTGCTGCCGGCTTTGGAACCAGGCTTAAACCTCTGACCGACTCTTGTCCGAAAGCTCTGGTGAAGGTAAATGGTGTACCAATGATAGAGATTGTTATAAATAAGCTTGTCAAATCAGGTATTGAAGATATAATAATCAATACTCATCATTTTGCAGATAAGATGGAGGAATTTTTCAGCAAACATGATTACGGAGTAAAAATTCATTTGATTTATGAAAATGAAATTCTTGGAACAGGCGGCGGAATTAAAAATGCCGGTGAATTGCTAAAAGACTCCGGTTCATTCATTGTTCATAATGTTGATGTTGATTCCGAAATCGATTTTACTAAAATGGAGGAGTTTCATTTTAAGAATTCGCCGCTGGCTGCTCTGGCAGTAAAATACCGTTCTACAAAGCGTCCATTAATAGTTGATGCAGAGTCAAATGTTATCGGGCGGCGTTCTAAAAATGACTTTTTCCGTTACCGCAAACCTGTAGGTGAAGAAAGTTATCCGGGGTTCTGCGGAGTGCACATAATCTCAACCGAAATTTTCAAAGAATTTACTGAAATTGGTTTTTTTGATATTTTCACCGCATATTTCCACATGATTTCAGAGAGGAAAAAAATACTAGCATATGACGTTTTGGATTCTTCCTGGATTGACCTAGGAAAAATCGAAAAAGGATTGCATTCTGTATAGTTATTCAAAAAACATTTCAAAAATTCTTTCCGAATAAATAATATTAAAAACGCTTGCTTATTCACTAAAATCTTCCTATCATTGCCTCAGATATTTATTAATTCAGCTAAGCTATACCCGCTTATACTACTAAAAGAAATACATATATAAATTTCGGATTAATCGGTATTCGTGCTTGCATATCAATTGTTTTAAAAGTGATTAATATGTAAGAAACGATTACCTGTAATCATTTCTGATATTTAGGGATTAGATTAGGTATTTTATATCTTATTCAGGACCTGTATGGGATATCTATAATCAAAAAATATAATAAGTTTTTCTAAAAATCATTTAATAACTATCTAAAGGAGAGAAAAAATGACAATCTTTTTCAAAACAACAAGGCTTTGTGTATTAGCTTTTGCGGCTTTGTTCGCATTTTCTGCTAATGCACAGATGCTGACAGGTGTTGACCCTGGTCCTCAAACGGACGCGCCAAAGAACGTGGTAAATACAGAAAACCACCAGTCCAACAATTCTAATGTAAATCATCAGACACCTTTGCAGACTGATGAGTATGGTGCATTCAATTTTAATGCATTTCTTTCCGGATTGGGTACTAACGGAGGATATATGGCAATCCCTAATCCATTCAATGAAAATGTTGATGGTTCCATTGAAGCATGGATTTATCCTACTGCAACCACAAGTTCTGCGCCTTGTATTGTTGGACAGGGAGATGCCACTAATGTTGGTTTTCTTTTCGGTATAAGCTATACAACCAACAATTTATACATGAGGTTTGGCAATGGAGTATCAATTAATACCGGCGGAACTACTATTCCTCTTAACCAATGGACTCATGTTGCAGCTACCTGGTCAGGTGGTGCAGGTAATTACACAGTTACTTTTTATGTAAACGGTGCTCAAAGCGGCGCTACATCACTTAACACCGGTACCTGGAATGTTACATCAGATTCAATGACTGTAGGTTCAATTAGAGCCCCGTTTGGAGGCAAGGCATTCTACGGAAACATTGATGAAGTCAGGTTATGGAACCCGGCAATTACAGCTTCACAGGTTGCAACCAACAGGTTTGTTGGTTTAGGTGATGCCAGCGGAGCAAATACCAGTAATGCAATTACCTCCAGTTCAAGCTATACCGGTCTTGAATATTCTTTTAACTTCAACATCGGCGGCGCAACAATGACTGATTATATCTCCGGCGTAAACGGTTATCTGCGAAGCTGCAATACTGTATATTCATCATTTGCCCCGCAGCCGGTACCTTATAATATGGCAGCCTTATTTAATCATGGTGCTAATGATTATGTTGTAATACCGAGCAATTCTGTTTTTGACCAGACTGCAGATGGCAGTATTGAAGCATGGGTATATATGACAAATATTGGCCAGCTTAATACCATTTTCCATAAAGGGACATCGTTTGCGACCGGCACGCTTGCATTCTATGTATCTTCCAGTAACAAAATGGGAATAAATATAGGCGCGCATAACTATATCAGCACCGGCCAGACTCTTGTTGCAAACAAATGGTACCATCTTGCAGCTACATGGACAGGCGGACCGAATTTTACTGTTAAAGAATATGTAAACGGTGAGCTTGATTACACCGCTACATTCAATGGTGCGATGCCTACCAATACAGACCCTGCTTGGATTGGCAGATATTACACAACCACGGGTAATTTTCAGGGATATATTGATGAAGTAAGATTTTGGGCCAATGAAAGGACACAGGACCAGATTAGACAAAACATGTTTGCATCAGGAAGGGGATTACTGCCCGATGCAAATCTTGTAGGATACTGGCCGTTAGACGGAAACCTGAACAACTATTCTGCAACATCAGGAATCAATGGTTCATTTAATTCAGGCGGAACAAATAACTGCAGGTTCAGCGCATTCAGAAATGAAACCACAACCGGAGCGTTATCTAATTCATTCGTAGCACATGCTACAGTTGACAACAGGTTCATCGGAGGCGGCGCAAATAATCCGTTCCCGTCAGGTTATGTTATTAAAACCTTATCAAAACCCATTAATGATAACTTGAGCACATTCGACACAATCCATGTATCAGGAAGTGCTACTTTGACTTCAATCGAAGTATTTATGGCTATCCGTCACACTTTCTGCGGTGATTTAAGCATAACTCTTAAAGCTCCGAACGGACAGACCAGAGACCTCTCCAGCGGCAACGGCGGAACCGGTGAAGACATGTTAACCATATTTGTGGATGGGTCAACTGCTGTTACAACTGCAGGATTTTATCCCCCGTTCTCAAACACTGCGGGACCTGAAGCTACAATGGGTAACTTCGGCAGTACTAATATTCAAGGCAACTGGATTCTTGAAGTCCATGACGGAGCAGCGGGAGATACCGGAAACTTAATTGGATGGGGATTAAGGTTTAACAACGCAGTAACCAACATTGAACCTGTTTCCAATACTGTTCCGGGAACCTATGCATTGGGCCAAAACTATCCTAATCCGTTTAACCCGACAACAAGCATTAGGTTCGATATACCAAAGGCATCTAATGTTAAAATGGTTGTTTACGATATACTCGGAAGAGAAGTTAGAACACTGGTTAACGAATTTAAAAATCCCGGCGCCTATGAACTTAAATTCGACGCTTCAAACTTAGCAAGCGGAACTTACTTCTACAGAATTGAAGCCGGTGATTTTGTACAGATAAAGAAAATGGTTCTTGTGAAATAATTCACAGCCATAAAAGCCAATAGCTTTAGCCCTCCGGTGATGTATCGGAGGGCTTTTTTTATATTTTAAAATATAAAAATAAGCTATCTTTGTTTAAATTTTCCTGTTGCAGTTAAACTACAAAAAAAATCAAGAATATGAAAAAGCTCTTTCTAATTTCGGGAATTTATATAGTATTACTTCTTGGACTGATAAAACCAGAGTGTTTTGCTCAGGAGACCGAAGCTCATCATTATTTAAAGTTCAAACAGCCTCTGGAAAAACAAACAAATTCTAATATCTCAATTCCCGTACCTCCATTTAACAATTTTCTTAACGATAATCCTGTTCCATTTTCAAACGTGGATATTTCACAGAACACAGCGCCTCAGAATGAGCCTGCTGTAAGAATCAGCCGTAAAGACCCTAACAGGGTTGTTGCTGCATGGAGAGATTTCAGGTATGGTATTGACCCTGTTGCAAACCGCAGAGTTGGTTACAGCTATTCAACAGATGGCGGCACAACCTGGTCTGTTCCCGGTTTGCTGGATTCTACTTTGCTTGGCAGTAATTATTTTAAGAACAGTGACCCCGTTATTGCGGTGGATACGGCTGGGAATTTTTATATTTCGGTTATTACAATCAACTCTGTTAACGGCGGACTCGCGCTGGCTCTTTACAAATCGACAGACGGAGGTGTAACATTTCCGAATGCTTATATTGCTGCAGCTGTTGCCGATGAGGATAAAGAATGGATAATCTGTGATTTGTCTCCAACAAGTCCGCATCTCAATACGCTTTATATTTCCTGGACGAGGTTTTCCTCTTCTGTAGATATTGTATTTACAAAATCAACTAACGGCGGTGTTAATTGGACACCCGCCGTCACTGTAAGCGACCCTGTAAATCAGGGTCAGGGTTCAAATTCATGCACAAGCCCCGATGGGCAAATAAATGTGGTTTGGGCCGGAGGTACTTTTTCCACAACTACAATTTATTATGACAAATCCACTGACGGAGGCAATACATTCGGAACAGATACAGCAATTGCAGATGGTCTTGATCCGCAGGGTTTGCCGAACAATGTGAGTACATTTCCCTCGATTGCATGTGATCTAAGTAATAGTGCCAGGCATGGTTTTCTTTATACAGTTTTCTGTGACGGAAGAAACGGTGACGCCGATGTATTTCTAATACGCTCAACTAATAACGGAAGCACCTGGTCGGCACCGGTTAGAATAAACAATGACCCGATAGGCAACGGAAAAATTCAATATTGGCCCTGGGTTGCAGTGAATGATTCAGGAAATATTGCTGTTTTGTTTATGGATTCACGAAACACTCCAAACAATCAAACTGTTGAAGCATATCTTGCCAGGTCATCTAACGGCGGTTTAACGTTTACAAATGAGCTTCTCAGTTCTCAGCAATCTCCTACTTTAATTCCCGGAAGTAATGTCAGGTTTGGAGATTATATATGTGTTGATTACCTGAGAAACAGGGTTGTACCTGTTTGGACTGATGAGAGAGCCGGAGGATTTGATATGGAAATATATACAGCTGTGATTGATGATTTTATAGGCGTTAAACCAATTTCCGGTATTATTCCAAATGAATATATGCTTTATCAGAACTATCCCAATCCATTCAATCCGGTAACAAATATAAAGTTTGATATTCCAAGAGCATCCCCGGTTAAAATAACTGTTTATAATGTTCTGGGAAGGGAAATAAAAAACTTATTCAACGATTATAAAACCCCGGGCTCATACGAGTTAAGTTTCGATGCTTCAAATTTCGCATCCGGCACATATTTCTACAGAATAGAAGCCGGAGACTTCGTGCAGGTTAAGAAGATGGTTCTTGTTAAATAACTCAATTTAATTTAGATTATTTTATTTAAAGCCCTGTAAAAACAGGGCTTTCGTTTTATAAAATTAAAATAAGTATTTTTTAGTCCGACTATTGATTTTGCAAAAATTAATTATTAGATTTTAATAGACGGGAGCCATTCCGTTTACTACTAACACAGAACTGCTTAAACAAAATGTAATGAACAATACCATTTATGGTGTTGAGATGCTGAAATAATTCAGCACGCGAAGATTAGTAACATTTTATTGAAATCGTATTAATATCTTTTAGACTGTAAAAAATCAAGATTAATCAACAGGTATTCGGTTTTTTAAGAGATACTATTTGTTGTAGCCCGGGCTTTATTATTTTTATTGCAGCCCGCAGCTTTTAATTATGTTAAGATTTTTAATTCTATTTATTTAATAACTAAAGGAGGAAATATGAAATCACTTCAATTGAGATTAACAATCGTTGCATTGTTATTCTTAACATTTACTTTTTCCAAATCGTTTTCTCAAAACATGAGTCCCGATGTTCCGGGGCCTCAGGTAACACCGAAAAATTCTGACAAAATTGAGATGCATCAGCAGCAGGACATGCCCTCGAATCAGCAGGAACTGCAGAGAGACGAATACGGTGCATTTAATTTTAATGCGTCCCTCTCGCTTGGTACAACCGGCGGATATATGGCTGTATCGAATCCAAACAATGAAAACGTTGACGGCAGTGTTGAGGCATGGATTTATCCTACTACTTTAACAAGTACCCCTGTTATCATTTCAAAAGGTGATGCGACAAATGTTGGCTTCCTTTTTGGAATTTCCTCTTCATCCGGTAATAAGCTGTTTATTAGATTCGGAAACGGTGTCAGTATCAATACTAGCGGAAGTGCTATCCCGCTCAATACCTGGACCCATGTTGCATGTACATGGAACGGAGGCGCCGGCTCTTATACAGTTTCTTTCTATATAAACGGTGCTTTAAGCGGCTCTACTTCTCCTAACACAGGTTCCTGGAACATCACGAGTGATTCTCTTACGGTAGGTAAAAGCAGGGCATTTTCTGGTACAAATTTCTTAGGTAGTATTGATGAAGTAAGGTATTGGACCGACCTGAGAACCGCAACTGAAATCAGAGATAACCGTTTTGTCGGTTTAGGTGACGGCACTGGTGCAAATACAGGCAGTGCCTTAACCAGCAGCTCTCACTATGCCGGGTTAAATGATTCATGGAACTTTAACGTAGGCGGAACAGTAATACCCGATGATATCGGCGGTCATACCGGCTATCTTAGAAGCTGCGGGTGTGTATATTCATCATTCGCACCGCAGCCAATGCCCTATAATTTTGCGCTTCGTTGTTCATTCGGGGCAAATGATTACGTAACCGTGCCGGATAATTCAGCTTTTAATCAAAACGCTGACGGAACTGTTGAAGCCTGGGTTTATCCTACGGGTCAAACTACAACTCACATGATAATTTCAAGAGGTACAACGGGCTTTGATTTCTTCTGGGGAGTAAGGCAGAGTATAGGAAACAAACAGGTTGTTGATATTGGTAACGCTCAATTTCAGAATTCAGATGGTGTTGTTATTCCTTTGAACAAATGGACACATGTTGCCGCTAAGTGGACGTCCAGCGGAGGAAACTTTACCGTGACTTTCTACGTGAATGGACACCAAAGCGGCTCACCCGTTACTCTTGCCGCTACATGGACTTCTCTTTCGGGAACATTGAGAATTGGCGGATGGCATGGCGGAACTGCAAATAACTTTAACGGTTATCTTGATGAAGTCAGGTACTGGCAGCCGGCAATGACCGAAGACCAGATTAGGGCTAACATGTTTGCGTCAGGCAGAACACTTCTTCCGAATTCAAATCTGCTCGCTGTATGGAATTTTGACGGAAATCTGTTAAACAGAGGAACAACAACCGGTATCGACGGTTCTTTCAACACTGGCGGTACTAACAATTGCTATATCAGCGGGTTCAGAAATGAAACATCTACAGGCGCGCTTTCAAATTCATTTATTGCTCATGCAACAGTTGTAAACCAGCTGCTCAGCGCGGGTCCTTATCCTTTTCCGTCTGCTTATGTTGTCAGGGTTCCAGCAAATAAACACATAGCAGATAACACCAGCGTTTTCGATACAATTCATGTTAACGGAAGTGCAGCATTAACTTCAATCAATGTATTTATGGCTATACGTCATACTTTTTGCGGAGACTTAAGCATTACACTTAAAGCTCCTAACGGACAGACCAGAGACCTCTCAAGCGGTAATGGTGGAACCGGTGAAGACTTGCTTACCTTCTTTGGTGACGGTTCAACTCCCGTTACTACAGCCGGATTTTATCCGCCTTTTTCTAATGTAGCAGGTCCGGAAGCCTCAATGGGAAATTTCGGAGGAACAAATGTACAGGGCAACTGGATACTGGAAGTTCACGATGGTGCAGCCGGCGATACAGGTGATTTAATAGGCTGGGGATTGAGGTTTAATAACGGTATTACTAATATTGAGCCTGTTTCTAATAATATTCCCAAGGTCTATTCACTTTATCAAAATTATCCCAACCCGTTTAACCCTGTAACAAGTATTAAGTTTGATATACCGCAGGCAAACCAGGTTAAACTTGTAGTTTATGACATACTTGGCAGAGAAGTTAAAACATTAGTTAATGAATTTAAGAACCCCGGACAATATGAACTAAGTTTCGATGCTTCAAACTTTGCATCCGGCACATATTTCTACAGAATAGAAGCCGGGGACTTCGTGCAGGTTAAGAAGATGGTTCTTGTTAAATAAATGTTCCGGAGTATAAGGAGAAGATTTTTCCAGACAACATATTGTATTTCTCTCCTTTGTTGAACGCTTGCTCCTGCAAAAGAGTAAGCAATTGCAGTCCCCCTGCTCTGCCTGTCACAGAGCAGGGGTTTTTTATTATAGAAAAGCGGCGGTTTATGCATTAACAACAGTAAATCAAATTTCCGGTTATTAACTCTAATATTTCTCTCTGGATTGAATAAATTCATATAATAAGCTATATTTTCTGTTAATTATAAATTTAAAATTATTTTATGAAACCATGGGCTCTCATACTCGGTGCGTCAAGCGGATTCGGCGGAGCGTGTGCTCTTGAGCTTGCCAGGGCGGGTTACAGCATTTTCGGCATTCATCTGGATAGACAGGTAACTATGCCTAATGTAACTGCGCTGATAAAAAAGATTGAACATACCAGGCAGGAAGCTGTATTTTTCAATATAAACGCAGCAGATTCCATTAAACGAAACGAAGTTTTGGATGAGATACAGGAACGGCTTCAGGTGCATGATAAAGGAATGGTTAAAGTTCTTATTCACTCTCTTGCATTTGGCACGCTTAAATCTTTTATTGCTAAATCGCAGGAAGACTGTATATCACAGGCGCAGATGGAAATGACACTTGATGTAATGGCGAATTCACTGGTATACTGGGCGCAGGGTTTAGTATTCAGAAACATATTCGGGCATGGAGGCAGAATTTTTGCTCTCACAAGCGCAGGCTCTAATTCGGTTATACCTTATTACGGTGCAGTATCGGCAGCTAAAGCTGCTCTTGAAGCTCATATAAGACAGTTATCATTTGAGCTGGCTTCACTAAGTATTACGGCAAACGCAATTAAAGCAGGCGTAACGGATACACCTGCTCTAAGGAAGATTCCCGGTTCAAGAAAGATGATCGATTCAACAAAGCTGAAAAATCCCCGGGGCAGGCTTACAACTCCGGAAGATGTTGCAAAAGCTATTGCAATGCTCTGTACCGAAAATGCAGATTGGATTTCCGGAAATGTGCTTGGTGTCGACGGCGGTGAAGATGTAATTAATTTCACCGGCGATAAGGCTTCACACGATATTGAATAATTTATCCGGTTTCTGAATACATTTCTTTTACAGGTAACGGACACTCCTTACTTAAAAGTCTTATAATTAACAATCGTTTGAAACTAAACCATTTTAGACATGTTTGAATTTTCTTTTACAGAAGAGCAGAATATGCTCCGCGACATGGTTCGTGACTTTGCGACAAACGAACTTAAACCAATAGCATCAAAAATCGACGCAGACGAAAAAATTCCTCCTGAAACAATAAAAAAATTAGGTGAACTGGGGCTCCTCGGCGCTTCATTTCCGGTTGAGTATGGCGGCGGCGGCTTTGGAGAAGTTGGTTACTGCATAGTGCAGGAAGAAATTGCCCGCGCCTGTTTATCCACCGCAACGTTTATTGGAGCACACCAGTCAATAGGCACAAATGCGATATTTATAGGGGGTAACGAAGAATTAAAGCAAAAATACGTGGTTCCTCTTGCTGAAGGTAAAATGATTGGCGCATTTTGTTTGACAGAAGTTCAGGCAGGGTCAGACTCATTTAATCTCAGAACAACAGCAAAGCTCGATGGCGATAACTGGATTCTAAACGGAGAGAAGCTTTGGATTACAAACGGAGGAATTGCAGATATAGTTTCTGTGTTTGCAAGAACAGAAAGAGGAATCAGCGCATTTGTGGTTGAAACCAAATATCCCGGTTTTCATTCAGGACCTGCTGAAAAAAAGATGGGAATCCGCGGAAGCACAACAAATCCTATTTCGTTTCGATAACGTTAAGATTCCAAAAGAAAACCTCATCGGGCAGGAGGGAAGAGGATTCCTTATTGCAATGAAAACGCTTGATGCGGGAAGATTGGGACTTGGCGCAGCTTGCCTTGGAGCTTCAAAAGAACTGCTGGAAATGTCAACCAGGTACGCCAAAGAGCGAGTCCAGTTTGACCAGGCTATCAGCAACTTCCAGGCAATACAGTTTATGCTCTCCGATATGGCGCTTATAATTTACGGAATGGAATCTGTAATATACCGCACAGCTGTTGATTACGACCTGAAGAAAAATATCAGCATGCACTCAGCTATGGTTAAACTGATTTGTTCTGAAGGGCTTGACAAAATTGTTGACTACGCAGTCCAGATACACGGTGGTATCGGCTACTCAAGAGAATATCCGGTAGAGCGCTTTTACAGGGATTCCAGGATTAACAGGATATTCGAAGGAACAAACGAGATTCAAAAGGGTATTATTGCAAGAGAAGTGCTGAAACATAACGGTGTTTTAAAAAATTAAATTTAAGCAAGATGAGAAAAATATTTCCGATTTTTTTATTGGCTGTAATAGCGTTTTATTTCCAGGGATGCCTGACTGTTGAAACAAAAGAATATTCATTTAAGGTTAAAAAAGACGGTTCCGGAGAGGCTGTTATAAAATATGTTAATATAATGACTGACAGCAAAGATTCAGCCGGTGTGCCCGAAAACGATTATCAGGATTTGATTGATTCATACCTGAAGGGTGATAAGCTTCAGCAGGATTATCCTACAGCAAAAAATATTCAGAAGAGGCTCTTCGAAGAAGATAACCAGCTGTGCGGTGAAGTCAAATTCCAGTTTGATGATGTTACCAAATTCAAATTCTACAAATATAAAGATAAAGGACCGTGGTGTTACTATCTTTCTTCGTCGCTTAGCATGCTGGGGGGTGAGCAGTATTTTTCATCCAACGGAACCTACGGCGGACAGGATATGCCCGTAATATTCTGGGACGGCGGAGAAAAATCGTTTGAATTTAAAACAACAGTTACACAGCCGGCAAAAAATACAATGAGCCTGCTTGATTTGTGGAAGAAAAAAGGCGAAAAGTAAATTTTTATAACATTGATAAAACAAAAAAGGGGAGAATTTAAATTCTCCCCTTACTTTTTTCATTAATACCGGTTTATTCTAACACATGAATATTCTTCTTTGAGCAGATATCTTTCAACTGTTTCGGCCATACGGTTACGGTTACTTCGCCTAAGTGAGCTTTTCTTAACAATAACATCTGTGTGCGCGCCTGTCCTATTCCGCCGCCGATGCTTAACGGAATTTCATCATTCAAAATTGATTTGTGATACGGCAGGTCCATATATTCCATCAAATTCGAAGCCTTAAGCTGCTGTACAAGAGTCTCTTTTGTAACACGGATTCCCATTGATGTAAGCTCGTGGCGGCGTTTGGTTACGTGGTTCCAAACAAGAATATCGCCGTTTAAGCCGTGTGTGGGCTTGCCTGTTTCTTTTGATGTATCTGTAATCCAGTCATCATAATCCGCAGCGCGCATTTCATGGGGATAGCCGTCTTTTAATACCGAGCCGATACCTACTATAAACACAGCGGGGACTTCCTGCAGTATTCTGGTCTCACGCTGTTTCCTCGGTAAATCGGGATATTTATCGAGCAATTCTTCTGCATGAATAAATGTAAGTTCCTTCGGGAGATTCGGGAAGCGGGGGTCTTTCAGCTTCGGAAACATATCCTGAACATAATCTTCGGCGCCTGTTAAAACTTTCCATATTTTCCTGACGGTATCTTTAAGGAATGCAATGTTGCGCTGGTCTGCTGTTATAACTTTTTCCCAATCCCACTGGTCAACATAGCTTGAATGGTCGTGGTCTAAGAAATAATCTTTTCTTACCGCTCTCATATCTGTATTGATACCTTCGCCGATATCGCATCCGAATTGTTTTAAAGCAGGTCTTTTCCACTTTGTAGCAGCCTGAACAACCTGAGCAGTGATTCTCTTAGGCAGTCCCAGCCCGCAGGGGAATTCAACCGGGGTGCGTGAACCGTCACGGTCTAAATTATCGTTTAATCCGCTTTCTTTATCAACAATTAACGGAACCTGAACCATCATTAAGTTCAGTTCTTTGCAAAGATTCTTTTCTATATAATCTTTAGCTGCGTAAAGCGCTTTCTGTGTATCTTTTTTATTTAAAGGTGAATTGTAATCACTCGGAAGTATCTTCTCAACTTCTTCATACGTACTTATTCCGGGACCCGCAAGGTCAGCTTTTTTGTCACCCATAGTTTTTTAATCTCCTTCTTTTATTGAAATTGGTTTTTTCTTTATTGTAATTTCATTTAATATAAATGAATGAATACTTTTAATTGAATTGTATTGTTCGCAGTTAAACTTATTGCAGATATAAATATTTGAGATGTGAGAATCGGGAATCATTTTCGGTTAAGCATGTACATAAATATTCAAAAACTATATTAACAAAAATAGCACATTTTAAGTTAAAATTATAGATATTTTTCAGGGTACTTATCAATATTTTGCAATTGTATATAAAGATTTATTGCAATAAAATTGTGTTTAAATCATTTAAACAGATGTTTTAACCGGTGAAGAAAAACAGAAATTACGGTTTAATAATTCTTTTTGTTATACTGGCTGTTGTACAGGCGGTTTGGATATTCCATTCAAACGGCTTTTATTTTATTGATGACGGCTGTCATTTCAATTATAACAGGCATTTCTTTACGTCTTATTATACTTCACTGGGATTCTGGCACAGGCTCGGAAGAGTCTGGCTGTTCACATTGCCGGCGCAATTCGGCTTAAAGGGAGAGCAGATATTTTCTGCGCTGTTATTTCTTGCCACGATATTTACTGCTTATAAAATATTAAAATTTAAAAATGTTCCTTTTGCAGAATGGATTATCCCGGTCATAGGTTTTCAGCCGGTTCTGTTTAATATTTCTTACACTGTGCTTGCAGAGCTTCCCGCCGCATTTCTGATTGTACTTTCGTATTATCTGTATTTAAAAGATAAACCTGTTCTGACGATGATTTTTTCCTCACTGATATTTATGTTCAGAACCGAGTATTATTTTGTTGCAGGTTTGTTTTTCCTGATTTATTTATTCAGAAAAAACTGGAAAGTACTCCCGTGGTTTATACTTGGACCACTTATCTGGTTTATTGTTTCATGGATAATTCAGAAGGATTGGTGGCGGTTCTTCTATGATATGGCTATGCACTCGCGCCTGCCGAGAATAACTGAGGGAATCGATTGGTATTATTATTTTTACCACTCACCTGAGCTGTTCGGATTTGTACAATGCCTGTTCTTTATAATGGGTACTGCATTATTATTTTATAAAAAGAAAATCAGTGATTACGGATTAGTATTTCTTATTGTTTTCGGCGGGATATTTATACAAACCATGTTTGCGCTGAAAGGGTTAAATCTTTCGTGCAGTATAGGTCAGCTTAGATATGTTGCTGTTGTGGGACCGATGTTCGGAATAATTTCTGCTGCGGGCTTGGGATATTTTTTTGATTCACTCAGTAAATGGTATGTAAGATTACCAATGATGATAATCCTGCTGGGGTTTATGTTTGTTCTTGGACCTTATGCAACACCATACCACAATAAATACAGAATTGAAGAGGAATCGGAGAATCATAGCAAAGCTTCACGATGAGAAATATAAAGATTACGTTGTGCTTTCAAACCTTTACCAGGTTGCAAATGCAATGGATGAACCTGCTGAGGGAGGACATACGTTTGAGCAGCTTACAATGTCAAATCTTGATAAAAATCCTAAAGCAATTATTGTCTGGTCAAGAGAGCTTGAGGGTTCGCCGTTTGTTCCCGAAACCGTTACACTTGATAAGCTGGAAAAACGCAGTGATATAAAGCTGCTATATACAACCACAGAGAAAGTAGACCGAAACAGTGATATACCCATGTATAAATATTATGACTGGAATAAAAAATTCCGGCGTGATTTAATTGAATACCTTGTGTTTGACCAGTACAGCTGGGAGAATTTTCAGATAAAAGTTTTTGTGAAGGAATAAGGCAGCCTGTCATTGCGAGGAACGAAGTGACGAAGCAATCTCAATACTTTTGCCGCAGATTCACTGATTAGTCTGGGGTTGTTATTACCGATTCCTTTTCCGCAGTGTCTCTTCATAGACCTGTCTGCTATTGGCAGAAGGACACTGCGGATAATAACACGGCAGAGTTCTTTAGATAGAGACTCTGCTGTTTAGCTCTTCATTTTTCTCGCGCCACACTAAATATCCCTTTCGCCACACGAAAATCCTCTGCGCCTTTGCGTGATTACATTTAACCCCTATCCTCATATACAAGAATAACGGTATTTTTACGTGGTGTCGGGAATATTCCCGACACGAATTGCGAAGCAGTTCAATAATTAGTTGTCCTTATAACCTGTCTCAATTGATTACCACACAATTCCTTCTTAGTCATAAAACTTCATTTTTTTGAAAAACTTTTTTTCAGATTCAAGTTCGATTGATTTTTAAGGCATGTAAAAGCGTTATTGTGTTCACTTTGTGAACGCGTCGGGAAACATTCCCGACGCCACACGAAATAATAACACGGCAGAGTTCTTTAGATAGAGACTCTGCTGTTTAGCTCTTCATTTTTCTCGCGCCAATGTAATATCACTTACGCCACACGAAAAATCTAAGCGCCTTAGCGTGTTTACTTTTAATCCCTATCCTCATATACAAGAATAACGGTATTGACTTCCCTGATAAAATCAGTTATATTTGTAATTGCCGGATTTCCTGTTATCAGCGAAATCAGTGGTCGTTCTTTGTCAAAGCAAACATTAAAACTATTTTTTATATGTTTCATAACTTGTTTCCCCGTATTTAGAAAGATTCTTTAAATTCAGCCTGTTTTTGAGGAAAAATATTTGCGTATTTCATAACTTGTTTTGCGGTTTTTAGCTTTAAGTCAGGTGATTTCACATGTTTAAATTCATAACTTAGGTTATAGGGTACCCCCCTATCTGCAATGGCTAATCAGTGAAATCAACGTAATTTCCGTTTCCGCAATGTCTCGTCGAAGACCTGCCTGCTAGTCAATGGCCTGGCTCTTGACAGGCTGATGGCAGGAGGACACTGTGGATAATAACACGGCAGAGTCCTTTAGCTGGAGACTCTGCCGAAAACGCAGCATGTTGACTGGATTCCCGCCCGCTAAAGCGAGGTTCGACAAAGGCGACCTTCGCGGGAATGACAATTTTCTACAATTCCCTTAATGCGCTTCTCTTTTTCAGCTGCGATATATGCCAGGTAAGATTAATTTCTTTCGGGCAGACTTCTACGCAGTTAAAGATTGTATGGCATCTCCATAAGCCATCGGGAGTATCGACAACGTCAAGTCTTTCATCGGGCGCTTCATCACGGCTGTCGAAATACAAATCTATATGCCTTTAGCAGGGCAGCGGGTCCTAAGTATGAATCATTCGACCAAAGCGAAGGACACGATGCAGAACACGCTCCGCATAAAATGCAGTTTACCGCCTCATCAATTTTTGCCCTGTCTTCCTGTGACTGGTATCTCTCCTTTACAGGAGGAGCGGTTTTGGCAATCAAATAGGGCTTAACTACTTCGTATTTATCGAAGAAGCTGTCCATATTTACCACAAGGTCTTTAATTACCGGCAAAGAGGGGATAGGGTCGATTTTAATATATTTCTTTTTGAAATCATGAATCAGCACCTGGCATGCAAGCTTATTAACGCCGTTTATCATCATAGCGTCAGAGCCGCAAATGCCGTGTGAGCATGAACGCCTGTATGCAAGGCTTCCGTCGATTTCCCATTTTATTTTATCAAGGCAATCGAGTATGCGGTAAGTAGGTTCAACGTCAATTTTATATTCCGCCCTGTAGGGTTTTGAATCTACTTCAGGGTCAAAGCGTTTTATTGATATAGTTACTTCCATTAGTATTTCCTCTCCTGCGGCTGATAGTTTAATATGGTTACCGGTTTATATTTCAGAACAGTGCCTTTATCTGTTTTGAAAGCAAACGTGTGTTTCAGCCATTTTTGGTCATCACGTTTTGGATGGTCTGTTCTCCAGTGAGCGCCGCGGCATTCCTGTCTTTCGAGCGCGCCGAGAATTATTACCTCTGAATACTCAAGCTGGTTTCCAAGCTCAATAATTTCCATTAACTCGGTGTTGAAATTTCCTTTCAAATACATCATCTTAATATCTTTGAATCTTTCTCTTAGTCCGTGAATAGTTTCCAGCGCTTCCTTGAGGTCTTTTTCATTCCTGAATACGCCGCATTTATTTGTCATTTCCAGCTTAAGAGTTTGTCTGATAGGATTCGGGTCTTCTTTACCTTCGCCTTTGAACAGGTTAGCGAAGTATGCTCTGTCAGCATTGCCTGCATCATCGGGCAGTGGAAGAAGCTCTGCAGTTTTAAGATACTCTTTCATTGTTTTGCCTGTTCTTCTGCCGTGCACAACCGCATCGAGCAGTGAATTTGTGCCGAGCCTGTTTGCGCCGTGAACCGAAATACATGCGCATTCACCTGCTGCGTAGAATCCGTCTACTATTTCTCCTTTTTCATCAGCCAGCACATGTCCGTGAACATCAGTTGGTATTCCTCCCATTGAATAATGCGCTGTAGGAAGAATAGGAATCGGTTTATCCTTCGGGTCAATGCCTGCGTATGTTTTGGCAAAGCCTGTGATTTCGGGAAGTCTTTCTTTCAGCTTAGCTTCGCCGAGATGGGTTAAATCAAGATGAACGTAATCTTTGCCGTCAATGCCTCTGCCTTCATTAATTTCGGTTTGAATGCTTCGGGTTACCATATCTCTTGGGGCAAGTTCCATAACAGTCGGCGCGTATTTCTTCATGAAACGCTCGCCGTCTTTGTTCAGCAGAACACCGCCTTCGCCGCGGGCGCCTTCGGTAACAAGTATGCCGAGGGGATATAAGCCTGTGGGATGAAACTGAACGAACTCCATATCCTCAAGTGGTATCCCGGCGCGGAATGCAATTGCAACCCCGTCACCCGAATTAGCGTATGCGTTCGATGTAACTTTATAAGCCCTGCCGTAGCCGCCTGTTCCGAACATTACAGCCTTTGCATGGAAAATGTGAATCTGCGCGTCACGTAAATTAAATGCAACCAGTCCTCTTACAGTGTTATCAACTTTGATAAGTGACAGTATAAAATATTCGGAGTAAAAGTGCACATGCCTTTTTATACATTGCTCATAAAGAGTATGAAGTATTACATGCCCTGTTCTATCGGCAGAATAACAAGCTCTTAAAACAGGTTTTCTTTTTGATACGCCGTCTTCGATAACTTCTTTTGTGTGACCTCCGAACTGGCGCTGGGCGATTTTGCCCTCTTTTGTTCTGCTGAAGGGAACGCCCATGTGTTCGAGTTCGTAGATTGCATCGGGAGCTTCGGAGACCATCATAGTAATTGCATCCTGGTCGCCGAGATAATCGCTTCCTTTAACAGTATCGAAAATATGCCAATCAATTGAGTCGGGCTCTTCATTTCCTAACGCGGCGGCTATTCCGCCCTGCGCTGCGCCGGAATGTGAGCGGGTAGGGAAGACTTTCGAGATTACGGCAACATCGGCAAATTCCGACGTTTCTACCGCAGCACGAAGTCCTGCCAAACCTGCCCCGACTATAATTAAATCATGTTTGTGAATCATTTTTAATTTCCTTATAAATTTATTTCTGCTTTCGGGGCAGATTAAAATGATAAAATTGTATTAATACCAAGAAACCAGAATACAAGTCCAATAAGCAAAATCAATGTATACATTGTAATGCTCCAGAATGGTTTCATTTTAAAATCCCTAATTACGTTCCATGTGCCGTTGAGCCCGTGCCACAGACCAAGTGAAACGAAAGTAAGGTCGATTGCTTTCCACCATGGTGAGTGTAGGCGTTCCATAACAGCGCTGTAAGTATGACCGCTATCCGGTGTTGCATGCATTAAGATATAATGACCAATCAAATACTACTACCAGCAGTATTCCGGTCATTCTCTGCAGGAACCAATTGGACGCGCCTGAATTTCTTGAACCTTCGAATTTGTATGTATTTAACATTTTTTCTCCTCTGCTTTCTTGATTTAAACGTGACCGAAAATTAAGTACCCCATTCCGCCTACCATAACAATTCCGAGAACATAAACGAAAGTGAGTATCTGCTTATGATATCTTGCCCCGTTACCCAAATCAACCAGAGCAATTCTGATTCCGTTTAACGCATGAAACATTACCAATGTACCGAGGAACCATTCGAAGAATAGAAAAACGGGTGTTCGGAAAAACGCCATTTCTTCGTTAAAGGCAGCTTCTCCTTTCAGCAGTGACATAAGTGCAATTATATGAACAAGAATATAAACGGTAAGCCCAAGCCCCGTGATTCTGTGAAGAATCCATGCCCAGCTTCCGGTGTGTTTTTTGTAATCGAGCATAATGCTCATCCATCGGGAAAAGATGGAGTGTGTTTTTTGATATGCCATTTTTACCTCAATGAGTTTTTTAATGTAGTCTTTTAGAAAAGTTATTTTGCCATTAAATCAAAATAATTGTTTTTATGGAAAATAAATATTCAAATATTGCAGGTTTAAACAAAAAGCCCGGATAATTATCCGGGCTGATAAGAATTGAAGAATTTATTCAAGTGTCATTTCAGAAGTATCATTTTTCTTGTTTCGGTATAGCTGCCGGTTTCAATTCTGTAAAAATATACTCCGCTGGGATAATTTGATGCATTCCACTCCGCATCAAATATTCCCGCTTCGTATTTTGAATTTACCAATACTGCAATTTCTCTGCCTATGTAATCGTAAACTGTAATTTTAACAAATGCAGGTTCGGACAAAGAGAATTTAATTAATGTTACCGGATTAAAAGGATTGGGATAGTTTGTATACAATTTGTTTTCAGCAGGCATCTCAGAAAATAAAGCATTGTCTTCACATGGTCCCAGGTGATCTCCGTGATTCAAGTGAGCCCATACTGCATTAGAATCAACACACAATGTATTTTTCCCTTTATGGCAGATGATTACCTTGTGGTTCTTTCCGTTTCCGCAGCTGATATTAGTTACATTAACCACAACTGTGTCTTGAGATGTGCATCCTCTTGCATCTGTTGCTAATACCCAATAGGTGGTTGTTTGTTGAGGGCTTACATTTATTGTTTGTCCGGATGCACCGGTTGACCATAAATATGTAACAGGTTCAATTCCTCCCTCTTGATTTGCAGCGAGAACTGCTGTTTGATTACCGTATCCCCAAATAATGGAAGTATCATTTCCTGCATTTACATTAAGAGCGCATTGGAAATATTTTATTGTTGCAAAATCATTATTTGATGATGCGCCGAAACTTTCACCGGTAACATAAACATAATTAAGTCCGTCGATTGCAATTGAACGGAGATTGTCATTGGAATTGCCGGTGCCATTGTAAGTCTGCATCCATTGTAATGTACCATCCGGTTTATATTTTAAAAGTACAAAATCAGTCCCGGAAATAAGTGCCGGACTGCCGCCTCCTATATATGAATTACCATTCGCATCTGTTTTGACGCAATACGGATAATCGTTTCCACCTGCAGTGCCGTTATATCTCTGTACCCATTGCTGTACTCCGGCTGAATTGTATTTTACTAATGCATAATCAAAGTCAGAAGCGCTTCCCTGGCTTTCACCTCCCACGAAAACATTACCGGATAAGTCCACGTCCATCGAGCGGGCAAAATCAGAAAGATTATAGGCGCTATTATATCGTTGTTCCCATTGCATAACACCGGACGAATTGTATTTGACTGTGTAGAAATCATATCCAAGACTTCCTGCGTCAACAAAGCCGGCGGCATAAATTCCTCCCGAAGCATCAATCTTCAGCACTTTGGCAATATCTCCTCCGTTGGCGGGTCCATTTGTAATTTTCGCCCATTGTTCAATGCCGGATGGATTATATTTTACCACAATAAAATCACTAAAAGATATTAAATTAATTACTGAACCGCACACATAGGCGTTACCGGATGCATCAACAGCAACAGAACTGGCACCATCTGTACTGTTTGCTGTCCCGTTATATGTTTGAGCCCACTGCTGAACTCCCGAATTACTGTATTTGATTAATACAATATCCTGACCTGTGGTACTTCCAACGCTTTTCCCGGCAACATAAACATTTCCAATATCATCAAGAGCTATAGCATAACCTTCATCTACACCATTGCCCGGCCCGTTATAAAATGCAACCCATTGCTGAACGCCATCGGGATTATACTTAATTGTGGTAATATCTGATAATACCGGAAGCCCTCTATCGCTTCTCCCGGTTACATATATGTTACCTGATGCATCAACTGCAATAGCGTTAGAATAATCGCCTCCGAACGCTTCTCCGTTATAAGTTCTAACCCATTGCTGAACACCGAATGAGTTATATTTAACGGTAACATAATCCCTGCTGGTTCCGGACATAAACCCATTTCCGGTTACAATAACGTTTTCTGAATTATCAATTGCTATATAAGCCGGATTATCAATTGAATTTGCTGTGCCGTTGAAGCGGGATACCCAGTCCTGGCTAACCTGAGAATTAACATTAACCGATAAAATCATAAGTACAATAAAAGCTGAAAACCGAAAATAATTTGTTTTCATTGTAACCTCGGATTATTAATTTATAAAATTATGAAAATGAAAATACGTGAAAGTAAAAAAGTGAAATTTTGAAATTTTTGGGAATCCGAAAATAATACATCCGGAAAACGAACGAATTATTATAATCATTCGAAACCGGATACGATTTTAATGTTTAAATTTTTACAGAATCACTTTGACAATGCGGATGAACCCTTAGAATTAAATTAAACAATGCCGTCTTTAGGAACAAGACAATTATTATCTTAAACGGAGAATCACGTTTTAGGTGATGGCTATTACCTAGCAGTTTGATAAAAAATGTGAATAGTGGTTAGTAGGGAAAGCGAGGTAAGTGTTTTTGCTGCGTTATTTAAATCAAATGCTTTAGAAAAAGCATATTGAGGCTATTTAATTTAAATCCTTTTTTTATAGTCTGAGGCTTTAAAAGTAATAATAAATTCAGTACCTGAATCCTGTTTGAGTTCTATATTTCCTTCAACCTGTTCTGTCAGAGTATTAATAAGCTGGAGCCCTAAAGTTTCTGTATTTCTGAAATCAACATTTTCGGGAAATCCTACTCCATTATCCTTGACGCTTAAAATGTAGTTCTCTTCTTTGCACTTTTCCATTTTGATTTCAATTGTCCCTTTTCGCCCGGCGGTGAAACCATGTTTAAGTGAATTGGATACAAGTTCATTTACAAGCAGCCCGCAGGGGATTGCAGTGTCTATACTCAGCTTTACATTTTTTACCTTAATGTTAATCCCGATGGAACGGGGATTAACACCAAAAGTCTGGAACAGGTGAGTGGTAAGTTTTTTTATATAAATTTCAAAATCAATTTTACTAAGGTCTGCAGAGCGGTAAAGCTGCTCGTGAATTAAAGCCATAGATTTCACTCTCTGCGCGCTAATTTTAAAATAATCCAGTGCCAGGGGGTCTTTTATGTACCCTGCCTGCATTTTCAGTAAACTTGAAATAACCTGAAGGTTGTTTTTTACCCTGTGATGAATCTCCTTTAACAAAATTTCTTTTTCTTTTAAAGATGCCTTGATTTTCTCTTCGGCATTTTTTAGAATGGTGATATCTCTGTTAACACTCAAATACCCGGCAAGCATTCCATTGCTGTCTTTTACGAAAGAATAAGACGCAAGGATGTTAACCGGCTTTCCGTTTTTCTTATACTCAATAAGCTCGCCGGTCCAATTCCCATTTTCATTTATAGTCTTCAGGACACTTTCCTGGTCTGTATCAAGATATTCAGAGCGCAGGTATTCAGGACCTTTTTTATTCAGAATTTCTTCTGCTTTCCACCCGTAAAGCTCCGCAGCAGCATAGTTCCACGACTTTATTACATGGTTTGTATCGGTATATATTATTGCGTCCGTAATATTTTCCATCAGTATAGCCTGAAACTGGATTTGCTGCTGAATAATTTTTCTTTCAGTAATGTCTTCTTTTATTGCCACATAGCTTGTAATAACACCTTCATTGTCATATATAGGAGAAATTGAAGCCCATTCCCAAAATAATTCTCCGTTTTTCTTTTTATTATGAAGCTCTCCATGCCATTCATTACCCGAGCTGATAGTGTTCCATAATTCTATGTACGTCTCATTCTTAGTTTCACCCGATTTCAGAATCCTGGGGTTTTCTCCAAAGACTTCATCAAAATTATACCCGGTTATTTCGGTAAATTTCGGATTTACATATTCGATATCTCCTTTAGTATCCGTTATAACAATTGATGCAGGGCTTTGTTCAACCGCACGGGACAGCTCGCGGAGGAGCTCATCGGCTTTTTTCTTTTCTGTAATATCTACTAACATAGTCAATACGCATTTTTCACCTCTAATATTGATAGTTTTTGCTGTTCCTAATACATCCCTAAATTCCCCATTTTTATTTTTCAGTTTAAGCTCAAGGTCAATAAAAGATTCATTCTTTTTAAGATATTCTATAGTTTTATATCGGGCTTCCCTGTCCCAAATTTTAAGGTCTAGTGTTCCTTTTCCAAGGATTTCATTCCGCCTGTAACCGAGGAGTTCCGAGTATTTATCATTGACATCAATATAGGTGTCGTCTGATAACCGAATTAAAGAGATGGGCACAGGGGATAATTTAAAGCTCAGGGAAAATCTTTCTTCAGATTTTTTTAATTCCATTTCTGCTTTTATTCGTTCAAGTATTTCATCCTGAGCCTGTTTATAAAGCAGAACATTTTTATTTGCCAGCGCCACCTGGTGCATTAAAGATTCAACCAGCTCAAGCTGTTCGGCAGAATATGCATTTTCCATTAAACTAAATATTTGAACAACAGCAAATACATTGTTATCGAGCTTAATCGGGACCAGCATTGCCGAACGTGGTTTGCGTTCCGGTTCGCTTCCGTCTGCTCCGGGCTGTGTCAATTCGCCTTTCCGACCAACTGTATATTGTACTTTTGACTTTTTAAAACTGTTTTGATAATCATTAAATAATTTTGATTCCCCCGAACGGATAACTTCGCTCAGAATTCCAAATCCCGGCGGTGCAAGCGGAATTGGCGGTATTTTGCTAACATCAATATTTTGCTCCTCCTCTTTTGACCTGAGGTAGGAATATTTTATCAACTTTTCAGTTTCATTATAAACAGCTACGAACATATCATCGCAGTCTGCAATTAAGGAAACATATTCATACATGCTGTTGTAGAGCTCAGTGACATCAAGGGTTGCTCCCAGTTTCTTTCCGGCTTCATATAAAATCTTCAATTTTCTGTTAGCATGCAGAACCAATTCATCGCTTTTCTTTCTCTTATCAACATCCATAATAATATTTACAGTATGAGTAGGTATCCCGGCATTATCTCTCTGGAAAATACGGGCGGAATGTTCAAACCAGCGCCAGCTGCCTTTACTGTCTTTTAATCTATATTCAAGCTTTCTTAACCTCTCCGTCTTTCATTGTAAGTATATCTGCATCCATATTGTCAATTTTTGGAAGGTCATCGGGATGATATATAGCCTTACGTTCTTCGACCGTTCATCTTATGAATATTCTCTATCTGGCTGGGGGAGTAACCTAATTGTTCAATGATTGAACCGTTAGTATAGAGGAAATTATCTTTTTGTATATTGTATACACTAATGTATGCCGGAGTAGTACTTGTAATTTTTTCCAGCATTTGCTTGGTTGATACAACTTCTTCTTCAGCTTTAATTCTAAGACTTTCCTGTTCAATACTGTTCAAAGAGAAAGAAATATCTTCTGCAAGTTCGGTTAATAATTCAATTTCTTCTGTGTTGAAAAAATTCTGCTCTGTTGAATAGAGATTCAGGACAAGGTTTCTTTTGCTGTGTTCCAGCAAAGGAATAATGCAATATGATTTATAACCTCTTTTGACAGACTCTTTTCTCCAAGGTCTGTTTAACTCATCTTGCAGATTGTTAAATACAAGGACTCTCCTTAAGCTAAGTGACCGAAAGAAAGGTTCATCCTTGCTAAGAATATCTTTACTGAAGGAAGTGAGGATTTTCAAATAACCGTCATTATCTCCAAATTGAGCAATCGACTTGATTGATTTAGAATAATAATCAAGCTCTCCGACCCAAACCATTTTAAAATTACCGTTCTCAACCAGTATTTTGCAAATTTGTTCGAACAATTCCTGTTCGTTTTTTGTTCTTACAATAGTTTGGTTGATTTGACTTAATACACGGTATATCCTGTTAAGCTTTGAAATTTTTTCATCAGCCTGTTTTCTGGCTGTGATATCGGTGAGAGAACCTGTGATTGCTACTGTGCTGCCGTTTTTAACTACCGGTGATTCATGAACTTCTACCCATACTTTTCTTCCTTTTTTCCCTATTAACTCCAACTCATAAGGCGGCTGTTGAAGACCTGTTTCAATTGCTTTTTGTGTTAAATAGTACCCGGTTTCATTTGCAGGGTTATTGGTTGCAAATTCCGTCCAGTTAGTCATTGCCTCTTCAGGCTCACAGTCAAGCAGCTTCTTTACCTGCGGGCTTATGAAAGTAATTTGGTTATCAAGTGTGTGGGAATAAAATACAGCAGTGCTGTGCTCAATAATTGAGCGCTGCTTTTCTTCGCTTTCTTTTAATCTATATTTCTGCATTTTTTTGCTCAGTTATATCCTGAGTTAATGTAACAATTCTTTCGAATTTGCCGTTTGAGCCAATCGGGTATATGTATAATGATAACCATAATTGTGTTCCGCTGTAAGGGTTATCAACTTTTATTTCCGGAATGTACTGATGTTCTCCCTTATCAAACGCAGCTATAATTTTATTTACGTTATCACCGAAATAACTGTAGCGCTCTGCGAACGTTCGGTTTTTATCAAGTTCTTCAAGTTCTTTTACTTTGTCTTCATCTAAGTTCCAAATTTTCTGCCAGGCTTTATTGTATGATATTAACTTACCGTTTACGCTTCTGATAGTTATTCCGACCGGGGAGTTATTTATAACGGAGTTTGTTAAAGCTTCATTTTTCCTTATGAGGTCTTCAGCCTTTTTCCTTTCGGTTACATCGCGAATTATGCTTTGATAGTATGTTTCCCCCTCAACATTTATTATCCGGATGCTTACTTCAACGGGAAAAGTAGAACCGTCTTTTCTTATATGAACAGCTTCAAAGATTAACCCGGTAGTATTTCTAAGCTGTTTTTCAATAGAACTTACCTGGTGTGCAAGCTCTTTTACCAAAACATCTTTAATATTCATTTTTTGAAATTCTGTTTTGGTATAACCGTAGCACTCAAGAGCCTTATCATTAACTTCAATAAAATTAAAGTTTGCATCCTCCAGGAATATTATATCATTAGCATATTTTGTGAGGTATGCATAATGTTTGGTAAGAGCCTCCTTTTCTGTTTCTTTTTCGTAAAGAGATTTAAAGTATTTTGCATTCTGGTTTCTCCAGATTAATGTAATAACAATGCCGGATAGTAAAATGCTGAAAAAAACGTATAGAAATGTAATTCTTGTTTTTATCAGAATCGGAGTCTCAAGCTCTTTTCTGTCAATCTTAGTTATCAGAAACCACGAAGTATTCTCGATTCTTTTTATGTCTGCAAGAACATCTGATTTACGGTAATCAGTACCGGATGTTATACCTAATTTACCGTTTGCAGCCTGAACAGCAATGACTGTTGAATCGCTCAACGGTATTTTCAGCTTCAGGGTAGTATTTTTCTCGAATTTCAGTTCATTCAGAAATATTATATGGTCACCTTCTTTCTGCGCAATTAAGCTTTCCATTGTTTCATATTGGCTTGGAAGTTTTAAAAGTGTCGGGAAAATGAAAGTCTGTGCGTCTAACTCAAATGCCAATACTGCTGCAAGACCGGTATCATTGTTTGAAGGATTTTTAATCGGTATAATAATATCGATTACGAAAGGTGAAGATGAATCTTTTTGATATAAGTCGGAGATTATTACTTTATCCGAAATCAGGTACCTGTTAAAAATATTAATTCCAGTGTTATTGTTTCCTTCATTACGGGGAGGTATGCTGATGACCGGTTTTAGATTATTATCATATAAAGTTACATTATTATATCCGTAGATTTCCTTAGATAATTGGAGCCAGTCTGAAATAACCTGTTTTTGTTCTTCTGACCCGGGATTATTAAGTAAATCAATAGTTTCTCTGATTCTGTGTTTGTTTTTCAAAATTGAATTGGCGTGTTTCAAACGGTTATCAAGCCATGAATCAATTTCGTTAGCTTTGTAATCAGATATAGTTGTCAGGTCGTTTTTTACCTGTTTAATAAGAGACTGTTTTTGGTTTTCATAATATAAATAGCCCACAAAAGAAAAGCCCAATGAAAGCAATAAAAATATTATTACCAGTTTCATTGGGTAACCGTCTTTAATATATTTTAATCTTTTCTTTTTAGCCATTTATATTATCAGAGGTAATACCATGTGTTAATTTCAGCTGAAATATAATTTGAATTATGATTGTATAATAGGAAAATGATTAACCAAAACAGTTAGCTGTATTTACTACAAACTGTTAATTTATATATATGTTAATGTCAAATTACGTGCCTAGAAAATGTTAAATTATAGCCCTCAGTAATGAAATACGAGTCTTGTTTACTCCAAACGGGGCAATTATTTCAATTTAAAGTGAAAAGTGAGGCAAATTTGGAATTAATAAGCTGATTTTTCAGGTTACTAAAAAAGGACTTCAATTTCTGCTTCCAATATTATTATCTTTGTAATCTCAAAAGACTAATTAAAAAAAACTGCCCCCGTGGTGAAACTGGATATCATAAGTGACTACGGATCATTTGTTTCGGGTTCGAATCCTGACGGGGGTACCAAATAAAAATTAAGAACCGGAATTAGAAATTCCGGTTTTCTGTTTGTTTTAGTAACTATTTAATAACACAAATATTATGATAAAAGAATTCAAAAGCGGAACATTCAATTTAGGCGGAATAAAGAAAATCAACAGGCTCGGATTTGGAGCTATGCGTATAACCGGCGAAGGTATTTGGGGGCTGCCAAAAGATAAAAATAATGCAATTAAAGTTTTGAGGCGGGTGGTTGAACTCGGAGTCAATTTCATTGATACCGCAGATGCTTACGGACCTTATGTCAGCGAAGAGCTTATTGCTGAAGCGCTGCATCCTTATCCTGATGATTTAGTTATTGCAACTAAAGGTGGTTTGCTGCGTTCAGGCCCGGGAAAATGGAATCCCGACTGTTCACCTAAACATCTTACGCGAAGCGATTGAGGGCAGCCTTAAAAGATTAAAAGTGAATAGAATTGAGCTTTACCAGCTTCATACTATCGATTCGAAAATTCCTGTCGAAGAATCCGTAGGTACGTTAAGGGACCTTCAGAAAGAAGGAAAGATTAATTTCATCGGAGTATCAAACTTTAAAGTGAATGACCTGGAAAAAGTGAAGGATATCGCAAATATTGTTTCAGTTCAGAACCGTTATAATCTTTCTTACAGAGAGGATGACCCTGTGATAGATTATTGTGAACAGAATAATATGGGATTTATTCCCTGGTTTCCTTTAAGTATGGGCAATCTTGCGAAGGATGAATCAGTCATTAAATGAAATTGCAGTTAAATATAATGCTGAACTCCTCACAGATTGCATTAAGCTGGCTTCTAAAAAGCTCACCATAATGCTGCCGATACCCGGAACAGCATCAATTGAACATCTTGAAGAAAATGTTAGGGCAGATGATATTTCATTAAGTGATGATGATTATAATGAACTTGAGAGGGAATATACAGGTAAGTGAGATAAATAATTTTTTAAAATCACTAATTATGAAAAATAAAAGCCGGATACTACTATATTAACCTCCGGCTTTTTCATTATTTAAATACTCTAATCAATCGGAATAAGGTCTTTGTACTTTTCTGCCCACTTTTCAAATGTCAGTAATGATGGGATTCAGAGAGCGTGTAAATTCTATATTCCGGGCACCGCAATAGTATTCCTCAAAATCGCGTTTAAACTGAAACATATTCCCTAAATCTTCGGCTCCGGGAAAGCCCAATTTCCGGTAAGCTTCAGGTGAGATGCTGTTGTATTTAATTTCCTTTCCAAGGACTTTTGATAATACATCAGCCATTTGAGAACCCGTCAAGTGTCCTCCTGCAATACCTATGGTTTTACCTATAAATTCATTACCTTTTTTAAAAATCCCGTAAGCACATTTGCCAATATCTTCTGATGCAATGCCGGGAAGTTTTTTATCGCCCATTGGAAAAGTAATTGTCAGCTTCCCGTCAGGTCCTTTTTTAGGTCCCAATCCAAAATAAATAAGATTATCCCAATAGAATGATGTAAGAAGAAAGGTTGTTGGAACACCAAGGTCTCTAAACCAATGGTCTGCTTCTCCTTTTCCGTCGTAATGAGCAACCTTGTATTTACCCTGAAGAGTCGGCATGCGGTTATCAGTCAATGGAATATATTTACGGGTGTCTTCTAATGTTGACCAAATTACGTGCTTCAAACCTGCGTGTTTAGCAGCCTGAGCCATTAAATTTGCTTCATTAATTTCTTTTTCAGGTGAGAAATGCGCCCAAAAAAATGTTACACAATATGCTCCGTAAGCTCCTTCGAATGCTTTTTTCAGGCTTTCTAAATCATCAACATCGGCTGCTACCACCTGGGCGCCAAGTGCTGCAAGCTCTTTAGCTTTATCCGAGTTTACATCTCTTGTTACAGCTCGTACAGTGAAGCCGCTGTTTGGGTCATCAAGAATTGCACGTACGAGTCCGCCTCCCTGTGCGCCGGTAGCGCCTAAAACTGCTATTATTTTCTTTTCAGACATAATTTTTAATTTATATTAATATATAATTTTTTAGAATTAATTCATGGAATTTTTATGATAAGATAGATTTATATAACAATAATTAATACAGTTTGTTCCATATTTTCTTGTTATATAAAGGAATTATTATAAAATTGTTCCCGTTGATAAAATTAGTATAAAGAACCTGAAATTTCTCAAAATATTCTTATTCATTTTAAAATGCACTCTAACCAATACAAAAATTTTCGTTTATTCATTATTTATTATTTTGCACTTATTTACCGGGAATGTTTTTTCTCAAAATCCAAATCAATTCACCGATGCCGGACATATAAAATTAAAAGACCAGGTTAATAACTGTGATTTCTGCCTGTGTTCACAGGGGATATCACCTTTGGATTTTTCCGGTAAAGGTATCAGAATTGACCAAAGCTATCTCTTAATTGATAAAGTTGCTCAGAATAATAAAATTAAATCAAATGACGAAGGCGGTTATGAAAAACACTTAACTTTTCAGCTTTCCGGAATATATTCTGTTAGTCCAAGGGTTTCGTTCATCGGCATGATACCTTATTCGATCAGGAGCGGGAGAGAAGATTTGAATTCTGTATTATCAAGAACTTCAGGCATTGGGGATGTAATTCTTTTCGCAAGGTATTTCCCGCTCGAAATCCACACAATGAAAAGCACTTTTTTACTATCAACCCAGCTTGGTTTGAAATTGCCTACAGGGAAATCAGATGAAAAAACAGGGGGTGAATTAATCGACCCCCATCTCCAGCTTGGAACCGGCTCAACGGATTTCTTAATTGGAACAAATATTATGTATTCATTTAACAGGTTCAGTATTTCGGCGAATTTTCTTTATGGATTCAGAAACAAAGGGAATACAGGATACAGGTTCGGAAATACTTTAAATTATAACCTGAATTTCGGATACAGGGTTTTTCAGTCAGGTGTAGGAAGAAATATTGTTGTACTGAATGCCGGGTTGAAAGGAGACATGCGGGGAAAAGAATCTCAGGATGGAATAACAATTGACGATTCAGGCGGCAATACAACGTATGTCTCAGCGGGTGTCAATTATTTCATTACCCCACGATTAGAATTTGAATTTCAGTTTAACCAGCCGGTATATTATAACTTAAACGGAACACAGGATGCGGAAACATTCAGGGTTGTTTCTGGAGTTCAGTTCATAATCTTTTAGATAATTTATAAAATAAAAAAGGGCTTATTATCATAAGCCCTGGTGTTCATCCTATTTAGTAGGTAAGTTAGCATTCAAGCTATTTGAGAAAACTCATTTAATCATCGTCGTTTTGCGGATTTGATTGAACCTTTTCCGGTATATTAGTTTTGTTTTCTTTATTTTTTATATCTTTTTCAAATTTTTCGATTTCGTCTTTGCTTGTACTCTTTGTTATAATTACAATTCTATGAGCATCTTCTGCCTGCTCGTCAAATATTTTGGATATTCTTCTTATTAAGTCCAACTATTACTTTCAATTATTTACTCAAATCTATATTATAAATATTGAGCCGGCAATGCGTAATAAGTAAACGGTATGGTTTAATAAGCTACAGGTCGGTTTTTAAAAGTTAATGGAGAGGGTAATAAATTAAAAAATATAGATTTTATGGAGATGGTGATTTCTCATTTGTAATTTTATATAGTTCCGGCGGGAGTGAAAGTATTACTTCGGTGCCTTCTGAAGAGCTTTTTAATTTTTTAACATCTTTAACATAGACCGGTGTAGGGAAACCCATTTCTTTGCTTAAAATAGCGAGTCTTTCGTGAATTATCTTAATTCCTTTTGATATATGCCCTTGTTTTTTGTTCTTTTGGGCTTCTTTTAATCCTACACCGTTGTCGATAATCCTAATCATCAGGAACTTATGTGTTTCATTTCCTATTTTAACGTCCTCAAGTTCAAATGATACTACCAGTATACCGTTTTTATCTGACGGCATAAGGCCGTGCCAGATTGCGTTTTCAACAAACGGCTGTACAATCATATTCGGGATATTTGTGTATTTAGGCTTAATATTTTTTCCAATGTTTATTTTATAAGAGAGTTTATCACCGCACCTGAGTTTCTCTATTGTCAGATAAAGCTCCAATCTCTTAGTTTCTTCCTCTATTGTAATAAAACTCTCGCTTGCAGTATCAAGGTTCATTCTTATTAAGCGTGCCATTAAAGATATATAATCATTAGCTTCAATTTTCCTGTCAGTATTTACTAGATGCTGAACTGAATTCAGTGAATTAAATATAAAATGCGGATTCATCATTGCAGAAAGCGCCTGGTGCTGAAGCACGTTCATGCGTTTATAGAGTTCAAGCAATTCTTTGTTTTTCCCTTCAATATAATCCAGCAATAATTCCTTTTCAGCAAGGGTATGTTTTATTTCTTCTTCAGCCCTTCTTCTTTCTTCGGCTTCCAGCACAGCCGCAACCAAACCGGAAATTGATACAACAAAATCATATTCTTCAACCTGCCATTCGAATTTATCGGGGTTTTTTGTTTCATACCGAACATAACCAACAATTTCTCCATGCAATCTTATACGTGAAACAAACATTGCCGTGGTTCCGAAAGGAACCAAAAATTCTTCAGTATATTTCATCATGCGCGGGTCCGCTTCACCAAGTTCGGTAAGTACAGGTTTATCTGTTCTCAGCATATCAAAATAACTGGCAAAATCTTTTGTCAGTATTCTCTGTCCTCCGGTATGTTTATTGGCGCCGAATTCATACATATCCTTGCATAAAACGGTTTTACCATCATCAATAAAGAGCCAGATACTGGCTCTGTCGATGTTCATTATTTCGCTTGCAAGCTCAAGTATTCTTTTAAAAGCATCATCAGCGCTGAAGTTTTTAAACTTTGAAATTTCAAGCAATGCATCCTGCTGTTTTTTAAACTGTATGTTTTTTTTGTTTAATGTTTCAACAGCGCTGTCTTTTTCGGTTAAATCGTCCTGTGCTTGCTTAAAAAGCAGAGCATTCTTGCTTGCTAGTGCAGCGTGATGAGAAATTGATTCCAAAAATTTGAGATGCTCTTCATTATATGATTTCGGTATTCTTGAATATACCTGGATAATACAAGTTAAATCTTCATCCAGCTTGAAAGGGACAAACATGCTTGAGCCATGCTTAGCCCAATCGGAACCCTCTATCTTTTGCAGTTTCCCGTCATTACTTACAACGTAACCTTTGGTCGGCTTGCTTTTTTGAAGGTTGTTAAGTATTACAGGCTTTCCCAGGCGGTAAATCTTACTAATCATTCCTTTCCCAACAGGAGATATTGGCATAGGAGGTATAATTGTTGTATCGAGCGGTTTAGTATCGAGGTTTGACCTGAAAAAAATGTATCTTATAAGGTTTTCTTTTTTGCTGCAAGTGCATACAATAAGCTCGTCGCAGGGCGCTTCTTTTGATACTATATGGAAAAGATTTTCAAAAATACTGTCAAATTCGAGAGATGATGAAAGTTTCTCACTTGCTTCGTACAGAAGTTCAATCTTTTCGTTTCTTTTTTGTATTATTTTTTCTGATTTTTTTCTATCGGTAATATCAACGCCTGTACCTATGTACTGGGTGGAACCGTCTGCATCAGGGATGGCAATAATTCTTAATATGAAATGTTTCTCTGTTCCGTCAACCTCTACACTTCTTTCGTACGTGTATGTTTTATTCTTTTTTGCCTCCGCCAATGAATGCTTTACAGATTCCAGTTCTTTCTCATTTCCCAAATCTTTAACTGGTTTTCCGTCATAATCTGCAGTGGTTCTGTTTGTTACAGATGCAAAAATCTCATTGACTTTCTCGTAATATAAATTCCCGTTCGGCTCCTCAACAACAACCCAGAGAAGAATATCAATATTGTCAAAAAGCGCTTCAAGCTTACGCGCGACCTTTAACTCTTTCTGTGAAGAAATTTCGTTCATTTCCGGGTCTCTTGGATTACGTAAAAAATTATTAATATAAAAACCATTTATGCACCGTTTTTAACTGATGCCTGAGGAAAATTGTTTAATCTTCTGAACAAACTCGTGAATCTTTCTGCGGGACAGCTCAAGCTTTGAACCGTCTTTCATAGTAACAAATCCGCCGTCTAATTTTGAAAATTCTTTTACGTAATGAAGATTAACCAAATGTGATTTGTGAATTCTGTAAAAATTATCTGTTGGGACAATCGATTCGAATTCTTTTAATGTTTTGGAAACTGTAAGTGATTTACCCTCTGAAGTATATATCTTTGTATAACAATCATCCGCCATTAGTCTAATGATGTGGTCACAATCCAAAATTGTAAAGCCATGCGCAATTGGGACCATGATTTTATTTGTCTTCACGGGATGTTTTCCGGAAATCTCTTTGCTCTTTGATACCAGAATCTTCACGGTTTGCTGAAGTTCTTTAATATTGATAGGTTTCAAAAGATAATCAATAGGGTGTGCTTTTAACGCTTTTATCCCGTATTGTTCATAAGCAGTTACAAAAACAAGCATAAAATTCTGCCGGTCAAGGCTTTCAAGAAAATCAAAACCGTTTAAAACAGGCATATTGATATCGAGAAATACTACGTCAGGTTCATTTTCAAGAACAAGAATTTTGGCCTGAACCGCAGACTCGGCAGTTGCAATTACTTTTATTTCCGGACAATAGTTTTCCAGCAGGTTTTTTAGATTTTCTCTGCCGTGCAATTCATCATCAACAATTATTGCCCTTAGTTTATTCATAATTTAGCAGAATTTATAATCTAAGTTACAGAAAATTTATATTTTACAGTAAAAATATAACTAAATATATGGTTGAAAATAAGTGAAATGTTTATATGCAATATTGTTTAATAAGTCTATTAACAAAAAAGCCCGGTTGAATCGGGCTTTTTAAACGTCTAATCGAATACAGCTTCCAGCTTTTGATATTTTGTATGCATGGTTTCAACCGCTTTTTCTATTTCCATTCCGTCATTGCCTTTGCATGTTTCAATAAGTTCATTTACAGCGCTCAATAAATCATTTGAAGCAGACTTGAACGCATCTAATTTCGATTCAACCTTTTTATTTGGTTTTGCGTTAACTATTGCCTCTGCTTTGGCTTTAAGCTCTTCGCTGACAGATTTTATATTATCATAATTTTTTTCCGGAGTGTACTTGTGATAAACCACGTAAAGAACTTTATGGAAATCGTCAACCTCTTTTAGTACCGGTCTTATTATTCTAACCATCATTTCAAATTTCGAGTGAAGAGCTTCTGCTGAACTCAGCATTAATTCATTATCTGTTCCTGCAGCGGCTTTGTTATAATCTTCTACCGCCTTTTTGAATTCAACCAAGCCCCCCTGCCATTTTGTTTCTTTGTCCCTTAATATACCCGGGAGCTTTGCTTCATAGATTTTTGCAGCATATGTGTTAACATCATTTACGTAACCTTTCAATGCAGCAATATCTTTGTTCGGGTAAGCGCCATGCCAGATTTCGTAGATTACATTGTGAAATTCCTCAAGCTCGGGTACATCACCGGAAATCTCATGAGCCATTGTTGTATCCTGTGCTAATAAATAATTCCCTGAAAAGAGAAACGATACTATAAAAAGAGCAGTTATAAATATATTTTTATTCATGTTAAGAATATTAAGTTTATGAAAGAAATGAGTAAACGAATTTAACTAAAGTAAAAACAATTGTATAAATAAAAAATGGGGAAATTTTTCATATAGCGGTTTTAGAAATGCGGAGGAATCATTTAAATATATTTTACATCGGTTTTATTTTCCATATTTCCTCAGCGTATTGTTTAATAGTTCTGTCTGATGAAAACCTTCCCATTCTTGCAGTGTTAATAATTGATTTCTTCAGCCATGATTCTTTATCTAAATAATCGGTTTCAATTTTTCTCTGCATATCGATATATGACCTATAATCAGCCAAAACAAAAAAATAATCTCTGTAGAGCAATTCCTCATAAATAGGTTTAAAAATTCCCGGCTCATCCGCATTGAAATAATCATCATTAAGCATATCCAGAACTTTACCTAGTTCTTCATCATTATCATAATATTCTTTCGGGATGTAACCTTTGCTTCTGATTTTCCTTATTTCCTTTTCCCCAAGACCGAAGATGTAAATATTTTCATCACCGACTTCGTTTTTTATTTCAATATTCGCCCCGTCCAGGGTCCCTATTGTTAAAGCCCCGTTAAGGGCAAATTTCATATTTCCTGTACCCGAAGCTTCAAATCCGGCAGTAGAAATCTGTTCTGATAAATCGCTTGCGGGAATAATTTTTTCAGCAAGGGATACGGAATAATTCTTAAGAAAGACTACTTTAAGTTTATCTCCAACTACCTTATCGGCATTTATTGTATTTGCAACAGAGTTAATTAATTTAATTACCAGCTTTGCCATGATGTATGAGGGTGCAGCCTTCCCTGAAAAAATAACAGTTCGCGGCACGTGTTTATATTCGGGGTTATTTTTAATTTTATTATATAGCGTTATAACATGCAGAACATTAAGCACCTGTCTTTTATATTCATGAAAGCGCTTTATTTGCGAATCGAAAATGGAGTTAGGATTTAATTTTACTTTACAGTTAGCCTCAATGTATTTTATTAACCTGAGCTTATTGATTCTCTTTATCTCATCTCTGCTTACAAGAAAATCTTCTTCATTAATGTATTTTTCAATTTTCCGGAGTTCATCAAGATTTGTAATCCATTTTTTCCCGATTCTGTCCGAAATTAAGCCTGCAAGACCGGGATTTGCATAAAGCAGAAATCTGCGCTGTGTTATTCCGTTGGTTTTGTTATTAAATTTACCCTTTTCAATATCATTAAAATGCTTAAATGTAAAATTTTTAAGAATACCGGTATGAAGTTCTGCAACTCCGTTAACAGAAAAGCTGCCTATGATAGCAAGATTAGACATTCTTATCATTCTTCCGTTTCCTTCCTGAACTATTGAAAGGCGTGAAAGAATATTTTCATCTTTTGTAAAGTTAGCCCTGACATTATCCAGATATCTTTTATTTATTTCATTTATTATTTGCATATGTCTTGGAAGCAATGTACCGATTAAGCTTTCCGGCCACTCTTCCAGCGCTTCCGGCAGGATTGTATGATTTGTGTAAGCAAACGTTTTCTGTGTGATTTGCCAGGCTTCAATCCATTCGAGTCCTTCTTCATCCATAAGAAGACGCATCAGCTCAGGTATTGCGATTGCAGGGTGTGTATCATTAAGATGAATGACAACCTTATCGGGGAATTTCGAAAAATCGATGTTATTTTTTCTGAAGGAATTTATGATATCCTGTAGTGTTGCGGAAACAAAAAAATACTGCTGTTTGAACCTGAGCAGCTTGCCTGAAGGTACAGAATCATTAGGGTAGAGGACTTTTGAAATCATCTCTGACGTATTTTTGCCTTCTACTGCTGAAAGGTAATTTCCCTGGTTGAAATAATCGAGGTTAAATTCATTAGTAGATTTTGCCTGCCACAGCCTGAGCGTATTAACCGTATCGTTTTTATATCCCGGAACCGGAACATCATAAGCTACTGCAAGAACCTCATCTGAATTTACCCAATCGACTTTTATTTTCCAGTTATTTAATACTGTTGTATTAGCCTGACCGTTGAATTTTATTTTATAAGTCAGCTCAGGTCTTATTACTTCCCATGGGTTCCCGTATCTGAGCCAGTTATCTGGCTTTTCTTTCTGATATCCGTTTTCTATTTCCTGTTCAAAAATTCCGTATTCATAGCGGATGCCGTAGCCATATGCAGGCAGTTCCAGTGTTGCCATTGAATCAAGGAAACATGCAGCCAGCCTTCCAAGACCGCCGTTACCGAGTCCCATATCAGGTTCTTCTTCAAGAATCTCACCAATATCATAGCCCAACTCTGCGAGAGTGCTTCTGCTCTTTTCAAACGCATCGATGTTTATTAATGTATTTCCAAGCAGCCTGCCCATAAGGAATTCGAGAGAGAGGTAATAGACTTTTTTTTCATCACTGTTCTGATATTTATTTTGAGTAATCAGCCAGTTTCTAGACAGCCTGTCCCGTGAAGCGAGAGATATTGCTTCCAGTATATCCCTTTTGGTTACGGTGCCTTTTTCTTTTACAAGGTCGTTTTGTATCCTGTTAATAAAATCTTTTGTCAGAAGGTCTTTGCTTGAGCTAAAATACTCGGTAAATAGGTATGGATATTTGTTTTGCTTCATTAATTATCGCAGTACAATGTATTAGTTGAATAAGCATATAATTCGGGGCAAGTCAACAGATTTACAGGGAAAATTATAATTAAAGATGGAATATGTCTTCTCCTATGTTTTTAAAACGCTTTGCGTTCATATCTTTATCAGATACAATAGGATTTGATATTTTCCAGTCGATTCCAATATCAGGGTCTGCAAAGTACAATGAGCGTTCATGCTCTTTGCTGTAAAAGTTAGTGCATTTGTAATGAAAAATCGCGTCATCGGATAATACGGAAAAACCGTGGGCAAATCCTGCAGGTATCCAAATCTGTTTATGGTTTTCCTCCGAAAGCTCTGCGGAGGTATATTTGCCGAATGTAGGTGAGCCTTTTCTTAAATCGACTGCAGCATCAATTACTTTGCCGTACAGAACTTCACAGAGCTTGCCCTGGGCAAACTTGCCGATTTGGTAATGGAGACCCCTGATAGTTCCTTTCCTGGATTTAGAAATGTTATCCTGTACGAAGATATTTTGTATTCCCAGTTCCCAATATCTTTTTTCGTTGAATGATTCAAGAAAATAACCTCTTGTATCACCGTATGAATCGGGTGTAAGAATAAGCACCCCTTTAAGTTCGGTTTCTTCACATTTCATTTTTTAATCTTTCTCTTTCAATATTTTCTCAAGGTATGTTTTGTAATCGCATTTTGGAAGTCCGTTCACTATATTTTCGAATTCATGTTCGTTAATAAATTTCATATGATATGCAATTTCTTCAAGGCATGCAACTTTTAACCCCTGGCGGTCTTCTATAAGCCCAAAGAAATTTGACGCCTGTAAAAGCGATTCCGGAGTTCCGGTATCAAGCCATGCAACACCGCGGCCTATTTTTGCAACGTTAAGCTTTCCTTTTTTCAGATACTCAACATTTACATCTGTAATTTCCAGCTCGCCTCTTGGTGACGGCTTAAGGTTTTTTGATATATTTACCACTTCATTGTTATAAATATATAAACCGGGCACTGCGTATTGCGATTTGGGCTGCTTTGGTTTTTCTTCAATCGATATTGCTTTGCCGCTATGGTTAAACTCAACAATCCCGTAACGCTCCGGGTCTGTTACCCTGTAACCGAATATGGTAGCGCCGTCATTATTCCTCAACGCATCATAAAAGAAGTTAAGCCGCCCGTAGAATATATTATCTCCAAGAATAAGCGTTACAGAATCGTTCCCTATGAATTTATCTCCGAGTATAAATGATTCTGCTATTCCGTTCGGCGCTTTTTGTTCTGCATATTCAATATGGAGTCCCAGGTGGGAGCCGTTATTGAATAGTTTTTGGTACAGCGGTATAGTTTCGTTATTAGAAATTATAAGAATGTCTTTAATGCCGCCCAGCATTAAAATTGAAACAGGGTAGTAAATAAGCGGTTTATCGTATATTAATGTCAGTTGTTTGCTGTAAACCCTTGAAATAGGGTACATTCTTGACCCTGAGCCGCCTGCGAGTACAATACCTTTCATTTATGTGCCTATAGTTAATTTATATTAAGATATCCACCTAAGATAGTAGCATGAGTGGTTTATTTCAATGGAAATTTTAGAAGATTGAAATTTCTTTTTCAATTCAATCTTTAATCAAAACCTGTTAACTTTGACCGATGAGCAGACTTTCACTTATTATTTCCGTATATAATAAAATTCACGAACTGGGGCTGATACTAACTGCTCTTGAGCACCAGTCATTTAATGATTTCGATGTTATCATAGCAGATGACGGTTCAGGTTATGAGATGAAGGATTTTATTGATATAAGAAAGAAAAAATCAAAACTAAAGATTAACCACATTTGGCAGGAAGATAAAGGATTCAGGAAAAACCGAATTTTAAATAAAGCTGTAACGGAAGCTAAATCAGGACACCTGGTGTTCCTTGACGGTGATTGCCTGCCTCACAGCGATTTCATTTTACAGCATCATAAAAATTTTTCACCAGGATATGTTTTATGCGGGAGCCGTGTAAACATGAGCAAAAGACTTTCTAAAATGGTTACAGCTGAGGCAATACGCAGCAAAGAATATGAAAAAGGGATGCTCGGGAAAATTATTGATTCATTCCGCGAAAAAGACAAACGCTCAACTTATATTGAAGAGGGTATATATATTGAGTCAGATTTAATTCATAAAATTATAAGAAGAAACACACCACGCCTGCTAGGATGTAATTTTTCAGTATCGAAAGAATTGTTATTGAAAATTAACGGTTTTGATGAAAATTACACCGGTCCCGGAGTAGGAGAAGACAGCGATGTTGAATACAGGCTGAAACGCGCAGGTGCTCATTTGAAATCTGTAAGGAATAAAGCCATAGTTTACCACTTTTATCATCCCTCCACAAAAGAAAATTCATTCAACTATAAATACTTTCAGTCTGTAAAGCTCAATAAAGAATACTTATGCAGTAATGGTATAAACAAATTCTAAGTCCTTGTTATTTATTCATATCAATATTAATTATCAAATCAGACTAAAAACCGCTAATTTTACTTGACATTGCGTACATAATTCTTTATGTTTCAAAAATTTTAAAATTTTCAATTTAGAATGGGGGTTCTTTAATGAGAATCATTTATTTCTCATTAGTTGTTTTTTTTTTTACCGCTTATTAAGTTTACTAATTCACAAACCTTTACGAATATTGCCACTCAATCCGGTATAAATGCAATTCACAGAGACAGTGTTTACATTCCGGGCGGTGGTGTAGCCTTTGCCGATTACAATAATGACGGTTATGTTGATATGGTAATTGCTACCTACAATAAATTTAAATTGTATAAAAATAACGGTGACGGAACATTTGCGGATGTAACAGCTGCATCCGGCATTAACTTCACCGGCCTATCTCTTAAATCGGCAGTATTTGGTGACTATAATAATGACGGCTGGCGTGATTTGTATCTTACCAGCTGGTATGACGGCAACAAGCTGTATAAAAATAATGGTGACGGCACATTTACCGATGTTACAACATCGGCGGGTGTCGGTGTTCCGATTTTTTATCAGTCAACCTGTGCTGCATGGGGTGATTATAATAAAGACGGTCTCCTTGACCTATATGTAGGAAACTATGGCAATATTGAAGGCATGGGTGACCAGCCAAATATTCTTTTCAAAAACAACGGAAACGGAACGTTTACTGATGTGACAACTCAAGCCGGAGTTGCGGATAGCATCGGCAAAAAACCGCTTGGGATTACAATTTTTGATTATGACCTCGACGGATGGCAGGATATCTATATCAATATGGATAAAGAACAAAGAAGCACAATGTTCCACAATAACGGAAACGGAACATTTACGGATGTTACTGTTGCTTCCGGTACAAACTGTCATGTTGATGCAATGGGTACTTCAATTGCAGATTACAACCATGACGGGCTGCTTGATATTTATGTGAGCAACGGACCTCCCGGTAACATTTTATACAAAAATAACGGAAACGGCACTTTCACTGATGTTACTCTTCAAACAGGTACATCGGTAAACAAAGAGTGCTGGGGAAACAACTTTATTGATTATAATAATGACGGCTGGCTTGATATATTTGCAACTGCTGCTCACGGAATTGACAGGTGTGATGTATTACTAAGAAATAACGGGAATAATACTTTTACTAATGTGGGCTTCAATATTGGAGTTAAAGACAGTGCATTTAGCTTCGGCACCGCTAAAGCTGATATAGATAATGACGGGTACCCGGATTTTTGTGTTACTATTACCGATTCAAATGCGCATTTCTACAAGAACAGCGGCGGTACTAATAACTGGATTAAATTAAAATGCAGAGGGGTTATTAGCAACCGTGATGCAATTGGAACAATTGTAACCGCTTACTATGCAGGAGAAATGAACAGACAGGTTATATTAGGCGGCAACAGCTATCTCAGTGAAGATGATGCTGTATTGATATTTGGTGTTGGCACAGCTTCAAGCGTAGATTCTCTAACATTTATCTGGACTAACGGATTGCGTGAAAAGGCATTCAATTTAAATGTCAATACCTCTTATCAGGCTGTTGAAGGCAGCGGTTTGATTGGGATAAAATCTATTTCTTCTGAAATTCCTGAATCATTTACATTATCACAAAATTACCCGAATCCGTTTAACCCGTCAACTACTATAAAATTCTCGGTACCGCAGACCGGTATTGTATCGCTTAAGATTTATGACGTTACAGGTAAAGAAACAGCAGTTTTAGTTAATGAATTGCTGAAACCCGGTTCTTATTCATTTGATTTTAATGCATCGGGGCTCGCAAGCGGAGTGTACTTCTACAGGTTCATTGCGAACGGGTTTACCGATGTGAAAAAAATGATTTTAATAAAATAAATATTTGAATTTTATTAATGTGTTTAAAGAAAAATGAAAACTAAAATATTTATATACTTTCTTATACTGTCTTCTGCTGTGCTTATAAATAGCTGCAGCGACCAGAACAGTGCGGTTACCGGAGTAAACTCATCCTTGTCACCGGAGGCTTCAACATTTAGCGCTAGTTATGCTGTTACCTGGATGGACGTAGCGTATAGAATTATTGCAGACCAGAATCCTGCGCCGCCGCCGCCGTCCAGATTTTATTCATACTGTTGTGTTGCATTATATGAGTGTGTCCGCCCGGGAATGCCGATGCATCTTTCACTTTCGGGGCAGCTGAATGAGATGCCTGTAATGCCGGTTCCGGACCCAATGAAAGTTTATGATTGGCCATCTGTAATTGCCGGATGTATGCCGGTTGTTATGAGAGGTGCAATTGATACATTGTATCTTCCTTCAGTAAGCCTTGTTAATTCTACTTACTCGCAGATATATGATGAAAGAAAAGCCGCAGTTGGTCAGGAAATAGTAGACCGCTCGGTTGTTTATGGTCAGTCAATCGGTGCAAAAATTTCACAATGGGCTTCAACTGACGGATATAGGGAGACCAGAAGTATGCGCTATGTAACTCCTCCCCGTTCGCAAAACCCTGCAAACTGGGTTCCCTGCAACCCGGGAGATTCAGCATGCGAGCCCTATTGGGGTACTTTAAGACCTTTCGTTTTCAGGTCTCCTGAGGATATTCCGTTTGAATCAAATGTACCTTTCAGCACGGAAAGTAATTCGGAATTTTATAAGGAAGCTGATGAACTTGTAACTGCAAGTCATCACTTAACAGTAGAAGAAAAACAAATCGCAAATTTCTGGAATGATAAACTTCATACCGGTACTCCATCCGGACACTGGATTTCGATTATAAACCAAGTGGCTCCACAGCTCGGGTTGAATCTGGCAGAATTTCCGAAGTGTATGCATTTGAAGGAATGGCAATTCATGATGCATTTATTTATTGCTGGTATAATAAATACAAATACAATTTGCTCAGACCTGAAACATATATTCAGGATTATATAGACCCGAATTGGTACCCGTTCATAATTACTCCGGCCTTTCCGGAATATCCTTCAGGGTCATTCGGTTTTATCAGGGGCAGTTTCAGAAGTTCTTACCAATGAACTTGGTACGGTCAGTTTTACTGATAGAACTCATAACTATATAGGATATCCGGAACGCCATTTTAATTCATTTAATGACGCTGCACATGAAGCAGGTTTTTCAAGATTGTACGGCGGAATACATTTCAGAGCTGCAATTGAAAGAGGTCTCGCATCGGCAGAGAACTCGGGAGGTATATAATGACAAGAGTTCATTTAACATATACACCTTAAAACCGAGGTATTGAAATTTAGAGGCAGGGAATGTTAACCCCTGCCTTTTTTATTTTATAATTCTGTGTTTATCAGCCCAATAAGCCCAGGGAATTAAACAGCCATATCAACAAACCTACATATCCGATAGCTTTGGAATCAGTTGGCGGGGGTCCTAATATGTTTGCTAAATGAATTAATACAAGCAAAGCTATAAGACTCCAAAATCCGAAAACTCCAATTTTATCTTTAGGAGATGGTACACTGTTATATAAATAATTACACCTGTTATGAATATTCCTAACTCTATTATTGTCTCAATTACCGGATAATTCCATAAACCAAAACCAACAAATGGTCCCGAAGTGAGTATCGGCAAATCGGGAACATGAACAAATAAATCAAGAATCCAGTGGCTTAATACCAGTAGTCCCACAATCAGAGCATTTCTAAAATTTTTCCTGAAGATAAAATATACTCCTCCGAGCAGTATGCTCCACATCAGAGCAAACAAAAGGCTATGGCTGTATGGATAGTATACAAAATCAAGGGGTGTCATCGTTTGACGGATTTTGGTTAATTGCAACGTGTTCAATGTTTAGTACTATTAAAACAGGCCATACAAGGTCAAGCCATTGTGCGGCAAGAAAAAGCGTTCCTAAAGAAATTGATTTTGCAGATTTTTTTGCGGCAAGTCCAACACCGTAATGACCGATAAACATAAATGCACCTCCCTAATGGAAATTGGTTAATACAAAAATAACAATATTGAATTATTAGAAAAGTGAAATGAATTAAAAGGGGCTGAATTACACCCCTTTTAATTTATAATTGGGATAGTTTTATTTTTGTTCCAGCTTCATTCTTTCCTTCAAATAGAGGTTTAATTCCCATAGGGTTTCCTGTTGGGTCGTGGTTATAATAAATTTCAAAATTACCGTCACGGTTATCCATCCAGACAACATGTACAGAAGAATTTGAGACTGCCACAAACGAATTTTGTGATATCGCTGAGTTGTTTGTTAACCGTGAATCTGCGCTCCATGTAATACCGGCATCTGTTGATTTTTTATAATAAATCTCGTGATTGCTTCCATTGCGGTTATCATCCCAAACAAGATGCAGGTTATTGCCCGATACTGCAAGGTTCGGGAAAAATGAATTCGCGCTGTCTGTGACTATCGGGATATTCGGTCCCCAGGCTTGTTCCGCCGTTAGTAGAATGTATGTAATATATATCAACTCCTGTTGTACCTCTCCCGTCAACCCATGCTATATGAACATTCGAATCTGAAACACCTATTGAAGGGATTTCCGAGTTAAGGTTATCAATAGGGGTTAGCCTTACTTCAGTTCCCCATGTTAAGCCGCCGTCTGTTGAGTGTTTGTAATAAATTTCAGGCCAGGCATTGCGATGGTCGTCCCACGCAACATGAACAGTTGACCCTGATACTGCAATTGTCGGGTCATATTTCTGATTAGGCGCAGTAGTAAGCTGCACCTCTGCATCCCAATTTATTCCGCCGTTTGTGGTACGCCTGAAAAAAATCTGATGGTCGCCGATACCGGTTTGTTTGTACCATACAATATAAATATTTTGGCCGGATACAACTGCCGAAGGAAGCAAAGAATTAACAATCCCGTTTGTAAGCCTGGTATCCGGTCCCCAGCTTGCACCCAGATCTGTAGAAGACTTATAATATACTTCATAATGCCCATCACGTTTATCGTACCAGGCAACAAATACTAAAGAACCGGATACAGCAACTGTTGCATCGTATGAATCACTTGGATTATTTGTAAGCCTGATATCTGCGCCCCAGCTGGTTCCTTCATCAGTTGATTTTTTATAATATATTTCGGCATTCCCGTCCCGGAGGTCATGCCAAACTACATGAACGGTGTTGCCTTCAGCTGCAACACTTTTAGAATTGCCGTACAGCGAAGTTGATGAAAGGTTAGAATTAATAGTCAGCCTGGAATCGCCCTGCCATTGGGCGATGCTTATCTCAGTTGCTGCAGCAATCAGAAAAAATATAATAATTGCCTTTGCTGTAATATTTTTGTGTTTTTCTCTCATTTTAGTTTCAATTAAATTAAAGATTCATTTACGGTAAAATATCTCACTAAATCTGTTTCGGCAAAGAATTTTTTTCTTTTGTGTTACAGATATTTGATTGATTTTTCATGAAAACTAAGTATGATTTTCGACAATATTTACTTATTTAATGATTTTTTGATATATTGATGTTTCATATATGTTACAGAATTAGACAGGGATTTTAATGAGAAACAGCACACTATTTGAAATACTTAAAACATTTTCATCCAAAGAATTTAAACAATTATGCGATTTTATTTCTTCACCTTTATTTAATAAAAACGAAAATGTTATTAAGCTTTTTTATTATATCAGGAAGTTCTACCCATATTTTACTTCTGAGAAGCTTGAAAAACGAACTGCCTTTGAGAACATCTATGGAAAGAAGAAATACAATGACGGATATATGAGAATAAATATATACCGCCTGCAAAAGCTGGCTGAAGATTTTCTTATGCGCCGGAATCTATCAAAAAACGAAATAATAAACAGGATTAGCTTTGCTGAAGAGATTTTAAACAGAAAGCTTTTTAAAATTCTTGAACGAGAGATTAAAGGTACGGAAAAACTGATGGAGAAGGTACAATTCAGGGATGAATCTTTTTTTGAGGCTAAATACCGTTTTGAGTATTTAAAATTTATTTATAGTGAACGATATACACCGGATACATCTAAATACAGAAAGCTTTATACTGATGCAGGAATATTCCCTGACCATTCAAAACCCTTTGTAATTCATTTTTTAATTAATATGCTGAGAGAGTACAGGTTCATTTTAAATGAACAGCTTATGTTCAGGCTTAACTATGATTTTGAATTTCTGAATGAAATACTGGCTTATCTGAATAAATCCAGGCTGTATGAAGAAATTCCTCTTATGAAAATTCATTACCTTGAACTGATGCTCTTAAAAGACAGGGAGGATAAATACTATCATGAATTGAAAAATACTTTGTTTGATGAAATAGATAATTTAACGTGGGATACAAAAACTGCATCACTGGGAATTCTTGCAAGCTATTGCTCTTATAAAATTTTAACAATGCCATATAAATTCAGAAAAGAAAAATTTAAACTGAATAAGCTTGAATTAATGCACAGGCTTTATTCAATAACCGAAGGAGGATGTTTTGACGATAATATATTTATGGACATATTCCAGAACGCAATAGCTATAAAAGAACTTAGATGGGCGGAAAATTTCATAAATGAATATTATACTTTGCTGGATAGTGAGCATAAAAGTATTTTATATTATTACGGTTATGCCGAATTATATTACAATAAAGGTGAATTTGAAAAAGCGCTTGGAAGCTTAAGCAGAATTTCGAGGCTTCCAAGTCTTGATTATAAGCTGTACATTAAGGAACTTACAATCCGCATTTACTATGAATTAAACCTTCCTCTTGAATTATTTAATGCAATAGACTCGTTCAAACACTTTGTTTCTTCTAATAAGCTGATTGCAAATGAAAGGAAAGAGCGATTTTTGAATTTTGCAAGGCATACCGGAACTCTCATGAGATTAAGAACAAAAAATGACATAGAAGGATTGAGGTTATTTGAAACAAAGCTCAATAAACTACCGGGTTTCAGCGCAAAAAAATGGGTTTTAGACAAAATTAACGATTTAATCAGCTAATCTGTTATTCTTATTTTTGTTCCAGCTTCTCTAACATCTTTTTTGCGTTTTGGTTTTCAGGCTGCATTTCCAGAACTTTCTTATAATTTTGTGATTGCCATTTCTTTATCACCTTTTTTCATATATGCTTCACCAAGGCTATCCCAAACATTCGGAATATCGGGAAACAATTCGGTGTTAATCCTGAAAACATCAATTGCCATATCGATATCACCCTCCTCCATTAAATCATATCCGAATGTGTTTAGATGAAAAGGTTTGAATAGCATTCCTTCATCGTCAAGTATTTCTTTAAAGTGTTCTTTGAAATATTCTATTCCATTTTCCTTAATAACCTTATAAAACCTCATTTCGGGTAAAGGCTGAGGCGGAGGATAGTCTTTGCCCTGTACTATCATATTTACTCTTTTTTCCACCTCTTCAGCCATTCTGCCAAAATTTGAAAGAACAATAAGTGTATAATGCTGATTGTACTGTGCCAATATTGAATTCCATGCCGGTGTTCCTCCGGCTATTACGTTGAATTCACCCGGACTGTATTTACTTCTCAATTCTGAATCGAATTTAAGCAAGTCCTCAGCATTAGTGTAAATGCCGCCTGCAGGTGAAGGTGAAGCATAAAAGGGGACTCCCTTCTTTTCGCCTGAGAATGTTACCAATTCACCGATTGCCGCATTATCAGGCACATCACTTTTTTGCGGGAAATAAGTATTGTTCATTCCGAGCGGGTCAAGAATTCTTTCTTTAAGATTTTCCTTATAGCTTTTCCCGGTAATTTTTTCTATAATGCCTCCCAGTACTACATAGCCTGAATTGGAATATCTCTGTGAGGTACCCGGTTCAAAAAGCAGAGGCTCGTTTTTTATAATATCCAGAAAATCGTTTACAGAATGGAATCCGGAAGGATTTTTATTAAATTCAGGGTCTTGAAGATAATCGCCTAATCCCGCTTTCATGTCAAGAAGCATTTTTATTGTGATTTTGTTTCCGGTTTCTTCGGGATAAAGTGAAAGGTATTTGCTTAGCTGGTCACCGGCATTTAATTTGCCTTCTCTTTCAAGCTGAAGTATCATCACATGGGTAAACATTTTTGTAATGGATGCGATGTTAAACAGAGTTCCGTTATTGTTCGGTGTTTTATTTTCCCAATCTGCATAACCGAAAGCTTTTTCGTAGACAGGAATTCCGTCAACTGCAAACAAAACTACTCCTGAAAATAAGATTCAGGTTGTCATATTCATCCATAAGCTTTCCAATCTTCAACTCAATGTCATTTTGGGCTGAGCAATGCAGATACAGCAAATAATAGGGCAAAGGCAAATGCGGGTTTTCTCATTTTTTATTGTTTTCTGTATATAATTTAGTTTTGGATTTAAAATTAGACGCTTTTCAGTCAAAAAAGGTCGCAAAACACTTAAGTTTATTTTCCCCTTTATATTTATTTTAAACTTCTTGATATTTGGAAAATCATATATTTGCTCCCATGGTGTAATGGATAGCACGTCGGGTTCCGGTCCCGTTGGTGAGGGTTCAAATCCTTCTGGGAGTACAAACAGTTCGGGGAAAAACCGAAATTATCACGCCGGGTTCTCCCGAGAACTCGGATTGGTGAGGGTTCAAATCCTTCGGGGTACAAACAGTTCGGGGACCGGAGTTATCACGCCGAGCTCTCCCGAGAACTCGGGATTGGTGAGGGTTCAAATCCTTCTGGGAGTACAATATTCAATTACAAATTACGAATTACAAATTACGGATTTATTACTGTGACTGAAGAAAAGAACGAATTTTCTTATGTAACCACTCTGAAATACCAGCCTGAAGATACATTCCTTAATTTTCAGCATTATCTTCTTTTTACATCAAAGCAAATTACAAAATTTCTTTATAAAACTTCAGTAACCCCTCATCAGGTTATATTATTCTCATTGATAATTGGATTAACTTCTTCTTATTTAATTATTCAGGAAAATAAAGTTCTCGTCATTCTGGGAGCAGTATTGCTGTTCTATAAAAATGTGCTTGATAAAGTCGATGGCTCACTTGCGCGTGCGAAAGGAATGGCATCACGGAGGGGGAGATTTTATGATTCTATCACAGATTTCATTGTATCGTTTGCATTGTTTACAGCTATTGGGTTTAAATTTTATCTGAAATATCAGATTCAATTGGGTTTGGATAATTTGTTATGCTGCACTAATATTTTCAATGCTTCAGTGTTCGTTTTTTATTTATTATGAAGTTGTCTATATAAAACAAACCGGTAAAAAACAATTAAACAGATTGATTGAATCAATAACTGAAGAAGATTTGCAGACAGGAAGACAAATTTACAATTAATTCTGCAAAGGATATTCCAGCTTATTTACGGATGGCAGGATTATATAATGTTTCAGAATTGATAAATTTTACTTAACGGCTCTTTCAAAAATTTTCTCACGGCAATACCAGAAATTGAAAATATTTGGTATAAAGATAAGCCGTTTTTGTCACTATCAAGCCTGCTTTGCATTGGTACGCACATGGTTTTAATTGCGGTATTTGCTGTTATCGGCAGGTTTGAGTATTACCTTGTTTGGAATTTAATATTATGGAATTTATTGCTAATATACTGTGTTTTCTATCATTACTACCGCATCAAAGGCAAACTTAAAGATACCGGGTATTTAAAATTATGATATATATTACCAGAAGATTCCATTTCAGCGCATCTCACAGGATGTATAAACCTGAGCTGAATGATGAAGAAAATTTTAAGCTCTATGGTAAATGCAGTAATCCGAACGGACATGGGCATAATTATTTGCTTGAAGTTACGGTTGCAGGGGAACCTGATTCAGATATCGGCTATGTAATGGATTTGAAAAAGTTAAAAGAAATTGTTGATGACGAATTAATAGAAAAAGTTGACCACAAAAATCTGAATATAGATGTTGAATTTATGAAAGGTGTAATCCCGACATCGGAAAATATTGCAATAAAATTCTGGGAACAGTTAGAAAGTAAAATTAATAATAATCACAGAAAGCTGTATTCCGTTAAGCTTTTTGAAACCGAAAATAATTTTGTGGAGTACAGGGGTAAATAATTATGAATAAAAAAATAACAGAAAAAGATTTTAACGGCAACTTTCTTGAAGAGGAGGAACCGCATTTCAATCCTGACGGGAGTAATATTCCCTCTAAAAAAGATTGAAAGATCTGGTGAAAGACCTGCTGATAGAAATAGGTGAAGACCCGCAGAGAGAAGGTCTTATTTAACACGCCGAAACGGGTGGCGCTCGCTTACCAGTTCCTTACAAAGGGATACAAAGAAGACATCGATAAGCTTCTTAATAATGCAATTTTTAATGTATGCTATGATGAAATTGTAATAGTCAAGAATATTGATTTCTACAGTATGTGCGAGCACCACATACTGCCGTTTTTCGGAAAATGCCATGTGGCATATATACCGAATAAAAAAATTATCGGTTTAAGCAAAATACCCCGTATTGTAGATATGTTTTCCCGCCGGCTCCAGGTTCAGGAAAGAATGACTAAACAGATAGGTGATTTACTGTTATAAAGTACTTGAACCTCAGGGAGTTGCAGTTGTTTGCGAAGCTCAGCATCTTTGCATGATGATGAGAGGAGTCGAAAAGCAAAACTCCGTTGCCACAACATCCTGTATGCTTGGAGTGTTTAAAGATAATGCAAAGACAAGAGATGAGTTTTTAAGGCTGATTAGCTGATAGTTATGCTTTCTGTTAATGACGTAAAATATTATGCTTCGCTGAAAATTAAGAAATACAGGGAAAGTGAAAATAAATTTCTGATTGAAGGAAATCACCTTATAGAAGAATGTTTAAGCTCTTCTTATACAATTGATTGTATTATTGCTTCTGATAAAACAGAAAAAAATATCTTATTAAAAAATATATAGATGCGCAACAGATAAAATTAAAATTCCCGTTCCATGAACTGAAGGATTCTCAATTCAAAAAGCTTACGGATACTAAAAATTCACAGGGTATCATTGCCGTTGTCAATAAAAAACCGACTGTTTCAATACCGGAAATTCTCAATTCAAACCTTATAATAGCTCTGGATAGAATAAATGACCCCGGCAATCTCGGTACAATCATTCGTACAGCATACTGGTTTGGAGCTGATACTGTTATAACCGGCATCGGTTCTGCAGATGTTTATAATTCAAAAGTTCTTCGCTCTTCACAGGGCGCGCTTTTTTATGTGAATATAATTGAGGATGTACTGCTTGAAAAATCACTGCCTGAATTATATGAAAAAGAATTTGAAATCTACCTTCTTGATGTAAACGGAAATGAGAATCTTTCAGTCCTTGCAGCACAGCAGAAAGACTGTATTTGTTTTTGGAAATGAATCAGAAGGGATTTCAAGTGAAATTCTTAACCAGGGATATAAACAGCTGAAGATTGCAGGAAATTCTGCCTGTGAGTCATTGAATGTTGCTGTAAGCTGTGGAATTGTATTGTACGAGTATTCAAGAAGAAAGTAATACTATTTTAATGCTTCTAAAGGCAGAGCCAATACTATTGACCATTAATACTTTTTTAGATAAATTATTTGAAGTTAGTAGGGCTAAGGGGTAATAATTCCAAATTTAAAAAGCCGGATAACAATCTTTAAGCGCTTACGAATATCAGGAACTGCTTTAAAGTTCAAACCTCATTTTCAGGAGTAAATCCGTTCTGCAATTCAATCACTTTGTTTTGAATTTACAATTTAAATCATTTCTGTTATTTTTTACTAGTTTACGTCATCTTTGTTCTTCCCTTCGAATAGTTTTTGCGCAGATTCAGCTTGATGATGATAAAGACCCCGAATATTATGAAAATGTAGTAAAGCTCTACGCGCCTTCCGAAGATGCGTTTATAGCGCTTCAGCGTCTTGCAAGACCGTATATTAATAAACATGACTGGAAGAAAGCGGCTCGATATTTCGTAATCAGTATAAGCCGAAATTCCCCGATATGCAGGATAGAATTGATAAAATTATTGACCTGCTGCTTGCTCCCGAAGAAGGTATTGAAATGATAAACCTGGGGGGCAATATCAATTCAGACGGTAAAGAATACGTACCGATTCTTTCACCGGATATGAAAAAACTGTATTTCACAGGCAGGAACAGAGATGATAACATTGGGGGAGAAGATATTTTTGTATCTTATTATGTTGGCAATAAATGGATAATAGCCAAACCTCTTAGCGGAAAAATAAATACGGAAAGCAACGAGTTTATTAACAGCATATCAGCTGACGGCAACGTATTAGTGCTTTTCGGCAATTACGAAAATTCACTTGGCAGGGGAGATAATTTTTTCGTTGAAAAGACTGCTACAGGCTGGTCAGATATTCAGCATTATCCTCCGCCGATTAATTCCCAGTACTGGGACGCAGATGCATTTCTCACTGCCGATGGAAATGCTATTTTATTCTCTTCAGAGCGCCCGGGCGGTATAGGCCCATATCATCAAAAAGGTGATTATTACCATGGCATGGAATGGGGCAATATAGATATTTATGTTTGTGTGCGTGAAGGTGACGGGTGGAGCAAAGAAGCGATTAACCTTGGTCCAATGATAAATACACCATATACGGAACGCTCTCCCTTTTTACATCCTGACGGCAAAACTTTATACTTTTCTTCCGATGGACATTATGGTTTAGGAAAATCTGATGTGTTCAAGTCTGTACGGCTGAGTGATACTTCATGGACAATGTGGAGTGAACCTGTAAATTTAGGAAAAGAAATTAATACCGCAGAAGAGGACTGGGGCTACAAAATAACAACTGACGGCAAGTATGCATATTTTTCCACAATAAACGATAAAGGTTTCGGCGATGAAGATATTTATTATATAAAGCTGCCTGCACAGGTGCGTCCAGCTTTAGATGTGTTTACTGTTTCAGGCAAAGTTATTGATGAATCCGGCAAACCTGTTGATGCCACAATAAAGTGGGAAGATGTGGACCACCTTAAAGAAGTCGGTACTGCAAAGACTGACCCCGCAACAGGAGAGTATTTCATTGCCCTGCCGGTAGGCAAATACTATGCATATTACGCCGATGTGAAAGGATATTATTCAACTATTCATTACATGGATTTGACTGATTCAAATGCATACAAAGAGGTAACAGCAAATATTGATATTACATCGGTAGAATCGCTTAAAAACTCCGGTAAAAGCATCAGGATAAATAATATATTCTTTGATTTTGATAAATATGATTTAAGGGAAAAGTCATACGAAGCCCTTAACCTGCTGTATAAATTTATGAAAGACAATCCTGAGATTCTTGTTGAAATAAATGCCTATACTGATAATGTAGGAAGTGACAGTTATAATCAGAAGCTTTCAGGTAAAAGGGCTCAATCAGTTGTAAATTATCTGGTTCAGAAAGGGATAAACATTAACAGACTCTACCCGCAGGGTTATGGTGAAGAAAACCCAATAGCCTCTAATGAAACAGAAGAGGGCAGAGCTCTGAATAGAAGAGTTGAATTCCGCCTGCGTAAAGAACAATAGCTATAAAATCAATAGAATATTAAAATATCAGCCCGTCCGTTGATTTCCCCTACCTTGTCCGCAGAGTATATATTTAAGTTTTACATTTATTAATACAATATTTCTCGTTAAATTAACTTTTCTAAATATATAAATGGAAAAATTGGTGAAATTATTTATATTAATAGCTATAATTTTTTCTTCAACTGCGCTTTATGCACAGCGGGGTCTTGAGGATATCACCTCTGCCGATGAGCTTAAACAGTATATTCAGCAGGTTGCTCCGGCTGAAGATGCCTTTGTTGCAGTGCAAAGGCTCGCCGCATTTTACATTGATAAGAAAGACTGGACCGGTGCCGAGAATATATTTAAACTGTACCAGGACTTTTTCCCTGATATGACCGATAGATTTCAGAAAATAGAGGCACTGCTCGAAGCGCCTTCCCAGAACCTGGTTACAACCAATATAGCGCCTGTTAATACTGAAGGTGACGAATATTTCCCTGTTATAACTATTGACGGTAAAAAAATGTATTTCACCGGAACAGGGAGGCCTGATAGCTACAGGGGAGAAGATATTTTTTCAGCTGATTTTGTTAACGGGTCTTGGCAGCCTGCTAAAATAATGAGAAAACCATTCAGCACAAGAGATGACGATGCCGTTAACAGTGTTTCGGCAGACGGGAACATTCTTGTTCTTTTCGGGAATTATAAAGGCGCTTTTGGAGGCGGAGATAATTTTTACGTAGAAAAAACTCAAACAGGCTGGTCTGATATAAAACCGTTCCCGTTACCGGTAAATTCCGATTACTGGGATTGTGACGGATTTCTTACATCTGACGGGAAAGCATTTCTTTTTACTTCAGAAAGGAAAACCAATATTGGTGAATATCACAAAGGCGGAAATTTTTTCCACGGAGGATATGAAGGGAACACCGATATATATGTTTCAATCAAAACAGATTCCGGCTGGGGAGCACCGATAAATCTTGGATATACAATTAATACACCCTATGCCGACCGTTCACCATTCCTGCATCCTGACGGAAGGACGCTGTATTTCTCATCAGACGGGCACTATGGACTTGGAGGGATAGACGTATTTAAATCTGTGAGACTTAATGATTCATCATGGACTGAATGGGGGGAGCCGGTAAATTTAGGCAAAGATATTAACACAAGCGGCAATGACATCGCGTACAAAATTACAACTGACGGCAATTTTGCATATTTTTCTTCTAACCGGCCCGGCGGAAAAGGAGGATATGATATTTATTCTATTGCGTTGCCAAAAGAAGCGAAACCCGAAAGAAATGTGTTTACTGTTTCAGGAAAAGTTACCGATGAAAACAGCAATCCTCTGGATGCTGATTTAAAATGGAACGACCTTAACACAAACAAAAATATAGGCTCTTTAAAATCAGACCCGGAAACCGGTGAATATCTTATCACACTGCCCGTAGGTACAAAATACAGCTATTATGCTGAGAAACAGGGCTACTATTCGGTTTCAAACGACCTTGACTTGACTGATGAAACAAGCTATGGTGAAAAAACGGTAGATATTACTCTTGTTTCAATTAAGACTTTACAGGAAAATGAAATATCACTGAAAATTAATAATATTTACTTTGATTTTGATAAGTATGACCTGAAGCCGGAATCATACATCGAACTTGACCGGTTATATAAATTTCTTTCAACCAACCCGGGTATAAAGCTTCAGATTTCTGCACACACAGATTCAAAAGGTACCGAAGAATACAATATGGGTCTTTCACAGAGGCGTGCAGAAAGTGTAGTTACCTATCTGTTAGGCAGGGGAATTGACCCAGACAGATTGATAGCAAAAGGCTACGGAGAAACCCAGCCGGTTGCAGATAACAGCACCGATGAAGGCAGAGCTTTGAACAGGAGATGTGAAATGAAAATTGTCAAGTAATCAGGTTATTTTGCAGGTCTTCTAAAGCAGTTTCTATATCAGCAGGGCTGCTCACAATTTTATCAGCACCGTTTAATTCATCTAAATGTGCATGACCCCATGTGCATCCGATAAATTTACAATTGTTAAATTTTGCAGCATCAAGGTCAGTTTTCCTATCGCCTATCATAACCCATTTTATGGGGTCTGAACCGTTTTTCGAAATGTAGGATTTAAGCAGTAATCCTTTGTTTGGCACATCTTCGCTTTCTAATGTAAGAACCGGGATAAAATACTTTGACAATCCGTATGTTTTGAGTATTGTCTCAATATAACCTGCTCCGCCGTTTGAACATGCCGCAAGTGTAAATCTTTCTGAGAGTTTTTTTATTAATTCCGGGATTCCCCCGAATATTATTCCTCTTTTTTCTCCAACCATTTGAACAACATTTTTTCTTGTCCATTTTCTGAATACTATCATATCATGTTCTGTTATTCCGGGGAAAAGATTAGAAAAAATATCTCTTATAGGTTTCCCGATGTGCGCCAAAATCTTTTCTGTTGAAGGGATAGGCAGGTTTAATCCGGAGTCTTCAATTGCCCGTTTATATGCTTCAGCTATGAAATCCTCGGCAGAATATATAACCCCGTCTATGTCAAATGCCAGGTGAGTAATCAGCATTAATCCATCCCTGACCAGCAGTTACCGCTGTGAAGCTCAGGTGCAACAGTTGATTTAAGATAAATGAACAGCTGCATCCGGTAAGCGGTAACAACTTTTAGTGAATGGTCAATCAATGCGGCGCCTAAAGTAATATTTGGAGACCAGCCGGGTGTAATTTCCCGTCTTATCAAATCATTTTCATTAAGTTCGGCAAACAGGTGTTTAAATTTTTCGATTTGGGTATCCACTGCGGCCGTGAAATCTCCCGCTTTCAGGGTAAGAGCTTTCTTCTCCGCATCTGAATAACTGCTCCAGTTATTAGTACGAAATGAGTCATTCACCATCGCAAATGCAAACTCGTACGGTGCAAAACTTAAATACTGTAAGAGTTCCAGAGTTGACCTCATATTTGCGGTCGGACGGTATCCAAAGAAATCCGGCGGAATCTTGAGATAAAGATGTTTGCAAACATTCAGTTCATGAATAATTGATTTTAGCAGCTGTTCCTTAGAAATCATTATTATCTTACTTCACCAAAATCATTTTCTTTGTGTCGGTAAACCCGTTTGCAGTCAGTTTATAAAAATAAACTCCGCTAGCAAGACCTGTTGTGTTGAAATCGATAAGATATGTATCTGCTTTTTGGTTTTCTGCAACAAGTGTTCTAACTTCCCTGCCGAGAATATCATAAATTTTCAAAGTTACGTAGCTGTCTTCTGAAATCTGGTATTTTATTGTAGTTATAGGATTAAATGGATTCGGGAAATTCTGCAACAAAGAATAATTTGACGGTAGCGGCTGTACAGGTGCGCCTTTCCATGTTTGCCGGAATGCACGGTAACTGTAGCTCCCCTGCGGTAAAGTCATTTCAAAAGTTTTAGTCCCGTTTGGTCTTATTTCACTGCAAGTAGGATTAGTGGAACCCCAGCCAATAAAAGTATTGCCATTTGATAATCGTTGAACTGAACCCATTGCCAATCCATAAAATCCTTCGGGGTCTCGGTATTCCCAAACCAGCGTTGCAGTTTTGTGCATAACATCGAGTTTATATTCACAGCCCCGTGAAAACGGGGGACTGTGGAAATTGCCGTTATCAAACAAAGTGTAATTTCCATTTGCCAGACGCCTTATGCAGTGCTGATGTGAAAATTTTATTGGGTCATTTACGAAATTAAACTGGTTATTCTTTCCTCCCCATCGCCATATGATATCTCCGGTTTGCCTGTTTATTTTGGTAATTTCATCCATATGACGGCTGGATATGATGACATTACCATCATAATCTAGATCAATTGCATTACCATGTACATAATCTATATTATGCGCCTGCAGATTTTCATGTGTAGCATCCGTAATTTGAAAGTGATCCCAACTTCTCCATTGAAATATTACGTTCTTGTTTTGGTCTATTTCCTGTACTATCAATCCCGACACGACTGCATTAGGGTCACCACCGGCCACAACCTGGCTCATATCAACGTATTCAGAATCATAGCTCATTAAATAAGCATGATTATTAGGTAATAGCTGAAGTTCATGAATATCCGTTGAGTATCCGTTTCCGCAATAAAAACTGTCCAGGATTTGGAGCGAAGTATTTGTTGAAAAAAACTTCCTTCCGTCAAAATATGAAAATGTTGAATCATTTTGAGCCTTAAAGTCAAAACAAGGTGCAACTGTGTTTTTGTATATTATAGGGTTCCCTGAATTATCCAAAACCATTAAATAATATGAGATAGGCGTCATATCAAATCTAAAATTACTTATAAAGATGTAGCCAGGGGCTGTATCGTATTTCCTGATTATTCTTATTTGGGGAAAATCTGATGGGATCGAGTCTGACTGGAATACCGGACTTATTGAATAATCAAAATTATTGCGTGTAAACCTGTTTTCATTCTTTTTAAATTCATCCCAATAAGGCGGATTGGAATTATCACCCTGTTTCTTTGAGAACCTGGAAATTTCAAATGAAAAATCAAAGGGTGTAACTGCTTTTCCGTTGGCAGAAGTGATTCCGTTTAAAATCTTAACACGAACTTCTTCACCGGGAGAAAAATTGTTTACAGGTTTTAGTATAACAGTATTCTTTTCATCAGTCCATATTACTTTAATAATATTTTTACCGCTGCTTGAACCTAGAATATTAAAGTTTGAAACAGAAACAGAAGATGTATTAATTTCATCTTTAAACTTTAAAATTATGTTTGTTTCTTTTGTGTTGTATTTGCTGTTAGGTACCGGTGATAAATAAAGTATTTCTGAGTTGTTTATGGTTCTGCTTGATAAAGTGCAGCTCAGCAGAATAGACAGGATTGATGTAATTAAAATTACTCTAGGTATGTCCATACATTGAACTCCATTTTCGTTGTTTTATATTTTTAACTTATACCGCTTAATTATTATAATGTAAAACTAATATAATTAATAAAGAATTAAAATTCTTAGCCAATAATTAGGAATTTCAGCTAATTACAAATAGTTACATTTATATTTAAAAGGAAGGCGACTGGATAAAATCTTCAATATAACACAGCTTTTTTAGGGTTTATTTTATCATTATCAGCATCATTTTAAACTGTGTAATTGCTTTCAGTGAATGGGGAATCCCTGCCGGCAGTAAAATTATGTCTCCTGATTTTGTTTTGTTGTTTTCGTCTCGGGTGATTATTTCTGCTTCACCCTCAATAATGTAAACCAATGCATCAAATGGTGCTGTATGCTCGCTTAAACCTTCTCCCTTATCAAAAGCGAAAACGGTCACAGTCCCGGTTTCTTTTTTTATTAATGTTCTGCTGACAACTGCACCCTGCTGGTAATCTAACATTTTACCGATATTGAATACTTTTCCGGAAATCTCAGTATTTGCGTTTTCGATCATTTTTCTATCCTTTATAAATTATGGGTTTTAAAATCAGTTCTAATATAAATGCCTGTTTTGAGCTGCGCATTGACTTAAGTCAAATCAAAAAAATTAACCTTAATATCATTATTTATCAAAAATTGCATATTATTGTATTTTTATGAAATATAATTCGGACATTTTTAGACGAATTTCAATTGATATTCTAGATATTAAGCTTTATTATAAATGCAACCTTTCAAAACTAAAAAAATGAGAAAAAAAATAAACATAATTTTTTTCTTAGTTATAATGACTTTTTCTGCGAAAGCTCAAGATTATTGGCAGATTGTTGGTAATTTTGCTTACCCTGTCAGGTCATTTGCATTTGATAGTTCTCAAAGCATTTATGCGGGGACACTTGGCGCAGGTGTGTTTTATTCCTCAAACAACGGTTCTGCCTGGAATCAAAGAACTGCAGGGCTTACTGATTTGTCAATCGTTTCATTATGTGTTAATAACTCAGGCGAGGTTTTTGCAGGTTCAGAATCACACGGTATTTTCAAATCTACTAATAATGGTTTAAATTGGATACAGACAAGTTTTAATTCCGGAACTGTCTATTCAATTGGAGTGAGTCCCAATGGTAATATGTTTGCAGGTTCCGATGGTGTTTTCCGTTCAGTTGATGCCGGAGTTAACTGGACAATAGTTTTAGACAGTGTAATATCAAGGTCATTACTCGTAAATTCACAGGGCTATGTATTTGTTCTGTCACAGCAAGGTCATAGTTTTTACAGAACATTTAATGATGGAAATTCATGGGAATGGAGAGATGTTTCATTTAATTTTAACAGCCTTTGTCTTGCTCCAAATGGAGTTGTATTTGCAACAACTGCAGGCGAATTTAACCACCCAGATGGTTTTTACCTTCATTCTTCAGGTGATTTTGGTTCAGGGTGGAATTATTTGTATAATTTTCAAGGACCTTCTAATAGAGTAACCGTTGATAGTGAGGGAAAAGTTTTTGTTGCCCGTTCATTTGGGATTTGGCTGTCATTAACAAGCGGCATAAGCGGATATTATATAAACAGTGGATTAAATTTAAATGGAGGTTTTATTTTAGGTCTTGGCTCTGGTCCAAGCGGATATGTTTTTGCTGGTCAGGAGAATGGAAATGTATACAGATCGATTAATGGACCAACCGGAATAAGTTCAATATCAAGCATAATTTCAGACTATGTATTATATCAAAACTATCCGAATCCCTTCAATCCTGAAACTAAGATTAAATTTAGTGTTCCCATATCCACATATGCAAAGTTATATATTTATGATGCTTTAGGGAAAGAAGTAGCAATTTTGTTTGATGGCTATATTCATGCAGGGGTATCGGAAGTTGCTTTTAATGCAACAGATTACCCAAGCGGGATTTATTTCTACAAGTTAATAACGGAAAAACAGACTTTAACAAGAAAGATGATAATTGTTAAGTAAAGCCTGGTAACAGTTTAAAGGCAGGTATTCACCTGCCTTTTTTTGTATAGATTATCAGTAAATTTCTTTACATTTTAGCGTCATCATATCATGCAGTGATAAAGAAAAGTAATAAAAAATATCCGGCTGTTTTTGTACTAATTCCGTTTATTACTGGCGTATTATCATGTTATTTTGTTAAGAGCCCTCTTTTCGATTTCCCGTATTATATAGCTATTACAATTCAGATTATTATTTCTGTGATTGCTGTATATCTTTATTCAAAATTAAACCAATCTTTTGAAAGAATTTTCATAATCTTCTTCATCGTTGTTTCAATATTAGGGTTTTCCAGATTCGAATTTTTATATAACAGAACCGGGGAAAATAGTATTTCCTCAAAATTATCAGAAATTAAAGATAACGAAACTGGGTTATTTGGTAAAGTTTTAGAACAGCCGGAAATAAAATATGACAGGGTTAGAGTTTTAATTGAAGCCGATTCTGTTAAGATTGCATCAAAAACATATTCTGTGAATGGAAACGTTCAGGCAACGGTATATAAGAACAGATACAGGGAAGATGTTCCTAAAAGAATTAATTACGGTGATATTATTGAGCTTAGCGGAAAACTTGAATCCCTGCCGCACAGGAGAAACTCCGGGGAATTTGATTACGGTGAGTATTTAAAACTTCACGGAATCGATGCCTCTTTTACAGTGTTTGGATTTGAAAATATGAAGATTTCAGGAAATTCAGATTTAAGTTTTTATAAATCGCATATTATTTATCCCGTAAAATCTTATTCAATCAAAATAATTGATAAGTTTATTGGAGGCGAGGAAGGAGAGTTTTTAAAAGGACTCGTACTCGGGGAGAGAAGTAATATATCAAATGAAACCAAAGAAGAATTTGTCAATGCCGGAGTATCTCATATAATTGCCGTTTCAGGATTAAATGTGGCTTATGTTTTGCTAATAATAGGCGGATTGCTCTTACCGGTCCCGCTAAAGCGGTCATATAAGATTTTCATTATGATAATATTCCTGGTCTTTTACATGAACCTTACAGGCGATACTCCTTCTATAATCCGTGCAACCATAATGGCTTCAGTATTTCTGCTTTCACAGGTATTTGAACGTAAATCCATTTCATATAATGTAATTGCTTTTTCTGCTTTGGTTATTTTAGTAATTAATCCGCTCCAGCTTTTTGATGCAGGTTTCATACTTTCTTATTCAGCTATTTTATCTATTGTTTATTTTTATCCTAAACTCAACAAGCTCATTTCTGCAGCTGGTTTATACCGCAAGTTAAGCAATGATAATATTTTTAATAAATCTGTGAAGGCAATTATAGCTCTCATCACGGGTACTCTTGCCGCACAAATTGGAACACTTCCTGTAACGGCATTGATGTTTAAAAAAATCTCTATTGTATCGCTGTTCACAAACATAGTTGCCATACCTTTATCAAATATAGCCCTTGCTATAGGTTTAATTGTTATAATTGCCTCAATATTCTCTTTGGGGCTTGCAGGAGTATTTGCTTATTCTGCATCTTTTTTGCTCCACTGGCTGCTCGGGTTCATCGGTTTTTCGGCGAAACTCAATTTTTCGTTTGTTGAAACTTATTGGGTTGATTGGCTTCTGCTTTTCTTCTATTACCTTGTCATTTTTATTTTATTTACTTCAAAAAAAGAAAATATTATCCCAAGATTGGTAATTTCAATATTGCTCACAGGTAATTTTATAACAATAAAATCACTATTGGATGAAAATAATAATTTAACACTGGCTTACCTTGATGTTGGAAATTCAAGCTCCTGCCTTATTACATCGCCAAAGGGGGAAAACATACTGATTAATGCCGGGACCTCTACTGCCAAATATACTTCGGCTGAAAGAAATGTAATTCCATATTTAAAAAGCAGGGGAGTGAAAAATGTAGATTTACTTCTTGTTACTTCTTTAAACAAAGATGAATTCAGAAACCTGGTTTATTTTATGAATAATTTTCCCGTTAAGAAAGTTCTTGCACCTGTTTATTATAAACCTGTATTCGAAGATTCTGTTTTTAGAAAAAACTTTGCAGGGAAAAACATTGGGTTTATTGAACATGCAGAAATAATTTCTTCAATGAACGATTTAAGAATTTATACAGTATACAACTATGATGTTCTCCCATCAGGTTCAATGTTAGTCCACTTGCTGTACGGGAATCAATCTTTTACATTCTTTGATTCAAAAAATATTAATGAGGAAATGTATTATGGAATGTTTCCGATTTCAAGTTCAACGAGTGTTTTGAAAGTGCCTGCATCAGGTTCGTTTAACTTCACGAGTCCTGAGGCTGTAATTGATGCCAATCCGGAGAATATTATAATTTCATCATCACGTACTAGAAAAAGATTGAATTCGGATATATTTTCTGAATCATTAAAAAGAATCGGAATAAATGTGCTGAATATCGGCGAACTTGGTGCTGTTATATTTGAAACTGATGGAAGGAAAACAGAAAGAGTTTACTAGGAGCTATCAATTAAAATTTCTTAAATACCAGCAAATCCCCTTTTTTTACCCCAATCCTTACTTTACTGTCCACAGCTTTGTTCAATGCACCTTCTCTCACTCCAAATTCAAGTTTTTCATTTTTTAAAGGATACTGTAATCCGCAGGTTGTGATACCTTCAGCTTTTGGTAAAGCCATTAGTGAAACTGTAACACCTTTTTTACATTCAAATTCTGTGACTTTTCCTGCAAAAAATATTTCAAAATCTTTATCGATTAACTTTATTCTGCATCTCTTATAATATTTCTTCATAACGCTGAAATTATTCAGAAGGTGGTCACTTCTTTTACCTCCGTATCCTATGACAGCGATGTTCTGTATTTTTTTGGATAAAGCAAAGCGGATACATTTCTCGAAATCGTTATGCTCCTGTTCGGCAATTTTTTTTATGATTGTCTTCTTCTTGAAGTAATTGAGAGCTTTTGAGGTAATAGAATCCAAATCCCCGATAATATAATCAGGGATTATTTTCCATTGATATAATTTATTAGATGCTCCGTCAGCTGAAATGACAAGGATGGATTTTCCAGCCGGGTTTTTAAGATATTTTAATAAGAGCTTTTTATTAATCTCTCCGTCAAGTACAATAAGGCAATAGAAGTTTTTCATGCTTTTGCCATTTTACATTCAACCGTCAGGGAAGCATTACTGCTGCAGAGATTACAGTTGTCCAGATTCCGTTTTTATCGCCTTCGGCTGATTGTGTAATATTGAAAGTTTTGTAAATTTGTCCGCTCTGCTTATAAGTCTGCTCTCTTTCATCCCATGCAGTTTCAGGGTCAAATTCAACTCCAAGAGTCGTAGCCAGCATCTGTGCGGCAATATCTTCTGCATAATCACCTGAGGTCTTTTCGTTTTCACCAAAGGGGTGATGTTCCGATATATACCCGTACTGGTCGCCTGCCGTCGGCAAAGCTACACCGATTGATGAAGCAATAAGCCTGTTAGGTTCATTTGTTGAGTTGCGTGCCATAACGCAAAATGTAATCATGCCCGGCTCAAGCAGTTTTACGCCCTCTTCTTTTGATATACGTTTACATCCGGCGGGGAATATGCTCGAAACCGAAACAAGGTTGCATTTTTCGATGCCTGCCATTCTTAATGCAAGCTCAAAGGACTGAAGGTAGTCTTTATGCCTGCCCACACCTTTTGTGAAGAAGATTTTAGATGCTTTAAACAATTTGTCTTATCTCCGCTTTTAAATTTTATTTCCTTTAGGTTAATTAAACGAGAACAAATATAATGAAAAAAGGTTTCAATTATCGTAATGTCATTCCCGCGAAGCGGGAATCCAGTGAAATTGAAAAACTTATTAAATATTACGGTCTAATATATCTTTACCTTTAAAAATTTTCTTTTATCCAACTTTAGTAATTATTTCTGTCATTCAGCATTTTGACATATATAAGTTTTATATCTGTTACTCTTTCTCCATCTAATAGTAACTGCCCCTTGCTCTATCAATCTCATGCTTCACCATGTTGAATGAGGTTAATCCATACATCTTTACATCATTGCATTAATAAGGCAGCTTTATTTCATTAGTATCAGTAGATATCAATTCTGGAATTTCATCCGGGAATTCCTTCTTAACAAAGATCTGCTTCAAATTCATTCTGTGCATTTTCTGCAGCATGCACGTCATAATATTTCTTAACAAGCTCAAATCCAAGCTTGACCTTTAAGGTTTCTTGGGATTGGTTTTTTTATCCTCCAGCTTTGTTTTAATTTCAGCAAGTTCCTTATCGCTTAAATCCGTGCACAACTTAAAGTATTTATAAATCAGGCTATCCGGAATTGACATTGTTTTGCCGAAAATATCTTTTGGTGTATCGGTAAAACAAATAGCATTATTAAGTGATTTACTCATTTTCTCCGAGCCGTCAGTACCTTCCAGCAGTTCCATAGTAACAATAACCTGCGGTTCTATTCCGTATGCGGATTGTATATCACGTCCCACAAGCAGGTTGAATTTTTGGTCGGTGCCGCCAAGCTCAACATCGCTTCTTGATTGCAACTGAATCCATTGCCTGAGACAGGGGATAGAGCAGTTCATGCATACTGATAGGCTCATCTTTTTTCATCCGCTTTTCAAAATCATCCCGTTCGAGTATTCTTGCTACAGTGTAATGGCTTGCCAGCTTAATAACATCACTGAATTTCATCTTATCCAGCCACTCGCTGTTATATCTTATTTCAAGGTTTTTATCTGAAAGTATTTTTGATGCCTGTTCAAAGTATGATTTGCCGTTTATTCGTGTTTCTTCAAGTGTAAGCGGGGGACGGGTTTTATTTCTTCCCGAAGGGTCGCCAATCATCCCGGTAAAATCTCCGATGATAAGTATTACTTTATGTCCCAAATCCTGAAAATCACGAAGCTTTTGAAGCACAACCGAATGTCCTATATGCAGGTCAGGGCGTGACGGGTCGCATCCAAGCTTTACAATAAGCTGCTTATTCTCTTTTTTAGATTTAATCAGCTTTTTTTCTAATTCCTCTTCCGGAATTATTTCAACCGACCTTCTCTTAATTATATCTAACTGTTCTTTTATTTCAGGAAACATTATTATAACCTAATATGACTGCTTAATTCTCTTCAGCTGTCTTTTAGTTTCTTCTTTTTTAATCGCTTCGCGCTTATCATACTGCCTTTTGCCGCGCGCTAAGCCGAGTTCAATTTTAACAAACGGACCCGAAAAATACAGCTTAAGCGGGACTAAGGTAAATCCTTTATCTTGAAGTTTGGTTCTCAGTTTCTTAATTTCGTTACGGTGAAGCAGCAGCTTCCTCTCCCGCATTGCGCTGTGATTGTTATATGTTCCGTATTTATATTCAGGGATATTGGAGTTAATCAGCCATACTTCACCGGTCTTATTAACTCTGGCATAAGCTTCGTGTATATTGCCTTTTTGCTGCCGGAGGGTTTTAATCTCCGTCCCTGAAAGAACTATTCCGGCTTCGTATTTGTTTGTTATCTCATAATCATGGAAAGCTTTTTTGTTGAGGGCTATGACCTTTTCTTTTCTCGGCTTTCCCTGGATGACTGGTAGTTCTTTTTTCATCTTACGAAGACAACTAAAATATTTAAAACTCGAAATAAATGCAATTGATTAAATTTTTTGTAATAAAAAGACTATGATACTTAAAACTTTCCCCGTAAATCCCTTCGAAATGAACTGCTATGTATACCATGACGAAAAATCAGGCGAAGGAGTTATTATTGACCCCGGTGCTTACACCCACGATGAAAAAGAAGAAATTCTTGAATACATCCGCTCGAATAATATAACTATTAAATATATTATTAACACACACGGGCATATAGACCATATCATGGGCAATAAATGGGCTAAGGACAGCTTTGAAGTGCCCGTTTTGATGCATGAAGCAGATATGCCTTTAATCAACAGCTCACTGGAACAGGCTAATATGTACGGAATTGCTTTCCCCCAGCCCCCCGAGCCGGATAAGTTTATATCCGAAGACGATACTATTACATTTGACGGCTGTACACTGAGTATATTGCATACTCCGGGTCATTCTCCCGGCGGAATTTGCCTTGTTGATGAAAAAGAGAAGCTGATTATTGCAGGTGACTGTGTTTTTCACGGCTCAATCGGCAGAACCGATTTGTGGATGGGCGATATGGAACAGCTTGTTGATGCGATTAAAACAAAAATATTTAAATATCCCGATGATTTTGTTTTATATCCCGGTCACTATGAAAAAACCACAGTCGGCGAAGAGAAAAACTTAAACCCGTTTTTGAAATAGTTACCTTCGTGCCCCGACTCTCAGTCGTGGCACGAATTGATTTGGATTCCCGCCTCGCATCAAGTGCGGGGTAAACTCCAGCGGAAATCCAGGCAACTCCACAGGAGTTGACATATTATTTGTTGGTAGCAATGCCATTAATCGGAGTACTTGTCATTCCCGCGAAGGCGGGAATCCAGAATAATCATTATGAATAAGAAATTACAAATAACACTTCTAACTTGTATTATTTTTTCGATTATCCATACATTCGCTCAAAATAGTGACAGTGCGAAATATAATTCTACAGATACGCTTGAAGAATGTTCACTGACGCAGAACATTCAAAATTCTATGGATTTGATTAAAAGGGACGTTAAGACTTTCCAATATGCTAATTCAATCAATGATAATTGTTATCTGGCTTTAATCGATTCATTAACTGAAAGATTTATCAGAACCTCAGATGTTCAGTACATGGAGTGTTTGGAATTAATTAGCAGCGTCCGCGACGGGTATGTGGCTGAATATTTTCCCGAAATTGGTAAAAATCTTTATTACTGTAATTTTGCAGGGTTTATCGATTTTATTTATTCAAAGAAAAACAGCAGTTTTAACCCTATGGAAAACGTTTTTATTGAAGCGGTAGCTGAAGAAATATACTTAGATAAGAATGGAGTAAATCTTAGCAAATATTTCAAATCCCAAATTAAGAAAAATGAATTAGATAAAGAAAAGAAGAAATATTTAAGTAATCTGATTGAGAAGGCGAAGAAATATGTTGAGAAATTAAGATAATTTTCAAGAGAATTGGAATTGTATGTGGCAGGCCTGCCTGTCTACGCCAGGTAGACCTGCTTCAGGCAGACGGGAATCCAGTAATCAAGCTCCGTAGGAGCAACCTGTATTAGAAAAGATTTAATAAAATATTTTGGTGGTGTCGGGATTGTTCCCGACACATTCACGTAGTGAATATTGTTTTAAAAAAAATAGATGAAGTTTAAAAAAATTTATTTAAACGAAAAAGCAATTGATTTTGTAAGTGAACAATTAAAGTTTAATAGTTCATTAGATGATACATTTACCAAATTAATTTCAAATTCCAAATTAGAAATTTGGGGTTTCTTTACAAGAGAGTTATCTGAAAAGGAACTCGTAGAGTTTGAATATGGCGGAAAGTTTGTCGAAAATACACGAAATGAAGTGACCGATATAATTTTAAAATATTTAGAAAAAGATTTTAGGAATCGTTGGGTATTAATTGATAATAATGGAGATATAAATTATGCACCTGGAAAAAATGCCATTGAAAATGTTACAACAGTATTTTTCTTTGAAAATATAGTTTTTCACATATTACCTTGGAAATTAGTGTCAAAAGCAAATATAATAGAAACATTTAAGTTTGGTGGATGGTATCCTTTTATAGGCTTTATCACAAAAGCTACGGTGGATATAGAAGGGAAAATGGTTCGAAATATTGTTGATGAAAATGATATGGAAACGCTTATAGAGGATATTTCACTAATGATTATTGGGGCTTACGACGAAGAAGGATATTTAATTGTTGAAATAAAATAATTTAAATCCGTACCCGGATTGCGTCGGGAAACATTCCCGACGCCACAAATGGAAATGTTTGTGAGAACGCCAACTACGGGGCTTGGAATATTTTTGTGGTGTCAGGTCTTACGACCTGACACATGCCAATTTTTTACATGATGATTGGATTCCCTTGATTTTACATCGCAGGAATGCTCCTTACCTTCCCATCGGGTAACCTTTATCGCCCCAATCGGCTTTTTAAATTATGCGGTAAATCAAGCAGCTTTGCGTTTGTAAATCCCATTTCCTTCAGCACGCTGAATGCCGGTCTTATGTTGGGACAATCCCTAAAAGGACAGCATCCGCAGTAAATAACTATATCGGCATCCTTTGGCTGTGTGCTTAAGAACTGGCGCAGCTTATCAAGGTTTGCCTTATCTTTTGCGGGACCAATCTTGATTGAATTTTTTATCCCTCCGAAAAATCCTATATCAAGAATTAACGGAGCTTTTTTTGCAGGGTCATTTAATACCTCTGCAAGCTTTGAGGGTTCCATTAACTGGTCTTTTGTCCACGGCTCACCGGAAGTATCTGATTTATTGCATGATGTAATATAAAATGCAAAAATTGCAAATAGGAAAATTATTGTGTGTTTCATAGTGAAAAATTGTTTTAATAATTAAACGAAATTATTCATAAATATATTCCCTAACAAGAGAAAATGAACATTCTATCATCTATATTCGTAACAATTAATATTTACATCATATGTTTCCTTACCTTTAAAGCTATCTCTGATGAGTATTTTTATAATCAAGTTATGTTTGTTATAGTAGTTTGTATTGAAAATCCGTTCAACTCCGTATTTGCGTTTTTGATAGTCTTTAATAGAAACCAGTAACCCTGAATTGTTATATATAGCTTTTAACCATGCCGCTCCCCAATCATATGAAATCTCTGATATTCTCCCCGATTCATATATGTATTTTTCTTCGTTAAGGATTTTATCAGATTCATCATAACCAGTTTTGTATAATATTTTCCCCTCATCATCATATTCAATAATATATTTAACAAAATCTGTATCGATTCTATTCGGATAAACGGTCTTTTTTTCTATGCAATTTCCAAATTTATCGTATTTATAATAAATTCTATTATTTCTGTTAGTCGTAGAATCACCATTATAATTATTTTCTTCGATTAAATTGTTTTCCGAATCATAAGAGAAATATGTTTTTTTCCTTTTGAAATAAAATTCACTTGAAAAAACAGCGTGAATTAAATTACCTGCAGAATCATAAGTCAAATTACATTCGTAATCGAATGAACTGTCTTTGTATGAAATATATTTTGTAAGCAGACCCTCTTTATCATAGAAAAAATTAGTTACTCTGTCTTCGTCGATTGCTTTTACAATTTTCTTTACTGCATTTCCGTTTGTGTCATATTGTTCTTCTATATAAAGTTCGGGTTTACCGGTATCTAACAATGAAAGAGGAACATCCTTAATATTTCCTAACCTAAACCAATAGCTGTATGCTCTAATCACGCCGGCTGCTCTTATATAAGATTTGCTATTAATGTCAAAAGATGAAGCAAATCTTTCAAGAGGGACAATTTTTAATATATTTATAGGGTCATCAATATAATATTTCACCTGTGAGTGAACTTGCGGTAAACAGCAGAAGAACAAAATTACAATAATTATCTTCTTCATTATATACCTGTTAAATTAGAAGTAAAATCAGCCAAAATTAGCATAAAAAAATACCATATTCACCGGAAAAGTGTGTTAAGCAGCATCGGGGCGTGTTCCGTCATGCTCAATTCACTTCCACAATGCCCCTAATTCTTCCGCAAATGGCTCTCTGCGGCATTTTCAGCACGCGGGGATACATTGGCATAGGCTATATGAACGTATATCCTTTAAAACGCTCTATATGCGTTTTAGAATAGTTGCAATAATAAGAGTAAGCTACTCGCGCTTTGAGTGGTTTACTTTGCAGTAGGCAGAAATGAATTGGATATTTTCTTTATTTCGCTTTCTATGTCTGAGGTCAGGTTTGAATGGGTTGTTATGAATCTCATCATATACACAAAGTTGTAAGGAGCGTCAGGGAGCTTTGTCCGGAAATAGTAAATATATTCTTTGTACTGAGCGTCTTTATAGACTGCCGATTTCCCGTCAAAATTATCGTTTTCTATGCTTGTATAATCACCGTCACGCTGGGGAATATTAAGGCTTATGTCTTTTTCCATTGTGTATATAAAATCCTCGAGGTTTTTAACGGTTGTAAGCCTGAATGCAAGAAGCATAATTGCGCATTTCTTGTCTTTACGTTCAAATGAATAGGAGATTGCATCGTTATCGGTAGTCATTTTCATATCGGTCTTCTGCCAGTTATCAGGAAGGAGGAAAGTAAACTTAAAGCTCTCGTCTGTTATTTCCTTATCATCGGATTTTTTGGGGAGTGAATTTTTATCACCCGGGAATGCAGTATTAGTAAATAATAGGGCTAGAAGAAAAAGATATATATATTTCAATTCAGAGTTCTTTTAAAATTACAGAAAAACAATTGATGCTACGGCAGCCGCTGTTTCATCTTTTGATATTCATTCGTAAATAGTCCCTTTGTAGGGTCAGGTTTTGGCTTTATTTCATTGAGTGTTTGGTTAACTGCCTGTATCCTGTCATCGGGCAGCGGATGGTCAGAGAGCATGCGGTCAAGGTCACCAGGTGTATGGCCTTCCTTTTTTTCTTTTTCCTTAATTTTATCGAAAAAGAAAGTAATAGCCCCCGGATAATATTTAGTTGACCTCAAATATTGAATTGAGTAATAATCCGCTTCAGCTTCATCGTCACGAGAGTTTTTTAGGAACGCAAGTCCCACAAACATATTGGCAGCCAATTCCTCCAGAAAACCGGGGTTACCTCCTAATATAAAGCTAAGGAGGACACTAACTCCATAGTAGGCAGTAAGGCGCTGTGTAACATGTCTTCTTTCAGCGTGGGCTATTTCATGAGCAACAATTCCGGCAAGGGTTGCTTCGTTATCGATAAACTTCATCAAACCGGTATAAACATAAACAAAACCTCCCGGTGTGCAGAATGCGTTAATAATTGTATCGTTTATAATCTGAAAATTATACGGGTAGATATTCTTCTTTTTGATTTTAGGGGAGGTATTAATAATGTAATTTCCGATTCCCGAGACATAGTCTTGCAGGTCCTGGTGTCCTACAATCATTGGAAACTGCTGCGGGTCACTCTTGATTTGCTTATCCATTTCCTTACCAAGGTTAACGTCATCTTTATCCGAAAAAATATTTGTCTGTTCACAGCTTAAAAAAACAGAAGTGGTTATTACAAGCGCTGCAATCAGTAAAAATGGGTATAAACTTTTGTTACTCAGCTCCCGCTTAATTAATTTCATCCGGTATTTGCTTACTTAATTTATTGTTCGCTTTAGTTAGTTTTAGCGAGCAGGTTGTAATACAGCTTTTTTGCTATTTCGTATTTTGGCTCAATTTCCATTGCTTTCTTATATTCATCAAGAGCTTCGAACCAGAGTCCTTTAAGCTCAAAAGCTCTTCCGAGATTCAAATGAGCATAATGATATGAATCGTAACGTTTTGATTTCAGAGCAAGCTCAAGCCATGTTATCGCTTCGTCATAGTTGCCCTGCTGAATAAGGTAAGAGCCGATATCGTTATAAGGGTTTCCATATTCGGGGTCTAAATCAATAGCCTTTCTGCATTCATCTATTGCGTTATCAAGATTTCCCATAAAGCTGTATGTCCAGCCTAAAAAAGTATGAGCTTCGGCTGTTGGATGGATTTCAATCGAAAGCCTGTAGTTTTTTACAGCTTCCTCCAGATTTCCTTCCATTTGAAGCTTATACGCTTTTTGCAAATATTGATTTGCCTTTTCAAGGCTATATTCTTTAATCATTGTTTTCTCCTTCTTTCCAATATATTAAACCGTATAAAATACCAATTTGTTTCGTTTCGTGGTCATCTAATTCAATAATAAAATAAATAATAATAGTTTTAAAAGATACTAATTTTTTGAGTATATAATTCGTCAAAAAAATTACATAAATTAAAAATAATTGAATTAAATGCAGGAAAACAGTAAAGTTAAATTTGGTGTTATACTTGGTTCGGGTCTTGATGTTATAGCGGATATGTTTCCCGAACGGAGCTTGATTTCAGAAAAATCACCCGGAATTCATAAAAGGCGTATTTACAAAGTAAGCTATGAAGATTCAGGTATATTGTTAATTTGCGGCAGAAGCCATTTTTATGAAGGATTTTCAAAAGAAGAAATAACATCAAACGTACTTGAAGCTAAAGCAAATGGGGTCGAATACCTGCTGATAACAAACGCAGCGGGCGGAATTAATGTTAATTTAAAAGAAGCTGATATTATGCTCATCAACTCGCACATTAATTTAAATACGAAACTGATTTTCAAAAGGAGGCAAATTAGGTATGATTCAGGGATATCCGGAGTTTTTTCAAAAACCTGCCGCGATTTGAAAATAAAATTTTATAACGGAGTATATGCCAGCCTGCCGGGACCTGCTTATGAAACAAATTCTGAAATCAAACTGCTGAAAAAAACAGGTGCTGATGCAGTTGGTATGTCCACTATACCTGAAGTATTTGAAGCTTTAAAACAAGGAATTAAGGTAATTGCAGTATCGGTAATAACAAATTTATTGAGAGAAAATACCTCTTCTGAAACCAGCCATCTTACCATTCTGAAAACCTCTAAAATTGCTTCTGAAAGGCTCTTTTTTGTGGTTAAAAGATTAGCTAATGAATTGAAATAGTGCTAAAAAATGGCTAAATTTACAGGATAATTACAAATTCATGTCGGTTTTCAATTGGGGCAGTAGCTCAGCTGGAAGAGCGTTGCATTCGCATTGCAGAGGCCGGGGGTTCGATTCCCCTCTGCTCCACAAATAACAAATTAAAAATATATTTTATTAATAACCGAATTTAATGGCTAACGAAAAAATAATTCAAGTTAATATTGAAGAAGAGATGCAGTCGTCTTACCTCGACTACTCAATGAGTGTTATTGTTGCGCGCGCTTTGCCCGATGTAAGAGACGGATTAAAACCCGTTCACAGGCGCGTGCTTTATGGTATGAATGAGCTGGGTCTTGGTTCAACCCGCGCATATAAGAAATCTGCAAGGATTGTCGGAGAGGTTCTCGGTAAATATCATCCGCATGGAGACAGAGCTGTTTATGACACAATTGTCAGAATGGCGCAGGATTTTTCTATGAGGTATGTTCTCGTCGACGGTCAGGGTAACTTCGGCTCGGTTGACGGTGATTCACCTGCCGCTATGAGGTATACCGAAGTCAGGCTTGCGAGAATTTCGGAATTCTTGCTGAATGACCTCGATAAGAATACAGTTGATTTTGCTCCGAACTTTGACGATACTCTCAAAGAGCCTACTGTACTTCCTTCCACTCTGCCTAATTTACTTGTGAACGGTTCAAGCGGTATCGCAGTGGGTATGGCAACAAATATACCTCCCCATAACCTTACCGAAGTAGTCGACGGTATTATAGCGTTGATTAAAGACCCGAAACTTCCGGTGGAAAAAATCATGAAATATGTTAAAGCGCCGGATTTTCCCACGGGCGGTATTATCTGGGGTTATGAAGGAGTTAAAGATGCATACACAACTGGCAGGGGAAAGATTATTCTGAGAGCTAAAGCAAATATAGAAGTTGGCAAATCAGACAGGGAAAGTATTATAGTTACCGAGCTTCCTTACCAGGTTAACAAAGCAAGCCTGATTGAAACTATTGCAAACCTTGTAAGAGATAAGAAGCTGGAAGATATTTCCGATATAAGAGATGAATCCGATAAAGACGGTTTAAGAGTAGTTATTGACCTTAAACGCGGAGCGGCAGCAAATGTTATTTTGAATAACCTGTACAAGCATACATCTATGCAGGTAACATTCGGAATTATTATGCTGTCACTTGTGAACGGTGTGCCACGAGAGCTTAAGCTCAATGAAATGATGAGTTACTTTATTGAGCACAGGCTTACCGTTATTATCAGACGCACAAAGTTTGACCTTGATGCTGCAGAACGAAGAGCCCACATACTTGAAGGCTACATGATTGCTCTCGATAACATAGATGCAATTGTTGACCTAATCAAAAAATCAAAAGATGTTCCGACAGCGCAGGAAAAATTGATGAAGCGCTTTAAGCTGTCTGAAGTTCAGGCAAAGGCAATTCTTGAAATGCGCCTCCAGAGATTAACAGGACTTGAAAGAAAGAAAATTGAAGAAGAATTCAAAGAACTTCTGAAAACAATCGAAAGACTGAAGAGAATTCTTGCAAGCGATAGCCTCAGAAGAGAAATCTTAAGCGATGAACTGAAAAAACTCAAAGAAGTTTTCGGAGATGAAAGACGCACAGAAATAGTAATGAACCCCAAGAAGATGAGCGATGAGGATTTTATTAAAGAATTTATTAAAGAAGAGGATGTTGCTATTACTATAAGCCATAACGGCTATATAAAAAGAACTCCTGTAAGCGGGTACCGCAGGCAGTCGCGCGGAGGGAAGGGAATAATAGGCGCTACGACCAGAGAAGATGACTTTATAGAACACATGTTTGTTGCTTCAACTCACCATAACATTATGTTCTTTACCGATGCAGGTAAATGCTATATGCTGAAAGTTCATGAGATACAGGAAGCAAGCAGAACAGCAAAGGGCTATTCTATTTCAAATTACATCTCCAAGAGTAAAGAAGAAGAGATTACTGCAATAATAAGTGTTAAAGATTTTGAAGAGAGTCTTTTCGTAACAATGGTTACAAAAATGGGTGTGATGAAAAAGACTGATTTGGAAAATTTTGCCAATACCAGAAAAAGCGGAATTATTGCAATAAATCTTAAAAAAGGCGATGAACTGATGGGGGCAAGAATTACTGATGGAAAACAGGAAATATTGATTGGCACAAATCACGGCATGGCTATAAGGTTTAATGAAAAGGAAATCCGCTCAATGGGCAGAAGCGCCGCAGGTGTAAGGGCTATAAAACTTGGTAAGAATGATTCGGTTATTGGTCTTGTTGCAGTTAAGCGCGCCGGTGCTTCAATACTTATTGTAACAGATAAGGGTTATGGTAAACGGAGTGAGCTGGCTGATTACAGAATAACAAGACGCGGAGGCAAAGGCGTAATTACTATGAAATCAAGCGATAAGAACGGAAGCATGATTTCAATCAGGGAAGTTACCGACAGCGATGACCTGATGATTATTACCAATAAAGGAATTATGATTAGACAGCACGTTGAAGATATACGTGTTATGGGCAGAAATACACAAGGTGTCAGATTAATCAAACTCGATAGCGGTGATTCAATTTCCGCTGTAGCAAGTGTTGTTGGTGATGAAGTAGAAGAGGAATAGAAAGATAACTATTTATAACTAATGGATAAACAAGCTAAACAAAAATTATTTTCAGATATTGTGGAATTTCTAAAGAACAATGGTGCTACTAAGGTAGCAGTATTTGGCTCATATGTCAGAGATGAAGAAACTCCGGAAAGTGATATTGATGTGCTGGTGGATTTTAATAACGGAATCGGCTTATTAGACCTTATACGGATTGAACGGGAGCTGGGTGAATATATCGGTAGAAAGGTTGACCTTGTGATGGATGGAACATTTAATCCCGTAATTCAAAAATATGTAAATAAAGATTTATATGTTTTGTACAAATGAGGAAAGATGATTCAGCATATTTATTTGACATCTTGATAACAATAAAGGATATTGAAAAATTTGTTGAAGGTATTGATTTGGAATTATTCGGAAGTGATTATAAGCTGCAGCTTGCTATAGTAAGATTATTAGAAATAATAGGGGAAGCATCCGTTAAGCTAAGCAGCGATTTAAAGGATAGGTACTCAAATATTTCATGGGTTGATATAAAAGGATTACGAAATAGAATAGTCCACGATTATTCGCATATCAGAATTGATGTTATCTGGAATACTGTTATGAATAATGTTCCGGTATTAAAGAAAGAAATAATAAAAATTCTTGAGGATGTTAATCCACAGCTTTTAATAGATTTTTAAAATGAATTACATTGACCTTCGCAGCGATACAGTAACACGACCCTCAAAAGCTATGCGTGAAGCAATGGCTAATGCAGAAGTTGGGGATGATGTTTACGGTGAGGACCCTACTGTTAACGCACTTCAAAAAAAATGTGCAGAAATAACGGGTAAGGAAGCCGCTCTTTATGTGCCGTCCGGCTGTATGGCAAACCAGCTCGCAGTGAAATCGCAAACCAGCCCGGGAGATGAAATTATTGTTGAGTCGGAATCGCATATCTTAAATTACGAAACTGCAGCTCCGGCTTTTATTTCCGGTGTTCAGGTTTTTCCTGTGCAGGGTGTAAACGGGGTATTTACTGCCGAACAGGTTAAAAAATACATCCGTCCCAAAGCATATTATTTCCCTAAAACTGCGTTGATTTGCGTTGAGAATACACATAACAGGGCAGGAGGCACAATTTTTCCGATTGATGAAATTAAACGATTGAGTGAACTTGCAAAGTCCGAGGGTATAAGAATGCATATGGACGGCGCCCGCATATTTAATGCTCACGTAGAAACAGGCATACATGTAAATATTTATGCAAAATATGTTAATACAATATCATTTTGTTTTTCAAAAGGACTTGGAGCACCTGTAGGTTCAATCTTATGCAGTGATGCCGAAACAATTGCTAAAGCGCACAAGTTCAGGAAGATAATAGGAGGCGGCATGCGGCAGGCAGGAATTTTAGCGGCAGCTGCATTATATGCGCTTGAAAATAATGTTGAACGGCTCAAAGAAGACCATGAGAAAGCTAAGTTCTTTGCCGAAGAAATTGCAAAATTAGATTCGGTCGATATTGATTTATCAACAGTACATACAAACATCCTGATATTCAGAATAAAGAAAAGTGACAGCGAAGTTAATAATTTCAAATTGGCTATGATGGATAATGGCGTTCTAATCAGTGACGGGAGTTACGGAAGCCTAAGAGCTGTGTTTCACCTTGATGTAAGCATGGAACAGGTAAAAAAAGCATTAGAAATATTTAAATCTTTACTAAATTAAAATGCAATTGGACCTCGATAAATACAAACACAAATATCAAATCCGTGTCAGGAACTTTGAAGTTGACTCGCAGGGTATAGTTCACAACGCAATTTATCTTGAGTACTGCGAAACAGGCAGAATTGAATATATCCGGCAATTAGGTTTTAAGCTCCTTCCGGGAGGAGTATTTGAGAACGGTATTAAAGTAATGGTGAAACGCAACGAAATTACTTATCATTACCCGGCAATGATAGATAACCTTGTTGATATTTATACCAGGATATCTTATATAAAAAATTCCAGCTTTTGTTTTGAGCATTTGCTTGTGAATCCCGAAACAAACAGGATTTATTGTTTTAACAAATCAATTCAGGTTAACTTAAACCCGGATACTAATACACCCGAAAGAATTGATGATAAATACAGGCAATTGTTTCTGGACTTTGAAAAAGATGATATTGAAATCATAAGTGATTAAGCTGTAATTTTAAATAAAAGGTAAGAGGTATTTCCTCTCTAATTATCAGGAATCATGCTGAATAATTAACCGAGTATTGCATAAGGATTGTATTTAATTCCTGCTTTATTTAATTTAAAACGGTAAAAATTCAAATTAATTGGTGATGGCGCATAAATTTCTTAAAATCGTATCCTTTTGGCTCATATTATTACCCGGTATTGCAATTTCACAGGAGCTTGACCCAACGGTTGATATAAATATGGACCGGTTAAGCCCGGATGTAAGAGACCGTCTTGCCAGCTTCCAGCAGGATATTACCGGTTATCTTACCAGAACGAAGTTTACTGACGAAGTGATTGTGAATGATATAAGAAATAAACCGTACAAAATTAAATGCACATTCAATATTGCTTTTAATTCATCCACTGGATACGACAGCTATGATGCGCAATTGATTGTAACAGCATCAAGGAATATATACAGAACCCAGAATTATACAACACTTTTTAAGATAAAAGATGATAAATGGCAGTTTAGTTATACTAAAGGGCAATCAATGTATCATGATAACCAGAAGTTTAACTCTCTAACCAGCCTTCTCGATTATTATGCGTATATGATAATAGGAATGGATGATGACTCATGGGAACAGGAGCTTGGAACAAAACGATTCCAGCTGGCACAGGATGTTGTTAACCTCGCAATTGCAAATACCTCTACCACTGGCTGGGCAGATAATACAAGCTTAACTGCTTCAAGAATTACTTACACTCAGGAACTTCTAAACTCCAAGTATGACGATTTCCGAAAAGGGGTATGGCTGTACCATTTTGCCGGAATAGATTCGCTCCAGTATGATAAAAGAGCTGCGCTCGAACGCATTTCCCAGGCAATTGACCTGATTGGCAAAACAAAAAAATCAGAAGTAAAGTCGTATACAATAAAATCATTCTTTGATGCCAAGTATCTTGAGATTGCATCTGCTCTTGTAGATTATTATGATAAAACAGTTTACAGGAGGCTGGGAGTCATAGACCCTGACCATATTGCAACGTATGACGAATACAGCAAGAAATAACCAAAAGAGTTTTATTATATTTATAAACTAAACTTAATTTTAATGAAGAAATATTTTCTTTCGTTCATTCTGTTTTTTGCTTTCTTCGCGTTTAATGCACCTGCGTATTCCGGTGATGGTCTTAAGGATAAACCCTTCCTTAAAGAGGTTGAGAATATGAAGGCTGCAAAGAACAAAATATTTAATTTAAATATAGATATACAGCTTGGGCTTAGTTCCTCAAAAACTAATTTTACTCTGAACAGAGTCGACTCTACAACACAAAACCTCAGCAATCCCAGTAGCAAACTGGGACCGAACATCGGTGCAATTGTTTCAATAGATTTCCTCGGTTTTGGGTTTACTTCGGGATTACAGTATTCTTCCAAAGGTTTTGAAACAATTAAAAACGAAACTACCGATTTTAAATATTTTAATATCCCGCTTCTTTTTTATTTTGATATTGATTTAGGAAAAGTGATATTAGCAGGTAATTTCGGACCGTATTTTGGTTTGCTCCTTTCTCAGAATAATGATGCTCCTGTTGTACCGTTTGAAGTCAAGAACTTTGACCTGGGTCTGACAGGCGATGTTCAGGGGGCTTACATGTTCCAGAAACATCTGGGAGCTCTGCTTGGCGTTAAATATGAATACGGCGGTCTTAACAATCTTGGTAATAACGAAGCAATTAAAAGTATCAGGACGTCTACGGTTTTTGTTTATACGGGCATTAAATTTGTGCTCTGACAATAAGTTACTATATAAACATTTAAAGAATAATTTATAACAAATCAAGGAGAACTTTATGAATTTTAAATTAATTATTAAGAGCAAATTTCTTTTATTATTACCTGTGATAGCATTAGCTGTAATTGTAAGCACCTCGGGCTGCAACGACAGCGGTGTTGTAAACACCTCCTCCGGTAACTGTAGATTCAAATGTCATTATATATAGTAATGTTTCGGCTTCATATTGGTTTCATGGGACAAACGATACAAGTTATATGGGAATAAATTTATGGGAAGGAATTCCGGTTAGACAACTTGATACAACAAAAGATATGGAACTTATTGATTTTACCAATGATACTACCAATTTCTACTTCCGATCAGGGGATTATACAAAAGATGCTACCGGATTTAGTACGAAATTTTATAGGATTTATTCTAATTTAGACAGGTTCGATACATTAAGCGTTATACCTGATTCCAATAATAAACTTGATTCGACTGATTTCACTTCGGTAGATACCTACGGAAATGGTGTTTGGGGATATTTTCATTTAGGACAGACTGGTAAACCAGTTTATTCATTCTATTTGTCCGGTAAATATGCATATGGCCAGAGCGGTGGTTACAGGGTATTTGGAGTTTTTCTTATCAAACGTATTGAATCCGTATATTCGCCTGAATATGACTCTGATGGAATTAGGATTACAGTCGATATTAAATTAAATAAAATCGGGGATAATCATTTTGTAAGATGAAATCAAACTAAATTTTTCAAGCCCGCTTCATGCGGGCTTTTTTTTATTTTAATTCGAATAGTTTTTTCGCGTTCAAAGTTGTCTGCTTTCCAACCTCTTCAACAGAAATTCCTTTTAGCTCGGCTATTTTCCGTGCGGTGTAAACAACGTAAGAAGGTTCATTTCTTTTGCCGCGGAAGGGCACAGGAGGCAGATAAGGTGTATCGGTTTCGAGAAGCATGTGCTCAAGCGATGTTTCTTTCACTATATTGTAAGCTGTTAATGTTTGAGCATTAGGTTTGTATGTAAGGTTGCCCGTGAACGAAATATAAAATCCCAACTCTATGCATTTCTTTGACATCTCTTCATTACCGCTGAATGAATGGAACTGCCCTGTTAGTCCTTCAGAGAATTCCGAAACAATTTCCATAAGGTCTTCGGATGATTCACGGTTGTGAAGTATAACAGGCAGGTTTCTGTTTACTGCAATTTGAAGCTGAGCCTTTAATACATATTGCTGTAAGGTTTTATCATATGGTTTCCGGTAATAGTCGAGCCCGATTTCTCCGATAGCGCAGATTTTATCAGACACTGCCAGCTCGTTTATTTCGTGAAGCTGTTTTTCGTTAAATCCTGTAAGCTCGGTCGGATGTATGCCGATAGCGCCATATAAGATTTTATGTTTTTGGATTAGCTCAATTATTTCCAGAGAGGAGTTGTAATCTGTTGCAGGCACGATGATACGTTCTATACCGGCATCTTCTGCCCGATGGATTACATCGTCAACATTACTTAGTATATCCGGGTAGTTAAGATGTGCGTGGGTATCTATGAACATTATTGTGAATGTGGTTTGACCAAAAAACAATCCGTCTCAAAAAAAGTTTGTTATTCCCCTGAAGCGGAAATCCTGTAAAAATCAAATTGAAAATTTTAAGATTCCATTTTTTGAGACGGTCTATTTTAATTACCCCGAAAGGATTTATGACCTGAACTCATCACTTACAAACGGCATTAAGCCGAGATGTCTTGCTCTTTTTATGGCAAGAGTAAGCTGGCGCTGCATCTTTGAACTGATTCCTGTAATTCTTGACGGAAGAATCTTTCCCTGCTCGTTAACAAAACGAGACAGAAGCTTAATATCCTTAAAATCAATATAATTAATACCTCGTGTTTTTAACGGGTCAGCTTTTTTTCTTCTTGGCTGCTGCTGTCTTGCATTCTGCATCTGCAAGCCGTTGTACTGTTTCAGAGTTTCTTTTTTCTTTTTCTTCATTTTGGATTTTTAGATTTATATATACTAATTTAATAATTACTTGTTAAATATTTAAGTGCCGCTTCCATATCCAGTTTGCCGTAACCCCAGCTTGGGTTGGGAGTATCTCCGGTAAAATAATCTTTTTCTGCGGTTTTGTTAATTATTTCCTTAATTTCTGTGCCTGTCAGAGCAGGATTATACTGAAGCATTAAAGCAGCTAATCCTGCAACATGCGGCGCTGCTGAACTTGTTCCGCTGAATACATCCCACCCGAAATTTTTCTTAGTTGTAAATGTTGTATGTCCCGGCGCAGTGATATCGACTCCAAGCTTACCGTCGATGTTATAACCCCTGCTGCTGTATGATGCCAGGTCACCTATCCTATCAAACCAGCCGAAGTTAACTACATATGCTCCAACTGCAACAAGGCTGTCTGCTGTTGAAGGAAAACAAATACTGGAAGAACCCGTTACTTTTGGTGAAATCCAATGCGATGTTCCTTCCCAGCCCTGAGAGACGTCTACAACATATCCGCGCAGTTCAAGAGGGGAGGAATTACTAACGGTAAACTTCCACGAACCGCCAACCGAGCCTGAATCTGAGCGTGACAAGCCCAGTTTAAACATTTTTGTTCCTTTAGGAGAAATTTCCTCTGCATATGCAATATTATATTTACCGATTTTAATGAAATCGGCTCCGCCGGTTATATCAGGTGAATTTTCTTTATCAGGTGTTTGTATGCTAAACGTATTCTCTCCGTCACCGGTCCACAGGAACGAAACAAAAACTCCGTTATTTGTATTCCCTTCGGTAATTTCCGGGCAGTCAATTTTATATGAACGTGTTCCAACGGTGAGAAGTGAATCAATAATCATCATTTTGCCGTCAGCAAAGTTGCCTGAGCCGCCCACAACAAACGTTCCATTTCTTGATATTGAATCAACCAATTGTTCTTCGGGACTTGAGCCGTCCATAAATTCCCACATCCACTCGCCGTCTTCGAACAGCAGAATATTTATGTTTTCATTTTTCAGAAAATCAATAAGCTCAGGGAAGTTTCTGACAAAACGGGGTGTATAATTGTACCGTATGCTTGCAACAACTAACTCAGCATCGGGTGCAATACCCTGAATTTTTTCAACACCGGAATGTCCCCCGAGCATTAAGCCTGCAACACCTGTTCCGTGACCCGAGCTGTCTTCTTCAGTATATATTAAATCTGTTCCTCTGCGCCTGACAGTTCCGTCACGTTCTCTAACTGCCCGGACTTTGGAGGTTTTCAGCATTACGAGCTTCTCGCCTTTATCAAGCTTTCCGTTACTGTTAGCGTCTTCAATTATAAAAAACGGCTCGCCGTAACAGGGGTCTTTCTCAGTGAAGCCTGCCCCGGGACCGTAATCACGTCTTTTGTTTCCGTTTTTATCAACGTAAAGAAAGTCGAATTGAGGATTATATGTTCTCGGGTCCATACCCGAAAGCATTTGATATGTATAATCTTTCATTTCGAGATATCTTAATACTTCTTCATCATCAATCTTTCCATTACCGTTCAAATCAACGCCATCTGTGCCGAGTGTAAGTTTTCCGTCACCGTTCACATCAATCCAGTTGAATTCACCGCCATCGGCAAAAAAGAACATCGGGTGAAAGATATCGATTCCTGAATCAACATCACCTATAACAACGCCTTTACCGGTAAGGGGTTTACCGTCTTTATCAAAGAACCTGTCTTTCATAACAGTAGTTACATCATATTGACCCTGTGACTGTGAATAAACAGATACTGCAAAAACCACGGCAAAAAGGGCAATAAATATTAATTTTTTAGGCATAGAAAATAAATATAGGCTAAAAATAGGGGATTTTCAACGTAAAATGTATGATATAATGGAAATGTGAAATGCTGATTCCGAACCCTTTATGGTTTTGTACATTAATTAAAACGAGCCCTTAAAGGGCTCGACTACGAAAAAAATCATTGAAATCAGTGATTGTAAACAGAGGAATCAGCAGTTTATTTTATCAGAACCATTTTCTTAGCTTCAGCAAACCCGTCCGTTTCAAGTTTATAAAAATACACGCCGCTGGGGAAGTTGGAGGCATCCCATGAGACAGAGTATTTGCCTGCCTGCTGTTTTTCATTTACAAGTACATCAATTTCTTTTCCAAGAACATCATATACCGTTAATTTCACATAATTCGTAATTGGTAATTCGTAATTGATAATTGTAGTTGGATTAAACGGGTTGGGGTAGTTTTGATGGAGCGCAAACGACTTTGGCACTTCGGTTGAAATATTGATTACAGGGATCAATCCGCCGTTTGTGGTTTTGTAGATAGAACCATCGGAACCAACAGCCCATCCTGTATTTGCATCCACAAATCTAAAACCATCTATTGCAGTTGGTGCAATCACTTTCGAAATCCAGTTTACACCGCCATTTGTAGTTTTGTATAACCAATTCCAAAGTCCGTAGCCTGTATTCTCGTTGATAAATTGTATTCGTCTTAATATTGTTGTATTCAGATCCGAAGATATACTTAACCAATTGTTTCCGCTGTTTGTTGTTTTTAGAATTTTGAATTCCCCCGATTTAGCTATCCAACCGGTAAATTCATTAATAAAATTAATATCAATATAATTATCTGTTGAATCTGAAGCCAAATTAGTCCAGTTTTGTCCTGCGTTTGTTGTCCTGTAGAAATATCCAGATTCCCCTAAAGCAAAAATTATCGTGTTATTGAGTGGGCAGATTCTCCAGAATCTTTTGTCTAATCCGCTTATGGTTCTTATCCAACTATTTCCGCCGTTGGTTGTACTCATAACAGTGCCTGAGTCACCGCAAACCCAACCTGTGTTTTCGTTAATAAATTCTATATCTGTAAAATTAGAGTTCGATCCGGAAGTCAATATACTCCAGTTTTCCCCTGCATCTGTCGATTTTAGAATTGCTCCTCGTTCACCGGCAATGTAAGAAACATTGTTCCCGGTTAAACACACGCCATGTAAACCTTCAATTATATCAGAGCGTTTGCGTACCCAATTCATGCCTCCGTTTGTTGTTTTACCGATTGAGCCATTCTCTCCTATTACTAAGCCATAATCTGCGTTGTCGAAATTTACTTTATAAAGTTCAGATTGAATTTCCGGCGGGAAATTCTGCCAGCCCTGTCCGGAATTTGTTGTTTTAAGAAGAACTCCTGTAGCTCCGGCAGTATATCCTGTTGATTGATTTACGAAGCAGACGCTATTCAGAGTCGAGTAATAATAAGGGGCATAGGAATCCCAGTTTTCTCCTCCGTTGGTTGTTTTAAATAATCCATGTCCAAATCCCCAGCCTGTATTTTCGTTGAAGAAATGAAAAGAAATAATATCCGGTCCGGGAATAAAAACGGTCCAGCTGGTGCCCCCATCAGTAGTCTTTCCGATTTTATAAGAGCTTTCAGAAAATGTTATCCATCCGGTATTCTGATTAATGAAAAAAATATTGTTTGTAATTCCATTTAGTCCGTTTACGCCGGATGTGTCCCAGCTTACACCACTGTCTGTTGTTCTGAATACTGCAGCCGGAAATCCTTGAACCGCTGTTACCCAACCGGTTTGCTCATTTATAAAAAAAACATCCGGATAATAGCATGATTCATTAATGTGATTTACTGTCCAGAGGTTTCCGCCGTTTGTAGTTTTAAGTATGCATCCCCAGCCGACGCAAAATCCGGTTGTTTGATTTACAAAATATAAGCTAAGCAGAATTTTATCTCTTCCGGTTAATTGGTATTGCCAGCTTGACCCGCTGTTCGTAGTAATGAGGATTTTTCCGGAATCAGCGCAAACAAATCCGGTATTATCATTTACAAATTTTACAGATTTCAGGCTTACTCCTGAAGGCAGATTTTGATAAATCCAGTTTTCGCCGCCGTTTGTGGTTTTAATAATAACCCCGGAGTCACCAACGCACCACCCTGTTGAGGTATTTACAAAATCAACTGAGTATATATTTCTGTAAGGATTAAACGGGTTTTGTTTTATCCATTGTGAGTAAACTGATGTAGTCAGAAGAAGTATTGCGCAGATTATTGCTCTCATATTTGTAAGTTTAAAAGTTTAGAAATATGAATTAGTTGAGCGTAGAAGTTATATGCCGGTGCTTCTCCTTTTAAATACTTGAAGATATTAATCTAATATATATTGATTTATCTAATTTCAAAATGCAAAAAAAGGGACACGGTGGGGTTAAAGGTGTTTTTCCGTAATTTTAAATATATAAAAGTTTGATAAACTTCAAACGGCTGGACACTCGGGTTCTGCTTAACAATTTAATTATCCGGATTCCAGCCTTCACAATAAATAAAAAAGGGCTCGATAAATCAAGCCCTCCTCTAAAATTTGTAATTCGTAATTAGTAATTTGTAATTGTATCAGCTTCCCCAATCCCTGTTATACCTGAAATCTATATTTATTGTGCGGTTAGAGACTTTTGCTATTAACGGCGGGACCCGCTTGAATTGGTTGCGGCGGATAATTGATTTAACCCGTTTGATAAACTCTGTTTTAAAACCAACTTCTTTCAATTCTTTATCGGAGTAATGGCAATCGATTAAATAATACAGCAGCTTATCAGCTTCTTTATATGTAAAGCCAAGCTCCTGTTCATCGGTCTGACCTGCCCATAAATCCGCCGATGGCTTTTTCTTTATAATTGATTTGGGAATTTTTAGTAATTCTGCTAACTGCCAGACCTGAGTTTTGTATAAATCACCAATAGGATTTACCGCATAGGCGGCATCACCGAACAGGGTTGTATAACCGAGCAGTATTTCGGTTTTATTACCTGTGCCGATAACAAGTCCCCCCACTTTGCTTGAATGGTCATACAAAGCAATCATTCTTAACCGTGCAAGAATATTTCCTTTGCGCACGTTATCAATTTTTTCGTCACCGATTGTTTTAATTAAACCGTCTGCGGCTGGAGTGAGGTCAATAATTTTGGTTTTAATGCCGAGCTTTTGAGTAATAATAAAGGCATCACTAATGCTTGATTTGCTGCTTGTTTTATAGGGGAGTATTAATCCTGATACGTTTTTCTTCCCGAGTGCTTTTACTGCGAGGTATGCTGCTACTGAAGAATCAATTCCCCCTGATAATCCGACTACGGCTTTTTTTATGCCGAACCTGCCGAGTTCCTGTTTTATAAAATCAACAAGAACTTTTACTAGTGTCTGATTAACAGGGGGAATGAAAATTTCTGACTTTAAAGAACTGTTTGATGCTTCCAATCTATTTGCCTGAATTCATTAAAAAACTTCTTCGAGCCATTAGGAACCGAACCCAGCTGTTATTTCTTTGCTACCTGGTAAACAATTTTTCTTATGGTATCAAACTGTAAATACGGGAACATTTCCTGAATCTTATCGATAGCTTCACCGGCGCTCATTTCTCTTCTCATATCCTTATACATCTGCCGTATTTTATAGTCTCTTATGGCTTTTTCATCGAGTAATTTATATTTTTTGAGGTTGTTATAAGTTTCATCGTCTATCAGCTCACTTAATGGATTTTCGCTCTTTGATTTAACTTGCGGCTTCATATTTGCCCTCCCATCCGGCTTAACCGGACATTTGTTTAATTAATAGATTACCTTACAAGACAATTTGTAGCTTTTCTCTGACTACTGGGCTCCTTTCACCTCTAATTCGAATACAAATATAATTAAAAAACAAGATAAAAATCAAGTATTCCATATACTTAGAAGGAGTTATTTCCAAATAACTTTAATATTTAGAAGCATTTAGCAAATATAATGTCTCTGTAAGTGTAACCCAAGAAATCGGGAATTTCGTTTCATTTTTTAAAATTCAATTTTTGAATTGCAAAATCCAATTGACCTTTCAGTTCTAACTAAGACTTGAAATAGGTATCAATTCTGCATATTTTTAACTGATATACATTAATTCACATCGAAAACGTTAATTTTTTACTCTGAGTTGAAATTTGTTTATTATTTTATTTTAACCCTGCTGGTGATATCCGAAATCGCATTCTTAATTTCTCTAATACTGTTTATGCTATCATTTGGTTTTTATCTGATGACCGAACTTGCTTACTTTGTTCTACAAAAAATCGATTTAATATTAACATAAAATTATTGCTAAATGAAAATTTTCAAAATCATTGCTTCAGCATCAATAATCATTTCTTTAATTATCATTTTTTATTCCTGCAACGATTCCGGTGTAAAACCGGCAGAAGAAAAACAGGTAAATTTTATCAAATCAATAGGAGGCTCGCTTTCCGATAGAGCTACAACAATATTTCAAACCGCTGATGGCGGCAGCTTAGTTGCGGGATATACAATATCATACGGCGCCGGAGGAAATGACGGTTTTGCTTTGAAACTTGATAATAAGGGCAATACCCAATGGTTTAAAGTATTCGGCGGCTCTGCTAATGACCAGATAAACGGCGGCTGCCAGGTATCAGACGGCGGATATATTTTTGTAGGAGAAACTGTTTCTTTCAATTCCTCGTCATCGGATATTTATGTTGTTAAGCTTGATATGAATGGCAATCTCTCCTGGTCAAAATTTTACCGCATAACGGGCAATGAATACGGGACTTCAATTTCGCAAACTGCCGATTACGGATTTCTGATTTCAGGTTCGGCGGACGGATTCGGGGCGGGCGCCAGTGATGCGCTTGTTATGAAAATTAATTTCACCGGGGATATAGTGTGGATTAATGTTTACGGAGATGTGTTCAATGACTACGGCTCATCAATAAAAGCCGCTGATGATAACAGCAGCATAATGGCAGGCTATACCTACAGCGGGGGAGCCGGAAACGGAGATATTTCGCTGACAGCCCTTGACCCTAATGGTAATGTTGACTGGACTAAATATTACGGCGGTCCCGGGTTTGAACAGCCTTATGACGTGGAATATACAAGTGATAACGGGTATATAATATGCGGAACAACATATTCGTTTGGGTTAACCAGCGGTGATGAGTACTTTATTAAAACCGATGCAAACGGGTTTGTTTATTGGTCAAGGACTTTCGGAGGCGCAAACTTAGACCAGGCATTTTCAGTTAAAGAAACTAGTGACGGGCAGTATATATCAGCCGGTGTTACGGCTTCATTCGGCTCGGGACAGGAAGATGCAATGGTGTTGAAAATCTTCGGTGACGGAAATTTTAATTATGCAAAAGTCCTTGGCGGCACCGGCAATGACGGGTTTACCGGGATTGATATCAGAAGCGATACGGGGTTCGTTGTTTCAGGATATACTCAATCAATAGGCGCAGGCAATAATGACATTTACATTGCAACTATGAATGAAAACGGTGAAACCTGTTCAGGTGACAGCACAATTACTCCAAGCGGAGGAAGTCCTTCTACTATTGTAAACAGCGCTACAATTTTCATGGCGCCGGTAACAGTATATGAAGCTGTTAATGCCGGAACTATGATTAATTCTGTTTCACCTTCAGTAAATACGGTTTGCAGCCGGTAATTAATGAAAGTACCAACTTATAACAAATTTGGTCTCTCGAAACGGGAGTTTGAAAATGTTAGCTACCGAACCCGCAGGATATCTAATCTGCTTACTCACGATATTCCGCTTATATTGGGCATAGTTATTGGTATGGCTTTGTGGATTTATACATACAAGAGACTCAATCCTTCCGGTTTTCTTGAAACAACTTCTCAAATATTCATATTCGGAACAATTGGACTTGTCTGCGTAGGAATCCCGATGCTTTTATTCAAAGCTGCCGAAAGACTGTATTTTGCATATATCAAAAGAAATTCAGAATCATATAAAGGCGCTGAAAAATATGAAGATGCAAGGGAAAAATATAATTACTGGAAAATCAGAAGAGATGAATCTTACTGGAAACTGCTTGACGGCTTAAGCTTTGAAAATGAAACGCTTGCCTTGCTTAAGAAAACAGGGTACACTTATAAAACCGATGAGCTTGACGGCACAGGCATTGTAAGCAAAGACGGAGAGGATTTTCATATTATTTTTAAAACAGGGATGGATCAGCCTAAAATTTCTGAAATAAATTTGACAAATGAAAAATTTATAATTGTTTCCACAAAACCTTTTGAAGCTGATTTTATAAAACAGGTTAAAAACTATTCGGTTAAATTGATTTCAATTAAGGAACTCACAGCAATGGTAAGAACTATAAAAGAATGATTTTTATAATTAATACTATGACCGGAATTTATGCTTGATATAAATTTTTTTTTTGCGTTCATTTAAATTGTAATAAAAAAACTATCCCGGATGGGGGGGAGATTCACCCGGGATAGCCGTTTCAGAGCTTCTTGGTATCCTAAGAGGAAATCCGTTGAAGCTCTTCCGCTTTTAAAAAGTTTACTACCCCGGGATGGGGGGAGATTCACCCGGGATAGTACCCAAGAGCTTTTCAAAATTCAAAAAGCTCTTGTTGGTTTAAAATTGCCACTATCCCGGGTTTGAGGAGTTAACACCGGGATAGTGTTCTTGTGTGCTTCCCGACTCCTGTCAAGTCATTTTGAGAAGCGTTATGAAAATCTAAATGGACCACTATCCCGGGTGGGGGGAGAGTTACCCCGGGATAGTGTTTTATAGCGCTTTCCTATTCTAACGGAATTAGTCCAGCAATTGCATCCATTTAATAATTTTTCCTTCCTGTTAACTGTTTTTAAATTTTTTAAGAATTTCTTTCCGGTTAACAGGTTTGTTTTTTAAAAAAACATTTATTTTTTTTATCCTTACTTTACCGCCGGCAAATAAATTTGCATTCCGGACCCGTTATTTTAACGGTGTTCAAAGGAGCTTTATCTGTTAAAGGGTATTTCGTGATTTAACACATTTTATGTTAAGACACGTCTGTGCAAACACAGAAGAAGGTCCTTTGCACGGCCTAAAATATCCGGTGTCCTTAAAATTCATCATTATTAATGCTCATGCTTTATTTGTTTCTGATTTTAAAAACTTAAGAAACAGAGCATTTTTATTTGCACAGGATTCGAAAATTATATCCTTGTGCAGGTAGAATTCGGCTAATTAAAATCAATTCATGAGATAACATCCCATTTGATGATTGCATTAGGAAAACAAAATTTAAAATGTTTTTAAAATAACTTCCTGATATCGGAAGAGAATCAGAAGAGCTTTGGAGGGGGAGTAAGAGGCGGTTTGAAATTGGAGATTCCTGAGTTGGAAAATATAACGAAAGATTTTGTTATAGGAGGAATTGCATTACCGCAGAATTGTTCTTCTGACGGTAAATACTTGTCTAATACCTTCTTAAGCAGTTCTATTGCTTTTTTCTGGTGGTCAGGGTTTGCAGTAAGATTGTTAACTATGTATTGGCTTAAGCTGCTGTTAAGCTCGTCTTCTTTTGTATCATTTATGCAGTAATAGTAAATAAATCCGTTTTGTATAACTGTGTTTTTCACATCATACATTTCGCCTTTATATTTGAATTCATCATCTTCAATGAGCTCAAAATCCTTGTCTGTTACCTGTCCCTTGGAATAATCAAACTTCAGTACCGTAATTTCATCATCTATTTTACCACTAACCAGTGAAGACCTCATCTCCTGCTTAACATCTGAGAGCATGGTGAGGTATACAAAGTAATACCCCATGAAGTTGTAAACAATAATCAATAATAATATTGCAGAGATAATTCTTCTCATATAATCCAATTACAATTATAAAGCTAAACTGTTAAATATTCAATGGCTATTAAAAAGTCTTGTTCTATTATTTTTACAGGCAGGTGAGGGAGATGACTTAATGATTATAGTAATCAAATTGCCTGTCATGAAAGTAAATTAGTCATTATTTTTATACAATAATTGTATTTTTTGAATTATTACACAAGAATAAACATGAGCAGCATCCTCAGAATAAAAAGAAACCAAACATCTGCAGTAGTAATTGATGTTCAGGAAAAACTATTTCCGCTTATACACGAACACGAGCAGATTGCAAAAAACATGTCAATCCTGATTCAGGGTTTAAAAAATTTGCAAATCCCTTTACTTGTAACACAGCAGTATACCAAGGGGCTCGGCGGAACAATACCTCAGGTGAACGAAGCAATAGGTGATTATAATCACATCGAAAAAATGGCATTCAGCTGCTGCGGCGATGAAGGATTTATGGGTGAATTCAAGAAACTTGGTAAAAAGAATGTTATCGTTATGGGAATTGAATCTCATGTCTGCGTTCTGCAAACAACTCTGGATTTTCTCGAAGCCGGTTATCAGCCTGTTGTAATCGAAGATTGTGTTTCTTCACGTAAGTTAAATGATAAAAAGATTGCGCTCAAAAGGATGAGAGCAGCAGGAGCGGTTGTATCAACTTATGAATCAATTTTGTTTGAGCTTACAGAAGTTTCAGGTACGGATTTATTTAAGAGCATTGTAAAACTTATAAAATAAAAATTAACTGTTATTGAGAGGAACGCAGTGACGAAGCAGCACCAAATTCCAGTTGATAAGATTGCTTCGTCCCGAAAGTTCGGGACTCGCAATGACACCACCAATTATGAAAAAACATTATAAATTCATTATCGTTGCAACCATAACGTTTATTGCTTATGCAGTATTCGGTTTTTTCTGGCATAACAATTTATTTCCGCAGGTTTATTATACCAATCCTGCAGTACTTTCTATTGCGGAACAGAACGTAATCGCAATGAATTTTGCTATGGCGCTGCTTGTATACGGAATGGTGTACTTTATGTTTAAATCTATTAAGCCGGATACAAAATTGCTGACAGCTGTGTTATGGGGAATGTATTACAATATTTCTGTTATTGGCTTTTTTAATTTTTATGCAATAGGCATTGCAAAAATCTGGCAGTGGAATGTTTTAATCCTTGATATGGTTTGGGGTGTGGTAAGCGGCGCTTTGGCGGGAGTACTAGTGTTTTTACTGCACAAATGGCTTGTTGGGAAAGAAGAGAATGCTGAATCTCCATCCGATGCCGGTGTGAAATAATAACAGATTTTTACATAGAGGGTCAATTTCTACATTTTTCATTGATTTTAACAATTTCTATAGATAATTTTATAGATAGTGTACTTCAATTCACATAAAATAAACATACCTTTTCAGGCAATCCAATGAGAAAATATATAATTTCACTTGTAATATTTTTATTTGCCGGCTCTGCTGTGTTTGCGCAGCAGTATGTTACGGTTACAGCAAGCTCATCGAAAAAAGAATTTACTATGAGCGAAGCGGTGAAAATTAACGTTAAGGCAGCGGTTCAGGAAGGATTTCATATAAACGCTAACAAGATAAGCGATGAGGATTTGATTCCGACCACAATAAAAGTTGAAAGCAATGACTTCAAGCTGACAAAAACCTCTTGGCCGGGAGCTAAGAAATATAAATTCAGCTTCTCGGAAACAGAGCTTGATGTTTATGAAGGCTCATTCAATATCGGCTTATATCTTAAAGCAAATAAAAACCTGAAGCCGGGAAAATATGAAATAAAAGGCTCGGTCAACTACCAGGCTTGCAATGATAAAGCATGCTTTGCACCGAGGAATGCCGATTTTACTGTAACAGTTGTAATGAAAGAAGACTCGGTAAAGACATCTGTAGATACAACTAAGAAAGAAGAAAAAACCGAAGAGGTTGGCGAAACTAAGGATACAACAAATAAAGTTGAAAAGTCAGTTGAGAAAACCGATACTTCCAAAACCACAACTCTGACTGAAAATAAACGTGATACAACTCAGACAATTACATCAACCCAGAACAATGAAATAGCAAATTATGTTCAGGAAAAAGGTTTGTTTATTACTCTCCTTATCATTTTCCTTGGCGGACTTGCATTAAACCTTACACCATGTGTTTATCCGTTAATACCGATTACAATAAGTTATTTCGGAGCACAGGTAAGCAACAGTAAATCACAGAAAATTGTGATGGCAATTGTTTACGTACTGGGAATGTCAATAACATATTCAGTGCTGGGGCTTGTTGCAGCGCTTACGGGCGGGCTGTTCGGCAGTATGCTCCAGAATCCTATTGTGGTTGCTGTGATTGTACTCATACTGCTTGCACTTGCATTAAGCATGTTCGGTTTATTTGAAATAAGAATTCCGCAATCCATTGCTAATTTCAGCGGGAAAAACCGCCAGGGATATTTTGGAACCATACTAATGGGTTTGACAGTTGGATTTATTGCGGCTCCCTGCATAGGTCCTTTTGTTCTCGGCTTGCTCGTTTACGTTGGGCAAATCGGCAATGCCTTTTTAGGATTCCTTATGTTCTTTATTCTTGCTATGGGTTTGGGTTTCCCGTATATATTCCTCGCAATATTCTCGGGCTCGATTACAAAATTACCGCGTTCCGGCGAATGGATGGAAGGCGTAAAAATAATTTTCGGTTTTGTGATGATTGGGCTTGCGCTCTACATTGCCCAGCCTCTTATGTCACCTAAGATTTATGAAATAGTGTTCCCGTTGTTTTTAATTGCGGCCGGTTTCTATTTGATTGTAATTGACAGGAAAGCAGTTAATGCGGCGGTTTATACCAGAATTAAATATATAATTGCAATCGGCGCTGTTGTTGCAGGCGGCATGAACCTGCATTTCAAAGAAGAACAGCCTGTGGCCGGGAAATTTGACTGGCAGAACTTAAGCTCACAGCAGCAGATTGACGCATCTGTTTCAAAAGCGGGCAAACCGACTATAATTGACTTTTATGCCGATTGGTGCGCCCAGTGCAAGGAACTGGATAAATATACTTACACCGACCCGAAAGTGATTGAACTTTCGAAAAACTTTAATAACATTAAGGTTGACCTTACTCAGGAAAACAAACAAATCACAGATAAGTTTAAAATTCTCGGTCTTCCTGTTGTAGCGTTTATCGATAAAGACGGCAAGGAAATTGAAAGCCTGCGTATTACAGGTTTTCTTAAGCCTTCTGAATTTACTAAAACAATGGAGAAAGCACTCAATAAATAATTTATGAAAAAAATCCTTTTTGCCATACTTGCTCTTGCTGCTGTTTCCGCATATTCGCAAATAAAGCCGGTTCCTTATTCTTTCGGTCAGCATGATGCTTATAAAATCTACTCACTTAAGCATGATGCATTGCCGGATAAAAAAAATGACAGCGGTTTAACCGTGAAAAATGAAGTATTAACCGGACCGAAAAAATCACCCGGGCTTGCGTTTATTTATTCGTTGTTTATTCCCGGTATGGGTCAGGTATATGCAAAGAGGTTCGATGTTGGTAAGTATTTCATGATATCCGAAGCCTCGCTGTGGCTGGGTTATGCCGCATTTACTGTTTACGGCAACTGGCTACTGAATGATGCGTACAACTATGCTGTAACCCATGCAGGGATTACAAATGAAGGTAAAGAAAAGGATGACCAGTTTTATGTTGATATAGCAAACTATGATAATTACGAACAATACAATAATTACCAGCTGACAATAGGGCAGTATGACAAGCTTTATTTGCCTTCAAACGGGTATTATTTTTACTGGGACCAGATTGCGAACAGAAAGAAATACAGAGAAGACAAGCTCGCAGGAGACAGAACCAAAAATGACAGGCTGTTTATAGTAGGCGCAATTATTGTCAACCATGTTATCAGCGCAGTCAGCGCAATTATTACAACAAATGATTATAATGACAGGCTCGGCAGCAAATCAGGCGGATTTTCCCTGAATGCTGATGTTATGAAATATGGAACTAAGGTTGACGGAGTAAAACTAAATTTCGTAAAATGGTTTTAAGCAATAAGAGTCCGGAACTTACAAGCGGTTCCGGGCTCAATATTAAGCTTATTATAGAATATGACGGTAAAAATTATTCGGGCTGGCAAAAGCAAAAACACAATTCATCGTTAACACGCAAACAAAACTCAATTCAGGAAACTATAGAAGACACTTTACGCGTTCTATTCCCTAAAGAAAACATAAAATTAACCGGTTCCGGCAGAACCGATGCGGGCGTTCATGCGCTTGCTCAGGCTGCAAATTTCAAAATCAGCAGAACCTCTTTTACAGGCAGTAAGTTCTCAAGTCTTGATAAGATGGTTTATTCTCTGAATGCAATGCTGCCTGATGACATTACTGTTAAAAACGCTGAATTTGTAAAAGATGATTTTCATGCTAGGTACTCGGCTAAGAAAAGAGCCTACAGGTACCTGATTTCAACCGAAAAACGCTCGTATAATGCCGATAAATATTTTCGGCTGAAAACGAAATTTGATATTGATTTAGCGAAAGAATATTGTAAATTAATCGAAGGAACGCACCCGTTCAGGGCAATGTGCAAGAACAGGGAAGATAAACATGAATTTATGTCAACCGTATATTATGCAAGAATCAAAAAACGACCGGACGGGATTATTGAATTTGAAATTTGCGCATCAAGGTTTCTGCATTCGATGGTAAGGGCAATAATAGGAATGATGATTAAAATTGCTTCCGGGAAAATTACTTTAAATGAATTTAAAAATAAATTTGAAAAAGGAGAGCCGCTGAAGATACAGTACGTACCATCTAACGCTTTAATACTTGATAAAATAATTTATTAAAATCAAAAATGAAAAGAACAATCATCGTAATAGCTGTATTTTGTTTTTCCTCCGCAGTATTATTTTCCCAGCAATTGTATTCAGACAGGCTTAACCTGAAGAGCTGCTGTAAGCGAAGGTACTGTTTCTTTTAACCATACGGCTTCGCTGAGCGATAAGCTTGATTTATCCGCTTTCCGTAAATCAGAGCTTATCAACAATGAATTTGATGTTAATTCGGGCTCAAGACTTGATATGATGCAGGTTAAAAACAACGTCACACAGCAGGAGACAAAGAAAAAATCTGTTCTGCTTGGAACACTTCTTTCGGCTCTTGTTCCGGGTGCCGGTGAGTTTTACGGCAAAAACTATCTTAAGGCTGCTATTTTTTTCGGCGTGGAAGTTATCTCATGGGGAGCTTATACAATGTACCAGGTTAAAGGAAATAACCAGACCGATAAATTCCAGGGCTATGCCGACCAGTACTGGAGCATTTATACCTATGCACACTGGCTCGTTGACCAGGGATTTCACGGTATCGAGTGTAATTAACCCAAACGAACCAAACAAAGATATTCTGCGGCAGGAAATTATCCAATGTGAAGCGCAGAATTTTACTCATACATTACCTGATTTCGGCTCACAGCAGTATTATGAGTTAATAGGCAAGTACCAGAATTTCCAGGCGGGGTGGACAAATCTTGCTCATGTTCCCACAAAATCCCCGGGGCCCTATAACTACGAAACCTATAGAGACCCTGTGTTTGTCAACTACGCTGTTGAGCGCCAGAAAGCAAATGATTATTACGATTATGCAAAGACAGGTATAATTGTTGTTGTGCTGAACCACATCTTAAGCGCAGGTGATGCAGCATGGACGGTGGCAATGTTCAACCAGAAAGTTAAAGTTGAAACGGGATTTGAAATCAAGCGTTATACATCGCCTTTTACGCTGGAGACGGGCAACCTCCCGTCATTTAACATGAAGGTCACATTTTAAATATTTCACTTCACCCCTCTCCTTGTAGGGGGAGAGGCTGGGGTGAGGCCACATCTTAAAAACTTTATATCCTTTTCGCTTAAAATATTTTTCCGGCATTGATTTACCCATATCATAAAATCCGTAAACTGCCGAGCCGCTTCCGCTCATTGAACTGAACACCGCGCCTGTTTCATAAAGCCTGTGCTTAATCTTCCCGATTGCAGGGTATTTCTTAAACACAACATCCTCAAAATCGTTTACAAACAATTCTGCATCTTTTAAACTGAATTTTTTTATCCCGTTTAGCTTTTTACTCCGCCCGGGGCGAATTGACATTTGCTTTTTGTTATCTAATGCCCTGTACGCCCATTTAGTTGAAACTTTAACATGCGGTTTAACAATTAAAATATTATATTTAATATTAAATTTCGGAAGCGCTTTCAGCTTTTCTCCGCGTGATGATGCGTAAGCAGGTTTTCCGGGCAGGAAGAACGGTACGTCACTTCCGAGTTTCAGCGCAATCCTGCGAAGCTTACCCGGTTTGATTTTAAAATACGCAGCCAATACTTTCAGCACAGCCGCAGCGTCAGAGCTTCCGCCGCCGAGTCCCGCCCCTGTGGGAATTCTTTTCTTTATTTCAATTATAACCCTGTATCTTCTTTTAATCCGGAATTCCTTTAAAAACAGTTCCGCTGCTTTGTAACATATATTATCCTTTTCTTTTACGCTAATATCAGGTTTGGCGGTAACTTTTATTTTATTCTCTGCTGTATCTGACTGCCCTATATTTATTTTCAGCTCATCATGCAGCGGGATGGGATAGAAGATAGTTTCGATATTGTGGTAACCGTCACCGCGTCTGTTCAGAACACGCAGCCCGGTATTGATTTTTGCAGGCGCTTTTATTAAATATGATTTGCCCTTCATTCAGCAAAATAACCAAAAGTGACGTGTAAGTAAATATAAAACAAATCAAAAAATGCAGAGTTTGTAACGTTCATTCAATGCCCGGAATCAGTAACGTCCGTTCCCCGAACGGAAAGAAGAATTTCCAACACCCCCGCTAAACCTTTTCCATTTTTACATCGTCTAAACTAATACAAAAGCTGAAATTACAATTCATTGATGTTAAAATTATTATTTTATAAATCTTAAATTTTTAATATTATGGTACTATCTCAAATTATACTTACAATGACCGCATTTTTATTTTTTGCATTTCAGTCACCGCGTGCAGGCGGCGATAGTGATTTGAAACTACTGCTTGATAAAACTCTGCCGACTCAAACAGGGCAGAAGCTTGATGTTGACTTGTACTCTGGCAGCGTTAAAATTACAAACAACGCATCAAATGATGTGACCGTAAAAATTTACGGGAACGATAACGCAGAAGAAAACGTCACATTCGATGTAACCTCAAATGAATCCGGTGTAATTGTTAAATCAGATAAAAAGGAAGGCGTAAAGAACCTGAAAAACGTCAATATCAGGGTTGAAATCGGTGTGCCTGCAAACTACAATGTGAAAGTAAAAACAGGCGGAGGCAGCGTTTCGCTTACAGCGCTGACGGGCAGTGTTGAAGTAAATACCTCCGGCGGAAGCGTATCGCTCGGCAGTATTACAGGTGATATTGATGTGAGTACAGCCGGCGGCAGCATTAGCGTTGAACAGAACACCGGAATGCTTAAGCTTGAAACTGCAGGCGGAAGCATTAAAGCTAAAAAGTTTGAAGGCAGTGTTGACGTTTCAACAGCGGGCGGGAGCATCCAGCTTACAGGCTCCAACGGGAAAGTTGAAGGCAACACCGCTGCCGGAAGCATACATGTAGATTATACCGGTAAAAACTACGGTATTGACCTCAATACGATGGCCGGTACGATTTCGGTTGACCTGCCTGCGGATTTTGATGCAAATGCCGACCTTACTACAATGACGGGAAAAATCCATAATGATTTCGATAACACAAACGGTGCTAAAGGCAAGGTGACCATGAAAGGCAAAATAAACAATGGCGGTGAAACACTGAAATGCTCAACCATGGCGGGCAGTATTAATTTGAATAAGAAATAATGGAACGTAAAACGTAAAACGTAAAACGGCGAACGTAAAACGTAAAACGTGAATGTAGTCGAGCCCTTTATGGGCTCGTTTTTATACCCCCGTGAAAGCGGGGGTCTCATTTTCTTCTTGATATTCTATCCAATTGTGGTTTCTCACCAACAACATAACCTTCCCGCTAAACCTTTTTTACACCCCAATCGTCTAAACAAATAGAGAGCCCTTATTAAGCTGCTGAAACTGTTCATTTCAAATAATTAACATAAATTCAACTAAATGAATTCACTCCGTATTTCATTAGCCCTTTCAATGTTCTTACTTGTTACTCTTTTTACACCGAATCTTTTCGCATCCGGTGACGGAAGCAATCTTCTGCTCGAAAAATCCTTTCAAACCGGTTCTAATGCTGTGCTGAAACTTAATGTTTATACCGGTAATGTTAAAATCAACACGTGGAATAAAAACGCAGTTGAAATCAAAATTTACGGCACCAATGATGCAGAGAACTGTCTCGATTTTGATGTAATCATAGGCAAATTCAATATCAATATTAAAGCAAGCAAAAAAGAAGGGGTTGATTTGGCTAAAGACCTCGGCTTGCGTTACGAAATCACCGTGCCGCGTGATTACGGTGTTTCTGTTAAAGACAGCAAAGGCAACGTAACGGTTGACAGCAAGATTACCCCGGCAATTATCGGCAGCTGAACGATTGAACGCCTGCCCGCATGTTCCGACAGATTTCACTTAATTGTAGTCGAGCCCTTTTAAAAAGGGGTCGTAATTTATCTTTTGCAAGGGGAGGTGTCTGTTATGACGGAGGGTTTTTTGTTTCTATCATCTTCATTTACAATCTGGTACATTGATTTATCTCACGCTGTTAAAACCTTTTTCATTCATCAGTTGTTTTACTTTCCATAAGGGAGGACAAATGAAATATTAATATTGATTTAATTCAATAATTAATAACAAAAAGGAAATACACATGAAATCAATCCGAATTGCACAGGCCGTTTTGATGATTACTCTTGCGGTCTTACTTCGCCCCGCGTTTACAGCGGTGAACCCGGCACACTGCTTCTTCAGAAATCTTTCCCCGAACAATCAGGCAATAAGCTTGTGGTTAATTCTTATACCGGAAATGTTAAAGTTGACTGCTGGAGCAGGAACGTAATCGGGATTAAAATTTACGGCAGCCCCGATGCGGAGAAATATCTCAATTTTAACGTCAGCTCAGACGACAACGGAATCACCGTGGATGCATTCAGGAAAGCCGCTATTGATAACATAAACAGCCTCGGCTTAAGATACGAAATCAGCGTCCCGAGCGATTATTCCGTAAGGGTCGATGGCGGTGATAAGGTCACGGTAGATAAACACAGCCTGCCTGTAGATGTGACTGAATAATAAAACGCCAAACCCGCCCTGAGCAGGCAGGCGTAAAATGTAAAACCTGTAGCGGCGGACGAAAGTCCGCCTGTTCTATACCTCACCCCGTCCCTCCAACCGAAGGAGAGGGAGTGCAGAACGTAAAATGTAAAACCTGCAGCGGCGGACGAAAGTCCGCCTGTTTAATTTACCCCCATTGCTTCCGATCCTGTTATGTTTACTGTGGTGTCAGTCCGCCTTAGGCGGATTACGACCTGACACGTACCATATAATTCTCCTTCGGGCTGTGCTTCTGCCTGTTTGCAACGGGGGGTCAGAGTGTATGACCTCACCCCTCCGAAGGAGTCCTTCGGACCAGCCCCTCTCCTAAAGAGGAGAGGGGGGTATGGGAGGGGCTGTTTTTAATTTAATAAATTTTCCTATATTTAAACCACCAACCACAACAAATGTCGTCATTCCCATAGGGTAGAGGGAGTGTACAGACTCTGCGCAACACGGAGTTGTTCAAATAATACTGCAACGGAGGTTTGCTCTAATGAGATTACGGGGCTGCTTCCATCCTGACAAAAAATTTAATGCTTAAACACGGAACTCTTGAGGAGAGAGTGGAGAAAGTAGAGTGGATTTTTTGTTGGTGTTTGGCGAACATTTCCAACAAAGAGGGAATATATTCTTTAATTTAACTTAGTATGAAAAACCGTAAATATATAAAATTAATTTAAGAAGAAAATAATATGAAAAACAAAAAAGATACTTTGCTGCCGCTTACATTAACCGCTAAATCACAGAAACTAAAAATGGAATTAGCAAAGCTGGAACTTGCAAAGCTTCGTCTGAAAAACAAAAAGCCAAAACGGGTTAAATAGGTTTGGTGTTATGTAAATAACAATGCTTAAACAAGAAAACTCTTGGATATGAGAGAGCGAGAAAGTTTATTTATAAAAGTTTATAAATATGAGAAATGATTTACAAAAAATTCACTATAAGAAATTTTAAAGGTATTGAGAACATAACAATTGATTTTCAAGAAAACAGGATCCTAACATTGGTAGGCTTAAATGAGAGTGGCAAAACAACTATTATGGAAGCGATGGATTTATATTATAATATGGTTAAAGGTAAGAAACCTACAAATGAACAACTTAATGCTTTTCGGCCAAAAGGAATAGCGTTTACAGGCGCTATAGAAATACAAGGTGAACTTGAATTAGACGATGAAGATAAAAACAGAATTTCTAAATATTGGAAAAAAACATTAAAGAAAAGAACGAAATTTGATATACCCAAGGCTTTAAGTATCAATTTCCAGTTTTTTTATAATATTTGCATTCTTATTCACATTCTTATTAAAAATCATTGTTTAATGTTAAGACTTTGACTTCGAGCGAGTATCTTTGTAATACAGATTCAAGTTCATTTAGAATGCTCATGCAACATATAAAAGAGGTTATTATACCAGAGGTATTGTATTTTGATGATTTTATTTTTCAAATACCCGATACGATCGTTTTTATTCCGACTAAGTTTAAAAGTGAAAATGATACTGAGGAATACAATGACAAAATATGGCGGTTGGTTATAAATGATATTCTTAAAAGTGTCAATTCTAATATGGATTTCCAGCTAAACGTAGTGGATATATGGGAGAAAGACAGAGATGCTGCTAAAAATCGTTTATCTCAGATGGAGGGAGCACTTAATACTAAGATTACAGAACGATGGGGTGATTTATTTGGAAAAAACAAGCTGAATTTTAAAGAAATAATTCTGGATCCTGAATATTTAGAAGGAAAGTTTTATCTGGCATTTAAAATTAGAACCGAATCACGAAAAAGATTTTCTGTAAAAAAAAGAGAAGAAAAAAGTTTTAAATGGTTTTTCTAGTTTTCTTCTTTTTACAGAGTTTAGGAAAAGAAGAACTAAGAATATACTGTTTTTGCTAGATGAACCTGCATCAAATTTACATTCATCAGCACAGGCTAAAATACTTGATGCTTTGAATGAATTGAGTAAAGATTCTTTAGTTATATACTTCTACTCACAGCCATCATTTAGTAAACCCAGTATGGTTAATTGGTGCCTATGTATGCATTAACGAAAATTTATCAGAAGATACTTTAAAAGGTAATCTAAATCTGAACGAAGGCGCAAAAATTAATGCCATAAAATACTTTGATTATGTCGGGAAAGGATTGGGTTCGGATAAAGTTTCATATTTTCAACCAATATTAGATAGATTAGATTATAAACCCAGTATGATTGAACCCATACCAGACATTGTAATACTGGAAGGTAAATATGATTGGTACTTAGTAAATTACATGCAGGAAATAATATTAAGGAGAAAGCATAAATTAAATTTTTATCCAGGATCAGGGAAAGATAAGTTATATGATATTATAAGACTTTATTTAGCTTGGGGAAAAAAGTTTATAGTTGTATTAGATGGAGATGACGGGAAAAAATCAAAAGAAAAATACATCAAGGAGTTTGGTGAATATGTTAGAGATAAAATATTTTCTTTATTCGATATTTTTAACAAGGAAATCATTATTGAAGATTTAATAGGTGTTTCGGACCAGAAAAAAATCCACGATACAATTTTTGGTAAGGGTAGTTACGATGTAGCAAAACAAAATTCACCAAAAAAAGTAAAAGCGAGTTTAAATTATGCTGTTAATCTATTATACTATGAGAAAAACGAATTATTGCTAACAAAATTTACTCGTGAAAACTTTGAAAAGTATTTGGATTACATCGGAGATAAGCTATTACAAGTGAATTTGTAATTAATTAAAAATTATTGCAGGTGTCTCTGCAAAAATATATAAATTTAATAGAAAGGGATTCTTACAATGAAAGAAATAATAGTAGGTGTTAATCAACAAGCTAACTATTTTATCTGCCAAGTTATGTTGAACGAAGAAGCTTAAATCTAATACTAAAACATTACAGGTTGACTATGACTTTGTTGGTAATTATGATTTTTCAGGAGTCTATGAAGAAATATTCAAGTTACTAACTAATAAAGATTTGTCAAGTGTCTCAAATAATTATAGTAAAATGAGTTCCGTTTAGGTAGTTCAAGCACTAAATTGTTTGAAAAAGATTTATAAAATTAAGTATTAAAAAAATATGTCGAAACACAGTTGCCCAAATTGTGGCTCTTACAATACAGAAGAACTAACAGGGATTGGTATAGACCACGTAATTGAGGGTATTTGCCATAAATGTAACTTTCAATGGATAATAAAGTCAGCTAAGAATAAAGACAATGTGCATAATAATGATTCAGGTTTTATAGATCCATCCAAGGATAAGCCTGGTATATAATAAACCGATTTCCCGACCCCGCAGAGTCTTTCAAGCGTAGGACTCTGCGAATAAAAAATATTTAAAAATGGATATATCGTTAGAGGAAAAAACACTGCTTCTCGCAGAACATTATAAATATGAAGTAGATATGTTGTTTATGACATGGCAAAAATTAAATGCTTTAACTATTGATGTTAATACACACAATGCAATCCTTGAAAGTTTTCTTTTACACTCAAGAAATCTAATAGAATTTTATTATGATTTAAAGAAATATAAAAATTCAGATGCGAGAGCACATGATTATTTTGATGAAAAAATAAAATGGGAAGACATTAGACCGAACATAGATTACAAGGATTTTAAGATTAATATAAACAAGCAAATAAGTCATTTAACATATGATAGAGTTAAATTTACTCTATCAGATAAAGCATGGACACCGTTATACATAATGATTGAATTATTTCAAATAACAAAGATTTTTATTTCTAAATTACCTTCAAAATATTCACATCAAAACCTTAAGTATGTTCTTGATTACGTAGATGATACTTTAAAGAAACTTTTAATTGAATAGTAAATAATAAAAATTTCAAACGAGGTGTCGGGAATGTTTTCCCCCTTCGCAGAGTCTCTCCCTGAGGACTCAGCGAATGAGTAATCACAGCAGTGAACCTTGCCGGTGACTTTTCTGAAACGCGAAATATATAATAGATAATCTATCCCTATGAATCCAATAACAACATGTAAAAAATGCGGTAAGGAATCTTTAACTTCGCATAGATACTGCGATATGTGCGGTGAACCATTATTTATAGATTTAGATTCGAAAAATTTACAAAATGAGGACTTTATCGAAATTTATAATTCAGTTTATAGCGTAATTTCGAATAAAGCAAATATGCAGCGAAATAAATACATTGAGGATAGCATCGAGAGTATTTTGTTTAATAGGCCGCGAACAATTTTCGAAGAACTATGGAAGAATGTTATTATGATGAGGTCTTCATTTAAAGGAATGGATGATCCTTTTAATAAAAATATACAGCCTGCAATTCAGAATATTGTTACACACTGTTCATCAACAATTCTAAGTGGTTATGCATACCGGGTTGCTGAAGAATTGTATACAAAGAAAAAAAACATTAATGTTGATCAATCACTTCTTAACGAAGTTATAGCTGAATATATTGAGAATACAGAAAATGAAAATGTGCAATTAAAAGAAAACAAAAGAGAAATGCTATGTAATGCTTTGACGAGTTCAAAGAAATTTTATTCATTTATATTAATGGCGAGAGATACTTTTGACATATGGTTTCAAAATTTAGTGTGGGATTGGGTTGAACATTATTTTGAATTATATCTTGATTATTTACGCATTTTATTTAGGTCAAGTAAAAAAGAAAAAGTAATAGATGAGGATCAAAAACAAAGAATGGTTTTAGAAGTTTCTTACGATTTTGCTTACGGATATTGTTTAAGATTGAGTTTATCATTAATGTGATTAACTCACCATTTTCCCGTCCCCGCAAAGTCTCTCCACCGGAGGACTCTGCGAATAAACCATAAAACAAAAAGTGATAGGAATAAAATGAAGAGATTGATGATTATGCTGGTATTATTTAATTTTGTTTTTTTTAGTTTTTATTGTTCGCATAATCGAGATGAATGTAAATCCGGTAAAATTGAAATCTTATTGGAAGATGTATTCAAAAAATCATATTTATTCCCGATTCTTCCCATTGCAGGCGGAACGGATAGTTCATTCAGGTATAACTATTTATATCTTAAAAATATACCTTCGCCGAATAAAGATTTTTATATTAATGCACAACTTTATAAAGATGAAACAAGAATTGATACAGTAAGATTAATTTTAATAAAAGATTTGTCAAAAAAACTTGACGCTAATCTGGTATATATCAGCCTTGAGGAAACAAATAAGGATACCAGTAATATAAAGTTAAAGGTCTCCTATGGTTTAGTTGGAAATATCACTCAATCGGAAGCTGTTTACAGATATGAATTTGATACTGAAAACTGTAAATGGATAATGAAAGATTCAACATTTTGGCAATATTGAAGAATTAAGTTCACGTTACCGCAGTGTCACTTCGTAGAGGACTCTGCTGAAACAAAATGAGCGGTTGTCAAAAGACCCTGTAACGTCCGTTCCCCGAACGGACACAAATGTGCTGTATACAAGTGCGTGTTCGGGGAACCCGCGCTACAGTTACCGTCCTGCATCCGAACATCTCTGTGCATTTCTAATTTTCTTTCCGTAAATTTATGTTTTACACAGTTAAATAATCTATGCCAGCATCAATCAACGGTTTCGGCACAAAATTTTTAGGCAGATATAACTTGCTTCCGGACCCCGAGCAGTCAGGGCAGGTTACATACATCACAACGGAGTGGATTACCGCGCTGTGGGTGCCGCTCATCCCGTTAAGGAACCTCCGCGTTAAATTTATCGGACATAAAAAACAGGGTTTCTTAGCCCCGCCCGCAAAGCAGTTTCAGGTAATCGAGCGTAAACCGTTAAGCCTGCGCCAGAAAATCATGTTTCCCATTCGTCTGCTGCTGCTCGCCGCACCATATCAGAAATTATTTTAACATCGGGCACTCCCACAGCATCACAAAACGCGCTGGTGATTGCATCGTTTATAGTGTTTGCGGTTGCTGTGTTTCTTCCGTTTGCATTTAAACCGTAAGAAGTTTTACCACAGAGAACACAGAGAGCACAGCACACAGAGTACTCAGATAAAACAGGTAAGCACAGATTTTCATCTCCGCCGTTTCCCCCTTTGTAAGGGGGAGATTAAGAGGGGGTCTTTTATAAAAATCCTGTCAATCCATTAATCCTGAAAATCCAAATTCAGACATTAATCTTGTTCCTTCTTTTTTTTGCTGTTTCGGCATTTTCCCGAAGGGCTATAATTTTCTACCCTCTCCTCTATAGGAGAGGGGCAGGGGGTGAGGTTATAAATCCCGGTTCAGATGTTGAGATTGCCGCGCCCCGATAAATCGGAGCTCGCAATGACAGAATACCCGTAATTCGTAACTCGTAATTTAACCCCGTTGTTGGTGCCTGCCTGGCTCTGACAGGTTCTCACCAACAACAATTTAAGAGACTCTGTAACGTCCGTTCCCCGAACGGACACAAACGTATACAAGTGCGTGTTCGGGGAACCCGCGCTGCAGTTACCTCCCCGAATCGTCACTCCCCGGCGTCTCGGAACAAAAGGTACAAAGCACACAAAGATAATACCCCCACCGTTTCCCCCTTTGTAAGGGGGAGATTAAGAGGGAGTCTTTTATAAAAATCCTGTCAATCCATTAATCCTGAAAATCCAAATTCAGACATTAATCTTGTTCCTTCTTTCTTTTGCTTGTCCAAAAGAAAGAAGCAAAGAAAAAGACACCGACGGGAAAATGCCGGCTCCACAGAAAGTCAGCTAAAAATTCGGAACTCGTCCCGCTGCGCGTGACTCAAACAACCGAATTTTTTTAACGCTGTCTTTCCGCTCCGCTGTTTCGGCATTTTCCCGAAGGGCTATAATTTTCTACCCTCTCCTCTATAGGAGAGGGGCAGGGGGTGAGGTTATAAATCCCGGTTCAGATGTTGAGATTGCCGCGCCCCGGTAAGTCGGAGCTCGCAATGACAGAATACCCGTAATTCGTAACCCGTAATTCGTAATTTGAAATTGATTGACAAAGTCATTGTATAATGCCAAAACAATGATTAAATTTATAATTCCATTTTTCTAAAAATACTTTATTATATTGTTATTTTAGGGATTTAGCATCGAAATAAGATTTACAATGTTCAAGGAATTACCCGATAAAATAGAATTTGCAAAGCTCGAAAAAGAGATTCTCTCTTACTGGGAAAAACACGATATTTTTCACAAAAGCATCTGCCACGCGCGAGGGCGGACATCATTTTACCTTCTACGAAGGACCGCCTACGGCTAACGGCAAGCCCGGCATTCACCACGTAATCGCCCGCACCGATAAAGACCTCATCTGCAGATACAAAACTCTGCAGGGTTACCAGGTTTACCGCAAAGCGGGATGGGATACGCAGGGTCTGCCCGTGGAAATCGAAGTTGAAAAATCGCTCGGCATAAAATCAAAAGATGATATAGAAAAACTCGGCGTCGAAAAGTTTAACCAGGCGTGCAAAGAGTCCGTGTTCAAGTATCTCAAAGAGTGGGAAGACCTCACCGGGCGTATGGGCTATTGGGTTAACCTCAAAGATGCGTACGTCACATATAAAAACGAGTATATAGAATCCGTTTGGTGGGCGCTGAAAAAGTTTTTCGATGACGGATTAATTTACCGCGGATATAAAATTCAGGCGTACTGCCCGAGATGCGAAACACCGCTTTCAACTCACGAAGTCGCGCAGGGTTACGAGGATGTTAAAGACCCCTCGGTTTATGTTACGTTTAAAATTAAAGATGGTGATAAAGCCAAATCACTCGGCATCGAGGGCTATGAGTTTCTTGTATGGACAACTACACCGTGGACGCTGATTTCAAACGTTGCGCTTGCAGTCGGTCCCGAAGTCGATTACGTGAAAGTTGTTTTCAAAAAAACGGGTGATAAAGTTGTTCTTGCCAAAGAACGCTTAAGCGTAATAAAAGAAGAGCATGATGTTGTTGGCGAATTCAAAGGCTCGGCGCTTGAGTTTGTTGAGTACGAGCAGATGTTCCCTTACGTTAAGCCCGATAAGAAAGCGTTTTATGCTGCGCTCGGTGATTTTGTCACCACTGAAGACGGCTCCGGGATTGTTCACATTGCGCCGGCATTCGGCGAGGACGATTATCAATTATCATTGAAATATGATTTGCCCGTTGTTCAGCCAGTAGACAGCGCAGGGAAGTTCACCGATGTTGTTACCGATTTTGCTCACAAGTTTGTGAAGGATGCCGATGAAGATATTATTGCCAAGCTGAAATCAGAGCACAAGCTCTACAGGAAAGAAAAGTATTTGCATTCGTATCCTCACTGCTGGAGATGCCACACTCCGCTTCTTTACTACGCGCGTGAAAGCTGGTATATAAAAACTTCATCTTATAAAGATAAGATGATTGAGCTTAACAAAAAAATCAACTGGCAGCCGCCTGAAACAGGCACGGGGCGCTTTGCCAACTGGCTTGAAGAGAACCGCGACTGGGCGCTCTCGCGTGACCGCTACTGGGGCACTCCGCTTCCGATTTGGAAATGCGATGATGAAAAATGCGATTGCGGACAAAAGTTTATTGCTATCGGCTCGATTGAAGAGCTGAAGCAAAAGGCTGTTAATTTTAAAGAAGTTTATCCCAACGGAAGATAAAATCGATTTGCATAAGCCTTACATTGACAGAATAAAAATCCGCTGCGATAAAGGCAATTGCGAAATGACACGCGTTGAAGAAGTAATTGACGCATGGTTCGATTCCGGCTCGATGCCGTTTGCGCAGTTCCATTACCCGTTCGAGAATAAGGAGCTGTTCGAGGCAAACTATCCCGCGGATTTTATTTCCGAGGGTGTTGACCAGACACGCGGATGGTTTTACACGCTTCATGCTATCGGAACGTTTTTGTTTAACGAAAGAGCATACAAGAATTTAATCGTTAACGATTTGATTCTCGATAAGACCGGGCAGAAAATGTCTAAGCATAAAGGCAATATGGTTGACCCGTTTGCCGTAATGGAAAAATACGGCGCGGATGTTCTGCGGTGGTATCTTATTAACTCATCGCCTCCATGGCGTCCCAAGATGTTTAACGAGGATGATTTAATTGAAGCGCGCAATAAATTTTTTGACACTTTGATTAACACTTATAGATTTTTTGCATTATATTCGAACTTGCTCTCTTTGAGTTTTGAGGATTTGAAGAAAAACAGTGTTCCTGTAAATGAACGTCCTGAAATTGACAAATGGATAATTTCGGCGCTTAACTCACTGAAAAAAGAATACTTTGCGCTGATGGATACGTACGAGATTACGCGGGCAACAAGGCTAATCAGCGATTTCACTATTGATAATCTTTCCAACTGGTATGTGAGAAGAAACCGCAAGCGTTTCCGCAATCCGGCTGATGAGAAAGATAAAATTTCCGCATACAGCACGCTGCATGAGGTGCTTGTTGAGCTGGTTAAGATGATTTCACCGTTCTCGCCGTTCCTGAGTGATGAGCTGTACATGAATTTAACCGGCGAGGAATCTGTGCATCTATCAATGTTCGCGCCGGTGAATGAGAAAGTAATAGATGCTGAGCTTGAGTACGAAATGTCGATGGCGCAGAGGATAGTGTATCTTGTCAGAACAATGCGCGTGAAGTTCAATCTTAAAACACGCCAGCCGCTGAAGCAGATTCTGGTTCCTGTGCTGAGTGAAGGGGAGCGTGAGAAAATCGGGCGCATGAAAAAAATCATCCTCGAAGAAGTGAATGTAAAAGAGCTGAACTTCGTTGATGAGTCGAACGGGGTAATTAAGAAAAAAGCTAAGGCGAATTTCAAGGTGCTGGGTCCGAAATTCGGCAAAGACATGAAGACGGCTGCCGAGGCAATAAAGAATTTTGATAACAAAACGATTGCGGATATAGAAAAATCAGGTTCGGTAAAAATTAATGTTGGCGGCGCAGAAGCTGAAATCACAAAAGACGATATCGAAATCCAGACAGAGAACATCGAAGGCTGGGTTGTTGAAAGCTCCGACGGCTTAACCGTTGCATTAGATACAAAGCTTGATGCGCAGCTTGTTAACGAAGGCTTAGCCCGTGAGTTTGTAAACAAAGTGCAGAACCTGCGCAAAGAACGTTCGCTGGGCGTTAACGATAAAATTAAAATTAAATATGATTGCGGCAGCGAGCTTGAAGCTGCAATCTCTATGCAGAAGAAATACATAGAAGATGAAACAATGGCTGTTGAGCTTATGCTTGATAAATCAGGCAGGCTAAACGGCTTCGAAGAATTAAATATTAACGGAAATACCTGCAAGGTAACAATTGAAAAAATTTAATTAACCATTCCACAAAAAAGGGGAAAACGATGGCTGTAAAAAAATCAAAATCCGGTTCTGTAAAGAAAAGAACTGTGAAATCGGCTGCGGGAAAAATCACGGCTAAAAAAGCGAAGCCCGTCAAAAAAGCGGCTCCGAAAAAAACCGTGAAAAATAACTCAAAGCCGGCAAAAGCTCTTAAAACAATTAAGCTCGGTAAAACTTATTTGAGCGTAAAAGAGTTAAAGTATTTTAAGGATTTAATTGCAGAACAGAAAACCGAAATCCTTGAGAACGCCCGGCGCCTGAGAGAATCAATAGTTGATGAGAGCACCGGAGATTACATCGGCGAAAACTCGACTTTTTCTATGCATATGGCTGAGCACGGCACCGATGAAATGGAGCGCGAGAAAGCTTTCATGTTCATTCAGCGTGACGAGAAGCACCTGTTCTATTTAGAAAACGCGCTCGAGAGAATCGAGAAGAAAACCTACGGCTTATGCGTAACGTGCGGCAAGCCGATAGATAAGGGAAGGCTCGAGGCTGTTCCCATTACACAGCACTGTATCAAATGTAAAACAAGTTTATCAAACGGCAATTGAGAGTTTTATTTGTATCGCTCTTCGTAGTTGCGGCAGACCAGCTTACAAAGTTCCTTGTTAAAGGCTTAAAGGTGGAATGGCTCGGCATCAACTTTGCAGGTATGCCTTACGGCTCATCTAAGCAGGTCTTCGGCAACTTCGTTAAAATCACATTTATCGAGAACCCGGGCATGGCTTTCGGCATCGACGTCGGTCCCAAGATGTTTCTTACCGTGTTCACAATATTAGCATCGCTTGTGATACTGTATTACATCTACAAGCACAGGCATGACGGAATTTTGATACGCCTCTCGCTTGCGTTCATACTTGCAGGCGCGCTCGGCAATTTAATCGACAGAAGCTTCTACGGGCTCATTTACAGCTACGCTCCGATTTTTCACGGGAGGGTGGTTGATTTCGTCCAGGTCGAGTTCTGGGATTTCACTTTCCTCGGGCGGACTTATACAACGTGGCCTATTTTCAACGTGGCGGATGTTTCGGTGACCTGCGGATTTCTGATTATACTTCTGTTCCACAAAAAAATATTCAAACAGGAAGACGAACCCGTTCCTGTATCAGCCGGTAATATAACGCAAAGCGAATTTCCGCAAGGCGAACTTCCTCAAAGCGAACTTCCTGCTGATGAGAACAAATCAGGCGATGACACACTTGGTTCAATCGGAAAAATAAATAACGGTACATCATACATCTTTGAAGCTCCAAAACAAAATCCTGATACAGGTGCCCCCGGGGCAGAAGAAATTAAGGATAGATAAGTATCTCGCCCTGCATATTGAAAACTCATCGCGCACTAAAATCCAGAAAGCAATCGATGACGGCTGCGTAATTGTCAATTCAAAAATTATTAAATCCAACTACCTTGTTCAGCCGAATGACGATATAGACATCACGCTTCCAAACATACCGCCGAAGAAAGACGTCCTGCCCGAAGACATTCCGCTTGAGATAGTTTACGAAGACGAAAACCTCATCGTGCTCAATAAACCGGCGGGAATGGTTACGCATCCCGCGTATAAGAACGATTCCTCAACGCTGGTGAACGCGCTGCTGTTTCATATTTCAAAGAACGAAAAATCAAATAACGAAGAAGGCTTATCAAACCTCAACGGTGCGGAGCGCGCGGGCATTGTGCACAGGCTCGATAAAAATACATCAGGCTTGCTGGTGATTGCCAAAGACGAAGAAACACACCGCAGGCTTTCGAAGCTGTTTTCCAGACACGATATCGAGCGCGAGTACTGGGCTGTTGTGTGGGGGCATTTCAAAAACAAAACAGGCGTTGTTGAAAAATCCCTCGGCAGAAGCCAGGCTGACAGAAAGAAAGTCGTCGTCCGTGAAGACGGCAAACACGCCGTTACGCACTACGAGGTGATTAAGGAGTTTGATTTCCTTACACTGCTCAAGCTTAAGCTTGAAACCGGCAGAACGCACCAAATCAGGGCGCACATGCATTCAATAGGGCACCCCGTGTTCGGCGACCCCGATTACGAGGGACGCAAACCCCACAGCGTTCAGCTTACGAATAAATTAAAAGAACAAACCAAAGAGCTGCTGGAATTAATCCCGCGCCAGGCTCTCCACGCAAAAGTGCTGGGCTTCGTCCATCCTGTGACCGGCAAGCCCGTCCGCTTCGAAAGCGAACTGCCTGAGGATATGAAAGCGCTGCTGGCTCAATTAATGTAGTCGAGCCCTTGGAGTTTACCCCGCTGAAGAGCGGGGGGCTCGAAAAATCACCACCAAGTCACCAAGGCACAAAGCATCACAAAATTATTACGGAATTTTCCCAAACTTCAGAAGTTTTATTTCACCCATTTAAACCCTCCGCCCTTCGGGCACCCCCCTTTAGTAAAGGGAGGACAAATAGGAAGTTTTATTTTGCAACACACCCTCCGAAGGTCACGTGGGACTCCTTCGGAGAGTCCTTTGAACCTGCCTTCGGCATCCCTTCTCAAGAGGGGACTTGTATTATAGCTTTGTGCCGGGTTGAAGTGTAATTCACCTCCGCCGGATGGAGGACATTCACGGACATACATGTCTCCCCTTTGTTTAAAGGGGAGTGTCACGAAGTGACGAGGGGTTTGCGAGCATATCTCCTAAGCCGAGCCATTTATAAAGGGGGGTAGGTCTGCTCCGATTCACATCGGAGGGGGCTGGAACATTGATTCAGTTGCGTCAGACGCTTCATTCAGAATGTAATTGTCATTCCCGCGAAGGCGGGAATCCAGTCAGCATTAACCACGACTCGTTGAGTCGTCTCATAATTTTTAGACGTCCCAACGGGACATCTCTACTGTGTTATTTTCCCAAATGGGTAAATCCGAACTCCGTTCGGATTACTCGAATCGAGTTACAATGCTGGGGGAGACGGTAGGGGTTGCATCATTTGTTTCCTGCGTCCCCCGATGTGCATCGGGGACGGAGGGTTTATTGCTGCAGAGATACTCGCTCCTAATTCTCTCATCCATACCGGATATTGAATTTTGGCATCCCGGATATTGAATTTTTGGAAATTTTCTTCCCCGCGCAATGGTTATAAATAATTACGGGATTCAGCGGAGACTTTCCGCAGAGCAGTAAATAACAATTCAGTTAAACTATATTACAGGGGAAAGTAAAATGAAAACCAGGTACATCATCGCCGGGGCGGTGATTCTTTTTATTGCTGTGCTCGGAGCAACGTGCAATCATACCTCCGATGGCAGCGAAACTGCGGGGTTTAAGCTTAACAAGTTCGAGTCGAAAGTCCGCAAGCAGCTTACAGGGCATACAATGGGATTTGGATTTGTGATTTACAAAGACGGTCAGCTTAAGAAAACATATTCCCACGGGCTTAAACGCACCGCGGCAGACGGCGGCAATGAGCCGTTTGATGATAACGGAAAAATGTTTATTGCAAGCATGTCAAAAACACTCACCGCAATAAGCACGCTTCAGCTTCTGAAGAAAGATAACCTTACCACTTACACAAAGATTGAAGATTACCTGCCGTCGAACTGGCACAAAGGTCCCAACATTAACAAGATTACATTCCGCGAGCTGATGAGACATGAAGCAGGTATCAGGGATAACGGAAATCAAAACTGCAACGGCGAAACATATGATGAGCTTGAATGCAAAATAGACCACGGCGTGAAAAATGACAGCATCGGCGTTTACCAGTACCAGAATATGGATTACGCCTTGCTGAGAGTTATCATCCCAAAGCTCGAGGGTTACAAGGATTTGCCGCTGCATAATGATACATCGACTGCTCATAAATACATCAGGTATGTTAAGCACAACATTTTTAAGAAGTGCGGCATAACCGGAAATTGTTTCCCCGAGCAGAACGACCCGTTTTACACTTATAACTGGCCGTATAATGATGAACACGGTCAGAAGCTCTATGATTACACCGAAACCTGCGGCGCTTACGGATGGTATCTCTCGGTTTCTGATTACGGAAAGATTATCAATAAGCTCTTTGATACTCACGAGCTACTTGATGCCGCGTGGCTGGATACACTGAAAGCAAACGGGCTGGGGAATTTTTCCTATAGCGGGGCAAAAGGTTCATACCTGTGGCATAACGGAATCTGGTCATGGACGGACAATGCCGGCAGCGGCAAGGTCAATACATGCTGGATGTATTTTCCGAATGATGTTGAAATAACGGTTGAAGTAAATTCCGATATACCGGAGTGGTTTCCGAAGCTTCTGGCGGATGCTTATGATGCATCGTGGTGATGATTTACTTTGATGTTTGTCCATTACCTCCGATGTTGTATCCCCGATGTATCATCGGGCCGGACGTACCAAAAGGGAGGGAAAGACGGTAAACAAACCTGCCGGCTGCACCCCCCTGCCTTCGGCATCCCCTCTCAAGAGGGGGACTTATATACTTGAAACTTCCGAAGTTTCCAAAACTTCGGAAGTTTATTCGGCTGCACACCTACATCCCCTCTCAAGAGGGGACCTTTTATTTCTGTCCTCTGATTTCTGACCTCTGACTTCTGATTTCTGACCTCTGATTTCTGACCTGTCTGATTCGATCTATCCTCAATTCTTTGCATTGATTAATGGGTTCCCCGCTTTCGAGTGGAAATGATTGATTATGACGGATATATTTGTTAAATTGCCTTGAAACTCCTCTTAGCAGAAATTATATTTAAAGTTAATTCAACGGACATTTGCCGGAGTAGCTCAGGTGGTTAGAGCGTCGGAATCATAATCCGCAGGTCGGGGGTTCAAGTCCCTCCTCCGGTACTTAAACTAATAATTTATAAATAATAAAGGCTATGACAGGGAAAATGACCCTTTTTTAGTTTTTACAAACGGTTTCGCAAATAATTGTCGAATAATGGTGACATAAAAGCAGATCTCCATACTCACACTTATTATTCCGACGGGAAGTTCCAGCCCTCCGTGCTTTTAAAAAAAGCTATGGACGGCGGGCTTGCCTGCATTTCGGTTACTGACCATGATAACGTGGACGGTATAGACGAAGCTATCGAAGCAGGCAAAGAAATCGGGGTAGAAGTAATTCCGGGTGTAGAGCTCAGCTCCGAACACAAGGGGCGCGAGGTTCATATACTGGGCTATTTTATTGATTACAAAAATAACGAGCTGCTTGAGCATCTTACCAGCTTCAGGGTGAACAGAAAAATCCGCGCTGAAAAGATTGTACAGAAATTAAACTACCCTTGAAATCCCGCTGACAATGGATGACGTGATGATGCAGGTAAAAGGCAACGCATCTATCGGCAGACCGCACATAGCGTACGCAATGCTCGAACGGAATTTTGTATCGAACTACTACGAAGCATTCACAAAATACCTCGGCGATTTTAAGCCCGCATACGAAAAGAAACCGAACGTATCCACCAGAGAAGCCATACAGATGATATCCAACGCGGGCGGATTATCTTTTCTTGCGCACCCGGGAAAAAATATAAGAGACGAAATATTAATCGAAATCATGGAACAGGGGATTGACGGAATCGAAGTCATACACCCCTCGCACACAAAAAGTGATGTGGCGTATTTCCAGGGAATGGCGAGCCAGTATTTCCTGCTTGAATCGGGCGGCAGTGATTTCCACGGCGGAAGGATAAATGATGATTCGCTTTTGGGAAATTATTATATCAGCCATCAGAAAGTACTCGCAATGAAACACAGATTGTTTACACAATAACATGGCCAATGACATGTCTAAGAAGAACAAACCGGCAAAAATCAAAAAAATAAAAATCGCAATTGCAGTAAGCAGCTTTAACGGTGAAGTAACCGAAGGACTTGCTCTCGGGCGCGCTTAATGAACTGAAAAATAACGGTATTGCAGAAAAAGATATTGCTGTATTCCGTACACCCGGCGCATTTGAAATTCCCCTCACAGCAAAGAAGCTTTGCTTATCGAAAAAATATTCCGCAGTAATATGCCTCGGCGCAGTCATTAAAGGCGAGACAGCCCATTTTGAATATATATCAAACGCAGTTTCAAACGGTATAATGCAGGTATCACTTGAGTGCGGTATTCCCGTATCGTTTGGTGTGCTTACGGCATACACTGATGAGCAGGCAATGGAACGCTCCAAACCCGGCGAGGCAACAAAGGCGCCGAAGCCGCAAGAGCAGCGCTGGAGATGATTAAGCAATTGGCAATTATCAATTAACAATTAGCCAATTATCAATTATTGAAAATGATTTTGTCAATTTTCCGGACTCCCGCCTGCTGCGGGTAAGTCCGTTTTGGAATTTTAACTTTTTGAATTAGATGCTGAAACATTTATTTTCAGCATGACACCCCTTTTGCATGATTAAATGACCAGAATCACAGAATTATTTAATATCGAGTATCCCATAATACAGGCGGGGATGGTATGGACATCGGGCTGGAAGCTGGCGGCGGCTGTTTCGGATAACAACTGCCTCGGGTTAATCGGCGCAGGCTCAATGAAACCGGAACTGCTTCGTGAACACATTACAAAGCTCGGCAATCATTTCAGAGAAAAAGGAATTACTAAACCCTTCGGAGTAAATATTCCGCTAATCCGCAGCGATGCAAAAGAGCTTGTTAAAGTTGTAACTGAAACAGGAGTTAAAATTGTTTTTACTTCCGCAGGGCATCCTAAAATATTTGCAGGTGAACTTAAATCCGCGGGCATTACTCATGTGCATGTTGTTCCCACTGTTAAACACGCGTTAAAAGCGCAGGAATCCGGATGCGATGCAGTTGTTGCAGAGGGCTTCGAAGCGGGCGGGCATAACGGTGTTGATGAAATTACAACATTCTGCCTTGTTCCGCAGGTTGTTGATGCGGTAGAGATTCCTGTTATAGCGGCAGGCGGTATTGCATCGGGCAGGCAGATTGCCGCGGCGCTGGCGCTCGGAGCGGAGGCAGTGCAAATCGGCACACGCTTTGCGGCTACTTATGAGGCATCGTGTTCGGAGGCGTTCAAGCAGAAAATTGTGGAAGCGAAGGATGATTCAACCATACTTACACTAAAGAAGGTAGCCCCCGTAAGGTTTTATAAAAACAAGTTCGCAATCGAAGCCGATAAAATGGAAAAAAGCGGCGCTCCTGTTGAGGAATTAAAAGAGCTTTTGGGTAATAAACGTGAAATGAAGGGCATTTTCGAGGGTGATTTGGATGAAGGCGAGCTTGAAATGGGGCAGTCATCAGGTCTGGTTAAAGATATAAAAAGCGTTAAAGAAGTCATTACTATCCCTCGTGGATGAATACCTGAAAGCTAAATCTTCCTTCCCGTCTTAGAAACAGGTTTACATAATATTTAAGTAAAATACCTGCCGACACGGTTAACCGTTCTTCCGATACCTCTTATAGGTATTGACTACAAAAAAGAAATAGTTTACATTTCCGCAGCACAACTTACGGTTCTTTGAATTAAAATAACTCAATTCAAAAAATAATTCATATAGGGGGAAATATGAAAAAGCTGTTATATTATTATTCCGCTTTCACTTCTCTTCCTGCATTTCTTTTATCAAACAGACGGGGTTGGTGTGTGGACAACCGACTTTACCGATTACGGAAGGATTATTTCTGTAAATGTAAGTCCGTCACCTCAAACTACAATTTTTGCTGCAAGCCTTGATTCAGGCGTTATCAAATCCACAAATTCAGGCGCAAACTGGTTCACGTCAAATTCGGGATTAACATACAACCATTTACAGGCGATGGCAATCAGTAAGTCTAACCCAAACATAATATATGTTGGGACGGATTCATTAACCTCAGCGCAGGATAAAGGTGTTTATAAAAGCACCGATGCCGGCGCACACTGGATAAATGTAACTAATGACGGTTTTACAGCAGACAGAAGCGTACAGTCAATTGCAGTCAGCCCGACAAATCCTGACATAGTTTATGCAGGTGTTTTTAACGCAACTCATGATGCAACAGACGGTATATGGAAATCTACCAATGGCGGGACAAATTGGGTTATAGCAAACAACGGATTTGGTTCAGTAAGGAATATCTTAACCCTGGCAATAGACCCGGCAAATGCAAATATAATTTATGCAGGAACTTCGTTTACAGTATTGGGAAGTTTAGGACCGGCATACATATACAAATCTACCGATGCAGCTGCAACATGGACAAGTTCAAGCAACGGCTTGCCGACAGCAACCACGTCACTGAACCCTGTTAGACTGATTGATGTAAGCACAGCAAATTCAAATTATGTTTGCGCGGGTTTATTCCAGAATACAACAGACGGAGGATTTTTCCTTTCAACAAATGCCGGCGGTCAGTGGACTAAAATGAGCACAGGGATACCTGCTGTTGTGGGTGTTAACATACGATGGGTATTATTCAGACCGGGCTCTAATACTGAAATGTACTGCGCAGTAGATGCAACAGCACCGAACGCGGGAGTTTTCCGTACAACAGACGGCGGAAACTCGTGGACAAGCTTTGTGAGCGGAACACTGCTGAACTCATATTTAACTCGAGCGCTTTCGTTTAAGGCAACTTCTACAGACAGCACATTATTCACAGGTATAGGCTCTACATCAGTAGCGTCAACTCCCGGTCAGGGTGTATATGAGTATTCATTCCCGCTGGTAGGCATTGAACCACCGGCAGGAAATATTCCGAAAGTATACGCACTGTATCCTAACTATCCCAACCCGTTTAACCCTGCAACAAGTATAAGATATGATGTACCAAAGGTTTCTAATGTAACCTTGAAGGTGTATGATATAAGAGGCAGGGAAGTTGCCTCGCTTGTCAGCGAAAATAAGCAGCCCGGTTCATACAGCGTTACGTTTAACGCATCAAATCTGGCAAGCGGTGTATACTTCTACAGGCTTAATGCCGGTGATTATACAAATACAATGAAAATGATATTAGTGAAGTAGATTACACTGATTAGACAGATTTATTGTGGCATCAGGAATTATTCTTGATGCCACTTTTTATTTTATGAATTTCGGCCTCATTTCTAAATTTCATTATATCACATTTTTACGTAAATTTGTAGATTATTAAATAATTCCCGTTTAATGAAAGATAAAATCAAAATTGCTTCGGGACAGGGTTTTTGGGGTGATTTAATAGACGCCCCGCTTCACCAGGCAGCAAAAGGCGATATCGATTACCTGATGATGGATTACCTTGCCGAAGTAACCATGTCAATCCTCCAGAAACAAAAGCTTAAAAATCCCGCATTCGGATATGCAAGAGATATCCCGCCATTAATGGAAAAGCTTTTACCGTTACTTAAAGAAAAAAAATTCAAGGTTATTACAAACGGCGGGGGAGTAAATCCTATAGCATGCCGTGATGCTGTATTTGAAGCTGCTAAAAAACTTGGTATTAAAGATTTAAAAATCGGCGTAGTGATTGGCGATAATATTCTTGATAATATTGGTGAACTTATTGCTTCAGGTGAAAAGCTGGCTAATATGGAAACTGGCGAAGCCGCAGTTACCGTAAAGGATAAGCTGCTTAGCGCAAACGTTTATTTCGGAGCGCTGCCTGTGGTAGAGGCTCTTAAACAGGGCGCTGATATTGTTATTACAGGAAGAGTAACCGATACCGGACTTACCCTTGCACCGATGATTTATGAATTCGGGTGGGAAATGAATGACTGGAATAAACTCTCCGCAGGAACAATCGCCGGTCATATTATCGAGTGCGGTGGACAGGCAAGCGGCGGAAATTTCCTTGGTGACTGGGAGAAGGTGCCTGATTTGGCAAGAATAGGTTTCCCGATTGTTGAAGCTCATCCCGACGGAACGTTTTATATTACCAAACATCCCAATACAGGAGGATTGGTTTCAGTAGAAACAGTGAGCGAACAACTTGTGTATGAAATCGGTGACCCGAAAGAATACATTACACCCGATTGTATTGCCGATTTTACTTCCATTCAGCTTGAACAGGAAGGCAAAGACAGGGTTAAGGTTTTCGGCATTCAGGGCAGACCTGCGACTGAGTTTTATAAAGTATCTATGTCTTATGATGACGGCTACAGCGCATTCAGCACTCTTACATATTCAGCTCCCGATGCTTTAAAAAGGGCAGAGGCTGCCGATAAGATTTTAAGAACGAGGCTTGACGATTTAGGATTAAAGTTTGAAGAAATCAGAACCGAATTCCTCGGCTACAATTCATGCCATGGACCGCTGGTGAAGAAACGCGATGATTTAAGCGAAGTTGTTTTGAGAATCGGTGTAAGAGCAAAAGATAAGGCAGCTATTGAGCGTTTTGCAAAAGAAATTGCTCCATTGATATTAACGGGACCGCCCGGTGTAACAGGATTTGCAGGAGGCAGACCGAAACCATCTGATGTTGTTGCCTACTGGCCTGCGCTAATCAGGAAAACCAAAGTAAAACCCGAAGTGATTGTTGAAGGCATTTAATGCGTGACGATATTGATGTATTGAATTTTCGATTACCTCTAAAGAAGGTTAATCTTTGCTATGAAAAAATTGAACTGGTTAGAGATAAAGATTTAATAGACGTAAAAGAATTGGAAAAATTAATCCAAGATGAAAGAAAAAGTTAAAAAAACAGACCCTTTGTTTGACGGTCATCTTGAAAAACCTGTGTCTAAGATGACGCCGAAAGAGAAATTGCATTATATCTGGCTTAGTATGAAATTCAAATAAGATATCAGAAATAGGGTTATTTTAATAAAGGAATTAATTAGTAAGGCAAAGTCAGAGAATAACAAATAATTTGTTCATAAAAAGATATATTATAATATAAACATGGAAAAAATATTAGTAATAGGCGCTGCGGGACAAATAGGTTCCGAGTTAACAATAGCGCTAAGAAAACAATACGGCGATGAAAATGTTTACGCAACCGATATAAAACAAGCGCCGAAGGACGTAATCGATGGCGGTCCGTTCACAATTCTTGATGTGATGGATGATAAGAGACTGATTCATTATATTATAGCAAATAAAATTACACAGATTTACCATCTTGCTGCAGTCCTCTCGGGTAATGCAGAAAAACTCCCTTTGCAGGCGTGGGATATAAACATGCGAAGCATGCTGAATATTCTTGACCACGCAAGAGAAGTAGGAATTAAAAGAACTTTCTGGCCCAGCTCTATTGCAGTGTTCGGACACTCAACACCGAAGAAGAATACACCACAGCTGACAATTACTGAACCTAATACAGTTTACGGCATCAGCAAGCTGGCAGGGGAAAGATGGTGTGAATATTATTTCAAGCGTTACGGTGTAGATGTGAGAAGCCTCCGCTACCCGGGACTGATTAGTTATAAAACAGAAGCCGGCGGCGGTACAACAGATTACGCAGTAGAGATATTCTATGATGCAATAAGAAAAGGCAGCTACGATTGTTTCTTAAAAGAAGACGTTACGCTGCCTATGATGTTTATGGAAGATGCTATTAACGCAACTATTCAGCTAATGGAAGCTGATTCATCAAAGCTGACGGTGCGTTCAAGCTACAACCTTGCTGCTATTAGTTTTAATCCCGCAGAGATTGCAGCCGAAATAAAGAAGCATATTCCGGAGTTTACAATATCATATCATCCTGATTTCAGGCAGCAGATAGCCGAATCATGGCCGCAAACAATTGATGACAGCGTTGCACGAGCAGACTGGAACTGGAAATGCAAATATGATTTGAAGGCTATGACAGACGTAATGTTAAAAGAAATAGGCAAAAAAATAGGTAAGCCGGTTAGTGTATAGAAGTAAGAAGTAAGAAAACTTCCGAAGTCATTAAGACTTCGGAAGTTTTTTATTTTATAAGACTTCGGAAGTTTTTTGTTTTATAGTGTCTATTTAGTTTTTAAAGCATATAAATCTAAAACCGGATTCCTGCCTTCGCAGGAATGACAAGGGCTTAACGACTTCGGGGGAGATAAAGTAATGTGAAATAAAACGAGCCCATAAGGGCTCGACTGCGAATTTTTATGTTTTACATTTTTCTTTTCACGTTTTACCTTTCACATTTTGCATTTCACTTATTCCCTGGTGCCGCTTCTCGTTCTTTTTTTCTCCTGATGAAATCCATAACATACAGTATAGCTGCAATAAGTGATACTGCTGCCATAATTAATACAAGAGCATTCGGCAAAATAAATCCCACAATAAAAAATACAATTGCTGTAAGTAATGTCAGCGAAATAGCTATATGCGCCACAACATGATTCTCTTTTTTTACGGGAAAAGCGCAGATAAACAGTATTACACCAATTATAGGTGAAATCCATGCTGTTGGACTGCCGGAAGTGAAATAGCCGTAAACCCCGATAACAATCAGAATGACGGCGTTAATAATCATTACAACGTAACTTTTCATGATTCTAAGCTTTTTAAGAATTTAATAATTTCATTATTATACTTTTCAGAGTTTTCAAGGTTCGGGAAATGTCCTGCTTCAGGTATAATGCTCATAGTTGAGTTTCTGATTTTAGCGTTCATCAGCCTCGAAGGGCTTGCAGGAGTCAGCTTATCGTCTTCACCAACAATAACAAGAGCGGGAATTTTAATATTTTCAAGATATTCGGTAGTATCAGTTCTTGCAGCCATTGTCAGCAAAGCACCTGTTACACATGAATCCTTCTGTTCGTCGATGATAGCTCCGATTAAATCAACTGTTTTCTTTTTAGCATCGTTCCCTTCAAGTGTTTTGGGGCTGAGTGTGTTTTTGATGAAATCTTCATTAAATGTTTTTCTTCCGCCCTGCTTGATTTGCTTAATCTGTTCAGCGCGTTTTATTTTTCCGGAATTATCATCGGCAAAAGAACGCGTATCGCACAAAATAACGCCTTTAAATGAATCCTGGTTTCTTTCCATTGCCCGCAGTGAAATATATCCGCCCATTGATAAGCCGCAAAGCACGGGTTTTTTCAGCTTCAGGGTGTCTATTATATTAAACAGGTCGTCAACGTGCGAATCGATAGTAAGAGAATCAGGGTCTTCATTGCTTAAGCCAAAGCTCCTGTTATCATATACTATAACATTGTAATTATTCTTTAACGCCTCAACCTGCGGGTTCCACATCTTCAGGTTCATCGGGAAAGCGTGAACAAAAACTATCGGCAGCCTGTCATGCTCACCATGTTCAATAACATTAAGGCCGTTAATTTGGTGCTGCTTCATATTTGATTTCAGAAAATAATTTATTTAAATATCCGAGTTTTCCTTTTTCAATTCTGTTGTTTAAAATGAAGTTTATGTTAGTTAAAGCGTAAGGGATGCTTTCCAGAAACCGTTTTTTACCTTTGGTTATGCCAAGGTATCCGTAAGCGCCCATCGCCTGGAGGATTCTAATTACCGCAAAATACCAGAAATAATATTTAAATTCATTTATATCTGTGCCGGAAACCTTGATATAATAATCAAGAAGCTCTTCTCTTAATTGCTGAGGTATATCAGCTCTTGCATCATATAGTAGTGAAGCTATATCATATTGCAGGGCGCCTTTTCTGCCGGACTGGTAATCGATAAAATACAAATCGTCTTTATGCAGCATAATATTTCTTGACTGGAAATCACGGTAAAGGAAACTGCTTCTGTCAGGTTCAAGCAGCTTTGACCTTAAATAAAATAAATCAATTTCAAGCAAACCGGTATCAATTTTCTTTTTATACATATGTGCCAGAAAGCTTTGCTTAAAATAATTAAGGTCAAACTTAATATTCTTTTCTCCAAACTCCTGAAATTGATAGCACAGCCCGTAATCGATAGTTTTCCCTGAAACAGTCTGGAATCTCACAAGCTGTTCGATTGCTTTTTTGTAGAGATTTATATTTTCAGCGCTGAACCGTTCGGTGTCATGACGTATTTTATTAAATAATGTTGTATCGCCAAGGTCTTCAATAAGGTAAGATTTCATGTCACCGGAAACGTGATAGATTAGCGGGACATTCATTTTTTCATTACGGAAATGCTCCGAGAATTTAATAAACGCTTCGTTTTCGGGTATGGTGTTGTTGTGAATTCCGATGACGGTGCCTTTGCTTCCCTTAATTCTGATAATTTCTCTTTCAGAGCCGTGCGCATAAAGAGGCAAAAATGAAGCCGGTATTTCCCCGAATTTTTCCGCGAAAAGTTTTCCAAGGATATCATTTACAGTTGATTCGGTTCCGGTCATAGGCTGCTATTCGTATTTACCTTTAGCAATTTTTTTCAAAATCCACCCGTCTTTATCGATAAGCACTTCTTTTGGTGTAGCGTCTGTTGTTAATGAAAAAGTCTGGTCCCGCTGGTCATTAAAAACCGTATATTCCTTTTCTCCCAATGTTGTAACAATAGTTACTTTAACAGGCATTTTGTAGACATCTCGGTCTGTTTGCACCTGTTTGAGCTGCAGCCTGACGAGGTGTGCAGCCGAACCGGGGAAGGTGTCGAACTTCCATGAATACTCGTACCGAGGTCTGCCTGTGCCCTTATAAACCCATTCATCAAAAAACCAATCGAGATTTTGTCCCGTAACATTTTCAAAAACCGCCTGGAAGTCGGCAGTCTCGGCATTTTTATATTTAAACTTCTCGTAATACTCCCGTAATCCTTTAAAGAATAATGAATCGCCTGTAACGCCTCTAAGCATATGCAGCACCCAACCGCCTTTCTGGTAAACGGTTGCGTATACCTGCGGGGAGAATATATATCCCTGCGGGTCATACACGGTACCGCTGAAATATCCGTAATCGATTTTTTTCATATAATCGAATAATGCTTCTTTGCCTCCCTGGTGTTCGTTCCACAGCGCTTCGGAGTATGTTGCAAAACCCTCATTGAGCCAGATATTTTTCCAGTCTTTTAGCGTAACCGCATCGCCGAACCACTGATGCGAAAGCTCGTGCGATACAATATCTTCGTATCTGCCGTCACCTGTAACAAGTGTGTAGCCTATGCCTGTGATTGTCTGGTGTTCCATTGCTCCCTGTGTCCACCCGAACTCCACCATTCCGTATTTTTCATCTATGAAAGGATACTCGCCGTAAGTTTCAGCGAAAAATTTTATCATCTCGGGAGTTTTCTTCCAGTCAAATGCTGCTTTAACTGAATCTTTAGGGAATGCATAATAAACTACAGGCATTTCAATGTTGCCGTCGAGTGAAGTGTACGCTGCCTGGTTGAGTGTTAATTTTGCCACCACTGCATTAACAAGATAAGTTGCAATAGGGTATTGGCTTTCCCAGTCGAATGTAGTAGTGCCGTCAGAATTCTGTACCGTATCGGCAAGCAATCCGCTTGAGATTCCCTTTAAGCCTGTTGGTACTCTCAAATGAACGTATGTTATTGCTTTATCGCTTGGCAAGTCTTTGCATGGCCACCATACGGGCGCGTAATCGGGTTCGCTGAGGTTGCTTACAACGGGACTTCCGTAAACATCTATAAACGAAAATGAATCGTATCCTGTTACTTTCGGTTTGCCTGTATATTTTATTTTTATTATGAATTCACCGCTTTTTTTAATTTTATCTTTGGTATCGATTATGATATAATCGTTTTCCCGTCTGTATGATGGTGTTGTCATCCCGCCTGTGGGGGAGTTATCAGTTGTTCCGAAGCTAAGTTCAGATATTGCCATATTATCATAGAAGTTTATATAAACCGTATCAAGATTATCGGCTAAAGCATCCGCATGCATAATAAGCTCGCCGGAAAGTGATTTCTGCGGAATATCGAACGAGAGGCTTAAATCATATTTTGTAACATCGTACATGTTCTGGTATTCCAGTATCCTGGGGTCATCGACTCTCTGCTTTTCGTCATTTTTCGAGAACAGCGGAGCGATATAACGCTGCATTACATAAATTGCTTCATAACGGGCAAGCCCTGTGATTGTTTCCGAGTTATCTATAGTTTTTTCTTTGAAAAATCCTGCGCCTGCAAATAATGTGTAGCTGAGCGAAATATTGATTAATAGCGCAAGGAATAATACTATTATTGTCTTTACAGATACGTTTTTTTTCTTATTAATTTCTTCCATTTCGGGTAATTAGTTCGTAAAATCCCGGCTAAAAAGCCGTAATTGCTATGATACGTTAAATTTCTTAAAATATAAATTGTATAATTTTTATAAAAAAAGAGGGGCAAGCATTACCCCTCTTAGAGTATTATAGTATTTGTGCTCTTTCCGGTATTAATAATTATCTATTTGCGCTCTCTGCAGCTTGCCGGAATAATCGATATAAACCGCTTTCCATTCGGTATAGAAATCATACACCGTCCAGCCGCCTTCCCGGTGGCCGTTGCCGGTTTCTTTCACTCCGCCGAAGGGCATGTGGGCTTCAGCGCCGATTGTTGCGCCGTTGATGTATGTAATACCTGCTTTTATATCACGAACTGCAACAAATGCTTTGTTAACATCCTGTGTAAAGATTGATGATGATAGTCCGTAAGGCGTATCGTTCAGTATATCAATTGCTTCTTCAAGCGAGGATGCTTTCAGTACCGAAAGCACCGGCCCGAAGATTTCTTCCCTCGCGATTCTCATATTGCGGTTGACTTCAACAAATATTGTCGGCTGATAGAACCATCCTTTATCCAGTTCTCCGCCCGTTGCATAAGCGCCGCCAAGGACTTTAACAGCTTTATCTTCTTTTAATCCTATTTCAACATAGCTGTGAACAGTTTCTCTCTGCTCTTTGCTTACGCAGGGACCCACATCGACGCCCTTATCATTTCCGTAACCGAGCTTTAATGTGCTGGCTCTTCTGATAAGCTTATCGATAAACTCATCGTAAATTTTTTCATGAAGATTAATCTTCGATGTAGCAGTGCATCTTTGTCCCGTTGTGCCGAAAGCTCCCCACAGAACAGCATCGAGCGCTAAATCCTGATTGGCATCATCCATAACAATCTGCGCATTCTTGCCGCCGAGCTCGAGTGATACACGCTTCAATGTTGCGCCCGCGACTTGATTGATTTGTTTTCCGACTGCTGATGAACCGGTGAATGATATCAGGCTTACATCTGGGATGTGTTGTTAATGCATTCCCTACAACCGAACCCGAGCCGTGAACAATATTTACTACTCCCGGAATGTAATCATTCCCGAGAACTTCTTTCATTGCGTTTTCAATAATTTCAATAAGTGTAGCGGCAGTCTTGGGTGTAAGCTGTGCGGGTTTAAATACAACAGTATTTCCGCAGACCAGCGCGGGGAAAATTTTCCATGTGGGAATTGCCATCGGGAAATTCCACGGGGTTATTATTCCGCCAACGCCTATTGGAGTACGGAAGCTGAGGTTCATTTTATTAGGCAATTCACTTGGAGCGTTGTACCCGAATAATCTTCTTCCTTCCGATGCGGCATAATAAGCTGTATCGATGCCTTCCTGTGTATCGCCTTTGGTTTCGGCAAATACTTTACCCATTTCACGCGTCATCTCGAATGCAATTTCATCTTTTTTCTCAAGCATTATATCACCTACACGTTTAAGCACGTCACCGCGCTTGGGAGCGGGGATAAGTCTCCATTTTTCAAAAGCTTTTTTAGCTGCAGCAACCGCTTCATTCACATCTTCAACAGTAGAAAGCGGAAAAGTACCGATTAAATCACCTTCCCAGTTTGCGGGATTGCGGTTTTCGAAAAATTTGCCTGATTTGGAATCCTGCCATTTGCCGTTAATAAGGTTTTGGAATTTCGTTGTCATATGTATAAATCTCCGGTTAGTATTGTGTTTTTTGATGGTTTATAATTCAATATCCGCTAAATTAACAATAAGGATTGATTTTAACTATTCAAAAAATATGGGATATTAAGAAAAATCACTGAGAAAAGCTTTATTTCTTTACATTGATTCTAACCTACCATATTTTTAACTTTGTCTTTAATGTTTAATTAAACTATACAACAACTAAAACACATAAGAAACATGCCAAAATTCAAAAATATGCTTTTTCTTCTTGCAGTAACTGCATTATTATTCTCATCATGCTCAAAGCAGTCTGAAGAAAGTATCCTCCTTGATGCAAAAAATAAAATGGATGAAGCAAACAAGCTTGACGCCGATAATAAACCCGATGAATCCAAGAAAGCTTATTCAGAGGTAATAACTATTTATCAGAAGCTTCTTGACCAGTATCCTAATTCCCAAAAGGCGCCGGCAGTAATGAGCAATATTGCAAAAATATATTCCGATAACCTGAGGGATTTTACTAACGCAATTAAATATTACCAGCAGGTCTCGGAGAAATTTCCCGATACACGCGAAGCTAAATATGCTATGTTCATGATTGCATTTATTTATGACGAGATGTTAAAGGATAAGAATATGGCAAAGGAATCATATAAGAAGTTTCTTGATAAATATCCTAAGGACGAAGACCCTAACGAGAAGATGAGCGAATCCGCAAAGATGATGCTCCAGATGCTCGATGAAAACCGCTCGATTGAAGATATTATAAAAAATACACAGCAGAATAAAGATACATCCAAAACCGAAATGAAGGATATGAAAGACATGAAAGATATGAAAGACGTGAAGGTGCCTCCACAAGACCAGAATGTACAGCAGAATAATCAAAAAGTGAACCCTGACGGTACAAATCCTGACGGTTCGGCTCCGAATACCGATGCGCCTGTGCACCCAAAGCTTAAAAATAAATAAGCCGTTTGGCTTTTATTGCAGACTGATTATAGAAAATATTTAACACCTTCGGTTATATCTAAGCTGGCAACTCTTGAACTGAAAGCTAAGTTTGTAGTCGAAGGTTTTATAGCGGGGCTTCACAAGAGCCCCTATCACGGCTTTAGTGTGGAGTTTGCCGAACACCGCCAGTATATGCCCGGCGATGATTTAAAATACCTTGACTGGAAAGTCCTTGGCAGAACTGACCGCTATTACATAAAACAATTCGAAGAAGAAACTAATCTTAAATCATACATAATTGTAGATTCAAGCAAATCGATGGCGTTCAGCTCAAGCGACCCCGCTTATTCAGGTCTATCACCGTTAAAAAAACTGTTTAAGAAAAAAGACGGCGCGCCGAAAACTTCCGGTGTAACGAAACTGGAATATGCTTCTTATCTTGCCGCATCTATTACAGTATTAATGAACTATCAGAAAGATGCAGCGGGACTTGTTGTCTACGATGAAGGCATCAAAACCTACATCCCGCCGAAAGCAACCAGCCAGAATCTTAAGCTCATACTCACTCATCTTTCTAACCTGCAGGGAGCAGGAGAGACCAATACGGCAGAATCGTTAAACTCAATTGCGGAGAGGATTAAACGCAGGGGACTTGTAATTATTTTCAGTGATTTGTTTGATGACCAGCAGAAAGTTATTAACTCGCTTAAGCATTTCAGGTATAAGCATAACGAAGTAATAGTGTTCCAGATTCTTGACCCGCTGGAGATGAGCTTTGCAATAGACTCGCCTACGATTTTCAAAGACATGGAAACAAACAAAGAAATGCTTTCACAGCCGCTATCGGTTATGCAGTCATACAAAGAGGCAGTGCAGAACTTCCTGAACACCTATAAACAGGCTTGCAGGGCAAACAATATTGATTACACACTGCTCTCTACAGAAACGCCGTTCGATACAGCTTTGTTAGAATATTTAAATAAAAGAAAAAAGCTCAATTAAATTAAACTTTTTGGCGTAATTATTGTCAAATCAGTAAGAAGGGCAAAAAACAGCCGGATTTACAAGAATTCGCAGCATTAAATATGAACAAAACCGCCGCCATAGCTTTATTTTTCCTGGTATTTATTTTTTGTATTAAAACATCTTTTTCGCAGACCAATGAAGACAGCCTGCTGCAGCAGGTTAATAATATAGATGTTTCACTCACATCATTCGATGAGAGCGATGAAGATTTATACGATAACCCGGTTTCATTCCAGACGTTTTATGATGACTTATCTGATGACGGCGAATGGATTATGATAACCAAAGAAGAAATTGAAAAAGAACTCAATGACGGCGAAGGTCAGGGTTATGCTTCAAATTATATTGCAGATGAGAACCTTGTGTATGTTTGGAGACCAACGGGTACGGAAACTGACTGGCGTCCGTACATGAACGGGCATTGGGTTTACACAACAAGCGGATGGATGTGGGCTTCTAATTACCGCTGGGGATGGGCGTGTTATCATTACGGCAGGTGGTGGAAATCCGCTAACTACGGATGGGTTTGGCTGCCGGGTTATGTTTGGGCTCCTGCATGGGTGCAGTGGCGCATTTCGGAAAACCACGTGGGGTGGTGTCCGCTTACTCCAAGAGCCGAATGGAAATGGGAAAAAGGTATTACAGCCGCTAATTACGGATACAGGAATCCCGATAACCAATGGGTATTTGTAGGGAAAGAAAAGTTTGCCGATAATTTAGATAATTCCGTTGTACTTCCTGTTAACGAAAATAATAATCTTGTAAAGAATTCTGAATCAGTTTTGGAAATGAAATTTGATAACGGAAAAGTTCACGGCAGGGGACCCGATGTAGCCGATATAGAAAAACGCACCGGCAGAATATTCAAAGCGCGTGAAATAAGACTGAGAAAAGAGCGGGGACTTACTTCTATCGGTGAAAATGAAGTAACTGTATACAGAGAGAATTTTAAGAAGTATGATAAAAAATCCGAAGACGGCAAATATATTAAATCAGACCGCCCGAAGAAGTTTAAGAAAACCGCCAAAGCAAAAAAAATCTTCAAGAAAATAAAAATAATCAGAAGAAGGCATATACACAGAATACAGTAAAGCAAACGAACTTGTCATTGCGACCCCGAGCACTCGGGGGAAGCAATCTCATTAAATAATTTTTGCAGGGGTTTGATTTATCAAACCCTTTTTTTTATGTCAATCCCCTTATGAAGGTCAATGACTCGACTCGGCGAGGGGCAGGCCGTCAAGGCTCGGCTCTGACGAGGGGGATGCGTCAATAAGTAATATTTTCGTGCCCCGACTTTAAGCTCGTGGCACGAATAAATTCAATTCTGGACACGCAAAAGAAAGAAGTATATATTTTTTTACGTTGTCATTTTTGTTATGTTTGTCTATATTATCGCACAATTCTTATTTATACGGATTACTGTTTATTCTAGTCGGTGGCTTGACCTGAGCCAAAAATGCTTAAACAAGGGAAATAGACTCAAAGAGAAATTGAGGCGAGAAGAAGTGTGGGGGATTTAGAAGACATTCAAAAAATAATTGTCAAACATTTTATTTTTAAAACAAATAATATATAAGGAGGTTCGAATGACCGATAATTTAATTCAAGAACCAAAAGTAATTCAAGTTATTATTCAAGAATTGAACAAGCTAACTGAAAAAGAATCCAAGAAAAGGGTATTAGACTATGTTTATAATGCGTTCGATATTGTTAATACATCAAAAGTAAATTCTGGTATTAGTGGCGGTGGACCACCACGTGATGTAACTGATGAAAAAAGCCAACAATACTTTGGAAAAACAAACAACCATCTAATAACTACGAAAAATTTGCTTTAGTAGGCTTTTTTCTTGAGAACATTTTGGGGCAAGCTGAGTACACAAGGGATGATATAGAAAATTCATGGAAAAATGATTTCAAGCAAACTTTACCTGCTAATCAAGTTGTTACAAATTCATTAGGGCATTCAGTTAGAACATACCATTATCTACTTGCAGGCAGTAAGAAGGGAACTTACAGATTAGGGGTAAGGGGTAGCGATTTAATAAATGGATTGCCAAACCCTGATGAGAATTTACGAGGGGCGGCAAGGAAAACAAAAAAAAGTACCAAAGCAAAGAAATCAAATAAATAAATTTAATATATGGATTTAGAGTTAGATTTAAAAAAAAATATTCCTGGGGAATTAGTTGAAAAAATTCTTGAACACTATGCAATAATTAAAAACAATTATAGGCTTGGCAGACATGAGAATACCGAATTAAATGCAAGCAAATTTTCTGAAGTGATTTACAGGATTTTAGAGAATAAATTTTATGGGAAATATACAAGTCTGAATAAACCCATAAAAGCATTTACGGACAAGTGTAGAACTTTTAAGGGACAACAATCTGCGGGAATTGATGATTCGCTAAGAATTCACATTCCAAGAACACTTATACTCATTAACGATATCAGAAATACTAGGGGGGTTGGGCATGTTAGTGGGTTACATAACCCGAATGATTTGGATTCAATTCTTGTTAAAACTAATTGTGATTGGATATTTTCTGAGATATGTAGAATATTTGCAGGTTTGAAAATTGAAGTGGCGCAAATTGTTATCGAAAATATTATAAAAATCGACTTACCAATTATTGAGAAAATTGAGGATATGCGAAGAGTTCTTAATACATCACTTAAATATGATAAACAGGTTTTAGTATTACTCTATAGTGAATATCCTTTATTTGTGAAGGTTGATGATTTGTATAAATGGACTGAGCATTCAAATAAAAATGTATTTATTGATATTCTAAAAAAATTACACAAAATAAAATATATAGAAATAAGAAATGATGAATGCAAACTTTTGCAACCAGGCATAAATGAAGCGGAAAAGATAATTAAATAATAATGACGATAGAAAACACAGAAATAAAAAGATATTTCCAATACGTGCTGGTGTTTTCACCAACAATTTAGCCGTTTTAGGTTTAATACATCAAACCTTTTATGACTGAAATTAAATTGTATTTGGGTTTCAGTATTCTTTTGAAGGTATCTCGAATAGTAAAATGAGAATAGTAGGGAAATTTTATTTTTTAAAAACATATTCTTACAGATATAATTATAATGAGAAATCATGGAAATAAATGGAAAGATAAGTTTTTTAAATTAGCTAATAATTATCCAATCAGTTTCTTTACCGATTCAACTGCTTCTTGAACTGTGAATAATCTTATTTTTTTTGTCGAACCTTGGAGATTACGAAAGACATCATGTTCTTTTATAGGAATAGCTCTAAAATTGTCATCTACAAAAAATGAAAAATTAATATCATTTCTTATTTAAGATATCAAATTCAATTGTATCGACCAAGAGGTAGCATTCGGCTTTACCAGTACAATAAGGTTGAATCACATTATATAACTTAGATCTTCCTTCATCTTCAATTAAAAATTCATCAATTCTATCCGAATTGCAGGGTACTTCTTTAAATAAATCCCTAGATAAAATTCTTTGCGCTAATTCGCATACAGTTCGGTCAATATTTTTATCATTAGCAACATATTCAATAAGTATCCATAAAGAATAATCATCAAGAGATAAGAGTTGCTGCGGACCTACAACATCACCTGAGATCATTTTTACAAGAGGGTCTAGGAATGGGAATTTAATTTGTTTTGGGTTATTTTTCATTTCTTCTTTTAAATGTTTAAGAAATAAACCCACCATTCCTTCGGCAGCTCGTACAGTTTTGTGAAAATAAACATTTTCGTGAAGTGCTCTTCGAGCAATAAGATATTGTTCAATTACTCGTGGTGCTTTCTTTTCATCAAATCCAACGACTAAACTGCCATTGTATTCACCCACTGTGCAAGTTGATATTAATCGGTCCAAGTCATACCAACCGAATGTTACACCGGTTTGATGTGAATCTCTTATAAGGTAATCCGCTCTATCAACATCAACATCGCTAGACAATAAGCGCGGAAAATAAGACAAATAATATTTGCCTTTTAACAAATATCTTAATCTTTTACTGAATCCTCTCTCATGTTGTTCAAGTAGTTTGAATAATTGACCATCTTCCCAAGCTAATAATGCTTGCCCAACTAGTTCATGCCATTTTATACCTTGCAATGAGCTCCTCTTATTTGAAAGTCCTAATTCATTAGCCCATTTATTTAAATCAAAGTTTTTACCTATTATTTCTCGTTCCCACGCGTGTGATAAGGGACCATGCCCTAAATCATGACACAAAGCGGCTACAGATAAGTCTCTAATGGATGCTTCATTCGGTCTCAATGAATCTGCTAGGTAATCTTTTGTTGCTTCACGTAAATGTCTTGCAAATCGTATTGCAAGATGTGCAGCACCTAAACAATGTACGAGTCTTGAGTGTTCGGATTCGGGGAAGACTAAATGAACTAAGCCCGTCTGTTTTATTTTTCGTAATCTTTGGAGCTCTGGTGTTCTAAGAATTTCAATTGCAACAGTTTCCATACCATGAAATTCCATGAGCCCATGTATAGAATCTTGAATTCTTCAATCCTACTCTCTCGGCATAAATTTTAAAATTTACTTAATAAGGCATCAATCTCACTTTGTTGTTTTTGTGTAAAGCCGGGTTTGTTCTTCATTTCACTCAGCTTATTGATAATATCTTTGTGTTCGGTTATTGGCATTAAGTCAAGAATATCCTTTGATGGTAAATATTTTTCAAGTTGTTGTAGTTCTTCTAATGGTGAAAACTTGCTTTTTGAAGTAGTAGTCCTTAAAAAAGCACTTAATTCTTTTGCGGCTAAGTCAAGAATTTCTTTTGCACTACTTCTTTCGTTAGGATCTTTTTTTCAAAGTTTTTTCTAATTCTTTATCTAAAGGTTTGGGTATATCTTTAATATTTACTCTGTTTTCCATTCTTGTTCGGCTCTTCTCTTTAATATTTGCTCAAAATTTATTCTTTCTTCGGGTTTTGTAATACGAGGTGGTTTTTCACCTTTTTCAAATAACGGGAAATGACCAACAATTGCGTTAAAAACTGTTGCACCTAAAGCCCAAACATCTGCCTTTGTTGGATCCCCATCGTATTTATTAATTGCTAGTAACTCTGGTGCTCTTGTTCTGAGACTCCCCGTTGCTGTAATATCGTTTGTGAATTCTTCAATATTTCTACAAATCCCAAAATCAAGCAGAATGTAATTCTCACCTCGCTTCCCAATGTTATCAGGTTTTACATCTCCATGAACCTTATTCAATTGATGTAATTCATCCAAAGCGCTTCCTATATTATATAATAAATTTGCTTCTTCATGTATTCCATTTGAATTCCATTCGTCATTAAGTACTTCAGGTAAGTATTCTTCTATAAAGAAACCTTCATTATCATTGTTTGTTAAATAATAAGTTTCGATTATATTAAGGTGTTTCATTGAAAGTGGGTGTGATTGAGATTCTCTTTCTTTCAATTTTTTTGCTTCTTCGGTGTCAACAAGTTTCTTTAATACAACTTGTTTCTGTGCTAGCTTCCAAATTGCCAAAAAAACCAATTTTTGTCTGCCGGCTCTCGAAAAAACTCTAATAATATTTACATCATCTGGTGGTTTAATCTTCATACAGTCAATTACAGCTTCCGAATTATTTTTGTGAGCACGGATCCACTTTTAGAAATGAGGAGACCTCGATACTTTTTTTATTGAGGTATAAATCTAAGAAAACGTTAAGTACTTTGGCAGATTCATTATCTGCCCACCCTGTGACTTGAAATTCGTTAGCAATTTTTTTAAAAGTATCATCATGACTGTTTCTATCTTTAAAAAGATCTACTTGTGAAAAATGTTCAATAAAATTTTTCGCTGCTAATTCAGTTTCTTTGCCCAGCGAAGCCAATGCATGTATACCAGGTGGTAAATCTTAATAGAGTTTTCATTTTATTTTCTTCAATTAATATATTTAGGTAGCATTTACTTTTTAAAATACTAAATCAGTAATAAAGATTCTAATTAATAATTTTTAATTTCCAATCTTTTAAGGATATTAAAATCAATCTTTTAATTCCATAATTCCAAATTCTGTTTTTGACGTCTCATTGTCAGACATATTTTTTTGTACTAAGCCCAAGCAATCTTTTATTCTCTTCTCCAAACAATATATGAGGATTCAATCAAAAAAATATTTATTTATCATTTATGGCTTTGTGGTAAGTGCTGGGTACAAGCCAGCTGACTAGATTTCCACCTTTTGTACTTGCCTGTTTTCGCCAAATAGAATTGCTGCAGGCAAGGGATTATAATCGTACTATTTTACCAGCTTCAATTCCTTCAAAATCTTCCTCAGCTTATCCCTGTTTGTTTTCGACATTTTCACTAACGGCAGGCGGTAATACTCCTCGATTTTTCCCATCATGGTAAGCGCCGCTTTAACAGGGATTGGATTTGATTCAATAAAATTTGCTCTCATTAATCCGAACAACTTGTAATGCATCTCCTGCGCTTTCTTCATATTGCCGGCTAAAGCAAATCTTACCATGTCACTAAACTCTTTCGGCACTTCGTTCGAGACAACGCTTATTACACCGTCACCGCCGGAAGCAATGATTGGCAATGTAAATGAATCCTCACCCGAGAGCAGCGCAAACCCTTTTGGTCTGTGCTTAATAATCTGCATAATCTGCTCTATGTTATTTGAAGCTTCTTTTACTGCGATTACGTTCTTCACTTCTTCGGCAAGACGCAGTGTTGTTTCGGGCAGTATATTGCTTCCAGTTCTGCCCGGCACGTTATACAGAACAACTTTCACATCGCACTCTTCCGCAATCTTTCTGAAGTGCTGGTAGTAACCTTCCTGTGTCGGCTTGTTGTAATACGGACCCACGAGCAAAACGGTATCAACGCCAATCTGTTTGGCATCTTTTGTCATGTGTATTGAATCTGTAGTTGAGTTAGTGCCGGTTCCTGCAACAATCGGCACTCTCCCGTTAGCCTGGTCCAAAACCATTTCAATAACAGCGCGCCGTTCACCGCGTGTCATAGTAGCGGATTCACCGGTTGAACCGCAGGGGACGAGGAATTCAACTTTGTTTTTAATCTGCCAATCGACAAGTTCCCTTAGCGCATGTTCATCCACCGCGCCGTTTTTCTTGAAAGGAGTTATTAATGCTGTGCCTGTTCCTGTTATTTTGTTAGCCATGATATTTTTATAGTTTATAAATTTCACAAATTTAACTGTTATCCCATACTTTTACAATCATATAATAAGATAAAATAGTCTTTTAGAAAAAATGTTATCTTAAGGAACCTCATACAAACTAATTAGGTTGTATATTTCTCAAGGGTGAAGGTCTCGTAATTTTTAAAAAACACAATAAAAGGAGACCTTAATGAAAAATTCAAAATTCTTCTTATTCCTCTTCCTGTTATTCTCAATTTCTCAAATTTACGGAACAACATGGACAGTTACTGCATCGGGTATGTCGTTTTCACCGCAATCGGTTTCGGTTGTTGTCGGTGATACGGTAAAATGGGTATGGGTTGACGGTTCGCATACAACTACATCGGGTATAATTCCCGGAGGGGCGCTTACATGGAGTAACCCGCTTGATGCTGCAAACACTTCGTTTTCTTTAGTAATTACGCATTCGGGTACTTATAACTATTTTTGCATTCCGCACCAGTCATTTGGGATGACCGGTACTATCAATGCAAGCCCCAACGGTATAAAGCCGGTTGGAACGGCAGTTCCGGCAGTGTATGGATTAAGCCAGAACTTCCCGAACCCGTTTAACCCGACAACAAACATCAGGTTTGATTTGCCTGAGAACACGCACGTTAAGCTTATCATATACGATGTGCAGGGCAGAGTTGCATCAGAGCTAATCGATAGACAGCTCAATGCAGGCAGTTACAATTACGATTGGGACGCATCAGCATTTCCGAGCGGAGTATATTTTTATTTACTCTCAACCGATAATTTCAGCGCCGTAAAAAAAATGGTGCTGGTAAAGTAAGAGTTTTGCCTCCTATAAAAAATGGATGTCTTTTTTATTGAAGGCATCCATTTCTGCTGTTATTGCTTCATTTATCTTCATTTTTGGTTTTTTTCTTTGCTAATATTTTGGTAATTTTTCGTTTGCGGGAAAATAATAATATTTATTTGCTTTCCCGTTTGTATTTGGATTAAAATTTAGCTGGATTAGTATTTAGTCAAGAAATTATATCAGAAGGATTTAAAAATGACAAAAAATCAAAAATTGCTCAACTGGGTTAAGGAAATGGCAGATATGTGCCAGCCTGATTCTGTTTACTGGTGTGACGGCTCGGATGAGGAAAACCAAAGGCTCATCAGCCAGGCAGTAAAGAGCGGACAGTTTGTTCCGCTGAAAAAAAGACCGAACAGCTACTGGGTTGTTTCAGACCCGAACGACGTAGCCAGAGTTGAAGACAGAACTTTCATCTGCGCAAAAAATAAAATCGATGCCGGTCCCACAAACAACTGGATGGACCCCGTCGAGATGAAGAAAATTTTAAAAGAACATTTTACCGGTTCTATGAAGGGACGCACAATGTATGTTATTCCCTACAGCATGGGACCGCTCGGCTCGAAGATTTCGCACATTGGTGTAGAGCTTACCGATTCAATTTATGTTGTGCTGAATATGCGCATCATGACGCGCATGGGGAAGAAAGTCCTTGATGTACTCGGTGACAACGGTGAATTTGTTCCGTGCCTGCATTCGGTTGGCTACCCGTTAACCGATGGGAAGAAGGATGTAACATGGCCGTGTAACACAACAAAGTATATTGTTCATTTCCCCGAAGAGCGCAGCATCTGGTCATACGGAAGCGGTTACGGCGGTAATGCGCTGCTCGGTAAGAAGTGCTTCGCACTGAGAATCGCATCTGTTCTTGCCCGTGATGAGGGATGGCTTGCTGAGCACATGCTCATTCTCGGTTTAACACCTCCGGGCGGCGAGAAGAAATATATTGCAGCGGCGTTTCCATCTGCATGCGGTAAAACCAATCTCGCGATGCTTACACCTTCACTTCCAGGCTGGAAAGTTGAAACAGTAGGCGATGATATTGCGTGGATGAAGTTCGGCGATGACGGCAGACTGCACGCAATTAATCCCGAGTACGGATTCTTCGGTGTGGCGCCAGGCACTTCGATGAAGACCAACGCCAATGCAATGCTTTCCATGACAAAGAACTCGATTTTTACCAATGTTGCTTATACAGATGACGGCGATGTCTGGTGGGAAGGAATGACCGACGAGAAACCCGCCCACTTAACAGACTGGAACAAAAAAGACTGGACACCCGACGCAGGACGTGTATCATCTCATCCCAATTCCAGGTTTACGGCGCCGGCTTCACAGTGCCCGGTGATTGACCCCGCATGGGAAGACCCGAAAGGCGTTCCGATTTCCGCGTTCTTCTTCGGCGGGAGGAGAGCTTCTGTTGTGCCGCTGGTTAACGAGTCATACAGCTGGAACCACGGCGTCTATATGGGTTCGTCTTCATCATCGGAGATGACCGCAGCTGCTGCAGGAACTATCGGCAAGCTGCGCCATGACCCGTTTGCAATGCTGCCTTTCTGCGGATACAACATGGGAGATTATTTTAAACACTGGATTGAGATTGGCAAAAAATCTTCTCCCGATAAGCTTCCGAAGATTTTCTATGTGAATTGGTTCCGTAAAGATGAGAACGGTAAATTTATGTGGCCGGGTTACGGTGATAATATCCGCGCGCTGAAGTGGGCTCTTGAACGTGTTAACGGCGCCGGCAAGTTTGTTGAAACTCCAATCGGCAGGCTGCCCGATGTTGACGGCTTCGACATTACAGGGCTGGATGTAACACGTGAAACGATGCAGAAGCTCTTTTCTGTAAACAAGGAAGACGGGCTGCGTGAAATTGAAGAGATGCGCGAATACTACAAAATTTTCGGCGACCACTTACCGAAGGAACTCACTGCAGAGCTTGATGCGCAGGAGAAAAGGTTTTCGAAAGATTAGAACAGATTTAGCTTAATTTTCAAAGGGCGGCGATTTATCTCACCGCCTTTTTTTATAATATTGAAGCTTGATGCCGGAGAACGGGCAGAAGGAACAGCCTCCCATAACTCCGGCAATGGAAGGTCTCAAGCTTCTTTTTTCAACTCAAGGTATGATTTTGCCAGCGTATTTTTTGCTGCGCACAGAATTTCCTGTGTCTTTACAAGAGCCGGCATTTTTTCTGCCGGGTCAACTTTTTCAACTATATTTTTCCAAAAGCATTCTTCAAGTATGTTAATTGCGGTTTGTACTTCATAAAGCTCAAAACCGGAATCGAACCTGTTAGGCGCAATTTCGCCGATGTATTTTTTCATCGGTTCTATTCTGCCTGATTCGGCGCACTCGCGGGCAACGTAGTAGAGGCGCGCAAGCTTGGCGCGGAGACGCTCGGCGTTCATCTGGTTATAATGCTCGAGTGTTGAACGCGACAGAAATTCTGTTGCGTCAAATAAAATTTTATCAAGATTGGTTTTTAATAATTCCTTGAATGTCATCGTTATGTAACTCCTTCAATAAGATTAACGGACAGTACAATATTAATGATTTTCTTAAGTATTTAAAATGATAAACGTCATGTTTTTGGAAAGTTCTTTGGTTTCTTTAAGTTTATCCCCGGGGCAGACCGTTTTTAACACCCCACCCCCATAACTTCAAGTTACGTTAAGTTATGAAAGTGACCTTTAAATGCACTTTTTCTCAAAACAAGTTATGAAAGTGCCCCAAAATTGCGGTTTTCCAAAACTGTCTGAACCGCAGATTAACCCGGTTTTATTGATTCCGCATATTTTTTTCATTTATTCACGCATTATCATATCTTCCAATTATTTAATCTTCTAATCATTTTATATTCCAATTATCAATTTATCTGTTTACCCATTTTACTATCTGACTATATGGTATGGGGGGTAACTAAGTTACCTATGAGCTTTCCAACCGGTTGATTTTAAAATGTTTAAACCCCTGAATTAGGGGGGTAACTAAATAAAATATAACGATTCTAAGCCGGAATTGCAGTTTCATACCGCCATTTGATTTTTTGCATGTTTTTGATGTTTTTTAAAGAACCGTTCACACGAATTTCACGAATTAACGCGAATATCAATTTGATAAATCTGATTAATCTGATTAATCAGATAAATCCTGATAATCCTGGTCATAAATCTAAAACGGAAAATCCCGAAAGTCAAGTATTATTTTCATAAGGTACTGATAAAACAGTATAAAAAAATATAGTAAGTGTGTCATTGCCTGCCTGTCTATCTATCTGCAATAGGCAGACAACAGGTAGACCTGCAGCAGGCAGGGAGTCGAAGGATTCCCCCTTACTAAAGGGGGATAGTCCAAAGGACTCCTTCGGAGGGGGATGGATGCGCGGCGCGGCAGTCTCAAAGAGAGGTAAAATCCTGAGCCCCGATGTATATCGGGATAAACTCCGTCGAATGGAACCGCCCCGATGTTTAGCCCCGATGCATATCGGGACAGGCTCCGACAGAGCAGCAGGGGCACAGGGAAAAACACAAAAAAGGTATTTGTCATTGCGAGGGAGGAACGACCGAAGCAATCTCAGAAAATCTTTTTTACACCGGGAGAGAGGGCACGAAGCGGCAAAGTGTGTATGTTTTCGCTGAGTCCTTCTGCCTTTTGCAGACAGGCTGCGATAGACTCAGCTGGGACTGAAAAATAAAAAGACTTTAGAACTGATATTGGCTAATTATATCTTCCCCTAAACCCATTCCATAAAATTATTAGAATATTAAAAACAGAAAAGATTAGACTAATCCAAAAAATTGTATTATTCTGGAAAATTAAATTAATTAAAAAAATAATGAATAAAAAATCTAATGTGTATTTAATTCTGTAACTTCTTTTTTTGTTATATACGGTTACCAAAAATATGTAAAACACCGTTCTCCAACCATATTGCATACCAAGAAATTGTGAACGCATTTTGTTTATTGAATTTTCACAGTTTTCTGTATTAACATTAGGTCTATATATCAATATGTAAGATTTATTATCTAAATAATCTGATATTGGATGCTCAATTACACCCGAAGTTGTTGCATCAATGGAATTTTTATTCTGGGAAATTGTACCTGTATGTGACCAAGGTGATGGCTCATAATACATGACTAGCCAGCTTAAAAAAGAATAACGAGTATGAAGTAGATATATATCTCCAGTATGAAACATGTCTGGATTATTTAAAAGATGTGGTGATGCTAGCATTGCACCTTGAGCAAGAAGTTTTTTTGGTGAGTACATACCTAAACCAAGATAATACTGAAAACAATTATATAAAGCAAAAATCATAAAATATTATTTTTTATTATTGTACTGTTAAAGCGTACTCAGCTTCTTTATCATTTATCCTTATACTCTGAATAAGTTTTATTACATATCCTTCAAAATCAACGCCTTTTTCGTTTCCAAGCTTGAATGAATTTATTACATTTCTGATAGTTGATTTTTGCTCTGATGTTAATTCATCAATGATTAGCATGACACGAAGATTTTTTTTGAAAGCCGATTCAAGCAACTTTGTTATTTCGAGATCAATAGCTTTTTCTCTAATAAGGGGATTGATTTCTTTTACCCATTGTGTGAACTTCTTTTCAAGATCTGGATTTTCATTAATGTATTTTATTATTTTGCTTATCCAGTCTTTAATTGCGTTGTCTCGCGTAAATTGCTCGGTAATAATACTGAAAGTTGCCGCAAATCTCATTAGCTGCGGTATAATATGCGTATTTAAGTAATCCGATTTTGCAGATGATCTGGTTTTATTCTCACCATAACACTCGTATTCAATTAAATTGATTTGTATGGGATCTCTTTTGTTAAATAATATTAATAAAGCGTCTGGTATACCACTTACACCTGCAACATACGTTTCGTCTTTTTTTACATGACGAGTAAAAAACTTCCGGTTATCAGGTATCAAAATGGATTTATCTTCGGGAAATTGCTGAAATAACATGTAAAAATTTTCATTTACAAGCTTTTCGAGTCCTCTTACAATATCATTTTCGTTAGTAAAATTTATTGTCTGGAAAGTCCCCATTATGTTGATTTTTAGGTCAGGATCTTCTTTTAATGCTTTTGCAAATTCTTTTTCATTTTCAATTTCGTAAATGTTCTCTTCAGGTGCTGCTGGTTGTGGAGATTCAGCATGTGGAAAGAAATATATCTGCTTTATTTGAATTGAATTGCGAGTTTAGTAAGTCTACTGCATCATGTTCTTTGATTTCTTTTGCTGCTTGCAAGTATTTTAACGCCCAATGGGCCACCTGGTCCAGCCAGTACTGAAATATCAAATGGTTTACAGTATTCAATATTTTGTATAGTATAACTCAGAACGTAATTTTCAGAGTCTGGCCAAGGCTTATAATCAGTAATTTCATTTAATGTGAATCTTGCCCCACAAAGTGATTTTTTTCCAACTCTTACAACCAGATAAATTAAATCACCAGTAGATGGACCACCCGCTGTGAACCCAGCAACTTTTTCATCCACACAAATATTGTAATTTTCAATATTTTTTCCGCAATGTAAAATTCTTGTTGCCATGATGTATTTTATTTTAGTTATTATTTTCCACTATCTTTATTTCTTCTTCGGTCAAACCGTAAAGCTCGTAAACCAGAGAGTCTATTTGCTTATCAAGCGAGCTGCATTTGTTTTCCCAAAATGATTTATCGCGCTCGGTAGTTGATTCCATTTGATTCTTCTTTGCCTCAAGCATCTGGTCAACTAGTGATACCAATTTATCGTGCTGGGATTTTTGAGCAAGATTAGAAAAATTAATTTTAATAATTGGAATTTTTGCAAGAGGCTCGACGAAATATTCTAACATTTTACCTTTTCTTCTACCAATAAACTGATAATAGAAGTTCATTAAGTCTGGAGTTCAAGATACCTAAACAGAATTTTGTTCCATAATCTTCATTCTTATTTATTACTATTATTCTAATATCACCCCCGTCATTGAAGTATTGTTTGTCATCATACGCAAATTTATTATATTCTGCTCTATATGGAACGATAATTTTTTCTTTAGCATCAAACAATTTTTTATCACGTGGTCTTTGTAACCTATACCACGGATATAGATAGTCTTTAGCTTCTGCACGTGCAATTAGCTCCTTTTTGAATTGTAATAGGTAATTTTTTATTTTAGGATAGTCGTCTAAGTTAAAATTAGAATCTGCATATATCAAATACATATCTTTGTAATTAGCGTAATATCTTTTTATATGACTATTTTTGATAAGTTTTCTTAGTGGTTCTTTTTCCAACCGATTTGCAAGTTCATAGTCAATACCAAAAACATGATTAAGACCTGATTTCTGTCCTTGTTCTATTGTTGCAAGGTCTCCAAGTCTGTTAGATATTGTATTTAATTTTTCAAACAATACTTTTTCAACTTTGTTTGTAAACGTCCAATCTTCATTATTTAAAGTAATCGTAAAAATATCAAAATTCTTTTCATCTATAATAGGATGCTCAATAATTGACTTTATTAGTTTTATTTTTGTCAATTTAATTTTATTTTTTTCTATAATTGATATTATTGAATGGATACCGATACCTTTGAAAACACTATGATCTTTAAAATCTATAAATTCTACAATATTTTCATTTTCTTTATATATTTTCTTAATGGTTTTGCATCAGTAGCTTCTACAAAATATCTTGAAGTAATTAAACCTAAAAAAGAATCTTTTTTTAAGATCTTTAATGCCTTCTCGAAGAAAAAATATAGTAAGTCTGCTTTCCCAGCATATACGTTATATTTTTCTTTCAAATAATCTTTTGTAATTTTATCAACATACTAAATATTAACATATGGTTGATTTCCTATAATCGCATCAAAACCTCGGTTTGCTCCATCCCCCTGACCCCCTTTATAAGGGGGAACCGTCATCTCTCTTGCCCCCTTTATAAGAGTGAAAAATATGCGGGGAACCTATCCTCAGTTCCCCTTGCATTAATTTTTCTTTCTTCATCAGAATCAAACAGAGAGCCGGAAGAAATATCTGTTCCGAATAAGCGAGTTGCCGCAAACAATATTTTTGCTTAAATCAGGCAGTATTCTTTCTTTAAATAAAGTTTGCATTTCCTGCGCGGTTGCAAGTGTTTCATCTTCAAGCAGTTTTAAAAATAATGAAAGCTGTGTTACCTCAACCGCCTGGTAGTCTATATCAACACCGTAAATATTTTTTGAGCAGGATGTCACGTTTTTGGTGAAGTGATAAAACCCACATCCCGTTATTTAATCTGCCGCCGTCTTTTTTAGCTGTATCAGGGTGCGATTGATACCATTTGCCAATGTACTCAACAGTGTATCAAAAACAGTAATCAGGAACGAGCCGCTTCCGCATGAAATATCGGCAAAGCGCAGCTTTGAAATTTCTTTCGGCGATTTGCCTTCAATCAGCTTACCTATAGTGTTATCAACAATATATTTTACTATATACTGCGGAGTGTAATAAACTCCGCCTGCCTTTCTTACTTCGGGTTTTTCTTCAATCTTTACATGTTTATCAGTTGCATGTACAACTTTTCCTAGAAAACGCTCATATATAGAGCCGAGTATATGAATTGGAATTAAATTGAAATCATAAGGCGAGTCTTCCTGCGAAAGTTCCTTGCATATATCACCGAAAACTTTGTCATCCGGTGCATTAAATCCTTCAGTATCAATTATATTGTGCTGTTTAAAAACAATTCCATTATATTTTGCATCAAGCGCTCTGCTGTCTGTTATAAAATTCTTTCCATACTGTACCTTTTCTTAAATAGCCGCCTTATGATTAGAGACGTCGTGACTTATATGAGATTCCCCTTCAATAAGTTTTGCTTCAAGGAATCTTATAAAAACAAGTCTGTCTATGGTAACTTGAACTGCTTCGGTAAGTTCATCACTTTCAAGATTGGGGTTTGATTTTTTTTGAACGCTTTTGCAAGGTGGTCTCTGATTTCATCAAGCTCTTCTAAGAAAGATTCATCAATACTTTTGTAAATACCCGCCAGCGCGCCTTTTCGAATTGCTTTACCCCTGATTTTTTTAAGCGCATCGGCATAATTTCCAATGCTGTTGCTTTCTACTGATTCACGCGAAAACAAATAATAGATTTTTGCGAATTTCTCTTTATCAAGATAATCGGTATAATGATATTGCTGGAGCTTTCTGTCAACGGCAGTTTTAATATTCGGCTTGTATCTTGAATCGATAATATGAAATTCCTCAAAATCGGTTAGAATAATCACAGGTGTTTTGCATTCCATCCGTACCTGATTGCCTGAAAATAATAATATGGGTTCAGAAGGTCATGCGCGGGTTTTTTGGCTTCAACATAAAAAACCGGTTCTCTGAAATTTGGTGAAAGGTAAAATGCATAATCCGCCCGCTTTGATGCACTTTCAACTGCAACAGCTTTTTCTACTTTTACTTCCTGCCGGTAAGGGTCTTTTTGTTCATCATGGTTAACGTCCCACCCGAGCGCAATAAAAAATTTATCGAGATAGTCTTTTCTTACCTGTGCCTCTGAGTATTTAGGTGTGATGTAGTATTGCTCGTTGTTTTTAAAATCCTCAACAAGTTTTGATACATTTTCGTAGGCAGATTCAAGTGAAGCCATTTATTTTTGTGTTTTACTTTGTGCCTTTGTGTCTTTGTGGTCAATAATTTCTAATTTACTCATTTCTCACAACTTATAAAAGTAAAATATCCTGCGACTTTACTATTACAAATTCCTCTGTGCCTGCCCAGCCTGTCCCGTATGCATCGGGGATAAACATCGGGGTGGCAAAAATTCTTCTTCTTATAGCATGGCAGTAAAGAGTATCTTGGGTAAGTAAAATAGTTTATAAAGTTCGTAAAGTTCGTAAAGTTCATAAAGTTTGTAAAGTTCGTAAAGTTCGTAAAGTTTATTAAGTTGAGATTGCTTCGCTGCACTCGCAATGACGCAAAAGAAAGTTAAAAATACAGGAAAAGTAAGAATTGTCCTTCGACTCCCTGCCTGCAGCAGGTCTACCTGTTGTCTGCCTATTGCAGATAGATAGACAGGCAGGCGTTCAGGAATGGTTATCTTCGGCTTTCTGCCAACCGCGGACCAATACAACACAATTATATATATAATCGGATTCCGGACCAAGTCCGGAATAACCCTGAGAATTTGGGACATCCTCCGCCCGGTATTTCATGCTGCATGTAACCGCAATATCTCGTTACCAAGGTTATCGGTATCGAGCTTAATGCTTTTTCTGTATCCCAGATTCATCGCAGTGTAAAGCAGTGGATGGCGGAGCGTTCCTGTGAATCGTTTTGCAATTGAGCCGAGCGAGTAGAAATGTTTCCGAGCCCAAAGGTGTCCTTCAAGAAGCTCCCGGGGCGTCATGTTCTTTGGTTTAAAGACAACCGAGTTATGGTCATAGAATTTCCAGTCTTCAGTGAGCAGCCTGCCCTCGCTTTTAAAGCGGTCATAAATCCGTGTGCCCGGGTATGGCGTAAGAATGTTGAATGATACGGTTGCAATTTTATTCTTTACAAGAAATTCGAGCGTTTCAGAAAAGATAGATTTCTCTTCCTCATCGAAACCGAACACCATGGACGCATGAAACACAATTCCGAAATCCTTAATTTTTTTTATTGCATCTGCGTTTGCTTCGAGCTGTTTAATTGATTTGCCCATGCGCTTAAGCGCTTTAGTCGAAACCGACTCCAGTCCGAAGAAGAGCACCGTACACCCGCTTTTGGCGGCAAGGCGCATAAGCTCGGTATCTTTCACAAATGACATGGATGCCTGCCCCACCCACTTTATATTGAGCGGTTCGATTGCTTTGAACAGCTCCTTTGCATATTTCGGAGAGCCGATAATATTATCATCGAGGAAAAGAAAAATTTTCCCTTTGGATGCTTTAATATCGCAAACGACTTTTTCAACAGGAAGTGAGCGCAGCTTTCTGCCGAAGAATTTCGGGACGGCGCAGAAATCGCAGTCATACGGACACCCGCGTGTTGTTACAATCGGCTTAACATCGAACAATGCTTTAGCTTTCGGTGAGAGCTCACGCTTCGGAAGCGGGTAATGCGAAACATCCGGGTGGTTTGATTTATAAAATTTCTGCAGCGTGCCCTGTTCAAAATCGTTCAGCAGCGCGCCCCATGTATCTTCCGCTTCGCCGATTACAACGGAGTCTGCATGAAGTTTTGCCTCCTCGGGCAGTACGGTCGGGTGAACGCCGCCCAGTATAACTGTTTTGCCCCGCTTTTTAAACTCATCTGCCATGCGGTATGCTCTCGGAGCGTTTGAAGTCATTGTGCTGATGCCCACAATATCACAATCTTCATCGAGGTTAACAGGTCCGACTTCTTCTTCAACAATTTTTATATCGTAATTAGGCGGTGTAAGCGAAGCAATAATGTTAAGTGAAATTTGAGGAATGCGGAGTGAATGCGCGAAGCGGATGTTTTCATCCCTGCAGGGTGAAACCAGTAATAGTTTCATATATATCCTTTCTGCCGATAACTCGGGAAGCAGTAAGGTATTTACTGTATCTGCACCTGAACCATATGGCGTGCTGTACCGAAGCCTGTTTCGCTAACCTAAGCCTACTGATGTTTATAAATAATCAGTCTTAATATAAGCAATTAGCGTAAATATTGAAAAGCAAATCTTCTCACTATAATTCCCGCGAAGGTTATCTAAAGCGATGTTTGAAACCTATGCGTGAATGACAAAAGACTTTAATAAGAGCACGCTCTCCACCCGGTCCGTACTCATTCACCTTGTATGCCGAAGCAGTAAAGAGTATCTTGTGTAAGTAAAATAGTTCATAAAGTTCATAAAGTTCATAAAGTTTGTAAAGTTTATTAAGCAGAGATTGCTTCGCTCCGCTCGCAATGACACAAAAGAAAGTTAAAATACAGGTAATAAATGAAATCAGAATCGTTTAAATTAAGCAAACCGATGGTATCCCTGCTGGAGAAGCACGGGATTACGGTAGCAACACCCATACAGAAACAAATAATACCCGCCATAACCGCGGGGCGTGATATACTTGCGCAATCGGAAACCGGCTCGGGCAAGACAATAAGTTTTGCCGTTCCGATAATTGAGGCAACTACCGCAGGTGATGGATTAACCACACTTGTACTTGTCCCGACGCGTGAGCTTTGCGTGCAAATCACAGGCGAGTTCACGAAATTTTCTGCGGGCAAACATCTCGGTGTAACGGCTGTCTATGGCGGCGTATCGATTGAAAACCAGGTAAGGAAACTCCGGCGTACAAACATAGTAATTGCCACGCCGGGCAGGCTGCTTGACCTGCTCGAACGGCGCGCGCTTAGACTTGATAAAATCCGCTTCCTCGTTTTCGATGAAGCAGACAGGATGCTGGATATGGGTTTTATAAAAGATATCGAGCGCATATTAAAGCTTATGCCGCAGAAGAGGCAGACGATGCTCTTCAGCGCAACGGTATCGAAAGAAATTGCGCAGCTAAGCCGCAAATACCTCACCGACCCCGTGAATGTGAAGCTTGATTCCGCCGTAAAGCCGGAGTTCCTGCATCAGACATATTACCAAACCACTCCAGAAGCTAAATTGCCGCTGCTGGTTTATTTGCTTAAGCATGAACGCGACCTCGCGCTTGTTTTCTGCAACAGAAAATATTCTACATCCAAGCTTGCAAAGAAGCTTACCGATAACGGAGTGAAAGCAGATTGCCTTCACGGCGATATGTCACAGAGCCAGCGTGAGCGTGTTACGGAGGCGTTCCGCCATAAGCGCATCAGCGTGCTGATTGCAACCGATGTTGCATCACGCGGACTGCATATAGAAGATATCACTCACGTTTACAACTACGAAATCCCTAAAGACGTTGAATCATACACACACCGCGTTGGAAGAACAGCCCGGGCGGGCAAAAAAGGCGAAGCGATATCGCTTGTCACCGGCGGCGAAGAGCAGAAGTTCTTCAAACAGATTTTATTTACCTACCGCGGAGTGATTACATTGAAAACAGTTAATACTGCTGACCTGCCGAAGAGCGTTCAGAACATATCCGATGATACACGTCACAGACCGCCGCAGCGAAGGAATGAACAACCGCAGCGAAGAAGGGAACAACCAAACAGAAGAGATGAACATTCCAGCAGAAGAGATGAACATTCCAACAGAAGAGATGAACACCGTGAAAGAAGGAATGAAAACACTATTAGAAATGATGACCGCATAAAAGATGAACAAAGAAATGAGAACCCCAACAGAAAAGATGACCGCGGAAGTAAGGGAAAACGTAAATCAGAATCATGGCGGGAAAAATGGAAGAAACTGATATAGATAAGTTGTTACCTTCGGCTCCGCTAAGGGCATGCATTGCAAATAATGCAATTAAAGCGTAATTTGTTGATAATTGAAACTATTTTTAGACCTAAATTGTTGAATTAATTGTAATTTAATTAGGGGAAATAAGTTAAAATGGACAGTAATTTTTCAAATAGAGTTCAGGATGTGATTCGGCTAAGCAGAGAAGAAGCAATCAGGCTTGGACATGATTATATCGGTACCGAGCATCTGCTGCTGGGAATCATACGCGAGGGCGAAGGCATAGCCATCAAAATCTTCAAAAATCTTGGGAAAGATATCGGTAAAATTAAGAAAACCGTCGAAGAGACAGTAAGGCAAACCGGAGCAACGCTTACAGTAGGGAATATCCCTTTAACAAAACAGGCAGAAAAAGTCTTAAAGATAACATATCTCGAAGCTAAGATATTCAAGTCCGACGTAATCGGCACGGAGCATCTTTTGCTTTCGATACTGCGGGAGGATGATAATCTCGCATCGCAAATCCTGCAGCAGTTCGGCATAACATACGAGCTGGTGAAGGAAGAACTAACCAACATACTCAGCGGTAAATCAAGCCAGCAGCCTGTAAAGCCTGTTGCAGAGAAAAAGGCAGACCGCTCAAAAACACCGGTGCTGGATAATTTCGGACGGGATTTAACCAAGCTTGCCGCAGATGATAAGCTTGACCCGATTGTCGGGCGTGAGAAAGAAATTGAGCGTGTTGCACAGGTGCTAAGCCGCAGAAAGAAAAATAATCCTGTACTGATTGGCGAGCCGGGTGTAGGCAAAACAGCAATCGCTGAAGGACTTGCAATAAGAATTATACAGAAAAAAGTATCACGCGTGCTTCATGATAAGCGCGTGGTAACGCTTGACCTTGCATCATTGGTCGCAGGCACAAAGTACCGCGGGCAGTTCGAAGAACGCATGAAAGCCGTGATGAATGAGCTTGAAAAAGCCAAAGATGTAATTTTGTTTATTGATGAGCTTCATACAATAGTCGGAGCAGGCGGGGCGTCGGGTTCGCTCGATGCATCTAATATATTCAAGCCTGCGCTTGCCAGAGGCGACCTGCAGTGCATTGGCGCTACAACACTTGATGAGTACCGCCAGTATATCGAAAAGGACGGCGCGCTCGACAGGCGTTTCCAGAAAATAATTGTTGACCCGACAACCGAAGAAGAGACGATGAAGATACTAATGAACATTAAATATAAATACGAAGAGCATCATAACGTAATATATTCGGAAAAAGCTATTGAAAGCGCAGTGAAACTTAGCTCACGCTACATTACAGACCGCTATTTGCCGGATAAGGCAATCGATGTAATGGATGAAGCGGGTTCGCGTGTTCACCTTGCCAATATAGTTGTTCCGGAAAACATACTTCACCTTGAGCAGGAAATAGAGAAAATAAAGCTTCAGAAGAACCAGGTTGTAAAAAGCCAAAACTTCGAAGAAGCGGCTAAGCTGAGAGATGAAGAAAAGAAGTTTATTAATGACCTTGAACAGGCTAAAGTTGAATGGGAAATACAGGCGCAGAGCATTGTTCACGAAGTTACTGAAGAAAATGTAGCTGACGTTGTGTCGATGATGACGGGTATTCCAGTTAACCGTGTTGCGCAATCGGAATCGGATAAGCTTGTCACCATGGAAACCGAGCTTAAGAAGTTTATTGTCGGACAGGATGAAGCGATTGAAAAACTATCTAAAGCTATACGCAGAACAAGAGCGGGGCTTAAAGACCCGAACAGACCAATCGGCTCGTTTGTATTCCTAGGTCCTACCGGCGTTGGAAAAACCGAAATGGCGAAAGTATTGGCAAGGTTCTTATTCGACAGCGAGGACAATTTAATCAGAATCGATATGAGCGAATATATGGAGAAGTTCAACGTGTCAAGGCTAGTTGGAGCGCCTCCGGGATACGTAGGTTATGAAGAGGGCGGACAGCTTACCGAGAAGGTCAGACGCAAACCGTATTCAGTTGTATTGCTTGATGAAATAGAAAAAGCGCATCCTGATATATATAATATTCTGCTCCAGGTTCTTGATGAAGGAATGCTGACAGACAGCCTCGGCAGAAGGGTTGATTTCAAGAATACGATATTGATAATGACGTCAAATATCGGAACTAAAGATATAAAATCAATCGGCACATTCGGCTTTGGCGATATTGAGAACAAAGACAGGCATGATAAGATGAAATCAACCATCGAAGAATCGGTTCGCAAGGTATTCAGCCCTGAGTTCTTGAACAGGATTGACGATTTGATAACGTTCAAACAGCTTACACAGGATGATATATTTAAGATAATTGATATATCTACAAGACAGCTGTTAAGCAGGATATCTTCACTTGGTATCAGCTTTGAGCTAACAGAGAGCGCAAAGAAGTTCCTTTCTGAAAAAGGCTACGACCCGCTTTACGGAGCGAGACCTTTGAGAAGAGCGGTACAGAAATATATTGAAGACCCTGTATCGGAAGAAATACTAAAAGGCAAATTTAAAGAAGGCTCAAAAATAAAAGTTAAGTACAAAGAAGGCGCTTTTGAGCTGGAATTTGTTGATGCTTCTGAGGAAAACACCGAAGGCGAAGTTGAAAATCACAGTGTTGAGCCTCATGAACTGAATAGTTGATAATTAATCAATAAATTAATAAAAGGCAGTCAATTTAGACTGCCTTTTTTGTTTTGTCTGTTCTGAAATTCACTTGAATATTTATTGAATATGTAGGATTTTATCCAAAACACTAAGTTCATTTCTCAATTTAAAAGTAACTGCTATGAAGAACTTTTCAACCTTCTTTTTTCTCCTGCTGTTTTTACTCTCCGTTAAAGTATTTTCACAGATAACATTTACTGATGTAGCGCCTGCTTTGGGCGTTAATGACCCCGGTAATGCCCAGGGCTGCGTATTTGTTGATTTTGATAATGACGGATGGCTTGATATATTTCTCGATAATAACGGAACGGCAAACAGACTGTGGAAGAATAGTAACGGAACAACATTTACTGATGTTGCAGCTGCATGGGGCGTTAATTACAACGGACCCGGCAGGGAGTTTCTGCGGCAGATTTTGATAATGACGGCAATATCGATATAATGATTGGTAATTATAATACTGCGCTGATATTATACAGGAACACAGGCACAACATATACAAATTATACTTCGACTGCCGGAATTAGTCTTACCGGGTGGGGAGGAACCATAAATTGGTTCGATTATAATAATGATGGAAAAGTTGATGCGATTTTCGGCAATGACGGCGTTCCGTATCATTACAATTATCTTTTTAGGAACGATAATCTTTTGAGCTTCACAAATGTAGCGTATGCTTCGGGAATAACGGACAGCACTTCAACACTTACCGTCACATGCGCCGATTATGATAATGACGGTGATTTGGACATCTTCTGCGGCACACAGACAATGGGTTCTCATGGCACCGATTTTCTCTACAGGAATAACGGCAACGGTACTTTTACTGACGTTACAGCTGCTTCAGGGCTGATTATAATGGGATATTCATGGAATGCAGACTGGGGTGACTTTGACAATGACGGAAATATAGACATCTATGCCGGCAATTCAAATGCAGCAAACAATTTATTCAGAAATAACGGGGATGGAACGTTTACCGATGTAAGTGTTCAATACGGTGTTGCCGACGCCTCTCAAACTTATTCCTGCGGGTGGGCTGATTATGATAATGACGGTGACCTTGACCTGTATGTTGCTAACGGCACCGGATTTATAGATAAGCTTTACCGTAATGACGGAAATACATTTACTGATGTTGCGGCGATTGTAGGAACAAACGATACCAGACATGCAAGCTGCCTTTCATGGGGTGATTATAATAATGACGGGTTTATGGATGTATACCTAAACACGAACGGCGGTGAAAACAGGCTTTATAAAAACAATGCCGGCAATTCAAACAAATGGGTTGAGTTTAAACTGCAGGGAAATCCTTCAAACCGCTCTGCAATCGGCGCAAGGGTAAAGGTAAAAGCGGGAAGCCTGAGCATGATTCGCGAGGTCTCCGGAGGCTCGGGAGGAAAAGGGCAGAACTCATTACCTGTGGAATTTGGTCTTGGCAGCAATACAATTATTGATAGTGTAATAGTCAGATGGCCTAGCGGAACAGCTCAGGGGTTTGCAAACGTAACTCCTAATATTATTTATTCGCTTACTGAAGGCCAATCATTAGTCGGGGTACAAAATCCGTTAACAGTACCTTCTCAATATAAACTGGAGCAGAATTATCCTAATCCATTTAATCCTGTGACAACCATCAGTTACGAGTTACCAATTATAAGTTACGTTTCATTGGTTGTGTATAATCTAATTGGAAAAGAATCTAACGTATTGGTTAATGAGAAGCAAAGTGCCGGAAGCTATGAAGTGAAATGGGATGCATCAAATTTGACAAGCGGGGTGTATTTTTATAGACTCACTGCAGGTACGTTTTCAGATACAAAAAAAATGGTTTTGTTGAAATAAGAGTTTAACCCTGTCAGGTTTACAAAACCTGACAGGGTTTTTTATTGTTAAAAATAGTTTGCCAGGATTTCATCACAAAGAGCATACCCTTTTGATGTCAGTTTGACAACAGAATTATTATTCACCGCCAAATTATTTTTGGTGAGTATATCCAGTGTATCATTATACCGTTGAGAAAATTCAAAATCATACCTCCGTGAAAATTCATTTAAATCGATTCCTTTGCTCCTTAAGCCAAGGAAAATGTATTCGTAAATTGAAGTTTCTAAATCAATTTCCTCATTAAAATCGTATGTTTTAACATTTGTGTTAACCCGCTTAATGTATTCGTTAATATCTCTTACATTTACCCAGCGGTTGTTCTCAATAAATGATGCGGCTGATGGACCAAAGCCTATATATTCGTTTCTTTCCCAGTATTTAAGGTTGTGGCGGCATTCGTACCCCGGCTTTGAGTAGTTGGATACTTCGTATTGGCTAAAACCTTTATCAGCCATAAAATCCATTGTGAAATCATATAATCGTCTCTCGTTTTCATCTGTTGCTTTAGTTACTTTTTTGTTTTCATACATATCAAATAAAACAGTTCCTTCTTCATATATCAGTGAATATGCTGCAATGTGCTGTGTGTTCAATTCAATTGCTTTTTGGAGGTTATACTTCCAATTTTCTGATGACTGATTTGGCAGGGCAAATATGAGGTCGATATTAATATTTTCGAACCCTGTATCCTGTGCTGATTTAACTGAATCAATCGCCTGCTGGCTTGAGTGTATTCTGGTCAGAAATTTAAGCTCGGAATCTATAAATGACTGGACACCGAAGCTAATTCTGTTTACCGGAAGCTTTTTGAGTTGCTTTAGCTTATCTGAATTTAACGTGCCGGGGTTTGCCTCAATTGTAATTTCTGATTCTTTTGATAATGACAGATTTGAGTAAAGAGAATCGAACAAATGCATGAATTCATCATAGCTGAGTAAAGATGGCGTGCCTCCCCCAAAAAATATTGTATCGAAATGTTTATTTTTTAATGAAAGAGATTTATCTTCAATCTCTTTTATGAGGCAATCAATTAACTCATTTTTCCTTGAATGATTTGTAATGGAATAAAAATCACAGTAAATGCATTTTGTATCGCAGAAGGGGATATGTAAGTAGATGCCTGACATTGTTGATTATGACCACTGATTGCTCTGATTAGACTGATTTGGAAGATATACGGGATTCATTTATTGAAATTATAATCATCTGTTAAATCAGAGAAATCAGTGTAATCTGTGGTCTATTTAATTAATTTTCCGATTCTGTCCCAGCGGACTGAGCCCATCAGCCTGCCGAAATCACTGAGCGGAATTTCTGAATCCCAGGACCAATATGTTATTAACGCTTTGCCGACTATGTTTTCTCTCGGAACAAATCCCCAGTAACGGCTATCAAGGCTGTTGCAGCGGTTATCACCCATCATGAAGTAATAATTTCTTTCAACAGTGTATTTGTCGGTTTGAACACCGTCTATATACACTTTACCGTCAGCCCGCAGTTCAGGATGATGGTTTTCACGTTTAATAAATGTATCCCATTGCTGATAGTTTGAACTATTGAGAGTAACAATATCGCCTTTTTGGGGAATTCGCAGCGGGCCGTAATTGTCTTCGTTCCATGGTTCGCCTTTCGGGAATATTTTATCGTTCCTTACGCCTTTTGGGCTTATGGGTCCAATAAACACTGCATCCAGCGGGTTAGGAAAAACTTCTCCGTTTACGTACAGAACTCTTTCTCTTACTTCTACAACATCTCCCGGCTGGCCTACGATTCTTTTTAAATACTGCACGTTTTCCGAAGGAATTACTTCATCTCTGAAACCGGGGAAATCAAAATTTACTATATCACCGCGTTTGGGTTCTTTTACAGCAGGGAAACGGAAATAGGGGAGTTTGATGTTTGTTAACGGAATGTTTCTCGGTGTGCTGGGTCCGTAAATAAACTGGTTAAAAAACATCCTGTCACCGATTAAAATTGTGTTTTCCATCGAACCGGTGGGAGTGCTGTAGCCCTGAATGAAAAATGACTGGATAAACAATACTACTATCAGAGTAACTAATATTTCTTTTACTGACCTAAAAAATTTTGATGAATTTTTTTCTTTTTTTGCGCTTAGTATGTTTTTCATGTTTTATGTAACAAAAAATTTATTTTATAAGTTTTCCGAAGAAATTTTACAGCTATCAAAGTTATCTTATAATTTTTCCCACTCTATCCCACCTGATTGTTTTAATAAGCCTGCCAAATTCTGAAAACGGGATACTCGGGTCCCATGACCAGTAAATTAATAATGCTTCTCCTACAACATGGTCTCTGGGCATAAAGCCCCAGAAACGGCTGTCAAGACTGTTGTTGCGGTTATCTCCCATCATAAAATAATAATCCTGCTCGACTTTGTACTCAGCAGCAGGTTTTCCGTCAATTAAAATTTCATTGCCTGCAGAGAGCTGAACATCGTGGCCTTCTTTTGTGATAAACATTTTCCACTGCTCAAGATTATCGGGTGATAATTTGATTATGTCATCTTCTTTAGGTACTCTAAGCGGTCCGTAATTATCTTCATTCCATCCGCTTCCTTTTGGGAATGTACGGGGGTCAACTATATTGCTGCTTTCAATTCTTGAATCAAATAAAGCGTTTGGCGGATTTGGAAATATCTGATGGTTAACATATACCACTTTATTAATTATTTGTATTGTATCACCCGGTTCGGCTATAAGCCGTTTAATGTAATTAACAACCTCAGGCGATTTAACTTCATCCCTGTTGCCTGGGAAATCAAATACGACAACATCACCCTTATGCGGGCTTGCAAAAGCAGGTAGCCTCAAAAAAGGTATTCTTATATCAGTAAACGGAATATTCCGCGGTGTGGTAGCGCCATAAACAAATTTATTAACCAGAAGGAAATCACCAATCAGTAATGTGTTTTCCATTGAACCGGTAGGTATTCTGTATGCTTCAATAAAAAATATTTTAAGAAATATTGCCACAAGCGCTGCAAAAAGCAGTGCATCGGAATACTCCCTCGTTCTGGATTTTTTTGGTTTTTGTTGAGTATCAGTATTTTTTATTTTGTCCAAATAATTTCTTTATTAAACTGAGTATTTATAAAATCCGGTCAGTTTTAACATGTCTCATGGATTCCCGCTTTTGAGGAATGACAATAGGTTAATCTTCCATAGAAAGCACGGCTAAGAATGCTTCCTGCGGTACCTGAACGCTGCCGACCTGTTTCATCCGCTTTTTGCCTTCTTTTTGTTTTTCAAGCAGTTTTCTTTTTCTTGAAATATCGCCGCCGTAGCATTTTGCCAGCACATTTTTTCTGAGAGGCTTAACAGTTTCCCTTGCAATAACTTTTGCGCCAATTGCAGCCTGTATTATTACCTCGAACATTTGTCTTGGAATAAGCTTCCGGAGCTTATTGCAGAGCTTCCTTCCCCATTCAAAAGATTTTGAGCGGTGCACAATCGATGAAAGCGCATCAACCGATTCGCCGTTCAATAATATATCAAGTTTAACGAGGTCAGACTGCCTGTAATCCAGGAAGTCATAATCCAGAGAAGCATATCCGCGTGAAATAGATTTCAGCTTATCGTGGAAATCGAATATTATTTCCGAGAGCGGAAACTCAAAGTGCAAATCGACTTTAGTTGAATCGAGATAATTTGTTGAAACAAACACCCCGCGCCTGTCACTTGCCAGCTTCATAATATTGCCGATGAATTCAACAGGTGTGATAATCTGAGCTTTAATAAAAGGCTCTTCGATATACTCAATATCTCCAATCGGAGGCATTTGTGACGGGTTATCAACCCATATTTCCTCCAGGCTGTGAGTAACGACTTTGTATTCAACGTTAGGTACGGTTGTAACAATGGTCTGGTCGTATTCGCGTTCGAGTCTCTCTTGTGTAATTTCCATATGCAAAAGACCAAGGAATCCGCATCTGAATCCAAATCCCAATGCTGTAGAAGTTTCAGGCTCGAACATCAGCGAGGCATCATTTGCCTTGAGCTTAGTCAGCGCTTCGCGCAGGTTTTCAAAATCATCGCTTGCAGAAGGATAAACACCTGAAAAAACCATTGGCTTTACCTTCTTATATCCTTCCAGATGTTCGGGGGCGGGATTATCAAGATTAATTATGGTATCGCCTACGAGAAGGTCAGTTACATTTTTTATTCCCGATACAAGGTATCCTACATCGCCTGATTTAAGTTTTTTAGTCCTGACGCGGTCCATTCTAAGGATTCCAACTTCTTCTGCATCAGCTTTAATTCCGGTAACGAAAAATTGAAGCCTATCACCTTCGTTTAATTCACCGTCGACAATTCTAATGTAAACAATTATGCCTCTGTACGAATCGAATGTAGAATCAAACACAAGAGCCCGAAGCGGTTTATCCATATTAATCGTTGGCGGGGGAATCCTGTTAACAATTGCTTCGAGTATTTCTGAAGTCCCTATATCCTGTTTAGCGCTTGTAAGGATTATTTCATCCTCATCACAGCCAATCATCTCGATAATTTGTTTTTTTACGCTTTCTATTTCTGCGCTGGGTAAATCAATTTTATTAATAACGGGAATTATTGTAAGATTAGCATCTATTGCAAGATACAGGTTGCTGACAGTCTGCGCTTCTATACCCTGTGTTGCATCGACTACAAGCAAAGCGCCCTCACATGCGGCAAGGGAGCGGGATACTTCGTAAGAAAAATCTACGTGACCGGGAGTATCAATAAGGTTTAGAGTATATTCGTTATTGTCTTTTGATTTGTATTTTAGCTGGATTGCATGCAGTTTTATGGTAATTCCGCGCTCCTGTTCGAGGTCCATATCGTCAAGAACCTGTTTCATCATTTCCCGTTTGGCAATAGTGCCTGTGGTTTCCAGTAAGCGGTCTGCTAAGGTGGATTTGCCGTGGTCAATATGCGCTATGATGCAAAAATTTCTGATAGTTGACTGCATAAATGCTAATATGCGGAGAGTAAAATAAAATAAGTAGTGAAAAAGTAAGTGTCTTCTCCACTACTTATAAACATAAGACTTGTAATAATAGTTTACTAAGCGCCTTTTTCAGCCTTTCTCTGCTGCCTGATTGATTGAATTTCGTTCCTTGCCTCCTGAGCTTTTTTCCTCAGTTCGTTCAAAGCTTTTCTAAGCCTTGTTCCTGCTGAATTTTGTCCTTTGGAATAGAATTTTTCCATGTCTTTTCCCATCTCATCAAGCATTGTTTTTAATTCATTAATTTTTTCCATTAAATTGTCTCCCTTTAAAGTTTTTAAGAAGTTATTTAAAAAAACGGCGTTTATTTAACAAGATTTACCACCGAATTTGTTGTTGGAACGTAGGGTATATCCAGTATGGTTTTGATTCCCCACAGAGTAAATGCTAATCCGAAAATTATCAGTAAACTCATTGCAGTTATTGTTTGCCACGGTTTAAGTCTGTAATCTCTGAAAATAGACCACAAACCGTTTAATCCATGATACATGCCAAGCACAACAAAGGTAAGGTCAAGTACCCTGTACCAGTTGCTCTGCATTCTTGCTAAAACAGCATCATACGTGTGTCCTGATTGGGGGTTATAGTGCATTAATATATAATGACCAATCATAACAATAACGAGCACAATACCGGTTGCTCTCTGAAAAATCCAGCTAAAAGAACCTGAACCTGAAGTACGATTGTATTTAAACATTATAAACTGGCAAAAATCTGATTAATTTCGTGTGAAAACATAACATAACCCATTGCAACAAATAGAATTATGCCGATTGCAACGGAATATTTAAAAAGCTGCCTGTGAAACCTGGCTCCGTCCGCCCAATCGACCAATACGATTCTTACTCCGTTAAGTGAATGAAAAAGAACAAAGGCAAAAAGCAGCCATTCTAATATCATGAAAAAGGGGGTTGCAAATACCTTCATGTGCTCATCAAATGCAGCCCTTCCCTGTGAAAGAGGACTAAGTGAGTAAATATGCAGAAATAAATATCCTATCAGCGCTATACCGGAAATTCTGTGTAAAATCCATGCTTTACTGCCGGTTTCTTTCCTGTAATTGAGGTTACTTTTAACCCAGTTTCTCTGGTCGAATTTCTTGATTTCCTGCATTAAAACAAAATATGTTTACCAAAACTAAGGAATTTTATTAATAAATGCAATATCCCGGCAAAATATTTGTTTTAAATGATAATTTTAAGGTTTAGTAAAATTTGAGGAATCTGCGTATTGAAAAAACACTTCCGAAGGTGCCAAGGAGAGTACCAAAGATTATTAAAAGGATGAGAAAAACACTATCTATTATTGAAAAGCTAAAATCTGTATTTGCATAAGTTGAATAAAAATAGCTCAAGAAAAGCTGTAATATCAATACTGCAAGTATACTGCCAGCCAGCCCCTGGAAAAATCCTTCCAGCAGAAAAGGCGTTCGGATTGTTTCTTTGCTTGCTCCGACAAGCTTCATAAGCTCAATTGTATTTTTCTTTGCGGAAATCATCAATTTTATGGTATTTCCGACAAGGAAAATTGAGGCGAAAGTAATTATTACTAAGAAGGCTTAAATTCAGAAAAACCAATGAATTTGCATTCCGTTCAAGTATTTCGAGGTTTTTTTGCGCATAAACTATATCATCAACTTCTTTAAACTGCTTAAGTTCGGTTTTGATTTTTTCCATTCTTTCAACTGTTTTGTATTCATCATAGAGTGATATTTTGAGCGAAGGGGGGAGTGGATTATAATCGAACACATCAAGTATATCCTGTCCGAAATCCTGCGCAAAGATTTTGGCGGCTTCTTCCTTTGAGATGAATTTAACCGATTTAACTCCCCCGATGGTTTTAACCGAATTAACCAAACTGTTTGCCTGCGATTCAGGAAAGTTATCTACAAGGTATGCATCTATTTCAACTTTATCACGGATTGTCTTTAGCAGCTTTATTGAGTTAATGGATATAGTAAGGTATATGCCGAGCAGCAGCACGGCAATGCTTATGACAACGGTTGAGCTTATGACCGATGACTTTGCGGTCTTAATATAACGCCATAACTCTTTAAAATAATATGATGGACTCATGAAAAATATATTTTGTCTTTCCCGCGAAAGCGGGAATCCGGTTACCGATTAATTATTTTTTAACGAAATTATTTACCCTGCTGTATTTACTTCCCAGCCTAATTTATCCAGATTTTTAAAAATCAATATTCCTGCAATTGTTCCGAGCGCAAGATATATAACACCGATAAAATAATCTGCGAGAATGATTTTACCAATCCCAAAAAGAAACATATAAACTAAAATTATCCCCAGCGCCCAGCTTGAAAATAAATATGCATAACCTGAATCAGGTGTAACCTCCGGCATTTTATCTGAGATTTTTCTCCATCCTTTGCCTCCCGGATGAACACGCTTGTAGAAGCTCATTAATTTACTTTCATCAACAGGTTTTGTAATGAACACAGTTACAAGCCATGCAATTGTTGTAACGGGTACAATAATGAATAATGTTTCAGGGAATTTAATGCCGAAATTTCCGAAGTAAAGAATTCCGTACACCGCAAAGGGGGTGACTGTTGCAACAATTTCGCTAATCGCATTTATTCTCCACCAGAACCACCGTAAAATTAAGTATCAAACCTAATCCGGCGCCGCACTCGATTACAAATGCCCATACACCGGAAATTGTTGACATGAACAAAGTAATAAAAACCGAAATTGCCATTACAACCAATGTCATTACCCTTGAAATACTTACGTAATGTTTCTCTGTTCTATCTTTTGCTAAGAAACGTTTGTAGAAGTCATTTATGAAGTATGATGTTCCCCAGTTAAGGTGTGTTGCAATAGTTGACATATAAGCGCCGAAGAAAGCTGCAAGCAGTAAGCCTTTTAACCCAACGGGCAGGAAATCGTTCATTGCTTTTACATAACCAAGACCTTTATCAGCCATGGATAGGTCAGGGTAAAGGACAATTGCAGCAAGTCCTACCAGAATCCACGGCCATGGACGGATACAATAGTGGGCTATTTGAAAGAATAATGTTGCAAGTAGTGAGTGTTTCTCATTTTTGGCGGACATCATTCTTTGTGCAACATAGCCCCCGCCACCCGGCTCGGCACCTGGATACCAGCTTGCCCACCACTGTATTCCGATAAAAGCTAAGAACGTTGAAATTGTCATCATCAGTATTCCGCCTGCTCCTGTTGTGCTAACAGAACCTCCCCCAATTTGGGGAGTGAACCTCAAAGCCCAGTCTGGGAGTTTGGATTGTAATCCGGATATTCCGCCAATCTGAGGCGAATTTATTACTATGACAGCCAATATAATACATCCGGTCATTGCCAGTATAAACTGGAATGCATCCGTTACTGCTACACCCCATAACCCCGAAATTGCAGAATAAATTGCAGTCAGCAGCATTGCCCCCGCAAGGAAATAAATTACATTTCCGCTGTTAACAAATTCCGGGAACATACCGAGAAGAATTTTACCCATTGCAAGATTTACCCAGCCCATAATAATACAGTTCATGAACAATCCAAGGTAAATTGCCTTAAACCCGCGCAGGAATGAAGCGGATTTTCCCGAATACCTGAATTCGATAAACTCAACATCAGTCAAAATGCCGGCTCTGCGCCAGAGCTTTGCAAAGAAAAACACCGTAAGCATACCGCCGATTAGCATATTCCACCAGAGCCAGTTACCGGCTATTCCGTTTTGCCCTACAAGCTCGGTCACAGCAAGGGGAGTATCAGCCGCGAACGTTGTAGCCACCATCGAAAGTCCCGCCAGCCACCACGGCAAGTTGCCTGCCGGAGAGGAAAAAGTTTTCCGTACTTCCGCCTGCGCGCTTGTAGAAATATAATCCGATTGAAAGGCTGATTACAAAGTATAATGCAATAATTATCCAGTCGATAAGATGCATAGGCTTGATGTTAAGTTAATGATATTAACAAAAATAAGGTAAAGTGTAGGAAATATCAATTATACTCCGGAAGTTTAAAGGAATTATAAGTTTATTTATTCACTCTCATTATTTCGTTATATTATGCAATGAAAGGGAATACGTTTCTTAAAAAGACTGCATTTTTTATTGTTCTGGTTCTATTTTCTTCCTGCGGAAATAATACATTTCATGTTCTTGATACAGTTTCCGGCAGCGGAATTACAATGGAAGGACGCTACTGGCATGGCTTGTTCTCCTCTAAGGGCTCTTTTGAACTCCGTATTACAAATAATTCAAATCAGGACTGTAAAAACTGCGTGATTATTTTTGACAATAAATATAAGCATGAGCTGCTGGGACTTCACACACGGGAAAAAGGAATGATTAAGGACAGTACTTTTCATAAAGGTGAACAGCTTACAATTCCTTTTATTGAGGATTTAAATAATCTTGATTTTTTCGATAATGTGCCTGACGGGTATATTCCTGACTCAATTAGAACTTAAATGCAATGAATGTGACGGGATATGGAAATTGAAGTGAAAATGCGATTTTTGAAACTGATGGTAAATCACGGGAAAGAAGAATATGTAGCAAACCATCTCCATTTTCACTATATTTGTAACGGAGAAAGATTTATCAACGAATGAAGAGAACATTTACAGCAATTTCCATAATTCTTCTGCTGACTATTGGTATAAATTCGCAGGAAAAACCTACAATTACAAACAGGGACTTTAGTATTTACGGAGTTGTGATTTCTTTAAAAGGAGGTATGACTTCTGGGGACAAGTTTCTTAACAAGAATGATATCTCTTTCAGCAGCCATGAAATACCGCCCGGAGGTGTTGCTGAGGTAACTGCAGAATATCCGCTTGGAAAATATTTCTATGCCTGCTTAAACCTTAACGGGTGGTTTTCAAAGGATAAGTTTTTTAATGACAGCACCTCGTCTGATGTTACCCGAAAAGCATTTGGTTTGAACTTTTGTCCTTTAATCAAATACCGGCTGCTTTACCGCAGAGTTTCTCTTACAATGAGCGCGGGTATAGGAAGGTCTCTTGTTATTACAAATTATTCTCAGGACGGGCATGACTATAATACAGATATGACTAATCTTTGCGGAAATATTGGGGCTGACTATTTTCTTGATAACGGGATATTCTTCTCAGCTGAAGGCTCATACTACTATCTCTTTGGCGGATTTGACCCAAGCGGATTGACAGAACAAACCAAATGTTCCTCGGTAAACTTGGAATCGGCTATATCTTCAAAATGAAAGCAAGAAGATAATTTTCCCCCTTTACTTAGTAAACGATATATACATACTGTCCGACTGACCGCACTCCATCTTCTCTTTTGTAACCATATAAAAAGTTTTCGGTTCAATGTAGTCCGGGTCCTGCCAGGCGACTTTGACTTTTATTTTCTTTGGAGTATCGTTTAAGAGTTCTACATTGTACGTTTTATTCTTTCCAACCAGAAGATGACCTACTCCGATACCATCAACAGTAAGCTCTACTTCAAATAGAGAATTGTTGGATATGTAGAGATATGCATCGCATCCAGCTTTACCTGTACTGACTGCCTGCGGTGCGTTTGATGTCAATAAAATTGATGATGCAATAATAACTAAGCTTAGGAGTGTAATAGTTGTTCTCATGTCAGTGAATTGTTTAGATTAACTGAAAATACTAATAATTTGAGAACTATAAAAGAGTTATTGTATTCCTACGTTATTGTATTCCTATTAAGATGAAGTCCGTTATAAGCTATAAAAGCAAGTATATAAGCCAGTGAAGTGAATAAAAATATCTGGATTAACGGAATTTTCCATGAACCTGTTTCTTTGCGCCCCACGACAACTGTAGAAAGACACTGCATTGCAAACATGAAATAAATTATTAAAGCAATAGTTGAGGCGGTTGTAAACAGCGGCTCGGATGTATTATCTTTTTTTGCTTTTCTCATCGATGAAATAATTGATTTCTGCATGTTGTTTTCATTTTCTTCCGTGATGCTGAAAGTAATAGCCATAGAGCTAACGAAAACCTCACGCGCGGCGAAAGCGGAGATTAAAGATACACCCACGCGCCAATCCCAGCCAAGCGGCTTCAAAACCGGTTCAAATATGCTGCCGAGTGTTGAGGCGTAAGAAGAATTTAACCGTTCTGATTCAACCAGTTTGGAAATCTGTATTTCATCAAGTCCTTTTATTTTATCCGGCGGAGTGACAGGCTCGTAATTCGGGAAATAAGTCAAGGCCCATAGAATCATAGATATAAAAACAATAGTAGGCCCCGCTTTTGCAATATAAACGTTTGATTTATGATATGTGTTTTTAAAAATATGTTTAAGCACGGGTTTTCTGTAAGCCGGAAGTTCAAGCATAAAAGTTGATTTCTCTGATGTCTTTTTGAATTTACTTATAACAGCAGCAACAAATGCACCCGAGAGCATACTGAAAAGGTAGAGAGCGCCAAGAGCAATTCCAGCTATCCACGGTTTATCCGGCGGCACAAGAAAAGCAAGAAGTAAAGCGTAGACAGGCAGACGAGCGCTGCAGCTCATTAGCGGTATGATAAGAATTGTAAGAAATCTTTCCTTACGGTTTGTAATAGTTCTTGCAGCCATAATTGCGGGTATGGCGCATGCATATCCTGAAATCATTGGCACAAATGACCTGCCGTTTAAACCAAATTTTGCAAGCGGTTTATCGATAAGCATTGCTGCCCTGGCAAGATAACCTGTATCTTCAAGTACACCAAGAAAAAGGAAAAGGATTACAATTTGAGGAAGAAACAGTAAAACCGAACCGACTCCGTTGATAAGTCCTTTAGTTAATAGATCATTATACCACGTATTCTGCGGGAGCACATTTGCGATGTAATCTGATAGTGAGCTGAATCCTGAATCAATTAAATCCATCAGCGGTCTTGCGAGCCAGAATATCGACGTAAAAATTATTCCCATCGATATTACAAAAATTATTATGCCCCAGAACGGATGAAGAAATACTTTATCGAGCTTAACTGTGTTTTCATCAGGTGTGTTGTTTACGGTTTTAAAAACTTTCCGGTTTATTTCATCTATATTTAATTTATTGCTTATCGGATGAATGACACCCTGTTCGGTTTCTTCAGTGAACTTATATAAATCTTTTATAGCCTGTTCAGTTGGGAAGGGGGGCTTTTTTATTTTTGATTTATAGCCGTTAGATGAGTTATCGTTATAAAGGTTTTTTATTTCATTTATAAGCTCATTTATCCCGTTCCCGTTTCGGCTGTCGATTTTTACAACAGGTGTACCCAGAATTTGGCGGAGTTTATCTGTAGATACTTCAAGATTTTTCTTTTTCAGAAGGTCGTTCATTGTAATTGCTACAACAACCTTAAAACCCGAATTTATTACCTGTTTGGCAAGATAAAGCTGGCGCGAAAGCTGGGTTGAATCGGCTGTTACCACCACAACATCGGGTAAGCCGAATTTAGGATGATTGAACAGTGCGTTTACTGTTACTTCTTCGTCCGGTGAATTAGGTGTTAAGCTGATAATTCCGGGTGAATCGAGCACCAGTGCATTGAACCCGTTATTTGGTATAAGTTTCCCTACGGAATATTCAACGGTAGCGCCCGGGTAATTGGAAGTTTTGAAATTCGAGCCTGTGAGTGCGTTAAAAAGCGTTGTCTTTCCTGCGTTTGGCTGTCCTACAAGCACAGCGATAGGGTACGTAACACCCTTTTCCACTTTGACCGGTTTGGGGTCATGACAGGAAACTGTTATTTCTTTTTCTTCTGTTAAATTTTTATGCATTCCGCTTCACTGCTTCTTAATGCAATAATAGTACCTCTTACAGAAACTGCAAGCGGGTCTTTAAAAGGTGATTTTGCAATCATTGTTATTTCCTGACCGGGTGTGAAACCGATTTCAAGAAGACGCAAACAATGACAATGTACATCGAGGCAGTCATCGCCGACTGATTTGATAACTGCGGATTCACCGCATTCCATGTCTTTTACCGAGCGTGTTTGTGTAATCTGGTCCAATTTAGTCTAATATAAGACTAAATATGTCCAATTTTATGTTAATTTACAATGATGAAAAATTTTGTGAAAACTATTAACATGAATGAAGATGAATTATCGTTAGCTTACATTTCTTAACATATATTTTTATATTTGTTTATATGAATCCTGTTGAAATAATAAAGAAAAAGCGTGATGGCGGTGTTTTAACCAAAGACGAGATAATCCGGTTCATATCCTCCTACCTTGGTGGTCAAATTGAAGAATACCAGATGTCTGCCCTGCTTATGGCAATATATTTCAAGGGACTTAACGAAGATGAAACCCGCGCCTTTACAGAAGCATACATAAATTCAGGAGAACAGGTTGACCTTTCATTTATCAAGAAGCCTAAAATTGACAAACATTCAACAGGGGGAGTGGGTGATAAAACTTCATTAATTCTTGCACCGCTAATTGCATGCTTTGATGTTGTTGTGCCTATGATGTCCGGAAGGGGATTGGGGCATACAGGCGGCACATTAGATAAGCTGGAATCTATTAAAGGTTTTAATGTAAATCTTTCTGTAAAAGAGTTTAAAGAAATTCTTTCTAAAATCGGTGTCTGTATGATAGGTCAGACTGAAAACCTTGTACCCGCTGATAAAAAAATCTATGCTTTAAGAGATGTTACTGCCACTGTTGAAAACATAGGTCTGATTACCGCCAGCATCGTCAGCAAAAAAATAGCTGAAGGAGCAGAGGGCATAGTTTATGATGTCAAATGCGGTTCAGGCTCTACTCTTCCCGATATCCGCCATTCAAGAATTCTGGCAAATAACTTGTTAAGAGTTACCAAAGATTTCGGCAGGAAAGCAATTGCGGTACTGACTGATATGAACGAACCGCTCGGTTATGCTATCGGCAACTGGGTTGAAATTGAAGAGTGTATTTCGATAATGAATCCAAACGGGAGAAAGTCTGAGTTATCAAACGATTTGATTGAAGTAACTTTGACACTGGCCGGGGCTATGCTTATGCTTGCAGGGAAATGCAAATCATAGAAGAGGGAATTAATATAGCACAGGAAAAGCTTTAAAACGGTGAAAGTTTTAATAAATTTATTGAAATTGTTGAAGCTCAGGGAGGTGATACATCCTACATTATCAATCCAGGTTCATACACTAAACCCAAAATTACACAGAAATTAAAGCGGAGAAATCGCGGATATATATCAGCATATTGATGCATTAAAATTCGGAATTGCTTCCGTTAATTAGGCTGCGGAAGAAAAAAAGTAAGCGATTCAATCGATTATGCTTCAGGAATTATATTCATGAAAAAATCTGGAGATAAAATTGAAAAAGGGGAAATGATGTATTATATTGTATGCAGCAAGTGAGGAACATAAAGTTGAATCTGCATTGAAAATTCTTAAGAATGCCAGTAGAAATATCATCAAGACATCACTGAAAAAAGAGAAAAGGGTATCGGAAATAATTGATTAAAACTTTCACTAAAGCAACTTTCACAATTGGTGTACTTCTCCTGTTTGCATATTTCGCATGGATATATATTATCCCCAAGCTTTCCGAACATGAACAAAAAGGAAAAGATATCCGGCTTGTACAGCGTGTTGTTGATGGTGATACATTTGTTCTTGAAGGCGGAGAACGCGTAAGGCTCCTTGGCATAGATACTCCGGAAAAATTCCAGTCACAGAAACTGGATAAAGATGTAGAGCGCTCCGGCATGGATAAAAAGACTATCCAAAAACTTGGTGAGCTTGCAAGTGAGTATGTTAAGAAGTTAGTAGAAGGGAAAAAAGTAATTCTTGTACCTGAACAGAACTATGAAGATAAAGATAAATACGGCAGGCTTCTTAGGTATATTTATCTTGAAGACGGGACGTTTGTAAACAAAAAAATTGTGGAAGATGGTTATGCCAATGCGTACAGGCAATTTCCTGTTTCGAAGCTGGATGAGTTTATACAGGCTGAAAAAGAAGCACGGGATAACAAAAGAGGTTTGTGGGGAGATATCGAAGGATTGAAACAGCTGGAACCAAACGATGTAAAAAAGGATAATCTGATTTCTAATGATAAAAAGCTCAGGAAAGATAATAAAGTAAAGCCGAACAAATCGAAGAAAAAGTAATAATAATTCTTTATTTTTTGATTTTTATTAGTTATTTTGCCAAATTCCATTCAATCAAAACACTTTCTAAATATAAAGGGGAAAAAATGAAAAATCTTAAAATTTTCACTGCTTTTCTTGTTCTTTTTTCAATAGCTGTTTCTTGTTCGTTAATCAAAAATCTTTCAAAGAGCGATAAGCTCTATTTCTGTGAAAAGTATACAACCACTGAAGTGGGTGAAGGAAGCTCGTTCCCTGTTGGGAATGTTACGGTGATGGTAAAATTATCCAAACCCATTGGTGTAAGCTCGGTTGATATAAATGTAACAGATGTATCTAGCGGCAAGCCTGTGGATACATTCCCCTTCACCGTGCAATCAAGCTGGGATTACATACATTTTGATGATGTGGAGTTCAAAGAACCCGGCAAATACAAAGTAAGCTGTCTTAAAAAAGACGGTACAGTAATAGCTACAGGTGAAGTTGAAATAACCAAATAACGTAAATTTTATTTTAAGTTCCGGTGTTATAGATATTAATACCGGAACTTTTTATTTTGGGCAGGATAGATAATTATTGAGAAAGATTATTTTAACAGTTATTTTGCTTTTACTTGTATGTTCGGGAGTAAGCTATTCCCAGATGATTCATATCGGGAAAAAAATAACAGATGCGCTTGGTTATACCGCAAAATCATATCTTTTAAGCGCTAACAGACCATCTTTTAGCATAAACGCAGATTTAACACCAAAAAGGAAAGTCAGCATTGATTTAGGCGCAGCATTTAATAACGATTTTATTGAATTTCCGGTTGATATGGAATACGGTATTTCAAACAGTGTTAATCTTATTGCCGGAATCCCTTTGTTCACACAAACATATAAATTTAACGGTGATAAAGCAGGCGGAGTGGGTGATGCGCACTTAGGTTTAAAGTTTAAGCTGCAGGAATCGGATTACTTTATTCATGTTTTCCAGTTCGCTATAAAGATTCCGACTGCAAGCACTTCCGAAGAACTTGGCACCGGAAAAACAGATTATCATTTGGGGCTTGCAGAGGGATTTTACTCAGGACGCTTCAGTTATGAAATCGGAGCTGAGATTAATTTGCTCGGGCGCCGGGATTTTCCTGACAGACAGTTTAATATCAGGCTTCTTCAGAATGCAATTGATAGCTTGAAGAAAAATTATGATTATAAGTTTGAACCCGAACTGGTGTTATCTATCAGTCCTGCATTTGATATCGGTCAAAAGCTGACGGTTTATACAGGGACTGCTTATACAAACAACCTAAAGCTCAATTATGAAACAATGCAGCTGTTTGCCGGATTTGGGTATTTATTTTCTGATAATGTTTCATTGACAATCGGGTCTTCATTTGAAATTATTAACGGTCCCGGCTGGTTAGCATCAGCGGGTATAAATTTTATATTATAACATGAAATCAAAATTATTTTCTTTCCTGGCCATTATTTTATTTTCTTCGGCTCTCCATGCCCAGTCAAATGTTTGTGACCAGTTTAATGAGCTGAATACTCAAATCAGAGACGGGCTTATTTCAAGAGATGATGCAGTGAACAAAGTTAGGGAGCTTCTTCCTAAAATAAAAGATTACTTCTCTCAAAACGGCGGTACGGAAACCACGGATAAGGACTGGATATTTCCATTGAAGAGCTATACGTCTGCTTCGATTGGCGGTATTAACGGAAGCGGATACCAACCAAAGGGTTTCGATTACTTTGACGGGAATAAACACGGCGGGCATCCTGCTCACGATATATTTATTCTTGATAAAAACCAGGATAATCTTGATGATTATACAAAAGAACCTGTTAATGTTCTTTCTGTTTCAAACGGTGTTGTGATAGCGTGCGAGCATGACTGGGACCCCTCAAGTGATTTGAGGGGCGGGAAGTATATTTATATCTATGACCCCGCGTATGACGGAATTTTTTACTACGCTCATAACAGCGAAATTTTTGTGAAACCGGGTGATATAGTTAAGGCGGGTGATGTCATTGCTCATGTCGGAAGGACAGGGCTGAATGCATATAAGAAACGTTCTCCAACACATTTACATCTTATGTTTATGCAGGTCGAAGACGGTTACCCCAAGCCGAAAAACATATATAATGAACTGACAAATGCAAAAACACGTTGAAATCGGTTGTTATATTCATTTCATATTATAATTGTATTTAATTTTTTTTTCATAAAAAAGCATTATATTTATAAACAACATTACATGGATACTGAACTGCTCCTTAAAAAAACTATTTTATAAATTTTAAATGGAGAATAAAATGAAACTCATTCTTTCTACTATTATTGGAGGGATTGTGTTGTTCATTCTGGGTTGGGTTTTCTACGGTATGCTGTTTATGAAATTTATGGAGGAAGCATACAAAAATATTATGCGTCCGGAAACAGATATGAAACTCTGGGCAATTGCGGTTGCGAACTTACTTCAGGCGTTCTTTTTGGCATGGATTTACCCGAAAGGTTATAAGGGTGGTTCGCCTGCCAAAGAGGGCTTTATGTTCGGTATATATTTCGGATTATTGACGAGTGTCCCATATGTATTCTATATGTGGGCATCATTCCCGATAAAATGGCAAACAGCGCTGGTTGACGGAATTATTGTGGGGGTAATGACTCTGATAGTAGGTCTTGTAATCGGATTAATTTACGGAAGAATTGGAGCTAAAAAAGAAGGTACAGCTTAACTTTTAGGTTTTGAAAGAAAGGCGTCTGAGTAAGACGCCTTTCTTATTTATATGGGGCATTTTCTTTCTACAGAAAAGGAAATTTGAGTTTGTTATATTGCTGAAATGGCATTTGAAAGATTTATAGCAAGAAGGTATCTCCTTTCCAAGAAAAAGATTCAGTTTATTACAATAATAACACTGATATCTATTGTTGGCATTTCGGTGGGCGTTGGCGCGCTTATCTCGGTGCTCTCCGTATTTAACGGGTTCAATAAATTCCAGGTAACTTCTTTAACGGGTTTTGACCCGCACATCAGAATAGAATCATCTTCGGGGGGAAAACTGGAAGATTATAATACAGTGATGGATAAAGTAAAAGCCATATCAGATATTACGGGAATTGCTCCCTATACTATGAATAAAGCCGTTATTTCATCAAGTAAAAATAATACTTTTGTTTTTCTGAAAGGTGTTGATGATAAGAAAATCAGTGAAGTATCAAACGTTAAAGATGAAACCGGGGCAGGTGAATTTGAGTTCAAAGACAATGAAGATTACGGTGGTATTGTATTAGGATTGAGTCTTGCCGGCAAGCTGAGCACAAGAGTGGGAGATACACTTACAGTTCTCAGCACGGCAGGAATGGAAAAAGCATTAACACAAATAATACAGCCCAAATCATTAAGATTTATTGTTCGCGGAATTTATGATGCTAATAACAGAGATTATGACAAGCTCTATGCATTTATTTCAATAAAATATTCCCAAAGGCTCTTTGATATGGGAAGCGCTGTCAGCGGTGTTGAATTAAGGCTTAAAGATTTAAACCGGTCGGAAGATGTGAAAGAAAAACTCTCAGGTATACTCGGTAACGGGTATACAATCAGCACCTGGTATGACCTTCACAAAGACCTTTACTCGGTAATGCAAATTGAAAGATGGACTGCCTACGTTATTCTCTCATTAATAATTGCAGTTGCCACATTCAATATTGCCGGTTCACTTACAATGACCGTTATAGAGAAAAAACGTGATATAGGGGTGCTTAAAGCAATGGGCGCCTCTAACGGAAGTGTAATTAAAATTTTCATGTTCGAGGGAATATTAATAGGTATTTACGGAACGATAATAGGATGTGTATTGGGCGTTGGAATTTGCATGGCGCAGATTCATTTTAAGCTGTTTCCGCTTGACCCAGTTGTTTACAGTCCCTTAGATGCTCTGCCGATTGATTTAAGGTGGACAGATATTGTTTATGTCAGTATTGCATCTTTGTTCCTCTCATTTATTGCTTCGCTTTATCCTTCACGCAGGGCTGCAAAGCAGGAGCCGATTCAGGCAATAAGGTGGGAGTAGTTCAGAATAATTTCAAATTAAAAATTACTAATTACTGATTGAAAAATAATTTTTTAAGTAAACAAAAGAAAATAATAAGCTAATTGGAAGATAACGTTATAATAAAAACCAAGAATCTTGTAAAAGATTATAAGATTGCTAAAGATAAATCTCTGAGAGTTTTAGACAAAGTAAGTATCAGTATATCCGGCAGCGAGATTGTTTCGATAGTTGGAGCATCCGGTGCAGGAAAGAGCACGCTGCTTCATTTATTGGGTGCTTTGGATAAACCAACAGAAGGAGAAATTTACTTCGAGGGAGAAAATATACTCAATCTCAGCAGTGATAAGCTTGCGAGATTCAGAAATACCAAAATCGGGTTTGTGTTCCAGTTTCACCACCTGCTGCCCGAATTTACTGCAATAGAAAACGTATCGCTTGCAGCAATGATTTCGGGTAAATCTCTTGCTGAGGTTAGGGACAGCGCAAAAACCCTGCTTGAAGACGTAGGGCTTGGCGGCAGGCTTGAACACAGGCCATCAGAGCTATCCGGCGGTGAGGCTCAAAGGGTAGCAATTGCAAGGGCGTTAATTAACTCACCAAAGGTAATACTTGCCGATGAACCTACAGGAAACCTTGATACACAGAACAGTGATGAAGTTATAAATTTAATATTTGAGCTTAGAAAAAAATATAAACAGACTTTTGTAATTGTTACGCATAATGAGGCTTTTGCCTCTAAGATGGATAGAACTTTGAAAATGGTGGATGGCAGAATTGTTAACAGTTAAACCAAATTTGATTTGATTAGACACATAGTCCAAATAACAATTTTCCTATTATTCTTAATGAGCTCATGGTCTTTTGCTCAAGATTCACTCAAAGTAAAAAAAGATTCAACCGCCGCCCCCGTAATTCTCCTTTCCGAAAGCAGGTATAACTATATAAATGCAAACGCTCCCGATACAATAACACGCAAACGGTTTCTCTGGTATCCGCTAAAAACAATCGATGATTTGTTTAATTATCTGCCGGGGTATTATTTAAGCTTTATGGATATAGGACAGGTCAACCAGCTTAATTATAACCAGCTTGACCATCATTACACAGCATTAATGCGAAACGGCAGACCTTTGAACGATCTGCTTGACGGAAGCGTAGATTTTAATCTGCTTTCAAGAAATGAAATCTCCGAAATGGAATTGACAAACGGGTTTGGAAATTTTTTATATGATTACAGTAACGGCATTAATGTAATTAATCACCAGGTATTTCGTTACAGACCTTATTCTGAAATAAGTTACTGGCAGGACAGGTATGAAAACCTGTACTTCGACGGCTCATACGACCAGAATATATTTAAAAAATTTAATTTTAATTTTGGAATCACTAAGAATTCTTCTGACGGTAAATACACTAACTCTGATTTTGATAAATGGCAGGGGAGATTTAATTTTAATTATTTTCCTAACACTAAGTTTAATGCCTTCCTTATACGGGAATTATTCAAAGATTCAACGGGGATTGAACGGAGGAATTGACCCCACAAAAACAATTCTTGACAGAACAAATTTATTTGATGTTACGACAGCAATAGTGAGAAACCCTGATGCATACGAAATCCGTGAAAGATTTGATGTTGATTTGGGTTTTATTTATGCATACGGCAAAAACAGAAACTCATTTACAAAATTGCAGCTTTTTACAAGCAATTCGTTCAGAAAATACAGGGATGAGGAGAACAGACCAACCCCGAACGGGATTTATTTTATCGATAACTCGCATTGGATTGATTACGGAGTAAAGCTTCAGCAGGTCTTGAAATATAGCCTAATCAAAGGGCTTGATTTTCAAACAAAAACAGAGCTTGAATATGATAAAGACCTTATTACGTCGAATATAATTCCTATCCGCCAATCGGGAAGAGCATTTTTTATCGAAAACATAGATTTGCTTTCTAAGCATTTTGATGTTAATGCTTACGCAAAGGCTTATAAGTTCGATTATTTTGATAATAAATTTTATTTTGATTACGGCATTAAACCAACTGTCAAAACAAGTATCGGGAATATTGCTGACGTCTCGTTATACGGGATGTATAGTTTTTCAAATACGCTTCCTACATACCAGCAATATTTTCTTAATAACTATATATATTCGGGAATTCCCTCCTTGCAGTCAGTATTGACGCGCCAGGAAACAAATTCCGATTATTCTGCTGGTGCAAGTATATCAAATAAATACGGAGAGGTTTTTTTTGAATATTATAAAGGAGTAAATAAATCGAGAATATATAACAGCATTAACGGGAATTATTATTACTATCAGACTACAGAATGGAATTATGATGGTGTAAAAACTGGCTTAAAGCTTCGTATTTTTAACATTGAGCTTGAAGGGAATTTGATGCATGTTTTAAATAATATAACTTATGACGGGTCCAATCCAAGATACTCTGGTAATGCAGTTCTGGCTTATCATAATTTGTTCTTTAAAAACAAGCTTGAAGTAAAAATCGGCTTTGCTTCCAGGTTCTGGACAGATTATTATGCTGACTTCTATAACGGTTATTATAATGATTTTTCCAACCGTCTGCTCGATTCAACAACAATGAACTATAATTATTATATAATTAAATCCAATGCAACACTCGATTTCTTCATCATCGGCAAGATTGATAAAGCAACTTTCGGTTTAACTTTCGAAAATCTGCTTAACAGACTGTATATAACTTCGGGGATTTATCCTTACATGGATAGGGGCGGGCTGTTTAACGTGTGGTCAAGATTTAATATTACCTGGTATTTCCTCAATTAGCTTTTCCGCTGCACCCATTACTTCGTTAATTTCAATCGTCTTTATACATTTAAATTCATCCCCGCCTGAGAATATGCATTGTACAGGTCGTGGTGAGTTGTAAAAGCATGGACTGCATTCAAGCTCTTTTCTTACAATTATGTGTTTGTTTTGCCAAGGCGCGAGTTCTTTATAATTTGTATATGCGAAAATTGCCACTGTAGGAATTTTCAATGCTGCCGCAATATGCATTAATGCTGTATCATTCGAAACAAACAGGCTGCATTTTTTCATCAATGCAATGCTTTGCATAATGTTTTTCGTTTCAGGGATTGTGGAAAACCCCTTTGTCATATCGTTAATATATTGATTAACGTCTTTTTCAGTGCCGAACAGCATAATGTGAGCATTGTGTTTTTGATGCAGCTGTTTTGCAAGCTCAACATATTTATCCGGCATGACCATCTTTTATTAATATGCCTTTTAAACAATGCGCGAGCCGGCGTGAAATCCCACCAGCATTTTTCCCGATAGATGCTTATCAATAAGGTAATTGGCGGCAAATATTTCATCATCAAGAGAAATATCTACTTCTAAGTCCGGGAGCTCATCTTCTTTTGCATCGGGAGCAAGTATTTTGATTAAGGTCGAAATTCTCAAGTACATTATGCCTGTCTTTTACTTCCGGTTTTAAATCAGTATTCAGGAAATCCCAGTTTGCGCTTTGAAACATTGTTATACTTTGTGCCAATTCTCTTCTTAGCGCCCAGCATATAATTCAGCAGATTATATTCTTTCCTGTTCGATGGGTAAACGTTAATCGAAATATCGTACCGGTTTTTTCTTATATTCCGGATTTCTCTAAGCGATTTAAATTTTGACTGATGAAGAAAATCGATAAAATAAATTTCTGCCGTGTTTTCATTAAGCTTGTAGATTTCACCAACCTGCTCGAACATAACCAGCATATCAATTTGCGCGCCGGGCAGATGCTTCTTCAACACGGCTAAAGCGGGTGAGAACATTACAGCATCACCTATACCGGAAAGTGCATTTACCAGTATTCTCATTACTGTGTCTTTTTAATTAAAAGCAGAAATTTATCGTTAAAATCGACTTTCGAGAGAACTTCAAAATCTTCTCCGGAGGCTTTTTTATACAAATCAATTCCTCTCGGCTTTTCGATTCTGTTTAAACGGAGTTTGTTTGCAAGATAAACGTTTTTAGCGGGGTCCCAAATGGTTACAATAAAATAAAAACCGGGTTTTATTGAACCCCAGATATTGGCTATTGCTTTATTAAACCTTTCGTCATCTGTTATGTGCTGTGTAACGTCAATCATGAAAGCAATATCGAACGTATTTTTCGGAAGCGGAATTTCGCTTATATCTCCCTGGATAAAGGAATATTCTTTGTACTGTCCGCTTAGATTTTTTATTGATATTTCCGCTATATCGTTTCCAGTGTATTGCGTTACACCAAACTCTTTAAAAAACTCCGTCCAGTAGCCAACACCGCATCCGATTTCAAGCACATTTGAAGTGTTGTCAATCTTTATCCCGCTTTTATTCAGCTCAGTTACAATTATCTCTTTCTTCTCCTCATACATTTTCAGATTTTCTTCGTTGCTGAGCCTGTAATGTCCAACACCGCGCAGGTCAAATGAGTTTGAAAGAAGCTCATTCCAGAAGGTCTTTGGCTTATAGCTGAACAGCATTTTGAAATATATTTTTATGTCTTTTACTAATGCCATAATTGTGTATTTTATTTCAGCATATCGGGTGAATATTTCTGAATTTTCTCAAAATTATTAACTGCATTTGCGGTATCGCCTTTTTCAAGGTAAAGCTGGTAAAGGTAATAATGAGCCATTACGTTGTAATCGTCTATAGCAATTGCCTTTTTGTAATTCTCCATGGCTTTGTCTTTATTCTTCATCTGTAAATACAGTTCGCCAATCATCGAATAGGGTGTTCCGAAGTTAGATGGCGCTTCATCCAGTGTCTTTTTGTAAAGTTCTATTGCTTCCTGATATTTGCTCTTATCGCGCGAGGTATTCATTGCCTGGTTATACAAATTTACAAATGTTTTTTTGTAATTCGGGTTTGGAGGCAGGTTAAGAGTATCAGCTTTAACTTCATCATCTGTTTTTCGCTTGTAAATGCAATCGGTAAATGAGTATTCTTTAATGGTAAAATAAGAAGGGTAATACCATTTTAAGAACTCATTTGATGTGAACAATCCTCTTTCTGCGTAAGCGCTTGGTTTTATTCCCGTTGAAAAATAAATATAATCGGGCTTTCTTGACAGCACGTAGTTAACATTATAATTGCGTTCTTTCCAGCCGATTTCAGAGTTGGCGGATATTTCTGCAATTGGCTGCGGGTCATGCGCAATGGTTTTATCGGTAAGCCCCAGCATATCGATTAATTCTGTTTCGGAATAATACGATATTGCTCCGATTGTAGTTGCGGCAACTGTAAGCCGTTTACCTTCAGCTGTTTGTTTATTTTTCAGCCAGTTAGCTGTAATCTGCATTTTTTGAACAAGCCCGTTTTCGAGCTCGCTGTAACGTTTTATTGTATCATACTGCGAGGTGTATGAGTAATATCCGTAAACAATTGCAATGGCAAGAACAATGGTTGCGGTTACAGAAGCAGAAACTTTTGATTTATTTTCCCAAAGCTGAACGAGATTGTAAAATGCTTCCTGAATAAGAATATAATAAACAGGCAGCAGCGGTACGAAGAATCTTCCCGGTCTTAAAACATCTCCGCCTACAAGAACTACGTACAATGTAAATATAAAAAATACCATCAGCAAATAAAGATACTGACTGAACTTTTCTTTCTGCTTTAGGTTAAGCAAAGTTAAAGCGGGCAGTATACCGTATAATCCGTAAGTCTTGGAAAAGTCCCAGAAATAATCTATCCCCGCTTTAAAATATTCAATTGATGTTCCCGTTTTGGCATAAAATGTATTAGGCAGCCAGTAACCGTAGTATGAGTATCTCCATATCATATATATCAATGCAGGGACGGCATATATGAGTATCCACATTATATTTCTCTTTGATGCCAGTATCTTAATCTTACTTTCACCTTCTTTTTTTTCTGTTCTAAAGGTAATAATTATTTTATGAAGCACCGTAATAGCAAAAATCAGGTTGCCCTCAGGTCTTGAGAGTGATGCTAATAGAAAAACAATTGCAGAGTAGGGGAATAAGCCTGAATTATTATTCTCTTTCAGGTAAAGATAGATACCCAATGTCACAAGGAAAGCAAAGAGCCCCGTTTCCATTCCGCTGACCGACCAGTAGGCAAATGCTCCGTTGGAAACGAGCATTACAACGGCAGCCATGCTGAAAACGAAATTAAAAAACGGATGTTTATTTTTTGGAAATATGTTTGTGGAAATTCTGAACGTGAAAAATAATGCCAGAAGTGATGCTATAATTCCTAAAGTCTGTGATGCGGAAATAAAATTTGTCCCGATAACTTTTGCCCCGGAAAGTGTTAACACCCAAAGAAAACACGTATAACCTTCGACTTTTTCGCCGATGTTGAATACCAGCCCGTTTCCATCGGTGAAATTTTTTACATAGCGGAATGTAATGAAGGAATCGTCCTGTACAAAATCAAACGCTTTGCAGTAGTAAATAAATATTATCCCGAGTATAACAAGAGCTATATACGGGAAATATTTAATGCTATCGGACTGCTTTTTAGGGTTCACAGTTTTGTGAACGTTTTTTTTGGAGGACTTCTTAGAAGACATCGCTTTTAAATGTTATCGGGTATCCTGCTTAATTATAAAACCTGCCAGGTAAGAGCCTGACAGGTTTAGATGAAATTCTTCCGGTATTTATTTTATCTGCAGTTTTGATTTCAGCATTTCCATTTTTGCTTTAATCTCGGGGCTTCCCGGAGAAATCCTGTCAAGTTTAGTCAGCATATCAAGTTCTTTGCCGTATTCTCCTCTTCCGTCATAAATATCAATAAGCAGCTTATAAGGATTCCAATATGTAGAAATATCGCCGGGATTCCTCTGCATGTCTGCCAGCGCTTTCTGTTCAATATCGACAGATAGCTCATTGAATTTGCTCTTATTCCCGATTCTTAAATACATCATTGCAACGTCATATTCAATTCTGTAATCCATCGGTACAACACTTCTTGGAAGGTTCTGCTCCATTTTGTCAAGAACATCCTCAACTTTTGTATCACTGCTGTCACTATAAAGAGCGTAAGCAAAAGTGAGGTACTGAGACCTGTAGTTTTGAACAATGTTCTGGTGTACCTGGTCAAAGAAAATATTAGGATTGTTAAATCCTCTGAAAAACATGCCATCCTGAGGAGTCTTGGAATGTTCCTGCGGTATAATCATCATATTATCATATGTTTTTTTCACATTGACTCTAAATTGTTTTCCTTCTTCTTTAAAAGGAACAAGTCTTTTAGACATTCCTTCGGTTACAAGATAGTCGTCAAGACCGATAAAGTTATCGTCAGTTACAGTAGCCGAGAAATATATAGGACGCTGCCAATTGTTGGATTTTACTATTTCGTAAATCATTAAATCCTGAACTTTAACAGCCTTGATATTCTGGTAATTTATTGTTGCGGGCATACGCCATGATATTTTATCAGGAGCCAGTCCTTTTGCCCTCAACGAATCGGGGTATGCTTCCGGCGGGACGGACACACTGACAACTTTATAATCGCTCCACTGAGTAGGCTGGACTTTTTCTATCTGAGCGTCACTCATACTGATAGGTACTTTCAGTGCTCCGTAGGGCATTTCATTTTTCTGTTCTTTTATGTACCAGTCTGTATTAAGCAGGCTTAAATTTATTACTCTTACATCCTGCCTGAAGCCGATTGCCTGGAGGTACCATAAGGGGAATGTATCATTATCTCCGTTTGTGAAAATAATGCCGTCTTTATCTACACTTTGCAGAATATTGTATGCATAATCGTACGGCACATAATTATCGTGCCTGTCCTGGTAGAAGTGGTTTATCCTGTACATATTGCCGGGTATAAATACCAGCAGGGCAAACAGCGAGATTACGCCTGTTGCCATCATAGCCTTTTTATTTTTTATACCGTCTTTGATAAGTTCCATAATACCCATGGTGCCTATTCCTATCCACAATGAATAGACAAAGAATGCACCTTCATAGAAATAATCTCTTTCACGCGGCTGGGGGTCCTGCTGCCGCTGGAACAGTTCCGTGAACACACCCATAAGCAGGAATGCCCACAAAAATACAAGCCCCAGTTTCCAGTCTTTCCGGAAATGATAAAATAAACCGAAAAGTCCTATTAGAAACGGAATCCCGTAAAACTTGCTCCAGTCAATACCCTGGTCCTGTTCGTATCCGGCTCTTCCTATGTACTGCCATCCAAGGTAACGGTTGAACATATGGTTAATCTGCCATCTCCACATAAAATCCATATCGCTTGTATAATTAGTCCATGTACGTCTGTGCATAGGTTCCTGCGAATATCTCCTCGGCCAGAAAGGCGCATCACCGTATTGTTCACGGCTTAGGTATGAAACAAGTTTTTCCATATTGTTCGGTTCATTCTCATTAATAGGCAGGTTATCTACATTAGCTCGGAGCAAAACGCTTGTGTAAATTGAATATCCTAAAAAAATCATGAACAGAGCTATTAATGCTAAAGCCCATGTCCTTTTTTTGTTTTTGTAAGCCCAGTAAATTCCGTAAAGAATAGCAGGCACTATTAAAACAGCCATCCAGAATACTGCGGAGCTGTTATCTATTTTCAATGTTCTTATATCGCCGCTGAGCCATGTAGGATACCAGATTACAATAATCGGGTACACTACAATAAATGAGCAGCAGGTGATTACAAATGCTATAAAAAATGTTTTGCGGTTGTACTCATATTTGCGGAAATAATAAATCAGCCCTGCAATTAAAATAACCTGAACAACAAGCAAATGGATACCAAGCGAGAGTCCTACCAGATATGCAGTTACAAGAAGAATCTTTTCATTTCCTTTATCGTCAGCAATTTCCCGCCAATACATAATAAGCCATATACCAAGCGCTACCAGCATAGTTCCTAAGGCGTATACTTCAGATTCCATTGCATTAAACCAAAATGAATCCGTAAAACCGTATGACAAAGCACCTATTGCTGCAGCGCCGTAGGTCATAACCATTTCCCATCCGTTCTTAGGTATTCCTCTCCAATTTTTAATTACCATAACTATAACAAGGTAAAGCAGCATTACAGTAACTCCTGAGCTTACCGCGGCAACAGCATTCATACGAACAGCAGGATTATTTCCGAACGGCATCAAGGTGGCAAGTTTTCCTACAAGAGTCCAGAGCGGCGCTCCCGGGGGGTGCGGAACTGAAACAGTGTAGGCAGTTGCAACAAACTCACCGCAGTCCCAGAATGATACATTGGGCTGCATTGTAGTAAGATATACAATTGAACAAATAACAAATATTACTGCTGCAATTATGCGGTTAACTCTTTTGTAATCCATTTTTCTCTTAAATTTTGTAAAAAACAAATATATTTAATCACTGTATGATATTCAATGGTAAACACCTGATAAGCAATAAAAAAGGCGGAAACTTCAGTTTCCGCCTAATAACCAGGTTTAAAACAGGTTTTATTTAACCAGCACCATTTTCATCGTTTTAACAAAAGAACCGGCTGTAATTCTGTAAAAATAAGTGCCGCTGGATAGGCGTGAAGCATCAAAATCAATTTTATAAGAGCCTGCTGTTTTGTTTTCATTAAGCAAAGTTTTCACTTCCTGACCCAATGTGTTATAAAGCACAATATTAACAAATTCAGTCTTTGGGAGGTCAAATTCTATATATGTCACAGGATTGAAAGGATTGGGATAGTTCTGTCTTAAAGCAAAAGTTTTAGGGACTTCACTTCCTATAGGACGTATTCCAATCGGGTCAAACACCTGTATATCATCAAGGTGCACAAATACTCCATCGTGTGATACATCCATATTGTACCTAAAACCAATCCATATCGTTTGACCTGCGAATACATCCAGCGGAACAAATTCCTGTGAGAATTGTCCCCATGTACCGGGTCCTCTTACCAGAGTTTCAATATAATGATTAAAATGTGCCGGAATAGAATCAATAGTACTAACCCATATCTGCAAGCTGTCAAGAAATGAAGGAGTTCCTCCAGCTATCCAAAAACTTAGATTGTCATTAACTCCGTTTCCGGTAATCCGTTTTGTCACCAGCCAGGCGTCTGCTATAGTATCAACATTTGTTAGTGTGTCAATTCCGCTGTACCAACTTACTCCGATTGCTTTAATACCACTATGAGAAACTCGCTACACCTGAAGAAACACCTGGAAGTCCGACTCCTGAATCTCTGACCGTCCAATTTGTAAATGGTTGAATTGGAAATGCTGCTGCATTCCATACTGTCCATCCAGGAGGAAGTGTTAATGAATCATAGCTTTCAAAGCTTTCATTAATTCTGTAAATTTGAGAATAAGAAATTGAACCGGCAAATAAGATGATAAAAACAGTAAATATAATATTTTTTTCATTTTTACCTCCTTTAGTTAGTTGTATTAAATATGTAAAAGATGTGCAATTACCCTTGAGCTAATATAATCAATTATATCGTATTTTTAAAGTATTCATATTTTTAAAATTGGCAAAATTTAATAAATTGAATAATTACCTTTAAACAGATAAATTTAAACTTTCAGAACAGCTTTTAATACATATTAGACTATGAGAATTATAACCGGAGGAGCAGGATTTATAGGAAGCGCAATTTGCTGGCGCCTTAATACTTTGGGAATTAACGATATTATTAATTGTTGATACCGACCATGAAGGCACAAAAGAAAGAAATCTTGAAAATCTTAAATATACCGAATTTATCGACAAGGAAACTTTTCTTAAAAAGCTTGGTTCTGGCGAATTATCCGGCAAGGTTGAGACTTTATATCACATGGGAGCCTGCACCTCTACAACGGAAAATGATATGAATTACCTGAAGCAGAATAATTACGAGTATTCCAAAATACTGGGTGAATGGTGCTTAAAAGAAAACGTAAGGTATATTTATGCTTCAAGCGCCGCAACATACGGGGACGGGAGCATTGGCTTTGATGATGATGTAAAACTTATTCCTCAGCTTAAACCTCTGAATAAATATGGGTTATCGAAACAGATGTTCGATTTGTGGGTGCTTGAAAATAACCTCCAAAATAAGTTTGTTGGCTTAAAGTATTTTAATGTTTTCGGACCCAATGAAAACCATAAAAATGATATGCGGAGCATGGTAAACAAAGCATATGACCAGATAAAACAGACCGCCAAAATGAAGCTGTTTAAATCGGATAAGAAAGAATATGCTGACGGTGAACAGAAACGGGACTTTATTTATGTGAAAGATGCTGTTGAAATGACAATTTTCTTTGATTTATTAAATCCCATTGGCAAAGATCAAACGGGAATATATAATATCGGTTCAGGCAGAGCTTCAAGCTGGAATGAACTGGCTAATGCAGTTTTTAAGGCAATGAAGCTTGAGCCGGATATTATATATGTAGACATGCCGGATAATCTTAAGAACCAATATCAATATTACAGCAAAGCAAACCTTAATAAACTGAGAAATGCGGGCTATGAAAACGAAATGACAAGTCTTGATAAGTCTGTTGAGGATTATGTAGTGAATTATCTTTCAAGAGATAAATATTTATCAGCTTAGTTATCTTACAGCTTCCCATTTATCGGAAACTGATTTATTTCTTAACACAACTGAAACAGAGTTCTTTGTCCAGTCCCAGAAAACCCTCATATAACCGAATTTCCTGTATCTGCGCGGAGATTCATAAACAGTAAGCTCTCTCAGGTATTTTATTTTCCCGAATTTTTTTAATCTCTTATATAACTCAAAATCCTCACCAGCGGGCAGATTTTCGTTGTATCCGCCCAGCTTATCGAATAACTCTTTTTTTACAATCTGGCATTCACCCCTTCCCATACCCATGCCGATTGAGTTCAGCAGAAATACATAATTATTGTAACAAGTATGAAAAAGTTTGTCGGACAGCTTTTCTTCATTTGGGAAAATTTTAAATTTCATCGTCAGGGAGGCATTCTTTGGGTTTCTAAGCGCCCCGGTGGTCTTTTCGAAAAATTTAACTGAATCGGGTATTAAAGTATCGGCATTTATGAAGTATAAGAATTCTCCCGAAGCATGTTTTGCGCCGAGGTTTCTGCCCTGCGGAATATTTTGATGCACATCTTTACCTGCTTCCACAACAATGTCTGCTGCTTTCATAGCAATATCAAGAGTTAAATCTGTGCTTCCTCCGTCTGAAACTATAACTTCAATGTTGAATTTTTCTTTTATCTCAGGGGTGAACTGCGCTAATGTTTGAGAAATAAGCTTTTCTTCGTTGAGGGCAGGAATAATTACACTGATTACACAGTGTTTCTTTTCACTATGCAAATTATTTCCTCAAAAGGTAATTAGCTTTTTTTAAGGTCGGAAACCATGGCTGCGTAACCTTTTTTCTTAAGTGTGCGCAGCGCTCTTGTTGAAAGTTTAAGCTTTATAAATTTGTTTTCCTCCGGAATCCAGATTTTCTTAACTTTCAAATTAGGCATTTGCCTCATTTTGGTTCTGTTGTGAGCGTGTGATACGTTATTTCCAGTTAAAGGTCTTTTACCTGTAAGTTGACAAACTCTTGACATTTTGAGTGCTTCTTAAATGATTTATAATTCAGCCAGACAGTTACTGCAAAGCTTTGAGTTCTTTTCAAGAAACTTGTAAGTATTTTTTTCAGTTTTTACAGAACTTACAACTTTAGCGTTAATTACTTTTGCAGTCTTATTACATGCCGGGCACGTTATTTCAGCGTCTTTTCTTGCTTTTTTTGCCGCTTTTTCAGCGAATGTTGTTGCTTTTGCCATTTTATTTCAAAATTTTAAGTCTCAAATGTACAATTTAATTCATTAAAAATAAAGTCCATACCACACTCCTGTAGGACTTATTTTAACCGCGGGAGCAGGGAAATGATAGAAATTAAGAATCTTCTTTAATTTCTTCAAAAATTCAGTATTACCCGGAAGTTTTGTTATATCGTAATCTAATGATAAATACCATTCTCTGTAGGCATGTGTGCTGCCGCTTACATGGCTTGCATTCTTCACGCTCAATCCAAAAGCAAATCCAAGAAATCCGGGATAGTATTTTGCAATTTTTTTAGGCAGAAGCCCTTTGGGGCTTACTCCCAGCCAGAAAGTCATATTGGTATAATCGTCCAGTAAATCGTCAGTATTCTGAATTTTCCCTTTCAGCCATTTAGGCTTGAAACTCCATTTGAAAGTAAAGTTCTCAAGTAAAGGCGCTTCTTTTTGGGCGAAAGGGTAAAGCGCACCTATAAAGTTTGAAGCCATATCAATCCAATCAAATCCCCAGTTCGGCGCGAAACCGTCATTTATTTCTATATAGGTTTCGTATGACATTGCAGTGATTGCACCGTATAACAAAGATTTCTCCGGTGATATGCCCGTCCATTCATAAGCATAAGCAGTTCCAACCGTAAAAACATTTGCTGTGAAAATATGAGATAACTTATCAATATTTCTGGCATAGTAGCCGTCTTCGGCGAATTTGAAAAATTTTCTCTGGTCTTTCCACCAGGTAGTCTTATAGTAGTGGTGCATTTCTGCAAAAACCCCTGCGCCAACTGCGCCCATAAGTATGATTCTCCAGGGAATTACTTTATACTGATTTTTATTTTTTTGTGAAACAGTTTTTTTTGATGAATCTGACAGGAATGTGTAAAGGCTATAATCTTCTTTATCATTCAGTTTTAATTGTTGTTTGCTGTAAGAATTTTTTAAAGAGAGGTCAAATTTCATCAAATCATCTTTGTTCTGGCTTTGCAGGTTAATAGTAACTGCCGCCATGAAGAATGATATAACAAAATATTTTATAAAAGCCCGTTTCAATTCAATATATTTAAAAATTAATTACGTATTCTACCCTGTGCTTGTTGATTCTGATTCCCGGCATCGGGAAAATTCTGAAATGGTTCAGTATATCCTTCATCCATACCATAAATTTAGAATCACCGGGTATCAGCTTTCTGAAATCGTAATCTAAGGCAATATAAACGTTCTGATACCTGTTTAGCATAATCCGTATAATCTTTAACGCCGTAACCCAGAGCAATATTAATAAAATCAGGCCAGTATTTTTTAATCGATTTTGGAAGAAAGTGATATACACCGATTGAAAGCCACATAGTTTGCCCGTTGTAATCATCAAGGAACGCACCGTTTTTATTACCATTCCTGATTTCATCAGATGGGAAATAACTCCATTTAAAATTAAATTCCTGCAAAGGCTCAACATAATATTGAACAACAGGATAAAACGCGCCTAATGTATTGCATGCTTCATCACCGGGACTGAACCCCCAGCTTGTTGCAAATCCGTCTTCAACTTCTATATCCGTCATATATGCGAGACTTGAAAGCGCTCCAAGCCACATAGCGCTTTTTTTATCGAATCCCGCCCATTCAAAAGAACCGCTGAAAAGCTTATGTATAAACGCGCCGTCAAAAAAATGACCGCATTTATCGGCAGACATTGAATAATCCCAATCGTTTTGTATGTGGAACTGACCGCGCTGTCCTGCCCACCATGAATTGCGCTGGTAATTATGAAGCCATACTCCTGCGCCTATTGTAAATGCAGCAATGGATGTAGTTTTAACAATGTTTATTTTTGGTTTTACTGCCTTTAAAATATTCGGTTCGGGTTTCAGTTTTAGTCCGATTTTATCTGACGGTGATTTTGTGAGCCGTGAGTCTGAATTCAATAAAGCCAGCTGGGAATACGAATTTCCGGATATTACAAAGAGAATAACAATAAAGGTTAGAGATTTCAGTAATATATTTTTCACCTGATATTCAATATTGATGTAATAATAAAGTAAAATTTATTAAATTCAAAACAAATTTCATTTATTTCCGTCCGGCAAAAATTGTGAAGCCCAGATAAAACTCAGCATATTCCAGGTTCCTGCTGCTGTTTAAATTGGTGTTTAGACTTGTATCGGCTTTATCAAGCAGGTTAATTGTGTTTACTTCCGTTGTCCGTTCGCTTTTTTTCCCTAAAAGGTTAAGGAACCTGTAATTTGCGCCAACTACAAAACCAAGTGTTTTTGTTATTCTTAAATCAGCGCCTAAGTTCATAGTGAAGCCGAATCTTGATGTTGGGTTTATATCAAACGTTGTTGAGACCGGCGGGGTATTTCCGGCTGCTATTCTGGGATTTTGAATGTAGAATCCCCATATATAATTATAATTTAATTCAGCTCCCGCAAACGGAAGGAACCCTCCTTTGTTACTAAAGTAATACTGTAAGCCTGCGCCTGCAAAAAAACTTCTTAATATAATAATACAGGGACCTGTTGTGGAATTATACAGCTGGCTGCCCGGAAGAGGATAACCCCCGGTTATCTGATTAGAATCAATGTAACAATTGTTGCCGTCATCATTCTGCAGCTGGTTAAAACCGGTGGATATAAAAGGATAAAGAGTTGCTTTCTTATTTGCCGCATATTTTATGTTGAGATGAAATCCGAGTCCGTAAGTAGTACCGAAGTTGTAGAATTTAAAGTAATCCTTCACATCACCTTTTGCAGAACCGGTCGGGTCATCAAAGTTTCCGCAAATCTCAAATATTAATCTCGGCGGTTTGTAACTAATAGATTTCTCCGGTTCCTGGGAATATATAAGATTGGTAAGTGAAAACGTTAACAGAAGAAGTATATATACCGGTATTAAACGTGATTTTGATTTATCCATTTATATAATTATGTGTTAATAACGCAAAACATGTCTCGTAAAATTCCAATCCTCATCCGGTAAATGTTGTATAGAGGAACATTTGTCCCGCGCTCCTGTTGTGTTAACATGTATAGCCAATTTTAGTACAATTAGCAAATATATAGATATTTTTTGTCAATTTCATTCAGTAACATACCGTAAACCGTTGAAAGAATGAATTTTTGCTTCATTCAAAAATTGACTTTTTAAATTGATTTTACCGTTAGGTTGAAATATCTTTGTAATTATAACATGATTAATTGAAAACACTGCCAATATACACATACGGATTTGACGTTTTACGGAGAAAGACAAAACGTCTTACTAAAGTTGACGATAAAACCGTAGAACTTGTAGGTAACATGTTTTATACTATGCATAAAGCAAGCGGTATAGGACTTGCTGCGCCTCAGGTTGGAATTGACCTTGCTATGACGGTGATTGACGTTTCACACATTGAAGGTGAAGAAGAAAATAAACCTCTTACGTTAATTAATCCTAAAATAGTAGATTCAAACGGAAGTATTGTGATTGAAGAAGGCTGCCTCAGTATTCCTCATATACGGGCGGAAGTAGAGAGACCCGAAACGGTGTATATTGAGTATCAGGATTTGGATTTGAACCCGCAAGCCGTTGAGCTTGAGGGATTTATTGCAAGAGTTGCGCAGCATGAGATTGACCACCTGAACGGGGTGCTGTTTATTGACCATCTCTCAAAAGAAGTTAAAAATGATTTTAAAGAACAGCTTAGCTTAATTAAAAAAGGCGGTATACAAACAAGTTATCTTCTTGCTGAGCTTCCAAAGAAAGAAAGGAAATCCGCAAAGAATCACCCTCTTGATAGGATTTAAGCCATGAAAATTATATTCATGGGCACACCGGAGTTTGCAGTTCCTTCACTTGACATTCTACTCTCAACTCATCACGAAATAGTATCGGTTGTTACCGTTCCCGATAAACCGCAGGGCAGGGGACTTAAAATTTCCGAAAGCGCAATTAAGAAATTTGCTGTTCAGAATAAGCTTAACATACTTCAGCCTGATTATCTGAAAGATCAACACTTCATCAGTGAAATTGAATTGCTTGAACCTGAGCTTATAGTTGTTGTTGCATTCAGAATTCTGCCCGAGGAAATTTTTACAATCCCTAAATACGGTACATTTAACCTTCATGCATCACTGCTGCCTGAATATAGGGGAGCAGCGCCGATTAACTGGGCATTAATTAACGGTGATAAGGAAACAGGTGTAACAACATTTTTCCTTGAGAAAAAAGTTGATACCGGAAATATTATTATTCAAAGCACATGTGAGATTACCGAAGATGATGATGCAGGGACACTGCACGATAAACTTGCCGAACTCGGAGCAAAAACAGTGCTTTCAACAGTGAACATGGTTGAAATGACAAGCGGGAACGTTCCGGTTTATTCACAGGACAATTCAATTGCGTCCAAAGCTCCTAAGATTTTCAAGGAGTTCTGCAGGATTAAATGGGATAATGAAACGGAAACAAATTATAATTTTATCAGGGGACTATCACCATATCCCGGCGCTTATACTTTCAGGGAAGGAAAGCTGATTAAGATTTTTAAAACGAAAAAGTATATGAGGTCAATCGGGACAAACGGCAAGCCGGTGAATTTTGGTGAGGTGAAATTGCAGGAAGGGAAGTTATTTATAACATGTAAAGATGGTTATCTTGAAATTATTGAACTTCAAATAGAAGGCAAAAAACGAATGAGTTCAGCAGAATTTCTGAGAGGGCACGAAATAAAGCCGGGAGAAGTTTGGAGTTAATTACATATTTTTTTGTTCCTGATTCCCACAAGTCCGGTACAATCAATCAGCTCCATACTGCAATGCCTCTAATTCTTCCGTAAATGCCCCGAGGTGAGGTTTTCAGTCCGCTGGGATACATTGCAATAGGCTATACACATATATAGCCTTATAAACGCTCTATATGCGTTTTAGAATAGTTGTAATAATGAGAGTAAATGTAGGGTCGTTTTTTGAAATGTTGAGGATTGACTATATCCGGGGTTATTCCGTTAATTTTTGCATGTTGATTGGATTCCCGCATTTGCGGGAATGACAAATCCTCTCTGTTGGTGCCTGTCCGACTTGTGCGGATTCCCTTATTATTGGTGCCTGTCCGCCGTGGCGGATTCTCTGCCGTAATATACCAGCCTGTGCTAAAAACATAATCTTATCAATTTTACGGGAACTTTAATAAAAGGCTATTCAGCGAATTCGTATTTTTATTTACGAAATGTCTTGACAAGCCTAAAACCCGTCTGTAATTTTGTAATGAGACCTTCCAAAGCCCCGATGTGAAATCGGAGTATATTCCGATACGAATCGGAGCAAGCTGTATTTTGCTGACTGTAAAATAGAATTTTTAAAATTTCTATTTAAGAAAGGATATGCAAATGAAAACTCCACACAGAAGGCGCCGCGATAGCCACCGGCCATAAATATATTTTTATTATTTTAGTTTACTTGATTACTTAAGTTAAGCTAATATTAATATTTCAACGTTATGAAAAAAATATTTTACTTATTTATTGTAAATTGTTTATTGCTAATCCCGAGCACTCGGGATTGCTATGCCCAGCCTTCTATTACGTGGAACAGACTATATGACGGCGGTTTTAACCAGGATGATTTTGGCAATGGTATTTGCAAGATGACTGACGGAAATTTTTTGCTCGGTGGCGAAACAGAATATAGCAGAGTAACTTTCATAAAGATAGACCAGTATGGTAATGTAATTTGGCAGATTAACTACACTAACCGATGGTGTCAAGCCATTACAGCTACTACTGACGGAGGGGCAGTATTTGTTGCCGGTGGAAATATAGCTAAACTCACTTCTATGGGCGATACAAATTGGGGTTATTATTATACTGCCTATAATATTTCCAATTTATTTGATGTTATGCAATGTTCTGACGGTGGTTATGTTACCTGCGGAAGCGCCAATTCATATAATTCGCTTTTTATTATGAAAGTAGATTCGCTCGGAAATTTCTTATGGCAGAAAACAATACCATATCCAGGTTTACATCCCAGATTCGTGGCCGTTAACGAGACTAATTCAAATGACTATATAGTTGCTGGTAGAAAATATGCAATAAACTACAATGAATCGGTAATGGCGAGGTTTGGAACCAACGGTCAGATGAAATGGATGAAATCATTTAGCGAGGGTGACAGTATTGGAAGCGGCCTCAGAATAATTAAACAACTGCCTTATTACGTTGTTCTTTGTGGAGCGGGATATATGAAAATAGATGACTCAGGAAATGTTATTACTTCAAAGCGTGTATTGAAAGATTATACTTACGGAATATATGATATGCAATTTATTACTAATAACAAATTCGTAATGGTAACAAATAATCTCGCAACACCGCCGCAGGTTTACACAAGGATTTATATTGAAGATACCCTCTGTAATATTCTCGATTCGCAATCTGTATCTTTTTCAAGCTATGTAAGGTTAAAAAAAATCTTGCTTCCTGGAAATGGAGATATGATATTTTTAGGAGAAGCTGGATATGATACCTCAGAACATTGGGATTTTTATGCACTGAGGTGCGATAGTAACTTAAATTTTCCACCTATTGGAATTAAAAATATTTCTGGAACTATACCAAATCAATTTCAACTTTATCAAAATTATCCAAACCCTTTTAACCCTGTTACGACTATCAAGTTTGATGTTCCCCCTTTGAAGGGGGCCGGGGGGATGAGAGTTCAGATAGTAATCTATGATATTACAGGCAGAGTGTATGCTAAGCTTGTTGATAATGAAATGATAGCCGGTTCGTATCACGTTAACTGGGATGCTTCCGGTTTCTCCAGCGGAATTTACTTCTGCAAATTGAAAGCAGGTGATTTCGCTGAAACTAAAAAAATGATTTTATTGAAATAAGTAATTTAGCCTGGATTTTTGCATATTGGTTGAAGAACCCGCGAATGACAGTTCAACCGATTTCACCAATACCTCTAATTCTTCGATAAATGCCCCGTGATGACGTTTTAACCCCCAGAGGATACATTCGCCATAGGCTATATACATATATAGCCCTATAAACGCTCTATATGCGTTTTAGAATATTTGCGATAGTGAGAGTATAAAAATCTTTATAATTCCTCCATCCGGATTCCTTCATCCTCCTGAAGGTCTGTATCAGTTAGATACGGCTTTGGTTTTCACAGTAAACAATTTTAAATTTTTTTTAATTTTGAAATGCTGACTGGATTCCCGCCTTCGCGGGAATGAGAATATCCCCTTGTTGGTGTTGTCACCAGCAATAATAATTCCTTTTAAAATCACTACAAATACTATGCAAATGTTTTGAAACTCACAGTTTAATTAGGTATATTTATCAAAATTATGGTAGAATCTCCATATTTTGAGGATAAAGACCACTTCACAGAAGCGGAAAAATCGCGCGCTGCACACAGTCTATGGTATTACTCATGGATACGGTTTAAAAGAAATAGATTGGCGATGGCGGGTCTTTATACTATTATTTTTCTTATACTTATTGCGTTAACAGCCGGAATAATTTCACCTTTTGACCCCATTGACCAGACGCTAGAATTTGCAACTAAACCCATCGGATTTGAAGGCAATGTGCTGGTGAGGACATCAAGCGAAGGGACTGATTTTATTCCAATACAGAAACTACTAAAAGCTGATGCTGATTCAGTTTATTATGTGGATTATAACGGTCAAAATGCTGTCATTGCAAAATCTGATTTAGTATCCAATGATGAGAGCAAGTGGCACAGGCTCCCGCGTTACCTGCTCGGAACAGACAGATACGGACGTGATATTTTAAGCCGCCTGATTTACGGAAGCAGAATAAGCCTTTCGGTTGGATTAATTTCCGAGAGCATATCAATTTTTATTGGTGTTATGCTTGGTGCGCTGGCGGGATATTTCAGAGGGAAATCGGATGCATTTATCATGTGGCTTATAAATGTTATATGGGCGTTCCCGTCAATATTGTTTATTATTGCTTTATCAGTTGTGCTCGGTAAAGGTTTCTGGCAGTCATTTGTAGCAATCGGTCTGACAGGCTGGGTTGATATTGCAAGAATTGTAAGAGGACAGTTTTTCTCATTAAGAGAAACCGAATATGTTGAAGCCACCCGTGCATTAGGATATAAACCGAGAAGGATAATATTCAAGCATATTCTGCCCAATACAATTGGTCCGATCATTGTTACGGGCACAGCAGGACTCGCAACAGCTATAATTTTTGAAGCAAGCTTAAGCTTTCTCGGGCTTGGTGTTCAGCCGCCGACTGCAAGCTGGGGGCAGATGGTTTTTGACGGCTACAAATATATTGTTGCCGGTACTAACTGGGGATTAGCAGTATTTCCGTCAATCGCAATTATGCTCACTGTGTTTGCGGTTAATCTGATAGGTGACGGATTGCGCGATGCATTCGACCCCAAAATGAAAAGATAATTCGAAAAGTTAATTTTTGATTTAAGTTTGGCTGACGATTTTAAATATACTTATTTTTTAACGAAGGTAGATGGTATTGGTTCTGTTAGGATTAAAAAGCTGCTGGATAAATTCGGCAGCGCAAGGAATGTATTTGAATCTTCTGCAAATGAATTAAAACAGGTTGAAGGAATAAGCTTAAAAAACGCTGAATCGATTTTACGTTTTTGCAGGAATTCTGATAATCAATTAAAGGATTATGAAAAGCTTGAGTTAAAAATGGACAAGCTGGGTATAGGAGCTGTTTCTTATATTGATAAAGATTATCCCCAGCTCTTAAAAAAGATTTATGACCCTCCGGTCGTCTTATATTTCAAAGGCGCCAATGCCGGAAAAATTTTGAAAGACGGACTGGATAATTGCATTGGAATCGTAGGGACAAGAACGCCAACGGATTACGGCAGGAAAATTTGCGAATATTTTTCCAACGAACTTTCGTCAATAGGTATAACAGTAGTGAGCGGTTTTGCAAGAGGAATTGATACTGCGGCGCATAAGTCTGTTCTCTCAAATAAAAATGCAGAAGGTAAAACAGCAGCGGTGTTCGGATGCGGTGTTGATGTGGTTTATCCTCCTGAAAATAAGAAACTTTATGACAGCATTGTTGAAAATGGAATAATATTTTCCGAATTTGAAATATCTGCTAAACCTGACAGCATGAATTTTCCCAGAAGAAACAGGATTATAAGCGGCTTGTCATTGGGAGTTGTGGTAATAGAAAGCGGTAAAGAAGGGGGAGCCTTAATTACAGCAAGATGCGCATTAGACCAGGGAAGAGAAGTATATGCTGTGCCCGGTGATGTAAATTCAAAGTACAGCAAAGGGACGAATGATTTAATTAAAAACGGGCAGGCAAAGCTTGTAGAGAATGTTAATGATATATTGGAGGAAGTGAGAACCAAGCTGGGCTTGCTTCCTTTCGATGAGCCGGAAGGCAGATTGCAGGTCAGAAAAAAACTGACTGATTTGAAAGGAAATGAAAAGCTGATTTATGAGTTATTATATTCTAACAAAGAATCGGTACATATTGATACAATATCAGAATCGACAGAATTAAATATTTCTGATTGCCTGGTTTGTCTGCTAAACCTTGAATTCAAGGGAATTGTAAGACAGCTGCCGGGAAAAATGTTTACTATTTCATAAACTAAAAAAAGATTTTTCTGAAGAATGCTTAAGAATGTTCAAATACTTGGGATGCAGCAGAAGCTATCGCCTCAGCTTATACAGGCGCAGCTAATGCTTGCCGTACCCACTTTGGCATTAGAACAGGAAATCAAACTCCAGCTTGAAGCAAATCCCTTGCTGGAAGACGCAACCGAGTTAGAACAAAGTGAAATTGATGATAACGAAGCAGCTGATGAAGAAGCCAAAATTGATGATGAGAAAGAAGATACCTATGACCTTGAAGAATGGTATGATTACTCTGATTATGATGGTGAAGGATACAAGTCGCCTGATGAAATAGCGCATTCTAAAGATATAAATTCCGAAAGCAGAACCGATTATCTGCTGAATAAAGCATACAAGCCGAGAGAAACACCTCTTGACCAGCTTTACAGGTCGGGTTTGGAAGAGAAATATGTCATCATTGGAGAAGAAATTTTAGGCAGCCTTGGTGATGACGGGTACTTAAAAGATTCTTTAGAAGATATACGTGAGGATATTAAAAAGCAGTATTCTCTTGATATAACAATTGAGGACGTTGAAAATGTTTTGAAGATTATTCAGAAGTTTGACCCAATAGGAATAGGTTCAAGAAATCTACAGGAATGTCTTTCTGTACAAATTGAAGAGCTGCAAATTGTTCCTGAAACGAAGGAATTAGCCCTTAAGATGGTCAATGAATATTTCGATGAATTTAAATCCCGTCATTTTGAAAAGCTCTCACGGCTTTTAAAAGTACCGATGGAAAAAATCAACGAACTGTTTATGATTATTCATAAGCTCAATCCTATTCCCGGCGATATAGAAGATGTTCCTGAGAGAGAATATATTTACCCTGATTTTATTATTACAAAAGCAGGTAATGAGCTTTTGGTTGAACTGACTAACGATAATTTCCCTGCTATCAGAATCAGCCGCAGGTATATTGAAATGCTCAAATCGAAAAATACACAGAAGCAGACAAAAGAGTTTTTAAAAAACAGGCTGGATTCAGCGAAATGGTTTCTTAATTCAATTGCATCAAGGCGCGAGACAATGCTTAAAGTCATGAATGCAATTGTTTACAGGCAAAAAGAATTTTTCTTCTCAAACGGTGAGAATCTGAAACCCATGTATGAAAAAGATATCGCATCGGATATCAATATGGATATTTCCACAGTCAGCAGAACTGTTAGAAATAAATATGTCCAAACCGATTTTGGCGTGTTTGAGCTTAAATACTTTTTCAGCAACCCTATACAGATGGATAGCGGGGAAGATGTTTCGAGCAAGATTGTGAAAGAAAAAATCAAGGATTTAATTGATAATGAAGACAAGGCTAGACCATTGAGTGATGATAAGATTACACAAACGATGAACGATTCCGGATTCCCTATAGCAAGAAGAACGGTTGCAAAATACCGTGAAGCTATGAAGATTCCGAAAGCAACACTGAGAAGAAAAATTATGCTTTAATTAATTATTGTAAAATGAAAACAAAAATATTAAATACAACTGTAATCGGCTTAATAAAAGACGGCAAAGCCGCAATGGGAAGTGACGGACAGGTAACTGTTTCTAACACAGTTTTGAAACATAACACTAAGAAAGTCCGTAAAATATATAATAATAAAATTCTGGCAGGTTTTGCAGGCTCAACTGCAGATGCGTTAACATTGTTTGAGAAATTCGAAGCAAAGCTTGAGCAATATAAAGGCAATTTGCCCCGCGCAGCTGTGGAACTAGCAAAAGACTGGCGTACTGACAGGTATTTAAGACGGCTTGAAGCATTGCTTGCTGTTATGGATGATAAAAATGCCTTCATAATTTCAGGTAACGGTGATGTAATTGAGCCTGATGACGGAATAGTTGCAATCGGTTCCGGCGGAAGTTATGCTACAGCCGCGGCACGTATGCTTGTTAAATATTCGAACCTTTCGGCAGCTGATATTGTTAAAGAAGCATTGAACGTAGCCGCCGATATCTGTATTTATACCAATAACCATATAACAATAGAGGAGTTATAAATTTTAATGAAAGATGAAATTATTGATAGCGAAACGAATGGTGATATGCCGCAGGAGAAACCAAAAAAGTCTGTTGTAAAGAAAGTAAAACAGCCTAAAGACGTAACACGCGAAATAAAAGAACTAACACCATCGCAAATTGTAAATGAACTTGATAAATTTATAATCGGTCAGGATAATGCCAAAAAATCCGTTGCAATTGCGCTTCGCAACCGATGGAGACGAAAAAACGTAAAAGGTGATATCAAAGAAGAGATTATGCCTAACAACATAATTCTGATTGGACCCACCGGGGTAGGTAAGACGGAAATTGCAAGGCGTCTTGCAAGGCTTTCGAACGCTCCTTTTATAAAAGTTGAGGCATCGAAATTTACCGAAGTGGGTTATGTGGGGCGTGATGTGGAATCTATGATACGCGAGCTGACTGACCTTGGCGTTACCGTTGTTAAATCCGAAAAGAATGCTGAGGTGCAGAAGAAGGCAGAGTTCCTTGCTGAAGAGAGAATACTTGATATACTTGTTCCTGCTGTTAAGAGAAAAGGAACTGATGAAGCAGCACAGGCGCAGGTTGGATTTTCGGCTCAGGCTGAATATGAAAAAGAAAAAGAAAATAACTTCAGAACCCGGGAAAGATTCCGTGAAATGCTTACCTCTGGCGAGCTTGATGAGCGTGTAATAGAAGTTGATGTGTCATCAGATGGTTTTCCTGTTATGCAGGTGCTGGGTCCAATCGGTTTGGAGGATATGGGAGTTAACCTGCAGGACTTATTCGGTAACATGATGCCGAAGAAAGTTAAAAAAAGGAAAATGACTGTAGCAGAAGCTAAAGTTGCTTTAACACTGGAGGAAGCTAATAAACTGATTGATATGGATGCAGTAGTTAAAGATGCTATTAACAGGGTACAGGAATACGGAATAGTTTTCCTTGATGAAATAGATAAGATTGCCGGAGGCGATTCAAAATCACAGGGACCGGATGTTTCGCGGGAAGGTGTGCAGAGGGACTTACTTCCGATTGTTGAAGGCTCAAATGTTACTACAAAGTACGGAATGGTTAAGACTGAACATATATTGTTTATTGCTTCCGGCGCATTCCATCAGTCGAAACCCAGCGATTTAATCCCGGAGCTCCAGGGGAGATTCCCCATTAGAGTTGAACTGAACAGTCTGACCGAAGATGATTTCGTAAAAATATTAACCCAGCCCGAAAATGCTCTTATAAAGCAATATACGGCGTTGATAGAATCAGAGGGGATAAAACTCGAATTTGACGAAGGAGGAATCCGCGAAATAGCAAAAATTGCCGCTGAAGTTAACGAACAGGTTGAAAATATCGGAGCAAGAAGGCTTCATACTATTCTTACTACATTGCTTGAAGAAGTCTTATTTGATGCACCCGACAAAATAAAGGTAAAGAAAATTACCGTGACTGAACAAATGGTTAACGATAAATTAAAAGATATCGTCAAGAACAGAGATTTAAGCAGATATATTTTATAAAACTATATATTATATTGCACTTTAAAAGGAGTAAACTTCATGAATAAAATTGTGACTGCTGTATTGGTTGTATTTATTGCTTCGGGAATATACGCACAGGTACTTCCGCAATTAAAATTAAATGAGCAGGGCAGCCGTTTGAACAGTGTTTCAACCGTAAATGTAAAATCAGATCGGTATAAATTATTTGATAAGGCTTTACAATTGAAAAACAGAAAGACTGTTACTTCATATTTCGGGGCGGGTTACTCGTTTATCATTTTCACCGCCAGTGAAATGAATAAAGCTTACCCCGTGCTGAATTTTTCCAGCGGTGATTTTTTAAGCGAGATAAACCTGTTCTACGGTTTAGCCGTTGCTAAAGCGGTAACCATTGAATTTGAGCCCTCGATTTTATTTACAAGGAATAACAGGAATGTTACAATTGAATTAAAAGAACCAATAAACGGGTATAAATATGTTCATCCTACATCATTAAGTATGCTGGCTTTTCCAATGGCGGTTAATGTGAGGTTCTTTCCTCTCTACAAATTAAAAACTTTTGGGAGATTATTTTTTGTTGGAGGAGGAGCAGGTGCTGTCTGGATTCGTGAGGAATATGATAATATCTATAATAATGACCCGGGTGGGATATTAATTTATGACTATTTCAGAACCGAATCGACAAGCCAGTGGGCGCCGTTATTCAGAATATCGGCAGGGTTCACCGGGACAGGCGGAGCATTTGGTTTCGGAGGTGAATTGCGGTATAATTTTGTTCCGTTAAAACAGGCTAATGACCCGTTTGTAACAAGATATGCTCCCAATTTCAACAGCGTTGATTTATCATTGAGGTTTTACTTTAGCTTATAAAAGCTTTGTTATTCCGCGAAGGCGGGAAAATGAATAAAAAAATCGTGCTGAGAATTAACTTGGCACGATTTTTATTTATATATGAGTTTATTAAAGTCATCTTATGACCAGAGTAAAAGGATGACTATCTTTTTAATCTTTTAGTATATCTCTTGAAATAACTACCTTCTGAATTTCGGAAGTCCCTTCATAAATCTCGGTAATCTTTGCATCTCTTAAATAACGTTCAACCAAATACTCGCGCACATAGCCGTAGCCGCCGTGTACCTGTATAGACTCCAGTGCGTTTTGTACTGCTGCTCTGCTGGCGTAAAGTTTTGCCATAGCAGCTTCACGGTGGTAAGGAAGCTTCTGGTCTTTTTTCCAGGCTGCAAGGTAGGTTAATTGTCTGGCAGCATCTACATTTGTTGCCATATCTGACAGCTTAAACTGTATTACCTGCAGTTTTGAAATCGGTGCATCAAAAGCTTTCCTCTGCTTTGAATACCTCACGGCTGCTTCAAGCGATGCCTGTGCAATTCCTAATGCCTGTGATGCTATACCTATTCTGCCGCCGTTAAGGGTTTCCATTGCAATTTTAAATCCCAGTCCTTCTTCACCTAGCAGCTGGCTCTTATGAACTCTTACATTATTCAATCCTACAGAACATGTATCTGAGCTTCTTATACCCAGCTTATCTTCTTTTACACCAAGTTCTATTCCCGGAGTACCTTTCTCAATAAGAAATGTCGAAATGCCTTTGTATCCTTTTGAATGGTCAGTTTGCGCCTGAAGGAAATAAACGTCAGCGGTTGTTCCGTTAGTTATCCAGTTCTTGATACCGTTCAGGATATAATAGTCACCGTCTTTTACAGCCTCGGTTTTTTGGTGTGTTGCATCGCTTCCGGCTTCGGGTTCCGATAGGCAGAAGCAGCCGAGCTTTTGTCCCGAAGCAAGCGGTCTTAGAAATTGCTCTTTTTGTTCATCGGTACCCCATTTTTCTATGCCGAAACAGACAAGTGAGTTATTAACTGACATGATAACTCCAACAGAGGCATCCACTTTGGATATTTCCTCCATTGCCATAACGTAGCTTATGGTATCAAAACCGGCACCGCCCCAATCGGGGGAGACCATCATTCCCATAAACCCGAATTCACCGAGTTTTTTAATTATTTCGTACGGGAATTCCGCTTTTATATCGCGTTCTACTGCTGAAGGAGCAATTTCATTCTGTGCGAAATCTCTTGCTGTATCTCTTATTGCTATTTGTTCTTCTGTGAAATTGAAATCCATTATAAGCTTAATGTTTAAATTAAATAATTGTCTAAATTATGATATTTTATGTTTTGTTCAAATGAATATTGTCACCCTGAACCTGTTTCAGGGTCTTTTTAGATGCTGAAACAAGTTCAGCATGACAAAGTTTGCTTCGCTTCCGCCCGCAATGACGGGAAAATCATTTGCTGTAGTCATAAAATCCTTTCCCGGTCTTTCTTCCGAGGTAACCTGCTGCAACCATTTTTTTGAGCAGGGGACAGGGTCTGTATTTAGTATCACCAAGCCCGTTATGCAGCACTTCCATTATTGAAAGGCACACATCAAGTCCTATAAAATCGGCGAGTGTTAACGGACCCATAGGATGATTCATACCGAGCTTCATCACTGTATCAATTGCTTCAACCGAGGCAACACCCTCCATAACACAGTACATAGCTTCGTTAAGCATGGGTAGCAGTATTCTGTTAGCAATAAAGCCGGGGTAATCCTGAACTTCAACAGGTACCTTCTCAATCATTTCTGAGAGGTCTTTAATTGCGTTATAAGTCTCATTGCTTGTTGCAAGCCCTCTTATAACTTCAATTAGCTTCATTACAGGAACAGGGTTCATAAAATGCATGCCAATGACTTTATCTGCGCGTTTAGTGTTTGCAGCAATTTCAGTAATTGAAATTGACGAAGTATTTGAAGCCAGTATCGCATCGGGCTTGCAGTTCTTATCAAGCTCAACAAATATCTTTTTCTTGATTTCATAATTTTCTGTTGCAGCTTCAATAACCAAATCCGAGTCTTTAGCGTCTTCTAAACTGAGTGAACCAACTACATTGCCCATTGCACTATCCAATTGTTCTTTTGTAATGGCTTCTTTTTTAAGCTGTCTTTCCAGATTAGCTTTTATAGTGTTAAGCCCTTTTTGAAGGAACTCGTCTTTAACCTCTATAAGGAAGACTTTATACCCATGAAGGGCAAATACATGTGCGATTCCGTTTCCCATTGTGCCGGAACCGATTACAGATATTTTTTTTATTGGCATTTATTTTTCTATCCTGATTTGTTTTAAATTCTTAATTATTAAATTCTCTCAATAATCACTGCTGCTGCTTCACCGCCTCCGATGCAAAGTGTTACAAGCCCGTATTTTTTATTTAATCTTTGAAGATTATACATCATGTTCACTAGAAGTCTTGTACCTGACATTCCGATTGGATGACCGAAGGCAATTGCTCCGCCTGTAACGTTTACTTTGGAATTATCGAGACCTGCAATCTGGTTTACCGCACAGCTTACTACTGCAAAGGCTTCGTTGACCTCAAACAAGTCAATTTTCTCTTTGGGTATTCCGGCTTTCCTGCATATAATATCAATTGCATAAGCGGGTGCGGTAGTGAACCATTCCGGTTTCTGAGAAAAAACCGCCTGTGCAACTACTTTAGCCATTGGTTTTAATCCTAATTCATCAGCTTTAGCTTTTGAAGCAATTACAACTGCTGCAGCGCCGTCATTTATTTTTGAGGCATTGAAGGCAGTAATTGTTCCTTCTTTATCAAAAGCAGGTTTTAGTTTCAATCCTTTTTCAATATTTAATTTCTTAGGTTCTTCATCTTCTTCGATTGTTGTGACATTTCCTTTTCTGTCTTTTATTTCAATGGGTACTATCTGGTCTTTAAGGTATCCGTTTTTAATTGCATCCAAAGCTTTTTCGTATGATTCTTTTGCGAATTGGTCCTGCTGCTCGCGGGTAATTTTTAATTCACGGGCGCAGATTTCACCGATATTACCCATATGGATATTGCTGTAGGGGTCCCAAAATCCATCATGAATCATTCCGTCAATAATTTTCCCGTTACCCATCCTGTAGCCGTTTCTGGCTTTATCGAGATAGTAAGGGGCATTGGTCATTGATTCCATACCGCCTGCTGCAACTATGTCGGAGTCCCCTGTCATTATAGCTTGTGTGCCAAGCATAACTGATTTTAATCCGGAGCCGCACACTTTATTAATTGTCATACAGGGAACAGATTCCGGTATTCCTGCGCCAATAGATGCCTGGCGTGCAGGAGCCTGTCCCAATCCTCCCTGGAGGACACAGCCCATGATAACTTCGCTTAAATCTCCGGGTTTAACGTTAGCTCTTTTTACAGCCTCTTTGAGGGCAATCGAGCCGAGCTGAGGGGATGTGAAAGATGATAATGCTCCGTTAAAGGAGCCTACAGGAGTTCTGGCTCCCGAAATAATAAGTACTTCGTTCATTTTTGATTAATATAAGTTAGTTTTACAAGACTCTAGCCCGCAGCATTAATAATGCTGATGAATTTTTTCTCGTCCAGCGAAGCGCCGCCGACGAGCCCTCCGTTTATGGTTGCCGGGGCAAAAAGCTCTTTTGCATTATCGGGAGTTACACTCCCGCCGTAAAGTATTTTAATATGCTCGGAGCTTTCATCATCGAACATTTTCTTTATCCTTTTTCTTATGAAGTTATGAACAGACTCAGCCTGGTGTGATGTTGCATTTTTTCCTGTTCCGATTGCCCATACAGGTTCGTATGCAATAATAACTTTGTTTAACTGTTCCTTATTCACATGGCTGAGGCAGATTTTAAGCTGTTCTTCTATAATTGATTCGGTTAGGTGGTCCTGATGTTCTGCTAATGTTTCACCAACGCAGAGTATCGGTTTTAATCCTTCGTCAAGAGCTCTTAACAATTTTTTGTTTACTATTTCATTAGTTTCATCAAAATACTGCCTTCTTTCGGAGTGTCCAACGATAACATACTTGCAGCCGCATGATTTTAGCATGAGGCATGAAATTTCTCCGGTGTAGGCACCGCCGGTTTCGTAGTAAACGTTTTGTGCGCCTAACTTAATATCGGTTCCTTTTGTGGCTTTATAGACAATATCCAGCGAAGTAAACGGGGGACATATAACTATATCACAATTGATATTTTTATTTTTATCTAAATAATCCTTCAGTTCTTCAATAAATTTTTGTGACTCAACAAGTCCCTTATTCATTTTCCAGTTAGCAACTACAAATTTTTTCTGTGACATCTTATTATTATTTTTATATCTAAATATTCCGGATTATTTTCTGCAATTCCCTTATAATCCATAACTTGCGATAAATTATGTTTTTTTACAATGTATTTGGAGTTTCACCTGTTCTTATACAAAAATGCCATCTCTTATAAAGGAGATGGCATTTTATAGATTAATTAGCCAATATTTGGGTTACTTTTTCGGCTGCCTCTCTGAATCCTTTGGCTGTAACAAAATTCAAGCCCGATTCATCAAGCATCCTTTGTGCTTCTACGGCATTTGTACCTTCAAGCCTTACAACAACCGGCACATTAATATTGATGTTTTTTGCGGCTTCAATAATCCCTCCTGCAACCCTGTCACATCTAACTATACCTCCGAATATATTTACTAGCAATGCCTTAACATTTTTATCCGAAAGAATAATTCTGAACCCCTGTTCAACAGTTTCAGCAGAGGCTCCGCCGCCGACATCGAGGAAGTTAGCCGGTTCGCCGCCTGCAAGCTTGATTATATCCATTGTAGCCATTGCAAGTCCTGCGCCGTTAACCATGCAGCCTACATTTCCATCAAGCTTGATATAGTTAAGGCTGTTTTTTGATGCTTCAACTTCGAGCGGGTCTTCTTCATTCAGGTCACGTAAAGCGGGATAATCTTTATGCCTGTAAATTGCATTATCATCAAGATTGAATTTTGCATCGAGCGCAACTACCCGGTTATCGTTTGTAATAACCAGCGGATTGATTTCAACGAGCGAAGCATCTGTTTCTTCATAAGCTCTGTATAGCAGCTTTATGAACGAGACAAAGTTTTTGAACACGTCACCTTCAAGTCCCAGCGCGAATGCAAGCCTTCTGGCCTGAAAAGTCTGGAAACCAACCGTGGGGTCAATCCATTCTTTGATAATTTTCTCGGGAGTTTCCGCGGCAACTTTTTCGATTTCAACTCCGCCTTCAGTAGAAGCCATAATAACATTCCTGCCGACTGCTCTATCAAGAAGAATTCCAAGATAAAGCTCTTTGGCATAATCAAGTCCTTCGGTTATGAATAATGTTTGGACTATTTTTCCCTCCGGTCCTGTTTGGTGAGTTACCAGCAGGTTGCCCAGCATTTTCTGAGCGTAGATTTTCACGTGGTCAACAGTGGGGGAGAACTTCACTCCGCCTTCTAAGATTAGCTCGTCCCTGTTGGCGGGGTTATAAATTTTTCCTTTGCCTCTTCCGCCTGCATGTATTTGTGATTTCACTACAAACTGGTTAATTCCCCTTGCCTGAAGTGTTGCAATCGCATTATCTAGCAGATCAAGTGATTTAATAGCAATACCGTCCTGAATCGGCACGCCGTACTTTTTTAATATTTCTTTTGCCTGATATTCGTGTATTTTCATTTTAACTTTATAATATTATAAAAATTTATTCCCCGATTAACTGGACAGCATCTATTTCGTTCCAACCGGGAACAGAATTTGTTGCTAATGTAATCTTAACTGTTTTGGTTTTGTAAGGTGTTTTATCGAAGGTTGCAACAAAATATTTAATTTTGTCAGGCTCGTATTGAGTTTTATCTACGCCTTCCCAAACGGTGTGGCTTTTGCCTTTATTGTCTATCAAATCAACTTTAATTATAGCACCGGGACCGATTGACTGCCTGACTTTTACTGCAGTTGCATTTACTTCTTTAGCAAAGGTCAGCTTAACCCATTCAACACCGTGGTCTGCTTCCTGGGGAGCCCATGCGTTGCCGTTATCTCCGTAATTATCAACGTCTGGCTTACCCGTCATTTTATATGGTGACCAGCCTGCATTTTTATCGGATTTGTCCGAGGCGTAGGTTGTACTGGCTTCTGCATCAGTTGCCCATTGACCGGCGGTATCATTCACAATATTTTCTTCTTCCAGCGCTTCTTTTACTTTTGCTTCCTTATCTGCCGCAGATTTAATTGAATCTTCTTTCTGCGTCTGTTTGTTAACTTCTTCGGTTTGTTTCTGAGTCTGTTCGCTTACTTTCTCTTCAACTTTATTGTCTGATTTCTTGCCGCAGCCTGCTAAACCTGCAATCAAAATCAGTATTAAAAAGAATTTTATTTTTGTTTTCATGTTATATTATGTTTAATTTTATAATACAGTTAAACCAGATTTCTTTTGCATATAAGGTTATTTCCTGTTTTTCTTTTGCTCAGGTTTGTTTAATTTTTCCATACTTTTTTCAAGTTTCTTCATTGAGGAATCCGAGCTGTTTTTTAAGGAATCAAGCGTCTTAAGCTGACGGTCAAGATCTTTAGTAAGTGAATCGCTGTAAGTTTTCTGCATGACCGAATCTATTTTATGAATAGTTTCTTTCTGCTGTTCAAGGACTTTCTCTTCAATAGTCCTGTTTATTTTACTGCAGCTTAAAACAGATACCAAAATCAAAAATGCAATTAATATTTTCAGCCTGTTCATTAATAATATTATATATTTTTTATAATTTCATCTGCAATAGTTTCGCCTATTGAAAGCGATGATGTTGCGGCAGGGGAAGGTGCGTTTAGCACATTAATAATTTTCCCCTTAACGTCTATTATGAAATCGTCTATAAGCCTCCCGTCTCTGCCGACAGCCTGTGCTCTGACGCCAGCCCCGCCTTTTTCTAAATCACCTTCCTGAATTTCGGGCAGAAGCTTCTGCAAAGCTTTTACAAATGCTTTCTTTCTGTATGAGCGGTAGAACTCACCTAACCCTATTTTATAATATTTCAACATTACTTTCTGAAAACCTCTCCATGCGAAAGTTTTATACGTATCCTTTAAGCTAAAGCTGGTTTTATTGTAGCCCTCCTTTTTGAACGAAAGAACTGCATTGGGACCGGCTTCAACACCACCTTCAATCATCCTGGTAAAGTGCACGCCGAGAAATGGGAAATCAGGATTCGGCACAGGATATATAAGCGATTTTACAAGATAATGTTTTTCCTTCTTTATCTTGTAATATTCTCCCCTAAATGGAACAATCCTAATCTGACTGTATCCCGAACTTCGTTTTGCTACTTCATCTGACTGTAATCCGCAGCAGTTGACAAACGTTTTCGATTGAAAAGAACTGTTCTCTGTGGCAATTTCCATATTACCGCCGGAAGCCCTGACACCTGAAACTTTTTCGCCAAAGGAAATTTCACCTCCGTATTTTTGTATTAGCTCTGCATATTTTGCACATACGACTTTATAATCAATAATTCCTGTGTATGGAACATGGATTGCCTTAATGCCATATGCGTGCGGTTCGAATTCTTTTAGCTCTTCACGTGAAATTTTTCTAATATCTGTTAATCCGTTAGCTATTCCTCTTTCGTAAAGGTTATCTAAATATTGCAGCTCGCTATCGGAAGCTGCAACTATTATTTTCCCGCAGATATCAAATGGGATATTTTCTTTTTTGCAGAACTCAATTAGCATTTGATAGCCTTTTCTGCAGTTCAGAGCCTTAAGGCTGCCGGGTTTATAATAAATACCCGAATGTATTACGCCGCTGTTATGTCCCGATTGATGTTTTGAAACACCGTTTTCTTTTTCCAGTATTAGCAGTTTCAAAGAGCTGTTTTTCTCAAGCAATTTTAATGCGGCTGCTAAACCGACAATCCCTGCTCCTGCAATTATTACATCGTATGTCTTCAAAGGCTTATAATTTATCAGGTACATGGTTAATAAATATCATGTACCCGGATTATATTAAAATGTAAATTATATCTTTTCGCTTGTTACTTTCGTCTGCATGAAAAGCAGCAGGTATTCAAATCCCCCGGCTTTCGAGCAAGTACCGCTCATGTTAAATCCACCAAACGGGTGTACTCCAACGAGTGCGCCGGTGCATTTTCTGTTCAGGTAGAGGTTACCGACAAAGAATTCTTTTGCACCCTGTTTAAGCTTTTTCTTGTTCTTTGAATAAATTGCTCCGGTTAATCCATACTCGGTATTGTTAGCAATTTTCATAGCTTCTTCAAAGTTCTTTGCTTTGATTACAGCAAGAACGGGACCGAATATTTCTTCCTGCGATATGGTTGCCATTGGTTTAACATCGGCAATAATTGTAGGTTCAATGAAATACCCATCATCGCCTTTCTGCCCTCCGAAAACAAGCCTGCCGCCTTCGGCCACTCCTGTTTTAATATATTTCAGAATTGTGTTCTGTGCTTTTTCATTAATAACAGGACCCATGAAATGATTTTCTTTGGTAGGACCTACAGTAACTTTTTTAGTTTTCTCGACAAGCTTTTCAAGGAACTTATCGTAAACCTTTTCGACAACTATTGCTCTGGAGCAGGCTGAACATTTTTGCCCCTGGAATCCAAATGCTGAAGCAAAAACTCCGTTAACTGCATCATCAAGTGAATGAAGTTCATCATCAACAACTATAGAATCTTTTCCGCCCATTTCCGCAACTACTCTTTTAATCCATTTCTGTCCGGCCGAGCGTTTTGCAGCCAGTTCATTTATTCTTAATCCGACTTCCTTTGAACCGGTGAATGAAATAAATCTTGTAAGCGGGTGCTGGACAAGTATATCACCGATAGTGCCGCCGGAACCTGTAACAAAATTCAGTACACCTGCCGGCAGTCCGATTTCTTCCATTAACGCCACAAATTGAGCCGCTACAGCAGGGGAGTCGCTTGATGGTTTGAGGACAACCGTGTTTCCTGTTACAATTGCTGCAGTTGTCATTCCAACCAGGATTGCAAGCGGGAAATTCCACGGGGGAATTACAACCCCAACTCCAAGAGGAATATATTCCTGAACATTATCTTCACCTTTTATTTTAACCAGCTTTTGTCCGTTTGCATATCTTAGCATTTCCCTGCCGTAAAATTCCATGAAATCAATGGCTTCTGCTACGTCTCCATCGGCCTCCGCCCAGTTTTTACCTTCTTCAAATACCATCCATGCGGAAAATTCATGCTTCCTTTTCCTCATAATTTCAGCGGCTTTGAAAAGAAATTTAACTCTTTTTTCTGCCGGGACTTTTTTCCATGACTCAAATTTTTCAAATGCAGCATGAACGGCATTATTTGCCATTTCGGGAGTTGCTTTCTGGAATACGCCAACAACATCTGTAAAGTTCGATGGGTTAATCGATTTTAGTTTATCTTCGGTTTTGAATCTTTCACCGTTAATAATTATATCATATTCTTTTCCGAATTGTGATTCGACTTTCTTTAACGCACTTTGAAAGTCTTTTTTATTTTTACTTTTAGTAAAATCTGTTAATGGTTCGTTCTTAAAGGGTTTCATTATGGTTTTATATTTAGTTTTTATATATAGGTCAAATAATTATATCAATATTCCAAAATTCAAATGTGTACTCAATGTCAAATTGTAATTCTAATACCCAAGAATCTTACAGACTTCGTCATGAACTTTTGGCCTGACATTTCTTATTTCTTCATTTCCGCGTTTAGGATAAACTCTGTTTGTTAGAAGAATTATTATAAGATTTTTATCTTTATCGCACCAAACCGAAGTCCCTGTATATCCGGTATGCCCGAAGCAGTTTTCAGAAAATTTATAGCCGCATTGCGGAGGATATTTTGTTGCCTCGGGTTTAGTATCCCAGCCTAATGCTCTTGTATTAACATAACCCAATCCGACTGCTTTTTCTGTGAACAAATCAACTGTTTCAGGTTTAAATAACTGGTCTTCTTTGTTCATAGCCGGTACTTTTCTTTCATCTATATACCTGCCGTGTTTTAGCATCATCTTCATAAATTTATATAAGTCAGGACCGGTAGAAAAAAGCCCGGCATTGCCGGATACGCCTTCAAGCATTGCAGCTGTTTCGTCATGTACATATCCTATTAATAATTCGTTGCGCCAGTACGTATCATATTCAGTCGGGGCAATTCGGTAATTGAGCGAAATCGGAAGCAGGTAGTCGGTATCAGTCATGCCCAAAGGAAGGAATATGAATTCCTTGCAGTATTTGTCAAGCCGGATATTAGAAACTTTTTGAACAATATCTCCAAGAAGAACTGCATTGTAATCGCTGTAAATGGTTTTTGTTCCTGTAGGGTATTCTTTAGTACAAGTATAGATTGCATTTCTAACTTCATCAGCAGTAGTGTATAGTTGGTAAAATGGTGTCCATGCTGTCAGTCCTGAGTTATGCAGAAGGAGATTCCTAACCGTAATATCCCCTTTATCATTAACAGCAAACTGAGGAATATACTGAGCTACAGGAGCATCTAAATCTACTTTTCCTTCTTCATACAGCTTCATTATTGCTGAAGTAGTAGCAATAACTTTAGTAACCGAAGCTAAATCGTAAATTGTATTCATAGTTGTTGGCTTTGCATCATCTTCATAAGTTAATCTGCCGTATGCATTCTGGTAAATAATATTACTTGAGTCACCTACAACCAAAACAGCTGACGGGAAATCCCTTTGTCTTATAGCATCATCAATAATCTCATCCACAGGGGAGAAATCATATTTTTTTTGCTGTGAATACGTTAAGCAGCTTGCCGTTAAAAGAACTATAAATATATATTTTAGTTGAAATTTCATCAGATTTCAAATATACTTATTATTAAAAAAAGTCTCAATGAAGAATTAATTCACATATCAAATTAGAACGGAGTCTAATTCTTTAACAAATATGCAATAAAAAACCCTCCAGTACCTGGAGGGTTTTTTATCAATATATTTAATTTAAATTATTTAGCCGTTTTTTTTCTGTTTCTGCCAGTATAATAAGAAAGTCCAATAATTCCGAATGCAATTACAGCACCGAATATACCGCATTTCTTTCCGCCTTCTTTTTTTACAACAGCAGTCAATTCAATATCTTTGCTCAAGTCGGATACTTTGTAATCCCAAGTCAACGTTTTGCCGTCTTTTTTAGTAGCATTTGTTGAAATGATTTCACCGGGCATTTCAAATGTGTAAGTTATGGTGTAATCACTTGCTCCCATGTTTTTTGAAGCTGAAGTATCTTTAAGAAGGATGTATTTTAGTTCCATACCGTCTTTTCCTTCTTTCCATGACGGTTTAACTTCACTAAATCCTTTTGCATCTGTGAGCTTGTTAATATCTTTGAAGGTAAGCTCAACATAAACATGTTTTGTACTGTCATCCAGCTTATCTTCCATTTTAACGCTCTTTACATCGGTATTTGCGCTGGAATAGTTTGATTTGGCTTTTGCTTCATCAAAATCGAATTTTCCAAGGGTATTACCCATAGAGAAATTGCTCATCTTTGTCCAGTAGTGAATCTTCATTGAACCGGAACCGTCAGTATTAAGCGTTGTGTTCTGGTCATAGTTTACACAACCTGAAATCAAGAACGCTGCCAAAACAACGAAAGAAAACAAAGCGCTTATCAATTTGTAATTTTTTCTCATTGAAATTTTCCTTTCAGATTATTTTAAATTGGATTATTGGCTTTTCGTGATTACAACTTACAAATATATGACAAATAAAAGCATAAATCAAACATAATTAAGCTCTTGCGATAACTTATTTAACAATACCTGAGCCGAATTTATAATTATCAGTCAATGATACCGGCAATTTACCTTTAAAATTAATATCGCCGAAGATTGCCTTTATAGATGATAAAATTGAAACATTTGCATCACCATATGCGCAAATATAACAACTTACAGAGGGAATTTCTTTAAGTATATACGGATTTCCGAGCGATATTACAATGAGGTTCTTATTTATTTGATTCAGGTTGCTCAGCAGCGAGGCTTGTGAAGAGAGTATACTGATTTTACCCGTTCCATATCTTATTTTTGCATATACAGCCGCAATTATAACATCAAATGTTGATGCTTCGGAAATTAAATCGGTTGTTTCATTATTGTTAATTTCTGTGGTAATGTCTCTTACAGTACAGTCTGGGATTGTATTATTTATTTGTTCCGAAAAATAAGATGAGTTAATATTATCGGTGCCGTCACTCAAATTAAGTACAAGCGTTTTCTGGTTTTTTGATTTTAAAGGCAGTACATTATTTTCATCTTTTACCAGAGTGATTGATTCGTCAGCAATTTGCTGTGCAAGCGTATTGGATTGTGGTGTATTAACAATGCTGCTTACTTTGGATTCATCAACGTTTTTATTATCAAACAAACCAAGCCACTCTTTCGCTTTTAATATTTTTTCGACCGATTCATCAATTCTATCTTCAGAAATGACATTACTATTAACAGCATTTTCAATGGCATCAATTGTAACCTCTTCATCTATGGGCATAAGTATTAAGTCAATTCCGGCATTTACACACATTACGGCTACTTCAGAAGTTGAAAAATATTTGGTTATCCCTTTCATGTTAAGCGCATCGGTGATTATTAGCCCTTTAAATCCGAGTTTATTTTTAAGTAAGCCTCCCACAATACTGGTAGAAAGGGAAGACGGAACATGAGGTCCGCTTTCAAGCTCAGGAAAAGAGATGTGTGCTATCATAACGGACATAACCCCCTTGCTAATTGCGTTTTTAAACGGGACCAGTTCAATTTTATTCAATTTATCCAGAGAAAAGTCTAGAACAGGTAAATCGTTATGTGAGTCGGTTTTTGTATCACCGTGACCGGGAAAATGTTTTGCCGTCGAAATTACTTTACCTTCCTGAAGCCCTTTTATTTCTGCTTCAGACATTCTTGAAACCAGCTCGGGGTCTTCTCCGAATGACCGTACATTTATAATCGGATTTTCAGGATTATTATTAACGTCACATACAGGTGCATAGTCCTGCTGAATACCCATTGACCTTGATTCGTCAGCAATTATTAACCCCATTTTATAGGCAAGCTCAGGGCTATTTGTTGCGCCTATAGCCATGTTATTCGGGAATAGTGTTCCGTCTGTCACTCTCATACCGGTACCTCTTTCAAAATCTGAAGATATTAATAAAGGTGTTTCAGAAAGATTCTGTAATTTGTTAGAAAGTTTAGAATATCCTTCTGCTGTTCCTTTAAAAAAGATAAAACCACCCAGTTTCGATTGAACACATAATTTTTTCAATTTCTTAAATTCAGCAGAGTTCTCGTCATAGTTTTCTCCCAGAGAGCTTGATATTACCATTTGAGCAATTTTTTCTCTTAGTGTAAGTGAAGATAATTTCCTTTTTACGTTTTCCAATTGAACTTTACTGAGTCTATTGAATAGTGTAGTGTCACCGCTCATATTAGTATTTTCTTCAACATTTGTAAAGGGGTGGAAGAATGATAGAAATGCCAAAATGAATACAAAAAATGATAAAACGAATAAATTTTTAGACATATTTTATCTGTGGTATGTTGAAATTTACCAATTTCATGCAAAATAACCTAAAATTTATTAATTCTAAACGTCAAAAAATGCTTAAATTATTATACCGTATATCAGGTAATTAATTATATACCCAATTAACGGTATAGCTGTAAGATATATCGTTAGCTATTATAGTGAGAGAAAATGAGGTTAATATTTAATTAAAGCCAAGATGTACAGCATTCAGATATTACTAAAATTATAGAGTATAAAATTTGTATTAAGAAATTTAAAGGGTCTAATTATCAATAAAACCGTTTTCAAAACGGAGGGAGTCAAAATGAAATATTCAATACTAATACTGCTTAGTTTTGCAGTAACATCCCTTACTTTTTCTCAACAGCTTGCCGAGGAGTGGAATGCGCGTTACAACGGTACCGCAAACAGCATAGATATGACTTCCGGACTTGCAGTTGATAATCAAGGAAATGTTTTTGTTACAGGGTACGGTTACAACACCGGAACAAGCAGAGATTATATAACAGTTAAATACAATGCTGACGGTTCGGCTGCCTGGGTCAGAACATATAACGGAGAAGTAAATGGAGGAGATTATTCCTTAGCACTTGCAATTGACGGGCAGAGCAATGTTTATGTTACAGGAAGAAGCGATAGAGGGGCTCCAGTTTTGTCTGATATCACAACGATTAAATACAACTCAGACGGCGATGTGCAATGGATAGCTTATTATAATGGTCCTGCAAACGGAATAGATGAAGCCTAGCAGTATCAAAGTTGATGCATCAGGAAATGTTTATGTTTGCGGGAGAACTGATGTTGTAACGATCTTATGACGAAGATATGATTGTAGTTAAATACGATAATAACGGAAACCAGCTTTGGGCTCGAACATATGACGGATCAGCCCATAGTATTGACAGGGCATCGTCAATTGATGTTGACGCTCAGGGAAATGTGTTCATTTGCGGAACTGCATTAAATACATCTACAGGGAGTGACTATGTAGTTATTAAAGTATAATTCAACCGGAACAGAACAATGGGTAAAAAGCTATAACGGATATGTAAACGGAGGAGATATTGCAATATTGTTAAAGTTGACCCAATAGGAAATGTTTACGCAACCGGTTTTGTAGACAATGGGTCATCGGCTTCCAAGTATGATTATTTTACTGTAAAAGATTAATACAGATGGAGTAACCCAATGGACAACTACTTATAACGGTCTTGGAAATCAGGGAGATTTTCCAACTGCTATGGCTGTAGATAATTCGGGAACGTTTATGTCACCGGCAAAAGTATAGGCACATATTCCTTAAATGATTCAAACTACGCAACAGTTAAATACAATTCACAGGGTGTTCAGCAATGGGTAGCTATATACAAGAGCTCTAATAATTCAGTTGATGTTGCAAGGTCAATTTCACTCGATGACCAGGGTAATGTATATGTAACGGGGGGGAGTACTGGCAGCACGATGAACGATTATACCACTATAAAATATAAAAATGGAGGGCTGCAGGATTGGGTTTTGAAATATAATGGTCCTGCAAATAACGATGACTTTTCATGTTATGTTGTAACCGACGCTAATCATAATGTTTATGTAACCGGACGCAGTTATGGAATTGGAACGAATTTCGATTTTGTTACTATCAAGTATTCTGTTCCACTCGGTGTTTCTAAAAATGGGAATGAGGTTCCCGGCAAATTTGCTCTGAATCAAAATTATCCAAATCCATTTAACCCGTCAACTGTTATTTCATTCAGCTTACCAAAAGAATCGAATGTAAATTGTCAGTTTTCGATATAGGTGGAAAAGAAGTTAACGAGATTGTAAAATCGACATTATCTGCCGGCAATTACAATATAAATTTTGATGGTAAGGGTATTTCCAGCGGAATATATTTTTACAGATTGGAAGCAGGTGAATTTACAGAAACCAAAAAGATGATTCTTGTAAAGTAAACTCTGTTTAAAAATACCAATATTTAGATAAAATCCGGGTTTTAAACCCGGATTTTTTATTTATAGAATAGAGTATGTGTTTGTTAATTGATAAATTATAGCATATATTATTAGCGATTCAAAACCTCATTGAAGGTTGAATATATTGGGAAATAAACAATCATAATATTCGTAAGTATATGAAACAAAATAATATACCGCGTTTATGGGATTGTAATAGTTTCATTATTAGAATAAATTTATTAACAGGTTGGATAAATTTTATTGAACTTAATTAGTGAATTATTCAAAAAATATAAATCTCATGTTTAAAAAAGAATTCATATTATATTTGACAGTTATTGTTATTGGAGCCTTGTTTGTTTCTGAAGCATATGCTTTTCCCCCTAATAAGGTCTGGGAAAAAAGATACAATGCTCCTTTAAACATGATGGATTCAGCAATTGCTGTTTCTGTCAATTCAAACCAGAATGTTTTTGTTACAGGATGGTCCTGCTGTTTCTTCTACAAGTCATGACATTGTTACGATTAGGTACAATCCTAATGACGGCGATACCGTTTGGGTTAAAAGATTTGATGGAGGCAATGATGACAAACCAATTGCAATGACTTCAGATAACTCAGCTGTTTATATTACCGGGTGGTCATTTACAGGGGCAAACAGAGACATTGTCACAATTAAATATGATGCTGCGACAGGGGATTCTATATGGGTTAGAAAATATAACGGACCGGGCAGCGGCGGAGATTATGGTTTAGCTGTTTGTGTAGACGGTTCGGGAAATGTATATTCAGCAGGCAGAACCGATGTTGGTGGTGCCCAGAAATTTATTGTACTTAAATATGATAGCGCAGGTAATATTCCTTCGGGATGGCCTTCTATTTATTCTTCCGGCATCTCAAATATTTTTGATGAAGCACACTCCGTTGCTGTAGACGGTTCAGGGAATGTTTATGTCACAGGTCTGTCAAGGTCAAGTGGAGCTGCAGCAACACAGGATTATATGACTTTGAAAATAAATAGTTCTGGAATTGTTCAATGGGCAAAGAAGTATAATGGAAACGTAGATTTGGAAGATAATGCAGTAGGACTAGTATTGGATGCGTCTGAGAATAATCTCTATGTTACCGGATACAGTATTTTAACAGGCCAAAGATATGCATATGTTACAATAAAATATAATTCATCCGGTGACAGTGTTGCTGCAGGTATTTACCAATTTCAGTTCGGTTCAAACAATTTGGTCGTTGGCATTGTGAGGGATGGAAATGATAATATTTATATCACAGGATTCAGTTCAGGAATAGGTAACATATACAATTATGCGACAGTATCTTATGATGAAAATCTATCTCAGCGCTGGGTTTCAAGATATGTTGGACCTTCAGGAAATTCTTATCCAAGTTCAATAGCATATAGCCAGGGATTTGTTTATGTAACAGGGTCAAGTCCGGGTCAGGGGACAGGGTCAGATTATTTAACTGTAAGATATAATGCATCTACAGGAGCAGAGAGTTGGAATGTGAGAGAAAATGGCGGAACCAGTGGCAATGATTACCCCAGTTCAATTGCAATTCTTGATTCCGATATGGTTTTTGTAACGGGTTCGGCGGTTTATAATCCGCCTTTCGGTACGGATTATCTTACTATAAGGTATTCAGAGACTGTCGGTGTTACACCAATTTCTTCAAATGTGCCCTCGGCTTTCAGACTTATGCAGAACTATCCCAACCCATTTAACCCATCAACAACTATTAAATTTGATATACCCAAATCTACTTTTGTAAGGTTAAGTGTTTTTGATATAACAGGTAGGGAGATAGCTGTATTGGCAAATGAAAATATAAGGGCAGGTGAGTATGAGACTACATGGGATGCTTCAGGTGTTGCAAGCGGGGTTTATTTCTACAGATTAATTACAAGCGATTTTACTCAGACGAAAAAAATGTCTTTGATTAAGTAAACGCCTTTTAAAGAGGAGTTTATAAACAGACTTGTTAATGATATGCCCTGGGGCAGTTTACGAAAAGCCTGTTTATAAACTCCTCTTCTATTTTATTGCTAAGCGCAAATTTAAATAGGCTTTCGGAACTCTTAAGTCCTCTGTACAAATGCGATATATATTCTTTCTCTCTGGAAATCTTCAGGCATTCTTTTAGATATTTCATGGAATAACGAGACCTACCGATATTGTAGTAGTAATCTGCAAGATGATAATCAACCTGAACCTGACTGTATATGAGTTTTTGCGATATATAGAAATCTCTGGCAAACAGCAGTACAGCCTCGATATTAGACTCAGTTTTTTCTTCTGTGTTATCAATCTTGCTCTTTTCTAAAAGTGCTTTTACAGAAGCAATTTCAACCATTTCAAGTTCATTTCCTTTGTTCAGGTACTCTGTGGCTTCCAGCAAATACTTTTGGGAATTTACAATATCATTCATCTGGTAAAATGTATCTGATAACAGCCTCGATGACAGGTAAAGATAATTAATATGGTTCATTGACAATGCAATATCATGTATTCCACCGAGAATTTCCTTGCAGGTCTCATATTCTCCTTTTTCGTAATAATATGCTTGTTTTGCAAGCATATAGGGAATTCTGAATATCGGACTCGGGAAATTTTCGATTGTTTCATCAAGCTTATCAAGGTTTTGCTTAGCTTTTCGGTAGTTTGCTGATTGTGAATACAAAAGAACAAGGTTACATAATGTTTCGAACTTATCAAGAATATTCGGGCTCAGGACATCTATTTTTTCATAATAATGGGTGCTTTTTTTATACTCGCCTTTAATTAGATTTATATGGCCAAGCAGAATAAAAATATTTTTTTCATTCTCTGTTAGTTCATTTTTACTGGATAATTCCATTGACTGGCGAAGCAAGTTTTCCGATATTTCATATTGTCCGTTCTGATAATAAGCTAACGCAAGATAATATTGAAGAATGGCTTTTAGTTCATTTTCCGGCTGCTCTCCTATTATATCTGTTATTTCAGATATGACATCTTGAATTCTTCCGAGGCTTATTAAGAGGTTTGCTTTGTTGATATAACATCTCACCAGCAGTGTGGAATCACTGTTCTTATCTTTTCGTAGAAGTGCAATTGATTTTTGTATATAATCCAGCGCAGTGTCAAGTTCTCCTGCAAAGTATTTGTTCAGGAGCCCGGAATAGAAGAGCAGGGCGGCATTTCCTGTTATTGTTTCTTTATCAATATAAGAAAGCCATTTCCATAAGATTTCATATTTGCCCTCACGCAGTAATTTATCAAAATTTTGTAATACAAGAGGAATAGCATTTGAGTAATCTCTTGTATTGAACAGAAAGTTAATTCCTGAAATCGTATCACCCCTGCTGAAATAATAATTCTGTATTATATTTTTATATTCCGATGATTTTTCTTTCGGGAAATGGTTTCTCAGCTTTGAGGCCATAAATGTTTTGAAGAATTGATGATAAGAATATGAATTTCCATGGTTACCCGGTTTCGGCAGTGTATTCTGCCGTTTGTTTTGTACAAGTACATTTCTTTTAACCAGTTCATCAAATACCGAATCAGGGTTATGTATATCTTTTACATAACCGCATATATCCTTATCAAAATCATCAAGTGCTGATGTAATAAGAAGAAATCTTTGGCTTTCGGGGTTAAGCTTTTTGTAAACCTCCTCAGCAAGATAGTTAAAAATGTTTTCAGGAATCCTTTGGGCCTCTATATCTAAGTTTTCGTAATGTTCACCAAAGGTCTGCAGAATCATATGAATACCCGTTATCCACCCGCCTAATTTTTTCTCAAGCAGATTAATGCCCTTATTTGTTCCGTTAAAGTTATAAACATCCTTAAGCAGATTTTTAATTTCCACAGCATTGAAAACCATTTCTTCCATACCTATTCTTGACATTTTCCCTTTTTTTATCAATGGAATAAAATCAATATCGGGTACCTGCCTGGAAATTATAATCATGTGCAGGTTTTCGGGGAATTGTTTAATTAAACCGTTGAACACGGCTTTCATCCAGGGAGTCTCGTTTAGGTTTTGAAAATCGTCTACTACAAGAATTATTCTTTTATTGAAAGATTTTTTAAATTCATTTACAAAGGTCGAAACGAGTTCTATGGAAGTAGTTTTAAAGTTCTTAGAAGCGTGGGCTTTTTCTCTTCTTGATTTAATGAGCTGCAAGGTATTTGCCCCGAAACTTTCATCTATTGTTTGAAGAGCATGAACGGCATAGCTGAAAAAGGTATAAATGTGGTGAACTTCTTCAGGTAAATTCAGCCATGCAGCTTTTATTCTTTTATGATTCAGGTAATCGGCAACAATGGTTGTTTTGCCGTAGCCGGCAGGTCCGTAAACCAGAATCAAGTTCTTATTCAAAAAGCCATTTAGGATATCATCAAGCCTTGGTCTATGAACAAGGTTCATGTTTGTTTCAGGCTGGCTGATATTTATTTTTTCGTTGATGCCCGTCAATAGAAATTATATTATTACTTTTTCACTCAATTGAGAAATTTATCTTGTATTCAGTTCCGTCACCATTACTTATATCCATCTTCCCGTCAAGCTGTTTAACGAGAACTCCTATTAACTGAAGTCCAATTGATTTATTGTCGCTGAGTCTTGGGTTTTGTTTAACCCCCACTCCGTTATCTTTTACTCTTAAAGTTAACTTATTGTTGTTATGATACTTCAGTTCAATATCAATTTTACCTTTCCTATCAAAGGGGAAGGAATATTTGAGCGAATATGTCACAAGTTCATTTATAATTAGTGCGCAGGGAATCGCTGTATCGGAACTCAGGAATACATTTTGTGCATTTACCGATATCTCAATTCTTTCGGAATTTATCTTGAATGATTTTGTTAAATGTGGAATAAGTGTTTTAAGGTACATGTCAAAATCAACTCTTGAAAGGTTCACAGTTTGATACATCTTTTCATGTATAAGTGCAATAGATTTAATTCTGTTCTGCGATTCAAGCAGTATATCGGTAGCTTCTTTATCTTTTAAACTTCGCGCCTGCATAAGAAGAAGAGAAGAAATTATCTGAAGGTTGTTCTTGACCCTGTGATGAATCTCTTTTAGAAGCAATTCTTTCTCTAAGAGAGAAGTCTTCATGCGTTCTTCTTCTTTTTTCTTTACGGAAATATCACTGTAAACTCTGCAGTAACCGGTTTCACCGCTGTGAGTAGTAATTTTGGAGCCTGTAATTAATAACTCTATTTCATCACCTGTTTTCGTTTTTCTGAATGATTCAAATTGGGCAGTTTCTCCGTGTTCGATTATCAGAGCCATATCCGCAGTCTCCTCAATCAATCTGGGCGGAACAATCAGTGCATCAATAGTTTTTCCTGTTATTTCTGATTTCTGAAAGCCGAACATTTTTTCGAAACTTTCATTTATGTCTAATATTCTTTCATTCTTATCCAGTATAGCTATGGCATCTTTTGAGTCATCAAACAATTGTCTGTAATATGAATCTCTGCTGTTTCCTAATTTCAGGTTTTCTCCAATGGCAGTTATATCGGTAACTATAATAATCTGCCCTGAAATTTCCCTGTTGTTTTTCCACATCGGCATTATTGTCACCTGATATGTTGAATCATCGAAATCAAAGCTGGAAGCTTTTTCTTTCTTTAAAACAGCTTTACTAATTGTTTTCAATATTAATGGCTTATCTGCATTGGCAATGTGAACAGAATTACCTATAAGTTCATATTTATCCAGTCCGAAATCTTCAAGCCGGGAACCTTCAATTAGAATTATCGTCCCGTCCTGGTCAAGCATTATGACTGCTTTTGGCTCATTTTCTATGAGAAACTTCTTGCCAATTGATTTCTTTACTGCGGGTAAATCTGAATTCAGCTTTGCAGTATTACCGCTTGATTTCATGGTATTTTTCTGATAAATATTGTGCTTATTAAAAAATATTTCGGTTTCCGCCGGATTTGTTTGTTCCATTTTATTTTAAAAGTATCATTTTTCTAATATCTTTATATTCACCCGATGTCATTTCATAAAAATATACTCCTGATGCGAGTTTTGACGAAGAAAAGGATACTTCGTAAGTACCCCGGACGAAAATTTTCATTTACAAGAACGTCAATCTGGCGCCCAAGCATATCATAAACTACAAGTCTTACTACACCCGATTGTTTTACATCAAATTTAATTGTAGTTGCAGGATTAAACGGGTTCGGGTAATTCTGATATAAAAGGAAATTTTTAGGAACTATTGTCGAAATGCTTCTTACTTCTATCAAATCTCCCCGGTAGTATTTTGATGCAAACATATCGATATTGTGATTTACGTTTGTCATAAATCCACCGAGAAAAACATCATTAAGTGTATCCAGTCTTATACCGTATACATCATCTTCCCCGTTTCCTGCTCCATTTATTACTGATGCCTGCAGTTTTTCGCCTGACAATGCATCATATTTAACAGTTGCTATATCCTGTGAATCGGCAATGTCACCCTTTCTGACTGAACCGGCTACATATAAAAAGTCTTCTTCATGTGAGAGGCATAATGTTTTTGCAGTACAGTTTGTCAGGTTAGTATCAAATGGAGCTGTCCATTGTAAGTCACCGCCGGAGTTATATTTTATTGTCATAAAATTATGAAACAACGTTGTATCAACCAGAACGCTAATACCACCGGTTATATATACGTTGTCGAGCTTATCCACCGTAATTGCGTAGGCTTTATCAGAACCTTCGCCGGAACCGTTATATCTTCTTGTCCACATAGTATCACCGTTATCTGTATTAAACCTGACAGTCATGAAATCTTCTGAATTTGCTGATGTATCGCTCTTACTGGAACCGGAAAGATATATGTGATTTGAATCGGAAAGTGCCATACATACTGCAATGTCATCTGAATGAGCAGGGCCATCATACTTTGCAATCCAAGACCTTGCGCCTGTATGTATATTGTATTTTAGTAAAGTAAAATCTGCACCCGTAGTGTTGTTTATTGTATAACCACCGATATAAACATGGTCAAGGTCATCAATTTTTATAGCATAAGCTTTATCATCCTGATTAGCAGAACCGCCGTATGGCTGCCCCCATTGGTATATACCCGCAGAATTAAATCTTACTATATACATATCATAACCTGCTAGTGTTACATAGCCAGTTAAATAAACATTCAATGAATCATCAACGGCAATACCCAATGCTGCATCATCCCCATTTGTTGTAGAGTTATAACTGTAAACAGTAAGCTGGCTTCCGGAAGAATTGTATTTCACAGCTGCCATATCTGTTCCAATACCAATTCCAGTCGAATATCCTGCTACATAGACATTATTTAATTTATCAACCGTGATTGCATATACTTTGTCATCTTGTGATGCAGGGCCGTTATAATATCTGACCCAAACCTGAGAACCGTTCTCCGGATTAACCTTTACAGTCATAAAATTTGTGCCTTGATTGGTTGTTGTTGTATACCCTCCAAGGTAAATAAATCCGTCTTTATCAACTGTAATTGCGTAAGCTTTGTCTTCTGAGCTTCCGCCAAAATATTTTATCCATTGCTGAGCTTCAGATTGAGCGCCAAAAATTAAAATTAATATAAATGTAAATATCGAAATTCTATTTTTCATATTCTAAGATTAATTAATAAAACATCACTTTAATTATAAAAGGTATTCCCTTTTAATACCTTATAAGGTCTCTGATTAGTAATATTAGCTACAGTAATTGTAGTTTTAGTTACTATAAATTACAAATTATTGATATTAGATAAACCACGAAATTCGCTATATTTATAATATATTTAGTTAGGTACGAATGATGGGTAAATTACTGTTTCTTTAATTATTTCGGTATATTTTGTATATTAGTATATAATAATTGTAAGTATATGTTATTTCAGTATGAAAGATTATATTAAACAAATGAATGCCTTGAAAGGTAAAAAACATCAAAATTTGAATAAAATTAGCAAATTCCAGTTTGAAACAGAGCTGGAAAAAGGTATAAAACACCTTTCAAAAAATGATGAAATCCTCCGAAATGTCATTAAGCTTGTAGGCACATGCAGGCTAAAACCCCATAAAAAGTATTTTGAAACACTTGTTGATGCCATAGTTTCACAGCAATTATCTCTGAGGGCTGCAGAAACCATATTTAACAGGTTTAAAAAGTTATTTAATGACGGGAAAAAATTTCCTCTCCCTGAACAGATTACGGCAATGGAAGATACCAAACTGAGAAGCTGCGGTTTATCGAACGCAAAAGTTAAATATGTAAAAGATTTAAGTACAAAAGTTCTTGATGGCACAATAAAAATTCATAAAATGGGAAGTCTGCCCGATGAAGAAATTATTAATGAACTTATTCAGGTTAAAGGTATTGGAGTGTGGACGGCGCATATGTTTTTAATATTCTGTCTGGGGAGGCTAAACGTACTCCCTGTAGGTGACCTTGGCTTTAAAAAAGCTGTTATGAAAAATTACAAGCTGAAAAAATTCCCTGGTGAGACCAGAGTCACTGAAATTTCTAAAAAGAAATCATGGCACCCATATCAATCGGTTGCTGCATGGTACCACTGGCAGAGCTTAAGCTTAAAACCAATCGAGGTGCAATAATGATTTATTATTCCAAACTGGAAATACCCGAAATAAACAGAACGTTCATGATTGCAAAAAATGAATATGGTATATGCAGCATTGAATTCATCTCCAATGAGAAGAAATTCAAAAGGATACTATCGGATAGATTTAACGATGCAATTAAATATTCTCCTGCAAAATTAAAATCAGAAGTTAAACAGATTAACGAATATTTTTCAGGTAAACGGAAAACTTTTAAAATGAAATTATATTTGCACGGCACAGAATTTCAAAAGAAAGTATGGAGTGCTATTGCAGAAGTAAAATACGGCAAAACAGCCTCGTATGATTGGCTTTCAAATAGAATTAAAAATCCCGGCGCGCTGAGAGCAGTAGGTACTGCCTGCGGTAAAAATCCGCTGCCGATTGTAATTCCATGTCACAGAATCATTTCCAAAGACGGAGGCATAGGGGGATTTGGCGGAGGAATTCCTCTGAAAAGGATAATGCTGAAAATAGAAAAGGTTATTATTTGATTAAAAATGTAATTTTTGACCTGGGGAATGTACTTGTTGGAGTTGATTTCGATAAGACAAGAAGTTTAATTTTGGCAGAAGGAATAAGTAAAAAAAAATATTCAGATTTTTTCGGGAAGTCACTTAGGAGCAGATTCGAAGAAGGCAGAGTTAATACTCGCGAGTTTATGGATATGGCTTACAACTCATTCGGAAATAAAATTACTAAAATAAAGTTAAAAGCGTTATTCGAAGATATGTTTTATGAAATACCTGAGATGAAAAACTTTCTAAAAAAACTCAGAAGGTCACATAAATACGAATTGTTTTTGTTATCCAACACAAATCCTCTGCATTTTAATTATATTAAAAAGAAATTCGCTTACGTTAATTATATTGATAAATTCATCTTATCATATAAGGTCAAAATGGCAAAACCTGACTCAAAAATTTATAAAGCCGTTTTAAAAAAATTTAAGTTAAATCCATATGAAACTCTTTTTATTGACGATTTGAATGATAATTGTACTGCAGCGGGGAAATTCGGAATCAAAACTATTTGTTATAAAAATTACAGGACATTTGAAAAACAATTTAGAAAAATAACTTCAACTTAATAAGGAGGCTTTATGCCGGTATCACCAACTGAGCTGAAAATCGGGACTAAAGCATATGATTTTAATCTTAAAGCTGTTGACGGCAAAAATTATTCGCTCGAGAACTTCAAAGAAAAAAAAGTTCTGTGTATAATTTTTATGTGCAATCACTGTCCTTATGTTGTAGCAGTCCAGCAGAGGATAAATCAAATTGCAAAAGATTATACGGATAAATCATTTGCATTAATCGGAATAAATCCAAATGATACGGTAACCTATCCGGAGGATTCATTTGGCAACATGGCAATACGCGCCAGAGAACAGGGGTATGTCTTTCCGTATTTGTACGATGAAACTCAGGAAATTGCCCGCGAATATGATGCTGTTTGCACACCGGATATTTATTTATATGATGAAAACAGAATATTAAAATACCGGGGGAGGATTGATGATAACTGGAAAGATGAAACTTCTGTAACGAAAAAAGAGCTTAGAATGGCAATAGATAGATTACTGGAAAACAAAGAAATAGACTTTGATATGGTTCCCTCTATGGGATGCAGTATTAAGTGGAAGAAATAAGCAGAACTTTTTTTACCAAATATTAGTTTATACAGTTACTTATGCAGAGACTTGAGCTTTTGTTCGGGTCTCTTAATTTTTATACTTTGTAACAGTCAGTTAATTTGATTATTTTTACTGAATCTGACGATAATATACAAGAAAGAGAGCACAATGTTCAATTTTTTTAGAAAAATATTTCCTTCAAAGCACGAAAAAGACGTAAAACTCCTTCTTCCATTGGTTGAGGAGATAAACGCTTATTATGAAGAATATCAGAAACTTACTGATGACGAATTAAGACAGAAAACACAGGAATTTAAAGAGTTAATAAAGAATAATACTCAGGAGCTTGAGGATAAAATTGTAGAGCTTCAGGGAAAACTTAAAGACGAACAAACTCATCAGCAAAGAGTTGATATTTACAGAGAACTTGAAGAGCTTGATAATGAGCTTCAGGATGTAACAGATGATACATTAAACGAGATACTATCGCAGGCATTTGCTGTTGTAAAAGATACCTGCCGCAGGCTTGTTGGTAAGGAATGGCTTGCAGCCGGACAAAGAGTTATATGGGATATGATTCCGTTTGATGTGCAGCTAATTGGCGGTATTGTACTTCACCAGGGAAAGATTGCTGAAATGGCAACCGGTGAAGGTAAAACACTTGTTGCTACACTTCCTGTTTATCTTAATGCTTTAACCGGTAAAGGTGTTCATTTAATTACTGTTAACGATTACCTTGCTATGCGTGACAGTGAATGGATGGGTGAAATCTTCAAATTTCACGGCTTGACAATCGGGTGTATAGTTAATGATATGGATAATGACAAACGCCGAGCCGCTTATAACTGCGATATCACTTACGGAACGAATAATGAATTTGGGTTTGATTACCTGAGAGATAATATGGTAGTAGATAAGCAGTATATGGTGCAAAGAGGACATAATTATGCTATAGTTGACGAAGTTGACTCCGTTTTGATTGATGAAGCCAGAACTCCGCTTATTATTTCCGGTCCGGTTGAGCTCAGCGAGCACCAGTTTAATGACATGAACCCGCGTGTCAGGCGCATAGTTGAAGCGCAGAAGAATCTTATTGCAAAAATTGTCGGCGAAGCGGAAGCAATTATTAACAAAGGTGAGCAGGCTTCAAAAGATGAAGTTGCTTACGCCGGTGTTTGCCTGCTGAGAGCTTACAGAGGTTTCCCAAAGAATAAAAAGCTGATGAAGCTGTTTTCCGAGCCTTCCAATAAAACGCTCATGCAGCAAACCGAAATGGAGTACCTAAGAGATAATGCAAGAAGACTGCATGAAATTGATGATGAAATGTATTTTGCTATTGATGAAAAAGCACACAGCATCGACTTAACTGAAAAAGGCAGAGATTACCTTACTGCAGCTGACGAAGATAAGGATTTCTTTGTGCTCCCGGATGTGGGGACAGAGATTTCACATATTGAGAATGACGAAACTCTTTCGGCAGACCAAAAGCAAAAGAAAAAAGATGAACTCGCCGAACTTTATGCTACGAGAAGCGATTCGCTTCATACTGTTCAGCAGCTGCTGAGAGCATATTCATTATATGAAAAAGACGTTGAGTATGTTGTTCAGGATAATAAAGTATTGATTGTTGACGAATTTACCGGCAGGGTACTTCCCGGAAGAAGATACTCCGAAGGTCTTCACCAGGCTATCGAAGCAAAAGAAGGCGCACATGTTGAGCGGGATACACAAACACTCGCAACAATAACACTTCAAAATTATTTCAGGCTTTACAAAAAGCTTGCAGGTATGACAGGAACAGCAGAAACTGAAGCCGGTGAGTTTCTTGATATTTATAAGCTGGACGTTGTTGTAATTCCTACCAATATGCCATGTGTACGTAATGATGCTAATGATGTTGTATATAAAACCAGGCGCGAGAAATATAACGCTGTTATTGGTGAAATTGAAGATATGAGAAAAATCGGAAGACCGGTACTTGTTGGTACTACATCAGTTGAGGTTTCCGAAACAATCTCAAGAATGCTTAAACGTAAGAATGTACCGCACGAAGTATTAAACGCAAAGCATCACCAGCGTGAAGCACAGATTATTCAAAATGCAGGTTTAAAAGGAGCGGTTACCATTGCAACCAACATGGCAGGCAGAGGTACGGATATTAAACTCGGTCCCGGTGTTGCAAATAACGGCGGACTTCACATAATAGGCACTGAACGCCACGAAGCAAGACGTATCGATAGACAGTTAAGAGGACGTGCAGGCAGACAGGGTGACCCGGGTTCTTCAAAGTTTTTCCTTTCACTCGAAGATGATCTTATGCGGCTTTTCGGAAGTGAAAGAATTTCACGAGTTATGGAACGTCTCGGTATTAAAGAAGGCGAGGCTATCGAACACTCCATGATAACAAACTCGGTTGAACGTGCTCAGAAAAAGGTCGAAGAAAATAACTTCGGCATACGTAAACGTTTGCTTGAATATGATAACGTAATGAACCAACAGAGGGAAGTTATTTATGACAGACGGCGCCAGGCTCTTGAAGGAGAAAGACTTAAAGATGAGATTTTTGACATGGCTAGAAGCTATGTTGAGAAAATGGTGGTTAAGTATTATGAAGAAACAGATATTGAGGGAATGATTGATGAGGTCAGGCGAACTTTCATGGTTGCTATGACAATTACACCTGACCAATTCCAGACACTTGGTGATAAAGGCCTTGTGGAAGAAATCATGAAGTACGTAGAAGAAGCCTATAAGCGTAAAGAAGAAAAATACGGGATTGAGCTGATTTCACAGGTGGAAAGATTTGCTATGCTCACTGTTATTGATGATAAGTGGAAAGAGCAGCTCCGTGAAATGGATGATTTAAAGGAAGGAATAAACTTCCGTGCATATGGTCAGAAAGACCCATTGATTGAGTATAAGAAAGACGGCTTCGATTTGTTTATGAGAATGCTCGAAGATATAAGCAAAGATGTTATTAACTTTGTGTTTAAATTCACTACCCGGGAAGAGCAAATACCACAGCAGAGGCACAGAGCAATTCCGGTTCAACAGATGCAGACAATTCATGCCTCGGCACAGGGCGCCGGCTTGAAGGTCAATCCCGAAAGCGCCGAAAGTATGGACCAGCAATCGCAGGGACAGCCCGGGGATAATACCAAGAAAATCCCCGTTAAAGTCGGTCCCAAAATCGGCAGAAACGACCCGTGTCCCTGCGGAAGCGGTAAAAAATACAAAAACTGCCACGGGAAGTGATCTTCAATTAAGAGTTTCTCAAGTTACAAGATGCGGGCCTCCTGATTTTTTCAGGAGGCTTTTTTTGTTTTCCTATTATTGAATCTTTTAAATAGCACTTTGCAAGTCGCAATTTCCAAAAAATAATTGGATATTAAATCCATATATATTGTATTATATTTCTATAGAAGAAAACTTTTGTTCTAAAAGATATTTCGTAACAATAATAAAACCGAACTATGAAAAGAAAAAAGTTCATATCGTTTTCTTTTTCACTCGTTTTAATACTCCTGCCGATTCAAATTTTGTTTTCACAACAGGGATGGTATTGGCGGAACCCACTTCCACAGGGAAATGATTTGAAAAGCATCAAATTTATAAATTCCAGTACCGGATATTCTGTTGGAAAATGTGGTACAATTCTCAAAACTTCAAATGGCGGTAGCAGCTGGATTATTCTTAATAGCAATACCTCAAGTGATTTAAATTGCTGTGACTTTGTCAATGCTGAAACAGGTTATGCTGTGGGTTATCCCAGCACTATTATTAAGACTGTGAATGGAGGTTTAAATTGGACTTTGCTGAATTTTAATATTCCAAATTCCCAGCTTCTCGGTGTTTCTTTTATTAATGCTACCACAGGAATTGTGACATATGATGGGGTATTAATTTACAAAACAACAAATGGCGGGCAAACATGGTATTATTATTCAACAGGTCTCGGCTCTGGAGAAATCTACAGTGTACAAATGGTTGATTCAGCTAGTGTATATGCCTCAGGTTTTCATACAGTGTTTAAATCATCTAACGGTGGAATTAACTGGACATTATTTTCCCCCGGCTTACGCGATTACTATCAGATACATTTTGATAACTTAATGTCGGGCATGGTTGTTGGAAGCGGGGGACATATATTTCTTACAACCGATTCCGGTATTTCATGGCTTAATAAATCTCAAAATGATTATCTAAATTTCAGATCTGTTTTTAAAATAGATCAGAATGTTGCATATATTTGCGGTGATACAGTTGCCGGGCTCTATGGGATTTTTTATAAAACTACAAATGGTGGTGATAACTGGAGTAAAATCAGGATTAACGCAATAGATTCCACGGCACTTTTAAACAGGGTTTCATTTTATGGCATTGATACAGGTATTGTTGTCGGAAATTCTGGTGTTACTGCTTTGACAACAAACGGAGGTAATAACTGGCATGCTATATCTTACGGCTCAATAAGAGATGTAGAAGATATTCAGATATTAGATAGTACACTTGGTTTCGCAATTGGGAACCGTTCAGCGTTAAAATCAACTAATGGAGGGGAAACTTGGTTTTCCATTACAAATCCAGGTATTGTTTGTAAAGCACTATTCTTCATCGATGAAAATACAGGATTTATCGGTGGTAACTATAATATGGCAAGGACCACTAACAGCGGGATTAACTGGATTAGTTATGCTGTACCTTCCAGCGGTTCAATATATGACTTATATTTTCATAATGCTGCATCAGGTTTTGCAGTTGGTAGAAATGGGATGATATTAAGTACAACTAACGGTGGTGTTAACTGGATTACAAAGCCTACACCTACGTCGAATCATTTATATGAGGTTTGTTTTATGGATGTTCTTACAGGATATGTTGCAGGATATAACGGAACAATTCTTAAGACAACTAATGGTGGGAATGAATGGATATTGATTAGGAATATCGCTGGACAGCACTTATATGCAATGGATTTTTTTGACAAGGATACACTAATCGCTGTTGGCCGAGCCGGGTTAATTACAAAAACATCGAATGGAGGATTAAATTGGGATACACTTGTCAGCGGTACAACGAAAGATTTAAATGGTGTTAAGCATTTCGGAGAAAATGGATGGATAGCTGCCGGTAACGAAGGTGTAGTTGTATCAACTACAAACAGCGGAACTAATTGGTGTGTTCAGCCGCATGTTACAAAGAATTATCTTCTCAGTATATATATTAGGGATACTAATATTTATATCAGTGGTCAGTATGGGACAATTTTATGCTCTTCTCCGGGCTCTATAATTACAAATATGAAATCACAAATTAGTAATGTTGCAAATAAATTTGTTTTATATCAGAACTATCCTAATCCGTTCAATCCATTAACAAAAATTAAGTTTGAAATACCGGTCAATATTATTCCTGAAGGGATGGTACAGCTGAAAATTTATAATATCTTAGGAGAAGAAGTAGAAGAATTATTTAACGGTCGATTGCATCAGGGCAGTTATGAATTCTTATGGAATGCTTCAAATATGCCGTCTGGCATTTATTTTTGCCGTCTCTCATCCGGAAATGTTATTTTGGTGCGAAAAATGGTTCTGGTTAAATAACAGTTATATCTAAGTTTATATTATAATTCAACGAACCCGTCAAGGGCTCGTTTTTATTTATAGAAATCCAGAGAACCAACCCCTTACATTTAACCTCTATTTAATTTTTTCTGAACACTAGTGCAACATATTCCTTTTATTTTTGGTTATACAAAAATAGAAAGGAGTTCTAAATCATGCAGTCAATTCCTGAACTCAGCCGGAGGGGCTTTGTCAGTTCATTTGAGCAGGAAGAATATGAAGTGGCAAGGTTTCTTAACACTTCATCAGGTCCTTATGACGATGAAGATGACGAAGACGAAGATGAGGAAGAAGAATTACTAAGCGGCGGTGATACACATGACTTTCCCGAACACGAGAAAGAAATATTCGAGGATGACGACGACCCGTATATAAAAGATTATTTTTAATAAGTTTGTAATTCCAATCTGAAAACAAGGAATCTTTGGCTTTTACGCTTTTATTAACTCCTTGATTTTTTCTTTAATGCTGTGGCATTCACCGTAATCCCGGTAGACTTCACATAACCTGCAGTCTTTATCCGTACAGAAATTATTTTTATGATTTACTGACCAGCAGGGGAGTGAGTAGCTGTTGTAAGCTTCGCATTTTTCCCTATCCGACTCCGAGCAGCCCACAATTTTCCAGCAGGGGATAAACGAAAAAATCTTTACAATTCCCTTAATACTTAGTTTATCCTGGTTAATAGACCTTCTAATACACTCAATTCGTTCTATGTCTTTTTGTGAGTATAAACGCTGTTTCGTACTTCTTTTGTAGGGTAAAATCAAACCTTCACGCTCATACATTCTTAGTGTATGTACAGAGATATTCAGCAGTTTAGCTGCAGTTCTGATTGGAAATACAGGTTCTGATTCAGGAATGTTCAAGTTCATATTACAATTTCAAATATTAAAAACATTGATATTTATAATTATTAACTAATACTAAAATAACACAGTGTTTCAGGCAAAAACCATGATTTTTGTCATATTTTGGATGACTTGTTTAAGGTGTAATTTTAATCAGGAGATGCTGAAACAGGTTCAGCAAGATAAGGTGGATGGATTGATAACCATACCAATAATTCGTAACTGCTAATTGATAATTGCTTTTAGTATCCTTCCGTATCCTCAGTTATTTTCACTTTCCCGCTGAAAGATTTAAACAGGTAAATAAAATATATAAACACAAGAGCCATACCGAACACCCACCAGCCGATTCCGGTGTGAAGACCATACGCTCCAGCCTTTGAATTAAAAACGGTTAAGCTGTATTCGGGATTTGTGGAAGCAGGCAGAAGGTACGGATACAATCCGTTTGCAGTTGCTCCAAGCATACCAAAAATAAACAGTGATGACGAGAAAAATGCTTTTCCGTCATTTGGTTTTATTCTGAAATAAATCATCCCAACTAATCCGAGAAATCCCAGAACCGGGAAAATATAGCCGGCAGGATGATTGTAATAATTATTCCATGTTTCAGGTTTTATAGCTGTGACTGAAATTACAGCGAATACTGATGTTAACAGCACACCCCAGTTTGTATAGCCGGAAATTTTTCTTGCTTTTAGCTGGAGCTCGCCTTCGGTTTTCATTGCAATAAAATTTGCGCCGTGTGAAGTGAGAACAAATAAGCTTACTACTCCCATAAGAACTGTAAACCAGTCAAGTATGCCCGCATTTGGGATAACAGTAAAAGTTGTCCACAGCGGTTCAAAAAAGTAACCGTCCGGCTGCAAGGGTACTCCACGAATAACATTTCCGAGAGCAGCGCCGAAGAAAATTGCAAGCAGCAGGCTCGAGAGTGAAAATACAACATCCCAGAATGATTTCCATAAAACATTATCTACATGTTTACGGAGTTCAATACCGATTGCCCTGCCGATAAGAAGCCAAAGCACCATCATAAGAGGCAGATAAAATCCGCTGAAGCTTGAGGCATAGACTTTTGGGAATGCGAAAAATAAAACTCCGCCAGCAGCCAGCAGCCATACTTCGTTGCCGTCCCATACGGGGCCAATGGCATTTAAAACAGTACGCCTTTCGTTATCGGTTTTTGCCGCAAACAAATGAATAATGCCCGCGCCGAGGTCAAACCCGTCGAGAATAACATATGTTATTATCATTAACGAAATGGCTATGAACCAAAATAATTCCATGGTAAATGTTATTTGAATTTATTTTTTTTAAACTCTTTTGTCATTACTTGTTTCGGCATCTCTGACACCTCATTTCTCGTTCCCAAGCTCCAGCTTGGGAACGCAATTGTTCTCGAAGCTCCAGCTTCGGAATACTAACCAATCATATTAATATCCAGCTCGCCTACTTCATCTTTATAAAAAAATGATGCTGAACTGTATCTCCAGTGATGGGGCTCATGTACTAAACCTCGTTTCACCGGATTCAAATGGATATAATCAAATTTTTGCTGAAACATTTTATCTGTTATTATTTTCTGCGGATGATAGCCCTCTTGCCAAACCTGATAAGTACTCTCTTTTTTATGAATTAGTTTAGCGAATTTAAATTGATGTAACAGCCACTCTTTCTCATCTTTGCACAGTTCTTCAATTATTCTTCTTGCAGAAAAGCTTTTAATTGATGCATTTATTCTTGTAAGATTATCCCCCGCAGCAAGCATGTGAAAATGATTATCCATTATTACATACGCAAGAATTTTCATTTGTCTTGTGAGTTGATTATGTTTAAATGCATCTACCAATATGTTAAAATATTTCTCACTTGTGAAAACAGGGAGCCATTGAACAATAGTTGAAGTAATAAAATAAATTGACTCGTTGTCTAATAGTTTATATCTTGTTCTCATAATATTTAGTGAAGCAAGAGCTTCATTCCCAATGCGTTCCCAAGCTGGAGCTTGGGAACGAGATTTATTTAAGCCATACTTAATAAACTTAAAGAACTTAACGAACTTCCTCCGGACCGTGATTAATCTCTTTTATAATCAGAATAATAAATAATACCGCAAGCACTAAATATAATCCTGCAAAACCCATTAAAGTAAATAAACCGTTACCTGCTGTTACAACTTCTGAAGTACCCTTATATGTCATCAGTAAACCGTATACAAGCCATGGCTGTCTGCCAAGCTCCGCTGTCATCCAACCCGCAGTATTAGCAATGTAGGGGAAAGGAAATGCCAGCAGCAAAATCCATAAAAACCATCTTGCCGAATAGATTTTTTTTCTCCACAGGAGAAAAGCACCAATAACCATTATGGCAGCGAAAATCGTACCCAATCCCACCATAATGTGATAGCTGTAATAAAGCAATGGAATATTATCGGGCCATAGTTCTTTGGGATAAGCGTCAAGTCCTTTAACTTCGGCTTCCCATCTTTTGTAAGTAAGAAAACTGAGCATTTTTGGCACTTCGATTGGGTTATCTATTTTTAGTTTATCCATATCAGGCTGACCGATAATAACAATCGGAGCGCCTTCACGTGTAGTAAACAGTCCCTCCATTGCAGCCAGAGTAGATGGCTGGTAAGTTGCAAGATTTTTCCCCTGACCGTCACCGCTGGGAAATATTTGACATATTGAAAAAATTATTCCGGCAATTATCCCAACTTTCACAAATATTTTCCCGTACTCTATGCTGCGCTTTTGGAGCAGGTAATAAGCGCCTATAGATGTCATAACAAATGCAGCGGTCACAACTGCACCTCCCATGTTATGAACAAACTGCCAGAAAAGCCATGGATTGGAAAACAAAGCCCAGAAGCTTTCTAATTGAAGTGTATTATCCGGCGCTAAATAGAATCCTACCGGAAGCTGCATCCACGCATTAGTTGCAATAATCAAAAATCCCGAAATCCATGAACCGATGAACACAAGCACTGCCGCAGCCATGTGTCCGGTTTGACCCAGCTTCTTTTCAGCGAACAGAAATAATCCAAGAAAGCTTGATTCAAGAAAGAAAGCAAAAACACCCTCCATTGCAAGAGTTTGGCCGATTACACCGCCTGCAAAAGTCGAAAACCTTGCCCAGTTAGTGCCGAACTGGAACTCCATAGGGATTCCGGTAACAACACCCATCACAAAATTTAAAGCAAATATTTTTGCCCAGAAACGTGCGGACTTATTGTAAAACTCATTCTTTTTTCTGACAGCAATTATTTTTAAAACAACAATCAGCAGGGCAAGTCCCATTGTAAGCTGCGGAAAGAGGTAATGATACATTACGGTAAAAGCAAACTGAAGCCTGTGTATAAATAGTGCGTCCATGTGTTGAATTGATTAGTTGTACAAAAATAAGAGTTAGAAAAAGAAACCGAAAGGGGGTAAATTGTCATTCCTGCCTGCTGTAGGCAGGCGTAAGCGGGAATTCAAAATTTTTTTCAACACATAGTGCACAAAGTTACACAAAGAATAAATTGAAATCATTTGAAAAAGTTATTTACGTTGGTGATAGGTTATATGATTTCAAAACTGCCAGAAAAATGCATATAGACTTTATTGGTGTTGATTTCAGAAAAAACGGGTTATTGCTAAAATCGTGAGCAAAGAAGGTTATTAATAATTATGAAAATAGTGAATTTAGAAAATTGATTTATTAGCCGGTAGAATGTATTAAATTATAGTATCATACACTTGTCATTAGATGAAAAAATATTTCAAATACCTCTTGACAAACGCAAAAAAGTTTTTTAGATTTATTATAGTTCTTTGAAGCAACCTTAAATTCTTCGAAAAATGGAGAATTAGGTTTTTACAAAGCAGTCCGTTAGCCGGCTGAAAATTGAATTTTTCAATTAGTAAAGTACTTAGCAAGGGACATGGATTTAATAGCAGAATCCGTGTCCCTTTTGTTTTTTAGTAATTTATAATTTATAAAAAATAAAATGAAAAATCAAAAACCGCATTTTAAAGGCACTTTGATAACTTGTTTTGAAAAAAATTGTGATTCAGCCCCACTTTCATAACTTGTTATAACTTCAAGTTATGGGGGGAGGGGGTAGATACAAATAGTGAAATGGAAAAAAGTTAAAATATTGCACAGTATTATTTAAGAAGAAATAAATGCAGTAGTAAGAATAAATAAATCTGTGATATAGTGAAAAGGCGAGGTCTTTTTGATAAAATTTAATTCAACCAAAAATTCCCCCTTTTTAAATTAAAATCTTTTTTATTATATTTGTCATGGCACACAAACTTATAACAAAAGCAATAACTTTCGATGATATTCTGCTTGTCCCGGCGGAATCGAAAGTCTTACCAAGGGACGTAAACGTTTCTACCAAACTTACTAAGAACATACGTTTAAATATTCCCGATTATTTCCGCTGCTATGGATACTGTTACTGAATCCGAGCTTGCTATTGCAATGGCGCGTGAAGGGGGAATCGGCATTCTCCACAAAAACATGTCTATTGAAAAACAGGCATCGGAAGTGGACAGGGTAAAACGCAGTGAAAGCGGAATGATTCAGGACCCGATTACTCTTAAACCTGACCAAACCGTAGGCGAAGCAAACCGGCTGATGGAGCGTTACCAGATTTCCGGGTTCCCGATAGTGAATGACAAAAACGAGCTTATTGGTATACTCACTAACCGTGACCTCAGGTTTGAGCCTGATAACGGCATGTAAGTGAGAAAGATTATGACAACCGAAAATCTTGTCACTGCTCCTGTTGGAACCACTCTTACGCAAGCTGAAAAAATTCTCCAGAAGCACAAAATAGAAAAGCTTCCTGTTGTTGACGGCAAAGGAAAAATAAAGGGACTAATAACCTTTAAAGATATCCAGAAAGAGGAAGAAACATCCTTTTGCAGCAAAAGACAGTTTCGGCAGACTGATTGTAGGAGCTGCTGTTGGAGTTACTCACGATACTCTTGAGAGAGTTGCTGAGCTTGTTAAAATTCAGTGTTGATGTAATTGTGGTCGATACAGCACACGGACACTCAAAAGGAGTTATTGAAATGGTAAAGAAAATCAGGAAAGCTTTCAAGATTGACTTAATTGCCGGCAACGTGGCAACTGCAGAAGGTACGCTTGAGCTGATTAAAGCAGGTGTAGATGCTGTTAAAGTCGGAATAGGAGCAGGTTCGATTTGCACAACAAGGGTTGTTGCAGGTGTTGGTGTTCCTCAAATAACTGCAGTGATGAACTGTTCAGCGGTTGCTAACAAATATCACATTCCTGTTATATCTGATGGCGGTATAAAACAGACAGGTGATATACCTAAAGCAATTGCGGCAGGGGCAAGTACTGTCATGCTTGGCGGTTTGCTTGCGGGAACGGAAGAATCACCGGGCGAGAAAGTTCTTTATGAAGGCAGAAGCTTTAAGATGTACAGGGGTATGGGTTCGCTTGAAGCAATGAAAGAAGGCAGCAGTGACAGGTATTTTCAGGATGCAGAAGCGGAGCTTTCTAAGCTTGTACCGGAAGGTATCGAAGGAAGAGTACCCTTACAAAGGCGCACTTTCGGATGTAATTTATCAGATGGTCGGCGGGCTGCGTTCAGCAATGGGCTACTGCGGTGCAAAAGGTATAAAAGAACTGCAGGAAAATTCCAAAATGGTTGAAATAACCAATGCGGGCTTAATAGAAGCACATCCCCATGATGTAATTATTACAAAGGAAGCACCTAATTACCAGGTGAGACGATAACAGTAATATAATATAACCCCCGCGAAAGCGCGGGGTTTATTGAATAAATCGAACATTTGTTAAATAAAAAAGTTCTAAGGCAAACATATCAAACCTTTGAGCTATTTGCAAGCCCTTATTGATGTAACAATTATAGAACCTCCTAACTTGTGAGGGGTTACAATCTAATAACTTAAGTTATCTTATTTTCTTTTTATGTCTATTCTTTCTTAAGCGTTTTTTGCGCTTATGGGTAGCCATTTTATGGCGTTTTCTCTTTTTCCCGCTTGGCATTTATCCTTCCTTCTTGGTTTTATATGTTTTTGTTAGGTTATCGTTTACTGTTTTTTTAAATTCTTTTGAAACTTTGAACATTGGCACAAATCTTCTGTCAAGCTCAACTTTTGCACCTGTTTTTGGATTTCTTGCAATTCTCGGTTTGCGTTCTTTAACTTTAAATGTGCCGAATCCTCTGATTTCTATACTTTCGTTGTTTTTTAGTGCATCAATAACACACAGGATGAAACCTTCTACCACAGTTTCGGTTTCTACTTTACTCAGACCCGTAGCAACAGCAATTTTGTTGGCAATATCTGCTCTTGTCATTTTATTAAATATTTGGTTTAAGCATTTATCTCTTCAATTCTCCGATGGTTTGAACCTGAACTGAAGGATGGGTTCATTAAACAATTTTTGTTTTATGCCTGTCAGCTCATCAACCGAAGTGCCGATAAGCCTTTCAAACACTGAATGCCTTCTGCGTTCCCTTACGATTCTCGGTTCGCCTTCAATTCCGGCAAGCTTTGCCGTGATGCGGATAGCATCTTCGAAAGTTCCGAGAGAATCGATGAGCCCTATATCCTTTGCCTGCAATCCCGTGAAAACTCTGCCTGTAGCGTATTGCTTTAAAGAATCAATATTGATTTTTCTTTCTTTAGAAACTACTTCGAGGAACTGTCCGAAGCTGTTGTTAACAACATCCTGGAAATATTCCTTGTCTTTATCGGTCATTTTTTTGAACGGGTCGCCCGAATCTTTTAGCTCGCCGCTTTTGATTGTAGTTTCTTCTATGCCGAGTTTTTCTGTAAGGTCTTTAATGCTGATAAATTGAGCAATAACACCTATACTTCCGGTTAGAGTACCGGGATTCGCAACAATAAGGTTTGAGCCGCATGCGATATAATATCCCCCACTGGCAGCGATTGAACCCATCGAAACAACAACAAGTTTACCGTGGTCGCGTGTATATTTAACTTCCTCGTAAATTTCCTGTGAAGCAGCAACCCCGCCTCCGGGCGAGTTAATTCTGAGAATAATTGCCTTAATTGACTTGTCTTCTCTGAATTTTTTAATTTGCTGAACTACGTCTTCTGAATTTATGATGACATCGTTTATCTCAACAAGTCCTATTTTATCTCCTGAGCCTGTGGAATAATATCCTGTGTTGGTTTCCTGTTTAATTACACTGGCAAAAAACAGGAAGGCAATTCCAACAAATATTAAACCGATAAAAACCAGGGTTAGAAATATTCCCCAGAACCATCTTGATGAATTGGATGCCATTTTAAAAATTTTATTTATTTTCGTTTTGCAGTTTAAGCTCGTCACGCTTTTTGATAGCGTCCATGGCTTTTTCGGTCATATTAAGGTTTCCGTAAACCTGTACCAGCAATTCATATGCCGAAAGTTCCATGCTCTTATCTTTTGAATTAGTCAGCTCTTCAAGGTAAGGAAGCGCCTCTTTATATTTGTCTTTGTATGACTGGTCATCGGGATTCGTTTCTTTGTTCTTTTCTCTTATATCTTCACCCCATTTAAGATAAGCAAGACCCATGTTATAATTTATCACATCATAAGCGGGATTATCTTTTTCCAGTCCGACTGCTTCTGCCTGTTTGAAGTAACCAATTGCACTTTCGTATTTGCTGTCTTTTATCAAATCTGCGCCCGCATCAATTAAAGGCTTTACTTTTATTGTGGCAATTCTCGTGGAAAGTAACTTCTATATTTTTTTGAACAAATGAACTGTCGGGTATCAATATCATCGCAGCTTTAAAATCGTTCATTGCTTCCCTGTAAAGTTTTAGCTGAACAGATGTATCTGCGGCAGAATGATTTCCCTTTTTCAACAGCCTTGTAACCCAGGTCATATTTGGTTTCCCACATTTTCTTGACTTCATCATTGAAGGTATTTTTGCCTATTTTTTTGTATTCTTTAAAAGCGGTCTCTGCGTCATCAAGTTTATTAAGCTGAAAACGGCTCATTGCCAAATAAAACCATGCTTCATCGTTTGCAGGATTTTGCTGTGTTTCCTTTAAGAATTCTTTTTCTGCCTTTTCGTAGTCTCCCTGTTCATAAGCAATTTTTCCTGTTGTTTGTTCTGCTGAGTTGCATCCTGTAATATATACGATTGAAAATGCGGCTAAAATTAACATCAATGCTGATTTTAATGTAATATGTCTCATTTTATGAACTCCAATTAATAAAAAATTAAATAATCGCTTTATTTATAAGAAGTTAAATATAATAAAAAAAGTGTTCTTTTAAAACACGTATTTAAGTGATATTTAAAATTTAGGGGTTAGGAAGCTTTGAAAAATGAGCGGGAAATCACAATTTCCAATGCAAGGAACAGCAGTGATGCTATCAGAAAATACTGCCAAATTTCTTTCCCTTTTCTAAGCTCCATTATAGAGGCATTCAGCGGAGCCTGGTTAGAAATAATATTTGGGCTGATTTTAAAGCCTGCCTTTACCTGATTTCTGATTAATTCTTTATCCATAATTTCAGTATTTGATTCTTCCTTTCTGAAATTTGAGGGGAATTCTTTAATAATCGTAGTGCCATCAGATACGGTATAGTTAGATGAAGCATTTAGAAAACTTTTAAGATTAATCAGTTCGTTAAGGCCGGATTGGTTGGCAGCAATTGTGTATTTTTGATTCTGGAGGTCAGATACGGTTATAGTATCACCGCCAGATTTTTCACTTAGTTCAATAAAATAATCTTTGCCGTTTACAGATTCTTTAACTGCATTTGCAGCGGATAAATACAGGATGCCTCTGACGGTCAGCGGCGAAAATAAATTCGCCGATGGAAAATCAGACCAGTCCATATCCGGTGATACAGAGTAAAGTAGAATTTTACCCCTGCCTGAAACATACTCGTTCAAAAAACTTTTTTGGTTATTTAGTTTAACAAGTGACTGGGTATTTCCGCCCGAAAGCAAATCGAGGCCATATCTGATTTTAGGAGAATCTTTTGTTATGTCTGCAGACGGTTCCTTATAGATTCCCTCAAATACAGGGTGCTCGAAATCAATTTTATCGAATACAAAAGCCTCATTTCCGTTTGAGTTACCAAAATACCCCGCAATTGGAGGCAAATCAAAACGCTTCAGCAAAACATCATTATAATTTTTTATATCTATATTAGCTGCGGGATAAATAATAATGCCGTGGCCGGATTGAACATAACTATACAGCTTATTGGCATTGGTTGAAGTAAATGCAGGGCATCCTGCAAACAGAATACAATCATAATTATTAAATTCTTCGTTATTGAGGTTTTCGGGAGTGATTTGTTTTGTTTCAAAAAAATTAATTTTAACTCCGGAAGAATCCTTCATCATTTCTTCCGATGAGGCAAGTGCAAGATTAATATACTCTAAATCGGAAGTATTAGGAGATACCATCAGAAGCTTTACTTTATCAGGAACTTTAAATGCAAAATACCGCTTGTTATCATTTTGGATTTCGTCATCGGCTATTTCACTTTGAACGAGCTCAATATATCCCCCTGCATATCCGGTAATACCGGGTGTAAAGTTAAATTCAACTTCAACGGATGAGTTTGCAGGAATATCTATATTTTTTTCATCTTTGTATTTGCCGTTCTGGAAATTTAATATTACGTTTTTATTTGTAACATTGAAATTGTTCCGGTTGTTGACTGTGCATTTTAATTTTACGTTACGGTTCTTCTCAAATATTTTTGTTACTGTGTTAATTGTATCGAGTGAAATGTTGTTGCCTGCTCTCTCAGAGCATAACACAATATTGAAATTTGTTTGCGCATCGAACTCTTTATTCTGAGCCGTATAGCCGGAACCTTCAATAAAACTTTTCTGTCCGTCTGTAAAAAGGAATATTTCTTTATTGGGACCTGCCGAGGAAGAAATAATTTCTCTTGCGTAATATAAAACTTCATTTAAATCCCTTGTTACATCAGATATTTTGGAATTTGAAACCGAATCGCGAAGCGCATCTAAGTTTTTGAATGCTGTACCGGGTTTATTAATATTTGATGCTGCTGCAAAGAAAACATCATCGTTTTCATCAAGCAGGTTAATTGTTTCAAGCATTTTTTTCTTTGCTATATCAAAATCGCTCCCTCCTGTTGTTCTTGCCTGCATACTGAACGAGTTATCGAGTATAAGCAGCACCGAGCTTCTTGCTTTCTCGCCTGCGCCGAGGTAACCTGTTTCAAACGGACGGGAAAAAGCCATGACAAGCAGAATTATCATTGCTATCCTGCAAAGAAGTATTAACAGCTGTTTTAGCTTTATTTTCTTGTATTTTGACTGCTGAATTTCCTTGAGGAACATAAGGGTGGAGAATTCAATCTTTTTAGTCTTTTTAAGATTGAATATGTGAATAATAATGGGAATCGAAACAGCAGCAAGTCCCCATAATATTGCAGGATTTAAAAATGTCATAAAATCTAAACTAATGAATTAACTCATTTAATAAAGCTACAAATTTGGTAGAGAAATTGTTCCGTATATATTCATCCCAAAACCTCCCTTCTGCAAGTGTTAGACCGAAGGGAGGTTTTGTCAATGCCCGGAAGCGCCTCAATGCGCAAAAAAAGTAATTATAATCTATCTCAGCATTCTGATTTAATACATGACACTAACCAAAATAAATTGCATGCTATTTTTGAGGATTTGTTAACTCTGTAAAAAACTGTTCAATTGCCGGGTCTCTGAAAAATCCATTAAAATAATATAACATGAGGCCATCATCGGCGTTAAATTTATCTTTAAATTCATTTGTATCAACGTATTTAGATATTTCTTCAAGGGTCATTTTTTTATCAATTCCGTCTTTTACCTGGCTGTAAACTGATTCAAACGCGCTAATGACAAGATTTATGTAATTTTTATCGTATTGGACATCGCCGTGGCCGGGAATCATAACATTAAAATCAAGCTGTGCTGCTTTCTTAATCTCGCTCAGCATTTCAATCGGTGTGGATGTCAATCCGAATGGAACAGGATTTGCAACGGGGTCACCTGTTATCAAAACTTTATCATCAGGCAGGTAAATCCATGCGTCTCCTTTAGTATCACCTTCACCCAGATAAAGAATTTGTATGTCTCTGTTTCCGCAATGTAGTGTCAATGAGTCATTAAATGTAATATCAGGCGGTGTAAGAACAAGGTTTTTATATAAATCACGTCTTACGAAAATATCGTGGGTGATATATTTATTGTAGTTATCAACAACTTCCTTATACCCTGGAAATTTTTCATCCTCAGCGCTTTTCATAAGGCTGTCTATCAATTCTATCCGCCGGGTTATTTTTGAAGAATCGGAATATTCGAATGGATATCGAATCATATCTGATGAAAACATTTCTCTGGTAAATTTTGTGGAAATAATTGTTACCCCGGGGTAGTTCTTTACAAATTCCTGGTTTCCGAAAGTATGGTCACCATGCCAGTGGGTATTAATAAGAAATCTTACCGGTTTGCTTGTATGTTTTTTTATTTCTTCGATAACATCATCGGCGCCTTTGGGAGTACCCGATGCGTCTACTACAACTACATATTTATCATTTATAATAAACGTAACGTTGCCTTCGAAGGGAATTCTGAATGGCTCTGGTCTGACAGCTACATATATATCATCGGAAACTTTGATGAATTTATGCTGATAAAATTCTGTCTGGGCTGTTTGAGAAAATACCGGCAGAGCACACAATAAAATAATACAGCATGCTGATGCGGTTTTCAGCTTGAAACTGAAATTTTTAAACATTAGGAAATACCTTTCTGTATTTTTAAGAAATTATTTAGAAAGTTGAATTTAATCGATTCGTAAAAATACGGGCGGAAAAAAAACAGATGAAAGATTTGGGCGAATAATGTTTGGAAAAATAAAAATTTTACTTTATATGTGCAACATTTTTTAAAAAAAAGTGACTTTTCGAATAGTAGCTTTAACAGCTATCCCGTTTTAATTTCTAAACTGATGAATTTACTTATTTTCGTAAAATCTAATAATTCTCATTTTTACAAATATCCTAAAACGCATATAGAGCAATTTCAAGGCTATATATTTATATAGCCTATGTTCAATTTATATCCGCATATGTAAAACGCTCCTTGAGGGGTATTTACGGAAGAATTAGGGGTATTGCAGAAAAGAGATGTGATGGCTGAATAGCTAGTCGGTATTGTCACGGTGTATATCATTACCTCGTTTTTATTGTGAAGGAGCGAAGCAATCCAAACTTTGTAATGGAGTCTGGGGAATTCAATAACGTATCATTTTTCTTGCAACTTTATACAAATCCTACTATAATTAGGTTCATCCTGAAATATAAAAGAGTTTCCTCACCTCTCCGCCCCTCTCATAAATAGGTGAGGGGGAGCGAAACGGAGGAGAGGATATGCAATGATTTTTGAAACTAAATAAATATCCCAATGGAACAAGAAATTACTTCATTATCCAAAGAAAAACGTGTTTTTAAACCGAAGGAACCGTTCTCGCGCAGGGCGCATATAAAATCAATGGCTCAATATCAAAAAATGTATAACGAGTCAATTAAAAGCCCGGATAAATTCTGGTCAAAAATAGCGGAAGACCTCTATTGGTTCAGGCGGTGGAAGAAAGTCCGTGAATGGAAACCACCTCACGCAAAATGGTTTTTAGGCGGTAAAATAAACATGAGCTACAACTGCCTGGATAGGCATCTCGGTTCATGGAGACGTAATAAAGCCGCAATAATATGGGAAGGCGAAAATGGTGAAACTGCTACATGGACCTACCAGCAGCTTCATTCGCAGGTATGCAAGTTTGCAAATGTTTTAAAAATGCTTGGTATAAGAAAAGGTGACCGTGTTTGTATTTACATGCCGATGATTCCCGAAATTGCTGTTGCAATGCTCGCATGCGCAAGAATAGGCGCAGTGCATTCAATAATTTTCGGGGGATTTTCTTCATCAGCTTTAGTTGATAGAATCACCGATGCCGAAGCAAAAATGGTTATTACTGCTGACGGTGGTTACAGAAGAGGACAGGTAGTGAACCTGAAAGAAAATGTAGATGCAGCACTTGAACATTGCCCCTCGGTTGAAAATGTTATCGTAGTAAAACGTCTGGAAAAAGAACTTTACATGCATTACGGCAGAGACCACTGGTATGATGAATTAATGATGTCGGTTGACGATGATTGCCCTGCAGAACAGCTTGATTCTGAACATCCGTTGTATATTCTTTACACTAGCGGCACAACAGGTAAGCCTAAAGGAATTCTCCACACTACGGGCGGGTATTCGGTTATGTCATATATTACAACCAAATATGTTTTCGATATAAAAGATGAAGATGTTTACTGGTGCACAGCAGATGCAGGATGGGTTACAGGGCACACTTATGTTGATTTATGGACCTTTGCTCAACGGAGCAACAACGCCTAATGTATGAAGGCGCTCCTAACTGGCCTGACCCGGACAGGTTCTGGCGTATAATTGATAAATATAAAGTAAATATTTTCTATACTGCTCCCACGGCAATCCGCGCATTTATAAAATGGGGCGAGGAATGGCCTCGCAGGCACAAGCTGGATTCGTTAAGGCTGCTTGGAACTGTTGGTGAGCCGATTAATCCCGAAGCATGGATGTGGTATTACAAAGTAATCGGCAAGGGAAGATGTCCGATTGTTGATACATGGTGGCAGACCGAAACGGGGGCAATAATGATTACTCCCTTACCGGGAGCTACACCTACCAAACCAGGAACAGCAACGCTTCCGTTTTTTGGAGTTGTACCGCAGGTTCTCACAAAAGATGGTAAAGTCTGCAAACCGAATGAAGGAGGTTATCTTGTTATAAAGGAACCGTGGCCTTCGATGTTGAGAACAATTTATAATGATGATGAGCGGTACAAAAAACAATACTGGAGTGAATATCACGGGATATATTTCACCGGTGACGGCGCAAGAAAAGATAAAGACGGCTATTTCTGGATTATGGGAAGGGTTGATGATGTAATCAACGTTAGCGGACACAGAATAGGCACAGCGGAAATTGAATCTGCTCTCGTTTCTCATCCTAAAGTTGCCGAATCCGCTGTAGTCGGAAAACCGGATGATTTGAAGGGCAGTGCAATCTGCGCATTTGTAACTCTTGAAAGCAAGTATGTTCCTTCGGAAGAGCTGAAAATCGAATTAAGGGATTGGGTGGTGCAGCAAATCGGTTCGCTTGCCAAACCTGATGAAATAAGGCTTACCGAAGCCCTGCCAAAAACCAGAAGCGGTAAAATAATGCGCAGACTTCTTCGTGAGATTGCAACACAGGGAAGTGTTACTGGTGATACAACAACACTTGAGGACTACTCGGTATTGGAAAAGCTGAGAGACGGAGAGGAATAGCTTTCAATTTCGAATTTGAAATTATTGATTACTAATATATTATTGGTATTTTAATTTCCTATTTGTTATTTGATGTTATAATTAAAAAATTATATATTAAGCATAGTTAATTCATTTAACAAAATAACTCTCTTTTGTCATGGAAACAGGCTTTATTATATTTTTAATTGTTGGGGTGCTTATGTTTTTGGGTTACCTTGGAGCTATTTATTATACTTCTTACCAGGACTACAGCAAGAATAAAGAAACTAAGTAATTCCATAACAGTTCTTCACCGGCGCACATCATTAATCACTTATTGTGATTTTACATTGTTATATCATATAATTATCAATAATTTTAAGTATAGGCTTAATAAACCATACTTAGGTATTGAGAAAAAATCAACAAATAACCCGCCTCATATCCCAGCTGCGCCCGCGTTATATAGCAGCGGTTACTTTAGTAATTGCTGTTGTAATGATAATCTCAGCAGTATTTGAGCTTTCACAAAGTAAAAAAGAACTTTATCGTTTAATGACCGATGAAGCTTCATCACTTGTTGAAACAATCGGCATGAGCAGCGCCAATACGGTTTTATCAAACGAAGAAATAGAAAACCTGATATCGCAAAGGCTTCTCAGCGCAGCGCGGATGACCGCTTATACAGACAGCATCAAAACACTTTCTCAAAAGGACCTTGAATCGATTGCAAAAGAAAATGATGTATTCAGAATAAACATTTTCAATAAAGCGGGTGAAAAAGTTCTGAGCAGCTTTATTCCCGATTCGTCACATATTAACGTACCTTCAAAACATGAGCCGAAAGATTTTTTTGAACCGATATTAAAAGGAGAGAAAGATGAAATTGTTATCGGTTTAAAAGAAGCAAGACACGAAGAAGGCGAACGCTTTGCTGTTGCTGTCAGAAGGAAATCGAATAAAGGCGGCGCTATTGTTGTAAATGTAGATGCCTCTTATCTGGTTGAGTTCAGAAAAAAAATCGGGTTCGGAAAAGTGATTCAGGATATCGGTGATAACAGCGGGATAGAATATGTATTGCTGCAGGATGATAATGGAGTAATAGCCGCGAGTAAGTCTGTCAGTGAAATTAATCCTATTGAAGGCGATAACTTTTTGGAAAATGCATACAAAACCGATTCCTCATTTACTCGTGTAACAGGTTTTGGCGGGCATGAGGTTTTTGAAGCGGTAAGAACTCTGCATGTCAATGGCGAAAAACTGGGTATAATAAGGCTGGGGCTTTCTATGAATCAAATGAACGCTTTGGAATCCAGAATGTTAAGACGCGGTATAATTTTATCCGTAGTTCTTTTTGTTATCGCGGTAATTGCCATTGGTTCAATATTTATTTCGCAAAATCTTGCTGCTGTGAAAAAAGATTATGAGCGCGTGCAAACTTATTCCGGCAATATAATAGAAAACATGAGTGATGCTTTAATTACTGCTGATAAAGGCGGCTTAATTACAATTTTCAACAGGAACGCGGAAGCTCTGTTTGGTAAATCTGAAAGTGAAGTTCTCGGAAAAAAATTTACAGATGTGCTCGGAAGCGAATTCGGGTTCCTTGCAGAAACATTGCATGAAAAAGAGGATTTAAATAATATTGAAATTGAATACAATGATTTAAAAAGCTCAGATAAAATCCTGCTTGTCAGCACAACAAAAGCTTATGACGAGAAAGGGTGAAATGGATTCATTTACTATTGTATTCAGAGATATTACAAATATAAGAAGCATGGAAAAACAGGTGCAGCAGCATGATAAAATGGTAGCAATGGGCGAGCTTGCCTCCGGTGTAGCACATGAAATACGCAATCCTCTCAATGCAATAAGCATGGTGGCGCAGAGATACGGAAAGGAATTCAAGCCTGCCGGGAATGAAGATGAATATTATAAAATGACTGATGTTTTGTTATCTGAAACAAAACGTGTTAATAATATAATACAGCAGTTCCTGCGGTTTGCGCGTCCTCCGAAACTGAATAAATCTGAAATTCAGGTTGGTCAGCTCATTAAAAGCATTTCGGCAATTGCAGAAACCGGGTGCAAATCAAAAGGATTGGATTTTGAAGTGAAATGCGGGTGCGAACAAGCTATCAATGTTGATATTGACCTGATGAAACAGGCATTAATTAATATAATTCAAAACTCAATTGAAGCAACCGATAAAGGAAAAATTTCATTGAATGTAAATAAGGTCAAAGAGAATATTGCAATAGAAGTTTCCGATACCGGACAGGGAATACCTGATGATAAATTAGACAAGATTTTTAACCTGTATTATACAACTAAACCGAACGGAACAGGAATGGGGCTGAGCATAGTACAACAGATAATTTCCCAGCATAACGGGAAACTGAAAGTGGAAAGTAAAGTTGGAAGTGGTACAAAATTTATTCTTGAAATTCCAGCCGCTTAAAAGGAAATTTGATTATGATTAACAGAACAATACTAATAATAGATGATGAAAGCTCGCAGCGCCTTGTACTCGCAGGATACCTGAAGCAAAAAGGCTATAATGTTTTAGAAGCAGATTCAGGGAGCAAGGGTGTTGAGCTGGCTAAGAGCAATTTAGTTGATATTGTGCTTACCGATTTCAAAATGCCCGATTTAACGGGAATTGAAGTGCTGAAAGAAATTAAGAAGTTTAATCCGGAAACATCAATTGTAATAATAACAGCTTTCGGTACCATTGAAGATGCCGTCAAGGCAATGAAAGAAGGAGCATACGATTATCTTACCAAACCGATTGACCTTGATGAGCTTGATATTCTTGTAAAACGGATGCTTGAACGCCAGAATTTAATATCTGAAAATAAATTTCTTAAAGAACAGCTTAGCGATAAATATAAATTATCAGGAATTATTGCAGAATCAAAAAAAATGGAGGAAGTTCTCAGCATTGGCGCGCGGGTTGCAGACAGCACAGCATCGGTTCTGATAAGAGGAGAGAGCGGTACAGGTAAAGAGCTTCTTGCCAAAGCCATTCACTACGCAAGCCCGAGAAAAGATAAGCCGTTTATAGCAGTCAATTGCGCCGCGCTCAATGAAAATCTGCTGGAGAGTGAGCTATTCGGGCATGAGAAAGGCGCCTACACTGGAGCAGATAAACTAAGAATCGGCAGATTTGAGCTTGCAGACGGCGGCACTTTGTTCTTAGATGAAGTGGGTGACCTGCCGCTATCAACGCAGGTTAAGCTGCTGCGGGTTCTCCAGGAACAGGTGTTCGAACGGGTTGGTTCGTCAAAATCGTTATCGGTGGATGTCAGGGTAATTGCGGCTACAAATCGGGATTTAAGCGCTCTCATGAAAGACGGCAGGTTTCGCGATGACCTGTATTACAGGTTAAATGTTGTTACTATAGAGATTCCTCCCCTCAGAGAGAGAAAAGATGATATCAAACCGCTTGTTGAATTCTACGTTAAGAAATTTTCAGGTGAAGAAAAACAGTTTTCCAAAGAGTCGTATGATGCATTGCTGAAATATGATTATCCCGGCAATGTAAGAGAACTTGAAAATATTATTCACCGCGCAGTTGTGCTTTCAAGGGGCAGTACTATTACTGCGGATGATGTTTTTTCTGATTTAGCGGTCACCGGAAGTGAGAATGAACTAACAGGCAGTCTTGATTTAACAGACCAGGTCGAGCGTCTTGAAAAAAAACTTGTTATGAGAGCATTGGATAGTGCAAAAGGAAATCAATCTCAGGCAGCGCGGCTGCTTGGAATATCGGAACGCAATCTCAGGTACAGACTTAATAAATGGGGGATGAAAAATTAATTAAATAATCATTTATCAGAAGTTTTAGACTTCCGAAGTTTTTAAAACTTCGGAAGTCTGTAAATTTTAGTGCCTGCAGGCCATTTCGGGATTCGATTTAAGCTCGCCTTTAGACAGTTTTATTGCTGCTTCTTCAGCAAACTGTTCATCGGTTATTATGACCTAGATGCCGTTTTGCTCCAAATCATCAATTGCTCTTCTGCCCACACCGCAGCAAATTAAATGAGCTGCAGTCAGATAGCGCATCTACTAGCGCTTGGTGGCTGTGGTGATGATGTTCATGTTCATGTCATTTTCATGGTTATGTTCGTGTTCATGATGTTCACCGTTCTTATGATGAGTAAAGCTGTTTTCTCTTACTTCTCTGTTTGTGATTTTGTCATTTTCAACATTCGTAAACTAAGAATGCATTGCATCTTCCAACGTGTCCGGTAACTGTCTTAAGGTCATCGGTTGCTACTGCGATTTTCATTTTTGTTTTCCTTTCGTATTACAAGAATTATTAATTTGATTCATTCGACCCTTATTTTTTCGGAAGGGGAGTCCGGTATTCTGATTGCTTTGCCTTTTATTATGCCATCGGCAAGCTTAAACCTTGCGCTTTCAAGTATTCTGCCGAATGTAGCCCGGGAGATGTTCATCATCTTTGCTGCTTCATCATGGTAAATTTTTCCACATCGGCTAATTTTAGACGCAGTAAGCTCGTCATATTCAAGAATTGTTTCATCAAGTTCAAACATAGGTATTCCCCTCGGCTTGAAATAGTTAGACTGAGGATTACAATTGCATCTTCTTCTTTTTTTCGGTCTCGGCATAATAGTTATGAGCATATGCTCATAACAAAAATAATATATGATATTGTCAATGTCAATAGTGTTCCAGACTTCCGAAGTCTCTCGATGGACATTGGAAGTAATAATCATTACGATAGAGCTAACTACTCGACGTTTGTACCGAATTCATTCGGCATTTTTGCCGAACACCTCATCATATTAAACGCTATTTCATTATTTATGATTAAATTATTGTTTTTCGAAGTATTTTTCATCTACTTTGGCATGGTCTTTGTTCTATTAGTGTACTGCATGCAAGCGAAATAAAACAGAATTTAAAAATTAAAAATTAAAAACAAAACCAAAAGGGAGATAAAAAAATGAAAACCTTAAAATTAATCATAGCAATATTTACACTGCTGTTCTTAGCAAACTCAGCCCCGGCTCAAAGAAGTGACGGTACAACCAGTGAAGCTTTCGATGTTGATAATGTACAGACTGTTTCCGGTGATATTACAGAAGTAAACCACCCAATTGCAAAAATGAAGGGTGATGACGGCAAGGAATACGAGATTCATATGGGACCATTCTGGTACTGGGATGATAACGGCTATAAGCTTCAGCATCAGGTACGCGCTCAGATTAAAGGCGAAGTGAAAGAAGTTCAGGGAAGATATGAATTCTATCCGTGGGAAATTACTCAGGACGGCAAAACTATGACTTTTGCAGATGACAACGGTGTTCCTAAATGGTCAAAAGGAAACGGTAAAGGCAAAGGCTACGGACGCGGTAAGGGATACAATGGTCAGGGCAAAGGCAAATGCAAAAACTGGAATAACTAGCAAAACAATATTCGTCCTACGACTTCTAGTCGTAGGACGAATTTATAATAAATAAGGTGATAAAATGAAATACTTAATAAGCATAATATTTATAACGGGTTTGATGTACGGCAGCACTGCCTATTCATATACCGGAAATCACTAAATCCAATCAGCAGGACTCCACTTCAAACAAAGAGTTTATTGATGAAAACCAAAACGGAATAGATGACAGGGAAGAAAACGGACAGGGCAAATGCTATAAAGGAAGAAGAGGTGACCGCTTCGTTGATAAAGACGGTGACGGCATTTGTGATGAAAGAGAAGGCAGCATCGGACCTAAAAGGCGCCATAGAGGAGGAAGAAATGGAAACAATAAATAAATCAAAATTAAGATATTACATAAGAACAATTCCACCGGTATTAGTGCTTTTGCTCATGTTGTTTCCTTCAAAATCTTATTCGCAGTTCGGCCTGAGTACGGGATTGAATATGAGCTATAACGATAACATCAACAGCAACTACGAATATTTACCCGATGAAATTACCGAATTCTTTCTTGAAGGTTCATATAACATTCCTTCCCGTAATAAAAGTATTGAATTTTATTACTCAGGCTCGTACAATTATTTCAGGAGAAATATAAGCAGAACGTTCCATGAACATACTGCGGGATTTTCGTACTCAAACTCTTTCAGCAAAAAATCAAATTCTGCATTGAATCTCGGTTCGTCATTCAAAATGTCTTTAAACAGGGATGATTATTCTTATCTTGATTTCAGCAATGCAAATGCATTTGCTAATTTCAGAACTTATACGGGAAAAAGAACTCTGTGGCAGATTGGATATAATTTCGACTACTTTATTTACAATGACTTTTCCGATTTCAATAATTTGCAGAATTATGTTTATACATCATTCACAGGATTTCTGCCATCAAGAACTGCTCTTACTTTTGAAACAGGGTTCGGAGCAAAGAGTTACCTAAATTCACTAAGTACTTCAACAACCATGGGACAGGGTAAGCATAATATGAGCAGCAGTTCAATTTTTAATGAAACTATTATGAGAGTTGATGTTTCAGGGAAATTGACACAAACTATTTTAGATAATACAGGTTTCAGCATTTCAGGCGGATATACCAAAAACCTGAAGAGCGATGACCGGTACCTGATTTCCGGAAATGTAACCGGCAGCGATAACATTTTTGACGATGAATACAGTTTCGAAGGTCCCTTTGTAGAATCATCATTAACACAGCGTTTTCCGTGGGGAATAAGCGCATCTCTTGGAGGCATATACCGCCACAGGATTTTCATTGACCGTCCTGCATATGACCTTGAAGAAAATATAATTTCAAGTGAAAGAATCGATGATGAATTTACAGCATCGTTTTCGCTGATGAAAAATTTTAATTATTTCGGAATCAGGCTTGTATATAATTACATTAACAATTCCACAAACGACCGGTACTATAATTTTAATAACAATGTATTTTCTGTAGAGATTGGTGCCGGATTTTAATATCAAAGCTAAACCTCCTCTCACTTTACCCCTCCTTAAAATGGAGGGGTTTTTGTTTGTCATCAGCTAATCCTGACTTTTTACTTTATATATATATTTCTAATTTATAAAAATTTACAATATGGATTTAAAACCATGGGAAAAGTTATCCCGCAAAATAAAATTTAAGAATCCCTGGTGGACTTATATAATTGACAAATACATCCTGCCTTCAGGCAAAGAAGGTGAATACCATTATGTTTATACAGGCGGCTCGGTTTTTATTATACCTGTTCTTGAGAACAACATAACTGCTTATGGTAGAGCAGTACAGGTACCTGAATGAGAGGTTCAGCATAGAATTCCCGGGCGGCGGAGTGAAAGAAGGCGAAAATCCCGCAGATATAGCCCATAAGGAATTAATTGAGGAAACAGGTTTTGACGGCGAGATTGAGAAAGTTGGAATATTTAATCCTTTCTGCGGAGTAACAAACGAATACTGTCATGTTTATATTGCCAGGAATTTAAAAAAATCAAATTCCCATAAACCGGATGATTCAGAAGAATTTAGAATTCACGAAGTTTCTATAAGTGAGCTTGAAAATAAAATTGCTTCTAATGTTATATTCAGCGGAATGACGATGGCAAGCTGGGCATTGGCAAAGAGGAAATTAGAAAAGCTTAAGTCTTAGGGACTTCGAAAGTTCGAAGTTACAACTCTAAAATGAGCAATAATAACTCAGATTCTACTCAACCTCAGGAAGTTTTATCTGCAGCTGAAGAACGCTTCGAGACAATCCGTAAAACGATTGGCTTGTTCTTAGGCCCTGTTACAGCAATCATTCTCTATTTTATCCCGATGCCATCCCTAAGTCCGAATGCTCACATGCTTACAGTTATCATAGGCTGGATTGTTGTTTGGTGGATTACCGAGCCTGTTCCGATTCCTGTATCTGCTGTATTAGGCGCAGCGCTATGTGTTGTATTTGGAGTTGCCGATGCCAAAACAGTCTTCAAACCGTTTGCCGACCCGATTATTTTTCTTTTTTTGGGTAGTTTTATTCTTGCAAAATCAATGTCGGTTCACGGATTGGATAAACGGATTGCGTTCGGAATAATGTCATTAAAGTTGGTTGGGAACAGCTCAATAAAAATATTATTTGCGTTCGGCGCTGTCTCGGCAGTTCTTTCGATGTGGATAAGCAATACTGCTACAACTGCTATGATGCTTCCCATCGGGATTGGCATTGTATACGCTCTGGCTGATATGATTGCTAAAAAGACGGGAGAGAAAGTTACTCCGGAACGTCTTCGCTTCGGAACGGGCATGATGCTTATGGCGGCTTATGCCTCATCCGTTGGTGGAATTGGTACACCGGTTGGCACGCCGCCGAATATTATAGGGATTGCAATGATTCAAAAATTCCTTAATATAAATATTCCGTTTTTCCAATGGATGATTGTTGCTGTCCCCATACTGGTTGTTATGTTTATTTTTCTTTTTGTAATTATGTATTTTACCCATAAGCCCGAGATGTCAAAAATAGAAGGCAGCAGGGAATATGTCAGTAATGAGAAAAAAATGCTGGGAAAATGGACAAGGGGACAAAAAAACGCGCTTATTGCATTTATAATAACGGTATTATTATGGGTCATACCTGGTTTCTTCGCCTTGTTTATCGGCACAAGTTCCCCGTTATATAAATCATTTAATGCATTGGTTCCTGAAGGAGTCGCTGCAGTAATAGGCTCAGTTTTACTGTTTATTCTGCCTGTAAGCTGGAAAAATAGAGAGTTTACTATTACCTGGCGTCAGGCAGCAGGAATCGATTGGGGTACGCTGCTGCTTTTCGGAGGAGGATTAACACTTGGTAATCTGATGTTTGAAACAAAGCTTGCAGAAGCAATAGGGCGGGGATTACTGGATTTCAGCGGAGCTGCTTCTGTGTGGGGGATTACATTAGCAGCAATTTACATCAGCATGCTTGTCAGCGAAACAACATCAAATACTGCCAGTGCTAATATGGTTGTGCCCGTTATAATATCTTTGTGTCTTGCTGCTAATATTAATCCTATTCCTCCCGCAATAGGCGCGGCGCTCGGGGCTAGCTGCGCATTTATGCTTCCGGTTTCTACTCCGCCTAACGCAATTGTTTACGGCTCCGGTATGGTTCCTATTACTAAAATGATAAAAACAGGTATGCTGCTGAACTTAGCGGCAGGTATTATAATCTGGCTGGGATTAAGAATAACTCTGCCCTTGGCTGGATTGATGTAACATACATTATCATACCCGCGAAAGCGGGAATCCGAAAACAACAAAAAAACGAGCCCTTAAAGGGCTCGGCTATAGTTAAATATTACTTCAACAAAACCATTTTCATTGTCTTTTCATAATTACCTGCGGTGAGCTTATAAATGTATATTCCGCTCGGTATGTTTTCCGAACCCCATAGAAAATTATATACCCCCGGTTTCTTAGTTTCATTTACAAGTACTGCAGCCTGTCTGCCAAGCAAATCATAAATCACAAGCTTTACAAATGATTCTTTGGGTATATCATATTTAATTTCCGTAACTGGGTTGAAAGGATTCGGATAATTTTGATACAATGCGAAATCTTTCGGTATTTGTTCCTGTTTACCCGTATTAAGAGGTTCTATTATTGCAACGTTGCTGAAGCCGCTGATTTTCGGCGAACAAAATCTGTCCTCAGCCTTTACCCAGAAATAATACGGTGTTCCGTATCCGAGTCCTGTTGCAGTAAACATTGTATCAGGATGATTTGTTGTTCCTATTTGAATAGCTGAATAGGGGTCATTAATCGTATTTTGAAAAACAAGATATCTGTCCATATCGAATTCACCGTTTACTCTCCACTTAAGAAATGCCTGTTGATCTCCGGCAACGGCAAATAAACCTGTGGGCTGAGCAGGTGTGTTTGTATCGGCAGTTAGCCCGGTGCTGTAACCCGGCTCGGGGTTAACAGGAGTCTGACGGACATAATAGGTGAAGTCAGGTACACCGTAATGAAAATTAGAATAAGTGTGGTTCGGAAAAGTATTCTGATTACAGTTGTTAGCGTATCTCATATCGTAGTATGTCAGATACGGACCTATTTGCGATGAAACACCGAAATAATAATTATCACCCTGTGCCTGGAAAACCTCAAGCACATATTTCTTTCCACCCTCAAGCCAAATTGGATTTTCCAGATTTGAATAATTGTACTCGCCGGATGTTCCGCCGGTTACCAGAATCTGTGCAATAATATTGTGACTGTTAAAATCAAACAGAGTTACATACCTCGATGTTGTGTTAGGTACTCTTTTCCCGAATTGAGTAACAAGTACGTCTTTGACCGGTGAAAAACGAAATCCTCTTTGGGTGTTTGAGTTAGTATTATAATTATTTACTATAACACGGTTGGTAGAAGAATAAGGTCCCTCAAACAAAGACATCGTACTCGCCGGAGGAGCAGAAGGATTTCCCATATAAAAATAAATAACAGCAGAAACATTCGGAGGCATTGAAGCTATTCTAATCCATATTTTAGTTGAATCGGTGTTAATATAATTTTCAATGCAGTATTCAATTAATCCTGAACCGCAATTTGATGAGAAACGAATATCCCTCCCATCGGGCTGCATATAACCTGCGTTAATTAAGTTCTTGGTGTTTAATCTCATTAACAGCTGGTAATTGGCAAGTAAGCCGCCGGAATTGTTGGTTATTGTAATTGGAAGCTCGTATTTCCAGTTTCCTAATTGGGCAAAACTTAAGGAACCGGAAAATGAGAGAAGAAGTAATGAAACTATAATTTTAGAGAAAATATAAAAATTATTAAGATGCATTTTCTACCGCCTTCCCTAATAATTTTGTTAAGATTTTAACTCAAAAAACCATCCTGTATTAGCTGAATAATAAGTTAATTTAAAGTATGCATACCCAAAATAAACTACCATAAATACGGTATATTTTGTAAGGTATTGATATTATTTCTTTAAAAATTGAATTAGTTTTACATCTCAGATAAAAACATAGTATCTGTACTTTGAAAATAAAAAACCCGATTCATTTGAACCGGGTTTTTTATTAAATGTTTATTTAAGCAGAACCATCTTCATAGTTTTTTCAAAACTGCCTGCCGTTAATTTATAAATATAAACCCCGCTTGGCAGATTTTCGGAACCCCATTTTGCGGAATATTTTCCCGGCTTCTGGATTTCATTAACAAGTACTGCCACCTGTCTTCCAATCATATCAAATACTATCAGCTTCACCTGTGACTCGTTCGGGATATCATATTTTATTTCGGTTACAGGATTAAACGGGTTAGGATAATTCTGATAAAGTGCAAATACTTTCGGTAGTTGCTCCTGACCCTGAACACCCAGCGGTGCCATTACTGCAACATTACTGAAATCACTAATTCTTCTGTCACAGAATCTGTCAACTGCTCTTACCCAGAAATAATAAGTAGAGCCCGGTGTGAGCCCCGTAACTGTATAGCTTGTATCCGGATTGTTGGTACTGTCTATCAGCATTGCTCCCAGTTTATTGTTGGAAGCATTTTTGTAGATGAAATATTTATCAACATCTATTTCAGTATTTTTATTCCATCTTAACAAAGCTGTCTGGTTCCCTGCAGTAGCGTTCAAATTCGCAGGGGGAGCAGGTGTGTTGGTATCAGCAACTGAACCTTCCCAAGATGCAGGTTCAGGGCTTACAGGTATCTGACGGGTATAGTACAGGAAGTCAGGAGTGCCGTAATGAAAACCATTGACAGAATTGATTGGAAATGTGTTCTGGTTTCCGCTATTACTGTATCTCATATCACCGTATGTTAAATATTGACCTATCTGTGTTGAGACACCAAAATAATAATCATCGCTAGAACCCTGAAATACAGAAATTACATACTGATGCCCATTCCTAAGCCATGTAGGCTCTGAAAGCTGACTGTAGTTGTAAGCTCCAGACGTTCCGCCTGAGACCTGCAGCTGTGCAATTATTCCGTGAGTGCTGAAATCGAATAATGTTACATATCTCGGTGTAGTGTTTGGGGTTCTTTTTCCGAAATGGGTAACTAGAATATCTCTGTTTGCAGAGAATCTGAAGCCCCTCTGGCTGTTTGAAACACTGCCCGTGTTAGTAACAATCACATTGTTAGTCGAAGAATAAGGTCCGTCAAATAATGCCAGTGTGCTTCCCTGCGAGGCGGAAGGATTCCCAAAATACATTAAAATTGTTTCAGATGAGTTTGGCGGCAGCCATGCTACTTTAACCCAGATTCTTGTGCTGTCTGTGTTAATATAGCTTTCCAGGCAATAATCTATTAAGCTTCCTCCGCAGCTGCTTGCAAACCTGATATCTCTGCCATCCGGCTGCATAAATCCAGCATTTATGAGAGTTCTTGTATCCACAATGATTAATGTCTGGTAATTGTTTAATGTTGTTTGTGAGTTATTGCTAATTGTAACTGGCATTTCAAAACGCCAATTCTGCAATTGAGCATAACTCGTTGATACAATGAAAAAAGATACCCCAAAAAACAGCAAAAACACAATAAAAAGGTTTTTAAGGCGCAATTTAATCCTCCTTAGTTTAGTTAACTATTATATATTATAAAAATTATACTCTTAATTCTCTACCCTAACGCTAATTTAGGATTAATAGTTCAATTTGTCAACCCCCCTAATAACGTTATAATTAAGAGGTTATACTACCGAGATATACTACCATATTTAGGGTAGTATGCTAAATACCGTCAAATATTGCAGTTTTTGATAAACGATTTTAATCGGATTTTTTCAATTATTAGATTATTTGCTAAAATCTTTCAAAATTGCAGTTTTTTCTGAGCTGTAATTTTATTAGTTATTATGTGTTTTCTTAAATAATATATCTTTCCAATAATAATTTAAGTTTAGGTATTATTATAAAATCAGTGGTTTAAAATTTTATATACAATTTGTTTGAAAATTTTAATATTATATCTTTGAGTATTAATGTATCCGGTAAAAAAAGGCAAAATAATAATATCAGACCTCAAACAGCTATGGTTTGATTTAAGATGGGTTTACCAGACCGCATTTAGCAAAATATTTTCAAATTGGCAAATATCTCTTATTTACCTGTTTTTTGTATTTTCTGCCTTTTTTGTTGATGAAGCAGTTTACGAACTGATAATCAGCATTAAGAGCAGCTTTTGGGATTCTGTGTTTGCATTTGGCAGATGGTACGGAACCGGTAATCCTACACTTTACGCTTTTGTTGGATTTTATTTAACGGGCATTTTTTTCCACCAGCATAAATTAAGAGATACCGGACTCCTTGCAGGCGAGAGTTTTGTATTTGCCGGATTGATTACTTTGATTTTTAAATCATTTTTCGGCAGATGGAGGCCGTTTACAAATCATGGGGACATGTCATTTTACGGATTCACATGGTCTGATAACGACCACCTTTCTTTCTCATCTGGTCATGCAAATGTAGCATTTTGCCTTTCGGCTGTTCTTGCTTCAACCACCGATAACGTTTATTTGAAAGTACTTTATTATATACCCGCTGTAATTACTGCAGTGAGCAGAATTTACCATAATCAACACTGGCTGAGTGATGTAGTCGTTGGCGCTATGATTGCCATTCTGATAACCAATGTACTTGTTAACTTCCACAAAACACGTTTTAAGAATATAAGCCTTAAAACTTAGATAATGAGCGCAGGGATACAAAATCTTTTTCTCCGCGCGCGATGGGAAAACCTCTGCCTTATTACTTACAGCGTTACTCCATCTGTGCTGGAGCCATTAATGCCTAAAGGACTGCGTGCTGATACGATTAATGAAAATGTTTTCATCAGCCTTGTTGCTTTTGATTTTCTGGATACCCGTGTTAAAGGAATGAAGATTCCTTTTCATGTTAACTTCCCGGAAATTAATCTTAGGTTCTATGTTCGTAATAATGAAAAGAGGGGAGTGGTTTTTATACGCGAGTTTGTTCCTAAATATTTTATTGCGCTCTTTGCAAGAATGCTTTACAATGAAAATTATAAAAGCATAAAAATGAAAAGCGGTATCACTGTGAATGATGAAAGAAGAGTTATTCATGATATAAACATTAACGGCATAAAATACTCTGTTAAGGTGACCGCGGAGAATAAACCTTATATGCCGTCAGAATCATCTCTTGAACATTTCTTTAAGGAGCATGAGTGGGGATTCGGCAAATCAAAATCAGGTGAAACCCTAATGTACCGGGTTGAACATCCGCATTGGAAGACCTTCCCTGTAATAAATTATGACCTGAATTTTGATTACGGGAAAATCTACGGCAGCAGGTGGGAATTTCTCAACAGACAAAAACCGTTCAATATCACACTTGCCTTTGGCTCGGAAATAAAGGTTTTTTCACCTACCAAACTTGCATCTGGAACTTAAAATAAGTATTTTTTAGTTACTTATACATATTCCTGATTCTCCTCAAAAGTCCCGTTAAATAATAACTTAAATTCAGTTTTGTGAACGATTTTATCAGAAGTACCAAAGCCCTTTATTCACTCAAGACATTAGACGAAAAACTTGAAGTCTATTATCTTTCTTCAAACGGAAAAGGCGATAACTTTGCCGATGATGTTAAGATTGGGTTAAGCTCGAAAAAGAAATTTTTACTGCCGAAGTATTTTTATGACAGCAAAGGTTCGGAGCTTTTTGAACAAATATGTTCAACTCCCGAATACTATGTAACACGCACCGAAACCGAAATCATAAAAAAATACGCCGATGAAATTACAAAGGCAAACTGCACTAAAAAGCATCTGGTTGAGCTTGGCAGCGGAAGCTCGGTTAAAACAAAAATCTTAATCGATTCACTCCTTCGGGCAAAGAAAGTTCTTCATTATCTGCCGATTGATGTATCTGATATCATGGTTTCAAGCTCTAAGGAATTAATAAGTGAGAAGGAAGGTCTCAAAGTTTCCGGATTTATATCCGAATATGAAAAAGGTCTGTCACTTATCTCCGAGCTTTACATGGAGCCGAAGCTGATAATTTTCCTGGGCTCAAGTATCGGGAATTTTGATTTTCTGCAATCGGTAAAATTCGTCAGCTATATTAGAAGCAAAATGAATAAGGGCGATTCGCTTTTAATAGGATTTGATATGCGGAAAGATGCTAATGTGCTGAATGCAGCTTATGACGATAAAGCAGGGATTACAGCAGCATTCAATCTTAACCTGCTTACACGAATTAACAATGAGCTCGGCGGAAATTTTGATTTATCAAAGTTTGCGCACAAAGCATTCTTCAATGATGACTGCAGCAGGATTGAAATGCATCTTGTTTCACTTGATGAACAGGACGTGACAATAAGCGGGGAGACTTTTCATTTTAACAAAGGTGAAGATATCTACACAGAAAGCTCATATAAATTTACAACGGATATGATTTCCGATATCGGGTGGTTTTCTAACATGCGTCTTTCAAACATCTGGACAGATGATAAACATTATTTCTCACTCTGTCTATTCCAGCCGATGTAGTCCGCTGTATCCCTGCGAATGCAGGGAACCAATCAGCGTGTTTTTTCTGCCACGAAGGCACTAAGACTCAAAGGGAGAGTGTCATTCCCGCGCAGGCGGGAATCCAATCAGCGTGTTTTTTCAGTATCATCCTCGTTCCCAAGCTTCAGCTTGGGAACTCACTATCTAACATTTTCTTTAATAAAATTCATCCCTACCTTAATATTAAAAGAATGTTCGTACACATAAACATATGACCTGCTGTAAGAAGCCATTAATGCCGGGAAATAATTTCCCTCTAAAAATATTTTAAACGGAAGCAGACGGTTGAATTCTACACCTGCTCCTATTCCTGCATCAAATACAAAATTCCTGAAACTTCTTAGTTCATAGTTTACTTCATCTTCGTTTCCTTTTGGAATCATTTCTGTATAATCAAGATAAACGTTAAATCTTGGCTGAAGCAAAGCATATGGGGTGAAATATTTCCCCTCGTGTTTCAGCTTTGCTCCAAGAGTTAAGAAAATGTAATGTGTCTTGTACCTGTATTCTCCAGCTGGTGAAATTAGACCGGGATATTTTACAATTGTAAAGCTGTAACCCCTTTGGTCATAACCTGTTTCTGCATAAATGTTAAAGAGATTGTTCTTTAGACCTTCGGCAAAAATACTTACGTTAAAACCCTGAACATAATCAGTACTGGTTTTTGAACCGTCAGGGTAATTAAAAGTCTGGTTTGAAAATGTAACCCCTTGTTTAATTCCGAACCCTGTAAGCAATTGCGCAGAGGTTTGAAGATGACATGTGAACAGGGCTGCTATTGTGAGAAGAGTGATTATTTTCATATTTATTTAAGCACCTGGATTGTAAATGTTTCCCCGGCGTTTACGCCGGGGAGTATTTTTTAACACAGAGCGGGTTTTAGCCCAAATAGCTGGGTGAATCTGTTCATCCCTTTTTCTTATCTTTAATAAAATTTATCCCCAGCTTAAAATTAAACGAATGTTCCCATACATCCAAATATTGGTTGCTGTAAGATGTTATAATACCAGGATAGTAATTTGCTTCAATAAATACTTTTATAAGGAAGAAGACTGTTGAATTCGATTCCTGCTCCAATGCCTAGATCAAACATTATTTTTTTGAAATCCTCGAGCACGGGAATTATCATTTGATACTATAGAGCCATCAGGTGACGAGACATTGTATCCTAGATAAAAATTTAATCTGGGCCAGAAGTAATATAAGGAGTGACATGTTTAGCTGGAAATTTTAACTTTGCTCCCAACTGAAACAAATATATAATTTGTACTATTTTTTAATTCATACCTCACCGATTTGATTGCCAAATTCATCAGTTCGAATGATATTTAGAATATACCCTCTTCTGTCATAACCCGTTTCCGCATAAAGGTTAAATCGTTTTGCTGTTAAGGAATTCTGCAAATATACTTCCATTAAATCCCATGATATTTATTTTTCATCAAGGTTAAGGTTAAAACTTTTATAATCGTAAATTTTTGGTTTGAAAACGTTACCCCGCCTTTAATACCAAAACCTGAAATAAATTGCGCTGATGTGTGAAGCTGAAATGTTACAAGAAGTGCTGTGATGAGAAATGTGATTTTTTTCATCTTAATTAAGCGTTTATTTAATTTTTAAAAAGAAAATAGAACTTAACTTAATAGATGCTGCTTTCTTTAATCTCTCCTTTTAGTGAAATTTATAATTTTAGTGTTTCCCTGAATTTAACATAATTCAGGCTCGTCTGTAAAAAAATACCAAAATTTATCCTGTTGTCAATCCCCGCGAATGGCATAGCTCAATTGCCAATTGTAAATTGTCAATTGTTTCATTATTAATTGAATTCAAGCATCTTTTGCGCACCTGAATCCGCTTATCATCCATCTTTCTTCAGGTCTGAAAAAGTTGCGGTATGTATTTCTTGTATTCAGCCTCGGTGTGCCGAATGAACCTCCTCTAAGTACCTTCTGATTACCGAACCATTTATCGTTGTATTCGGCAAAACCTGATTTAAAACCGGGGTACGCCATAAATTCGGATTGAGTCCATTCCCAGCAGTCTCCAACCGCCGAATAAATTCCGTAATAGCTTTTTCCTTCTTCATAAGCAAATACATCAGCAGGTGCCCAGATTTTTGATTCAAGCAAATTCGAATTCATATCATTCGGATGTTCATCGCCCCAGGGATAGAGTCTTTTCTTTCCTTTATCTTCATCCCATGAAGCTGCTTTTTCCCATTCAGCCTCTGTCGGCAGACGTTTACCTGCCCATTTGGCATAAGCATCAGCTTCGTAATAGCTCAAGTTTATCACAGATTCATCAGGGAAGTTGTCGATAAATCTTTTTCCTTTAAAATCATGTTTAACCCAGTTGCCTTTTTCGTCCTGTTCCCAGTAAATTGGCGCCTGCCATTTATTTTTCTTAACTGTTTCCCAGCCGTCGGATAGCCACCATTTATAATTTTTATAACCGCCGTCATTAATGAAATTTAGAAAATCCCCATTTGTAACCGGTGTGTTATCGATGTAGTAATCGTTCAGATAAACCTTATGCAGAGGCATTTCGATATCGTAAGCAAACTCATTAGGGAATTTCTCCGGGTCAAATCCCATTTCAAAAATTCCGCCTTTTATTTTTACCATTTCCTTTTTGTGAGAGCTTCCGTTTGTAGCGGGGGGAATTCTGAGTTCTTTCGGTTTATATTTATCCTGCAGAAGATGCTGAAGGTCATATACCATTAGTTCCTGGTGCTGCCACTCATGGTTAAATGCAAGCATGAACAATCTTTTCAGTTCATAGGTTGGCTCGGTTTCCTCAAAGAATTTTGAAACCTGGATGTTTATCCATCTCCAGTAGTCAAGTGTTTCATTGACGGTGGGACGTGAAATTGTTCCGCGCTTTGATTTCGTGAATGGTTCGCCGAACTGCTGGTAATATGAGTTCAGGTAAAATGAAAAATCTTCTTTATGCGGCTTGAAGTTTTTATAGTTCTTCCTCAGGAGCTGTTCGTAAAACCAGCTTACGTGCCCGATATGCCAGCGGGGGGGACTCATAAACGCTTCTGTCTGAACCACAAAATCCTCAATCTCAAGAGGCTCAACCAGCTCTATTGTCTGCCGGCGGACTTTCTTGAACATGCCGAAGAAATCATCTGTAACTTTTCCCGCAAGGGAGCTGTCAATGTTTTCCAAGTTAAGTTTGTTTTTCTGATTTTCCATTTTCAATTAAGATTAAAATTATTACTTTGAGGACGAAGAGGCTAAACTTAATATAAAAGTAATTGAAGATAATATAAAGACCTAAGTTATAAATAATTGAAACCAATAGTATTTAAAAAAGTTTCACACCGCTATTCAAAGGATGCTGTACTTGATAACCTGAGCTTTGAAATAGAAGAAAACCTTATTACTGCTGTCATCGGTAGGAGCGGGGGTGGCAAATCGACTCTTATCCAGATAATCAACGGCCTTGTAGTCCCTACCTATGGCGAAGTGTTTGTGTTCGGTGAGAAGCTTGATTACTCACGGATAAACGATATACGATTGAAGATTGGTTATTCTGTTCAGGGTACTGGATTATTTCCGCATATGACTGTTTATGAAAATATTTCATTACCCGGCAAAATTGCAGGAAGAGCCAAAGGTGAGATTTCTTCTCGTGTAGATTTATTAATGAAAATGGTTGAATTACCGGAAGATTTCACCGGTAAATATTCTTACCAGTTATCAGGCGGCGAACAGCAGCGTGTTGGCTTGTGCCGCGCTATGCTCTTAGACCCTCCGATTTTTTTACTCGATGAAGCTTTTGCGGCGCTTGACCCAACCACTAAATATGAGATTCATAACGAGCTTCTGAAAATACAGAAGATTGAGCCCAGGACAATCGTATTGGTTACGCATGACCTTGCCGAAGCGTTGAAACTTGCTGATAAAATTATGGTTCTCCACAGAGGAGTGATTCAACAGTACGGAACGAAGGACGAAATATTAAATTCTCCTGCAACAGAATTTGTGAAAGATTTTATAAAGTCACAGGAAACAATTTGAAAATATTTGTTTCAATATTATTTGTAATTTTCATGAATGTGAATCTTCATTCACAGACAATCCGTGTTGGTGCAAAACATTTTAACGAAGGTTACATACTCAGCGAAATTATTTCCCAAATTCTGGAAGACGGAGGATTTACAGTTGAAAGAAAATTTAACCTTGGCGGCACGCTTGTTTGTTTCAACGCGCTTGAAAATCATGAAATCGATATTTATCCCGAATACACTGGTACTCTGACTGAAGAAATATTAAAATCGGAAACAAACCTTACTCCAGATGAGCTTGACAAAAAATTAAAGGCCGAATTTAATCTCGAAATCTCGAAACCATACGGGTTCAACAACACATATGCGTTTGTGGTGAAGAAAGAAACTGCTGAGAAGTTGGGACTGAAAACAATTTCCGATTTAAGAAATCACCCTGATTTAAAAATTGCTTTGAGCTATGAGTTTCTCAAACGCAAAGACGGCTGGGGAAATCTTTCTGCTGTTTACGGATTGAAGAATCAGCCGGTGGGAATCGAACACGGGCTTGCTTACCAGGCGCTGGATGAAGGTAAAATTCAACTGACGGATGCTTACTCAACTGACGGTGAGATTGAAAAATATGGACTGGTCACTCTTGAAGATAATAAAAATTTCTTTCCTAAATATTTTGCGGTTTCATTTTTCACCGCTTCGCTTGCCCCAAAAGCAAAACAAATCATCTCACAGCTTGAAGGAAAGATCAATGAAACCGAAATGCAGCGGATGAACTCCGAAGTTCTGTACCAGAAATAAATCATTTGCGGAGGTTGCTTCGGAATTTCTTAACAGCAAAAATCTGTTGAAAGGTAAAAAGGAAAATGTATCCGTTTCAATGATGAGCGAAATTCTTTCCAAAACGCTTACGCATTTAAAAATTACTTTCATTGCTTTGTTGCTTGCTATTCTTATTGCTGTACCGCTTGGAATTTTGATTTATTCGTATTCGTCAATCTCGAAACCGATTTTATATTTTACCGGACTCCTGCAGACAATTCCTTCAATTGCTTTGCTTGCGTTAATGATTCCGTTATTTGGTATCGGGGTCGTTCCTGCAATTGTAGCACTCTTTCTTTATGCCCTGCTTCCGATTCTGCGCAATACAGCGATTGGTTTATTTTCAATCGACCCGCTGCTAAAGAAGGTAGCAACCGGCATCGGCTTGAACCGCTGGCAAAGGTTGCGATATGTTGAAATCCCTCTTGCTATGCCGACAGTGCTGGCCGGAATAAGAACAGCGGCTGTGATTAACATCGGAACTGCAACGCTTGCCGCGTTTATCGGGGCAGGGGGATTGGGTGAGTTTATTGTAACCGGCCTTGCATTGAACAACACATCAATGATTCTTGAAGGAGCAATCCCTGCAGCCGTGCTTGCGATTCTTGTTGAATTTTTATTCGAGCTGCTCGAAAAGATTTTAATTCCAAAACATCTTCAGCAAAAAATTGGGAGATAGTTTAGTCGCGATTTCCTCTTATAAATTTTCTGCATCAGATATACGTCCAGCACCCTGCCAAATTTTTCTCCAACCTCCTTCATAATGCCGATATGTTTAAATCCGTAAGCTTCGTGAAGCTTAATGCTGATTTCGTTGCCGTCTGCAATGCGTGCAATGATTGTGTGGAGTCCCGCAGCTTCACCGTCATCAATCAGCTTATCCATAAGTTTCTTCCCGTAGCCGCGGTTACGAAATTCCTTCTTAACATAAATGGAAATCTCCGCTGTCTTTGCATATGCCGGGCGGTCAGACCACGGGCTTAGCGATGCCCAGCCGATTACCGTTCCCTGAAACTCAGCCGATATTACCGGGTGTTTTTCATCGTGGCTTATGAACCATGCTTTCTGCTGTTCAACGGTTCTTGGCTCTGTATCGAATGTAGCAGTGGTATTTAGAATTGCTTCATTATAAATTTCTGTAATTGCTTCTATATCTTTTATTTCTGCCGGCCTTATTGAAAGCATTGTATTAATTTAATTTATAAAAAAACCCGTTCTAAAATAATTTAAACGGGCTTAGCATTCAATATATGGGAAATTTTACTTTACAAGAGAAGGTTTCTCTTTATTTATTTTTGCCTGTATCTGCATAAGCGCCTCAAGCAGTGCTTCAGGTCTTGGAGGACAACCGGCAAGATAAACATCAACAGGAATGAATTGGTCAATTCCCTGAACGACCGAATAAGTTCTGTACATTCCGCCGCTGGACGTGCAGGCTCCCATGGCTATACACCACTTGGGGTCAGGCATCTGGTCCCAGATTTTCCTAACCACCCACGCCATTTTGTATGTGGTTGTCCCGGCAACAATCATCAGGTCAGATTGTCTCGGTGAAAAGCGGAACACCTCCGAACCGAAGCGCGCCATATCGAATCTTGCTGAAGCAACAGCCATCATTTCGATAGCGCAGCAGGAAATCCCCATAGGCATCGGCCAAACGGAATTTTTCCTCGACCAGTTAATTAAATCCTGAACCTTTGTTGTAAAAAATCCTTCTTTATCCAATGTTTGTTTTAAATCAGACATATATCAATATAATTTTAAAACTCTGAAATTAGTCCCATTTCAATGCGCCTTTGCGGAGCATATAAAAATATCCAACCAGTAAAATCACAATGAACACAATCATTTCAATAAGAGCGTAAGTTAAATACGGACCCTGAAATGCCCTGAATGCTACAGCCCAGGGATATAAGAATACAATCTCAATATCAAAAATAATGAACAGCATGGCTGCCATATAATATTTAACAGAAAACCTTGTTCTTGCGGTTCCTATAGGCTCCATCCCGCTTTCGTATGTTGAAAGCTTTACCGGGTTGGGATTCTTCGGTCCGAAAAACTTAGAGGCAAATGTAAAGCCAACAGCAATAACTGCGGCAAGTGTCATTAAAATCAGTATCGGTATATAATTTATTAACATTTCGAAATATAAGAAAATTGAACTTCTTTTAAAAGACTAAATCCTGCTCACTTTATATAGCTTTTCTATAATTTCCCTGTTTTTAGCTTCGATAACTCTTCGTTTGAGCTTAAGAGAAGGCGTAAGTTCTCCGCTTTCTATTGTGAAAGGCTCGGAAATAAGCGCAAATTTTCTTACACGCTCGAACTTTGCCATATTCTTCTGGCAGCGGTTTATCTCTGCTTCGTAAAGCTTTAGTATGGCGGGGTTCTGTATTAACTCTTTTTCATTTTCAAAAACAATTCTTGACGCATGAGCAAAGTTCCGCAGCTCTTCGAAATCCGGTACAATCAATCCTGTAACGAAATGTTCTTCATCACTTGCCAGAGCAACAGCCTGGTAAACATATGGCGAGCTTTCGATAGTATCTTCTATGTGAGTGAGAGAAATATATTTACCACCTGCTGTTTTTATAAGCGTTTTTTTTCTATCGGTAATTTTTAAAAACCCGTCACTGTCAATTTCTCCGATATCACCGGTGTGAAGCCATCCATCGATAATTGCAGTTTTGGTTTCACCATCATTTTTGTAGTAACCCTGCATAACGTTTTCTCCTTTTATAAGGATTTCACCGTCACCTGCAATTTTTGCTTCGATGCCGTCAAGCGGGATTCCCACTGTCCCGAATTTATTTTTTCCGATTCGGTTAACAGAAATTACAGGCGAGGCTTCAGTCATTCCATATCCCTGGTAAATTATAACTCCAATCCCGTCAAAAAATTCTGCAAGCTGTTTGTTAAGCGCCGAACCTCCTGATATGAAAAATTTTATTCTGCCTCCGGTTCGTTCACGGATTGTTTTGAAAACCATTTTATCTGCCATTTTCCATAGTGTGCTTGTTTTGTTCTCACGGTATTTTTGTGCGATTGAAAAAGCCGTTCTAATTATCAATTGTTTTCTTCGTGAGAACGTTTGGATATTTTTCATCAACCGGTTGTAAATACGGGTGAAGAGCAGCGGAACGCATGTCATAATAGTTGGCTTTACTTCCGTTAGCTGCGCCTGCAGCGTATCAATGCTTTGTGCGTAGTAAACTTCCGCACCGACTGATAGCGCAAAATAATATCCTGTTGTCCTCTCATAGCTGTGCGCAAATGGCAGGAATGAAAGGAACCTGTCGGAAGAGTCGAGATGAAACGCTTTCTGGGCTTGTTTTATATTTGTCAATATATTTTTATGAGTAAGGCAAACACCTTTCGGCTCTGCTGTGGTACCTGATGTATAAATGATTGTTAGCAAATCATCTTCGCTTAATTTCTTTGAGCAATCACTGAAATACTTATCCGCTATTTCTTCATCGTAGCTTTGTTTGGAATGGATGAGCGATTTAAAAATCAGGTCTTCGAAGTTTGTAATAAAATCCTCACCATTTGAAATTTTGTTGAATGAAATGATATACTCCAGGTTGGGAAGCTCGTCAAATACTTTTCTGATTTTATCTGCTATCATCTCGGATGAAACAAAACAAAGTTTAGCCTCAGAGTGTTCGAGAATAAATTTCATCTGGCTCGGGAGTAAGAGTTGTGTAGATAGGAACGGTAATAATCTGATTTGCAATACAGGCAAAGTCAGCCACAACCCACTCGTATCTTGTTTCTGAAATAATTGCCGCTTTATCACCCGGCTTAAGATTGAATTTTTCCATAGCTTTTGCTGCCAGGTAAGCAAGCTCTTTTAATTTTGCGCCAGTGATGCTTTCATAGTGCTCGTTCTCACGCCAGAATATAGCATTGCGCGGGCCGTAGATGGCTGTAACGTGCTCAAAAAATTCCCCGAAGTTGGTGCAGTTCATAAATAAATCTTCATTAAGGATAAACGAATTCTATCATTAATCGGATTCCCGCCTTCGCGGGAATGACAAATTTTTTGGAATCCGCAGATGAATCGTAAATACAAAGATAATTATTTTTATACAGGTGTGAAAGATTAGGGGTGAAGATTGATGTTTTTAAAGTGAATCAATTATTTTAATTTACTTTCATGCAATATTCCGAAGCCAAATCAATTGCCGATGAGCTTATTGAAGTTCTAAAACCGTACTGCCTCAAGATAGAAATAGCGGGCAGTGTCCGCCGCAGGAAACCACAGGTGAAAGATATTGAAATCTGCCTTGTGCCTGTTAGCGCCAACAAAGTGTTTAATGTGCTCGGAAAATTTCTTCTTGAGAATAATAAAAATTTTAAATACATAAAAAACGGAAGCAGGTATAAACAGTTCAGGTATAGAGACTGCCAGGTTGATTTATTTATTGCGAAGCCGGATAACTGGGGAATAATTTTTCTCGTCCGGACAGGTTCCGCGGCATATTCAACACGGATGCTTGGGGCATGGAAGAAAATCACAGGCGGAGGATATTCAAAGGACGGCTATCTCTATGATAAGGATGATAAGATAGTCTATACTTATGAAGAAAATGATGTTTTCAGGCTCTGTAAGATGGATTTTGTGAAACCTGAAGACAGGAGTTTGGATTTTCCATAGGCATAAAAAATTACTTTTTTTTTAATTATTTAGTTATATATTTGAATTAACTAAATTTAACTTGAATCTTATTCATTAAGAATCTAACTTAACCTATCGAAAGACTCTACATATTTTTATTTTCTTCTAAAATAAAAAGCCAAAACTTGAAATACATTAAATCTCTTTCTATAATTACAGTTATTATAGTAATTGCGGCATTTTTTGCTTCCTGCGAAAAGCAGGATAGTTCTATTATTGACCCAGTTTTGACATTTCCGAAAATTCTGGGAACGGCGATAACACCTTCCGTTTATGACACATCCAATGTTAACGGAGTTGCCTGGGCAGAAGTGACATCCGATGAACCTGCAGCAAAAGTTACTGTTACAGTTAAGAATCCTTTGGGCACTCAGGTTGGAGTTTATGAACTCAAAGATGACGGTGTTGCACCTGATACGACAGCGGGTGACGGCAGATTTACTGGTAGAATAACTTTCTCACTATCCTGCAGGCTGACAGGTACTTACCAGGGGTCTTTCATTGCTCAAAACCAATCCGGATTGAACAGTTCAAATATAAATACCCCATTCGATATTGTAAATACTCACAGCCAAAAGCCGGTGGTTTCAAATATTATTTCACCGGACAGCTTACAAAGACCGGTCTCTGGGCTTACAACAGTTTTTCTCAGAGTAACAGCATTTGACCCGGACGGATTATGCGATATAGGCAGCGTTTACTTTAATACATTCAAACCTAACGGTCAACCCAGTACGGGAAATCCGTTTTTTATGTATGACGACGGCGATACACTGGGGCATTGTGATGCAGTACCGGGGGACGGGAACTATTCACTTTGTATCAATATAGCTCCAACAAATGATACTGGACTATATACGTTTAAATATACGGCAAGAGACAGAGCTAACCCGAATCTTGTAAGTGATACATTAACCCATACAATTTACGTTTACCAATGATGAAAAAGTTTTTAATCATAACATTACTCGCATGTATTCAAATTTCCTTCGCGCAGGTTTTGCCGAAGGAGTTCAAGATTACTCAACTGCAGAAATTTATAGTCACAGAATCAAACTGATGCGCCGAATAAAATTCAGTATAATATCCGTTTCTCTCCGGTTGAATCAAACACAATCATTTCCAATTTTATCTCAGATATAATTGTTACCGGGGATACAATATGGTACGGCACGGGCAAGGGGATAGTAAGGACGTATAATTTTGGAAATACATTCCAGAATTACTACGGTACGGAACCGTTCGGCGATGATGATGTTTCGGGAATAACGGTTTACAGAAACTACGTGATAGTTTCTACTGCAACATCGATGGATATAGGCGGAGAAAAAAATGTGCCTATAGGAACAGGTATAAAAGTATCGTCTGATAACGGCAACGTGTGGAATTCATTTCCCCAGCCGGTTGACCCTATGCCGGACGGATACGACACGCTGCATTACGGAAACAATCTTATACCCGCCCTGAAAATAACTACAGCCGCCAAGAATTTATCTTATGATATTCTTGTAACGAAGAAAAACGTAACATCAGATTCACTTGTAATCTGGATTGTTTCATGGGCAGGTGAGGTTAGGAAGTCAATAGATTACGGCGCACACTTTACGCGAGTTATACTACCTCCTGATAATAAAGACAGTATTTACCCCGGCGGGAATTACACAGGGACTAACGCATTCAGTCTTAACCCTGTTGCAAATGACAACCACAAAGGATTTTCGGTTACGGCTGAAAATGATTCCACAATATATGTAGGAACTGCGGGCGGTATAAATAAGTCAACTGATTGGGGTGTAAGCTGGCGGAAATATACTTACGAAAATACCGGCTCAGGCAGCGGCATTTCAGGAAATTTTGTTGTAGCGATGAAAGTTCAAAGGTTTGCAGGAAGGACAATTGTATGGGGCGCAACAAATGTCGGCGGAGGGGCATCAGGACAATCTGCGGCTGTCAGTTACACAACAAACAGCGGCTTAACGTGGAAGAACACTTTAGGCGGCGAAGACGAATCTGTTTTTTCTCATGCAATCGGTTTTAAAGATTCGCTTAGTTTACGCCGCAACCGATAACGGAATATGGCGGAGCTATTTTACGCCTCCAAATTTCTCATGGTCAAAGCCTTCAATCATTTATGATGAGGAGATTAAAGACAGAATACACGGCGATTTCTTCTATGCTGTTGATTCCGAGGGTGATTCAATCTGGGTAGGAAGCGGAGACGGGTTATGCCGTACCCGTGATTTGGGAAACCCGTGGACAGAGAAATGGAAAATCTTTCGCGGGTATAGACCGGTTAACTCAACCCAGGAAACTTACGCTGCCCCAAACCCATTTTCACCCGATGATGAAGTTACACGTATTTATTATATGACAGGCGGACAGAATTCCAAAGTTACAATAAGAATTTTTGATTTCGGAATGAATCCCGTTAAGATACTTCTTCAGAATGCAACCAGAAGCAATCCCGGTATGCAATGGACAGCATGGGACGGCAAACGCGATGACGGAACACAGGTTGCTAACGGGGTGTACTTCTACAGAATCGAAGTCGATGGTGACTTAACTTTCTGGGGAAAGATTTTAGTATTACAGTAGAAGCCCCGCCTTTCCTCCCCGAAGGGGAGGAATAAGGTGATTTGCAGATTTTAAATAAATTTCCTCCGTGCCCCTTTTACTTTTGAGGGGACGAGGGTGAGGTTAATAAATGTGACAAATTGTTAAAAATTGAGTAACTCTAATTGCTGTTTCCAATAATTTAACTTCATTTAAGGAGGCATTAAAATGAAAAACTCAATTTTTATCCTTGGCTTTGTTCTTTTAATAACCGGAGTAACATTTTCACAGCAGGTGACTAATAAAAATGTTTTAGACAGATTTTATTTTAAAGCAGGAGCGGAATTCAATTCATTATCAAGGTCTGTTTCAGGTTCAAAGGGTGACGCAGACAATATTAATCTTGTAGGTTCGGTTATCTATGATTATTATGACAATGCACAGGTTGAATTTGTTTATAAATACGGATTTGAACGCGGTTATTTGCTCAGTGAAAACAGTTACCGAAGCGGAAGTGAGGTTGTTTTTAAAAATGAAAATGAAAATCTCACAGATTACAATGTTGATATTAAGCTGAATTATTTTATGAACCGTGATAAAACTTTAAACCCGGTTTATGTTACCGGAATATTAGAGTTTGATATTCAGAACAGGAATCACACTTATAGTGAGAGTCATAATGATACCGGCAGATATTCGCAATCGTTTTATAACTTTGCGGAAACATCTTACAACAGGGTTCTGTTTGGTCCGGGAGCCGGCGCCGGCATATTTCTGGCATTTGGAAAAGTCAACTTTCAGGCTGAAGCTGCAACGGTATTGAGAGTTGCTCCGTTTGTTGACAGAGGTTACAGAGAGCTTTTGGTAAATGTTGCTGCATCTCTGGTTTATAAATTTTAAAATTGAATTCCCCCGCACCCTTCTCCTTCGGAGAGGGGACGGGGGTGAGGTTAAAAAATGAAAATATTTAAATCAATTATAATAGTGTTCCTTCTTAGCTCGCCTGCTTTTGCGCAGCTGGGAGGATTACCCGGGGCATTTGCCCGAATGGGATTTGGTGCAAGAGGAATTTCCATGGGCAATGCTATGACATCAGTTACCACCGGTGATGTTGTAGGCTATTACAATCCGGCTGTATCGCCGTTTGTTGACGTTCACCAGATAAACCTGAGTTATTCGTTTTTATCATTTGACAGGTCATTGAATTTTTTGAGCTATACTAAGAACTTTAAGCTGCCCAATCAGTCACAGGGAGGCGCTGGTGTAACTTTTGCTGTTATAAATTCGGGTGTGAGCAATATCGACGGCAGGGACGCGGACGGATTTCATATAGGAGACTATTCAACAAGCGAAAACCAGTTCTTGTTTGCTCCTGCAATCAGAGTATCTGACAAGGTTTCAATTGGCTTCGGATTTAAGTTTTATTATTCAAAACTATTTGAAGGTATTACAACAACATCACTCGGTTTTGATTTGGGTGGATTATACAAGGTTAACGACAGAATAAATGTGGGGTTAACCGTAAAAGATATAAATTCAAGGTATCAATGGAACACAACCGATTTATACGGTTCACAGTATGGCAACCAAACAAAAGATAAATTCCCTGTTCTTTACACTCTTGGAGTTTCTTACCTGCTTCCGAAAGGAGTAGGTGTAGCTTCTGCTGATTTTGAAGTCAGTAATAAAAAATCACAAATATTGAGAATGGGACTTGAACTTACACCAATTCCAAACATTGCTTTCAGGGGAGGGTTCGACAGGTTTGATTTCACAAGCAAAGATAAGTTCGGGAATTCCGATATAATGTTCGGTGTTGGCTATCAAAGAGAGTTAACCAATTTTATTATAGGTATCGACTACGCGTTTGTCATGGAGCCGTATTCAAATAAACCCTTGCAAACATTAACTGCTGTATTTAAAATAAAATAGGGAAGTAAATAAACTATATGAAGATATTAATAGGATTAATAATAGCTCTAAGTATAACAAGTTCCGCATTTTCGCAGAACGTCGGCGCAGCTAATACTGGTCTATCGTTTCTAAAATTGGGTGTTACCTCGCGTGCTGTATCAATGGGTGAAGCAGTTGTTTCCAATTCAATTGATGCATCAGCTACCCATTACAATCCCGCAGCGATGTTCCTCGGTTCAAATGTAAACGCTTTGTTTATGCACAATGAGCAAATTCTGGGAGTAAGAACTGAATTTCTTGCTGCAAAAATAAAATTTGATAAGGTTGCTCTTGGTCTGAATCTTAACAACACATCGGTAAGCGATATAGAAATAAGGGAAGTTCCCGGTGCGCCGATTGATAAATTTAACGCTCAGAATTTTGAAATAGGGATATCAGGCGCTTATAAAATAAATGATGCATTGCAGTTTGGACTTACTGCGAAGTTTCTGTTTGAGAAAATTTATATAGATAATGCATCAGGCTATGCTTTTGACATAGGCGGATTATACAGCAAAGAAAATTTATCTGTTGGGGCGGTAATTTCTAACTTCGGGTCAATGACAGAACTGAGAAATGAATCAACCAAACTCCCCACTGCTGCAAGGTTCGGTGCGTCATACCTGATTAATCTTCCAAAGCTCGATGGGGGTGTAAGAATCAGCGCAGACGGATTCAAAGTGCTTGACGGCGGAGTATTTCATTTCAACGGCGGTGCCGAATTCCAGTACAAAGATTTTCTAAGAATCCGGGCAGGATACCAGAGCGGCTACGAAGACAGAAACATTACAACCGGAATAGGATTGAAATATAAAGCATTCAGTTTAGACTATGCTTTTGTTCCTTACCGTTATTCACTGGGCTCAAGCCATACGATTACCGTCGGAACATCTTTCTAAAAAAATAAAATAAAAATTGAATGGACATAATCAGATACGAAAAAAAATATCTTGACGAATGGGAAAACTTTGTAGAGTCATCAAACAACGGCACAATATTTCACACAAGGAAATTCCTTTCTTACCATCCTGCTGACAGGTTTAAAGATAATTCCTTAATCTTCAAAGATAAAAATAACATTGTTGCAGTTCTCACTGCAGCAAATATTAAACGTGATGACAGGGTCACATTAATATCCCACCAGGGAGCTTCTTACGGAGGGTTTGTTTACAGGGACAACCTCAGCATCCGCCAGGCATTTGAGTTGACTGAAACACTGATTGACTATACACTAACAAACGGTTTTCAGAAAATAATTATCACCCATTCTCCTTTCATTTACCAGAAGCGCTATAATAACTATGTTGATTTCGCTTTCATGAAAAACGGCTTCCAATATTTGAAGCGCGAAGTGTCAAGCGTAGTATCGCTGGATGTAGATGAAGATAACGTGCTCAGCTTGTTTAAATCTGAGGCGAGGACTGCTGTTAGAAAATCAGAAAAAATGGGCGTTGTAATTAAGGAGTCGGAAGACTTTGAAGACTACTACAAAATATTGAAGAACAATCTTGCTATGCGCCACAATGTTAATCCCGCGCATACACTGGCCGAGATTATGAAGCTTAAAAAACTTTTTCCCGATAAAATTCAGCTAGTTGGAGCTTACATAAAAAATAAGATGATTGCCGGAGTAATAAACTTTTTCTGCAATGAAAAAGTCGTGCTTGTGTTTTACATAAGCAGCAATATGGAATTCCAGCAGTACCGTTCTGTGAACTATTTGTTCTATTCGATTATCAAAGATGCCGTTAAGCGCGGATTAAGTTTTCTGGATTTTGGACTATTTACTGTAAATATGGACCCCAACTGGGGACTTGGAAAGTTCAAAGAAAACTTCGGAGCGAGAGGAATACTGCGTGATTCGTTTTATCTGGATTTAAAATTTTAACTTCCGATTTTGCTTAGCAAACAAAGATTATATTTTATTGTATTTTTTGCAGCGGTAGTTTTATCGTACTATCAGTCAATAAGGATTGATGCGCCTAACTATGAGATGAAAATCAAAAGGCACTTAACTATTGTTGATAACTCCATTGAATACCCGTATAAATACCGCCTGCTTAATCCATACATGGCGAACATAACATTTTCTTTGTTTAAACTTGCATTACCCGAAAAGCCTGCATTCCTCTTTGCATACTCGGTGCAAAATATTATAGTTTATTTTTTTCTGATGTTAATGGCTGCAAATTTCTTCTTTCTGTGGTTTGACGGTTTGGGGGCAGCAATTAGTCTGCTGATGTTTGCGCTGCTCGTGCCGCTTTCGCTTACGGGGTATGATAATCTTGGGGATATGACGACCGCCGGACTGATGGCTTTGGGATTTTATTTAATCAATACTAATAAAGTGTTATATCTGTACCCGCTGGTTTTTATCGGTGCGTTTAATGAGCTTCAGATTATTTTGCTAATCATGTTTTACTTCTGGGGAGCAAGCAGTAACATTAAATCTTTCAAAGTGTGGATGCACTCAGCATTTTTAGTGCTGACTTTTGTGCTTACTTACGGCATCATTTACATGTTAAGAGGGGGACATGCGAGCGGAGATGATTACGCATGGTATTTTTCAAAGGATGCGGCATTTAATTCTGCGCATCCTGATTTTGTAATTCTGTGGATTGTCATGATTGTTCCGCTGCTTTTCTTAGCGTTGAGAGGAATTAAATCAAAACCGGAATTCTTAAGAAGAAATTTATTTATAACACTTCCGTTGTTTTATATTGGAGCATTTTTCTTTATCGCAAGAATGAGAGAAATAGATAAAGCTCTCACAATATTTCTTATACTTATACCTCTTGCAGTTTACAACCTTCTTCCGAATCATACCAAAAAGGAACAGGCAGTTACCTGATGTGCGGAATCTCCGGAATATTTAATTTCAGCGGCGAACCGGTTCAGGCTTCACGGATTGAAAGCATGAACAAGCTCATTCACCATCGCGGTCCTGACGGCAACGGTGTATATACAGATGGCAGCATTGGAATAGGAAGCACTCGTCTTGCCATAATAGACCTTCGTAAAATAGCAGACCAGCCAATGTTCGATTCTGACGAACGATATGTTATTGTCTATAACGGTGAAATATTTAATTATGTTGAACTCAGGAATGAACTTCTTAAAAAAGGCTATAAATTCAATAACAATTCAGATACTGAAGTAATACTTAACTCATACAAAGAATACGGCGAAGACTGCCTGCATAAGCTCAACGGAATGTGGGCATTTGCAATATGGGATAAAAAAGAAAAGTTACTGTTTTGCTCAAGAGACCGGTACGGGATAAAGCCCTTTTATTATTATAAAGACGAAATCAGGTTTATATTCGGTTCCGAAATAAAACAAATTCTCGATAATGGAATTGAACGGGTTGTTAATGATGATATGGTTTACGATTATCTCATTTTTCATTTTATTGACCACACCGAGCAGACTTTTTTCAAAAACATTTTCAAGCTCCCGGCAGGGTGGAAGATAAGAGCTTCTGCAGGTGAATTTAAAGTTTCAAAATGGTATGAGCTTCCCCAAAACAAGCTTGAAGGGAACAGCCTGAAAACAATGTACCAGGATTTTTACAATCTTTTGTATGATTCAGTCAGGCTAAGGCTGCGAAGTGATGTTGAGGTTGGAAGCTGTTTAAGCGGGGGACTGGACTCATCTTCAATTGTGTGCCTGATGCATAATATACTTCACAGTGAAGGCAAGGCTGAAATACAGAAAACCTACACCGCTTGTTATGATGACCCTGAAATAGATGAAAGAAAATTTGTTGAAGAAGTTCTGCGCCAGACGAACTCAACCAGGTATTATCTCTTTCCGGATTCAAAGGGATTTATTGATGACCTTGATAAAATGGTTTGGCACCAGGAAGAGCCTTTTACCGGCGCTACAGTTTTTGCCCAGTGGAGTGTATTCAAGAAAATTCACGAAACAGGAATCAAAGTTGTACTTGACGGACAGGGTTCTGATGAAATTTTAATCGGATATTTTTCCTTCTTTCCGTTCCATCTAAAGAGGCTGTTATGGAATCCTTTTAAATTTCTGCCGGAGTTTTTCGGAGGTATTTCAACTTCAAATTTAGGATTTGTAAAATTCTCTGAAAACCTTGTTTATTTCAATTCACCCTCAGTCAGGTACCGTCACGTCATGAAAAACAGCAGGGGAATAGCCGAAGCAGGTTTTCCGGAATCCCGAAACAGGAGGGATTTGTTTGAAACAATGGCCGCATCAACAAACCTTACTGAAAACAGGCTCTCTAATTTATGGAACATTTCATTGCCTTCTCTTTTAAGATATGAAGATAAAAACTCAATGGCTTTTTCCGTAGAGGCAAGGCTTCCGTTTCTCGACCACAGGCTGGTTGAGTTTATATTTTCAATTCCGCTTGAATATCTTGTTCGAAATGGCTGGACAAAACACGTTCTGCGTGAATCAATGAAAAATAAAATTCCTGAAGACATCAGAATGCGTAAAGGAAAGCTTGCATTCTCTGTTCCTCAAAAAAAATGGCTGAATGAAACTAAGAAATATGTAATAGATACTTTTAGCAATGATTTCCGTTCGGGCAAATTTATAAATAAAAACAAAATCATTCAAAATTTGGATGGAAAAGATTTAAATGACAAAGTCCTAATCAGGGCGTTTAACCTTGAAAAATGGATGAAAGTTTTTGAAATGCATTCATAATATTATCCAAACTTCAGTAAAATAAATCAAACTTCCTATCAAAGCTGATATATAGCACCTTAAGGCTTAATTATATTTTTTAAATCCTTCATTTTTCATCATTTTTCAACACTTCTCATAAATCAAATACTATGCCCAAAAATTAACGTGTATAGAGAATTGCTTTTTCTCATATGTTATATTAAGTTATGGTAATTAGTTAACGAAATTCGTTATTATTAAATAACTATATTGGTTAGTTCTTAAAAAGGAGTATTTAGCCATGAAATCAAAAGTACAAACACTATATTTCAATTTTATTTCCTCTGTTTATTCTCATTATTTCTCTTTTCTTTATGGGAAGTATTCCGTCAAGCACAGAGAATACAGATTCACCACCTCCATTTTTCCAGCCAAACAAATGGTGTTCTAATTTTCCGGCAATACCGGGAGCAGGTCCATTAATGGGGCATGCATCATGTGTTTTAGGTGATACACTTTATGTAGCCGGGGGAAATCAAACAGGCGGAGCAAGTTCAGATTTTGTTAAATATTCAATTAGCGGAAATACCTGGTCAACTGCGCCTGAAATGCCCGGTCCTAAATCAGGTGGAGACCTGGTTGCTGCTGGAGGTAAAATATATTATATCGGCGGAGGTAACTTAACCTATTCAGGTGCTGACAACGAACAATATGTTTATACTCCGTACACCGGTCAATGGACAACGATTGCTAATATTCCGACTCCTGTAACCGGGAATGTTGCTGAATCGTATCAGGATAGTTTAATATATTGTATCGGCGGGGGATGGGATACATACCTTCAAACGGTGCAGGTTTATCGTTTACGCACAAATACATGGACTACAGCAACATCGCTTCCTTCAGGAAAGGGAAGAAGGTCTTTTGCTGGCGGCTTAGATGGTAATAAAATATTTGTTGCCTGCGGTTATGCAAACGGTTTTAAAAATGATTTTCTTATCGGGACAATTAGTTCTACAAATCGTTTGAATATCACATGGACAACCAAACCAAACCTGGCTATAAACAGCAGCAGACCCGGAGGCACTGCAATTGGCGGCAGATTCTATGTAGTCCTTGGAGAGACAACCGTAAACCAAAACGGAAATGATTCAATGGCGATATGGGATACTACAACAGCTGCATGGACCTATGTTGACAGTAAACCATTAAGAGCTTCGAACTACTGGGGAGTTGTATCTGCAAGTTTTGTTTATTGCGCAGGAAGGCCGGGTGTAAAAATATGGGTGCCCGGGGGTTCATATAATGCTACAACAATAAGACCGCTTGATGTATTTTCAGACACATGCATGACAGGGTGCTCGACAACTTTAACAGGTGTACCCGTTAATATTAATGAAATACCATCACAGTTTGAGCTTTTGCAGAATTATCCTAATCCATTTAATCCTTCTACAACAATATTGTATTCTTTACCCCGCAGTTCAAATGTCAGGCTGCTGGTTTATGATATTAACGGACGCGAAGTCAAAGTACTAGTAGATAAAATTGAGCATGCCGGAAAACATTCGGTTGATTTTGTGCCTTCATCTAAACTTTCCAGCGGCATATATTTTTATAAGCTCGAAACTGAATCTTATACTGCTACTAAAAAAATGCTGTATGTAAAATAGAGGTAGATTATTGTCAAAAAGCACTTTTTTCGGAAAGTGCTTTTTTTTTAGCTTTAAATTAAATAAAACGGTTAAAATAACCTAAAATTAAGCTTTCTTTAGGGATTGATATTTTAAAAAATATTTGATAATGTTACTTAGTTTTCTATTTCAAATTCTCATACCACAAACTATTTAATAATCTAAAGGAGAGCTAAATGAATAAACGCAATTCTATTTTACTAGCCCTTGCTGTAATTGGACTGTTGTTTGCTGGGTTCATATTTTTGCAAGGTGACCCTCATTCTTCCAGAACTCAGGTTGTATTATCTGATGTACAAAATCCAGCACCTTATATTTCACCAACTAATCCGGTTGTATATACAGACGACTTCGACGGAGCTAATGATACAACTGCACTTAAAACCAGAGGATATAAGGTTTGGTACAGAGGGAGCGGACCTCAGGGAGCTGCTGCCACATGGTTCCAGGGCAACGATGCTGTTTTTCCATCATATAATGGTCCGACAACCGGTTATGTTGCAGCAAATTATCAGGTTGTTACAGGTGCGAACAACATTGACAGTTGGCTGGTATTACCTTATATGGCTGGCGGATTATCTGTTGGGGATTCCCTTTATTTCTATTCAAGGTCTCCTACCGGAGATACATTCCCCGATTCTATTAGAGTAATGGTTTCTGCCGGTGATTCTGTACCTGAAGGTACATGGACAGAACTTGGAAGATTCAAAGTCAATGTTTCCGGTTCTTATGAACTAAAAGGATTCAGGTCAACATTATCCGGTCCTAACGCCAGATTCGCAATAAGGTATACAGTTGCAGACGGCGGGCCTAGCGGAACCAATTCGGATTTCATTGGAGTAGATGCTTTAACAATAGTAAGAAGCGCAGCCCCCCCGACATCGTGCAATCTATATTCAACCGCGTGGTGTCCGGCAGCCACATTTGCAAATTTACCGGCAGGCACATTTTATGAAGCAGCAGCCTGGTTAGGGGATACACTTTATTGTCAGACACCGGATGCTTCAGGCGTAGCTACCACAACAATAATCAGGTATACATGGCGCGGAACATGGTCAACGGGCGTACCATTACCAGTGGTAAAAGAAGGCGGAACATTAACAGCATGCGGAAACAAGCTTTATTACATTGGCGGAAGCTCATCAGTAGCAACAGGTTCTACCGATACATATGAATACAATCCTGCAACAGGTACATGGACATTAAAGGCACCGATGCCGGCAGCTCTATCAGGCCATGGCACAGTAAACTGGGGAGACAGTGTATTGTTTGTAGTAAGCGGCAACTGGGCGGCACCTAGTACGGGAGTATATGCATACAGACCGGCGAGCAATACGTGGATAACCACCTCACCGTGTCCGTTTGGAAGAAGGTCACATGCAACGGGCATATCGGGCAACAAGATATTTATGGCAGCAGGATATAACGCAGGCTACAAAAAAGAATTAGCCATAGGAACCATAGGCAGCAATGCATCGACAATATCTTGGGTAACGGGTCCAAGCATACCGGTAAGTTATAACGGAATCAGCAGAACAGGCGGCACAGCATACGGAGATAAATTCTATGTAGTAGCAGGCGAAAGGGAAGTAGGGCTTCAGAGTGATGAAACATGGGTATGGAATATAGCAGGCGGTACATGGACAATGATTTCGGGTAAACCCGTAGCTGTATCGAATAACTTTGCAGGTGTAACATCGAAATGTATAAATGACACATTGAGAGTATTCTGCGTAGGTGGTATGAATGCAAGCAGTGTAGGCGTAAATAACCTTGATGTTATAAGCTGCGGACCGGCAGTAGTAGGAATAGGTACCATAAATAGCGGAATGCCGTTGACATACAACCTGTCCCAGAACTATCCGAATCCGTTCAACCCTGTAACAAGGATAGCATACACAATGCCGAAGTCAGGAAATGTTAAGTTAATAGTATATGATATACTGGGCAAAGAGGTAGCAACATTGGTAAATGAGTTCAAAGCCACGGGAACGTATTCCGTAGATTTTGACGGTTCCAATCTTGCCAGCGGAGTATATCTCTACAGAATAGAATCAGGTGATTTTACAGCTGTAAAGAAGATGCTTCTTATTAAATAAATCTGATTTATATTAATTTATTTGAAGGTGTCCTTTGAAGAGGACACCTTTTTTTATTTGTTTAAGTCATTCATTCATCTTTTTGCCATGCTGCATCTTAAGCGAATTTATTCTGTGTTGATATTGTGAAATATTTTTATAACTTATAGTAGTTTCTCTTATTTATACAGTCCGAAAAAATTTACTTCTGATTCCTCGTTCTTTTTAATATTGCTGATAAATAATTTCTGTTAATAACGCATAAAATTTTTTTATGCTGATTATAATTCTTCATAGTTATTATTGGAAATGCGTTTTAATAAAATTTATGATTTAATTAACATCTATTTTTCAAAACTTATGAGGGTATTTAACATGAAAAAAATAATCTTCTCAATTCTTTTCTTATTTTTTTTCTGCATTACTGTTTTTGCACAGGATGCTCCTTCAACTGGTCTTGCACCATTTGTGTACAGCACAGAAAAACCTAGTGTTGTATTCAATGATTTGGCTGCAACGTCAAGAGGTTTCTCTTACAACTCAACAAGCTTAACAGCTTCAACACTGATTAAGTATTTCCTGAGTACACCCGGCTCAGCTGCAAATATCGGTTCAGCCCAGCCTTACTTTTTAGGCTCAGGCGACCAGTGCGGTCCGGCAGGCAGCCAGGTTATTTATGTAATCCAGCAGCTCAGCCCCTATTCGTTGTATTCGGTAGATACAACAACAGGTGCATTAACTAATCTTGGAACAATTACCGGTATTAACCCGGCACACTCATCAGGCGGTATTACAGGACTTTGCTGGGATGCAACAAGCAATACTGCATACGTTTCAAGCACAAGCATCACCGAGTCAGAACTTTACACATTTAACCTTTCAACAAGAGTTGCAACACCGGTAGGTTCAGCAATTACAAATGCACCCGGAATTATTGCATTAGCTTGCAATCCCGGAGGTACAATTTTCGGTATCGACCTAGTAAATGATAACCTTTGGAAATTTAACAAATCTAACGGAACAGCTACATTGGTTGGTCCTTTAGGAATGGATGCCAACTACGGACAGGATGCAGATTTTGACCCCAGAGACGGTATATTATACTGGGCAGCAATCGGAACATCAAACCCCGCAAACCTTAGAACAGTTGATACCACAACAGGCGCAAGCACAATGATAGGTGCTTTCACCGGGCAGAATCAGGTACTTGCAACTATAGTACCGGGAGCCCCCGCAGGTCCGCCTGCAACGCCTCCGTATTATAACTACATGGTCACCGGTACAAACAACTCGTTCCCGTTAGGTATTGGCGCGGGGAAAATGGTTCAGTGGCTTATTCCTCCGGCAGCACAAACAGGCGGCTGGAATACTCCGACTGTTCCTTTATCCGGCGGAATGATTAATGCTGTTTATATCTGGATTGGCTCAACCTACCCGTTAGGACCTACAACGTACAACAATTTCGAAATTTTGATGGGGCAGACAAATCTTACAACATTAACAACGGGACAGTTCTATTCGGGAACAATGGACACGGTATACGCCAGAACAAGCATAACTCTGCAAGGAGCATTAAATTCATGGGTGCCTATTGCTCTGGATAATCCGATACCATACGACCCGAATTTGGGGCTTGTTCTTCAGATTGGTCAGTGCAGTGCAACTGGGTTACTGAACTTTCCTATATGTCACACTTCAATCAGTGATATTCATAGAGTTTGGAGTGTAGGCGGATGTCCTTTCGTACCATACGCAACAGGGGGTGATGGTAATGTTATCCATACAGGTATAAACATTGTTTATCCGACAGGCACGAGCCACAATGGAAATACGATACCGGGAGATTACAAACTTGAACAAAATTATCCGAATCCGTTTAACCCGATAACGAAGATTTCTTATTCACTTCCGAAGTCAGAGTTAGTAAGAATTGTAGTTTATGATTATCTTGGCAGAGAAGTTGCAGTTTTAGTAAATGAATCTAAAACTCCGGGAACATACAATGTTGATTTTGACGGAACAAATCTTGCAAGCGGATTGTATCTGTACAGAATAGTAGCCGGAGACTATACAGCTACAAAGAAAATGATGCTTGTTAAGTAAAAATATTCAGATTTAAATAAGACGGTTCCAATCTTGCAAGCGGAGTATATCTCTTCAGAATGGAATCAGGTGATTTTACAGCTGTAAAAAAGATGCTTTTTATTAAATAAATCTGATTTAGATTAATTTATTTGAAGGTGTCCTGTAATTGCAGGACACCTTTTTTTATCTCTTCATTTCAGTATTTATTGTAATAAAAGGGAATCATATCTTGTACTTTTAGTATTTAACTATTGGCTGATATATCAATATTACACATAGCCCCCGAGAACACTGCCGGTGTTCCGTATAACGTTACCGAAATGCAGAACCGCTTCGGGCTGAACGCTCGTCTTATTACCTTCTATAAAATACCGTTTGATTTTCCCGAAGATATCTGTCTTAACCTTAAGCTCCCGCGCGGCAGGCTGGCAATGAGATGGAGAAAACTGAAACAAGCGAAGCTTCACGAAAAGCTTGATGAAAATAAAATCGATGAATACACTCATATGCCGTATTTCGCTCCGCATAACTTTTTTGAAAAAATGTACATTAGGAAACGCGAACGCAGGAATGAGAAAACATTTCTTGATTCTATTGCAAATAATAACCTTGGAAACAGCAAAATAATCCATTTTGACGGCGGGATTGATTATTATTCCGATTCACGCATGGCTAAGAAATGGAAGTCAGAAGGTAAAAAAATCGTGAATTGTTATTTCGGGGATGACCTCAGGACAAGAGGTATAGTGCGTGAAATGGATGAGCTGAGCGATTTGAATCTGACATTTGAATATGACCATACCCAAAGACATCCGAATATCAATTTTTTATTCTTTCCGTTTGATAATGAAAATATAGGGTATATCAATGATGAAGAATATTTATCGGCAAAAAGAATTAAAATCGTTCATGCCCCAACCGACAGAATTATTAAAGGAACGCCTGAAATAATTAATGTTATCGAAAAGATAAAAAAAAGCCATGATATAGAATTCGTTCTGCTTGAAAATCTTCCCCGAAGTGAAGTAATTAAAGCAAAATCAAAATGCCATATTGCAATTGACCAAATCGGGAATAGGGGAGGAACCGGCTACGGAATCAATTCACTTGAAACACTATCGATGGGGCTGCCGACAGTAACAGCTATGAACTGCGGATTTGATTCATGGCTGCCGGAAAATCCTTTTATTGTAGCAGATGAAAAAACCCTTGAGGAAAAATTAATTGAGCTGATTGATAATGCGGAACTGAGAATGAAGAAAAGAAAACAATCACGCGATTGGGTTACAAAGTACCATTCGTACGAATCCGTTTTCAACAGAATGATGGAGCTTTATAAGAAACATAAAATCATTGCGGGAGATTAAAGTAAGGTTGATAAAACCATATTTAAGAAAAATATTTTCAGATTCGGTTATTTACGGTTTTGGCAATATTATAAACCGTTTCCTTGGTTTTCTGCTGCTGCCATTGCATACATATTTTTTCAAGCCGGCTGATTACGGAGTGTATTCGCTGGTGTATTCATTTGGTTTTTTTGCTGCTGTTTTTTATCTTTTCGGAATGGAAACTTCATTCCAGAAATTCTTTATCGAAACTAAAGATGACAAACACCGGAAAAAAATATTCAGCACAACTTTAATTCTTCTTCTTAGTTACATCATTTGTTTTCAGTCTTTTAGTATATGTATTTTCTGGTTATATAGCAGGACTTATTACCGGCAACAGGGAAAATGCATATCTTGTTAAACTGCTTTCAGTGCTTTTGTTTATTGATGTACTTTCACGGTTCCCGATGATTCTTATCAACTCCCTTCAATTATCAAAAGTATATACGTTCATAAATGTCAGCGGTGTTGTTGTAAATATTATTGCTAATATTTTGTTTATTATAATATTAGGGTTCGGAATTGAATCGATTTTTTACTCTCTTATTATTTCCTACTTCTTTATGCTTGTTATATCTTTGTTCTACTGCAGAAAATATTTAGGCTTCGATTTTGATAAAGATAAATTAAAGACTCTTGCAAAATTTGCTCACAGCTTTTTATATTACGGAATATTCCTGATAATACTTGACCAGGCAGATAAATTTATAATCCAGTATTTTCATGGAAGCAGTGAAGTGGGAATTTATTCGGCGTGCTACAGAATTGGCATGATTATGAACCTCGTAATATCAGGATTCAGAACCGCTTGGATTCCCTTTTTTATGAACCTTAAAGAAGAAGAAAATAACAAAGAAATATTTTCGAAAATCTTTTCTTACTTTTCTTACGCGGGAATGCTGTTCTTTCTGGCAATAGCATTGTTCGGCAATACAATAGTTGAGTTTAAATTCGGCAGCTTTTCTTTGCTTGACCAGAAATACTGGAACGGCATGGTAATACTGCCGTACATCCTGCTCTCGTATTTTTTCTTCGGCTGGTTTACAAACGTTAACATTGCATCTTACTTCGAAAATAAAATTAGATATCTTATTATTTCATCCGGTATCGGTGCTGTATTTAATATCGTTTTAAATTTTGTCCTTATACCTCATTATTCAATTATAGGCGCTGCAATATCGACTATGGTTTCGTATTTAATAATGTTTATATCATTGTATTATTTCTCTCAAAAAATATATTATATAAAATATGAATGGAGCAAAATAATATTTGTTACAGTTTTTACTTTTTTTCTTTACGGCATAAATGTTATAGCTGAGAAATATTTTTTCGCTCCTAACTTAAATTTATATGCGCTATATTTGGTAAAATTAGCCAGTGTATTAGCTCTTGTTTTTGTTGTTTTCAGCAAGAATTTCTTAAAAATGCCATCCAAAGCGAAAACTTTAAGTTAATCTAAAGTATAGCTTTAGGAAATTTTCGCTTGACATATATAAATAATATAGTTAACTTTGCCTTGTTTTCGGAAGAGGGAGACCGGGCATTAAAGTGGAGAGGTGCGAGAGTGGTTGAATCGGGCGGTCTCGAAAACCGTTATTCCCTACGGGAATCGGGGGTTCGAATCCCTCCCTCTCCGCAAAGTTAAAAAAGTAAACTGAAAATTATTTTTATAGTGTCATGAAAGCGAAAATTTTAATCCCATCTGTTATCGTTTTCTTATTTGTACTCGTTTTTACCCGTACTGTGAAATCACAGGATGAAATGGATTTTGAAGAATTCATGGGAATGATGACCGGAACCATGACAGACCAGCAGCTGGATGAATTGAGCTTCCAGGTACCGTGGGATATTAAGGTTACATCATTCGGGTACGGGGATTTCTCAGGTGACTACCTAGACGATGTGGTTCTTGCAATCCGCGAAAAGGATGTTACCCCGAAAAATTCAGTTGATGTTTATTTCTTTGAGAATGTTGGAGATACAACTTATAATCTGATATTAAAGAAAAATATAAAATGGGTTGATATACCTATTGAAGTTGCATTTCTTGTAAAAGACGGCGTGTGTTATGTTACCAACAAAGACAGCAATAACTGGTATTTTACTGGTTATAAAATTGATGATGAAAAACTTGTTAAAGTTAATAAAGAAGTATACCCAATTGAGTTTGAAAAGGCGGGGAATTAGTTAGTTAATGAATTAATTCCCGCCTGTTCACCACGCGGGCGGGAATTATGTTATGATTTGATAATGTGTATGTTATCTCCTAAATATTGAAGTTACCCCCTTCAGCTGTATGTAGGAGAGCTATAGCGGTTCAATGAACCGCTATTTTTTTAAATAAACCCTCCGTGTTTTTCCCCTCCAATCTTTCATTTAGTTTTGTTAAATTAGGGAGTTATGATAGAAAGATATTCATTACCGCAAATTAAGCAAATTTGGTCGGAAGAGAATAAATTCTCAATCTGGCTGAAAATTGAGCTTTTCGCCTGCGAAGCCAACTCAAGACTTGGCATTATCCCAAAAGGCTTCGTTAACCAATATCAAGAAAAAGGCGAAATTCAACATCAAACGCATAAATGCGATTGAAGAAGTAGTTAAGCATGATGTAATTGCATTTCTTACCAGTGTGGGTGAATTTGTCGGGAAATGATTCCCGATTCATACATTATGGCATGACAAGTTCCGATGTTCTTGATACCGCGCTTTCAGTCCAGATGAAAGAAGCAGGTGAGTTAATTCTTGAAAAGCTAAATACTCTTAGGAAAACTTTATCGGCAAAAGCAAAGAAATACAAAATGCTGCCAATGGTCGGCAGGACTCACGGTGTCCATGCCGAGACCATAACCCTCGGGTTAAAATTTGCCTTATGGTATGAAGAGAACAACCGCAACATTGCCCGTCTGAAAAATGCAATTGATACCATTTCCGCAGGAAAAATTTCGGGTGCAGTGGGAACCTACGAACATTTAAATCCCTTCGTTGAACGATATGTCTGTAAAAAGCTGGGATTAAAACCGGCAAAGATTTCCACGCAGATATTGCAGAGAGACAGGCACGCTGAATATTTATCAACTCTTGCTATTATTGCAAGCTCGCTTGAAAAGTTTGCTACCGAAATCCGCCACCTGCAGAAAACAGAAGTTCTTGAGCTTGAGGAACCGTTTACAAAAGGGCAGAAGGGTTCATCTGCAATGCCTCATAAAAAGAATCCCGTGATTTGTGAACGCATTGCAGGGCTAGCTCGTGTTCTGCGGGGTAACTCACTTGCAGCAATGGAAAACATTAATCTCTGGCATGAAAGGGATATTTCGCATTCATCGGTTGAGAGGATGATAATTCCTGACAGCACAATGCTCCTGTATTACATGCTTATAAAAATGAACGAAGTCTTAAGCGGAATTGTTGTAAATAAAAAGAGAATTGAAAGAAATCTGAACCTTACTCACGGGTTAATTTATTCGCAGCGGGCTTTATTGAAGCTGGTAGAAAACGGTATTACACGAGAGGAAGCATATAAGGTCGTTCAGGATAATGCGATGAAGTCATGGGATACAGGTCAGGATTTCAGGGAATTATTGAAGAAGGATAAAAGAATTACGTCAAAAATTGAGCCTTCTGAAATTGCAAAGATATTTGACCCGCTGAAAGTGCTGAAAAATGTAGATTACATATTTAAGAATGTAGGAATTAAGTAAAATTCTTCATTTTTTAAGCAAAAATCAAAAAATCCTTTTCAAATCTCATAATTCCTTGAAATTTTCCCATTTTCTTGGTAAATTTGAAGTCCGCTTGCAATATAATCTGATTGTTTTTTGTTTGTTTATATAAAGATTGTTGTGAGTAGGGACGGTTAGCTCAGCTTGGTTAGAGCGCCACGTTGACATCGTGGAGGTCGCAGGTTCGAGTCCCGCACCGTCCACTGCACGATGCAGTATTGAAGTTAATTCTGAAACAAAAACCTGCCGGTTTTTATATAACTGACGGGAAGTTTTTTTAACTAAATAATAAAATATTATGAGGTCGAAAATAATCTCCGCTATCGTATTAATGCTGGCAATGCTTATTCCTTATATTAGTTTTGCACAGGTGTATTCAACTAAAGATATTATTAACCAGTATGACCCGTGTACTATTACTATAAACGATTTGACATTGAATACAAATGATGAGGATTTCAGAGAGCACGCTTATGTGCTTGTTATGACTATTACAATTGGCAATGAAAAAATAATCAAATTCATAAACAAGGATGACCTTATAATGAATTCTGTGATAAGCTATGATGATTTCTGGAACGTAAATTTTACCGTTAAGAGAAACAACATCATCCTGCTTCCGGCATTTATTAATATTTCCAATGCTCCGAGTGCAATCACTATAAGGCTTGAAGGATATTCCAATGTTAATGAAGGTGACCAGCAGATGCTTACCCAGCTCAGCACGAATTTTGTTTATACAAGCTCAACTATGTATAACCTGATGGATGAAGTATTTAAGTATCTTGCATCTTCACCTGATGTTAACAGACCTAACAACAGCATGCTTGTTACAGCAGATGTGCTTCAGCAGAACATGGGCAAAAGACCGGAAGTGTATTATATGGGAGACCCTGCAGAGATTACTTATGCTGTTCCCAATGACCCCAATAAGGTCATAGGTACAAACCTGTTCGTTCAGGGTCCAAGGTCAATTGAATCGAAAGTTTCGCTCAAGGTAGCCGATAAATGGAACCTGACTGTGACAAAGCTAACTGATGTTACAATTGTTAAAGCACAGCCTTATTATACTAAAATTTCAGGACTGTTCGGTGATATTACAGGAATGCAGAAAATTCCCGATTTAAAAGCCCCCGGATATTTTGAGAGATGCAATGAAGTTATCAATGATGATTTGGTTGAAGGCAGAAAAACCGGAGTATATATCAATGACCAGGTTACGAAACAGTATACGAATCTGATGAATTTGCTTAAAGCAGGCATTAGGGTTAAATCAGATAGTAATGAAACGACCGATGAATTTATGAGGTCGGAAGAACGCGAGGCGCTCAGCTATTTTGAAGCGAACCTGAAGTCAAACGATTTTAACCTTAATAATGAATACCTGTATGACGATTATATTAATTCATCAGTCAACAGGGGAATTTTACAAAAAGAAATAGATTTAATTAGAAGATATTATCAGCTTAAATAAACATTGAGCTCAAACGGACAAATAAATATTAAGTTTCCCGATGGGAGTGTAAAACCATATCCTAAAGGAGTAACTTCGATTGACATTGCCAAATCAATCAGCAATGGCCTTGCTGATAACGTACTTGTTGCGGAAGTAAACGGCAATTTAATAGACCTCATCAAGCCGATTAACGAGGATGCAGAAGTTAAGTTCTTCAAATTCGACGATGAAGAAGGGAAAAAAGTATATTGGCACTCAACCAGTCATATAATGGCTCAGGCAATTGAAGAGCTGTTCCCCGGAGCTAAGTTTGGCGTTGGACCAGCTATCGATAACGGATTTTATTACGATGTTGATTCGGAACGTAAGTTTACGGATGAAGATTTGCGCAAGATAGAAGAACGGATGATTGAAATCGCAAAGAGAGACCTTCACCCTGTAAGAGAAGAGCTAAAAAGAACCGATGCTATTAATTATTTTAAGACTAAAAGAGTTGACCCGTATAAAGTAGAAATACTGGAAGATATTGCTAAAAATGAAGATGTGGTTTCACTATATCACCAGGGCGGATTTACCGACTTGTGCAGGGGACCTCATTTACCGACTACTGCCAAGCTGAAATATGTAAGACTGCTCACTGTTTCCGGTTCTTACTGGCGCGGCGATTCAAACCGCCAGCAGCTTCAGAGAATATATGGTATTTCGTTCCCAAAGAAAAAAGAACTTGACGATTACATTAACCTGCTTGAGGAAGCAAAGAAACGTGACCACAGAAAACTGGGTAAAGAACTAGAGTTGTTCTTTTTCCATGAAGTCAGCCCGGGGGCGCCTTTCTGGCTTCCGAACGGAATGGTGATTTTCAGAGAGCTTGAGAAGCTGTGGAGAAAAATTCATGATGAAAGCGGTTACCAGGAAATTAATACGCCGATAGTTGTAAAAGATACTTTGTTTGCAACTTCCGGGCATTTGGATAATTATGCTGAAAACATGTTCCGCTTAAGCGGTGAACATGATAACATGTATCTAAAACCAATGAACTGCCCCGAAGCGACTATTGCTTATTCATGGACTATGAGGAGTTATAAAGACCTTCCATTAAGGTTAAACGAAATCGGGAGGCTTCACAGGAATGAATTAAGCGGAGCGCTGGGCGGAATGTTCAGAGTTCGCCAGATTACTATGGATGATGCACACATATTTTGCACCGATGAACAGATTCAGCAGGAAATTACTGGTGTTTTAAGCTTGATTAAGAAATTTTATAGTATATTCGGTTTTTCACCTACCTTCTTTCTTTCAACCCGCCCTGAAAAAGCAATGGGTTCGGTTGAAACATGGGATAACGCAGAAAAAGCACTTGAGCAGGCATTGATTGATAACGGTTTGAAATATAAGGTTAATAAAGGCGATGGCGCTTTTTACGGTCCGAAAATTGATGTGTTTATAAAAGATGCATTGAACAGGGACTGGCAGATGGCAACCATTCAGCTCGATTACCAGATGCCCGAGCGTTTTGATTTAACTTATGAAGGCTCCGACGGCAAAAAACACCGTCCTGTAATGATTCACCGTGCAATTTTCGGAAGTTTTGAAAGATTTGTTGGTGTTCTAATTGAACATACTGCTGGCAATCTTCCGTTCTGGCTTTCACCGGTTCAGCTTGTTGTTATGCCTATAACCGAAAACCAGATTGAATATGCAAAAAGCGTTTATGAGAAATTTAAAGAAAAAGGTTTTAGATGCGAGCTTGATTTAAGAAGCGAGAAAATCGGGTACAAGATAAGGGAATGGGAAGTAAAGAAAGTACCATACATGATAATATTAGGTGATAAAGAAAAATCATCAGACAGTATTTCGGTCAGGGCACACCAAAAAGGTGATATGGGAGCTTTTGCATTATCCGAATTTATACGGAAGCTCGAAGAAGAAAATAAATATTAATTTACAAATTATAATAGGAGATAAAATATTAAGGATTCAAAGAAAACCAGAGTTAATGAAGGAATAAGAGTACGTGAAGTAAGGGTTATTGATGAAAGCGGTAATCAGCTTGGTGTAATGGATATTAACCAGGCGATTCGGATTGCAAGGGACAGGTCATATGACCTGATAGAAGTTTCACCGAATTCCAAACCGCCGGTATGTAAAATTGGCGATTTCGGCAAATTTAATTATGAAAAGCAAAAGAAAGATAAAGAGCAGAAGAAGCACAAAACTGCTCAGGTGAAGGAAATAAGATTCCATCCGAATACCGATACACACGATTTGGAGTTCAAATCCCGCCATCTTATGGAATTTTTAATGCAGGGGCATAAAGTTAAGGTTACTGTTATATTTATCGGGAGGATGATGGTTCACCAGGAAATAGGAAAGAATCTTTTAGAAGGCGTTATAGAACGGCTTTCCGAAGTTGCAAGGGTTGAACAGCCGCCCAAGCTGGAAGGCAGGCATATGACAACCATGCTTGTACCCGATAAGCAGAAAATTGAACAGTATATGAAGACCCAGAAAAAAAGCGTAACAGAAAAAACAAAAATAAAATCACAAATAAAGGAATAACATGCCAAAAATGAAATCAAACCGGGGAGCGGCAAAAACGTTTAAGAAAACCGGAACCGGAAAATTTAAGAGAGCAAGCGCTTTCAGAAAACATATTCTTTCAAAAAAAACTACTAAAAGGAAAAGACATCTCAGGCATTCAAGTCTTGTTTCTGATTCTGACCATCTCAGGGTTAAAAGAATGCTTTCAGTTTAAAGTATTATTAATAATTTTAAAAAATCATAGGAGACATTAATTATGCCTCGTTCAGTAAATGCAGTAGCATCCAGAAAACGAAGAAAAAAAATATTAAAAAAAGCTAAGGGATTCTGGGGCGCCCGCGGCAAGCTTATTACAGTTGCAAAACACAGCGTTGATAAAGCAGGGCAGCACGCTTACAGGCACCGCAAAACCAAGAAGAGAGAATTCAGAGCTTTGTGGACTAACAGGATAAATGCGGCAGCAAGGATGAATGATACCACGTATTCAAAGTTAATGGGGGCGCTGCACAAAAAGAATGTTGATATCAACAGGAAAGTACTTGCAGAACTGGCTTATAGTAACCCAGAAGCTTTCGGTGAGGTTGTTAAATTTGCAATGAGTTAATACATCATTAACTATGCTCTCGAAGTTACAAGATATAGGTAAGGAAATTGCTTCTTATCCACTTAATAATTCTGATGAACTTGAACAGTACAGGGTAAAATACCTTTCACGTAAAGGAATGCTTGCCCAATTGTTTGAAGAACTGAAGAATACAAGCAAGGAAGATAAGCCTGCTTTAGGAAAAAGCCTAAATGAAGTTAAACAGCTTGCCGAAAAAAGGTACGAAGAATTTAAACAAAAGCTTGAATCGGTTAAAGAGGAAGAGCATATTGACCTTTCTATGCCGGGCAGAACATTTTCTTCCGGCAGGGAACATCTTGTAAACCGCACATTAAATGACTTTTGCAGTATATTTCAGAAAATCGGGTTCAAAATTACCACAGGACCCGAAATAGAAGATGAATTCCATAATTTCGATGCGCTCAATACTCCCGATTACCACCCTTCAAGGGACATGCAGGATACATTTTATGTACTGAATAAAACGGATGAGCTGAATAAATATGTTCTCCGCACTCATACCTCCCCCATGCAGATTAGAACAATGATGGAAAACAAGCCGCCTATAAGAATAATAGCACCGGGTAAGGCATTCAGAAATGAATCTGTAACTTTCAAAAATTATTTTATGTTTCACCAGGTCGAAGGTTTGTATGTAGATAAAAACGTTACATTAAGAGACCTGAAAGCAGTGCTCAATTATTTCGTGAAAATGTATTACGGCAAAGATACGAAAACAAGATTCATCCCCAGCTATTTTCCGTTTACGGAACCTTCGGGGCAGCTTGATATGAGCTGTTTTATCTGCAAAGGCAAGGGCTGTAAAACATGCAAAAATACAGGCTGGCTTGAAGTCGGCGGCTGCGGTATGGTTGACCCGAATGTTTTTAAAATTGTCGGGTATGACCCCGAAGTTTATTCGGGTTATGCCTTTGGAATGGGAATCGAAAGAATTGCCATGATGAAATACGGTGTTACAGATATACGTTTGTTTTACCAGAATGATGTAAGATTCCTCGACCAGTTCTAGACTTTAATCAAACAATTTAAATATCACTTAAGGTGTCAGGAATAAATTCCATATTAACCTTTTTAGTATGCTATTTAATAGGTTCATTTCCTTCAGGATATCTTTTTGTTAAAACTGCGCACAGCAAAGATATTACAAAAGAAGGTTCATGCAACGTTGGAACTTTGAATGCCATGCAGGTTTCCGGTTCTAAGCTGACAGGTATTCTGGTATTAATATTCGATTTTTTAAAAGGAGCTTTACCTGTTTTTCTTCTTGTTACTGTATTCAATGAGAGCATAACAACTGTGTATATAGCTTCTCTATTCTTGATTCTTGGCCATAACTTTCCTGTCTGGCTGAAATTTAAAGGCGGCAGAGGGCTTGCAACCGGGGCGGGGATTTTTCTGGTTCTTAATTACTGGATTTTGATTTCATGGAGTCTTATATGGATTACGCTTATTTTATTCAGGAAAAGTATATTAGTATCTAATTTGCTGGCAACGTTATTCCTTCCGTTAATTGCAATTCTGCTATTCAGTTTTCATAAAATCAGCACAATTGAATTTGTTAATTCTGAAGGCAGTAATATTTTTGTTGTTTTTGTTATTTGCATATCGATGCTTGTGCTTTTCAGGCATTGGGAGGTACTGGCAAAATATCTTCCGTTTACAAGAAAGAATTTGAATAATAAATAATTTATAATTACAGTTAATGTATCCAAATCAAAAAAATCCTGTTCTTTCCGGTATAAATGATTTAAACGAGATGGCAAGGCAAATCCGCCGTGACATTATGAACATGCTCTTGATTTCAAAATCAGGCCATTCAGGCGGTCCGCTTGGAATGGCAGATATCTTCACTGCTCTTTATTTTAATAAGATGAATATTCTTCCCGGAGGAGCCTTACCGTGAAGAGAGAGATTATTTGTTTCTTTCCATAGGGCATATTGCCCCCGTTTGGTATGCTACACTTGCAAGGAGAGGTTATTTTCCGATAGATGAACTGAAAACACTCAGGCAAATAAACGGCAGGCTTCAGGGACATCCTGCTCCGCTGAAAACTCACGGATTACCCGGTATTGAAATTGCCTCGGGTGCGCTTGGACAGGGACTATCTATAGCAACAGGTGCTGCGCTTGGCCTGAGGCTTGATAAAAAGCCTAACCACGTTTACTGTATCTGCGGAGACGGAGAATTGGACGAAGGTCAAATATGGGAAGCGGTTATGACTGCCGCACACCATAAAGTAGATAATCTGACCGTAATAGTAGATAAGAACGATTGCCAAATAGACAACAGAACCAATAAAGTAATGAATTTAGACCCGCTTGCCGATAAATGGAGAGCCTTCAACTTCGAAGTGCTTGAAATGAACGGTCATGATATGAAAAATATTCTGGAAACGCTTGATAAAGCCAAAGCTGTGAAAGAAAAACCAACAGTTATTATTGCAGCTACAAAAATGGGCAGGGGGGTATCTTTCATGGAGGATAATTATAAATGGCACGGGGTTCCGCCGAATGATGAACAGGGAAAAGTTGCCCTCAGCGAGCTTAAGCCCACAAAATTCGGGGATTTTGTTGACTATTACGCAGGTAAAAATTAAAAGTTTTTTACAAAACATAATTTGTTTTAATTTTGTATCAGTAGTTTTGATTAACTAAACGAGTTTTATTTTTTCTGTTTATTTAACTAACTGATTTAATCATGAATGCTTCAATAACTTCAAGCCTCTATAAGAATACTGCTCCTAAAGCACTGGGTTTCGGTAAAAGAAGAGGCGAATATTTCGATGTAAACGATATAATTAAAAACGGCTTACCGCTCAATGAAAAGCAAACCGCAAGCTTTGAAAAGCTTGACCTTATTTATAGAACCCTTTGCGCAGTCCTCTACAATTTTGTTCCTACCAGCGGACATCCCGGCGGCTCGATTTCTTCCGGCAGATTTGTAGAATCTCTTGTTTATAAAATAATCGATTTAGACATATCAAATCCGTTTGCTGATGAAAATGATATGATTGTATATGCTGCGGGTCATAAAGCGCTGGGACTATATGCGATGTGGGCATTAAGAAATGAACTTGTAAGAGCATACAAGCCCAGTTTGCTCCCAAAGGAAGATTTTCAGATGAGGTTGGAAGACCTTCTCGGCTTCAGAAAAAACCCTACAAACGAACTGCCTTTATACAAAAAATTTAATGCAAAGGCGCTTGACGGACATCCGACACCGGCAACACCATTTGTAAAAGTTGCAACCGGTGCCAGCGGAGTAGGTGACCCCTCAGCATTCGGGCTAGCTTTAGGCGCACTCGATTATTTTGACGGTAATTCACCCAAAGTGCACGTCGTAGAAGGTGAAGGAGGAATGACTCCAGGCAGAGTTGCCGAGGCACTTGCTGCAGCATCGGCCCTCAGGCTCTACAATGTTTTTCTGCACGTTGATTTTAACCAGGCATCTATCGACAGCAACCAGGTATGCCGCGAGGGAGATAAGAAAGGTGATTATGTTCAGTGGAATCCGATGGAGCTTTGCTACCTGCATGATTTTAATGTAATCTATGTTGATGACGGCAAAGACTTTAACAAGATTCTTGCAGCACAAACTTTTGCCATGGGGCTCGAAAATATGATGCCGACCGCAATTGTTTACAGGACAATTAAAGGATGGAAATACGGAATCGAAGGACGTTCATCACACGGCGCAGGACATAAATTTTGTTCTGATGGCTACTACCAGGCGTGTAAGGAATTTGAAGATAAATTCGGTGTTCAAATCCCCAGGTTTACCGCAGAAAACACTCAAATAAATGTTGAGCAGAATTTCTATGATACATTGATGACTATTCGAAAAGTTATAGAAAGCGATAAAGAACTTTTCGCATTTGCAGACGATATTTCGCGTTCTAAAACAAACCTTGAGTTATTAAAAAGGAAACCCAGAATTAATGCTCCTGAGCTGAAATATCTTTACAGCAGTGAAGATATATCCGAAAATGCTCCAAAAGAGCTTGGACTTGAACCGGGGAAAACAACAACTTTAAGAGCAGCGCTTGGTTCATCACTCGGTTATATTAATAAAGTTACGAACGGTGCAATACTTGGAGTAGCGGCTGATTTGCTTGGCTCTACAAGTGTAAACCTGCTGGGTGAGAACTTTCATGCGGGATTCTTTGATGCTGTTGATAACCCTGATTCAAGAATACTTGCAATCGGAGGTATTTGCGAAGATGCTATCGGCGGAATGATGGCGGGGCTATCGGCATACGGCAAACATATCGGGGTAAGCTCTTCATACGGAGCTTTTATCTCGGCAATGGAACACACTGCGGCAAGGCTTCACGGGATAGGTGAACAGAATAAAGTTATGCATTTTGGCGGTAAGTTTAATACATGGGTTCTTATTAACGCTCATGCAGGATTAAAAACAGGCGAAGACGGGCCTACTCACGCCGACCCGCAGTGCCTGCAGCTGATTCAGGAAAATTTTCCTCCAGGTGTATTAATTACACTTACACCATGGGAACCCGGAGAAGTTTGGAACCTGCTAATTGCGGGATTAAAGAAACGTCCTGCTGTTCTTTCACCGTTTGTTACAAGACCTAATGAAGTTGTAATGGACAGGGTGAAATATAATATTGCCCCTGCATCTGAAGCGGTTAAAGGAGTATATGCTTTGAGAAAAGCTAACCCCGATTCCGAAGCAGATGGTTCTATTATACTTCAGGAGAGCGGCGTAACAATTGAATTTGTTACAAAGGTTCTTCCGCTGCTTGATAAAGAAGGTTACAACCTGAACATTTACTATGTTTCAAGCGCCGAACTGTTTGATGCTCATACTGAAGAAGAGAGAGAAGAGCTTCTGCCTTATGCAGTAAGAATCGATGCTATGGGTATTACGGGATTTACTTTGCCTACCATGTATAAATGGATAACCGGTTCCGTTGGCAGGCACAGAATTCTGCATCCGTTCAAAAAAGGACATTATCTAGGAAGCGGAACGGCTGAGAGCGTGCTTTACCAGGCGGGACTGGACAGTGATACAATATTTAAAGAAGTTAAGAATTACCTTGATTATATGGTGAAAAAGAAACCGGCACTGGTATAGTATTGTCATTTCTGCACCCGATGTACATCGAGGAGTATACTCCAACAGGAAACCGATTATTGGTAGAATTAGATTTAGGGCGAGCAAGTCTCGCCCTTTTTATAAATACAAGATTTGTTGGCGGGTTCACGCTTTTTAAATAAATATTATTAATATTTTTATTATTCTATTGTCCAATTAATCAGTTTTAGTTAAATTTCAGATTATGCAAACTTTAGAAAACAAAACTGTTATAATAACAGGCGGTTCCAGAGGAATCGGCAGGGTACTTGCCCTCAGGCTGGCCAAAGAGAAGGCGAATATTGTAATTACAGCCCGCACCAAAAACGAGCTTGAAAGTACTGAAAAGGAATTGCTGGCAATAAACAAAAATGTACTTGCGCTTAACACAGATGTTTCAAAATATGAGGATGTGAAAAGGATTGTGAGTGATACTGTAAAAGTTTTTGGTAAGATAGATTATCTTGTTAACAACGCTGCAATACTTACGCATAAATCTGTTAAAGATTTTGATATTGATGAATGGAAAAAAGTAATCGAAGTTAATCTCTTCGGTCCTTTTATGATGAGTAAAGAAGTGCTCCCTCACATGGAAAAGCTTGCTATGTCAACGGGAGGAACAATAATTAACGTTTGTTCTACTTCTGCAAGAAGAGGATATGAGAACGGCTCTGCTTACACTGCTTCCAAGTTTGCGCTGAACGGGTTTTCTCAGAGTCTGTTTCAGGAATGCAGGAAAAGCAATATCAGAGTAATTTCTGTTTTCCCTTCATACGTTGAAACAAGCGTAAAGGATGAAAAAGAACTGGAAATCATTGGAAAAGGTGTTCATTTGAGAGCGGAAGATGTGGCAGATTCAATAATATCTGCAATGAAATTACCGCAGAGAGCTGTAATCCGCGAAATAGAGCTTTGGTGTACAAATCCATAAAATTATTTATGTGCCACGACTTAATTGCCGTGACACATAAATAACATATTTCTTACGGGAATCTATATAAAGCATTAAAAGTAAAGGTAGGAACAACAGAACTTGCACTCCTTCCTCCGTACCCGGGCACGCTGTAAAATATAAGAAGAGGGGTCTCAAATCTTGTTTCAAAACCGCCTCCAAATGTTAAACCTATCCCAAGGTTGAGTACGTTGCCTACAGAAAATGCTGAAAAATCCCATGGCTCTGTGTGCGGGTAATAAGGTGCTGAATATATAATATCTTCTCCCCAACTCACATTTCCTAAAACTAATCCTGTTCCTGCAACGAAATAAACACCGGATTTATGAGGTTTGTAATTGAACAAGCCGTTTGCCCTTAAAGTGAATATAACCAGCTCTGTTTTATCTTTATACCTGATACTACCTTCTACCGTTTCTTCCGATACATTGGCATAGTAGATATCTATACCAAAGTCCCAGTTTGAGGTACTGAAAGAAGAAGGTGCAAGTACATAAAATGCACCTAAACCGAATCCGATGCTAAGAGTTATATCAGTTCCAAGACCGCCCCGTATGCCGAATCCGGAATTATTTGAGCCTGTATGCTTAATTGAAGTTGAAGGTGCTCTTTCCACTTTTTCTCTCTTTATTTCTTCTTTTGTCATTTTATCTATTTCATCCATCTTGTAAACAAATATATTGCCGTCTTTTGTCTTGATTTTAATAGATTCATTGGGTATCTGCTCAATAATGGTACCATGAATTTCACTTCCGTTCTTAAGGTAAACAATGTCTTCGTACTGTTGGCTGTATATCACTGAGATTGTGAATAAATAAATAGGAATCAGCAGTAGTAAATGTTTCATTTTATTACTCCTTTGCTTAATAAATTCGAGATTAATTTATTGAACCGAACTATATTTCTCCTAATTTCATTTCAAAATTAGCTAAGACCGGTATTATCATAGATTACAGGTTTGAGTTTCTATACCGATACCTTAATGTGCAGATTGAGCACTTAGAAATCATATGGTGCGATGCCTCAAATTATACAGGAACTGAAACTATAAATTCTTAGGGATAGATTCTTCTCAGTAAGCAGTAGATTAATAGAAGGAAAATTTACCTATAGTAAATAGAGGAAAATAATACAACATGAGCATATTTAGGTAATCTGAACAGTCCCTAAACAGCAAGCATATCTGTATCTTAAACAAGATAGATAAACCCAAGAACATATTCAACGATAAAAGGAACAAGTATTGTTTAAATATCATTTAGTTTATAAAACCAATTCATTTTATAGCTTTATTTTCTGTAATTTTCTTATATTTTTGTAAATTTATTCAATGTGCAAAATAAATGGAAAGAATTTGTATTTATTTAACTTAATTTACAATAAATGAATCATAAAGTAAAAAATCATAATTTATTTGCTAAGAATTTCAATGTTGAGGCGCCGGAGCTTAAAGCATCACGCGCGGGATTTGCTGATGCTATAATGGAACTTGGCAAGGAAAACCCGAATGTTGTAGTTCTTGGAGGTGATGTTAGTCCTTCTGTTAAAACAGATGTTTTTCGTGATGCATATCCGGACAGATTCTTCTCAGTCGGAATTGCAGAGCAGGATATGATGGCAACAGCTGCAGGACTTGCTGTAGTTGGTAAAATTCCTATTGCATCCACATATGGCGAGTTTGCAACAGGCAGACCGTTTGACCAAATCAGGCAATCAGTAGCTTACAGCCAGATGAATGTAAAAATCTGCGCATCACACTGCGGGTTGACCGTAGGGCCTGACGGCGCTACACACCAGTCACTTGAGGATGTAGCAATAATGCGTGTGCTTCCGCATATGAATGTAATCACTCCCTGCGATGCTAACCAAACCTATAAAGCTGTTAAAGCGTCTGTTGACGTAAAAGAACCTTTTTACATAAGATTTTACAGGGATAATTCACCTAATTTCACAAGTCCCGATGCACCTTTTGAACTTGGAAAAGCAGATACATTGATTGACGGTACTGACTGTACAATAATATCATCCGGCTTGCTTGTCTGGGAATCTATATTGGCTGTTGAGGAGTTACATAAACAGGGGATAAATCCGAGGTTGGTTAATATGCACACAATAAAACCAATTGACAGAAAATGCATTATTCAATGTGCTAAAGAAACGGGAGTTATTGTTACAGCTGAAGACCATCAGAAAGCAGGAGGATTGGGAGGTGCGGTTGCTGAAGTTCTGGCGCAGGAATATCCTGTTCCGGTTGAGTTTATCGGCGCTAATGATACGTTTGGCGAATCAGGCAACGGGAAAGATTTAATGAAAAAATACGGTATTTCACACGAGCACATTGTTGAAGCAGTAAAAAGAGCAATAAAAAGAAAATAAAAAATTAAAAGAGAAAAAAGATGAATACTAAAAGCAAGGTGCTGATAGTCACCTTATTTTTTGTAATTGTACTGTTTTCGGGGTTTATATTCGGACGTTTTGTTTTCACCGGAAACAAAAAATTAACCGGCAGCAATATAGAAAATGTAAGCGCAAGACAGCATGTAAATGGTGATATTACCTCATCCAGGCAGAACGCCATTACCGAAACTGTTGCAAAGGTTTCTTCTTCTGTAGTCGGCATCAATGTTACTGAAATCAGGGAATTCAAAGACCCGTTCGGCGATATGTTCGGCAATGACCCGTTTTTCAGGCAGTTCTTCGGTGACCGTTCTTATAAGCAGGAAGTACACGGGCTTGGTTCGGGATATATTATATCGGATGACGGGTATATTATCACAAATGACCACGTTGTAGGCAACGCTTCAAAAGTTGTAGTATCATTAACTGACGGTGAAAATGTTGACGCAGAGATAATCGGCAAAGACCCTGCGAGCGATGTTGCATTACTAAAAATAAATAAAAAGGACCTGCCGTATATTAAGCTCGGCAATTCTGATGATGTAATTATAGGCGAGTGGGTAATTGCTTTCGGCAACCCGTTCGGATTGTTTGAAGTTAACCAGAAACCGACAGTTACTGTGGGTGTGGTCAGCTCCACAGGAATGAAGCTTCAGGGTGACCAGAACAGGTTTTACAGGAATATGATTCAGACCGATGCGGCAATTAATTCGGGAAACAGCGGGGGACCGCTCGTTAACAGCGTTGGTGAAGTTATTGGTATGAACACTCTTATTTTTACGGGTAACTCTTATGCTACGGGAAATATAGGTTTAGGGTTTGCAATTCCTATCAACAAAGTGAAAAAGATTGTAGACATTCTGAAAAAGGATAAAAAAGTAGACCGCAATTACTGGATTGGTTTGAGGATTCAATCGATTGATGAAAATATTGCCAAATACTACAATCTGAAGAACACAACCGGAGCAATTGTTGTTGCAGTTGAGAAAGGCAGTCCCGCTGACGACGCAGGAATAAAAGCCGAGGATGTTATCACTGAGGTTAACGGTGAAAAAGTTAACACTGATTATGATTTCTGGGGCATTATTACAGATATGAACATTGGTGATGAGGTAAAAGTAAAATTACAGCGCGGCGGCGATGAGATTGAAAAAGAATTTAAGCTAAAAACGAAGTAGAAATAATAAGTCATTGCGAGGAACGTAACGGTGAAGTAATTACAATAAATCAGAAAGGCTCCATTTAATTTTGGAGCCTTTTTCGTTTTCTACTATATATTTTCGGATTCCCGTTTTTGCGGGGATGACAATGTTTTTACTTAGTCAAAATCATTTTCTTTACATCGGAATAATGTTCGGTTGTGAGCTTGTAAAAGTATATTCCGCTTGTAAGATTTGAGTATTTCGAAGCATCGAACTCAACATTATATTCACCTGCCGGCTGGTTTTCCTCTACCAGGGTTGCAATTTCTCTTCCAATAAGGTCATAAACTTTTAACGAAACGTGAGTTTCATTCGTCAGCTCGTAGCTTATAGTTGTGGTTGGATTGAACGGGTTCGGGTGATTCTGTTCAAGTGTAAAATCTTTTATGCCGGAAATACCGATTTTAATTTCATCTGATTCAAAAATAACTCCGCCTTTTGAGTTAAACGCCTTTATAATGTAATAGTATACTCCGTCACTTTTAGGTGTATCTTCATAGTTAAATTTTAACACGACCCTGTTATTTTCATCTTTGTATTTTTCAAAGAAATCACTTTTTCTCAAATGGTTGTCTTTGTTAAGAGAAACATAACCTTTATCCTTTGAGTCTTTACGGAGAATTTCAAAATAGGCGAGGTCCTGAGGATTTACAATTTTCCAGTTAAGATGTATGCTGTAATCCTTTATTCTTGCGGCGATAGCTGTAAGCACGTCAACCGAATCCTGCTGCTGGGCAGTACCGGTTGTATCATTGCTGTTTTCTGCTTTACCGGATGAAAAAATCAGAACTAAAAATAAATTTATAATAAGTAAACGTTTTATCATTTTTAAACGTTTTGGTGTAAAAAATCCAGGCGTTTCTTAAGCCTGTCTGTACTCATTAGTAACCTGTCTTTGCCAAACACAGCTTCTTCCTGGGATGAAAATGTTAAAATGTATTCATCACTCATTACAATTGCTTCTTCCGGGCAGACTTCTTCGCAGAAGCCGCAGAAGATACACCGTATCATATTTATTTCAAATTTTTCGGGGTAGCGTTCTTTTTCGAGATTTGTTTCTCCGGCTTGAACTTCAATTGCAAGAGCCGGACAAACCCTTGAACACAACCCGCATGCCACACATCTTTCAACTCCGTTAGGATTTTCCACAAGCACAGGTCTTCCTCTAAATGAAGGCGGAGGAGTCCATTTCTCCTCCGGATATTGTCTTGTGAACTTAGGCTTAAACATCTGTTTAAGCGTAAGCGCCATACCCTGTACAATCTGCGGTATATATGTCTTTTCCCAGAACTTTAAGTCTTTAGTACGTACTTGAATATCTTCCATATTTTTCTGCAAAAGACCTGACAGGAATTAAAACCTGCCAGGTCTAAGATAATAAACACTCAAATTTATAAAATCATTTCACCAGTGTCATCTTCTTCACTGACACATTATCACCTGATTGGAGTCTGTAATAATACATACCTGATGCCAGGTTCTTTGCATCGAATTCGACTTCATATTCGCCCGCAGTGAGCTGCTGGCTGAGAAGCGATTTAACTTCCCTGCCCAATATATCGTAAACCCTTAAATCAACATAATCGGACTTAGGAATAGAAAATCCTATTTTAGTAGTTGGGTTAAAAGGATTTGGATAATTCTGTTCTAATTTAAATTCTTTTACAACAGAGCTGATTTGTTTAATTCCAACTGGGTCAGCAACTACTCCAAAATCCTGTGAAACGGAAGTAGATTGATAACTCAACGTAACTGTGCAGCTTCCGCTTCCGGGTATTCCGTTTGGGTTAAAGTATATATCAAAATCGTGAGGACCGGGGGCGCAGCTCTCTGTTAATGAATAAAATCCGGGGGCATAACAGTTATGCCAGGTGCACATTCCTACTAGATCCCAGCCTGCCATAACACTAGGGTTTGTTATAGTGATTAAAATTGGAATGGCTGCATTCGTAAGATTATTTACTTCTGCATAACTTGAAATGGTCGTATCAGCCCGGCCATGAACCGGATTTGGGTCCGTTCTTACAAATGTAAATGATTGTGACTGTAAACTTACAGTTGCACAAGAAATGAGCAATATTGAGAGTATTATAATTTTTTTCATTATTTGAGTAATATTGTTGAACAATCCTACTAATTTACTTTGATTAATGTTCAAAATCAATTTACAATTTTTGGTTAAAAAATGCAAATAATTGTTTATTAATGGTTGTTTTATTAACACTTATAAAGAACCATATAATCCTTTATAATCTTAATAGCGCCTTCCCTCAGGTCACGCTGAAGTGACTTATCGTTTAAAGTCTGGTAAGTCATATTCCATATTTTGCACCAGTCACCGCCGTCCATTATATCCTGCGCTTTTGCAAGAGTGTGAATTAATGAAACCGTAAGGCTTGTATTAATTTTCTTTTCAGCTTCATTGAAGTATGGAAATGATTTGCTTGGATTAAAATAATCATCCAGAGCCTGTAAATATCCAAGGCAGAATAAATCATCACCGTTCATATTTTCTAACTCAAGCTCTGACGGTTTTTTTCCGAAAATATATTGAGCAAAAAGCTCGGCGTTGTTTTTGCCGTCAACGCTCCAGCCGATTGCATTTATTAAAGCGGCTTTTTCATCAATACTGTTTTCTCCGTCATGCAGGAATTTTGCAAATTCCATTGTCATTTTGCCTTTTTTCTGCGCTTTAACAATTATATCTAAATCATTATACGCATCGCTGATAGGTGTTGATGTTAGCGGTGAATCTGCTTTAACTAAATGAATGCTGAAAATAAGGAAGAATGATAAAATAATTAATCGTGTTTTTTTCATAAAGTTTAATGTATGTTAAAATTAATTCATAAAATTATTTTACTGCAATGATTATGGGATTCCTGCTTTCGCAGGAATGGCTGTTTTAATACACTTTGTTAATCTTTTTACTTGCCCAGTACTCAAAAAGTTCTATGCATTTTTCTTTCATGAACCCGCTTTCGATTTTGACTTTACTGCCGCCGCGGCTTTTCATTACTTCGTTAGAAACTGTAAGCTCATTAAATCCGAATTTTTTCGCATCTTCTATTCCTGCACCATAGTAAATTTTATCAATTCTTGCCCAATGTATTGCAGTAAAGCACATAGGGCACGGCTCGCATGTTGAATATATTACGCATCCCGAAAGTTCAATTGAATTCAGCTTTTTGTTTGCATCTCTTATTGCGTGTATTTCTGCATGGGCTGTGATATCAGTGCTTTCCCATACTATATTGTGCTCACAGGAAATCACTTTTCCTTCTTTAACTATGCACGCACCAAAGGGACTTTGTCCTTCATCAATACCTTCTTTAGCCTTATCGATAGCTAACTGCATAAAATGTTCATGATTTGACATAGATATCTGTTGAATATCCTCAAAAATAAACTTTTAAACTCACATAATAAAGTTAAGTTTCAATATTAAAGCTCTAAATTAACTATCCTCATTTCTTTCATTTATTTTTAAACATTAACTTGTATATTTGGCTATGGTCTGGTGGAAAAAAGCTATAATAGTATTTGTTGTTTTTATTGGATTTATATTCCTGTTTAACTCGGTTATTATGCCGTGGTATGTACGGCATGATACACTCGTCAAAGTGCCTTCTGTAATCGGCATGAATTTTAATGATGCGGTAAAAAAGCTTGATGATGCCGATTTGGAGGGATTGCAGGGAGATGTAAGGTATGACGAATCAAAACCTATTGGTACAATTTTAGACCAGAATCCTCCGGCTGACCAGATGGTTAAAGAAGGAAGAAGAATTTATCTTATTGTAAGCGGCGGAGAAACACTGTATGATGTTCCTAACATTGTCGGAAGATCGGTCAGAGAATCCAAGTTCATGCTGGCGCAGCGAAACCTTGAGATACAGGAAGTTGAGACTAAACCATCGGGACAGTATCCTCCCGGAATTGTAATTTCACAGGTTGAACAGCCCGGCACTAAAGTTAAAAAAGGGACTAAGATATCTGTTGTTGTATCAACCGGAATGGATGCGGGTGATTTGAAGATTCCCGACCTGATTGGAAAGAACGTTGAAGAAGCTAAGAAGATAATTCTTCAAAATAAGTTTGCAATAGGTAAAATTAATTTCCAGCCGAGCACTTCGGTTCCGGTTAATGCGGTTATTGACCAGTATCCTAAATCAAATACAATGGCTAAGGAGAACCAGCGAATTGACCTGTTTATAAATAAAGTTGTTAAGGAAAAGGTTCCGGAAGAAAATGATGAAATGAACAATTTGGACGAAATAGATAAACAGGATAAAGAAAAGCTCGATAAGGAAGATAAACCAAAAGCTCAGGATAAAGATAAGAAAGATAAAAAAGACGAAATCAAGAAAGATGATAAGCCAAAGAGCTCCGATAAAAAAGATGATAAGAAGACAGATAAGAAAGATGATTTAAAGAAGGATGAGAAGAAAAAGACTGATAAGCCGAAAGATACGGATAAGAATAATGACGGAACAAAATTTTAATACTGCTGTCATTCCCGCGCAGGCGGGAATCCGGTAAAACAAATTTTAAATTCTCTGGTATTTTTATGAAACCTTTACTGGCACCATCTATATTATCGGCAGATTTCTCAAAGCTTGCTGAAGAAGTAAAAAAAGTTGAGTCCGCCGGCGCTGATTTAATCCATCTAGATGTTATGGACGGACACTTTGTACCAAACCTAACAATCGGTCCTAAAATGGTTAAGGATGTCAACAGTGTAACAAACCTTCAGCTTGATGTTCATCTCATGATAACCAATCCCGAGGAATATATTGCAAATTTTGCAGAAGCAGGCGCCGACTGGATTTCGGTTCATTACGAAACTGTATTTCATCTTGACCGTTTGATTCATCATATAAAAGACCACGGCTGCAAGGCTGGTGTTGTATTGAATCCCGCAACCACAATAGATGTGCTTGATGAAATACTTGGTATAGCCGATTATGTTTTGCTGATGTCCGTTAATCCCGGTTTCGGCGGTCAGAAATTTATTGAATCATCTGCTGCCAAAGCAAGAAGGCTGAAAGAAAAAATCAAAGAAACAGATTCTAAGGCATTTATTGAGATGGATGGAGGGATAGGGCTTGATAATATGAAAAAGGTTCAGGATGCAGGCGTTGATGTCTTTGTTTGCGGTAATTCAATATTTGGTTCAAAAGACCCTGCCGGCACGGTTAAAGAGATGAAAAAGATGCTAAACAAATGACTTACCGCTTATAATATATATTTCACATTTTAAAATTGAAATTTTTCTAAAATCAAATTTTCTTTCTCCCTCTCCTTCGGAGAGGGCAGGGGAGAGGTACCATGAAACCTGCCTTTACATTTAACGAAATAAGAGAACTCGAAAGCAAAATTATCAACCATGATAAAGTGCCTTCTATTGTTCTTATGGAAAATGCCGGGAAAAATTCATGCGATAAATTAATTGAACTTTTCCCCCGCCTGGATGAATACGGTATTTATATTATTTGCGGCAAAGGGAATAATGCAGGTGACGGATACACTTTAGCCCGCCATTTAATCATTAAAGGATTTTATGTCAGTGTTGTCCAGTTAGTTGAGCCGGAAAACCTTAAAGGGGATGCGCTTATTAATTATGATATGCTGAACAAAGTTTTAAACACATCTGAAAAAGGGGAAATTATTCACGCTTATGATTTAAAATTCTTTGATGACAGGAAGCTTAAGAGAAGCAAGGCTATATTCATAGATGCAATTTTAGGAACCGGAATAAAAGGGAATCTTGATGAAAAGTATTTGAATGCAATTTCAGCAATAAACAGCATTCGTTCTAAGAATAAAAAATTGAGAATAGTTTCTCTCGATGTACCTTCCGGTTTGATGTCAGGAGAACAGGTAAACCCGATAGTAAATTCGGATGAAACAATATCTATGGGCACATACAAAACCGAGCTGCTTTTTGGTGAAGGAAAGGAAAATTGCGGAGAGTTATCGGTTGTACCAATTGGAATTAACGAGGGGTTGTTAAGCTCTGAAAATTCGGGAAGAAAATATATTGTTGAATTGGAAGATGTTAAAAAATTATTCCCCAAAAGGAGGAAAACATCATATAAGTATTCCAACGGAAAAGTATTAATAATTGGGGGTTCTAAGGGGCTTTCAGGCGCTGTTGCAATGAGTTCGCTTTCTGCTTTAAAGAGCGGGTCAGGCGGAGTAGTTGCCGCTATTCCCGAATCAATCAGCAAAATATTTAATAAGACTCTTTTCGAAGTTATGACTGTTGAGCTTGAAGAAACATCCGAAGGCACAATCAAGGCCGGCCAGTTAGATAAAATAAAAAAGCGCATTGAGTGGGCAGATACGGTTTTGCTCGGACCCGGAATTTCCACTAATGACAGTACAAAAGAATTTGTTTTTGAGGTTATAAACAGCTGTGAAAAAAATCTCGTAATAGATGCTGACGGGCTTAATATACTTTCATCAAACATTTCCGTACTTGAAAACCGCTGGTTTAATAATGAGATTATTTTAACCCCTCATCCCGGAGAATTTGCGCGCCTTACCGGAACAGAAACTGGTATTATTCTTGCAGACAGGTTTGTTATGGTAAGCGAATTTACTAAGAAATACAGAGTTAACATTGCATTAAAATCCGAAACAACAATAAGCTGTTTGAATGACGGTGAAATTTATATTAATTTGGCAGGTGACCAGAACCTTGCCTCAGCAGGTTCGGGTGATATTCTCTCCGGAATTATTGTATCATTATTTTCTCAAACAGGAGATGCTGCAGCAGCCTTAGTTTGCGGAAACTATTTGCATGGATTGTGCTCACAAATGTATTCTAAGAAATACGGCAATAAGCAGTCAGCCGCGCCGCAGGATATTATAAAATTTATTCCTAAAGCAGTGACACTTCTTTTATCTTTATAAATTATTTTTGGAATGAAATTCAAACCTGATGTGTTATACCCAGTTAAATAATGATTTTGTATTAACTCTTTGCAATAAACTGATTAAAACAGCTAAATGAAGTTCTTTAAATATCATTTCCCTTTTATTTTGTGGCTCTTAATAATTTTTATTGAGTCCAGTTTTCCTGCCGATGCTTATCCCAAAATTGATGTTTTGGGGGCAGATAAAATTGTTCACCTGGGTGTGTATGGTCTGCTGGCGGCATTAATCTATATATCTATGATTCATCAGGAAAAGTACCCTTATCTGGTGAAAAACGTTTTCATCATCACGGTAGTCTTTTGTGCCGCTTACGGTGCCAGTGATGAGTTTCACCAATATTTTGTTCCTAACCGTGATTGTTCGTTCTGGGATTGGCTTTCAGATTTTGCCGGAGCTGTTATTATGGTATTGCTGATTAAATATTATTTAATCAGGAAGTTGACAATTTTTAAAAGAAAAGAGCTTCCATCATTCGCGGGAGACAGAATCTCTTAATTTTTCAATACTTTAGATGTTAAAACTGCATTTTTTTCTAAATTGCTTCTATGAAGATAAATAGCTATTTTTGTTAATAAATGAATGTTCTTTAAAGTTCTTTCAAAAGATCCCAAAACCAAGGCAAGAGTTTGTGAGGTTGAAACAAGTCACGGAACCTTTCAAACTCCTATTTTTATGCCCGTAGGCACACAGGCAACCGTTAAGGCAGTAGAGCAAAGAGAGCTGGATGAAATAGGTGCAGGTATTATTTTAGGAAATACTTACCATTTATATCTCAGACCCGGTGAAGATGTGCTGTTGAAAGGCGGGGGACTTCATAAGTTCATGAACTGGAACAAGCCGATTTTGACAGATAGCGGCGGGTTTCAGGTTTTTAGTTTATCGGGACTTAGAACTGTAAATTATGAGGGAGTAGAGTTTAAATCGCATCTTGATGGAAGCTTGCATTTTTTCTCTCCCGAAAAAGTGATTCAAATTCAGCGTACTATTGGTTCTGATATAATGATGGTGCTTGATGAATGCCTCGTAAGTTCCTCGGGATATGATGTTGTCAATGAATCTGTAAAGTTAACAACATCATGGGCAAAAAGATGCAAAGCTGAATATGAAAATACAGAGCCTGATTACGGTCATAAACAATTTTTGTTTGGAATAATTCAGGGTTCGGTATTCAAAGACTTAAGAAAAATATCGGCTGAGGAACTCGGCGAGCTTGATTTTGACGGTTATGCCATAGGCGGACTTGCAGTTGGCGAAGAAAACGAAGTTATGTATGATGTAGTTGACTATACAACCGGCTTAATGCCGGAATCAAAACCGAGATATCTTATGGGTGTCGGAACCCCTGAGGATTTACTGAATGCTATTGAACGGGGTATTGATATGTTTGATTGTGTTATGCCTACAAGAAATGCCCGAAACGGAACAGTATTTACAGCAAAGGGCAAGTTAAGACTGAAAAATCTTGAAAATAAGTTTAATTTCGGCTCGCCTGATGAAGAAACAGACAGTTACACAGCGAAGTACTTTTCAGTGGCATATTTAAGACACTTGTTTATGAGCGATGAAATACTTGCAGCCCAGCTTGCTACTATCCAGAATTTGAGGTTTTACATTAAATTAATGGAGGATTCAAGACGGGCAATAATTGAGGATAGATTTTCTGAATTTAAAGAAGCATTTTTAGAGAAATACAAACTTAACGAATTTAAAGAGAAAGGTAAAATAAACTAAATGAATTTCATATTATTATTTCTTCAGCAGGGCGATTCAATGACTGGTCTTCTTAGTTCATTGCTGCCGTTTTTGCTTATAATCCTTGTGTTTTATTTTTTAATATTGAGACCTCAGCAGAAAAGACAGAAGGAAAGACAGAAGCTTCTTGATTCGGTAAAGAAAGGTGATAAAGTTATAACTTCCGGCGGGATGCACGGCGTTGTTGAAGGAATGGAAGATAAAACAGTTCTCGTTAAGATTTCGGATAACACAAAAGTAAAAATAGAAAAAAGCGCTGTTACTACAATTATCGGACTTACACCGGAAGGCAAATAAAAGCTTTTAATTTTAAAAATACTGTGGAAGCGTTATTTATTTTAAAGCGTTGAATTTAGAAATTGTAATAAATTGTTAATGCTTCCGGTTCTTGTTCCCGTACTTTCGGGACATTTTATTTTATGAAAAACTCAAAAGAGAAAAGCAAACCTAATAATACATATAAATTCAGCACGATAGAATCTGCTGTTCAGGATTTAAAAAAAGGCAAGATTATTATTGTTGTTGATGATGAAGACAGGGAAAATGAAGGCGATATGATTTTCTCGGCTCAGAAATCCACAACAGCGCTTGTCAATTTTATGATTAAAAAAGCCGGCGGGCTGGTTTGTGTTCCAATGGAAGAAGGAAGACTTGATGAACTTGGGTTAGGCATGATGACATCTTTTAATACTGCGTTGCACCAGACAGCTTTTACAATCAGTGTGGATTACAAACATGGAACTACAACCGGCGAATCGGCTTTGGACAGAAGCAAAACAATAAAAGCCCTCATTGATGAAAACATCAATCCTGATGACCTTTGCAGACCGGGGCATGTGTTTCCTCTCAAAGCGGCTAACGGCGGTGTTTTAAGAAGAGCAGGACATACAGAAGCTGCGGTTGATTTAGCAAAGCTTGCGGGGCACTATCCCGCAGGTGTGCTTTGTCCGATTATCAACGAAGAGGGTGAAATGTCGAGACTTCCGGAATTAAAACTGGTTGCAAAGAAATATAAGCTTAAGATGATTACCATTAAGGACCTTATTAACTACAGAATTCAGAGAGAGAATATGGTTGAAAAAATTGTGGATGTTAATCTTCCTACCAAGCTCGGTAATTTTAGGATGCATCTGTTCAGAAGCAAGCTTGACGGTAAAGAACATTTTGCGCTTGTAAAAGGTAAAATTAATCCGGATAAACCGATTATTGTCCGCGTTCATTCAGAATGTATGACCGGGGATTTATTGGGTTCACTAAGATGCGATTGCCAGGACCAGCTTCACAGGTCTATTCAGATAATCGAAAAAGAAGGTACAGGTATAGTATTATATATGAGGCAGGAAGGAAGAGGAATTGGACTGGCGAATAAACTTATGGCTTACAAACTACAGGACGAAGGAAAAGATACTGTTGAAGCAAATGAAATGCTCGGATTTAAAGCCGATTTAAGAGATTACGGAATCGGCGCACAGATACTGAGAAAACTTGGCGTCAAAAAAATAATTTTGCTTACTAACAATCCAAAGAAAGTCGTCGGATTGAAAGGTTACGGTCTTGAAATAGTAAAAAGAGTTCCTATTGAAATTCCGTATAATTCTTTAAATGAAAAATATTTATTAACAAAACGCGATAAATTAGGTCACTTACTATTAGTGAACAAAAATCAGGAGAACTAAATGGATTCTAAACCAGCATTTGTATATCTGACAAAAGAGCGGCTGCATGAGATTGAAACGGAATTGAATGACCTTAAAATTAACGGAAGGAAACTTGTAGCTGAGAAGATTGCCGAAGCCCGCTCCCACGGCGATTTAAGTGAGAATGCCGAATATGACGCTGCCAAAGACGAGCAGGGGCACCTTGAGCTTAAAATAAGGAAACTTGAGGAAATGCTCTCTCGGGTTAAAATTATTGCAGCACATGATATGCCTGATGATAAGATATACATTCTCCATAATGTAAAAATCCTTGACCTTAAAACAAAAGAGGAATTTGTTTATAAGCTTGTATCCCCGGAGGAATCTGACCTCGAGCAGGACAAAATTTCTGTTACGTCTCCTATGGGCAAACTGCTGCTCGGGAAAAAAATTAATGATACATTTGAACTGGATGTACCTGCGGGCAAGCTGAAATATAAAATACTTGATATATTTAAATAACAAATCTTTTAATTATTATGAGCAGCGATAGAACCAATAGATTTAAGGTTGGCATTACTGTTGTTATTGCTTTGTTTATTTTGCTTTACGGACTCGCTTTCTTAAAAGATTTCAGACTCGGTGTTGAGACTTATCAGCTTACTGCTTATTTTCACGATGTTAACGGGCTTAAAGAAGGCGACCAGGTTGGTGTTAACGGTGTGCCAAAAGGGAAAGTTAAGTATATTGAACTTATTGGGGATTCCGTAAAAGTTACTTTTTACATTTCTAAAGATGTAGTTCTCAAAAAAGATTACCAGATTGCAGTTGCAATGATTGAACTGATGAGCGGTAAACAGATTGCCGTTAAGCCCGGCAGAAGCACCGAGCTCGCCGATATTACTAAACCGCTTACCGGTTCGGAATCGGAAGATGTGGTTTCACTTATAGGAACTATGAATCAGATTGGGGACCAGATTAAAGGCATTGCAGCTAAGCTTGATACTACAATAGATAAACTGGATGTTTCTATAACAAATATAAATGAGCTGACGGGCGATGAAGGATTAAAATCCAACATAAGAGGGACTGCGATGAATTTCAATGAGGCTTCAAGAAACCTTAATGAAATACTGGGAGAGAACCGTTCGGGATTGAAGAATCTTACCGTAAAGCTGAATTCAATTGCTGATAATTTTGATAACACAATCGATGAAACCAGGCCCGAACTTAAAAATACTATTGGTGATATTAGAGACCTTACATCACGCGTCGATAGCCTTGCTTCAAATCTTAACCAGTTCGTACTTAGCACCAAAGATACAAATTCGACAGTCGGCAAGCTTATGACTGATGATAAATTTTATGATAATCTGAATAAAACTGTTCTGAGTATAAACAAACTTGTAAAAAAAATAGAGAAAGACGGAATAAGATTAAGGTTATTCTAAATGGTTAGAAAAAACTTTGGTACTCTTGTAATTTTTGTTCTGCTAATTCTATTCCTGTACTATGCCTCCTATTTCAACAATCCGTTCGGTAATAATACCAAAACTAATTTTATAAGATATTCTTCGGATGTTTCCGGCAAGAACGGAATGGTTGTATCTGCAAGCAAATACGCCTCACAGGTAGGGATTGACATTTTAAAACGGGGAGGAAATGCAATTGATGCGGCAGTCGGGGTAGCATTTGCTCTGTCGGTTACGTATCCTCAAGCCGGTAACATAGGCGGCGGCGGGTTTATGATTATCCGTACTAAAGATAGTGTTATCACATCAATCGATTTCCGTGAGAAAGCTCCATCCGGCGCTGAGCGAAACATGTATCTTGATGAAAAAGGAAACTTTGTTCCCGAAAAAAGTCAGTTTGGTTATCTTTCCTGCGGAGTTCCTGGTTCGGTTGCGGGTTTACTTTATGCTCTCGATAAATACGGTACAATGTCAAGAGATGATGTTATAGACCCGGCAATTGACCTTGCTGAAAACGGATTTGAAATTGAACCTCATTTTGCAGCGTCTCTCAACGGAAATTATGAAGGGCTTCATGAATTTGCTTCAACGAGAAAAATATTTACAAGAAATGGGTTGAATTTTTCGCAAGGTGATATATTTGTTCAAAAGGATTTAGCTAATACTTTAAAACTGATTAAAATTCATGGAAGAGAAGGATTTTACACCGGTATTACTGCCGGTTTGATTGAAGATGAAATGAAAAGAGGCGGGGGACTTATTACAAAAGAAGACCTGGCAAGTTATCAGCCGGTTGAAAGGAAAGTCCTTAGTACAAATTACAAAGGTTACGATGTTTATTCAATGGCGCCGCCTTCAAGCGGGGGAGTTGCATTAATTACGCTTCTGAATATGATTGAGTATGACCCGGTACCTGATACAAACAGCAAAGCCGATTACGTTGAATACTTGAATACCGTGATTGAATCTATGAAACGTGTCTATGCAGATAGAAGCCAGTATCTTGGCGACCCTGATTTTTATGATGTGCCTGTTCAGGATTTAACCAGCAAGCATTACGCAAAGCATTTAAGAAAGCAAATTAATGACGTTTCAACTCCTTCTAATGATATTAAACCGGGATTAGAAACGTACTATAAAGAGAGTGACCAGACAACCCATTTTTCCGTTATCGATAAAGACGGGAACATGGTAAGTGTTACAACAACTCTTAACAACCTCTACGGTTCATTTGTTGTTGTTGACGGAGCAGGTTTTTTGCTAAATGATGAAATGGATGATTTTGCTTCAAAGCCCGGTGAACCGAATATGTTCGGCTTAATCGGCAGTGAAGCTAATTCAGTCCAGCCAAACAAGCGTATGCTCAGCTCAATGACCCCAACAATTATTTTAAGAAACAACAAACCATTTATGATACTGGGTTCTCCGGGCGGGGGAAGAATCATTACTACTGTATTTCAAGCGATAACCAATGTAATCGATTTCAAGCTTCCGCTCGATGCTGCTATCGATAGACCCCGGTTTCATCATCAATGGTACCCTGCTTATGTTCAATATGAAGCAGGCGCATTTGACAGCACAGTAACGGCAGGACTCATTGCGAAGGGGCATGAGCTGAAACAAATCGGAGATTTTGGAATGGTTGAGGGTATTTTGATTGATTGGAAAAATCATGTATATTTCGGGCATTCTGACAGGAGAGGCTACGGAGCAGCTCTTACTTATTAGATGCATTTTAAAAAATTATAGAGAGGATTTTTATTGGTTAAAAATTTTTGCACCGGCATTGTAGCTTTGATGTTTCTCGGTTCCGGATTGTACGCACAGACTATTTCAAGCATTCAGACTACTTCAACAGACAGCACATCGTCACAGGAAAAATATTACTCACTTATAAAAGAATTTGTACTCGGCAAGAATGATGTTTTCGAAACTCCGTTTTACGCAATTTTAGGCAAATCTGAGCATCCTAAAATCCTTGTCCATGGGGGTATGCACGGAGATGAGGCTGCCGGATATATGGCTTGTGATACAATTATTAAAAATATTAACGTACTTGAAGGCACTCTGATTATTATTCCGCACCTTAATATTCTTGCGGACCAGCAAAATAAAAGATACGTAAACATCGACTTGAATCATACTTTCCCTGGTGACCAGACATCGGATATTTATGAGTTCCGGTTAGCATATGAGATGATGTGGCTTGTTGATTCAATTAAACCCGATATTATTATTAATCTGCATGAAGCTTTGACTAAATATGATTCCGAGTCGAAGGATGATTCAGATAAAGCATTCGGGCAGATTGTTATAACGTGTGTAAAACCTTACGAGGATTTTCTTGTCGAGTCAGTTGACGGCATGAATGAAAAGCTTGCTAATCCCGATTTTCAGTTTCATATTCATTATTATTCTTTTAGTCCGTACAGTTCAATGGATAATTTCATAAGTAAATTCAATATCAGGTCTTATACAGTTGAAACATACCGCGGCTTTAAAATTGAAGACCGTATAAAGCTCCAGCAAATTGCTGTATTGGAATTTCTAACCCGAATGGGAATGAAATACGAATACCCCGAAATAAAGTTCTAACAAAAATTTATTGTGAGCACAGCGAAACAATCCCAAAATATGAAAATAATTTTTATCTTACCTATTGTATTGCTTTCGTTTTTCATAACGAAAACTTCATTTTCTCAAACTGAAGTATTATCTGAAAAAGACACCGCAGTTACCTTTTCTGCCGGTGATAAGTTTTCTATTTCACTTGATTCAAATCCTTCAACAGGTTATTCATGGGCATTATGTGTAACAGAAGGCGGTGAGAATTTACTAATTCTTAATTCGGATTATGCAACCCCCAAACCGGCCGTTCCCGGGCAGGGCGGAATGCAAATCTGGCACTTTAAAACACTAAACCCCGGGAATGTAAGGATTGAGTTGAAGTATATGCAGCCATGGAGTGATGAAGCACCTGCAAAGAATCTTGTATTTAAGATAAAAGTGGAATAGAATTACTTTTCTTCACCATTATAAATTATTCTCTCTATTCTCTTATCGGGTATAAGCCACATGAGGGCAACCAAAACATAAATACCTCCCGCAATCCATTCATTAAAGAAGCTTGAGATAATTGCAATTATATACATTATAGGAGATGCTTTGCCTTTAAAATCCTTTCCTACGGCTCTGGCAAGTAGCGAATCTTTTCCGTGTATTTTTAAAATCAAAGTTTGGAGAATGTAATATGCAATTGCAGCCATAAGCAAATCAACTCCATACAATGCAACCGGCATCGGTGCGAAATTATTTTCACCCATCCAGCCTGTAACAAATGGAATCAATGAAAGCCAGAACAGCAGGTGCATGTTAGCCCATAGGATTCCGCCGTTAACCTTCTTTACAGTATGCATCATATGGTGATGATTATTCCAGTAAATAGCAAGAAAGACAAAGCTCAGAACGTAACTAAAGAAGTAGGGTATCAATGGTTTTAGTGATTCAAGTTCGGTGCCGTGCGGGACTTTCAGTTCAAGAACCATTATTGTAATAATAATTGCGAGAACCCCGTCACTGAATGCTTCTAAACGGTTTTTGGTCAATTTAATTTGTTTATAGATTTGGATAGACCTGACGGGTTTTAAACATCCTGTCAGGTCTTGTGAATAAAACTTTTATAATCCCAGAATTCTTCTGTGGTAGTTAATTTGTCCGAGGTGGTAACCGAAATGTATTGTGCACTGCATAATTGCATTATTATTCGTGGTATTTTCTCCGAATGTATTATCCGGAAATGGTTTCCATAAATCTTTTTCTTCAAGCGAATCAAATACCGCCGAAACTGCCTCTGTTGCAATATTAATTTCCATCAGCAAGTCATGTCTTGAAACATTCTTCTTTGAAAATTCCGCATCACGGTTTCTTTTATAGCCTGATTTACCGATAATTGCACCAATGTAATGCTGAAGGTTGCCGCACAGATGCAGGCATAGGTTACCGGGTGTGTTTGCAATTCCATCAGTAAGTTTCCAAAGGTCAGTTTCGTTCTTATACAAAGAAATTTCCTTACTGAGGTGTTCAAGGTTTTTAAGAAACAGTTTCTTATATTCAGCAAGCATATTAAACTACCTCAATTCCTAAAACTGCATCTCTTAGCCTTCCGTTTGGCTGGTTGTAGAATGGGATTCCGAGAACCTGGATTGATTTTACATCGATATCATAACTGATACTTTTCAGAGTATCTGATTTCTCTGCTTCGATTGAAAGAAAAATAAACTCTGCAATTTTTCTGGCATCGTATTTCGAAAAATTGAATCCTGTCATTTTAACATTATATTTTTGCGGTGAAGCCACGGGATTCTTGGTTGTAAATGCACCTCCGATATTTTTAACTGAATCAATTGTCATCCAGAATGCAGGTACATAAAACAGCACATCGCCTTCGGGTTTGTTTGAGCTGCCGAATAGATTTGAGACCCATCCGCCGGAGGAATCACGGGATAAAATTTTGACGTATGTGTTCAAAGTCCAGAACGGTTTGTAAACAACTTCACCCTGTCCCTGAACAAGAGGTTTGGCAAAATTTACTTCTATCGGAACAAGCTGTTCATCTTTTATTTCATACCCGTTGCCGCAGCTTGAGCAGTATACAACGGAATCGTTTACTTCAACCATCAGCCCGCTGTCGCAAGTCGGGCATTTTAATGCTATTAATTTAAAATCTTCCATTTATTAAATTCTTTAAGTTCTAATCCAGACCCCCGCGAAAACGGGGGTCTCATAATAAAAATTAGTTCTATCTTCTTAAAAAGCTTGATGCAATATTTACCACATCGCCGGCATCAAACGAGCCTGAGGATACCGATTTAAGAACGTTTGCAGTTGTGGATTTTTTTGCTGGCTTGGTTTCCTGAACAATTCCGGTTCCTTCTTCCACCTCACCTCCGTATCTGAATTTCTTATACGCCCATCGAATAACTGCAATGCCGATTATAACGCAGAATATATAAACTGCAATCGCGCCTTTGGCGCTGTCATTACCTCCAACAATACCGAATACACCGAACAATGTCAAAAGGTAAGTTCCAAGCGCAGCGCCGAATATGCCAACTACTGCACGGTAAAGATTATTGCCGGGAGCTTTGCCGTAGCAGATTGTTCCGTCTTCGCCGTCAACTACTACCTGGTAAGTCCGTCCTGCAAAAACATATCGAACAACCCAGAGGGGATAGTAAACAATATTAACGCTGGGTCTTACAAGGTCATGATGCTGAAATGTTATCCGGTCAACTTTTGCGGAGCTGACAGCAGTATCAACAAATTCCTTTTCGGCGGCATCGGTTACTTCTGTTTCGGATGATACGATATTAAACAGCATTCCCTGAGTTTGGAGTTCTTCAAAATTTGCCGGCAGCATTTTATCACCCGCAAGGTTGACTTTTCTCACGCCGAGTTCGGCAACATCACATGCGGCGTAAGTCCTGTCATATGTCTGCAGGATTTTCTTTTCCACGTCCACGTAGTATGTTTCAGTACTGTTGTTAACTGTGCGTGTCCTTTTTTCCTGTCCGAAAACCCATCCGATAACATCAGCTCTTACTCGCCAGTAGGGGATATAAACCAAAAATGCATCATCAATTTTTGAACCCGACTTTAATCCTCTTGCTTTAGCAAGTCCCTTGCCAAGCCAGTTAAATGCATTCTGAATTGCAATATTCCGCTGCAGGTTATTGGGAACGTAATATTTTACAACACCGTCAACACCTTTTGTTACAAGTAATGTTCCGCAGTATTTGCAGTTGAAGGTTTTAACGCCTTCTCTTAAATCCTGTTCGCCTCCGCAGGCCGGACAGGTTACTCCCTTTAATATTTTTTCAGCCAACTTTTAAGTTTATTAAGTTCTTTAATTTCAAATTAAAAATTACTAATTACGAATTATTTATAAGTTTCGAGTTCAAGTCACGGATTCATGTGTGAAATCTTTGGTTAGACTTTCTTTGCAATTATGTACGCCATTACTATTAATGGCAGAGATACAAGTCCGTAAGCAAATATTTTCATTACCTCCGCTGTTACAAATGCTTCCCCTTTACTGGAAATTGCAAATGCGACAATAAAACATATAATTGAAGTAACTACATATCCTACGATGCTCATTGTAAACAATACTCTGAACGGAGCCTCGCTTTTTGCGGGATAAATATTGGCATAAACCGAACCTGATGATGCTTCTACAAGCGCCGTAAATGACTGCCCGTTGTAGTTATAGTAAAATTGGTAGAAGGGGATATGAACCAGAGCTGCCTCGGCAACTTTATCCTGCTCAATACCAGAGCTTTGAAGCCATGCCTTGGCTGAATCATATAGTACATCGGGTGCTATCATTTCGCTATCGTTGTATTTTTCTTTTTCGTAAAACTTCAATGCGCCGGCGGGAATCTGAATTTTCTTTATTTCCGAAACAGATGTAGTTGCGGCAGGCTGAATGTAAATTCTGTCTCCCTGCGCATCTTTAACTTTGAAATACCAGACCGGGAAATAATAAAAGCTGGTTTTTACGATTTGTGCTTTTATATCAAGGTCTTTAACGGTATGATTACCTGCCATCCACCTTTTCAGGTTGCCTTCGGCTTCGTTAGGTTTGAAATTATTTTCTATAACATAGTGGAATACAACTTTTTTCTTATCGAGGAACAGAGCCGAACCGCAGTATGGACAATCGATAAATGTTTCGTCCTGCTGAACGGTTACATCAGCTCCGCACTGAGTGCATTTTATTTGCATGTTTTAAGGATTAAAGTTATTGCGGTTAATATTAACAGGGCGGAACGTTTGTTTGTTCCGCCCCGGCTTATAATATTTTACAGTTTTGCGAGCAAATCTTTTTTCTTCGCCTGGAATTCTTCTTCAGTCAGTGCGCCGGCTTCTTTCAGCTTAGCAAGTTTCTCAATAGTTGCAAGCACATCTTCCTGAGACTGCTTCTGTTCACCCTGCTGCTGACCGCCCTGCTGTCCGCCTTGCTGCTGTCCCTGCTGCATTGAGCCCATCATCATATTTGCCATTGTCATGCCTGCTCCGAGTCCCACGCCGAGACCTGCTGTTCCGCCGCCTCCGGGATTCTCTGCAGCTTTTTCCATTGCCTGTGCAGTTTTGAATTTCATATATGCATCCAGGTTGCCTACTGCTGCCATTGAGCTTCTTTCGTTAATCTTCTCCTGAACTTCATCAGGCGGAACGATACCGATTATAATCATATCGGTAAGCTCAATACCCATTGCATTGAAGAAATCGGCTACTTCGGCTTTTGTTGCGGTTTCTATCTGTGAATAGAACTGACCAAGCTCAAATACTGTTTTAAGATTTTTGCCAAGAACGCCGTTTAACCTTGAGACTATCTCGTCACGCAGGTAATCTTCAATTTCCATTGTGGTGTATTTACCCTGCGTTCCGACTATTTCGGTAATAAACATTCTCGGGTCGGTTACGCGGATAGAGAATTTTCCTGAAGCGCGGAGCTGAACATAGTTCAGTTCCGAATCTCTGAAGTTAATAGGTGATTTGGTTCCCCATTTGAGGTCAATGAATTTCTTCATCGAAACAAAATACACCTGCGCCTGGAAAGGTGATTTAAAGCCAAAAGGCAGAGAAAGTAATTTTGTTAAAACCGGTATGTTTTCAGTAGTTAAAGTATGCCTTCCGGGTCCCATTACGTCAAGTGCTTTGCCGTCACGGTAAAATACTGCATTCTGGGCATCCTGTATTATTAGCTGTGCGCCCATTTTTATATCAGTTGAACCATCCTGAGGTTCACGGTGGACTAATTCGCGCCCTGATTCATCAAAGAATTGGACTATTTCTAATGCTATTCCCATTATAATTTCCCTTATTTAAGTTGAATTTTTAAAATTTTAAGCAAGTTAATAACTATTGAATAAATAAACAATCGTTTTTCAAGATTTTCATATAATTTGTCACGGAAATTTTATTTGGTTTGTTTTATAGGTATTTGTCATCACATTCATATACCCCCCCATAACTTTAAGTTATAACAAGTTATGAAAGTGACATTTTTTTGCAGCTTTTTTAAAACAAGTTATAGAAGTGCTCCTGAATTGCGGTTTTTAGAAAATGAAATTATTTAAATCATTGATTTCAAAAATCATAGCATTTCTTCAAAGATTGGAATTCAACCCATTATCCTAAAAATCATAACAAACTCAATAAACTCAAAGAACATTAAGATAAATCTAAAAAACTTTTTTTCGTTTGTCAATAGTAGTTACTGTTAGCGATAATATTCATTCGAACCTTGTATCAAATTTGATGTTTGAAATGCTGAAACAATCCGTAAATGTGGACAACATTAAATCTTTTTCCCGCTGTTTGTAAATCAACAACGAAACGATAAGACGGTCTCCAGCATTCACAGGAATGGCAATATAACGCTTTGTAATTTAAAACAATCATTTGTATTTTAACGCATTATTTTTCAAATAATTAAGATTTATGGAAAAACCTCATACTCATTCGCTTCTGCAAAGACTTGGATTGTTTACTGCAATTACCATTGTAATCGGTTCAATGGTAGGTTCGGGAATATTCAAGAAAGCTGCCGTTATGTCTGCCGAGCTTGGCGCGCCCGGAATTTTGCTTGCAATTTGGCTTGGTGCGGGTTTGGTTACACTTGTCGGCGCTCTCACAAATGCAGAAGTTGCGGGACTGCTTCCGAGGGCTGGAGGGCAGTATGTTTATTTCAGAGAGATGTACGGAAATTTTACAGGATATATGTACGGCTGGTCTGTTTTCTCAGTTATTCAAACCGGTTCCATTGCAGCTATTGCATATGTCTTTTCGGGTTATCTTGAATATTTTTTCCCTGCTCCTCATTTTTCACCTGCGTGGGAGGCTTGGGGGTTTTCAATACCGATTGCAGGTGTAAGTGTGCTTGACCTGTATCCGTTAAAAGATATTGGCTTAAAGATGATGACCATATTTCTGATTATGTTTCTTTCGATTGTAAATTATTTCGGTGTCGTTTTCGGAGGTATGGTGCAGAATGTTTTTACACTTCTAAAAACTCTTGCAATAGCAGTTATTGTTATCCTTGCTTTTGTACTTGGGGCAGGCTCGGTTGAACATTTTACTCCCTTTGTCAGTACTGCCTTTCAATATCCTTCAGGTTCACTGCTTGGAGCAATTGTGCTGGCAACAAGCGGCGCATTCTGGGCTTATGACGGGTGGAATAACATTACATATCTAGGCGCAGAAGTAAAAGAACCGCAAAGAAATATCCCCAAAGCGTTAATTATCGGAATCGGTATTGTGATAATAATTTATATGATTGTCAACGCAGCATATGTGTATGTTCTTCCTGTTGAAACAATGGCATCATCGAGTATTGTAGCGGCTGATGTTATGACAAAAGTAATGGGCGGATTCGGGGGCGCGTTTGTAGCTATAGCGGTAATGGTATCAACTTTCGGTACTACTAACGGGACTATACTTGCATCGGCAAGAGTGTATTATGCAATGGCAAAGGACGGATTGTTTTTCAGAAAGCTGGAAGATGTTCATCATAAATACAGAACACCGGGTACGTCACTTATCATACAGGGATTGTGGGCATCGCTGATTGCAATGACAGGAACGTTTGACCAGCTTACCGACATGCTGATTTTTGTTTCATGGATATTCTACGGGCTCGGCGCATTTGGTGTGATAGTTTTAAGAAAGAAAATGCCCGATGCAGAGCGTCCCTATAAGGTAATAGGCTATCCGTGGCTTCCGTTAATATTTGTGGTATTCTCTGCATTCTTTGTGATATTCAGCTTTTACGTAAATGTAAGGAATGCGGTGTTTGGGTTATTACTTGTTGTAATTGGGATACCTTTGTATTTCTGGTTTAACAGAAAAGGAAATAGAAGCACACAGATAACACAGAGTTAACAGATTTCTGTGCCTGTGCATGGAACTTTTATAACACCTCATTTTCTTAAGAGACGTTTTTGTGTATTTACTTTTGATAAATACTCATGAGCGTTCCTAAAGAGAATTAAGTTTTGTAGTTTGTGATGACATTATAATATCACCCTTTCAGGGTTATGTTGTTAATTCAAACATTTTCTACAAAAATTATATCCCTTCGGGATTTTGATTAAATTTGGAGATTCCATCTTTTAAAAATGTTGGAATCTCTGATAACTCCGTACCTGATGCAGGCTGGGAATGACAATATAACGGGAACTTTTTTAACCCATCATTTTCTCAAGAGACGTTTTTGGGTATTTACTTTTATTAATAACTACTATTTTTGATTCAGTTAAACATGTCTGATCTTTCAGACGAAATAGTTTAATTAATATCAAAATATATGACGGGTAAAATAAAATCATTACTGCCCGCTTACGGATTAATAACTGCATTATATCTCTGCTATTAATCTCACAATTCCTCCTCATTCGCTCAGGAATATTCTCCGCTTGATTCAATTAAAACAGGCGCCAAATACAAAATCGTCTTATTTGATGATACTGAAATAGTCGGTGTAATTGTAAAGAATGATTCGGATAATGTTGTTGTTAATTCAAATACCGGTCAGAGAACAATCAGGAAAGACGATATATTCACTCTCTCAAAAGACCTTACGCCATCGCAATACAGGTTTATGTTTTCACTTGCGGGGGGAATAGTTGCGCCGGGAGGTGAATTCCCGTACGGAAACAGCAGGGAATTCAGTCCCTCAATGAGTTTTCAGCTTAACAGCGCATTTGTTGTAAGCTCCAATAAAGCTTTCCGCATCGATGTTGGCTATTCCAGAATAAACAAAAAACCCTCATACGGGGTTTACACCTATAGCGGCGGTGATGCAAACCTGGTTTCATTCAGATGCGATTTTATTATTGGAGAAATTAAGCCTGCTTCATTTTTTACGGCTTATGCTCTCATTGGAGCAGGTGTGCACTATACATTTATTCCTTCTTATACAACAACGTACATACAGACTTATTGGGGGAATGACAGTACTCACACATATACATATTCAAATGATTCAGAACAAAAACTGAATTTCATGTTTGCAATAGGAGGGGGAGCCGGTATTAAGCTGAATAAGAACCTCTCGGTATTTACTGAAATACAGTATAACTCGGTTTCTTACCACGGAGAATTTTTCTTTTTCCCGTTTTCATCGGGATACATTCCAATCAGACTCGGTTTAACTTATCACATGTTTTAAGATGATGTGTAATAAATTAATATTATTATTTATAATTGCAGCAGTAACCGCCCAGCCTTTAATTGCTCAATATAATTTTGATAAAATAGTTCTTAAGCTGAACGATAAGGATAACCTGCTTTCCAAAAATAAATATGAAAAGTTTGAACCGGCTGACTTAACTGACAGTTCAAATCAAAGCACCGATATTATTGCCCAAACTGATGAATGCGATATATTCATGAAGAACCGCTTGTTGTATAAAGATGTTCGTATCGTATCATTATTAAGGAATGAGATTAGAATAGATAAAAATGGTATTAGAAAAGATATTGATGTAAATCAAATCAATAAAATTAAATTCAGCGGACCATCAGGTTTTTGGACAGGTGCTTTAATTGGTGCAGGTGTTTCCTCTTTGGGACTGATAATAGCAGGTATTATATCTCCGGGCAAAGAAGCTTTTGGGTATGCTTTAATATATGCAAGTGTCAGCCTGCTTCCTGCAGGACTGGTTGGCGGTTTAATTGGTCTTGTAACAGCTCCGGAAGATGAACTTTATGATATTTCCGGCGGCAATCCCAAAGCAAGGCTTAAAAGACTCAAATACTTAATTCACGAACACACACCGGGATTGCAATAAGAGGTTACTTAAGAACCTTATCTATTATCCCTCCGCCTATAACTTTATCGCCATCATAAAAAACCGCTGACTGCCCCGGAGTAATTGATTTCTTCGGATTATCGAAAGTAACTTTTATATGAGTATCATCAATCTGTTCTATCACAGCATCACTGCCTGAATCTTTATACCGAACTTTAACAATTGCTTTTATCGGCTTTTCAATTTTTTCGTACATCATCAGGTTAATATCACGCGTCATGAAAGATGTATTATACAGTCCCTCCTCATCATCTACATAAATTGTATTATTCTCGGGGTCGATTTTTGAAACATACATTGGTTTCCCAAGAGCAATATTTAAACCTCTCCTTTGACCGATTGTATAATACGGATATCCTTTATGCTTACCGATTTTATCACCATGATAAATTATATCTCCGTCTTCGAGTTTTTTATTTAAATCCGGAATTCTTATTTTCAGAAGCTCCCTGTAATTATTATTTGGTACAAAACATATTTCCTGTGAATCAGGTGTATCGGCGGGCTTTAGATTCAGCTTCTTTGCAATTTTTCTTATTTCTGTTTTATTGTAATCTCCGAGGGGGAATATTGTTTTGCCAAGCGCGTATTGTGAAACTCTCCACAGGGCATATGACTGGTCTTTGGTATTATCTTTTCCTTTGACTATATAATATCTCCCGGTAGTTTTGTCCTGTTCAACATTGGCATAATGTCCTGTTGCAATATACTCGGCTCCGAGTGATTCCGCTTTTTCCAGAAGCGCGCCCCATTTAATTGCTTTATTGCAGAGCACACAAGGATTTGGGGTATTACCGTGCAGGTATTCATCAATAAAATCGCTTATAACTATTTCGTTGAATTTTTCAGTAAAATCCAGTGTATAGTGATTAAATCCCAATACTGAAGCAACATTCCGTGCGCTGTAAATTGTCTCAAGCGAGCAGCAGCCGGATTCTTTTTCGGGGATATCATCATAACCCCAGGTTTTCATAGTTACACCTATTAGGTTAAAGCCCTTTTCTTTAAGCAAGTAGGCAGCCACAGAAGAGTCAACACCGCCGCTCATGCCAACAAGTACTGTTTTATTTTCAGAAATAGCCAAATTCCGGTATTTTTTTTAATGTTTGGTATAATAATATTTAATTTGCAGGTTAAAAGAAATATTAAAATTTGTGTTGCATTATCATATAAAAACGATTAATTTCGGTTTGTTGTTAACATTAAACCCAAATTCCATAAATTCTGAAGAAAGGAAGAATTAGATGACTAAAAAAGCATTATTCATCTGGATTTTTCTCATCATCTTCGGTTTATCCAGTATGCCCGAGCTTTTAAGCGGAGCAGAATCCGAGCAAGCCGGAAAAACCGAGTTGACGAAACTCTTAAAGAAGAGAAAAAGAACTAAAAAATCCACAAAGAGAAAAAGAACCTCAAAGAGAAAAAAAGTCGTAAAGAAGAAAAGAGGTTCTAAAAACAAGCTGAGTGCCGGTAAGAAAAAGTACTCAAAAAAGAAAGTTTCCAAGAAGAAATATTCAAAGAAGAAAAAGTATTCTGGCAAAAAGAAATATTCCAAAAAGAAAAAATATTCAAGCAAGAAGAAATATTCAAGCAAAAAGAAATCTTCTAAGAAGAGAAAATATTCAAAGAGACGTACAAGAAGAACAAAATACTACGCACCGCCTACAAATAACGGAAGTGTAGAATACAGAGTGTACAAAAGAAACAATGATGAAAACAGTGAACAGAAAATAGAGAATATTGCGCCTCAAAAAGAAATCAGAAAAGAGCCTAAAAAAGAAGGCGAATAAGGTTTCAGGAAAATACAAAACCCCGTAAGATTTACTCTTGCGGGGTTTTTTGTTTATAATAAATGTCTATTCCTGCAAAACAGGTGCGCTTAAAAACTCATGAAATATCAGCTTTTCGTTTCTGCCTTCTGTGTATTCTATTACTTTGTTCATAATTGCATCGATGGAGTTTTCGTAGAATATTCTGTGCCTGAGATTCATCCATAATTTCTCAGTATCTTCAAAATAATCATCATCATAGTATAAAAACAGAGCAACATACCTCCCTTTCCGGTATTCCGTTGCTTCCATAATGTATAAGCTGTATGTTCGGTTACTATCGGTCTGTATTAAATACTTGATAGTATGGTTTCCCATATAAGCGAGACCAATTTGTTTATAATTCCCTACTAATTATTAACTTAAAATAATAAATAATATTTTAATTACAAAATCCTAATCATTTCTTAGAATATTTCCCTTCGAGCTCACCCTGAGCAAGTATGTGGCCCTTCATTGATTCGAGCAGAACACTCTTGATTACATCATCTTGAATAGTAATCATTGTGTCGAGTGCATATAGCTTAAAGAAATACCTGTGCGTACCCGATGGAGGACAAGGTCCGCCGTAGCCGTATTTTCCGAAATCGTTTTTCCCTTGCATAATTCCGTCAGTTAATAGTTTATTGTTTGGAATATTTTCGCTTAATTCATTTATATTCTCAGGTATATTATAAACTACCCAGTGCACCCATGTTCCTGCGGGAGCATCGGGGTCATCGCAAATCAAGAGCGAAGCTTTTTGTTCCCGGGGGCGCTCCGCTCCATGTTAATAGCGGGTGATATATTTTCTGCATCGCAGGTGTATTTTGCGGGAATCATTCCGCCTGCATCGAATGCGGAACTGGTTATTTTAAGTCCCATTGTTTTATCCTGTTTGTTTTCCGTTGAAGTTTGTTTTGATTCAGTTGAAGTTGTTTTGGTTTCATCTTTATTTCCCGCATGAAAGCAGGAAAATAAAAAACAACGGAAAATAAAATAATTTGAAATTTCATTTTGAGCCGTTCTCCCTTTTTAAAATTTCAGGATTTTTTTATTCATTCAAAATTAAAAATTATCGTTTGAAATTTCAATTTTAAATAAAAATATGTGAATTGTAAGTTAATTGTAATTTTAATCTTTATTATGAAGTAATGAATATTAGATTGTTCAAATTCCATAATTGTTTTATTTTATTCGATGCATTATAAATAATTGTATTAACCATGATAAAAATTTACAAACTTCCGCTCTACTTATTAGTATTAATTTTATTTTCAGGAATATTCACCTCTGTTTCTTTCTCACAGCAGCTCATTGCATCTTATCCTTTCCCTAATGTTGGTCCATATAATTCATTTTGGGGAATAACACAGAGAAATGATACTCTGTGGATTGGTTCTGATTATAACGGAAAATTCTATAAAGTCACTAAGACAGGTGTAATTTTGACAGCCTTGCTTCACCGTTTAACTTTAATCACGGATCTGGAATGGGAATCAAACGGTTTCTGGCTTGCAGAATACGTAAGAACAAACGGCGCAAGATTATTTAAAGTAAATACATCAGGAGTTAGAATCGACAGCATACTGACAGGCAGCTTTGCGCAGGGTATTGGCGATATTGCATTGGACGGCAATAATATTTGGTATTCGGTTTATTATCCCGATTTCCCAAGCTATCCCTATGAATATGCTTATAAAGTAAGCCTTGCAACACGGCAGATAGTTGATACAATTCCTCTAAGGGGAAACCAAACGCAGGGTATTGCAGTAAAAGGTGATACGATATTTTATGTTAACGATTATTTTACTTCGCCGTTCCCAACACCTGAGAGAATTTATGCTTACCGCAAAGCTGTTGGTGATACATTATTTTCATTCCCCACGCCTGATGGTGATTGCGACCCCAAAGGGCTATACTGGGACGGAAACAATTTATGGCTGATTGCCGATATAGTCGGCGGAACAACACCAACAGTACTTTACAAATATGCAATTACAGGAGCAGGAAGTCCGCAAATTGTTACATCAACAAGTAATATAAATTTTGGTAATGTAATTATCGGCACAACCGCAAACCAGCCGCTTAACATACAAAATACGGGGTCAGCAAAGCTGATAGTAAGCGCATATAATATGACAAATCTAAGATTTGGTATAACGCCTAATAATGTACCCGATACAATTAACCCGGGGCAGAATAAAAATTATACGGTTACATTTACACCGAATGTTTATGATACTACGTCAGGACAGCTCCGTATTTCAAGCAATGATGCGGGTAATCCGGTGAAGATAATCAACTTAAGAGGCAAAGGTGTTCAGAACGGAAGTTACATTTCACTATCATCAAACTCCGCAAACTGGAATGCAAGAAGAGTCGGCTCATGGTCAGGCTTTACTTTTAGTATTCTAAACCAGGGAAGCCAGCCTCTGCAGATTAACTCTTTAACATTCTCGACTCAGAGATACAGCTTTGATAATACTAATGTCACTTTCCCGGTTACAATTGATACGCAAAAGGCGCGCACATTCAGAATATGGTTTAAGCCGAACGGAACATCAATGTTCAGCGATACAGCAGTGATTTCATCAAATGCTGTAAATCTGCCTTCAGCAAAAATATCACTTACCGGTACTGGAGAAAATAATCCTACTGCGCTGGGAGATATTATGTGGCAGGGGCATACACCAGATAACCCGAATACTTCATCACAAGATTACCAGCCGAAGAGCATAAAACAAATAGGCGATGTTAACGGTGACGGTATAAATGATGTTGTTGTTGCATCGGAAAACTACTGGACTATTTGCTATAACGGCAACGCATCGGTTACAGCGGATACGTTATGGAAATTTAATACTGATTTCGGTTCATATAATACAGGTTCGGTCGATTGGGAAGACGCAATGCAGATTATTCCCGATATAAATAATGACGGGATTGATGAAGTTGTAATCGGCTGCGGCGGCGGTAATGAAGAGGTATATTGCTTATCAGGCAAGACAGGACAAAAGCTTTGGGAATACGGAAATCCAAACACCACATCTGACGGCGATGTTATGGGACTCAGAACAGATAAGGATTATAACGGTGACGGCAGAAAAGACGTGCTGATATCAGCAAGCGGCGAAGCAAATTTCACAGGGAGGCATGCGGTAATATGTGTTAACGGTTTAAACGGGCAGGAGATATTTAATGTGCCGCAAACATCAAACTTTACTTATGATATTGTTTCAACTCAAACAGGCGGAGCTATAGGTGTTGGTAACAACGGGGGTCCGTATGCAGTAAACGGGTTTAACAATACTGGCATCGGAATATGGAGTTATGCAGTTGACGGCGCTGCATGGAGCTTAAAAGAAATACCTGATATTAACGGTGACGGAATTCCGGATGTAGTTGGGCTTTCCGGTTTCGACGGGCATTTCTTCGCAATCAGCGGTGACGCGGGTGCCCAGCTCTGGCTTGATAACCTCAGTACCAGCAACAACGGTAAAATTGTTCTGCTGGATGATAAAGATAAGAACGGCTCAATCGATTTGACAACGTCAGGTCCTCAGACAGTATTCAGAATTGATTCGAAAACCGGTTCAGTATTATGGACTTCTTCACCGTTTGCATCATACATAAGAGGAATTGATGACATTGGTGATGTTAACGGCGATACGCTTCATGATATTGCGGTTATGACACAGCAGCCTAGCAAGCTTGATGTTATGAGCGGCGTCGATGGTCAGATTTTATTTGAGTACACTTTCGGAACTTCTCTAAATGAACGGGGTGACAGGGTAATTGCAATTAACAGTATCGATACTAACTTAAGCAAAGAAATGGTTGCAGGCTCGCGCGACGGAAGGCTGATTTGTTTCTCAGGCGGACCAAATACATTGATTGGGATTACATCAAATACTCAAACAATCCCTGCTAACTTTGCATTATATCAAAATTATCCCAATCCTTTCAACCCCGAAACGAAGATAAATTTTGATATCCCGAAATCATCACAGGTAAGCCTGAAAATATATGATGTTCTTGGCAGAGAAGTTGCGGTTTTGGTGAATGAAAATATGAAGCCTGGCAAATATGCAAGAATATGGAACGCAACAATGGTTGCCTCGGGTGTGTATTTCTACGAGCTGAATGCAGGTGATTACAAAGATGTGAAGAAAATGATTTTGGTTAAATAAATACATTTGTCATTCCCGTGAAAACGGGAATCTGATTAATAATAATTTTGATTTAGGCGGTTAAATCCGCCTTTCCAATAATATTAAACATTTATTTATATTGTTAAGAATACATTATTATTTTATCTTTCTTAAGATGTCAAATTAAAATTCATAATATCATGAATAAAAACTTCCATTTTATTTTATTCATTGCAATATTTATTGTGTCCATTTTTGCTTCTCCACAAACTGAATCTTACCAAAGCGGAAGCAAAATAACTCTTTCTGCATCAAATTATAATTTCAGCCCGAGAAGGGTCGGCTCTTTGAGCGGCTTTACGTTTGATGTTAAAAATGACGGAAAAGCTCCGCTTGTCATAAACTCAATTACCTGTTCAACCCCAAGATTCAGGCTTGATTATATAAATGTAAGTTTTCCGCTTATAATTCAGCCCGGAAGGTCAAGAACGCTGAGGATTTGGTTTAGTCCTGATAAAGCGGGTTCGTATAGTGATATTGCAGTTATTTCATCCAATGCGGATAACCTTCCCAATGCAAGAATTACTTTGTCAGGCACTGCAAGTGTTAATACAACTTCGCTGGGTGATATATTCTGGTCTGGAACAATTCCCGATGACCCGAATTCAACATACCAGGATTACCAGCCGAAAAGCATAAAGAGAATTAACGATGTTAACGGTGACGGCAAGAATGACGTAATTGTTGCCACAGAAAATTACTGGACAATATGTTATAACGGCAATGCATCAGTTACCGCTGATACACTGTGGAAGTTCCTCACTGATTTTGGCATGTACAATACCGGTTCGGTCGATTGGGAGGATGCAGTTGATATCATCCCCGATATTAATAATGATGGTATAAATGAAGTCGTAATCGGCTGCGGTGGTGGAAATGAAATGGTTTATTGTCTTATCAGGAGCTACGGGACAGGTTCTATGGGCTTATGGAAACCCTAACACATATTACGATGGTGATATTTACGGATTGAGATGCACTAAAGATTTTAACGGTGACGGAAGAAAAGATGTACTGATTTCAGCGAGCGGAGAAACCGGTTTCAGCTGGAAGGCATGCTGTTATATGTGTAAACGGATTAAATGGTCAGGAAATATTTAACGTTCCGCAGGTGACTAACTTCACTTATGACTGCGAAGCAACACAAACAGGCGGAGCCTTAGGTGTAGGCAATAACGGCAGTCAATACGGTGTGAACGGTTTTACAAATACCGGTCAGCTTGCTTGGTCTTATTCTATTCCGGGTACACTTAGCTCTTTATGGAGCATTAAACAGATTCCTGATATAAATAATGATAATGATTCCGATCTTGTGTTTATGTATGGTTTCAGCGGGGGAGTTGTTGCAATTACCGGTGATGCCGGTATACAGCTTTGGACAGCATCACTCGGCTCATCGAACAACGGTAAAATTGTCAGGCTTGATGATAAAGATAAAAACGGGTTTATTGATATTTCGCTTTCAGGACCGCAATCTGTTAACAGGATTGATTCCAAAACCGGAAATATACTTTGGTCAACCCCGCTTGCGAGTTCATATATAAGAGGAATCGATGATATTGGAGATGTAACCGGAGATACGCTTGATGATATTGCTGTTATGACACAGCAGCCCGGCAAGCTTGTTGTTCTTAATGGAAATGACGGAAGCGATATTTTTGAATATTTGTTTGGACCAACAATAGCTTCAAGAGGAGACAGGGTAATTGCTATAAACAGCATCGACAGCAATAACACAAAAGAAATGGTTGCGGGCTGCCGTGACGGAAGAATTATATGTTTTTCCGGAGGACCCGGAACACTGGTTGGAATTAAACCTGTTGTACATACAGTTCCGTCAGAATTTTCTTTACATCAAAATTTTCCCAATCCTTTCAATCCGGTTACAAACATCACATTTGATATTCCAAAACCCACCCATGTTAAACTAAGTGTATTTGATGTTCTGGGCAGAGAGGTTTCAGTACTAGCTGATGATAATTTTACTCCGGGTACACACTCTGTTTCGTGGGATGCTTCTAAATTTGCTTCAGGTGTTTATTTATATAATCTTGATGCTGGGGGTTTTAGAAGCATAAAAAAGATGATGCTTGTAAAATAATTTTAAGAAAAGACTTGAAAACGGCGGAGTAATCCGCCTTTTTTATTGCACTTAAACAATTTAACGTATTCGGTTATAGACATTTCAAATACATTACGCTAAATTTGTTTCTAACGAAATCAGTTAACGTAATTCCATTAATAACTTAAATACTGAAAAGTTATGAAATCCCTAATAATTACTTCATTTTTATTGTTTTTTACCATCTTTGCAATTCAGGCGCAGTGGGTTGAACAAACCTCCGGCATAACAACCGATTTAACATCGGTTTCCGCACCCGACAACAACACAGCGTGGGCTTGCGGCAACGGTGGTGTTGTTCTGAAAACAATAAACGGCGGATTAACCTGGACAACCGCAACAGGTTCACCGATACCATCCACGCTTGACCTTTATAACATTTTTGGCATCGATGCAAATACAGCTTTGGTAACAGGTTCCAATTCAACTGCTGCATATGTTTATAAAACAGCAAACGGAGGAATTAACTGGACATTAGTTTTCACACAAAACGGCGGATTCATAGACGCGATACTGATGGGTAACCCGCTTCTCGGATTTATGTATGGTGACCCGGTCGGCGGCAGATGGTCATTATGGGGAACATATACAGGAGGAGTTACATGGGATTCTACACATTTTTATATTCCCCAAACGGGGACCGAAGCCGGCTGGAACAATTCGATGTTCTTTGACCCCGTCGGCGGAGTAGTCTGGTTCGGAACAAATAATACTCACATCTACAGAACTTTTAACCTGCTTAACTGGGTAGAGCAGCCTACAACCGGGCAGGCAAGCTCATACGCGGTATGGTTTAATAATTCAACAACGGGAATGACCGGCGGCACAGGAATTTTAATGACAACCGACGGCGGCTCCAACTGGCTTCCGCCGGGAATGACACTTCCGGGAACAGCTAACATTACAGGTATCACCGGGGTTTCAAATGATTGGTGGGTTGTTAGACAAAGCACAGTCGTTTATTACAGTCCCAATAACGGAACTTCATGGCTTACCGATTACAATGCGCCATCGGGTTCATTCACTCACATCACGAAAGCGCGTTCGGGCTCGAATATAGTTTTATGGGCGGTAAGAACAGCTGGCGGTATATCAAGGAATGAAATCCCGGTCGGAATAATTCCGGTATCAGGCAGCGTTCCTTCAAAGTTTAATCTTGTGCAGAATTTTCCAAATCCATTCAACCCGTCAACTACAATTAGATTTGATGTACCTGTGAGCGAAAATGTAAATCTGGTTGTTTATGATGAGCTGGGAAGGCAAATATCAGTTTTGGTAAATGAGAAAATGAATCCGGGTTCATATAAAATAGATTTTGAGGGAACGAATCTAACAAGCGGAGTTTATTTCTATAAACTTACTGCTGGAAATTATACAGACACCAGAAAAATGATTTTGTCAAAATAAATAGGGTAGAAGTACTGCTTACTTTAGGCATCCCCTCTCTCCCGGGATGCCTTTTTCTTTAATAATTATGAGTTTAAATGATTATCTTGTGTTATGAGTGAAGTACAGAATGACAAAATCAAGAATATACAAAATTTAGCAGGCTGGCTTTCGGTTGTTCAGATATTTATTATTTTGAATGCTTTCGGCTGGCTGAGGAACCTCCAGCTTTTCTATGGATTGCTTGGTGAAAAAGACAAGCTGATTGAAACTCAGAAGATTGCAGACCCTTCACTATATAATTTTTTTATTTACTATGAATTAGCTGTAAGCCTGATATTTATATTGTTCTCGGTTGCGCTGATTTACTATATGTTCAAGAGGTCGAGATATTTTCCGTTAATATTTATTGTATTCCTGATTCTTGACTTAGCAGCTGAGGCACTCGTTCTTGTTTTATTCAGTTCGGTTGCACAGACCCCTCTTATAGCTGAAGAAAAAATAATTGTTGGGGCTGCTATTGCTTTATTGCTGATAGTATATATAAAGATTTCAAAAAGAGTAAAACTTACATTCATACATTAGTCTAATTTAAATACATAATAACATGGATAATAATAAAAGCTTTGTTGTTCCGGGTTTGATTCTTTCATTGGGGCTGATTATTGCCGCATTAATATTAGGCAATACATGGAAAAATGTTTCAAGGAGCAATGTTACAATTACTGTTACAGGCTCTTCGGAAAAAAATATAAGGTCAGACTATGCTATATGGACGGGAAATTTTTCTGCGGAATCAAATGTGTTAGCCAGCGCATATACAACAATTAAATCTAACAGCGAAAAAGTAAAATCATACCTGATAAGCAAGGGAATAGCTCAGGATAAAATTAAGTTTTCATCTGTCAGAACTACCACGCTGTATGTACAGAATGATAAGGGCTATGCCACAAACCAGGTATCAGGTTACAGGCTTTATATGGATGTTACAGTTGAGTCTCCCGATGTCGATATGATAGACCGCCTTTCAACCGAAGCATCCGAGCTTATAACACAGGGTATAGATATTAACTCAAATCCGCCTGAGTATCTGTATACAAAGCTGGCAGATTTAAAAGTAGAAATGATTGGATTGGCTTCAGAAGATGCTAAAATAAGAGCAGAACAAATGGCTAAAAGTACCGGAAATGAAGTAGGTGAAGTAAGGTCATCCAGGATGGGAGTAATACAGATTAATGCCAAAAATTCAACAGATGTATCAGATTACGGTGTAAATGATACATCTTCTCTGGAAAAGACAATAAGAGCTGTGGTAAGTATGTCTTTTTCGATTAAGTAATTCTTCTTAATTTTTTTATTTTTTTAAAAGAAACCTATAAAATTCCTTTAGTGTTTTGACTTAAAAAGCAATTTTTATTAAATTCACAGGAAATAAATTTACAGCTATGCCCAAAGCTAATTATGTATCTAATAAGAATGAGACAATACCCCTGTTCAAGAACCCGTTTCTGGAGTATTTTTCTCATATTCACCCGATAACGCCTGTTGTAGTGTACGTTCCTGTAATATTAGTTACGGGTTATTTCGGTTTTCTTAAAGCCGGAGTTTTTCCGTTTATCCTTACTTTACTCGGCGGAATTTTGCTATGGAGCATTACGGAATACACAATCCACCGCTGGGCTTTTCACTATGACCCCAAAACAGAAACCGGTAAAAAAATACATTTTCTTGTTCACGGCATACACCACGATTATCCCCGTGATGCTACACGTCTTGTTATGCCGCTGCTGGTCAGCGTTCCTTTAGCATTAATGTTTTATTTCTTATTCCAGCTGGTATTTGGTGATTACAACCTTGCAGTGTTTTCAGGATTTGTACTTGGTTATGTTTCGTATGATTCAATTCATTACGCAACACATCATCTGCCGATGAAAAACAGAATTGGTAATTTCCTTAGAGTATACCATCTGCGCCATCATTATGAAGATGATAAGACTGCTTACGGTGTAAGCAACCCGTTATGGGATTACATTTTCGGCACGGTTCCAAAATACCTGAAGGAAGAAACAAGCTTGAAGAAAATTGAACAGGATTAATTAGGTTTGCTGCTTTTTAATAAAATAGGCTCACAATTGTGAGCCTATTATTTTATTTATGCCCCGATCGCTTACTTCAGTAAAATCATTTTTATTGTATTGATATAATTTTCAGTCGAAAGCCTGCAGAAGTAAATACCAGATGTATATTTTTCTGCTTTCCATTTATATTCATATTTACCGGCTGTTAGATTTGCAGAACTGACCGGTGTTTCCGTAAGTCTACCCAGGTTATCATAAATCGCAATTGTAACAACCGATGATGCGGGTATTTCAAAAGTAATTGTTGTCTGCGGGTTAAACGGGTTCGGATAATTTTGGTTTAGCCTGTATACTTTAGGAATCTCACTGCTTATTTGTCTTACTCCAATATATGTTATTCCATGCGGTCCCGGTCCTGTCGGAGGAGTACTATGGCATACCATACAATCTCTGAGCGCACCGGCATGTCCCTGGAGACGAATATTTTGCAGGTTATCATTTGCCTCCCTGGTAGGGAAAATTGCGTGCGGGCTTCCGTGGCATGCTGAACAATATAATCCGCCGTGTCCTTTTGACATTCTGTATAGCTTGTTCGGTTCCTCAGAATAAACACTGCCGTGGCAAGTTGTGTTTCCGCACCTGGGTTCATCAAGCCAGGGTCGGCGCCCGTTGAGAATAGAGCTTGCAATATTCTGCATTGTTCCGTGGCAGTTCTGGCATACCATACCGTTTGCTCTCATGGTATCTCTTAAACACTGCGTGTTAGGTCCGGGATGGCATTTATAACAGGTTTCAATTCCGTTGGTTGGCTGAATATCTTTATGCGTATTATGAATCCGGTAAGATAACGGTTTTGCAACAGGATCTCCGGTTGTGCCAAGAGCATTTGATGCGTGGCACCTTGCACAAAGTTCGGGACTGTTCTGATGAAATCCCGAAACACCCTCATGTTCATTTTTTATTTGCTGCTCAGAAGAATGACAACCGGACTGCACACAGCCAATTTCATTGCTGACAGGTATTACTACATCTGTAAAAGCAAGAACTGTTCCCGGATTGCTTGTCAATTTCGCGTCAAGATGTATAAGTTGGAAAGGTGATTCCTGATTTAGATTATTATCCTGAAACGGAGTGAGTGGTACACCTGTAATTATAAACCCGTTTCCGGATGTATCAAACGAGCCTGTAAGTCCGTGTCCTGTTAACCCAATGTTGTTTGGCAGAGGCTGAGGCAAGCCGAATAGTTCCTGTGCATAAGTCCAGAAATTTGTTTTCCCGACGGAATAAGTATTTCCGGGGATATTAAAATCGATTCTGTATCCTATGTTTACAATCTGAGGCAATTGACCTGACTGCTTCTTGATAATTTGAGACATTACATTGTTATAGGGAGGCAGAACACACATTTTTGAAAAATCCTGGTTTGCGCAGTGCATTCCCAGGTCATTCCATGCCAATACAATATATTGCTGAGCCCATGAATTGGATGAAAAAAACATTAAAATATAAACAACCGTTAATGATAATGTGAATTTTTTCATAAAGTTGTCCCCCGTTAGTTAGTTGATGTGTATACAAATTCAAGATAATATAGTTCTGCACATCCTCAAAAATCCATGACTTTTATCATAAAAAAACATGACATGTGTCTAAACTTGAATCCATTCATTTCCCCCTATGCCTTTATAGTTTTCAGGCTTATGTTTATATTTGTATTCACTTAAGAAAGGTTATATGAAAATCTCACTTAAATGGCTTAACGATTACACTGAGGTTAATTTACCCATTGATGATTTGGTCAGGGGGCTTATTAATCTCGGTTTTGATATTGAAAGCATTGAAAACCAGGCTGAAAAACTTAATGGCTTTGTTATCGGGAAAGTTGTCGAAAGAAAGAAACACCCAAATGCCGATAAATTAAGCGTTTGTAAAGTAGATATTGGTACAGGTGAATTATTAAATATTGTTTGCGGAGCGCCAAATGTTGACGCAGGTCAAACTGTCTGTGTAGCGAAAGTAGGCTCAATTATTCCTAACGGTGAATTTGAAATAAAGAAAGCAAAACTCAGAGGTGAATTTTCCGAAGGAATGATTTGTTCAGCTAAGGAGATGAATCTCGGCGAAGACCATTCAGGTATAATGGTACTTGATGATAAACTGCCAATCGGTTCTCCGTTTTCTGAATATATCGGTCTGAATGATGTTGTGCTTGATATCGGTATAACTCCAAACAGGGGTGATTTGCTTTCACATATAGGCGTTGCACGTGAAGTTAGTGTGCTGACAGGAAATAAGGTCAATCTTCCTGAAATAAAACTGAGAGAATCAAATGAAAAAATATCGGATTACATAAGTGTTGAAATAGAAAATCCAAAGGGCTGTTACAGGTACTGCGGAAGGCTTGTAAAAAACGTAACAGTTAAGCCTTCGCCTGATTGGATGCAGAAATATTTAACCAGCGCAGGACTTCGTCCAATAAACAATATTGTCGATATTACAAATTTTATAATGCTTGAATCCGGTCAGCCGCTGCATGCGTTTGATTATGATTTAATAGCAGGGAAGAAAATTATTGTTAAGGATTCAAAAAGCGTAGATAAGTTTACAACCTTAGACGGTAAAGAAAGAAAACTCCGTGAAAACATACTTTTAATTTGTGATGCTTTAAGACCTGTTGCATTAGCAGGCATTATGGGTGGTGAAAATTCGGAAATAAAGGAAAATACAAAAAACGTATTCATCGAAAGCGCATATTTTGACCCGGTATTAACAAGAAAATCATCAAAGTTCCTCGGGCTCCAAACCGATTCATCATACAGGTTTGAAAGAGGAATTGATATTGAAAACACTCCCACCGCATGCAGCAGGGCAGCACAGATGATTGCGGAATTTGCATCGGGTGAAATTGCAGAAGGATTGATAGATGTTTATCCGAATGTAATTGAGAAAAAAACTGTTGGGCTTAGAACAGAATTTCTTAACAGAATAGTTGGATTGGAGTTCAGTTCAGAACAGGTAAAAGAACTGCTTGCAAAGATTGAGATTACTTTTTCCGGAGAAAAAGAAGGAATATCTTATTTTAATATTCCTTCGTTCAGGAATGAGGATTTATTAAGAGAAATAGACTTGGTTGAAGAAACTGTGAGAGTCTTCGGATATGACAGGATTCCGGATTCCGAATTTGACCGCATGTATTATAATACAAGGGAGTACGACGAGGTAGAATACAGCTTCTTTAACGAGATTAGAAAATACTTCATCGGAAGGGGATACAAGGAGATTATTTCGGATACTTTAGTGAACGAAAAACATGAGAAAATCTTTGGTGACGGTTTTATCAGGATTTTAAACCCGTTCAGCAACGAAAAGAACGCCTTGAGGACAAATCTTTATACAGGTGCTCTTGAATCTGTTAAGAACAACTTGAATTTCAAAGCTGCATCATTGAAATTATTTGAAATAGGAGAGGTAATGAAATATGCCGATTCTGACGGCAATTTGATTCAGGGCATAGAAGAAGATAAAAGAATACTCCTGACACTTTGCGGTGAGTATGATGTAGAATCTATCAGTCAAAAATCAAGGTCTTTTGATATATTTGACTTAAAAGGAGAGCTTCAAGTACTTCTTGAAAAATTCCATATTGACTATTATAAATTAAATCATTATAATTATAACGAAATATTTGCATATTATACAGAATTTACAGTCAAAGAAAAGGTCTTGGCGCGTATTTTCAAGTTTTCAGATAAGTGCTTGAAAATTTTTGATATAGATAAAAATGTATACGGATGCGAGATTTATGCGAATATTCTGTTTGAAAACAGGGGCGTTCAAAGCGGGTATAAAGAAATTTCAAAATATCCGCCTGCATTAAGAGATATTTCTGTTGTTGCAGGAAATGAAATCAAAGTGAGCGCACTTGAAGATGTAATAACTTCTGCATCAGGCAAACTATTAAAGAAACTGCGTTTGTATGATGTTTACAGGCAGGGTGATGAATCGGGAAAAGTAAGCTATACGTTTTCACTTGAATTTTCCAGCACGGAAAAAACACTGACCGATGAAGAAATTAACGTGATTCAGCAGAAAATAATAAAAGACTTAAAAAAGAAACTTAACGCCGAACTGAGAACGTGAATGGTTGATAACGAAGTCATCAAAGTCAACGATATGGGCTTGAAAAACGAGCTTGAGAAGTTATTCTCTAAAATTAAAGGAATGGCTGTGAAGCTCGGCTCATTGAGAGATGAAAACAAGAGTTTAAAAGATAAAGTTAAAGAACTGGAACAAAGTATATCTGAAATTAAGTTAGAGTTTTCAAACAGGAATTCAGAGCTTTTAAATAAAGATAAAGAAATTTCAGAGCTTAAAAATAAGCTCCTTGATGAAAGAAAAAATAAGATTTCAAGTGATGAAAAGACAATGCTGAAAAGCCGGATAAGAGAGCTTATGATACGGCTTGATGCTCACCTTGAACAGAAATCAAACAATAATTTTTAATCCCTGAACAACGGGGTTATAGATTATTGCTTGACTGCGGTAAAATTAAGGTGGCAATATATTAAATAAATTATTAACTATAGTGGAATCCAAGGATATCAGAATCAAAATCTTCAATAATCATTACACTCTTAAGGGTGATGATATTGAATTGGTAGAAAAAAGCGCTCAGTTTGTCGATTCCTTAATGAATAAGGTACAAAACGACATACCGAACCAGTCTGATATAACGATTGCCATTGTATCTGCGTTAAACATAGCCGAGAACTATTTCAAAGAAAAAAACAATAACTTTGTACTGGATCAAAATTACAAAACTCTAATTAACAGTCTTAACTCGCAGATAAAAGATATTAACGAATATATAGACGGCAATAGTTAATAATTTTCGTTCTTTTTAAATCAATTTTTAAACCGCACCGGCAACCGTAGTCAAACATTAATTAGAACCAACGCTAATTTATGGGAGGACAGCTCGTATATAGTGTGGACTGCAGGCCTCAATTCGTTTTGCGAATATCACGGCAGGTGTTATAGGCACCTTTAGTGAACGGAGGAATCAAGAAACATTTCGGCACCACCCACTGTGTTTTAGAAGGGGTTCTATAACCTTTCACTACGGTTTAACAAAACCGGGTGCGGTTTTTTTTTATCTGAAATTATTTAATAAATAAAATATATGCTAAAATACGGAGTAATAAAATATGGTACTTGAAATTTATATATTAATTCCGCTTATAGTTGTTCTTTGCGGTGTAACTTTTTTTGGAGGCTGGTACCTCAATTCAAAGTTAACCAAAAGTAAACTTATGAGCGCAGATGAACAGGCAAAGAAGATACTTGATGATGCGGAAAAATCGGCTCTGACTTTAAAAAAGGAAAAACTTCTTGAAGTTAAAGATGAATGGTACAGAAAGAAACAGGAATTCGACAGCGATTACCAATCAAAAAAGAATAAACTTAAAGCTTTCGAAAAGCAGCTAGTAGATAAAGAAGAAAATCTTGAGAAAAAGCTTGACCAGGCAAGCAAAAAAGAAAGAAGCCTTGAAAAACTGGAAAAGGATTTCAACCAGAAAATAGCTGTACTCAGCAGTAAAGAAGAAAAACTTGAACAGCTGATTGGAGAACAAAATCTTAAGCTTGAAAATATTTCCGGTTTAACTTCCGATGAAGCGAAGAAAATCCTCATGGAAAACCTCTATGATGAGACAAAAATGGAATGCACTACCAAGCTTAAGGAAATTAGAGATGAAATGAAGCTGGAATCCAAGCGTATTGCTAAAAACCTGATTGTTCAGGCAATACAGCGCAGCGCAGCAGACCATTCCGTAGAGACTACCGTCAGTGTATTAAATATCCAAAGTGATGAACTCAAAGGCAGAATTATAGGGAAAGAAGGCAGAAATGTCCGCGCATTTGAAGCTGCAACAGGTGTTGATATTATAGTAGATGATACCCCTGAAGCAATTACTATTTCTGCATTTGACCCGTTCAGGCGCGAAGTTGCAAAAATTTCCATGGAAAGACTGATTGCAGACGGAAGGATTCACCCAACGAGAATAGAAGAAATAGTTGAAAAAGTTAAAAAAGAACTCGAAGAAGAAATTATCCGAGTTGGTGAAAATGCACTGATTGAAACCGGGTTGCATGGCGTGCATCCTGAGCTTGTAAGGCATATCGGCAAAATGAAATACCGCTCCAGCTATGGACAGAATGTGCTTCAGCACAGTGTTGAAGTTGCTCACCTTTGCGGTATAATGGCTGTTGAACTGGGATTAGACCCGATTCTGGCAAAAAGAGCAGGTTTAATGCACGATATAGGCAAAGTTGTGGATAAGGAAGTAGAAGGTCCTCATGCGATAATAGGTTATGAGCTTACTAAGAGGTATAAAGAACATCCCATAGTAACTAATGCAATTGGCGCACATCATGAAGACATGGAAATGGAAACCCCCATTGCGGTTCTGGTTCAGGCAGCAGATGCTATAAGCGGTGCAAGACCGGGTGCCAGAAGAGAATCTGTTGAAGGATATGTAAAAAGACTTGAAAAGCTCGAAGAACTTGCCAAATCTTTTGAAGGAGTAGGCAAGACCTATGCTATTCAGGCTGGCAGGGAAGTAAGAGTAATTGTTGAACATGATAAAATAAATGATGCTCTTGCAGACCAGCTTTCGGTTGATATTGCTTCCAAAATTCAGGAAGAGATGGAATACCCGGGTCAAATTAAGGTTACAGTAATCAGGGAAAGACGTTCAGTTGCTTATGCAAAGTAAGAAGCAAAAACTTCTTATTGGTGTGACCGGGGGAATCGGAACCGGGAAAACACTTGCATGCGAATATTTTGGCGAGCTTGGCTGCGAAGTCTATTTTGCAGATGATATTGCTAAAGAGCTTTATTCGGCAAATGAAGAACTGAAAAATGAACTGGTTAAGCAGTTTGGTGAAAAAATTCTTGACGATAAAGGTAAATTATCATTTTCTGAATTCAGAAAAATAGTTTTTTCGAGTGATACAAATCAAATAAGGGTGAATAAAATAGTTCACCCTTTTGTTATTTCCGAAATTCTGGATCGAGCAAAAGATTATCCCGGTAAATTAGTTGTAATAGAAGCGGCTTTGATTTACGAAAGCGGTTTTGACAAACTGATTGATTATACATTGGTTGTAGCTTCTTCAGTTCAAACACGAATAAAAAGGATAAGAAAAAGAAATAAACTTAGTGAACATGATATCAAGTCAATCATGAAACTTCAAATGCCCGAAAAAGAAAAAATTGCAAAAGCAGATTTTGTGATTAAAAACGATTCAACTCCCTCAGCCCTCAGAGAAAAAGTGAAATTTATCTTCTCAGTTTTAAACAATATAAAATAATATGATGGAATTCGGTAAGCTCTCCTCAATGGAAAGGGAATACCTTTTCAATACCTATAAACGGTTGAACATACTAATTGAGCGTGGAGAAGGATGTTATCTTTATACTTCTGAGGGAAGAAAGATACTTGACATGTTTGGAGGACTTGCCGTTAATGTTTTAGGATATAACCACCCTTTATTAAACAAAGCTATTGAAGGGCAAATAAAGAAATATATTCACATTTCCAATCTTTTTTACCAGGAAAACCAGATTCTTCTTGCAGAAAAAATTCTTAAACTCTCAGGATTTAAGAAAGTATTTTTTACAAACTCAGGTACCGAAGCAGTCGAGGGTGCAATTAAAATAGTCCGGAAGTATTTTAAGGGAACAAATAAAAAAGAACTTGTATCTTTCACCGGTTCTTTTCACGGAAGGACTATGGGGGCGTTATCGCTTACAGTGAGAAAAAAGTACCAGGAAGATTTTGAACCGCTGCTCTCAGGTGTGAAAACAGCCGAATTTAATTCAAAACGTTCTCTTGAAAGCACAGTAAATGATAACACTGCTGCTGTGTTTATTGAAAGTATTCAGGGAGAGGGAGGAGTTAATCCTGTAACTCAGCAATTTGCCGATAAGCTAAACGAACTGCAGAAAAAATTCGGTTTCTTACTTGTTTGCGATGAAATACAATCAGGTGTGGGAAGAACCGGTAAACTCCACGGGTTTGAACATTTCAGACTAAAGCCTGATTTGGTTCTGCTTGCAAAAGGTATTGGCGGGGGTCTGCCTCTTGGAGCTGTTCTTGCAGCTGATTCAGCGGCTGAAGTTCTTACTCCAGGCTCGCATGGCACTACATTTGGCGGTAATCCTGTTGCAGCAGCATGCGGTTTAGTTGTATTCAATGAAATCGAAAACGGGCTTATGGATAATGCAAAAAAGATGGGTGAGGTGCTGGAATCAGGGTTAAAATCAATTCAGAAAAAGTTTCCGGATAAAATTAAGGATGTAAGAGGTAAAGGATTAATGGTTGGTGCAGAACTCGCTTTCGAAGGTCAATCTGTTGTTGAAAAGCTCTTGGAAAAAGATGTTCTGGTTAACTGTACAAACGGAAATATAATAAGGCTTCTGCCCCCGTTAATTATAAGTGAAAAGGAAATTGAAATATTTATATCAAAATTTAAGGAAGTAATCTCAAATATATAATTCGATATTTCGTATAAATAAAAGTCCCGCTTAAAACGGGACTTTTATTGTTTCAGCAAAACCAATAATGATTTAAGCGTATCCCCATTTACGTTTATTTTCTTCAATTTCATCGGGAGTTGGGTTGCGCTTAATTGGAGTAACCTCGGTAGTAAAATCTTCAGGAGGATGTTTTTCGAAAATTTTGGCGTTCCTTTCTGTATCTTCAGCAAAAATCGCGGGAACCTGTGAATCTTCAAAAATAGCCTGCCAGGGACACGCCGGTTCGCACGCTGCGCAGTCAATACACTCACCCGGGTGAATGTAAAGCTGTGTTTTCGTGAATTCTTCGTCATCAACTTTCAGCTCATATATACAGTCAACGGGACACACTTCTGCACATTCCGTATCCATACAGTCAATACAAAGTTTAGTTATTACCCATGTCATTTAGTTTTATCCTCTCTTATTTTATGATTACTTTAAAATTGAGGCAAATATAGTAACTAATTCGTAAATTTAAAAGCAATATAAGGTTTTTTTCAGGAGATTAAAATATCGGATTATATATTTTTAAAAATCTAAGTTTAGGGGATGTTATTTCTTTTCTTGATAACCCATTCGGCAGAAAAAAGAAATATAATCAGCAGTAAAACATATTTGTTTTCCCAAAGATTGAAGTTCTCTTTCTTTCTGATAAGCTGTTTATCTAATCCTGTGTTTGATAATTCGTTTATTCTGTTAACAATATCAGACCCGTTTTCATTAATTCGGAAAAATTCTCCCCCTGTTTTATCTGCCAGCTCACGAAGTGATTCATAGTCGCTTGCTGTTCTTAAATACTCGGTGTTTAATGAATCTACAAGAAAACGTGAATTGTCTCCGGCGTAATAATTATTATTAATATCAGCTTCGGCTTCTATTGTATAATCTCCGGCAGGCATGGGATGAATTGAAGCTGAATACTTATTATTGTTTGGAGTGAGAACTATATTATCCATTACTTTATTTCCGTTGGATAAAATTTTAGCCGTTACCTTTGCGTTTCGTGTAGGTTTGTACTCATCATCAAAAACTTCTGCATTAAGCCTAATGTTTTCGGTATAATCGAATACATTTTTTTCAGCGTATATTTTAAATTTTGCTTTCTTATCATGAAGCAAGGATTGATTGACGGTTTGGACAATAAAGCTTTCAAGTGTTTTCTCATGCGCTGCTTTCTGATTGAGGTCCCATCTCCACAATCCGTATCCGAGAAAAGCTGAGGAATTGGTATTCTCTGTTTTTCTCATAATGAATACCGGCTCGCCATTTGTTTTATCGGTCATAAGAGTAGTGGTTCCTGCTTTTGGCACAATTCCGGAAACATTACAGAAAATCTGAGGAGTTGAGTTAATATCCTGCTCTATTTTCGAGAATCCGTTTTCAGACAATGCCACGACCTGAGGGTTGAATTCTTTTTCACTTCCAATTCCTCCGGTTATTGTGAACGGGACAGATTCACCGAATATCTCAAGTTTTTTATAATCTGTGTTTTTCTGCGCGAAAAAAATAACCGGTATTTTGAATTCAGTAATTTTAGATGCAATGTTTGAAGTTATTTCACTGCTGAATTGCGAAATAGGGAAACCAAGTAAAAATATTGCCGAAAGTCCGCCGAATGGCTTGAAATCAAGGGTTCCTTCGTAAAACTCATTTTGATTCTTTATTGTTCTAACGGTTAGATTATAATTGTTTATTCTTTTTAAAATATCAGCTATAGCTGAATTATCATATCCCGGGCCTGATGAGATGAGCAGTAGATTAGTTTTATTATCAATATAGCTTATCAGGAACTGCTGCCTGTTATTTTCATAGTTTAGCTCTCCGGGTATATTAGAAATATCTATCGAATATTTCACAATGCCGGATTTTTGTTCAGTCACATCAAAATCCACTTCGTCAGATTGAGTAATACCTGAAACCTGAATAGTTTTTGTTTGTATTACATTTCCTTCCCGTACGAGGTTAATTTCAAGAACTTCATTTTTCAGGTCAAACGTTCTGATATAAGCTTTTATTAAATTATTTGTTTCTGTGAATGCATTTTCTTCATAGTAAACGCTGCTTAAAACGGCATCTTTCTTTTGAGCAGTATCACCAACCCCAATTGTAATTAAAGGAGCATAAAATAACCTTGCCTGGTACAGCGGATTGCCTCCGGAATTAAAGATTCCGTCTGATATTACTGTAACTGAATTGAAATTCCTTTCAGGGTAATAGGTGAGAAGCCTGTTTAACGATTCTGATAGATTGGTGTTAGCCCCATTAAATTTTATTGAGTCGGGTTCATTAATATTCCCCGGTGAATTGTTTGAATCGCTTAGAGTAAAAAGTGAATATTTGTTTTTGTCGGATAAATTTTTATTTAGAAAGTCTTTTATTTCATCACTCTTTAGATTTCCATTTTCATTTTTCAGTAAATTACTTCTTGTGTTATCTACTACAACCAGATTTATTAAACTGTTTTTGGGACTTACAAATGCCAGGATGACCGGTTCTATAAATAATACAAGAATTAAGAATATTGCGGCAGATTTTAAAGCAGTAAGCAGAATTTTTTTTGCAGTTGTAAGCGCGGCTTTCCTGTAGAGATAAAATGAAATTGCTGCGGATATTATTAAGAATAATAGGGTTAAGGCGGAAGGATAACGTGAGCTAAAGTCTATCATTTAATCTTAAGCAGGGCGGTAAAACCTTAAGAGATTTCACCGCTTTCTGAAATTTAAATTCTGATATCTACGTAAATTGATTTTTTAAGTTCTTCAAGCCACTCGCTTACTTCTTTATTTTCTTTATAGTTCTGAGCATAATTTTCAATTAACTGGTAATCGGTTTCCAGGGTTGGCTTATGCGCGGGGACTCTGTCTTTTACGTAAAACAAGTTATATGAGTAGTTTCTTGAATCGCCCAATCTTATAGGGTCTGAAATTTGACCTTTTTCCAATGATTTAATTTTGCTCGCTTCGGTTGTATCAGCAAGAGAATTAAGATTCAGCTTGCCAATGTAACCGCTGTCCTTTGCGCTTTCATTGTCCTGTGAATACTGAAATGCAAGCTGTTGAAATGTTGCCTGTCCGTTTAATATCTTTTGTTTAAGGTCTTTTAGAAAATTTATGGCATCGAAATCAGCCGACTCGAGGTGCGGAAACTTAACAAGTATATGCTGTAAGCTTATCATGTCACCGCTTTTTTCATTTACTTTTATAATATGGTATCCGAATTCTGTTTCTACGATATTAGATATTTCGCCGGGTTTGAGCAAAAATGCCGCATCTTCAAACTCTTTGACGAATACTCCTTTTTTAACTTTACCAAGGTCTCCTCCTAAAACCGCAGAAGCGGAGTCATCTGAATACTTTCTAGCCAGTTCTGAGAAATCAGCGCCGTTTTTCAGACTATCGAGAAGTTGTTTAGCTTTATCGTAAGCCATACTTTTAGCTTCTTCGGTAAGAGCAGGTATTCTCATTATCTCATATAGCTCATATGTTTCCGGAACTTCAGGGATAGAATCCCTAAATTGCTGGTAGAAATCCTGGACCTCGGTTCGAGTAACCTTTATACCGTATCCGAATTTCTTTTGTTTCATCTTCTCAACTTTCATTTTCTTCTTAATATCATCCTTGAGTATTGTTCTAATCTTTGCAACAGTAAGCCCATAAGCTTCTTCAAGGTTTTTCTCTGAGCCGAATTGTTCAACCATTGACTTTATCCTGTAATCAAGCTGTTTATTAACATCTTCATCTGATACTGTTATACTGTCCTGGTCAGCTTTTGCCAATATGAGTTTTTCTGTTACCATATTTTTAAAGACTTCCTGGACAATCCTGTCATTAAGCTGAGAAATATTATTTTGTCTTGCGTAAATCATCAGCTGGTAGTTGAGGTCGGATTCCAGAATTACTTCGTTGCCAATGATTGCAATTATTCTGTCTCCCTCGGTCTGGGAATATAAAGAGGTAGCCAGCACCAGAAGTATGCCGGCTACGAGGAAATTAAATTTATTCAATATTATGTTCGTTTTATTAAGTATTATTCTTTGAAAGCATCCAGCAGAACGTCATCGTATATTTTTACAGGATATTTCTGCTTTAATGAATCGATGTATGCTTTCTCTATTTCTTTGAATTTTACCTGTTGTAATTCATTGGAAATTTCGGGTTTCACTTCTTCAAAAGTTTTAGGCACCGATTTACCGGTTGAATCCAGCTTTGTATATTTTGAGCTATTGGCATTATAATAGCTCTGTAATTCTGTATCCGTAAGCTTTACCTTAGACCAAAGTTCATCCTGGTCAACTCTGAAGACAAGCAGTCCATTTTCATAATCTCTGATGGATGCTTCATACTCATCGTCTTTTTCAAGTTTCATATCCTGGGCTTTTTTATTTAAAAGCGGGGATTCCGCTGTAGAACTGATTATGGAATTAAGAGTTGTCCCGTTCAGCGGTGTTTTTGTGTAATCTCTGTTCACATTCAGAAAATTAAGGATGTCCTGCATTTTAATTTGCCCGCCGTCATAAGTTGCTATAATTTTATCTTTGTCTCCCTGTGCAAATAAGCTGTCAAGGTTATAATCTGAAATTGTTTTGGCCGAGTCAAATTTATTTTTTAGAAAATTCATGCCGTCATCGGTCACTTTGAAATCATATTTTTCTTTGAGCTTGCCAACATAATTATTATAATCTGTTTTAAATTTCTGTGTTCTTTTGAAATCGTTTTTAAGGCTTTCTTTTATTTTGTCAAACGGCGGCAATGGTTTCTCGTCAGTTTTTTTAATGATATGCCATCCGTATTGAGTACGAACCGGTCCGGTGATTTCACCTACTTTAAGAGCAAACACAGCAGAGTCAAACGGTTGAGTCATTCTGCGTCTGTCAAAGTATCCTAAATCACCGCCAACATTCTTCGTCCCAGGGTCTTCGGAAAATTGTGAAGCCAGCTGGGAAAAATCTTCGCCATTCTTAGCTTTATTGTAAATGTCAAGTGCATGCTGGTATGTTTCAACCGAATCAATTATTTTGCCCAAACTATCACGTTTATCCTGAATCAAAATATGCGAAGCGCGTATAGATTCCAGTCTGGGTTTCTTGTCAGTTAACTTTATAATATGTAAACCAAACATTGTCCGAACGGGTTTCTTTGTATACTCACCGACTTTTAAATCGTATACAGCATCTTCGAAAGCATCTACAGTCATGCCTCCGGTGAAATAATATAAGTCACCGTTGTTTTGCATTACTGTTCTATCCTGAGAATACTGTCTTGCAAGAGTTCCGAAATCTTCACCGTTATCCAGTTTCTGAATTACTGAATCTGCCTTCTGGTAAGCAGCTATAGAATCCTGCGGGGTGCATTTTTCGGAGAGGTTAATTAATATATGAGATGCTCTGACTTCGAACTTTTTTCTTTCATACAATTTTTCAAGTTCAGGGTCAACTACTTCCTTATCAATAAGATATGTAGGAGCAAAATTTTTCTTGTATTCGTCAATTTCTTTTTGCATATCCGGAGTATTCAAAAGACCTCTGTCCCGGGCATCTTTAACCTTAAGCCTGAAATTTATATAAAGGTTAAGAAACTGTTTTTTATCATCCAGAGATTTGTTCTTTGCCGAATCAACATTCCCGACTGTTTTAAGGTATTGCTTTTCAAATTCTCCAAGTGTTACTTTTTCATTTCCAATTTCAACCAGCGTTTTGCTGGCTCTGCTGCACTCTTCCGCAGAAACTGCCACTAATAGCAGAAACAACAGGAAACCTGCAAGTTGCAATCTTTTGGCTGTTTTGTTCATATATTTTGCTTTTGTGATAATGGTTATGATTAAAATACTATTTTAAAGATTATAAATCACAGTTTCAAGGTAAAGATGATAACTGCCTGACTGTGAATTACCATTAAGCAAGGGGAGCGTATTTAGAGGTACTGGTATAAACAATGGAATTAATCTGCAAGTTATTGACCCGGATATAGCATTTAATTTAATAAATTACTATATTTAAGTTCAAAAGTTTTTCAATATTTAAAGAAAGGTGATACAGTTTGATCAAAGTCTCTGTACAGGAAGGCGAATCAATAGATAAAATCTTAAAGAGATTTAAGAAGAAATATGAGAAAGCCGGAGTATTGAAAGAATACAGAAAAAGACTATTCTTTGTCAAACCTTCGGTTAAAAGACGTGTAAAGAAAGCAAAAGCTGTCAGAAGAAATAAAAGAACTATAGCTGAGGAAATAGCCTAAATTTAAAGTGTTCCTAGTATTGCCCATCCCTTTATACTCTGTCAGGCAAAGGATGGGTTTTTTATTATATCAAAACACTGACATATAATGGGGGAAACCTCTAATGCTAAATATATGTTTATGTTTTTGATAAGGTAATGATTTCAAGTCTAAGACAAGCCGTAGACTTGATAATGCAGCGTTAAAAATGTAAATTTCTTAAGAGTGATTGATAAATCAAATTTAAAGCTGTATATCGATAAAAAAGATATCAGAAAACGTGTAAATGAACTTGCGTCAAGGATATCAAAGGATTATAAAGGGAAGATTCCTATATTTATAGGTGTGCTCAATGGTGCTTTTGTTTTTATGTCTGACCTGGTTAGACAGGTAAAACTTGATTCTGAAATTGACTTTCTTAAACTATCGAGCTATGGAGATAATAAGATATCTTCGGGTGATGTGAGGCTGCTTAAAGATTTAAACTGCCCTATTGCCAATAGAGATATTATTGTTGTTGAGGATATTATAGATTCGGGTTTATCAATTAAATTTATCCGCGATTTGATTGCCAATCATAAACCGAGTTCCCTTGAATTCGCATCCCTGCTGATGAAAAAAGGACTTAGTAATCTTGATTTCAAAATCAAATATACAGGATTTAAAATACCAAGTAAGTTTGTTGTAGGATATGGACTGGATTATGCCCAGAAATACAGAAATTTAAAATCAATATACATTTTACAAAATTAAATAATTAATGCCAGACGAGTTTTCAAATAATAAGAAACAACCTTCAGGGAATAAAAGGAAGAATGAAGATTTTAACTGGAGCAGAGTTTTCAAAATAGTGCTCGGGTGGAGCGCTATTTTATTCGGTTTCTTTCTTATTATGATTTGGTCACGCTCCGGAGACAGCACTGAGGTTGATATTAATTATGACCAGTATCAGAAGCTGCTCAACGACAATAAAATTAAAGAAGCAATTGTTAAAAAATCGGATAATTCATACACCTTTCACGGCGTACTGAAACAACCGGAAAGCCTGAACGTAGGTTCAAGGCAGATGAACGTTGACAAGTTTACCGTTCTGCTTCCTTATACTAATATTTCTGATGAAACAATTAAAAGCTGGAATGATAAGAACATTCAGTTTAAAATCGAAAAAGAGGATTCCAGCTGGGTTGGCCCCTTGATTGGGGCATTACCGTGGATAATTATAATCGTTTTCTGGATAATTGTAATGAGACGTATGCAGGGACAGGCTGGCGGCTCTAAAGGAATATTCTCTTTCGGAAAATCCAGAGCAAAAATGCTTAATGAGAGCTCCAACAGGGTAACATTCAAAGATGTAGCAGGCGCTGATGAAGCAAAATATGAGTTGGAAGAAATAATTGAATTTTTAAGAGAGCCTTCCAAATTCCAGAAATTAGGCGGTAAGATTCCTAAAGGCGTATTGCTTCTGGGACCCCCCGGTACCGGCAAAACACTTCTGGCTCGAGCTGTTGCCGGTGAAGCCGGTGTACCATTTTTTTCAATCAGCGGCGCCGACTTTGTTGAAATGTTTGTAGGCGTAGGTGCATCACGTGTCAGAGATTTATTTGAAAAAGGAAAGAAGCACGCTCCATGTATTATTTTTATCGATGAAATTGATGCAGTAGGAAGGCACAGAGGCGCAGGTCTCGGCGGCGGTCATGATGAAAGAGAGCAAACCCTGAACCAACTGCTGGTTGAAATGGACGGTTTTGAGCAGAATACAGGTGTTATTATTATAGCTGCCACTAACAGACCTGATGTCCTTGACCCGGCGCTATTAAGACCCGGCAGGTTTGACAGACAGGTAGTTGTTGACAGACCTGATGTTAAAGGACGCGAGGGTATTTTTAAAGTTCATATCAGAAATATACCCCTTGATAAAAACGTAAAGCTTGATATTCTGGCAAAAGGTACACCCGGACTTTCCGGTGCCGATATTGCGAACCTTGTAAATGAAGCCGCTTTGCTTGCTGCCCGCAAGGGAAGAGATAGTGTTACTATGGCTGACTTTGAGGAAGCGAAAGATAAAGTCATGATGGGAATGGAACGAAAGAGCCTGATAATATCAGATAAGGAGAAAAAAACCACTGCATATCATGAATCCGGGCATGTTCTGGTTGCAAGAATGATTCCGGAAGCTGACCCGGTGCATAAGGTTACAATTATACCAAGAGGAAGGGCTCTCGGTGTTACTACATATTTACCCATGGATGAAAAACATACTTATTCAAAAGAATATTTAGAAGCAATGATTGCTTATGCAATGGGCGGCAGAGCTGCTGAGAAGCTTGTATTTAACGAGCTTACAACCGGAGCAGGCAACGATATTGAAAGAGCCACACAGCTTGCAAGAAAAATGGTTTGTGAATGGGGCATGAGCGAGAAGCTTGGACCGTTGACTTTCGGTAAAAAAGAAGAAGAAATCTTCCTCGGAAGGGAAATATCACAGCACAGGGATTACAGTGAGGAAACTGCAATGATTATTGACGAAGAAGTTAAGAAAATAGTTAATAAAGGGATGGATAGAGCTGAGAAAATCTTAAAAGATAACACAGATGTTCTTAACAGGTTATCCGCAGCTTTGCTTGAAAGAGAGATTTTAGACGGTGAAGAAATTGATAAAATTATAAAGGGAGAAACTCTTCCTGCTTTCGAAAAAATAGATGAACCAAACAAGAACACTGTTAACGGTGCTTCTAATCAGGATAATGGTAACAAGGATATTTCACCGGGAAACGGGAAAGGTTTAGACAGCAGCGTTAAAGATGAAATCGAAAACAAATCAGCTTAATATTTTTTTCAATTGAATCGGGATTTTGATAAAGCGGGTTATCGCCCGCTTTTTATTTATGGAGAATACAGCCAAAGAAAATAATATTTCATTAAAAGGAGAGTTCTACCGAAAAACTATCCACCTGTTCTCCTCTTCAATACCAATCGGATATTTGTTTATTCCGAAACACATTGTTTTATATATTATTATTCCGATACTGATTCTAATGCTGGTGGTTGAAGCACTTAAATATAAAAGCGAGTTTATTTACGGGCTTTATTTAAAGCATTTTAAATTTTTACTCAGAGACCATGAAACCGATAGAGGCAAAATCAGAGTAAACGGCGCATCGTGGCTTCTGATAGCGGATGTTTTATGCATAATCCTTTTTCCCATTTATATTGCAGTTACCGGTATGCTTTTGCTTTCTTTATCCGATAGTATATCGGGAATTATCGGCAGACTTTATGGCAGAAAACAATTTGCCCCTAACAGGTCTTATGCCGGGACTATCACTTTTTTCTTAGTCGGTATTGCAATAGTATTTCTGACTCCCAAATACCAGTATAATGCTGCAGAATATTACGCGGCAATTGCTGCATTATTTGTTACTACTATTGCTGATTCAATTAGACTTCCTGTAGATGATAATTTATTGATTCCTGTTGTTTTTTCGGGATTTCTTTATGTACTTTATATTATTTTCTTGCCTTCTATTTTTATTTTTTAATAAAATTTAACACACATTATTTCAATGGGTTTAAAATGCGGAATAGTAGGTCTTCCAAATGTTGGCAAGTCTACTTTATTTAACTGTTTAACATCATCGCAAACTGCCGAAGCGTCGAATTACCCGTTTTGCACTATCGAACCGAATCTTGGTGTTGTTACCGTACCTGACAAAAGAGTTGACGAGCTTGTGAGGATGTACAACCCCAAGAAAATTGTAAAAACTATTATTGAGTTTGTTGATATTGCGGGGCTGGTTGCAGGTGCTTCAAAAGGTGAAGGACTGGGAAATCAGTTTCTCTCGCATATAAGGGAAGTAGATGCTATTGTGCATATTGTAAGATGTTTTGACAACGATAATATTATCCACGTTAACGGCAGGGTAGACCCAAAAGCGGATATTGAAATAATTGAAACCGAATTGATTTTGAAAGACCTGGATACTATTGAAAACAGAATTAAAAAGACGGAAAAGTTGCTGAAGACAGGCGATAAAAAAATTAAAGAAGAATTCGAAAGCTACAATGCCCTGAAAAAACATCTGGAATCCGGCAGGCTTGCGAAGTATTTCGTTTCGGAATATAAGAAAAACCATCCGCCGGATGACGTTAAACATCTTGATGAGCTCCAGCTATTAACCGATAAGCATATTTTATATGTTGCAAACGTTGACGATAAGAATGTTCACGGCAACCAATATTCGAAAATTGTTGAAGATATTGCCTCAAAAGAGGGCGAGGAGTCAATAGTGCTTTCTGTTGAAATTGAATCTGAGATTGCCCTGCTTTCGCCTGAAGAAAAGAAGGAGTTTTTGCAGGAGCTGAATATTGAGGAACCCGGGCTGAATAAATTGATTCATACCGCATATCATTTGCTCGGTTTAATTACTTTCTTTACTGTGAGCGAAAAAGAAGTTCATGCATGGACAGTTCACAGGGGAGCTAAAGCTCCACAGGCAGCAGGAGAAATACACACTGATTTCGAAAAAGGTTTTATCAGGGGTGAGATTATGAGCTATAAAGATTTAATAACATACGGGTCTGAACATGCAGTAAAAGAAAAGGGTTTAATGAGGGTTGAGGGAAAAGACTATATTGTTCAGGACGGGGATATTGTTTATTTCAGATTTAATGTTTGAAACATAAATTTTTAATTAAATTATGAGGAGCAAACGATGAAACAGTACAGAATAATCGAAACATCAGAGAATGGTACTTCAGGTTGAACCAAAAGTTTAAAAAGAAATTTTAAACTTATCAGCAAGTAATCTATTTTATATGAAAACAAGAGTTATTATCACGGCTTTATTATTATTGGTCAGCAGTGTTTCCGTTCTTGCTCAAAGTGACCAGGTAGGGGACAGGCTTCAAAAACTGTTTGTACTGTGTTTTACCGATAACTACAAAGAAGCATCTAAATATATTGTTTACAGAGGTGAGGATACGTCAAGACAATGGAAAGATGTTTATAATTTTGAAAATGAATCGGAAAAAAGAGATGTAATCGAGGTATGCAGCAGAATAAAAAATTATCTGATTGAAGGTGGTGATTACGAGCTTACTGACTTTACTGAAAAAGAAGAAACCGAAGGAAAGTGGTATACCTGGCTTGTGGAATTCCAAAAAGGCTCCAGGAAAAAAGTTTATTTTGCTTTTTTGAAAATCGGCAAAAAATATGCTTTGGGAGATATTGATTGAAATTACTCGGATTTTACACAAAAATATGCAATTACATTGCAAATATTTCTTATTATTTAGTATAATGCGTAAGCAATAAAAAATTTGCTCTTTAACCATGAAGACATTAATAACCTTAGCCCTTTCAGCCCTTATTTTAAATACAGCTTTTACTCAGGAAAAGAATAAAGAAGAAATGTTCAATATGGATGCTCTGAATTTCTTTTCTCCTGATAGTACAAAAACGCGGCTTGATGTTTATGCGGAAATTCCTTTTGATAAAGTAGAGTTCAAGCGGGATAAGAACTCAAACAACTTTATTGCAAATGTAGATTTAACCCTTGATATAAATGATAATTTGGGAAACTCAGTTTTTAATAAGGTATATAAAGAGGTAATAACAACCTCTAAAACTGATATTGAATACCTTGCCAATAACTCGCAAATTGTGATAAAAAATATTTTTCTTGTTCCTGGCAGTTATAAAGTGAAAATATCATTATTTGAACTGAGCACTAAGAAACACTCGGTTCGTGAAAAAAATGTTGAAATAAGAAATTTTCTTACAGACCCTCTTTCTATTAGTGATATTATGGTAGTCTCAAAGCTTGAAGAATTGAACGGGAGAAGATATATTACTCCATGTGTATCAAGGAATGTGAGCGATCTCGATACTTGTTATTTATTTTTCTTTATATACAGAAATTCTGAATTGAGATCCGTAAAAGTGAATTGCAGAATAACGGATTCCCAGAATAACCAGGTGTTTACTAAGGATGACACATTAGACATTACAAACGGGATAGATATTGAAAATAAGCTGTTTATTGCGGTTCCGACATCAAAACTTCCTGAGGATAAATTAAAAATTGAAGTTACAGCTTCAACCCCCCAATTTACAATTTCTAAAACTGGAACTCTTGAAGACCAGAATGTAAATTTTCCAATTGACCTTAATAATCTAGATGAAGCGATAGCACAGCTTCAATATATTGCTAAAGATGACGAATGGGACTATGTAAAGGACGGTAAAACCGATGCAGAAAAAAGAAAAAGATTAATCGAGTTCTGGAATTCCAAGGACCCTAGCCCTTCAACTAAAAAGAATGAAGTCCTGATTGAATACTACAAAAGAATTAAATACGCAGATAAACATTTCTCCACACCGTATACAAAAGGCTGGAAAACTGATATGGGAATGGTTTATATAATATTCGGATTACCCAGCAACATTGAGCGCCATCCATATGAAATGGACACCAAACCTTACGAGATTTGGGATTATTATGAAGTCAACAGACAGTTTGTTTTTGTTGATGATTCAGGTTTTGGGGATTACAGACTTATTACTCCTATTTGGGAAAGATATAACTACAGGTAGCTGAACAAACTAATAGAAATGCTGGTTTTGTTTTAACTCGCCTGAAATAACATCGAGAACATTCCTTACAGACTGCTGGTCCTTGATTTTATAATTTCCATCATCATCTGTTATATTGATGTTAAATTCCTTTCCACCGAAAACAATCAGCTTTATTGTGTCCTGAACGTCTTTATCTTTGTGAATTGAATAATCGGTCCTTGCACTTCGGAAAGTTTTTATTTTATCAATTTCGTTTTCAAAAGCACCTTTACCGGAACGTCTCTGCCTTTCACCAAGTGTATTGAAATATGATTGTGCATCATTGCCAAGCAGGCTCCAGGCCTTGCTCATATCATGCTGTTCTATTGAAATAATAAACGAGCTAACACAGCCTCTGGGGTTATTCGATGCCTTACCGCAGGATAAAAATAAAAATGATAATAAAACCGGTAAAATGATAAGAGTTTTCTTCATCACTGATGTCGTAATTGTAAAGAATTTTATTATTGTGTAAATTTACAAATAAATTTCCTTGTTATGAAACCATTTTTTTACGTGTATTAGTTTCTAAATGCCAAAGCTCCCTTTAAAAAAACAAAATTCACCAAACCTGTTATACTATATCATAATTGCTGCTGCCTCATTTGTTGTTTATATAAATGCACTTTCGAATGAATTTGTTTTTGATGATGAATCCGTTGTACTCGGAGACCAGTCTATTACCGAAATATCAAATATACCAAAATATTTCACCGCCCAGGAAGGCTTTCATAAAGTAATAGGCAGGTATTACAGACCGGTGGTTTCTACAACATACGCTATAGACTATGCATTATGGGGTTTGAAGCCTTTTGGTTTTCACCTGACAAATATTATTATTCACGTAATTAACTCACTGCTATTTTTCAAATTGCTTCTCCTGATTTTTGCAGGAGGAAAAGGAAATCTTACAGGAGCTAAACTATTTGCTGTTTTATTCGGGGGGTTAATATTTGCTGTGCATCCTATTCATACCGAAGCCGTCACATGGGTCAGCGGAAGAACTGATAGCCTTTCATTTACATTTTTTACCTCTTCATTTATATATTATATAAAATATTTAAGAGAGCAAAAGGTGTATTTCCTGGTTTTGCTCCTGTTGTTTTATGTTCTGGCGTTACTGTCTAAAGAGATGGCGATTACTTTACCTGTGGTTTTAATTTTGTTTGATATTGCTGAGAACAAAGGTTTAAGTGTGAAATTAATAAAAGAGAGATTTAGTGTATACTTTATCCTTTTTGCGGCATCTGTTTTATATCTTTCTCTAAGATGGTTTATATTAAAAGATATTCCACAGAGAGAAACCTATTTTTATTTTTATGGGAAAGATGCTTTTACTTCTCTCCTTACAATGCTTCAGACGTTGCCTTTGTATTTCCGCCTGTTGATAGTACCTATTGGATTATTGTACCATTACAACGGCTATTTGCCTTATGTAAACTCGATAACAGCTCCAGATGTAATAATAGCGCTTGTGTTTATAATTGTAATGGCAGCTATTACAGCTTATTTTTTCAGGAAAAGTCCGTTAATTTCATTTTCAATCCTACTTTTCTTTGCCGCACTCCTTCCTGTGATGAACATAGTGCCAACAATGAATTTTATGGCAGAAAGATTCTTGTACATTCCTTCCATATCTCTTAGCATTGTGATTGCTGTAGTTTTCATAAAGTACTATAATAATAAAACAAAGCCGGTATTGATATCATTGATTTTTATTATTCTTGGACTTTTATTCTTATCAAACATTTTCCAGGAACTTTGATTGGAAGGATAATAATACTTTATTTCTTAGTGCTGAAGGCAAACCCGGAACAGTTACTTATGTAAACATCGGCAATATATATGCTAACAAGCAGGAATATGACAAAGCTGAAGTTTATTACCGCAAAGCAATCGATCTGAAGAGTGAAACACTGCTGGCAAATGTAAATCTTGGCAAGATTTTTTTAATCAAAGGAAACTTTGATTCTGCATATTTCTATATTTACAAATCGTATACGCTTGATACCTTATCTCCCGAGCCGATGCATGCAATGGCTCAGCTTTACGCCAATAACAATAAATTACAGGAGGCAATAATATGGCTGGAAAAAATTCAGAAAGTTTCTCCCAATTATATGAATTCAGTTCAGTTGCTGCAAAACCTGAAAATGAAGCTCGCTGCAGGTGAGCAGCCCGGGAATACAAATCCGGATAACCGGCCCGTAATTGCCGGATTGGAAAATGATTCATATAAAAATTATCAGGATAAAAAATATGACAAAGCAATTGAAGAATTGCTTCAACTTGTTAAAATTAATCCTGCCGGCAGTGCAGGATATTACAACAACATAGGTATTAGTTACCTTGAACAGAATAAGCTGGAAGATGCAAAAACATTTTTCGAGAAAGCAGTGAATGAGAAAAAAGATTTTTCAACAGCATATAATAATCTCGGTTCTGTTTATGAAAAACTGGGTGATATTAATAAAGCAAAGGAAAATTATAAAAAGGCTATTGATACTGATCCTAATAATCAAAATGCAAAGGATAATTTGAATAAGCTAAAGTGAATTATTTTGGAGCCCCTTCATTTAAAAGCATATCACTGTAAGAGAAGGGGATTAAATCAATTTTTTTAATACCAAATAACTCCATGTAATGTGTGCACTGTTTAAGAAGTTTATTTTTTCTTATTGAGCCTCCCGAATCTGTTGCTTCGATTTCCAAAAACTCACCCAGCTTTTTTACTTTATCAAGATGGAATTTTACATTTTCAATATAATATATTTCACGTTGCTTATCGATTATTGTGAGTATTCCCAAAGATTTTGAGAGCAATTTCTTCAACAAGACGGGATTTTCGGATTTATATAATGAGAAACTACTTTGTTTAGGTGAACTTGTGTTTTCACGCTCATAACAGATAAGGTTGTTTTCAATATTACCTTCCCTGAGCTTGAGCCTGCCGGAATTCACTTTAAAATATGTATCAATTTGATGGTCTGTTCCTATAAAGCTGGCTCTTTCAGATTTTAGGATTTTCCTGATTTTATCATGATTGATGCATCTTGATTTAATTTCTATATTTATCATTATAAACCGAGTTTGTTCATTTTATCTTCCTCATATTGAGAGTCTTCTCCCGGGTACCTGAGCACATTGTCATATTTCCCCGTTTGTTTTGCAAGAGCCCAAATTATGCTTTCACCTGCCGGAAGTACATCAGGCAATTCTGAATAAATGCTGTCTTTGTATGCTTCAGAAACATTTATTACATCCCAGCCGTTTTCTATGAACATCTTTATTAAATCTTCAAGGAACAAAGCGTTCAATAAGTTATGATGTATTAGCAATACATGTTCAACCTGTCTCCCGGTAACTTCTTTAGCAAGATTATTATAATAATTTGCCCTGTCATATATATGATTAAGATAATAATCTTTATACGGGGTTAAATTTGCATTTAAATCTGATTTCAATTTTTCCCTCATTCTTTGGTCTATATACCAATCAGAAGCATCTACAGAAACGTATCCTATTTTGTAGCTTTTGTCTGCCAATATTTTTCTAAAACCATCTCTCTTTTCAAGAGTATTACCTTCTTTCAAGAAGGGAAATCTGTATAGTTTTGTAAAGTTTGGGTAATTTCTGATTAGAGAATCATCACGCAGAAAATCATTTATATATGTACTTAGTTCAATTTTTTTAGAATCAAAATAAAGATGTGAATATGAATGATTGCAGATTAAATGACCTTCTTCATTCCATCTTTTCAATAATGCTGTACCGTTTGAGTCATCGACCCTCATCCCGCAGACAAATAATGCTGCCTGCAGATTGTAATTTTTAAGAACAGAAAGGATATTCTCGTTTCTGGTGTTCCAGTCCAAGAGAGGTGTTACCGCAGTATTGGGGTCATCCATTGAAATGGCAATTCTCGGTTTTATTTCAGCTTTTGAATTTAAGGTTCCCATCAATAGTAAAAAAGCAATGCTAACTGCCGGAAGAATGTTTCCACGCTTCATAATTTCTTTTCATTTGATTAATATGTATTGGTATATGTGAAGAATAAATATTCAGCCACTCTTTAAGAGTTATCTTTCCGCTTTCCGGGTGATTAATAAATTTATCCCAGTTTTCTTCTTTTAATCCGTTCAGCAATGAGTAATTTACGACTCTCAAAAGCCGGAACAGTTCAAGGCTGGTATCGATACTTCTGGAAGAGTAGTCTAAATTATTTGCCCATGCATCCTGGTCATAAGGAGTTATTGCAGAGCCGCTTTGAGCTATAATCATTCTGCATCTCATATAACCGTTGATTTCGCTGTCAGCAATATGCACAATTATTTCTTTAATGCTCCACTTATCGGGTCCGGGTTTGAAATCCCACATTTCAGCGGGGAATTCTCTCAGAGCGTTCTGCAGGTCATTGAAACCCATCTTGTAGGTTTCTAATGTTTTGTTAATATCCATTAAGTTTGGTTTAGAGTTAATGAAATTCATTGAATGATAAGGAGCTAATATATTAATAAATGAAACAAATTATAAATTAAAACTAAAGGAATTTCAGGCAGGGAACAATATTATTTTCTTTCAATCATATATTCCATGTAAGGAGCATTTTTTATAAATCCAAGATTGCTGTAGCATTTAATTGCTGGTATGTTGTCCCGGCTTACGTTTAGTCCTATAGCGTCAACTTTTTCAAGCAGTATACTGACCAAATGAGCGGTAACCTTCTGCCCGATTCCTTTGCCTCTGAAATCAGGATGAGTGGTTATGTTGCCAAGAGCTGCAACTCTTTGTTTTTCAGAATATACGTGAACACCTGAAATGTTAATAAGCTTGCCGTTATTTTTCATACCGAAATACATACCGGTTTCGAGCATCCTCGCATCAAAGCTGTTTTCCGGATAACTTTCTGAATACAGCACTTTAATTTCTTCAATATCCTTCGGGTTGAGCTTTACAATATCATGAGATTCAGAATTTTTAATTTTAGCCCTTTCATTTAGAAACATCTTTTGATAATTACCAAATGAGGTAAGGGTATAGTTACTTTCAAATGAACTTTCAATCCCAGGTGTTAAATGGGAATAAAACTTTACTGGCAGCAGATGTTTAATACTTTCAATCAGATGTTTTCAGATAAAGGATATCCGATTCAGCCGAGAGTGCCAGAAGTACAGGCGGGTTGACAGCTGTGTAAAGCAGGATAACTGATTTTAAAATCTGGCCGTCTTCCAGCCCGAACCAGACAGTATAATCTCTGTAAAATTCATCAAGGTCTCCAATGTGATAAATATTAAGCGGTGTGTTTTGACGAAGAAAAGTCTCAAGTTTATTCTTATCATGAACTACAATACTTTTCATCAGTATTTCATGTATATTTTTGCCACTTCAACCATAACGCTATCGGCTTTAACATCGGTATAGAAATCATCTCCTAGTGTTAACCCGGGTTTTGATGGCACGAAATAAACGGTCATCATTTTTTTTAAATCCCATTGTCCTTCTGTTCCGCTTGAATCCCTGTATTTTTGTTCCTCAAGAAATTTTTTATCCAATGTTAAAATATCGTACATTGCTGCTTTTATATCATCTCTTTGAACTTTATTGCTGAACTGCAGCTGTGAGTTCTTAACATATTCAAGCACGGGGTTTGCAACCTTTCTTTCGCATCCGGACAATGCTAGGAATATTGTTATGAAAAGAAATAAATAGAATTTTGGGTAAAATTGAAATTGTTTCATATATTTAAACTAACTTATTATATAATAAACATTGACACTTAAGTATTAATTTCGCTCTTGGTTTGAAAAATATCTATTCCAATTTCCGGTATATTATTTTCTGATGAAATTACGCATTTCCTCCGGAATTTCGATTGATAATTCAACGAAACCGCTGTATTCACTGTTTGTAAACCAGGGTGCTTGGTAAATCAGCTTTTTCTTTCCGTCTTTTTGAATAGTATAAACATTAGCATTGCCCGTTTTCAGCATTTCTTTCAAATCTGATTTTGCAGGCTCAGGATGGCAATCGAGGAGGTTTTGACCAATTAGCTTTTCACCTCCGTCTTTTGCGAAAGTTAAGCATGATTTCTCATTCATTTCCAGTATTTTCCCGTTAACATCACAAACTGTAATAGCTCCGGGAAATTCTTTTATCCAGTTATTCATATATTTAGTTTTTTTGGTATTTAAGAATTGTATATGAAGAAAGCCATTTCTCGCCTTCTGATTTTGCCATCCTGACACGTTTCAGTCCTTCTCTGAATACTTCCTCAGGTATAAGCCGCAGTGATGATGAACGTTTCTTTTCTATAGCAGAAACCAGTTTATCATCAATCTCGAATTCATTTACAAGGTGTTTGGAATATACAGGCGAAAATCCTGAACTACCGGCATAATGATTCAGTTCATAGCTTGTCGGGTATCGTTCCAATTCTATTCGCAGGGTTTCAGGGAAATATTTTATCCCGCTTCGTTTATAAAAATCATCCTCTGTATCGGTGACGATAATCAGCATTGCGCCGGGTTTTAAAATCCTGCTGCACTCATTGAAGAAAATGTTATATTCAACAATGTGATGAATAACATCAACAAGGAAAGCCCCGTCAGCTGCAGCATCTTTGTAAGGGAAATTTACATCAGCGTTAGCTTGGATAAATTCAACCATGTCTGTTCTTGACTTTGCGATTTTAAGCATTTCTCTTGATATATCAAATCCCCTGTAAATATTATCAGGAAATACTTTTGTAAGCTCAATAATATAATTTCCGGTTCCGCATCCGATTTCAATAATTTCGGCCTTAGAATTAAGAGATTTTAATTCATCAATAAGAACTTGAGCTATTCCTTTGTGCGCAGACCTTGTTTCAGAATATACAGCTGCAAAGCTGTCGTAATCCATTGGTTTTCCCATACTATTCAGGCAATCCTTTTTCTTTAAGCATTTTTAATAAATTAGTTGAACAGTAACCCGTGGAGTCGAATTTATTTATACTGTTTATAAAATCATCTAAAATAATAACTTTCCCGTTATATTCCGAGTAGAAATATCTAAGAATTTCTATCCACTTAGCTTCTCCTAATTCCATTTTCAGTTTATTGAGCACAAGTACTCCCTTAGCATAGAGCAAGAATCCTTTTTCTCTAGTATTAGGATAGTCAACATCAAGAATTGGAATATCTCCTTCTGACCCTTCAATTTTTTTATATGTTTCTTTTAAGTTATCGATTTCTTTATTGAAGAACTCTTCTCCCCTGGTTTCTCTATCATACATCAGTCTAAGATAATGGGGGAATGATATAGATAAAAACCAGAATCCTTTGCAGAACAATCTGGGAAAGACTCCTGTGCAAATCCATTGTGATGCTACAGCCATATTGAGCCAGTCATTATTGCCCAGCAAGAATGATTCAAAATTATCTAATCCAGATGTAACAATCGAGCTTCCAAGGTTTGAACCTGGAAATACAGAGGTTTCAACAAGAGTAAATCTATCGTGCGGATATTTACCAATTGTTGCGCTGAAGTAATTAATCAAATTGCATATATCAATATTTACCGAATCAAACTTGCCCGAATTACTATCATTTATTTCATAAAAATATGATTTTATTTCTCCGCAGTCTTTTTCTTTTACAATATAATAATTTTCCGGTGCTATTATTAATGGTATTTTGAATACGGGCTGCCGGCTATCGTACGAGATTTGCTTGAATCCTTCGATTGTTCTTTCATTTATTATATTACCTGCTGAAATAGCTGTATAATTTTCCGGAATCTGAACTGTCATCGTGAAAGGATAAATATCCTCGGCTATCATTGGGTACCATCGGTATCCCCGGTCAAGCAGGATTACGGAGTCTTTCTCCAACGGATATTCGTATTCAAAATTAATTACGAAATTCTGTATGCTTTTCATCATTTCATTTAGAATTACATAAAGAGTATCCTTGCCTCCTTTAAAATAAGTTAAAGCGAATGTAGTTTCATTTATAGGATATTTCATGTTCAGAATTTTAGAATCGGAATTGAACAGGAGTAAAATTGTATCAGATTGTTCATCATTTTTAAATGTCAGACTAGCGTTTACATGCATTGTGACCGAGTATGGTTTAAATTCAACGTTTATGTTGTATGATGTAATTTTAGTGAGTGAGTAAGTAGTTGTTAATGCCAGAATCATTGAAACCAGAAGAATTGACATTTTCATATTCATTTCCTTTCTTGGTTAAAAATGACAAAATTCAAGTATGTTCATTAAATATGAACAACTATTATAATTTATATCAATTTTCTTAAGAGTGAAATGAAAAAACGGGATAAATAAAACTTATAATAGTGAATATTAGGTCCCTGTTGCCCGGAGATTTTCTTCCGTTATGAACCCTTCAATTATTTGACTGGCAAGCTCAGGAACTTCGATGGTTAAAAAATGACTTTTAAGGTTAAGCTTTCTGACTTTAAACCATTCATTTGTTTCAGAAAAATTTTCCTGGCTTTCTAAATATGCTTGTTCATCAGGTTGAGAGTAAAGATGCATTACAGGTATGTGCGGTTCTAAAGAATTTAATGCATCCAGCGGGGAACCGTATTTTTTGTATGCAGAAACAATTTCCCTTGCAGCGCGCACCCACATTGGGAAATCATAAGATGCCATTTCGTTTTTGACCAATCTTTCAACTTCGGAATTATCTACATCCTGAAGCCATAAATTAAATAAGGTATTTCTGGCATTTTCATAAGAATCAGGATTTTGAAGAGATTTCATTAACAGATCAAATGAAATAGGCGGGTCAAACATGTGCCAGTCTATAAAAACCATTTTGGGAATCCTGTCCGTAAATTTCCTTTTTAGTTCTATAGCAGCCCAGCCGCCATTTGCCTTTGAGACAGTTACAAATTCATTTATCCCTGAATTTTCAATAACAGCTAATGCATCCGATACCAATTCGTTATAACCGAAATCTGAATAAGGCATATCTGATTTGCCGTGTCCGCGCCAGTCAAGCGCTGCTATCCTGCGTTTCTTCGCGCAGGAAAATGTAAATAGATTAAATGAGTTTCTGCTGTCACACCACCCGGGTAAGTAAAGAATTGCTGGTTCTCCTTCTCCCATATCATTGTAATAGATATTTAACCCTTTGTTATTAACATATGGCATAATCCCTTCCTTCCTTACGTTAATTAAAACTAATTAACCTTATTGGTTATTATAATATTTTAACTTCAGGGATAAGGATAATTGTTCCTTAATTGTAATCGATAAATTTCTAAAAAAATTATTAAGAAATGTGAAATATCTAAATTCATGGAATTATTTTAATTATAAAACGATTAATAATTATGTAATTAAAATACTGTTAAATGAAAATCACATTATATTTAATACTATCGTTTGCCCTTTTTGGTTTTATTTATATGGGGAGCAATTCTTTAATTAAAGAACATTCGGGAAAAATACAACCTGATTCAACAAGAGGAGATAAAATGGAAAATAAAATTCGGAGTAAAGTTATAAAAAGCGAAGAAGAATGGAAAAAAGAGCTAACACCTGAAGAGTATGAAGTAACAAGAGAAAAAGGAACTGAAAGACCTTTTCAAAATAAATACTGGGATAACCATGAAACAGGAATTTATAAATGTATATGCTGCGGTCAGGAACTCTTCAGTTCAGATGCAAAGTTTGATTCAGGAACCGGGTGGCCGAGTTTTTTTAAGCCAATTAATGAAGATAATATTACTGAGAATATAGATAACAGCCTTATCATGTCCAGAACGGAGGTTCTTTGCAGCAAGTGCAATGCTCATTTGGGACATGTATTCGATGACGGACCTGCGCCAACGGGACTTCGTTACTGTATTAATTCAGCAGCTCTTGATTTTGTAAAAAAATAAATTATTTGTTCGCATAATAATTGTTTTCCCATTGACATTTAACAGAGAATTATTACATTTAATCTAACCACGTTCAACTGACTATTTTAAGAAATAAACATCGAAGGAGGATAAAATGAATTCCATTTTATCTTTGGTAAATTTTAAAAGAACTTCAGCTGCTCTTTTGTTATTATTATTATTTTATTCAAATTCATTTTCTCAGGGATGGACTCAATCGGTTAGTCCTACTAAAAACGCAATACGCTCACTCTTCTTTGTAGATGCAAATACCGGTTATGGCGCCGGAGGACTGGGTACAATAATAAAAACTGTTGACGGAGGCAGTAAATGGGTAACACTCACTTCAGGCACAACAGACCGTTTGTATCAGGTATTTTTTGCAGATGCCAATACAGGATATTCGGTTGGGTTGCTCGGAACCGCATTAAAAACAATTGATGGCGGAAAAAAATGGAATAAACTGAATACGGGCGTAAAAAACCAGTTGTATGCACTTTATTTTATAGATGCAAATACAGGGTTCATTGGAGGAGGAAAAGGAGTTTTATTGAAAACAGTTGACGGCGGCGCAACGTGGACAGGAATAGCTACCGGAACACAAAACTGGGTAAAATCTGTCTGTTTCTCTAGTTCTGATATTGGTATTTTATCATCCGGTAATTTGTTATACCGGAGCACTAACGCCGGTATAAACTGGAGTCCTGCAAACGCAAATTCCGATAACCCCCTTGAAACAATTATTAAATCAGGAACAGACCTATATGTTTGCGGAGACTATGGAACAATTATGAAATCTATTGACGGGGGTTCGCAATGGGATAAATTGACTACAGGTGTTACAGACTGGATTCAGTCAATATCGTTTGGCGACGCTACCAACGGTTATGCTGCGGGGAATAACGGATTAATATTGAAATCTTCAGATGGAGGCTCTACATGGGTGAAACAACAATCACCGGTTTCGGACGATTTGTACTCAGTATTTTTCGTTGATGCTAATACGGGATTTGTTGGAGGGAATAACGGCATCCTTTTGAAAACTGTTTCAGGCGGGAATTAATCAGCTTTTTATAAGAGATACTTTAAAAGAATAAAGTTTTGCACTAAAAACTTTTTTCTTTACAGCGGGGTCATTCTCCATAATATTTCTTGCTTCGTCTTCCGAATCAGTTTCAATTATAGCGATGCCGAACTCAGCATTAAGCTCCGGTCCTGCAAGTATTAAAATATTTTGCTCAAGCAATTTCTGCAAATAGAGAAAATGCTCGCCTACAATATTATTTTCTTCTATGGTAGCTGTTTCGTTGAAGTTTTCTTTGCGAGGCTTTACAATATAAATGAATTGATGTGTTTTAAATGACAATATTCTAAATGTAGTGAATTAAAATTCCAATAATTATTATTAATGAAAGTATGATTGTAAAAAGGAGGTAAAATTGTGTGGATTTGTTAAGTTTATTGAAAATCAATTTTTATTTATTTGCTTTCCAGAAGGACTTTGATTTTTGCCCCCAATTCTTTTTCGTATTCAGGCTTTAGTTCAATTGATTTTTCCCAGTCTTCAACAGTTCTTTTGAAGTTCTTCATCTTATAATTTGCATACCCTCTGTTATAATATAATTCGGCAGCATCTGGTGAGAGTGAAATAGCCTTACTGTAGTCATTTAAGGCGCTTGTAAAGTCTCCGAGCAAATAGTAAGCATTACCCCTGTAAAAATATTTTTCGTAATTGTCTGTTCCCGAGCCGATTGCAAATGTGAAATCACTTATAGCAAGCTTATATTCTTTTAGCTTAAGCCGGGCGTATCCCCTGTAAAAATATGCATCGATATCGCTTAAATTATTTTCAAGATATTTTGAAAAATAAAAAACAGCATCTTCGTACTTCTGGTCTTTGCTTGCATCTTTGCCTTCTTTAAAATAATTAATAGGTTCTTTTTCCTTCTCTTTCTTTTCATCAGTATCTTTGCTTGCAACATAGTTTACATCCATCAGTTTTAAAATATCTTCCACAGGCACCGCAAAATATATGTTCCCCTCATGTTGACCGCTCATGCTCATTCCTATCAATTCCCCGTTAACGTTCACAACAGCTCCGCCGCTGCTGCCTTCAGTTATTGGAGCAGTCATTTGGACAAGCTCGTTTCCGTTTGAGTCATGCCTGACGCCGCTTACAATTCCTTCTGAAATTGAATTTTCATATCCTTCAGGGCTGCCAATAGCATAAACACGCTGTCCGGGTTTTAGGTCTTCACTGTTCCCGATTTTAATTGCTGGTAAGGTGCAGTCATTTGCTTTTAGTATAATAATATCCTTATCCTTATCCTGTTTTAATACCTGTACATTGCTGAATACTTTTGAATAATGATTTATTTCAAACCTGTTTGCATCTTTGCAAACATGGTAATTTGTTACGATGTACCCGCTGCTGTTTATAACAATACCGCTTCCTTGGTAAAGATTTCCTTTCCCGTCATATGCCAGAACAACGACTACAGAATTATTAACCTGGTCAAAAATTTTATCCGCTGAAATCTCGTTCTGCGCTTTAACATTTATAGCCGAAATGCAGACTAATAGTATTAAATATAATCTTATTTTATATACTTTCATTATAAAAGGTTAAACCTATGTAGTTTTTAATTTAATATTTTCTCTTAAAGAAATATATATAATTGAGAGTGCCAGTAAAACAAGGGCAACGCTCAATAAACCCACAGGGTCGGTAATAGCTCTCGTTCCCAAATATATGGATTCTATCCAATTTTTGATATTTAATATTAATGCCCATATGGTCATTACAGTCATAAATACCATTGGTAAGCCTACAATAATTTCTTCAATAATGCCTTTATTCAGCTTGCGCACCCACATAAACAAGCCTATAAGACTTAAAGCAGCAAGTAACTGGTTGCTTGCTCCGAAAATTGGCCATACAGCCAGGTAAGAAGGGATTGGCTTTCCATCAGGTGTAATCATCGTTGTGCTTAACAAAACAGCAGGCAGTGCGAGAGTTGCTACAGTTGAAATAATTTTTCCTTTGTTTTCTTTAAAGCCGAACAATTCCTGTACAAGATATCTCCCTAGCCTGGTAGTCACATCAATAGTGTCAAATACAAATGTTGCAAAAGCCAGCATTCCGAAGCTGATTGCAAATTTTAAATCAATACCAAGCTGCGATATAAATTTACCGATTCCTAGAGCAAACACTGTGTCGGGTGAAGAACGAAAATCAGAAGGAAGCAATATCATTACGGTGCTTAGTGCAATTAATGCAATAACACCTTCAAGAAGCATTCCGCCGTAGCCGACAAGGGGAGCATCACATTCAGATTTAAGTTGTTTGCTTGTTGTACCGCTGCAGACAATCCCGTGAAATCCGCTGCATGCGCCGCAAGCAATTGTAATAAACAGAATAGGGAATAGGGGGCCAATGTTTTCATTGTAGATTCCCGAAAACGCGGTAAAGTTTAAATGGAATTCGTTTGTTGCAGAACCGAAAAATATTCCGGCAACACCTGCAATTAAAATGACATACAAAAATGCTCCGCCCAGGAAACCCCTTGGCTGAAGCAGAAGCCACATAGGAAGTACAGATGCAATTCCGCAGTAAATTAAAATAAGATAATTCCATGTTGAAGTTGATTCTTTATAAGCTAGAACAGAATTTCCCGTTCCTATTATGTCTGATAGCGGCGGAAGATGAATAGGTAGGTTCTGTCCTATAAGAATTATGACACCAATTAAAAAAATAAAAACTGTTATTACAATCCTTCGTGACCATGTTTGGAAAGAAATTGATTTAGAGTATTTCTCAATCAGTTTTAAAATAATTCCCAGGAAAACAGCCAGCGAGAGATAAAGCACACTGCTTGAAGCCGTTCCTGCTCCCATAACAGTATTTATAACAGCGCCGGAAGTATCTTTTATTTGAATATTATTAACAAAAGCCCTTGCAGTAATATCAGTGAATGCTGTGAGTACATAAATGAGAGTCAGCCATATATAAGAAATAAAAAACAGGTAAGCTCTTGTTCCGGTATATTCTTTGACAACCTCTGCTACAGATTTTGCTTTGTGCTTTATGGAGCCGACAAGTGTAGAGAAATCGTGAACTGCGCCGATAAAGATGTTTCCGAGAACAATCCACAGCAGGGCAGGGAGCCAGCCGAATGCAAGAGCTGCTATAATGGGACCGAATATGGGTCCGGCTGCGGATATTGCAGAGAAATGCTGTGCGAGAAGATACCACTTGTTTGTGGGAATGTAGTCAACACCGTCATTTAATTCTTGAGCGGGTGTTTTAGCCTCGCAATCGAGATGATACATCTTAGCTATGTATCTCGAATAAAATGCGTAAGCCGCAATGAATAAAACGAAACAGATTAATAGAATAATAGCTATCAACGTATTCCGGGTTATTTATTAAATAATTTATTCTTTTTGAGCTCCTAAAAGAATTTCACAATATACAAAAATAATTTAAATCTTTACATAAAAATCATTTATTTATATAATAAGTTAAGTATTTTTTTGGGAGATGTCTTTCAATGTTTTATTATAGGATATTTTACTTTAAATTAAAGTAACGTTAACTATTTCAGTAATCATTTTACAATCATGGCAAATAAAAATAAAATATACTTCCTTCTGGTTGCAGCATTGATGGTCTCTTTAATATCGTGCAATAAAAACGATGCGGTAACTCCACCTGAGGTATCCCAACCAGTGGAATTATTTTCGAAAGATTCAATTTCGGTATATTCATCTGATTCGGGTAATGTAATGCTGGCTGATTCAATAATGTATGACATATCCGACAGCACAATTAAAGATATAAAGCTTCAATATAACATGGAAACATCGGGAGGAAATACAGGAGACAGAGTATATTATGGAATATTCCTTTCAAAGCCCGGCGTATCTTATTATTCTAATTATGGATATCCTGCTGGTAATAAAATTATTGATACAACGATTACATTTAACATAGTCAACTATAAGGGTCTAACTTTAACAGCTAAAGTTGCAATAGAACACAAAGCAAGTTATGACCCAAGGTATTCCAGATTTAAAAATATAAAACTGATTAAAGTCGATTAAGAAATACAAATCAGTTCGATAAACCATACTATTGACCTCATTTAGAAATTCAAAAAGTCGTTTAAATTACAGTTAAACGGCTTTCTTATTAGTGAATTGTGCAGTGAATTATTAATATATGTTTTTTATTAATTTCTAATTCCGACTATAACCAATAGAATGCATTCTCTCAAAAAGTAAGGTTTATTGGTTTTATTCATTATTTACTGTTTTTAATAAATTTTGACAATTTCGTAGCTTGACTATGTATGAAAAAATTGCTAATTTTGTAGTTTGAGAACCAAAATCGAAATACATTGCCAACAATAAACCAGTTAGTTCGCAAAGGCAGGAAAGTATTAAAATACAAAAGTAAATCACCTGCGCTTGGGTCAAGCCCGCAGAAACGCGGAGTATGTACAAGAGTTTATACAACAACTCCGAAGAAACCTAATTCTGCATTAAGAAAAGTTGCAAGGGTGAGGTTAACCAATGGAATGGAAGTTACTGCATATATCCCCGGTGAAGGGCATAACCTGCAGGAACATTCAATTGTTTTAATCAGGGGCGGGAGAGTAAAAGACTTGCCGGGTGTCCGTTATCATATAGTAAGAGGTGCAATTGATTCAAGCGGTGTTGCAGACAGAAAAAAGAGCAGGTCGAAATACGGAGCAAAGAAGAGCAAGACCAGCACTGCTAAATAATTTTACAAAAAATTTTATATAAAACAGAATAAACATTGCGTAGAAAACAAGCTGAAAAAAGAGAAAGAATTCCGGATAGGAAATATAATGATATCCTGGTAGGCCGATTTATCAATTCCATTATGAAGGAAGGACTTAAACAAAAAGCGGAATCGGTCATGTACGGCGCTTTAAATATTATTCAGGAGAAATTGAATGATGACCCCGTGGAAGTCTTTAAGAAAGCCGTCAATAATGTTCAGCCCGTTCTTGAAGTCCGTTCAAGGAGGGTTGGAGGTTCAAACTATCAGGTTCCTACCGAAGTAAGACCCGAGAGACGCACTGCTCTTGCTATTAAGTGGATTTTAACCTATTCCCGCCAGAAAGCGGGAAAGTCGATGGCTGAAAAGCTTGCCAGTGAATTAATCTCTGCTGCCAACAATGAGGGCAGTTCGGTGAAGAAAAAAGAAGATGTTCACCGCATGGCAGAGGCTAACAAAGCATTCGCGCATTTCAGGTGGTAAAACAAGTTTAAGTATTAACAGACTGTATAAAAGCTTATAAAAGACAGCTTAAAGAGTACGAAGTCTTCAGCTGTTTTTGAAGTTTATCGGTCTGAAATCGAAAAAAGTTTTAAAGGAAAGCTGCATTATTTAATGCCAAGAAAAATTTCATTACAAAATACAAGGAATATCGGTATCATGGCTCATATCGATGCTGGTAAAACAACCACTACCGAGAGGATTTTGTTCTATACGGGCAGGCTTCATCGTATGGGTGAAGTACATGAAGGTGCAGCTACAATGGATTGGATGGAGCAGGAAAAGGAAAGAGGTATAACTATAACAAGCGCTGCTACTACCTGTTTCTGGAAAAATCACTGCATTAATATTATTGATACTCCGGGTCACGTTGATTTTACTGCTGAAGTTGAGCGTTCCCTGCGTGTTCTTGACGGAGCGGTGGCATTATTTTGCGCGGTGGGCGGTGTAGAGCCTCAGTCAGAAACGGTGTGGAGACAGGCTGACAAATATGGGGTTCCGAGAATAGCATTTGTTAATAAAATGGATAGAGTCGGAGCAGATTTCTATAATGTACTTGATATGATGCATGACAGACTAAAAGCTAATGCTGTTCCGGTTCAGCTGCCTATTGGACAGGGCGATTTGTTTGTCGGACAGATTGACCTTATTGATATGAAGGCGCTGATTTATAATGAAGATACTTTGGGTTCTACATGGACAGAGGAGGAAATTCCGGTTTCATTAAAAGAAAAAGCAAAAGAATACAGAATAAAACTTCTTGAAGCAGTTTCAGAAATTGATGATTCATTACTGGAAAAATACCTTAACGGCCAGGAAATCTCTCGTGACGAGATAATTTCTGTTCTGAGGAAAGCTACTTTAAAAGTTAAAATAATTCCGGTTCTTTGCGGTTCTTCATTTAAGAACAAGGGAGTTCAGTCACTTCTTGATGCAGTAATTGATTTTCTTCCGTGTCCGGAAGACATTGGTGAAGTGTGGGGTCATCATGTTCATTCAGATGACCATATCACCAGGGAGATTAGAGACAATGAAAAATTTTCTTCTTTAGCATTTAAAATAATGACAGACCCTTATGTTGGGAAACTTACATTTTTCAGGGTTTACTCAGGTACTTTAAAAGCAGGTTCATATACATATAATCCGATTTCCAATAAAAAGGAGAGAATCGGCAGGCTTTTACAGATGCATGCCAATCACAGGGAAGATATTGAAGAGGTACATGCAGGAGATATAGCAGCTGCAATAGGTTTAAAATACACAAAAACGGGTGATACTCTATGTGATGAATCTGACCCGATCATTCTTGAAAGGATGTCATTTCCCGAACCTGTTATTCAGATTGCAATAGAGCCGAAAACAAAGGCAGACCAGGATAAGTTATCTGAATCACTTGCTAAACTTGCAGATGAAGACCCGACATTGAAAATTTCATCAAATGAGGATACGGGACAAACTTTGATTAGCGGTATGGGTGAGCTTCATCTTGAAATTATAGTTGACCGTCTTAAAAGGGAATTCAAAGTTGAAGCGAATATTGGAAAGCCCCAGGTCTCTTATAAAGAAACAATTACCAAAAAAGTTGAGCAGGAAGGTAAGTTTATTAGGCAGTCAGGCGGTCGCGGTCAATTTGGTCATGTATGGATAACGGTAGAGCCAAATGAGAAAGGCAAGGGATTTGTTTTTGAGAATAAGATTATAGGCGGTGTTATCCCAAAAGAATATATAAATCCTGTTGAAGAAGGAATTGAAGAAGCAATGAGAAACGGTGTGCTCGCAGGTTATCCGGTTGAAGATGTAAAAGTGACATTATTTGACGGTTCTTTTCATGAAGTTGATTCATCGGAAATGGCTTTCAAGATTGCAGGGTCAATTGCATTTAAAGAAGCTGCTTCAAAAGCAGGTCCGGTTCTGCTTGAGCCTATTATGAAGGTTGAAGTAACAACCCCGGAGGAGTACATGGGTGACATAATGGGAGATTTGAGCTCACGCAGAGGTAAAATTGAAGGTATGAACCAGAGGAGTGATGCGCAGGTAATAAAAGCAATGGTTCCTCTTTCCGAAATGTTCGGATATGCCACATCAATGCGTTCGATGACTCAGGGAAGGGCAATATATAATATGGAGTTTTCGCATTACGCAGAGGTTCCAAGGTCAATTGCCGACCAGATTGTGGAGAAGTTCAAAGGCAAAGAATCTGTTAAAGCTTAAATCAAACAAAGTTCTTTAAAAATTTAGGGTCAGTCCTGTTTTTTAGACAGGATAGAAACTCGTGAATCAGACACGAAAAGCGCTCTATAAAAGTTTCCAACTGACTGCTGGGCCAGTAGCTCAGTTGGTTAGAGCGCGTGCCTTATAAGCACGAGGTGGGAGGTTCGATTCCTCCCTGGCCCACAAAAATATTGAGTTACAGCATTTTTAAAATATTATAAAAAACAAAAACAGGAAAAATTTTTACTTACTAAAACAGAAATCAAAACAAATAAGGAGAATCACTAAAAAATGGCTAAAGAAAAATTCGATAGAAGTAAACCACATGTGAATATTGGTACAATTGGTCACATTGACCATGGTAAGACTACTCTTACTGCTGCTATCACTATGGCTCTTGCTTTAAAGGGTCAGGCTAAAGTCAGGGCTTTTGACAGTATCGATAATGCTCCTGAAGAAAAAGCCAGAGGTATTACGATTGCTACAGCTCACGTTGAATATCAGACAGATAAGAGACATTATGCACACGTTGACTGTCCCGGTCACGCTGACTATGTAAAAAACATGATAACAGGCGCAGCACAAATGGATGGAGCAATACTTGTTGTTGCAGCTAATGACGGTGCGATGCCTCAAACCAAAGAGCACATACTTTTAGCCAGACAGGTTGGTGTTCCCAGAATAGTTGTTTTCCTTAACAAAGTTGATATGATATATGAACAGGAAAAAACTCCTGAGGATGCAGAGCTTCTGCTTGAAGTAGTTGAATCTGAATTAAGAGATATTCTTAACGGTTACGAATTCCCTGGAGACGAAATTCCTATTATCAGGGGGAGCGCTCTTAAAGCTATGGAAGCCGGAATGAAACCCGGAGTAACACCGGCTGACCCCGAATTGAAATGCATTTATGACCTTATGGATGCTGTTGACAGTTATGTGCCTGAACCGCAGAGAGAGATTGATAAACCTTTCCTGATGTCGGTTGAAGACGTATTTTCAATTACCGGACGCGGTACAGTAGGAACGGGAAGAGTCGAAAGAGGACGTGTTAAGATGGGCGAGGAAGTTGAAATAATCGGATTGGGACAACACAAAAAAACTGTTGTTACCGGTATTGAAATGTTCAATAAAGAGCTTGATGAGGGAATAGCTGGAGATAATCTTGGATTGCTTATGAGAGGTGTAGATAAGAATGATATCGAAAGAGGAATGGTTGTTGCTAAACCCGGTTCAATTACTCCTCATAAGAATTTCACAGCCCAGGTATTTGTGCTTTCAAAAGAAGAAGGCGGAAGACATACACCGTTCTTCAGCAATTACAGACCACAGTTCTATTTCAGAACAACTGACGTAACAGGAGTAATTACTCTGCCCGAAGGAGTTCAGATGATAATGCCGGGAGATAATATTGATAACCTTAAAATTGAATTGATATCTCCTATCGCAATGGAAGATGGTCTGAGATTCGCTATACGTGAAGGCGGAAGAACTGTTGGTGCAGGCGTTGTAACTAAAATTTTAGAATAATATTAATAAGATAATAACTTGGCAACTCAAAGAATTAGAATAAAGCTGAAATCTTACGACCATAGGCTTATTGATAAATGGACTGATAGAATAATTAAAACTATCAAATCAACCGGTGGTATAGTTTCGGGTCCGATTCCGCTTCCTACAAAGAAATCTGTCTACACAGTACTGCGTTCTCCTCACGTAGATAAAAAATCAAGGGAGCAGTTTGAAATCAGGTCTCATAAACGTATAATTGATATTTTGAATTCAAATAAGAAGACTGTCGATGCATTGACCAAACTTGACCCGCCGGGCGGCGTATATATTGAAATAAAAACTTAAAGTACAAATGAAAAGCATTATAGGCAAGAAAATAGGTATGACTTCAGTTTTTACTGGAGACGGCTCAAATGTAGCATGCACGCTGATTGAAGCAGGCCCATGCTATATTACTGCAATCAAAACCGAGAAAACAGACGGTTATTCCGCCGTGCAGCTTGGATTTGAGGAAAGAAAAGAAAAAGGCATGTCTAAACCCGTAATCGGAAATCTGAAGAAGAAAAATATTCCTGCATTAAGATATATTGGAGAGGTTAGGGATTTTGATAATGCAGATGAGCTGAAAGTAGGCGAGCAATTAAAAGTAGATTTATTCAGTGAAGGCGAAAGTGTAAAAGTTACAGGGATCACCAAAGGTAAGGGATTTCAGGGAGTTGTTAAAAGACACGGTTTTGGAGGCGGCGCAAAAACACACGGACAAAGTGACAGGCAAAGAGCGCCTGGCTCTATTGGAGCAAGCTCATACCCGTCACGTGTTTTCAAAGGTCAAAGAATGGCAGGAAGAGATGGCGGCGATAAAGTAACTGTCAGGAATCTTAAAGTTGTCAAAGTAATTCCTGAATCAAACTTAATTCTGATAAAAGGTGCGGTACCGGGAGCAATTTCCGGAATAGTTCAAATTTCAAAACTAAAATAGAATGCAGCTAAAAATATATAAAGTAGATGGTTCTTTAACTGAAGAAGTGATTGAGCTTCCGCAGGATATATTCGGTATAGAACCTAATAATCATGTGATTTATCTTGCAGTAAAAGCCTTTCTTTCTAATCAAAGGCAGGGTACTCATAAAGCCAAAGAACGTTCAGAAGTAAGAGGCGGCGGAAAGAAGCCCTGGAAACAAAAAGGCAGAGGGACGGCAAGAGCCGGTACATCACGCTCACCGATTTGGGTTGGCGGCGGTACAATTCATGGACCAAGACCGCATACATATAAACAGGACATATCTAAAAAGTCGGCAAAACTGGCAAGAAAAAGCGCTCTTGCCATAAAAGCAAAAGAAGGCGGCATTATGATTGTTGAAGATGTAAATTTTGAGAAACCGAAAACAAAAGATTTCAGTTCAATATTGAGGAACTTGAAAATTGACGGCAAGAAGACTTTAATGCTTTTAGCGGAGGGAAATGATAATGTTTACAAATCCGGAAGGAATATTGAGAAAGTAAACTTAATGAGAGTGAATGATGCATCCACTTATGACATTTTAAATAACCAGGTTTTACTGATTCAGAAAAGCGCATTTGAGCCCTTGTGCAAACCTTTATTGAATTAATTTTTAAAAAGATTTATCATGCATAGAAGTATATTAATCAAGCCGATAATTACCGAGAAGATGACAAATCTTCAGGAACAAAGAAACCAGTATGCTTTCGAAGTAGATATCAACGCAAATAAGCTGCAGATATTAAATGCTATTCAGAAGAAATTTAATGTTAAAGTTGAAAGCGTCAGGACAAATACTTTGAAAGGAAAGAAGAAGGCTCAGTTCACTAAAAGAGGAAGGTTTACAGGCTTCAAAGCAACCAAAAAAAGAGCAATTATTACTCTCGCAAAAGACAACAAGATAGATTTGTTCGAGACAGCTTAAGCAAAACCTCATTAACAAGTCATTTTATAAAATCCGTATTTCAACTTACCTATGAAAATAGGAAAACAATTTACAAATAGAGAATCTCAATCGATTGACAAGTATTTGCAGGAGATTGGCAAAGTAGAACTTCTTGACGTTGAAGAAGAGATTGACCTTGCCAAAAAAATAAAATACGGTGATGAGAAAGAGAAACAGAAAGCTCTTGAGAAACTGACAAAAGCAAATTTAAGGTTTGTTGTTAGTGTTGCCAAGCAGTATCAGAACCAGGGGCTATCGCTCGGAGATTTGATTAACGAGGGGAATCTGGGTTTAATAAAAGCTGCAAAGAGATTTGATGAAACACGCGGATTTAAATTTATATCTTATGCTGTTTGGTGGATAAGACAATCTATACTTCAGGCTCTTGCTGAACAATCACGTATAGTCAGGCTTCCGTTAAACAGGGTAGGCGCCTTGAATAAAATCGGAAAAGCATTCAGCACACTGGAACAGGAATTTGAAAGAGAGCCCAGCGCAGATGAGCTTGCTGAACAGCTCGATATGTCATTATATGAAGTTTCCGATACTTTAAAAATTTCCGGCAGGCATTTATCAATTGATGCTCCTTTTGTGCACGGCGAAGACAGTAAGCTTATTGATGTTATGCCCAACACGAACCAGCCTCTGCCTGACCATAATTTGATAAATGAATCTCTCAAGATTGAAATACAGCGCGCGCTTAATACTTTGAGTCCGAGAGAAAGAGATGTTCTTAAGCTATATTACGGATTGGAAAAAGAAAACCCGCTAACACTTGAAGAAATCGGGGAGAAATTTAAGCTGACTCGCGAACGTGTAAGGCAAATTAAAGAAAAGGCAATTAGAAGACTGAAACATGCATCAAAGAGTAAAATTCTAAAATCTTATTTAGGTTAGCTATTTAAAATATTTTTTATACCGGTCTGTTCCATGAGAAAGGGGACAGACTTTTTTGTTTTATATAGGTTTTGTTAACTTTCGTTCATAACAGCTTTAAATTTCACAAATTAGCGGGTTCTGTTAATCTTCATATCCTTTACATTATGTATAAAAATAAAATTTTTATCAGCCTCTCATTTGTTTTTTTACTCTCTTTGATTTTATTTCCGGGGTGCAGCAAGAAAAATTCAGATAATATGGTATCTCTCAAAGGAGGTATCAAAGGAGGTGGCACATATATAATCAACGAAACTGAAAATATAAGAAGTCTTGACCCGGTGGGTATAAACGATGTTGTATCGCATCATGTTGCACACCAGATTTATGATTTGCTTGTCGATTTAAATTCAGACTTGCAGCTTGTTCCTGACCTCGCTTACAGATGGGAAATATCAGAAGACGGTTTACTTTACACATTTCATCTCAGGAACGGAGTTTATTTTCAGGATAATCCCTGTTTTCCAAACGGCAAGGGGAGGGAAATGACTGCAGCAGATGTCAAGTATTCCTTCGACCGTATGTTAGACCCAAGAACAGGCAGTTTAGGATTCGATTTTTATAAGAATCATGTGGAAGGCGCCCAGGAATTTACAGAAGAAGTCAATAAAGCAACTGTTGAAAACAGGAGCCCCAATATTAATACGGTAACAGGGTTTATTGTGAAAGACGATTCTACATTCCAGGTTAAACTGAAGAAACAATTTGGTCCGTTTATTTATTATATGTGTTTAGGTTTTTCATATGTAGTTCCGCACGAGGCTGTAGAAAAATACGGTAAAGATTTTTTTCAGAACCCGGTAGGAACGGGAGCATTTATATTTGAGAACTGGACCCCTGACCTGGAAATTAATCTGAAGAAAAATCCGAATTATTGGGCTAAAGATGAGTTCGGCAACCAACTTCCGTATGTTGACCATGTTAAGTTCCGCTTCATAAAAGATTTATCTCAGCAGCTCCTTGAATTTAAAAACGGTAATATTGATGAATCTTATCGTATTCCAACCGAATTATTCAAAGCCGTAGTAAATGACGATAAAACCCTTACTCCTGAATATTCTAAATTTATTCTTCAGATCAAACCATCTCTTACAATTCAGTATTACGGGTTTTTAACAACAAGTAAGGTTTTCAGCAACGTGAAAGTGAGGCAGGCTTTTAACTATGCAATAGACAGAGAGAAAATAATTAAATATGTGCTTAACGGACAGGCTGCCGGGCCGGGCATCTATGGAATTGTTCCCCCTGTGATGCCAAATTATAATGCAAAAAATATCAAAGGGTATTCGTTTGACCTTGATAAAGCAAAACAGCTTATGAGTGAAGCTGGATTTCCAGGTGGGAAAGGATTTCCTGAAGTAACTTTAAATATAAATGAGGGCGGGGGCAGAAATACCCAAATAGCTGAAGCTATTCAAAGTATGCTGAAAGAAATCGGGGTTACAGTAAAGCTGCAGCTGCTGCAATTTGCGCAGCATCTCGATAACATTGATGCAGGAAGGTCTGACTTCTTCAGACTGGGATGGATTGCAGACTATCCAGACCCGGAAAATTTTCTGAATTTATGGTATGGTAAGAATGTACCCGATAATCCGAATGAAAAAAGCCCAATAAACAGCTTCAGGTATAAGAATAAGAAGTTTGATGAACTCTTTGAAAAGGCGATTTCTACTATAGATTTAACCGAAAGAAATAAGCTTTATGAACAGGCGGAGCAAATTGCAGTCAATGATGCTCCTGTTTTATTCATTTTTTATGATGAAGATTACCGGCTTCTCCAGCCCTACGTTAGGGGATATGAACTTGACCCGATGAACAGGGTAAATTTCAGGCGTCTTTGGCTCGATAAATAGATTTTGTCCAGAAATTATTAAAAAATTAAGGATTTATTTCACTTAATTAGTGTATTGGAATAAATTAATGTTTTAGCTATCTTTGATTGTATAGTTAATTTTTAAATTAAAAAATGGAGGTTTACTGGTGCAGACCAAGAATAAGTTTCTTGCATCTGTTTTAGTTGTTTTGTTTTCATTTATGCTTATTGGATGTTCAGGTTCAAGTGCAGGAGATGAATACGTAGTCATAAAGAAAAAAAATGTCCCTAAAGAGCAGTATTCAAGCGTCTCAGGTATTGAGAAAAAAAGTTTGATTAACCAATCCAGTCTGGAAACGTTAACGAACATTGTTTCTGAGTATAAGACTGCTAATGTTGACAGGGATGAAGTTATGACTAAGATTATCGAATTGATAAATACCCCTTACCTTTGGGGCGGAACAACTACAAACGGAATCGATTGTTCGGCTTTTGTTCAAACAGTGTATAGAAGAGCATTAGGCATTGAATTGCCAAGAACATCAATAATGCAGTCAACTGTTGGCGAAGAAGTAAAGCGTGAAGATTTGCAATTTGGAGATTTAGTATTTTTTAACACAATGGGAAGGCGAATTTCTCATGTTGGGATATATGTTGGTGAAGGTTATTTTGCTCAATCTTCCTCAAGCGGCGGTGTTAAAGTATCCTCGCTTAATGAAGACTATTATAACAGCAGGTTTGTAACAGCAAGGCGTGTAATAAAGTAGCGCTAAATGCTTACATATATTGTACGCAAGTTCTTTTACTCTCTCTTAATTTTATTCGGTGTTATAACTGTTACATTTCTTTTAATGTATGTGATTCCAGGAGATCCGGCTCGCTTGATGTTAGGTCAGCGAGCCGATGTTGCTTCTATAGAAGCCATCAGGAAACAACTCGGGCTTGATGACCCACTTTATATTCAATATTTCAGATTTATAGGTAAGGCAGTACAAGGCGACCTTGGCCGCTCTTATTCTTCAAACCGTGATGTTCTAAAAACTATATTGGAAACTTTTCCGGCTACAGGCATATTAGCCGTTTCATCTATGATATTATCTACCATTGCAGGTATATTAATTGGTGTTATTTCTGCTGTTAAGCCGTATTCATTAAGAGATAATTTTGCCATGCTTTTTGCTCTATTTGGTATTTCTTTCCCGCCTTTTGCATTTGGATTGATTATGGCGCTGGTATTCGGTTCGTGGCTGAAATGGTTTCCTATTTCAGGGTATTTGAATAACGGAATTATTTATTTGATTATGCCTATGTTAACTCTTGCTTTACGTCCTCTTGCAATTATTGCAAGGCTTACACGTTCCAGCATGCTTGATGTACTGGGGCAGGATTATGTAAGAACAGCGAGAGCAAAAGGTATTGGCTTCTGGAAGGTAACTATTAAACACGCTCTTAGGAATGCGTTAAACCCGGTTGTAACTACCATAAGTGCATGGCTTGCAGGTCTGTTGGGAGGAGCATTTTTTATAGAATATATTTTCAATTGGCCGGGAATAGGGTTGCTCGCGATAAATTCGATTTTATCGCTTGATTTCCCAATGATACAGGGGACAGTATTATTTACGGCAGTTGTTTTTATTATAATTAACATGATTGTTGATATAGTTTATGCCTTCCTTGACCCTAAGGTAAAACTATCTTAGGCGTTGGATTTAAAGTTTCCTAATTTTATAATTTCTTAACTTTAATTTAATTATTTAGTAGTAAATTTAAGATAAAATTATTACATTTAATAACATAATACAGAAACGGAGAAATGACTATGAAACACTTTTTCTTGTTTGCAATTGCTTCTTTAATTTTAATTTTTTCTCAGAATACCTATTCACAATTACTCTTCGATGAAAATTTTGATTACCCTGCCGGGGACAGTATTACCCAGCACAATTGGGTGGCACACAGTGGGTCTACAAATATGGTTATTGTAAGTCCGGGTCTTACTTATACAGGTTATCCGTCTTCCGGTATAGGTAATGCTTTAAAGATGGATACAGTTGGCGTTTCGGGAATGGATGTGAACCGAAATTTTACAGCTGATAGTATTGGAAGCGTTTATGCATCCTACTTGGTAAATGTATCATACGCATCTTCTACAGGTGATTATTATTTTCATTTGGGAAACACCGTTCTTGGGAATGTTTTCAGAGCCAAAATGTTTATAAAGGATGATAATGGTAATGTAAGTTTCGGAATCAGCAAAGGTGCTAATACAGGCACATACGCAGCCGGAACATATCAGTACAACACTACATATCTTATTGTAGTAAAGTACACTTTTCTTACGGGGTCATCAACTGATGATGAAGTAAGCATGTTTGTTTTTACATCACCGACCCTGCCTGCTACAGAACCTTCAACTCCAACTGTTGGCCCATTAACTGACGCGGGTCAATCTGACTTGGGTAATGCCGGAACAGTAGCTTTAAGACAGGGAACCCAGGCAAACAGACCTATATGTTTAATAGACGGGATAAGAATTACCGAGTCATGGGGTAGCATAGTGCCTGTTGTAAACCTGTCAACTGTTGCTGGAGCATTTTCCTTAAGCCAGAATTATCCAAATCCTTTTAACCCTTCTACAAATATAAAATTTTCAATTCCCAAAGCATCGTTTGTAACTCTTAAAATATATGATATGCTGGGCAGAGAAGTGACAAATTTAGTTAATGAAAATCTGAATACAGGTGAATACAGCTTGACATTTAATGCTTCAAATATGCCGAGTGGTGTTTATTTCTATAAATTGGATGCTTTGGTTTCTGGAACAAAAGAAACTTACTTTGAATCCAAATCAATGATATTAATTAAATAAAAATATGTTTAAATATTCAATAGCAGCCTTATTATTATTCTCAAGTACAGCTTTTGCATAATTGTATCAGGGACCGGCGAGCGGCTCGGTTCCGAGCGGTGTTGTTGTCAGTACAGATAATTTTAGTGAAAGTGAGTGTTCAAAATATTTCATCGGGTGTTCCTGAAAAGTATTAGCTTTATCAGAACTACCCGAACCCGTTTAATCCTTCTACAAAAATTAAATTTGATATCCCGAAGCGGTCATTTGTCAAAATAAGGATATATGATATTATCGGGAGGGAAGTATCATTAATTGTAAACCAGAAATTACTCCCGGGTTCTTACGAGATACAATGGAATGCAATTGATTATCCCTGCGGGATTTATTTTTATAGGATTGAGACTTCTGATTACATGGTTACAAGGAAAATGGTACTTATAAAATAATATAAATAATATTTTTGTATATTCTATAAGGCGGGGTTCACCCGCCTTATTTATTTATGTCAGATTTATGCTGTATTTTACTTTGATAGCTCTAAATTAATTCACTATTTTTGTAAAGTTATCATGGAAAATATTAATATTGCTCAAATAAGAAACTCATTGGAATCTTTTACGGAAGAAATGTCAAGGGAATATTATCTCTATGGTGCCGGACATAAACCGGTTCTTAATCTTGAAGGCATATATTCTAAATATCCCGGTCTGTTTACCTCTGAATCAATATCTTCAATAAAAGACGCATTATTTAATTGTGGGAATAATACTGAAAAGAAAAGATTAAAAATGCTTCTTGAAGCAGTTTACGGTGAAACATTTTCTCAAAATGTGAAATTTATAAGAGAAGAAATCTCCGGTATAGAATCATCGGGAAATATTGCAACACCGAACGGTGAAACCATTAGTTTCATTAATAGTTACAGCATTCTTTGCAATGACGATTCCCGGGAAAGAAGAGAAGAAATTTCTGCTGCCCGCTCAAAATTTATAGACGAAAAGATTAATCCTCTTTTGATGAAAATATTTACCGAAGAAGAAGCATTTATTAAATCGATGGGTTTTGAAAATAAAGCAGTTATGTTCGAGGAACTAACGGGCATTAACCTGAATCAGCTAAATAGTGTTATGAGGGAATTAATTGATAAGACAGATGAGTCTTATGAAAGATTAATAGATTATTTCTCAACGAAAAAGCTCGGCAACGGAATAACGGGTCTCAGGAGACACGATATAATATATTTAACAAGAGGACATGAATATGACAGTATTTTTCCCGCAAATAAGATGACTGAGGTCGTTTCTGATTTCACAAAAAAAGCAGGGATAGATATTAACGGCCAAGGGAAAATTAATTTTGATACGGAAAAAAGAGATACCAAATCACCCAGAGCATTCTGTTCGCCGGTTAAGATTCCGAAGGAAATATATCTTGTTATTAATCCTCAGGGGGGGATAAACGATTATTCATCTTTTTTGCATGAGCTGGGACACGCGCTTCATTTTGCCCACGTTGACGGAAACCTAGAACTTGAGTACAGATGGTTTGGAGATAATTCCGTTACAGAGGGGTTTGCTATGACTTTTGACCATTTACTTTTAGATAAACGGTGGCTCTCATCTTTTATTCAACCGAAATCGGAAAGATTGAATGATTATTTGAAATTTGCATGTTTTAAAGAGCTTGTAATGCTCAGAAGGTATGCTGCCAAGCTTGAATATGAAATAAAATTAAATGACGGAAGGGGACTTGAAGGGAAAAAAGATATTTTCATTGAAACTTTTGAAGGATTAACAAAGATTAAATATGATAAGGCGGAATTCCTGAACGATGTAGACCCGCTTTTTTATTGTGCCAGGTATTTACGAGCATGGATGCTTCAATCTTCTCTTCATTCATATTTCACCGGAGAATTCGGCAGCGATTGGTTTCTATCAAATAGTACCGGAGAAATATTAAAAGAAATGTGGTCATTTGGGCAAAAATATTCTGCAGATGAACTTCTTAGTAAATATGGATTGGGTGAACTGAGTGTAACCCCGATATTAGATAATATTTATAATTTGCTTAATTGAATAGTATTTTCAGAAAATGGCAATAAATTTTAACAAGTTTACAATTAAAGCTCAGGAAGCAATTGAAGCGTCTGGCGAGATTGCTTCAAGTTACGGCAACCAGCAAATAGAGCCTGAACATGTTTTGGCTGCCTTAATTCAGAATAATGATAGCGTTGCTGTATCCATTATTCAAAAAATCGGTGTTGATTTAAATTATCTCCGTATAAAAGCCGGAGGTTTAATAGATAAATTCCCCAAAATTTCTTCGTCCTCTGTTCAAAACCAGTTCATGTCACAGAATCTTTCCAAAGTTCTTGATGAGAGTTTTAAAGCTGCTTCTCAGCTTAAAGATGAGTATGTAAGTGTTGAGCATATTTTGGTTTCAATTTCGGAATATCCGGGTGAAGCGGGAAAGCTGCTCAGGGAAAACGGAGTTAACCGTGATAGTATTTTTACAGCTCTCAGAGATATTAGGGGAACCCAAAGAGTAACCGGGCAGGACCCTGAAGATACATACCAGTCATTAAAGAAATACGGGAGAGATTTAAATGCCTTAGCAAGGCAGGGTAAGCTTGACCCTGTTATAGGAAGAGAAGACGAAATAAGAAGAGTATTGCAGGTTCTCTCAAGAAGGACAAAGAATAATCCTGTTTTGGTAGGTGAACCCGGGGTAGGCAAAACAGCAATTGCAGAAGGACTTGCTTTCAGAATTGTGAAAGGTGAAGTTCCTGAAAATCTGAAAACTAAAACTATAATCACCCTTGATATGGGAAGCTTGGTTGCGGGAACGAGCTTCAGAGGACAGTTTGAAGAGAGAATAAAAGCGGTAGTGAATGAAGTAAGGGATTCTGAGGGAGAAATAATATTATTTATTGATGAGCTTCACACATTGATTGGTGCGGGTAATGCGCAGGGTGCAGTTGATGCAGCAAATATATTAAAACCGGCTCTTGCAAGAGGTGACTTGCACTGTATTGGCGCTACAACTTTGGACGAATACAGGAAATATATTGAAAAAGACCCAGCACTTGAGAGAAGGTTTCAGCCTATAATTGTTAACGAACCTACTGTTGAAGATACGATTTCAATATTGAGGGGATTGAAAGAAAAATATGAAGTCCATCACGGTGTGAGAATCACAGATTCTGCTTTAATTGCAGCGTCAACTTTATCTCACAGGTATATTACTGACAGGTTTCTGCCAGATAAGGCAATTGATTTAATAGACGAGGCAGCGAGTAAATTGAGAATTGAAATAGATTCAATGCCTGAAGAGCTTGATATTCTTGAGAAAAGGCTAAAACAGCTTGAAATTGAGAAAGAGGCTCTGAAAAGGGAATTGAAATAAAGATTTTGAATTTTTAAATTATACTTGAAATGGAAAGATACAAAAAAACATTGTTCTGCACTATTTTGAATAAAGAAGTGACAGTAACGTATTTCTATGAAAATATAAAGAGCCACGATGGTTCTACAAAAACGAAAACCGTAGAATTTTATAATTGTGACGGCAGGAAAGAATGCAGCGATACTTATGACATGCTTAATTGTACGTGCTTTAAAGACATGCAAAAAGTGGAACACGAAATAAATACGAATTGATTTTTATTCTTCAGCTTAACTTAAGCTATGTCAATATGTAATATTTATTCTGTGACGGGGTAAGATATACCCTGAAATTTCCGGAGAAATATATGTTTTAATCATTTTTCTCTTCATTTGCCTCCGGCATTGTGAAATAAAAGGTAGTTCCTTTCCCAACCTCTGATTCAAACCATATTTTACCTCCATGTTTTTCTATAACTCTTTTACACAAAGCCAGACCAATTCCTGAGCCGGGATATCTTTTATGGTCATGAAGTTTTTGAAACACTATAAATATTCTTTCTGAAAACCATTCCTCTATTCCTATTCCGTTATCTTTTACGGCAAATTTCCAAAACTCCCCGGTTTTTTCTGCAGATATTTCTATAGCAGGTTTTTTTTCTCCCTTATATTTAATCGCATTGCTGATAAGATTCTGAAATACTTGTGTAAGCTGAACCTTATTTCCTCTTAAGTTTGGTAGGGAGTAATGCTTAATTTTAGATTTGCTCTCTTTAATTGCTATTTTGAGGTTATCAAGTGCATCATTCAGAACCGCATTGCAGTCTACTGTCTCAATTACAGCAGACTGTGAACCTACTCTTGAATACATTAGGAAATCAGTTATTAATCTGTGCATTCTTGTAACGCCGTCTTCGGCAGAGTCTATTAACTCATCAACTTCGGGACTAAGTTTCTTCTTATGCTTTTCATTCAACAGTTGAATGAATGCCTGTATAGTCCTTAGAGGCTCCTGAAGGTCATGTGAGGCGGCATAGGAGAAAACGTATAACTCTTCATTAGAGAGAGCAAGTTCTTCTGCATAGCGCCGGAGCTCGGCTTCAACCTGTTTTTTAAAAGTTATATCTCTTGCAATAGTCGATGCTCCCGTGATGATACCGGATGCTTCTTTAATAGGCGAAACAGTTATCGAGACGTCCATGATGGTACCGTCTTTTTTAATTCTTTTAGTCTCATAGCCTACAACACTTTCATCTTTATTAATTTTGTCCAGCAAATAATTTATTTCATTTTTTTTATCCTGAGGGTATATAAATGATATATGATTTCCTACTGCTTCTCTCCTGGAATAGCCATACAGCATTTCTGCTCCGGGGTTCCAACTCAGTATCATTCCGTCTAAAGACAAGGCATATACTGAATCTGTCGTATGAAGTATTATGGAGGCTAATTGTGATTTTAATTCTTCATTCTTTTTTCTGTCTGTAATATCTCTAAGGATTGTAATAATGTGAGGAATAGCATGAAAGTAAACAGGTGTTGAGGCTACACTTACTTCCAGGTAAGTGCCGTTTATTTTCTTAATTGTTATATCCAAAACAGGCACCTGTTTCATATATTTTGTCATTTGTTCAATTCTTTGGAATACTTTATCTACAAAAGAATAGTGAATAAGCTCCTTAATATGTTTTCCTAAAATATCTTCTTCTGTTAATCCGCCAAACAAATGAACGCCGGCTTTGTTTACAAATAACACAACTCCTTGTCTGTGAATTATAATTGCATCGGGTGAAAGGTCAACTGTGCTTCTTAGCCGGTTGACGTTATCATTAAGTTCTTCAAGCTGTTTTTCGCGCTGTCCGATTTGTTTATGTGATTCTTTCCATCTTCTTCTTATAAATACTGCGTATGCCGATGCAAATAAGAATAAGACGAAAAGCAATTCAACTATTTTGAAGCCCTCAGGATTCTGGGCTAGTTTATTCAATTCTTCAAAAAAATCAAATAATGATGCCAGTACTATAATAACTATTAAAACTGAAAAGATGATTACAACATCTTTCAGGTCGGTGTAAGTTTTTTGTGCTTTGTCTGACCCGTTATTCATTTTGATGCCTTTAGCTCTTTTCTGTACATGGATTATTTCTTTTATTGTTCTGATGATTATTTGGGGTCTGGCAGCGGTCGAAATACCGTCAATTCTTGGTAAATGTTTTACACCAACCTCCGTAGAGGTATATCCTAAAAGTTTTGCCTGAATCATGATTTCTGCGTCTATGAAAGCATCTTTTGTCTTTATTGTTATTCTGTCGAACAAATCCCTTTTGAAAAGCTTAAAGGCGCAATCTATATCGACAAAATCTATATCGAAATAAAACCTAAGTACAAAATTGTAAATAAAACTGGTTAGCTTTCTGTAAGTTGAATATTGCTTCTTTTTCCTATAACCCACAACTATATCGCTGTAAGGAATCAAAGCAACAAATTTTTTAAGCTCCTCAATGTCGAATTGGTTATCTCCGTCTGTATAGAACACGTAATCGAGTTTTGCTGTTTTAAATCCTTCCTTTAAAGTTGCTCCATATCCCAGGTTCTTTTTGTGATGTATTACATTTACTTTCTCATTTTGCTTTGCAAGCTCATCTGCAACCTGGGCGGTATTATCGGGGCTTCCGTCTTCTATGATAGTAATTTCATAGTCTTTTAACTGAAGTTCCTCCAGGACCTTAACAGCCTGGTGGACAACCTTACCGATATTTTTCTCATCGTAGTAAGCAGGAAAAAAAACAGATAGTGTTATGTCTTTATTTGTCATTGAGTATAAAATTCCATGTTTTCTTTAAAGCTTCATTAAAATCTGTTTCGGGTTTCCATTTCAGTACTTTTAAGGCTCTTGTATTATCCAAAATGTTTTTCGGGACGTCAAATTTTCTTCCTGCAGTATATTTAACCCTGAATTTAAGCTTTAATACTTTTCTGAATTTTTCAAGAATTTGGTTGATTGAGTAACCTTTTCCGCTGCTTATATTAAAAACAGATTCTGATGATTCATCTTTTAAGGATGAATATACGGCTCTTGCCCCGTCTTTTATATAAAAATAATCTCTGACAACCCTCCCGTCTCCCCAAATTTCAATAGTTTGTTTATTCTTGATTTTATAAAGCAAATGTGCTATCAGACCCTGCCCTGTTCTGGGATTTTGTCTTTCGCCGAAGGGGTTCGAGAGTCTTAAAATTTTGTAATCAAGTCCTTTCAGATTTTTGTACAGAGACAGGTATTTTTCAATCGTTAGCTTAATTATTCCGTATGAACTGGTAGGGTTTGTAGGATGATTTTCCGGAACTGGCAGTTTCAGCGGATTACCGTATATAGTTCCTCCCGATGAAATAAAAACGATTCTTTTAATATTCTGCTTAATGCATTCTTCAAAAAGGTTAAGAGATGAAATTAAATTAGTTTCAACGTCATAGAAGGGATTGAGGTTTGAATCTGCAGGCAAAGTGGAACTGACAAGATGAATAACATAGTCGTTGTCCTTTAAGCGAGTCTTTTATATCAACAATATTATTAAAATCGCCTTCAATAAAATTTATTTTATCAATAACGTGCTCAATATTCCTTTTTGAAGTGTTTTCTTTATCGAAAACCGTAACGATTAATTGATTATTTAAGAGGTTTTCCGTTATATGCGAGCCGATAAATCCCGCTCCTCCGTATATAATACATCTTTCTTTCATATCAGATTTTCTTCATTTTTAAAACATATCTGAAAGGAGCAGAGAAAAAGGGAATAGAAGATATTTTTTCAATCTTAAAGATACCGTCAATGTATTTTTTTATTAATTTAAGATTAAATTCATGCAGGTGCCATTCATCAAGATTATTTTTAGAAGCAAGGTCCCAACCGCTTTCCTTCGGCTCGATTAACCTGATTAAGCCGAATGTTTTCAGCATTTTTTTTGCAAAATTAATAAGATTTTCATTAGGGATTGAAAGAGAAAGAATACCGTCATCTTTCATGACGCGCTTCATTTCTGTCAGAAGGGGAGCAGGGTCCAGCACATGTTCAATTACTTCCGAACAAAGAATTTTATCGAAACTTTTATCTTCAAAAGGAATTGTTTCGCCGGGGGCTTTGGATATTTCAGCGCGGCTGCCCAACCGTTCTTTAGCTCTTTCTATCTGTATTTCCGAAATATCAATTCCGTATAATTTCCCTTTTGGAATTCGTTCAAGTATATGGCCAGCGCCGCAGCCTACTTCAATTACTTTATCAGTTTCCTGTATATCAGCAAGGTCTATAAGTTTCTTTATCCTTTTGTTCTCTATATACCTGAACATGAAATTCGGATGATTGTAAAATTTATCCAGGTCATGCTTCCGGGCATGTTCTTCGTTCCATTGTTCGAAAGTTTCTTTTGTTGGTCTCATAATTTTTCGTAGATAAATGCCGCAAACCGTCTATCAGGCGACATGAACTGATTTAATAATTTATAATTCGGATTGTTTTGCAAATATTCCAGTTTAGTATCGTTTTTATATTCAGGTCTGTAACTGTAATGGGAATCCCACACTACTATGGTTCCTTTAGGCGCTTCTTCAAGAGATTTCATGTTTAAAATTTTGAATTTATTTCTTTCTTCTCCAAAGACATTCCCGTAGAATAATATTAAACTGTGATTGTATAAAACCTCCTGAGATTTATTTACATCTTTATTATACCAATCGGCTATTTCTGTTAAAACTATATTTTCTGGTGACTGTTGTTTTGGTTTTTCCGTGTAAAGAGTAAAACCTATCGAAATGACGGCGGTAAATAATAAGAACTGCCTGAACATGACTTTCTTTGACCATAAAATCATAAAAACCACACCTGAGGCAAGAATAATTATTGTTATTAATTTCAAGTATTCAGGTGTATCTGTAATTACAAGTCCGGTTGCTTCTTTGGAAAGAAAAAACAAAACAATAAATGTCATAAGTGTAAATACTGTTAAAACATATTTTTTAGTCTTTACACCAAGAGTTTCGTTAAAACCAATTAAGGCAATTATGGCTGCCATTGGGCTTATTTGAAGCAAGTATCTCCAAGAACCCGGATTAGTACCTTTAAGTACCAGATAACATTGAAAGATAAATACTGTGAAGAAAAATAAGTATACTAAGAATTCTTTTTTGTAAAAATCCTTAAATTCTCCTTTTGCTATAAATGGTGCAAATAGACCTATTGCAAATAACGTTGTTACTATTGGTCCTGCAATGTAAATATAAACTGAGAAATAATGGAAAAAACTCCGCTCTATACCCATGTTAAGCTCACTTAAATTTTTCATTTCAGACCATGCCCACAGGTAATCTCCGGTATGAATAAAACCCAGAAAATTCAGAAGAAACGGAAAAAGTCCGAGAAATAATATTGGCAGGTATTTCTTTTCAAGTACAAAATATATTGCTAAAATCATGCACAACAATGCTGATTCCTGTCTGGCAGTAAATGATAATCCGCAAAGCAATGCTGATAAAATGAATTTTTTCCTGAAAAAAAAGTACAAAGTTAAAACCAGTAATAAACCGGTAAATATTTCAGCATAGCTTCTAAATGAAAGCTGCAAGACCAAAGGCTGGAATGCAAAAAATATACCGGCAAGAACAGCATTTTTTATCTTTAGTTCTTTTGCCAGCAATATTGTACAATAAGCTGTAAATGCTGTAATTATCGAATTAAAAAAAAGAACAAATTTGTAACCGAACAGCGAAGGAATGACAAGAAATATTTTCCAGCCGGGTTTGCCCCAGTTAGACATTATAATCCATGGATTTGACCAGAAATCACGCATATTGATATAGTGCGCAACCTCATCATCCTGGTAAAATCCGTTTGAATAATAGCTGTAAACAAAATAAATAATTATAAGTAATGGTATTATCAGCCAATAATATTTTGAATAGTATATATCTAGGTTATACTCTATTGTCTTTTTGGGTTGGGATGCTTTACTCTTGTTTTTCATTGATTAAACACAAATATAGGCTGATGCTAATTAATATTCAATTCACCACAATATGTGGATATGCTTTCCCTTTTTAAATTTTATGAGAATTGTTATCTTTATTTTAATTATGGCTGTAAAGAAATCAAAACAGGAAAACCCGGCGTATAAACGGCTGGAGGCAATCGAAAAAGAAATTGCCGATATCACGTCTTTGAGGGACGAACTTAAAGCTCATTGGGCTTTGGAAAAAGACCTGATTTCAGAGATAAGAAAATTAAAAGAAAACCTGGAAAGCCTGAAGACAGAAGCGGAGAACTTTGAAAGAAAAGGTGACCTTGGCAGAGTTGCGGAAATCAGATACGGTAAAATGATTGATATTGAAAAACAAATTGATGAAAAATCTTCAAAGCTCAATACACTTCAGAAAGATAAAAAAATGCTGAAAGAGGAAGTTGATGCTGACGATATTGCCGAGATTGTGGCAAAATGGACAGGTATACCGGTATCAAAAATGCTTGAAAGTGAAAGAGAAAAGCTTTTACATATTGAAGAAAATCTTCACAATCGAGTTATAGGGCAGGATGAAGCTGTCAGTGCTGTGGCAAACGCGATAAGAAGGAGCAGGGCAGGGCTTCAGGATGCTGCAAGACCTATAGGTTCTTTTATTTTTCTCGGCACAACAGGTGTAGGTAAAACAGAGCTTGCCAAGGCGCTTGCTGAATTTCTTTTTGATGATGAGCACAATCTTATCAGAATTGACATGAGCGAATATATGGAAAAATTTTCGGTTAGCAGGCTTATAGGCGCACCCCCGGGCTATGTAGGATATGAAGAAGGAGGCCAATTGACTGAAGCAGTCCGGAGAAAACCTTATTCTGTTGTATTGCTTGATGAGATTGAGAAAGCACATCCTGATGTATTTAATTTGCTTCTTCAGGTGCTTGATGAGGGGACTCTAACTGATTCTCAGGGCAAAGCTGTCAATTTTAAGAATACGATTATAATAATGACCTCCAACATAGGCTCGCATATTATTCATGACCAGCTGCAGTTTATTACCGAGGTAAACAGAGATGAAATTCTGAATCAGCTCAGGGAAAAACTTATGGAACTTCTGAGAGCTGAAATAAGACCTGAAATTTTAAACAGGATTGATGAAGTTATAATGTTTAAGCCTTTGCTGAATGACGAACTCAGAAGAATTGTAGATTTACAGATAAACAAGATTAAAGAAATGCTTTATAAAAATAATGAGATAGTACTTTCTATAAGTGATGAAGCAAAAGACTGGCTTGTAAAGCTTGGGTACGATATTACATTTGGTGCAAGGCCTTTGAAAAGGACAATCCAAACGCATTTAACCAACATACTCTCCGAAGAAATCCTTTCCGGCAAAATTAATTCAGGTGACAAAGTTTTCATTACAGTGAGTGAAAACGGGAAATTTTTATTTAACCGTTCATAATTTTGCTAAATATTTTCATAATACCCCACCATTTCACACTATTAAGATAGTGCAAATTATGTTTTTTCTTATTAACTTATAATACTAACACTTCTTATTCTGTGGAGAACTAACACTTTTATTGTAGTAAATGCGAAAATTATTTTCTGATTTTCAGAAAATAAAATGACGTGAGTCATAATTTATTGAGTATGACAAAATTTTATTTTTGGAATAGTCAATTTATTATTGAATGAGAATCATTTTGAAGAGCTTATCGCCGGAGAAGCTCTGACAAAGTGCAATATAATTCAACTAACCTAATAAACTAACTCTAAGAAAGGACGGAAGTATGAAAAAGGCTTCTCTCTCTTTGTTTTTGTTGCTTTTTGCTGCATTTCTATTTAACACATCATACGCTCAAACCGATTTAAACTGGAAATGGATGCATCCTAAACCTCAGGGAAATACATTCCGGTATGTTAAAGTATTCTCTGCAACAAATATTATTGCAATAGGATACGGTGGAACATTTATGAGCACAACTAACGGTGGTACTACGTGGACTATATTTGCCAATGCCGGCGGCACACAGGCATGGGGCGAAGGAAGAACTTTGTACAGCGGCTGGTTCTTTAATATGACCACAGGTCTTGTTTGCGGGTCCAGCGGTTGGATAGGCAAAACTTCAAATGGAGGCGCCAGCTGGGATTCAATTCCATCCGGAGTAACGGCAACTCTTTATGGAATGCATTTTATAAATGCAAATACCGGTTTTATTGGCGGGACAAGCGGAACTGTCTTAAAAACTACAAATGCCGGCGCTACATGGACTGCAATACCGACAGGGGGAACTCTTTCCATTTATAATATTTATGCCGTTGATGATAACCACATTTACGCTCCCACCAGTTCCAGCGGTAATATTCTGATTACAACTAACGGCGGTACGAACTGGACAACTGTTGCAACCGGCGGTGTAACGCTGTATGACGCGAACTTTGGAAATGCTAATACAGGATTTGTTTGCGGGTCTTCAGGACATGTTAAATTGACGGTTGACGGAGGTGCAAACTGGACAAGTATTAACCCTGCAGGAACTTCAACTTATTATGATTTAACAACATTCCCAATTTCTGTTCCACCTTCAAACCTGCTTACACAGGATTTCGAGAATGCTACTTACCCTCCTACAGGGTGGTCATTAGCCGGTACCTCGGGTATTTGGGCCAGGTCTACTGCAGCAAGCGGTTATGGGGTTGGTACAGCTTCATCTATAGCTAACTTTTACAGCATAAGTTCAGGTTCACAGGATTTAATAACAGTGAGTTTTACGGCTACAAACGCCGGTGACTCCTTAAAATTTGATCACGCATATGCAACATATATTAGTGAAGATGACCAGATGTCAATATCTACTTCTTCTAACGGGGGAACAAACTGGACTCAACTGGTTCTTCTTCATGGTGGTGTAAGCGGTGAGTTAGTTACAGCTCCTCCGACTACCAGCAGCTTCGTTCCCACTGCTGCTCAATGGGCAACTAAAAAGTATGCATTGCCGGTAGGAACAAATGCTCTTAAATTTACAGGAATTACTGCCTTTGGAAATAATTTATATATAGATAATATTTTTGTTACAAGACCGGCGTCATCAAGTTATGAAGTATATGTAACCGGTGATGCTTTCTACATTTATCATTCTTCTAACCTTGGTGCTACGTGGGATACAATCAGTCATCTTAGTCCTTCCCAAGTATGGACGTCAACTTGGTACTCGATGGATAAAAACGGGACTACTATGGCTGCAGTTGGTGCAAGCGGCTTGGTGAACAGGTCAACTAACAGCGGGGCAAACTGGACAAGTTATACTAACTGGATACTTGCCGGAACTTTCTATGATGTTTGGGCACAATACAATGACGGAAAAGTTATTGCCGTTGGTTCAGGCAGTAATAATACAAAAGGGCTGATTTCTGTTAACGGTGGAAATACCTGGACTCCGATGGATATTCCAACTACAAAATATTTCAGAAGCATCTGTATGGTAAATGCAAATACAGGGTACATAGCGGGTTCTTCAGGCGCTTTGTATAAAACTACAAACGGCGGTTCAAACTGGGACTCACTGCCATTTCCGGGAACACAGTTATTATACAAGGTTGATTTTGTCAATGCAAATACGGGATGGGTCTCGAGCAGTGCAACTGCTTATCTTTGGAAAACCACTGATGCCGGTATGACATGGACAGCTCAAACTGGACCAACTACAGCAACTTATTGTGTTGATATGATTGATGCAAATACAGGATGGTTCGTAGGTTCTTCGGGTAACGTAAAGAAGACAACCGATGGTGGTGAAAATTGGACGGCGCAAACACCTAACTATACTTCAACATTATATTGGATTAAAATGTTAAATGCAAATTCCGGATATTTGTGCGGAGCATCCGGAACCGTTAGAAAGACTACAAATGGAGGAACTAGCTGGGATACAGTCACAACACCTTACAGTACAACTTTATATGCAATGGATTGGTGGGATATGAATCATGGTATTGTTGTAGGTTCTTCAACCGGATATACAGCTAAGACAGATGATGGCGGTCAGAACTGGGCAATTGAGACTACGAGCGGAAGCACTATGTATGGTGTATATATGCGTTCACACGATTCTGCATGGGCTTGCGGTTCAATCCAGGGACTTTATAAATGGGCAAAAGGTTTAGTTGGCACCATTAATTGGAAAAATGAGATACCGGTTCAGTATACTTTGTCGCAAAACTATCCTAACCCGTTTAATCCTACTACAACTATAAAATTCGGAATACCAAAAGCAGGGATAGTGTCATTAAAGGTTTATGATATTACCGGACGTCTTGTCAGAACGCTGCTAAACGATGCACCGTTAAACCCAGGTACAGTTAAATATAATTTTGATGGAACAAATCTAGCATCCGGTGTTTATTTTTACACGTTAATAGTTAATGATAATAAGATTGATACCAAGAAAATGATACTGGTTAAATAATCAATATCAGGTTCAATAGCCAAAAAAGGGCATTCAACAATAAGAATGCCCTTTTTTACATTTATTTCTCATTTCCATATATTAAGCATTGTATAAGTTATTGTTAATTTAGCATTATTGCTTACATTGACATTTATGATGAATTTTGATATATTTGTATTCTGTGCCATGATTTTTATGCAGCTGTGCAATAAAAAGTAGGGGTTCTTTAAATATATAATTATCGTTTCTGAAAGGTAATTGATGAGCACGCAGTTTTGAAATACCATCGTTTAAGTTAATCATAATAATCAACCAATACCCTAATCTATTTTGGCAGTTGACCCCAAAAATACGGGTGACGAATTGGGCGAGCTTGGATTTGAGTTTTTTGAGGAAGGCGACGTTGATTCGGACAAAAAATTTAACAGCTCAATTAAAAATCTTCTTGTGCTTATTAAAGATTTTTACGGAGCTGATAGCGCTGCGGTATATTGGTTTAATAAAGCGAAGCAAGGGTTCAAATTGCTTGCAGTTTCGGATGATGGGCGTGTTGGTTCTTACAAAGAGAGATTCACTTTAGGGAATGATTGCGTTTCGACTGTATGTTTGAGGAAAAAATCTGAGATTTTTAATATCGAAGCTGATAAAGATAAGAGTCTGATTGAATACCATTCCGGAGATTCACCGGCTAAATCTATAATAGTAAATCCGCTGCTGCTTGAAGATGAAACAATAGCGGTTGTTCTTTGTGAAAGTAAAACACTTAATTTCTTCGGAACTCCAAATATTTACACACTCCAGGTGTTTTCCGAAAGTATTACTAACTATATTAAGTACTTCAGCCTCAATGAAGATTTTGAGTTTGAAGGCAGGCTGCTGGGAGTTCTTGCTTCGGGGAAGCTCGAAAATAAAGAGGATATCTTCAGCGTAATTAAGTCAGTTTTTGAAAGGTACGTAGTTTTTGACCACCTGTATATTGCGGTAAAGTTTAATAATGAGTTTAGGATAGTCAAAGCATATTCGGCTAAGGAAAACGAAGAACTTTATAATGGTGTGGTTGAGAGTGAAAGTGTTGCGCTAAATTCTGCTGAGAGCAGGAAAATCGAAGTTAGAAACATTGGTGTCGAAGAGAAATCGGTTTTCATGTTTTCGGGAAGTGAGAAAAAAAAATCGGACCTTTGGTTTTGTTGTTTACCGGTTATTTTCGATGAGGAATGTGAGGCTCTGGCAGCGTTTGATGAGAAGTCGAATTTGCATATGAATCAGAAAATATTGAGTAAGGTTTATAAGCAGATGCTGCCGTTTTATTTGCTGCTTAAGATGAGACTGATGGCTGAAAGTAATGATGGGATATTCCCGGGAAAAGATTACTTTTTGATGGGGCTCGACAGCGGGATTAGCAAATGCAGGCTCTTCAATGAAAATAATTTGTACTGTGTATATTTTGGTATAGATAAGCCTGATTCGTTTTCAGATGATTTTGCAGGTGATGATAAAATTGAGGAAATTCTTGCAGATTTTCTTATGGAAAAAGTACCGGGGCAAAACATGGTTTACAAATTAGATACTAATAAATATGCCATAATTGCTGATGTGAGCTCTGATGAAAAAGTGTTTCTTGAAATTGAAAAGATTAGAAAGTCCCTTTCGGGGAAAATATATAATATAGAGGGTAAAGATATCAGTTTCACAGCCTCGTTTGCAATTAAAAGATTAGATGATTTGGGTATGTCAAGAGATGATTTTTTGGGAGAACTTGATAATTTGTTTGAACTTGCAAGAAGTGAAGGCGGAGACATAGTAAAAATTTAATAAAGATTTTGTTTATTAAGTATAAAAAATGGCGTTAAAAAAATTAAAACCGATAACTCCCGGAACCAGATTTTACTCTATTTCTTCATTTGAAGACATAACCAGGTCTGCTCCGGAAAAATCTCTTTTGAAGCCTCTCAAAAAATCAGGAGGCAGAAATAATACAGGAAGAATTACCTCCAGAAGACGCGGCGGTGGTCACAAGCGTATGTATAGGGTAATTGATTTCAAAAGAGAAAAAGTGGGAGTGGAAGGAAAAATTGAATCTATTGAATATGACCCTAACAGGTCGGCAAGAATAGCTCTTGTAAATTATTCAGATGGAGAAAAAAGGTATATAATAGCTCCGGATAATCTTAAGACGGGAAATTTTATTGTTGCCTCAGATGAAGCCGATATACAGACCGGAAACACAATGTCGATTGGCAGAATTCCCTTAGGAGCTTTTATACATAATGTCGAACTTAAACCCGGTAAGGGCGGCCAAATAGCCAGAAGCGCCGGAAGCTCATGTATAATAGTCGCAAAGGATGAAAAGTATACTCAGATTAAGCTGCCATCAGGTGAAGTAAGGATGATTTTAAATGTCTGTAAAGCAACAATAGGGGTAGTAAGTAACCTTGAACATGAAAATATTAGTTTGGGTAAAGCAGGACGTTCAAGATGGCTTGGAATAAGACCTCACGTGAGAGGTGTTGCCATGAATCCTATTGACCATCCAATGGGCGGCGGTGAAGGTAAAACCTCAGGCGGCGGTCATCCGGTAAGTCCATGGGGAAAGCCTACTAAAGGATACAAAACCAGGAAGAAAAAGAATCGTTCAAGCAAATTTATAGTAAAACGCAGGAAATAATAAAATAGATGCCAAGATCATTAAAAAAAGGGCCTTTTATTGATGTTAAGCTTATGAGCAAAGTTGAAGAACTCAATAAAAGTAATCAGAAAAAAGTTATTAAGACCTGGTCAAGGTCTTCGACAATTACGCCTGATTTTGTCGGGCATACTTTTGCAGTACACAACGGGAATAAGTTTGTTCCGGTTTTTGTTACTGAAAATATGGTGGGTCATAAATTAGGCGAGTTCTCGCCAACCCGTATTTTCAGAGCTCATTCGGGAACCAGAAAAGAAGAGAAAGCACCTAAGGCATAACTATGGAAGCAAAAGCAATAAAAAGATATATACCGTCGTCTCCAATGAAAATGAGGCTGGTAGTTGACCTTATAAGAGGTAAATCGGTAGATGAAGCATTGAATATTTTGCACTACAGCCCCAAACATGCATCTAAGGTTGTTGAACTGACTCTTAAATCCGCTGTTTCGAATCTTTCGAATAAGTCTGAAACCGGCAGAGTCGAAGAAAAGAATGTTTTTGTGAAAAAAGTTTTTGTTGACGGAGGTCCGGTATTGAAAAGAGTTTTACCAGCTCCTCAAGGCAGAGCGTTCAGGGTTAAAAAACGCTCGAATCATTTAACAATAATTGTTGAAGAAAAAGAACAAGGATAAAGGAGATATAATTGGGACAAAAAACACATCCTATCGGATTCAGGCTTGGCGTAATTAATAACTGGGATTCCAGCTGGTATGATGATAAAAGCTTTTCGGCCAAGCTTATGGAAGACAATATGATTAGAACTTATATAAGGAAAAGGTTTGAAAATGCAGGTATCTCTAAAATAGAAGTCGAAAGAACAGCTAAGAAGATAACTCTTACAATTCATACATCACGCCCGGGTTATGTTATCGGAAAAAGCGGAAAAGAGATTACTCATCTTGAGGGCGAGCTGAAAAAAATTACTAATAAAGAAATAAAGGTCCTTGTTACTGAAATCAAGAAACCTGAACTCGATTCGTATCTGGTTGCAGAAACAATTGCTAACCAGATTTCTAACAGAGTGTCTTACAGGCGTGCTATAAAAACCGCTATTGCATCATGCATGAGAATGGGCGCTGAGGGAATTAAAATATATTGCGGAGGAAGACTTAACGGGGCGGAAATTGCGCGCAGTGAGCAGTTTAAAGAAGGTAGAATTCCTCTCCAGACGTTAAGGAGTAATATAGATTACGCAAGTTTAGCAGCATCGACAATTTACGGAATGATTGGCGTTAAAGTCTGGATTTGTACAGGCGATAAGCTAATTAGAAAATAATTTATAAGATTTTACATTAATCAGGAGATAGATCATGGCTTTAATGCCAAAAAGAGTAAAGTATAGAAAAGCACACAGGGGCAGAAGAGCAGGAAAGGCAACCCGAGGTAATTCAATTGCATTCGGCAATTTTGGTTTGAAATCTCTCGAAGCTGCATGGATTACACAAAGACAAATTGAAGCAGCAAGGGTAGCGCTTACAAGACAAATGAAAAGGGACGGTAAAGTGTGGATAAGGATTTTCCCGGATAAACCGTTTACTAAAAAACCCGCTGAAACCCGTATGGGCAAAGGCAAGGGAGCTCCTGAATACTGGGTTGCAGTTGTTAAACCGGGTACTGTTATGTTTGAAGTAGGCGGAGTAACAAAAAGTGTTGCTAATGAGGCTATGAGACTTGCTTCCCATAAGCTTCCTATTAAAACAAAATTTGTAACCAGGATTGATTATCACGAATAATATTTTTTAAACATGAAAATTTACGAAATAAGAGAACTTTCTACTGATGATTTGAAACAAAGGTTAAAAGACGAGACAGAAAGTCTTGAAAACCTGAGATTCCAGAGGTCTCTTGGACAGCTGGAGAATTTCAAGAGTATTCAAAACACAAGAAAGCTCATTGCAAGAATACACTCGGTTCTTAATGAACGGGAATTATCAACAGAAAACAAGAAAAACTAATATAAGTAATGACCGAAAATACAGAAAATAATGCTTCAATTGCTCCCGATAAGTCTTCTGAGGTAAAAATTACAAGAGGGAGAAGAAAAGTTCGTGTGGGAAAAGTTGTCAGCGCCAAGATGAACAAAACCATAGCTGTTGAAATTGAAAGAAGATTGAAGCATCCTATTTACAAAAAATACTTTAAGAAGACAACTAAATTTCTTGCGCACGATGAAAATAATACGGCAACCGAAGGTGATATTGTGAAAATTGCTGAAACAAGACCTTTAAGTGCAAGAAAAAGATGGAGATTAGTTGAAATTATTGAGAAAGTTAAATAATAAAACCTAGAATTTAAAATGATACAGGAAGAAAGCAACTTAGTGGTAGCCGATAATTCAGGGGCGAAAAAAGTCAGGTGTATCAGAGTACTCGGCGGTTCCGACAGAAGATATGCAGGGGTTGGTGACTTAATTGTAGTATCGGTTAAAACTGCCATACCCGGCGGTGCAGTGAAAAAAGGCGAAGTTTCAAAAGCGGTTGTCGTGAGAACTAAAAAAGAAACAAGAAGAAAAGACGGTACTTATATCAGGTTTGATGAAAATGCAGCGGTCCTTATTAATGCTGAAAATGAACCAAGAGGCACCAGGATATTTGGGCCTGTTGCCAGAGAATTAAGAGAAAAACAATTTATGAAAATTATATCATTAGCGCCGGAGGTATTGTAATATGTTTAAGACAAGATTAAAGAAAAATGACAAGGTTAAGGTTATTTCAGGTAACCATAAGGGAAAAGAAGGAAAGATTTTAAAGATATTCCGTGATAAAGACAGTGTAATTGTGGAAGGTGTGAATATAATTAAAAGGCATACAAGGCCTACTCAGAAAAACCCGCAGGGGGGAATAACACAAAAAGAAGCACCCATACATATTTCAAATATAATGCTTATAGACCCTAAGGCAAATGAACCCACAAGAATAGGAATGCAGATAATATCTGATGATTCGGGTAATAAGAAGAGAATGAGATACGGTAAAAAAAGCGGTGAAATTATTATAAGTTAATTAAGAGTTTAAAAGTCTAAGGCTCAATGGAAAATACAAAAAAAGAAAAAACTAAGAAAAAAGAAACACCCAAGGAAGACAGCAAAAGCAAGAAGCCTAAAAAGGGAGAAGCCAAAGAAACATTCACTGAGGAAAAAGTCCCGGTGCGTTTAATGGATATGTACAGGAAGGAAATAGTACCTGAACTCTCCAAGAAATTCAATTATAAGAATGTATTTCAGGTACCTAAGCTGGAGAAAATAAGTATCAACGTTGGTATTGGCGCAGCGACACAAGACCCTAAGATATTGGAGACGGTAGTAAAAGATATAGAAAGCATTGTCGGGCAGAAGGCAGTTATCACAAAAGCAAAGAAGTCCGTTTCTAATTTTAAATTAAGAGAAGGAATGAAGATTGGCTGCAAAGTAACTCTTAGAAAAGCCAGAATGTATGAGTTCCTTGACCGGCTTATCAATGTTGCAATTCCCAGGATCAGAGATTTCAGAGGAGTTCCAGATAAATCGTTCGACGGCAGAGGTAACTATACTCTCGGTGTAAAAGAACAAATGATATTTCCTGAGATTAATATCGATAACGTTGCAAAGACTTTCGGAATGGATTTAACGTTTGTAACATCAGCAAAAACAGACAACGAAGCGATAGAGCTGCTAAAGGCATTTGGTATGCCTTTCGTAAAAAAAGCATTATAAATTACTTTTTATTAAGGAGTTCAATTGGCAAAGACATCACAGGTCGCCAGACAAAAAAAACGCGAAAGATTAGTAATTAAATTTCAGGAAAAGAGAAAAATCCTGAAAGATAAGGGGGATTTCGAAGCGCTTTCTATGCTTCCCCGCAACAGTAACCCTGTCCGTCTTCATAACAGATGCACTGTAACCGGCAGGGCAAGGGGTTATTACAGGAAATTTGGAATGTCAAGATTGACGTTCAGAAAGCTGGCTCTTGAAGGAAAAATTCCTGGTATAAGAAAAGCTAGCTGGTAAATTAAAAAAAATATTTCAAAGAATTTTATAATTTAAATGTATACCGACCCAATATCAGATTATTTAACTCGTATTCGCAATGCGGTTGCAGCAGGTAAGAAAAATGTTGAAATTCCTGCCTCAAATATGAAAAAGCAGCTAACTGAAATATTGCTAAAAAATTCATTGATTAGTGAATACAAGATGATGGAAACTCCTAATAAACAAGGGAGTATTTGGATTAAACTGAAATACCGTAATAATGAAAGTGTTATACTCGGACTTGAAAGAGTGAGTAAGCCCGGAATAAGAAAGTATGTCTCGAATAAAGAATTACCTAGGATACTTAATGGATTGGGTATCGTTGTTGTTTCCACATCAAGAGGTATTATGACAGATAAAGAAGCAAGAAAACTAGGTATTGGCGGTGAAGTTATCTGTAACATTTGGTAAAAAAAATATAAAAATGTCAAGAATAGGAAAAAAACCGGTTAAAATACTCAGCGGAGTAAAAGTATCTAAATCAGGTGATGATATTGAAGTCACCGGCCCGAAAGGCACTATGAAACTTAGTGTAAATCCTATAATAAGTTCTGAAGTCAAAGGGGACGAAGTTCTTTTTACAAGGAAATCAGACATTAAGAGAGAAAAAGCCATGCATGGATTATATGCAATTCTATTGAAAAACATGATTACAGGTGTATCTAGCAGGATTTTCTAAAAGATTGGACCTTGTCGGAATTGGCTATAGAGCTGAAATTAGACAAAATAAGTTATTTATAAATATCGGGTATTCACATCCTATTATTTTTTCACCACCTGATGGAATAAAGGTTGAAGTGCCTTCTGATACAACTATACTTATTTCCGGCATTGATAAACAGCTCGTTGGACAGGTTGCCGCAAAAATAAGGTCCTTCAGACCGCCGGAACCTTATAAAGGTAAAGGTATAAAATATGAAAAAGAATTTATCCGCAGAAAAGCAGGGAAAGCAGCAGCTAAATAATTTTGCAGCTTTTTAGATTTTAAATTGAAATAAAATGTCAGTAAAAAACAACTTAAATTCACGTCAGAAAATAAAGTACAGAATACGGAAAAAAGTATCCGGAAATTCCGAGCACCCCAGATTGGTGGTATTCAGGAGCCTGAATAATATTTATGCTCAGTTAATTGACGATGATACTAAGAAAACTATATGTACAGTATCTACGCTAAGCAAGGAAGTTAAAGAGGAGCTTAAAGATAAAGTTGCTAAGACTGCAAAGAGTAAGATAGTTGGAAAAGTTATTGCTCGCATAGCTATTGAAAATAAGATAAAGAAGGTAGTTTTTGACAGAAATGGTTATCTTTATCACGGCAGAGTAAAAGCCGTTGCAGATGGTGCCAGAGAAGGCGGATTGGAATTTTAATCATAGATGCCATCTTTTAGACTGCTTATGAACAAAGCAGTACCAAGGGTTTAAAAGATGGCATTAATTTATCCAAATCACTGTTTTTCTCGGGTCGTCTAATGGCAGGACAGCGGCCTTTGGAGCCGTTAGTGGAGGTTCGAATCCTCCCCTGAGAGCAATAATTGCTGAAAACTATTAATATTGTAGATTTTTAATATTATTTTTTATATATTTGAAATTAATAAGTTTAAAAAATTCCTAAATGGCAAGAAAAGTAAAAGTAGGCGAACTCCAGTTAAAAGATAAACTTGTATATATTGGAAGAGTTGCTAAAGTTGTAAAAGGCGGAAGAAGATTTAGTTTCACTTCTGTTATAGTGGTCGGTGACGGAAACGGACATGTTGGAATCGGGCTCGGTAAAGCAAACGAAGTTTCAAGCGCAATTGCAAAAGGTTCCGAAGATGCAAGAAAAAACATAATATATGTACCTTTAAGGAAAGGAACTTTACCGCATACGGTTATTGGGAAATACGGAGCAGGAAAAGTTTTATTGAAACCTGCATCACCCGGAACCGGTTTAATAGCAGGAGGCGGTGTAAGAGCTGTACTTGAAGCAGTCGGTATACAGGATGTTTTAACTAAATCACTTGGTTCTTCAAATCCCCACAACGTAGTTAAGGCTACAATTTCTGCATTACGCAATGTATTTGATGCTAAGGCTATTGCCGAAAGACGTGGAGTAGAAATTCAAAGTTTGTATAATAATTAAAAATGCCAAAGATAAAAGTAAAACAAATAGGAAGTACTATAGACAGACCAATGAGGCAAAAACGCATAATTAAAGCTCTGGGTCTGGGAAAAATAAACAGAGTTAAGGAATTCAATGATACTCCTCAAATTAGGGGTATGATTGAAAAAGTTAAACACTTAGTAGAGGTTTTCGCTTAAACCAAAGGGTTTTACATGAAAGACGTCATCATGGCAAATTCTGGGATAAGTGAAATTTTAAATAACAATCAATAACATTATAGGAGGAAAAAAAGTAATGTTAAAAAAACATCTAGCAGTTATGTTACTACTCTTTATGGCTGTAGGCGCATTCGCCCAGTCAATACCGAGTGGAACAGGCAGATACGAAGCATTAGGAAACAGTCCGTTTATTCTGGATGCTGCTACCGATATCAATAGCAATCCTGCTTGGACCAATTACTACAAAAATTACGCATTTGGTGATATAGGCAGGAACGTTATAAATGATTTCGCACTCAGTGATCAGTATGCTGGCGTAACATTTGGAGTCAGCAAAAAACTCAACCTAGGTATGATTTTGAATAAGAGAGATGATAGATGGGACAATTTCAATATAGACGGATGGGGTGGAAATAACGTTGCCGTCAGTTCACCTATTGTTCCTTTTAAGGGATTAATTGGGTACTCGGCCAGCAAAAATTTCCATCTTGGCTTAGCACCTTATATTGCAATGTGGTCAGCAGATTCAACAACAACCGGCGATTCAAGTGCAGTTAACTATACAAGAAGCGCCACTTCGATTGGTGGTACTTTAGGCTTCATGTATTTGATTAAAAAAGGCTGGGTTGAAGGCGCTGTGAAATTCGGAATGAACAAATACAAATCCGAAAACACTTCCAGTGGAAATACAGCAACATTTGAAAATGAAGGCGGAATAGATTTAGAGCGCTGGGTTCAGAGCTTGGATTTATCCGAAGACCAACAGCAAATTGGCAATAGTTCCTGTTATCGGTTTTAACAATTATAGTTGGGATCCTAAATTTACTTCCGGTTCAACTACTATAACAGGATTGAATTATAGTTGGTTAGGTTTTAATGGTGGTGTTGGTATTAATATTCCGGTTAATGATGATATACAGCTCGCAGGTGGTGTTCTTGCAGGATATAATACTTATCAAAGCAGATTCTGGAAACTTTACAGCTAAATACAAATACTTTCGATGCTCCTATTTTCCACCTTTCGGGTGAAACCAAGATTGCAGATTGGTTAACTGGTAGGTTCGGATATATGAGATCTGTATCATCGGTTAGCAATACATATACAGTCGGCTCGGTTAGCAATGAATGGACATACAAAACTGCTTCAAACTATGACCAGACAATCAGCCTCGGTGCAGGCTTCCATTTCGGAAGGTTCAGCATTGACGCAACGGTGTCTGAAAAATGGTTAAAAGAAGGAATTAATTTTGTATCAGGAAGACAAAATGATTTGTTTGGAGTTGTTTCAGCATCATATAATTTTAACAACTAAACTGCTAGTTTGATTTAGGTTTAGACCCCTCGCAGAAATGCGGGGGGTCTTTATTGCCTGCCTGCGGCAGACATTCAGCCCTGGCGGAATACTTTTCAAAAATATACTTCAAATGGATATACTTAGTAATTTAAAATACGCGGATGGCTCACGTAAGAACAGAAAAAGAGTGGGCAGGGGAATTGGTTCCGGACATGGCAAAACTGCCTGTAAGGGGCATAAGGGTGAAAAATCACGCTCAGGTGCAAAACATTATGCATGGTTTGAGGGTGGACAGATGCCTTTACAAAGAAGAATTCCAAAATTTGGGTTTACAAATCCCGGCAGGGAAGAGTTTCAAGTTATAAATTTAGGTAAGCTTCAGTTATTGTTTGACAACGGCAAGCTTGCTGAAAAGAGTTTGAACCCGGAAATTCTTTTTTCTCGAAGGTATTATTTCAAGAAAAAGCATTCCCTTAAAAATACTGGGTGAGGGTGAATTTAAACAAAAAATTGAAATCAGTGCCCATAAATTTAGCAAATCAGCTATAGAAAAAATTGAAAAAAACGGGGGTAAGGTTACTTTAATATGAGTGGCTTCGTTGAGAGTTTTCGCAACATCTTTAAGATTCAGGAACTACGGCAGAGAATAATTTTTACGGTTTTATTGTTAATTGTTGTTAGGATTGGTGCACATATTACTTTACCTGGTATTGATGCAGGATTATTAGCCCAGGCAACAAAGAATCAATCTGATAATACATTATTCGGATTATATGACCTTTTTGTAGGAGGGGCTTTTAAAAATGCGGCAATATTCGCGTTGGGAATAATGCCTTATATCAGCTCATCAATTATAATTCAGCTTCTCGGTGCTGTAGTGCCATATTTCCAAAAGCTTCAGAAAGAAGGCGAGTCAGGACGTAAAAAGATAACACAAATCACCAGGTACGGAACTGTTCCTGTAGCTCTTATGCAGGCATGGGGTGTTAGTGTTCAGCTTAAGAGCAGAAACGTAGCCGGTGTCAGTATAATATCTCCGGATGTTTCACCAGTTCTATTTGCAATTTCATGTATTATTTTGATGACAGCCGGCACTATCTTTATGATGTGGCTGGGGGAACAGATTACCGAGAGGGGTATTGGAAACGGTATTTCTTTGATTATTTTCATCGGTATAATTGACAGATTTCCGTATTCAGTTCTTGACGAATACCAGGTTGTATCATCAGGCGCAAGAAGTATTATTATAGAAATTTTAATTATTACGGGGTTAGTTTTAATTGTTTCAGGGGTTGTCATGGTTACTCAGGCAATGCGGCGAATACCTGTCCAATATGCTAAACGGGTTGTTGGAAGAAAAGTATATGGCGGAGTGACGCAGTACATTCCGTTAAGAGTAAACCAGGCAGGTGTAATGCCGATTATTTTTGCACAGTCAATAATGTTTGTACCGAACACAATATTGACTTTTTTCCCGAACAGTGAGTTTATGCAGACTATAGCGCGTCATTTTGACCATACCAGCTTAGTATATGCATTATTGTATGGTCTACTGATTGTGTTCTTTACATATTTTTATACTGCAATCGCATTCAATCCGAAAGATGTTTCAGATAATATGAAGAAACAGGGCGGGTTTATCCCTGGTGTACGTCCAGGTAAGGCTACAAGTGATTTTATTGATAATATCCTTACAAAGATTACACTTCCCGGTTCTATATTTCTTGCAATTATTGCAATCCTTCCTGCATTTATAGCACAGGCAGGGGTAACGCAGGGGCTGGCTCAGTTTTTTGGAGGTACAAGTCTTTTAATTGTGGTAGGTGTTGCATTGGATACCTTACAGCAGGTAGAATCGCATCTGGTGATGAGGCATTATGATGGGTTTATGAAAACGGGTAAAATTCGAGGCAGAAGAGCCTAGCAGGATATATCTGTGGTTAAAACAACCTCCGAAATAGAAAAAATAAGGCAAAGCTGCCGGATTGTGGCAGGTGTACTTAATAATATCGTGAAATATCTGAAGCCTGGTGTAGAAACAGGGGAGTTAGACGCGATTATAGAAGATTACATAAAGAGCAGAAATGCCGAACCTGCATTCAAGGGATATATGGTGAATAAAAATGTATTTCCCTGCGAGTTCTTGTATTTCGATTAATGAAGAAGTTGTTCACGGAATACCAGGTTCACGTAAATTAATTGAAGGTGATATTGTAAGCGTAGATGTAGGTGTTAAAAAAGACGGCTATTTTGGTGACGGCGCAAAGACTTTCCCGGTTGGAGATATAACTGAAGGGAAAAAGAAGCTCCTGAAAATTACCGAAGAAAGTTTATATATAGGTTTAGAGAAAGCTGTTGATTCAAATTTTGTTAATGATGTGTCTCTGGCAATTCAACAGCATGTTCAGGCTGAGGGATTTTCAATAGTAAGGGAACTCGTTGGCCATGGTATCGGTAAAAAACTTCATGAGGAACCTCCAATACCAAATTATTATTATTCCGGCAACAGGTACAAGTTTAAAGCCGGTATGACCGTGGCAATAGAGCCTATGGTTAATTACGGTTCACACAAAGTAAAAGTTCAAAGTGACGGATGGACTTATGTTACAGCTGACGGAGAGCCATCTGCGCATTTTGAACATTCAATATTGATTTCTAAGGGTAAACCTGAAATTTTAACAATAGAGGATTAAATATCTTAATGGCAAAACAGGGCGCAATTAAAGTTGATGGAATTATAACCGATACTTTGCCCAATGCTGCTTTTAAAGTGAAACTTGAAAATGGACATGAGATTATAGCGCACATTTCGGGTAAAATGAGAATGAATTTTATTAAAATACTCGAAGGCGATAAAGTTGCTGTAGAATTGTCCCCGTATGATTTGACAAGAGGACGTATAACTTACAGGTATAAATAATTTAAAAAACACAGGTGGTTAAATGAAAGTAAGAAGTTCGGTCAAAAAACTCTGTGAACATTGCAAAATTATAAAACGCAAAGGCGTTATAAGAGTGATTTGCAAGAACCCTAAGCATAAACAGCGCCAGGGTTAATTTTTAATAACTTTTGAAATTAATAAACCAGGAGAATACAATTGGCAAGAATAGCCGGAGTTGACCTTCCAAAAAATAAAAGAGTTGTTATTGGTTTAACCTCAATATTCGGTATTGGGAAATCAATTTCAGTTAAAATCCTTAATGCTGCAGGAGTTAACGAAGATAAGAAAGTTGCCGACTTGACCGATGATGAAGTCAATAAGCTGCGTAATATAATTACGAGCGAATATAAAATAGAAGGAGCTCTCAAAACAGAGGTTCAGACTAATATAAAGAGATTGATGGATATCGGGTCTCATAGAGGCAAAAGACACAGAAGAGGACTGCCAGTAAGAGGCCAGAGAACAAAAACAAATGCAAGAACAAGAAAAGGAAAACGCAAAACTGTTGCCGGCAAGAAGAAGGCTTCAGCTAAAAAGTAATTTACAGGATTAATTTATAATGGCTCAAACAATTAAGAAAACCAAGAAAAAAATTCAAGTCGAATCCAGCGGCATTGCACATGTTAAAGCAACGTTTAACAATGTGATTATCACGCTTACAGACGGTTATGGTAACACTATCAGCTGGGCTTCTTCGGGGAAAATGGGGTTTAAAGGCTCCAAGAAAAATACTCCGTTCGCTGCCCAGGTGGCTGCTGAATCTGTTGCAAAAGCAGCTTATGACCTTGGATTAAGAAAAGTAGACGTGCTGGTAAAAGGACCGGGTTCAGGAAGAGAAGCTGCTGTAAGATCGTTGCAGACTGCAGGACTTGAAATACTATCAATTAAAGATATTACTCCTATTCCTCATAACGGCTGCAGACCGCCAAAGAGAAGAAGAGTATAATATAAAATATTTTCAAAAATTTATTTATTATTTTAAAACTAATAAATGGCAAGATATACAGGACCAAGTTGTAAACTTTGCAGAAGAGAAAAACAAAAACTGTTTCTCAAGGGCTTAAAATGCTTTACTGAGAAATGCCCCATTGAACGGAAGAATTATCCTCCCGGACAGCATGGCTTATCAAGAAGAACAAAAGTTTCTGATTATTCAATTCAGCTTAGAGAAAAACAGAAAGTAAAAAGAATGTACGGTTTGCTTGAAGCACAGTTCAGAAATTATTTTAGTATAGCTTCAGGACAAAAAGGCAGAACGGGAGAAAACCTGGTTAAAATACTGGAAAGAAGACTCGATAATATAGTATATAGAGCAGGGTTAGCGCCTTCGAGAAAATCTGCCCGCCAGCTGATTAAACACAGTCATATTTTAATAAACGGAAATCAGGTAAATATACCTTCTTATTTGTTGAGAGCAGGCGATACTATTCAGGTTAAAGAGAAGAGCAAACAGCTAAAGCTGGTTCATGAATCAATGAAGCGCCTGAAAGATGATATGATACCGCAATGGCTCCAGATAGATAAAGCAGCTTTAAAGGGAACGTTTTTATCTGTTCCGGAAAGAGTAGATATTCCGTTCAATGCAAATGAACAATTAATTGTAGAATTATATTCAAAATAGAAACATAAAAACTTAACATGCAAAATAGTTATATCCAATTTCCGGATAAGGTTGTCCTTGAACAGGAAACACATACGAAATATTTTGGAAGATTTGTCATCCAGCCCTTAGATAAGGGTTATGGAGTTACACTTGGAAACTCACTGAGAAGAGTATTGATTTCCTCTCTCCCGGGAGCTGCCATAACGGCTGTTAAGCTAAATAATGTGCCGCACGAATTTACAACAATTAAAGATGTTGTAGAAGATGTATCTGAGATTATTCTTAATTTAAAAGAAGTCAGATTTAAAACGAAAATAAAAGGCGCAAATAAAATTGAGCTCAGGCTCAAAGGTCCTGTAGAGTTTATTGCGCGCCATATTCAGGAAAGCACCGAAGATTTCGAAATACTTAACCCGGAACATCATATTGCGACACTTAATAAGAATGCAGATCTTTCTATTGTATTGAAAATTGGTACAGGAATTGGCTATGTGCCTTCGGAGGAAAATAAAGATTCTGAACAGGACTTGCTAATGGTGCCTATTGATTCAATATTTACCCCTATTAAGAATGTAAAATATGACGTTACTTATACCAGGGTAGGACAGAAAACCGATTATGAAAAGCTTATTCTTGAAATAACTACTGATGGCACAATGGACCCCGTCGAGGCTCTGACTTCAGCAGCCGCAATACTAAAAGACCATATTGAAATGTTCGTTAATTTTGATAAGGCTACTGAGGAGAAGAAAATTGAAAAGCCTGAGGAATCTGAGTTCCTTAAAATTAAAAAACTTCTGCTTATGAATGTTGATGAGTTGAAGCTGTCAGTAAGAGCACAGAATTGCCTGCGTTCGGCTAACATTAAAACTCTTGCAGACCTGGTTAGACATCAGGAAGTTGAAATGCTCCAATTCAGGAATTTCGGAAGAAAATCACTTGCAGAGCTTGGTGAAATACTGCATGAAAACGGACTTACATTCGGAATGGACGTTGATAAATATCTTAATGAAGAATCTTAAACTTTAATAGCTATTCGTAAATGATACACAGGCGAAAAGGAAGAAAACTAAAAAGAACAGCTTCACACAGGAAAGCGCTTTTATGTAATTTGTCAGTTTCTCTGATAAAAAACAAAAAAATAAAAACCACTTTGGCTAAAGCTAAAGAACTAAGGGGATTTTTTGAGCCCTTGGTTACTAAATCCAGAAAAGCGTATACACTGAAAGACAGCAAAAAAGAATACGCTGTTCATCTCAGGCGTGAAGTCAATAAGTTTATAAAAGACAGAGAAGCTGTTAAGACTTTATTTGATGAAATAGCTCCTAAGGTTATAGAAAGGCACGGCGGTTACACAAGAGTTCTTAAAATGGGGAGAAGACTGGGTGATTCTGCCGAAATTGCTATGATAGAACTGGTTGATTATAATATCGAACAAACCGAACAGAAATCAAAAGAAAAAACAGCAGCTGAATCGGCTAAGAAAACCAGGAAAAAGACAAAACCTGCAGTAAAGAAGAGCACAAAATCAAAGAAGAAAGAAGAAGCTGCCGAGTAAGTAAATTTGTTCGGAATTATAATTGCGTTAATTCTCAATAAGTTGTTATTTGTTTTAAGATACTAATATTAAACAACCCAGACGCTAATGAAAATTACATCAGCAGAATTTGTTAACAGTGTTACAGATTTAGAACAGCTGCCAACCGCTCACTTGCCGGAAATTGTTTTTATTGGCAGGTCTAATGTGGGGAAATCATCTCTAATTAACAAGCTGTGCAATAAATCTAAACTGGCAAAAACGAGTTCAATTCCGGGCAGAACCAGGATGCTGAACTATTATTTGATAAATGAAGAATTTTACTTTGTGGATTTGCCCGGGTACGGTTACGCAAAAGTCCCGGAACAGATTAAAACAGGCTGGCGGAAATTGGTAGAAGATTATATCAGCACCCGGAAAAACATAAAGCTCGTGTTCGAACTTATGGATTCCAGGCACGACCCTACTTATTTAGACCAATTGATGATAAACTGGCTGGAATATTATGAAATTAATTATTCTATTGTTCTTACTAAAGCCGATAAGATTTCAGCTAATAAAATGGAAAGACAGATATACCGTACCAGCAAGATTGTACATGATGAAGATTTATGCCTTGATTACATTCCCTTTTCTGCAATCAGCGGTGAAGGCAAAAACACTGTTCTCAAATTAATTGAACAAAGCCTGAACGATTAACTCTTTTTAATGGTGAATATCATCTCACACCATAACTCACCGAAGAACCTTTATCGGTGCACAATCCTTTTATACATAGCTATTCAAAAATATTCCGTAATTAAGCACTAAATATGAAAAAATTTAGAAATTTAAAAATATTTATTGCTGACAAAATTCATTCAGAAGGAATAAACACCCTGAACAAAAAGGGATTTAGTGTTATTGAATGCTTTAGTTTGACCAATAACAGAATGCTTGAATTTATTAAGAATAATACTGGTCCGGGTGACTCAGGCTCCTGCCTTGTGGTACGCTCAATTAGAAATATAGGGAAGGCAGAAATAGATATCTTGAGAACATGCTCAATTGAGTTAATTTGCACTGCTTCATCAGGTTTTGATAACGTAGATGTCGTTTACTGCCGGGAAAATAAGATAAAAGTATTAAATGTTCCTTTCGGTAATTATATTTCTGCTGCTGAGCACACTATTGCACTAATATTAAATATCCTTAAAAGTATAGATAAAGCAAATAGTGATGTTAAAAATGGTATATTTGATGAAAAGATTTACGCAAATCATGAATTTGCCGGAAAGAGAATCGGGATAGTTGGGGTAGGCAAGGTGGGCTCACACGTTGCAAAATTAAGCAGAGCTTTTGGTGCAATTGTGATGGGGAACGACATTAAAAAGACTTTAAAAAACCGCTATAAGTGGATTAAATTTAAAGAGTTAACAAGTTTAATTAAAGAGTCTGATATAGTTTCGGTCCATACCCCTCTCGATGATTCAACCCGAAATCTTCTGGACGGTAAAAAACTGAATTTACTTAAAAGTAGTGCAATATTAATTAATTGTGCCAGGGGCGGTATTGTGAATGAAAAAGAGCTGATAAAATTACTTAAATTAAAGAAGATTTATTATGCGGGGATAGATGTGTTTAATAATGAGCCTGGGATAGATATAGGATTTAAGAGATTAAATAATGTTATATTAACTCCACATCTTGCCGGAAAAACTGTCGAAAGCAGAAAAAGAATTTCAGTACAGCTTGCAGGAAGAATTATTGATTATTATACTAATAAAATTGCAAAAAATGGTTTAATTTGTTAATTGAAAAACTGGGAATATTTAAGTAAATTAATCAATTAGAGCAAAATTTAGGAGGTTTTATGAAATTTTCAGTCAAGAGTAATGAACTGATTAACGCAGTAAATAAAGTCATTGGTGTTACTCCCACAAGGTCTACGTTACCCATACTCGGTAATATATATTTCAGTCTTGACGGTAATGAGCTGACTATTGTAGCATCAGACCTTGAGGTCTACATTAAGGTTGTTATAAATGTTGACGGAAAACAAAACGGTCAGATTGCTGTTCCAGCCAAAAAGCTTGAAACACTTCTGCAAAACCTCTCGGATAAAAGCTTGAGCTTTGAGCTTCAGCAGAATTTTAAACTGAGTATTAAAGCTAAAGGCGGAAGATGGAGTATAACCGGTGAAGACCCAAATGATTTTCCTTTGAGTGGAGAGATAGAAAACCCGAAACAAATTCAAATCGAAAATTCCCTGCTCAGCAAGTATTTATCAAAAGCAATTCATGCAGCAAGCCACGATGAGCTTAGAAGAAGCATGAACGGGGTTTTCTTTGAAATAAAAAGCGGCGAATTCAGAGTTGTTTCAACCGACGGACACAGGCTGGTGAAAATTATTAAAAAGAGTTTTGATTATGACGGCGATAAGCTTACTATGCTTGTTCCCATTAAGACTTGCCAGATGATTACTAAATTGTTCAGGGGCTCTTCTAAAGGAATTGAACAAAGACCTGAGGAAGAAGAAAGCGGTGAGATGACTGAAGTGCCGTCTGAGCCGGGTTCCCTTGTTACTGTATTTTTCAGCAATGAGTTCTTGCAGTGTTCTTATAACAATGTAACAATTACTTCAAGACTGATTGATGATACCTTCCCGAATTATGAATCTGTAATACCCACTGATAACGAGAAAAAGCTGAAAACCGAGCGCCTTCCTTTAATTGGCTCTGTAAAGAGGTCAATAATTATGTCTGACCAGGTTACCAACAGAACTTCATTTAATATCTCGGGCAATGAGCTGAAAGTTAAATCAGCAAACAACGAATTCGGTACGGATTCCGAGGAAAATATTGAATGCTCTTATACTGAAGATGAAGAATTCGAAATAGCATTTAACGGAAAATACCTTCTTGATGCATTGCAGCAGTTTGAAAGCGGTGAAATAATCTTCGATTTCAGTTCACCGTTAAAAGCAAGTATTTTAATGCCGTCAGAACAGGCAGAAGACGAAGAAATGATGATGCTGGTGATGCCGGTAAGAAATATCTGATAATGTTACTATCAAATCTCAGGTTATTAAATTTCAAAAATTATTCGAGCAGTACTTTTGATTTTAACCCGGGATTAAATTTTATATACGGAGATAACGGCAACGGTAAGACGAATATTCTTGAAGCAATTTCGTTTTTGTGCTATACCAAGAGCTTTCTGCAGTCATCTGAATCGGATTGCGTTAAATACGGTGAAGAAGAACTGGATGTAACAGGCTTTTTCGATAGTCCGCTGGATACTAAAAATAAGGTTTCATTCACATATTATAAGCCGGATTCCAAAAAAGCAATTAAATTAAACGATGAGTCTGTTGGCAGGCAATCGCTGTTCTTTGGTAAAATTCCGCTTGTAGTTCTATCTCCCGCTGATATTAAGCTCACATCCGGTGTTCCGAATGACAGAAGGAGAAGTTTTGATATCCTGATTTCCCAGATTAGCGGGCTGTATTTTGACGATTTAAAGAACTACAGCAGGGTTATAAAACAAAAAAATTCATTGCTTAGGGAAAACCTAAGTCAAAGGAAATACAGTGAAAAGCAATTGAATGATATGCTGAAGCTGTGGAATGATGAGCTGGTTGAATACGGTATAAAGATTATTTTAAAAAGGATTGAAGTTATAAAGGAATTCAGGACGTATATTGAAGATAATTTCAGGAAAATTGTGGGAGACTCTTATATTCCGATTATTGAATATGAGAGCGAGGTATTAGAAGATGAGAACTGTGTGAAAAGTCTAAACGGGATTGATGAAAAATTCAGGCAATTATTGGATGATAAATTTGAGATAGAGCTTAAACGGGGAGTTTCGATGCTGGGACCTCACCGGGATAATTACAGGTTCCTGATGAGAAAAAACGGAGAAGTGTTTGATATTAAAAATTTTGCATCACAGGGGGAGCACAAAACATTCCTGGTGGCGCTAAGATTATCTGAATACAAATATCTAAAGGATAAATTAGAAGGAAGCAGTTCGGGAAAGCCCATACTGCTGCTGGATGATGTATTTTCGGAGCTGGATAGTAACAGGATAAACAAGATATCAGGTATTCTGCCTGAATTCAGCCAGGTTTTTATTACTACAACTATAAAAGATTATCTTAAACTACTGAACAAGATTTATTCGAAACAGAATATTTCCGTTTTTCAAATTGTAAATGGTACAGTCCAAACAGCCGATTGATTTTAAAGAACGCAGGCAGAGCCAGTCTCCATTGGGAAATGAAATTGGAGAGTTAATACAGGGAATAAAAAAATATCAGAAAGCGAAATTCAAGTTCTGGGAAGAAGTGGTTGGAGAAAAAATTGCTAATGTTGCAGTCCCTGTTAAAAATAAAAAGGGTGTGCTCTTTGTAAAGGTTGCAGATTCAGTTTGGAGGTTTGAACTGACAAGACGGAAAGAAGAAATAATTACAAAAATAAACGAACATTCAAATAAAAATACTTTAAAGGATATAGTTTTTATATAAATAAATGGCAAAAAACACGAAAGATAACAAGAAGACGGCTGAAACAGAGAAAAAACAGGTTAATCCTGAACAGTACAGCGCCGAAAACATTCAGGTGCTTAAAGGGCTGGAACACGTCAGGAGGCGCCCTGCAATGTATATTGGAGACGTTGCAAGCAGGGGACTGCATCACCTGGTATACGAAGTAGTAGATAACAGTATAGATGAGGCTCTCGGAGGCTTCTGTGATGAAATCAGGCTGATTATTAATAAAGACGGCTCTGTAACTGTTACTGATAACGGAAGAGGTATCCCGACAGATATTCATCCTACTGAAAAAAAATCTGCACTTGAAGTGGTAATGACAGTACTTAACGCAGGCGGTAAGTTTGACAGGCGTACATACAAAGTATCAGGCGGACTGCATGGAGTGGGTGTTTCGGTTGTTAACGCTTTGAGTGCGTGGCTTGAAGTTGAAGTATACAGGGATGGAAAGGTATTTTATCAAAAATACAAAGCAGGTGTTCCCGTTGCGCCGGTTAAAGTGATTGGAAAAGCTGCTGCTAAACAAAAAGGCACAAAGACAACATTTATGCCTGATGAGAAAATATTTAAGATTACTAATTTCAAATATGATATTCTTGCTGACCGTCTGCGTGAGCTTGCTTACCTGAACAGGGAAGTTACAATTTACATTAAAGACGAACGTTCGAAAGAAGAAAATAAATTTCATTTCGAGGGCGGGATATCTGAATTTGTTAAGTACATAGATTCATCAAGAAAATCAGTTCAGAAAGAACCAATTTATATTAAGGGTGAAAGAGATAATACACAGGTCGATATTGCTTTTCAATATAATGACGGGTTTAATGAAAATATATTTACCTATGTAAACGATATTAATACAATTGAAGGCGGCACTCATCTTGTTGGATTCAAAACAGCTTTAACAAGAACACTGAATAATTATGGTTATAAAGCAAACATAATTAAAAACGATAAAATCACTCTCACCGGCGATGACTTTAGAGAAGGACTTACAAGTGTTATCAGCATAAAAGTCCCTGAACCTCAGTTTGAAGGACAAACCAAAACAAAGCTGGGAAATTCTGATGTGAAAAGCATTGTTGAAACAATTGTGGGTGACCAGCTCCAGGTATATCTTGAAGATAATCCATCGGTTGCAAAACGAATAATAGAAAAATGCCTCAGGGCTGCCGAAGCGCGCGAAGCTGCAAGAAAAGCACGTGAGCTTGTAAGAAGAAAGAATGCGCTTGAATTTTCGGGATTGCCCGGAAAACTCGCAGATTGTTCTATCAGTGACCCCGACCACTGTGAAATATACCTTGTTGAAGGGGATTCTGCCGGCGGTTCTGCTAAACAGGGCAGGGACAGGAGATTCCAGGCGATACTTCCGCTTAAAGGCAAGATTTTGAATGTTGAAAAAGCAAGGATGAACAAGATTCTTGAGAACGAAGAAATAAAGTCTATTGTTACTGCTCTTGGGGCAGGAATCGGCAACAGTGATGAGTTTGATGAAAGCAAGCTGAGATACGGTAAAATTATCCTAATGTGCGATGCCGATGTTGATGGAAGCCATATCAGAACATTGCTTCTTACATTCTTTTACAGACATATGAAAGAACTTGTTGAAACTGGGAAGCTTTATATAGCACAGCCTCCGCTCTACAAGATTAAAAAAGACCGTGAGGAACATTATGCTTACGATGAGAACGAAAAAGAGCAGATTTTAAAGAGATTTAAAGTAAACGATAAATCAGCAAAGAACGGTAGCAAAAAAGAAGAAGTCCCTGTAGTTTCAGAAAACGGAGAAGAAGGTGTTGTTAAATACGGTAAAGGTATAGTTCTTTCGAGATTCAAAGGACTCGGTGAAATGAATCCGGAACAGCTTTGGTCAACTACAATGAATCCCGAAACAAGAACAATTCTGCAGGTTTCTATAGAAAGTGCAATGGCAGCAGATAAGATTTTTGAAACACTAATGGGTGAAGAAGTAGAGCCAAGAAGGCGTTTTATAGAAAAGAACGCAAAGTACGTTAAAAACTTAGATATATAATATACTTGCGAAAAACAATTTTTTTGCTGCTGCTTGCTGTAATAGCAATCAATAATCCGGCGAATTCACAGGATAAGAAAACCGTTCAGCCTTTCACGAAACGATTTTCTTTTTCGGGCGGAATGGGTATAAGCATGACTACCTCACCTTCCTTTGTCGATTATATGAGAAACGATATTCCGTTTTCTAACAAAGACAGTGTGAAGCCTTTCGGTGTGGGGTTAGAATTCTTCGGAGCATTGGAATATGATGTTTCGAGCCACTTTTCTTTGAAAGCCGATTATTCGTATTTTATAAAAAGCAGAACCTACAACTATTCATATTTTACCTACGATTATTTTTATTCAATTCACCAGCCGTATTTAATGGGATTTTATGCCGTTAGAGGACCTTCTTACGCTTTCAAATTCGGAGGCGGTTTGGGATACCATTTTGCTCAGTTTACAAAGGATATAGGAGCAAGCTCAAATCTTGTATACAATGCTTCTGGTTTAGGTTACCGGGCAGAGGCAATTTTTGAAGCTGAGCTTTCAAAAAGGCTTGGTTCTTATATTGGCGGCTTTATTACCGGAAGTTCTATCGGCTCGTTAAAAGACAGCAATAATAATCCACTTAAAAACTCACAGACTGGTGAAGATGTTAACTTAGGTAGTTTCGGATTAGGATTAAGAATAGGATTTACAATTTATTTAAATTAAAGTGGAAGAGATACTAAAAGCAATAGTTCTGGGTATAATCCAGGGACTTTCTGAGTTTTTACCTATCAGCAGCACAGCTCACCTGAGGATTATCCCTTCATTTTTTGGCTGGCATGATATAGGCGCGGCATATACAGCAGTTATACAAATCGGTACAATGATAGCCATAATTATATATTTTTGGAAAGACTTGTACAATATGTTTACTTCTTTTATTACGAGCATAAAAGAAAAAAGCTATATGTCTAAACCGGATACCAGGCTGTTGTTTATGGTATGTGTAGGTACAATCCCAATACTAATTTTCGGATATTTGTTTAAAGATTTCATCAGGCATGAATTCCGGAGCATGTATGTTATGGCAGCTGACATGATTATTTTCTCATTCGTGATTTTTGCAGCAGAAAAATATACTAAGAGGACTGTGTCTATTGAAAAACTTAGTATGACCGATTCAATTATAATCGGTTTCTTCCAGGCGCTTGCCTTAATTCCCGGAACGTCACGTTCGGGCTCTACTATTACAGGCGGATTTTTCCGCCATATGGATAGAGAATCAGCAGCCAGGTATTCTTTTTTGTTAAGTATACCAGCAGTTTTTATTAGCGGTGTGTATGAGCTTTACAGTGAGAGAGCATCATTATTTTCAACAGGCAGCAGAATTGAGAGCCTGGTTATTGCTACTGTTGTTTCCGGAATTGTGGGATACATTTCCATATGGTTTTTACTTGCATATCTGAAAAAACATTCTCTAATGTTATTTATAGTTTACAGAATACTGTTCGGTGCATTAATAATTATATTATTACTTACAAAGATTATTTCAAATTAGAAAGGAACATAAAATATGTTCAAACTTAGATACATTAAGTACATTTCGTTAATTATCGTATTCGCTGCCGGAGTATACTTCGTTTCATGCGGAGAAAAGAAAACAGAGACCTCGGATAATGAGAAAAACGATAATAAGACACAGCAAATTCAAAACACTACCAATACAACAAACAACACTCAAAATATGGATACTACAAAACCCAAAACCGAAACAACGGAAACCAAAGAAGATACAGCCCGCGGAAAAGAATCGGACGTAGTTATACTTGAAACCAGCATGGGTGATATCACAATTGAGCTTTATCCGAAAGATGCTCCCAAGCACGTAGCAAATTTCAAGAAGCTGGTAAAGGAAGGTTTTTATGACGGTACATATTTCCACAGGGTTATACCGGGATTTATGATTCAGGGAGGCGACCCGAATACCAAAGATAATGACAGGTCAAATGACGGAGTTGGAGGACCGGGCTATACTATCCCTGCAGAAATTAAGGGCAAGCATGTACTTGGCTCGGTTGCAGCAGCGCGTCTTGGGGACCAGGTAAATCCTAAGAAAGAATCAAGCGGAAGCCAGTTCTATATTGTTACGGGAGATGCTTCGCATCTTGACGGAGAATATACGGTATTTGGCAAAGTAATCTGAAGGCGAAGACCTTGCAATTAAAATTTCCAATGTCAAGCGTGACGCAAGAGATAACCCGATTGAAAAAGTTACCATAAACCGAGCTGTCTTTGGCAAGAAGTAAGTCAAATCTTACTTATGCAGATTTTGCTGATGAAGTTAAATCAGGCAAGCTGCAAAATGTTTATTTTATAGCAGCATACGATAACTATTTTCTAAGCAAAGCAGGGGAACTGCTTCGGGAAAAAATTTCAGGTTCGAAAGATAACCGTGATAATTTTTTTCTTAAGTACGGGGATGAGTCTTCTGCAGATGAAATAATTGACCTTTGCAGCAATTTTTCATCTTTATTTTCTGCAAATAAAATTGTTATTGTTAAGAGATGCGAGAAATTCAGTAAAAAGCTGGATGGCATAATCAACTATACTCAAAACCCTGATAAAGACACTACGCTGCTTCTTGTATTCGATAAAGATTACGTTGTTGATAAAAAATTAGATAAAGAGAATAAGTTCTACGATTTTGCTTTTTTGCCGGAAGATGGTTATCTTAAATGGGTAAAGTCTGTATTTGAATCCAAAGGCTGCTTAATCGGTCATGCGGAATTAGATTTGTTCATTGAATCTGTTCCGAAGATGTTTGACCTAATTGAGAATGAAGTGGCAAAAATTGCCGGTTATTGTGAGGAAACTTCTGATAACGGAGAAAAAAAAGTCACAAAAGACATAATCTACAAATTTATAGGTTATGATACTTCCTATTCACCTAACGAACTCATGTCTTCCATTATCAGCAAAAACTCACATAAATCCATGGAAATTCTTGATAATATGATTAACAAAGGCGGAATAAATGAAATTTATCTTTTAACCTTAATTACCGGCTATTACATGGATATACTATCCGCAAAAACCAGGGGATTTGATTCTGCAGGAATGAATGAAATCTATTCAAAGTATAGAATATGGGGAGATAAAATAGATTTTGTTAAAAGATATAAAAATGAAGTAAACGAGGAAGATTTTGCAGTGATTTTTGAGAAAATATTAAATACTGACCAAAAACTTAAAACAAGCATGCTTGATTCAAAGGTGCTTTTAACATCCTTAGTTGAAGAATTATCAAATATTTAGCAATTTCGGAACAAAATCTTATTTTCTAAGTTAAATAAATGTCTGTAATGCCCTTAAGAACAGGGGTCGAAATAGAAAAGTTAACCGATGAAGAGCTTATATTAAGCTTTCAAAACGGTGAGAACAATGCCTATAATGAGCTTGTAAAGAGGTATAAAGACAGGCTGGTTAACTTTGTGTACCGTTATGTGGGCAATTACGATGACTGTGAAGATATTGTGCAGGATACATTGGTAAAGCTTTATGTATCAAAACATCTTTACAAAGAAATTGCTAAGTTTTCAACATGGATTTACACTATTGCGATTAATCTTGCAAAGACAAAAGTTATTAAGAAACAGAAATATAAGGTTTTTTCGCTAAGCACTGCTTATGAAGATGAGGATAAGGAATTCGATATAAAAGATGAGACTTACTTGCCTGATGTTGATGCAAACTCTAAGTTTCAGGAAGAGCATATTCAGAAAGCGCTGAATTCAATTCATGAGAATTACAGAAAATTGGTTATACTGAGAGATGTTGAAGACTTCTCATATGAGGAAATTTGTGATATGACCGGTTTGCCGATGGGCACAGTGAAATCGAGAATTAACAGAGGACGCGAGAAGCTTCAGAAATTGCTGAAAGATATTTACAGGGAGTAGGGAATAAAATGACGGAAGAAGAAAAAAAATATAAAAATACAATTTCGGCATTAAAATCTCTTCCTAAGGTTAAAGCCAAAGATGATTTTGAGCAAAAGCTTTACAGGAAGCTGAGAGATGTTGATTCGGAAAAAATGTCTCCTTCGATTCAGAGGCTTACTAAACCTGTTGAGAAAAACTGGATATTCAATATTTTCAGGCCTGCTTTTATTCCTGCAGTAGGTATAACAATTGCTCTTATAGCTGTAATTGTTATATATATTAACTACATGCCTAAGAATGATACGACAACAATTTCCCAAAACCAACAGGAACAGCAGAAACAGGAATTGACAATTACAAAACCCGGTTCGATGGAGGATAAAGATTTATCTGCAAACCAGGAAAAATCTACTCCGTTAAGCCAGGATTTATCCAAAACCCCGGATGACGAACGTTCCGATGAGCGTTCTATTGAGCCTGTTGTTCCAAAAAGCGATATTGGGACAGAAAGTCCTTCTATCCAGCCTAAGGAAACTTTATCGGGTCCTGAGATTGAACAAAGGATTGAAAAGAAATCTCCGGTTGATGAAGAGAAGGAAATGAAGAGTGATAGAAAAACAGGTGATATTAAGAAAAATCAGAATGAGAATCTACCGGAAATGAAGAAAACCGAGGGGCGGACTCAGGATAGCAAAGTCAATGACGGTGTATTGAACGGATTCATTAAATCATCCAGGGGTTTGGATAAAAGCAAAGCGAAAGATTCTTTGAAAACAGATTCAATCAAGTCAAAGAAAGAAAGCGGAAAAGATATTGATAAGAACAAAAGTGAGACTGATGAAAAACAAAATGATACCGAAAAACAGGCAGAACCGAAACAGCAGGAACCAGAAATGGAAAACAAATAATTTTATAAGTTTGTTATATAAACAAAAAACCCTTCAATTTCATGAAGGGTTTTTTTATAAATGTCACCGCGTACCTGAACAGCATAATTAATATGCTATGGTTTCTTTTCGATTATTCTTTTAGTTAGAATGTTATCTATTATGCCGTATTCCTTGGCTTCTTCGGGGTCCATGAAATTATCTCTGTCTGAATCTTTTTTAACCTGTTCGTAAGATTTCCCTGTGTGCTGTGCAAGTATATTATACAATGTATCACGGGTTCTAAGCATTTCTTTTGTGTAAATCTCTATATCGGTAGTTTGGCCCTGGGTTCCGCCAAGCGGCTGATGAATCATAATTTTTGCGTGCGGGAGAGCAGTTCTTTTACCTGCTTCTCCGCCTGCAAGCAGCGTAGCCGCCATTGAAGCGGCCATCCCTATGCAGATAGTAGCAATTTTGGGTTTAACGTACTGCATTGTATCGTAAATAGCCAATCCTGCCGAGACACTTCCGCCGGGGGAATTGACATATAACATTATGTCTTTATCCGGTTCTTCAGATTCCAGGAATAATAGCTGTGCGATAACAAGACTTGCAATATGGTCATCTACCGGGAAACCGAGGAATACAATTCTTTCCCTCAGCAGACGGGAGTATATATCCATGCCCCGTTCACCGCGGGATGTCTGTTCTACAACCATAGGTACCAGCTGGCCGACCGTATCCAGTCCGCCCGAGATGATTCCTTTATTTAGTGAAATTAATTGTGAGTAATCCATTTATTTTCCTTTTCTAATTATTAAAACTTATTCAGTTAGTGATTATGCTCATGTTCCATAACAACTTCTTTAATTTTTGAGTTCTCAATCAGAAAATCTAAAAGCTTATTATCGAGAATTCTGAATTTAACGTCTTCGTTCTTCTCATAAATAGATTTTATTTTGTCAACTGGCAAGTTATATTTTTTTGCATCAGTTTCAATTAAGGGGAGTAAATCGGCATCTGTTACCTCAATCTTCTCCATTTCAATCAATTTCTCTCTTATAAGAAGCCATTTTACCTGCAGAATTGCATCAACACGCCTGGTTTTTTTGTATTCTTCTTCATTGAAATCCGACGGAAGCTCGCGTTTCGGACTTTGGTTTTTAATATCAGCAATAAAAGATTCAAGTACGTTTTCAACTAATATATCGGGAACAGGAATATCGTTTATCTTAATAAGCTCATTTACAACATTGTTGCGCACCTCCTGGTTAGACATATCACTGTAAATTTTTTCCATGTCTTTTGCAATGTGTTCTCTGAAGCCTTTCTCGTCACTTATTTCGCCTTTGTAAAATTTATCAAAGAATTCTTTATTAAGTTCAGGTAGTATTATTTTCTCAAGTTTTACAGCTTTTGCCCTGTACTTTTCCGGTTTTTCACCTTCTTTGGGAGTTATTGAGAGTACTTTCTCTTCATCTTTCCTGAAAGTCTCAATCTGACTCTTCAATTCTTTGTTAAGATGTTCATCGTTCAGATAAAACTTAACGCCTTTTTCCGCTTCACCAATTATAGGAAAATCGGTATCATCTAACTTCTGGACATCAAGTGTAACAACCGTTTCATCATTTTCAATCTTATCAATTTCTTCATAAGTGCAGTTCTTTGAACGGAGATATTTTACTTCGTCATCGATTATATGGTCATTAACGGGATATATGGTTTTAGTCAGTTCAAGGTCTTTATATTGCTTGATTTCGAAATCAGGTTTTATTTCATACTGGACTTTAAATTTAAACAAAATGCCGGGTTCGTAATCCATATCAATCAGAGAACCCTCACCCAATATGTGAACGTCCTTATCCTTCAAATAATCCTTGAAAATACTGTTCGATACATCTTCAAGCGAACCCTGTTCTATAACGTCTTTGTAAAGCTTCTTCAGCATAGAAACAGGTACTTTTCCTTTCCTGAAGCCCGGTACATTAACCTTATTTTTATATTTACTATATGCTTTTTCGAAATGAGGAGCTAATTCTTCGTAAGAAACCTCAAATTCTACTTCCTGCTTGCAGCTGTCTATGTTGTTTGTCTTAATTTCCATACGCTTAATTGGTTATAAATAAGTAATATAACTCAATTTTTCGCACGTTTCAATGTATTTACCCGGTTCTGTAATCAAAATACCATAATATTTATTTTGTAAGTGACCATAGTATATTTATTCTTCCGTTAATTTTATTTAACTTATAGTAATTTAAGTAAGTTATGGCAAAGATTTTAAACCGTATTATACATAAATCTAACCGAAATATCGCAGGGCTGCTTTCAGGAACATCTGTTGATGGTATAGACGCTGTACTGATTAAAATCAATGCATCTGGATTGAATACAAAAATCAGAGTCATTGATTTTATTACATTAAAGATACCGCAGAATATCCGAGAATCTATAATGAAGAATTCAGTTGTTGAAGAAGCCAACTTAGCTGAAATTTGCCGTTTAAATGTCATTTTAGGTGAATTATTTGCACGGGCTGTTAAAAAGATTCAGCAGCGGAACCCAAAATTCAAAATTGATTTAATAGGCTCTCACGGGCAAACAATCCACCATTTACCTGAAAAAACAGAATTTTTAGGGTATAAAATTAAATCAACACTGCAAATAGGTGACCCGTCTGTGATTGCAAATTTAACAGGTATTACCACAATAGGCGATTTTAGGATAGCTGATTGCGCTGTAGAAGGTGATGGCGCCCCGTTAGTGCCGTATCTGGATTATATACTTTTCAGAAGCTCAAAAATCAGCAGGGGATTGCTTAATATCGGCGGGATAGCCAATATCACCGTAATTCCTAAATACGCTTCAAAGGATGATGTAATTGCTTTTGATACAGGACCCGGAAACATGCTGATTGACGGTGTGGTTCTGAAATTATTCGGTAAACCGTTTGACAGGAATTCAACTATTGCCAAAAAAGGAAAGGTTGATTTAAAATTATTTGAATTTCTGCTGGCTGATTCCTACTTTAGGCAAAAACCACCGAAATCAACGGGAAGAGAGCATTACGGAAAAGAATTTATCGTTCAAATATTAAAGAAAGCCACAGGAACTCCAAAAGCAGATATTGTAAGAACTGTAACTGAGTTTACTGCATTTACAATTTGGTTTAATTATGTGAATTTTATCAAAACCAGGATTAATGAATTAATCGTCAGCGGCGGCGGAGCAAATAATCCGCTGCTTATGGATTTACTCAGAAAATATTTTGATGATGTTGAAATAAAACAGTTTAATCTTAACGGAATTACCGCCGATTCAAAAGAAGCAGTACTATTTGCAGTTCTGGCTAATGAGTGCCTTGCCGGAAACCCTGCAAACATGAAATCCGTTACAGGCTCTAGGAAAGATGTAATTCTCGGTAAAATTTGTTTGGCAAATTAATAAATTAAGAAATGTTTAAAGATAAAATTGCGGTCGTAACAGGCGGAACAGGCGCACTAGGAAGGGTTATTGTCAACCGTTTTGCCGAAGTGGACATGAAAATTTATGTTCCGGCTTATTCAATTGATAATTTCCGGAGCATTTTTGATAATTCTTCCGCAGAAAATGTTAAAGAATTTAAGCTAAGAAGAATTTTCGGACTTCAATGTGATGCAATGAACGAGGAATCGGTAAATAATTTTATAAACGATGTACTCAAAGGTGAGGGGAGAATTGATTACCTGGTTAATACAGTAGGAGGATATCATCCAAAAAAAAATATTGTTGATATGGAGACTGAATTGATAAATAAAATGTTTGAGCTGAATTTCAAAACCACGTATTATTTCAGCAAAAACGTGCTGAAGCTTATGCTTAATAAAGATTTCGGCAGAATAGTTGCAATGGGAGCAATGCCTGCATTAGAAATATCTCCCGGCAAGCTTGCATATTCGGTTTCAAAATCAGCAGTTGTAAATCTTATTGAAACTATTGCAGAAGAAACTAAAGCAAATAATATCACTGCAAACGCTATTATTCCAAGCATAATAGATACACCAGCCAACAGGGAATCGATGCCCAAAGCGGACTTCAGCCACTGGGTAAAACCCGAAGATATTGCCGAAACAATTTTATTCCTGCTTTCAGATGCAGCGAGCGCATTCAGAGGAAACACAATAAAGATGTACGGGGGAGTATAAAAAATATCTCATCCCTGCTTTCAGGAATGAGATATTAATCTTTTCTATTAGTGCTTTAATAATTATAATAAACCTGCAGAATCTTCAGCTTGCTGTTGCTTGTGCATAAGTAAACATATTTATTATCTTCCACAGCAATCCTGTTTATTGTACCGTCATAGTTGCTGAAGCTTCCGGCATACAATTGGTCTTTTGGCTCGCGGCTGTAGAAAGCCTGTAAAGAATTGTCATCGTTTACCCATGTATAATACCCGTTCACGATAACCTGCTTTGCGAATTTCCTCGAAAATATATTTGTTATATGAGTCGGGGAGGGAAGCTCAGATACATTAAGCACCTGCACTCCGGTTGAGCCCTGAGGAACGTAAGCATAATTTTCATTTACGTATACATCATAGAAATTTATTCCTGAGTTGTATGTTCCTACAATAGGAAGCTTTGATATATCCGATATATCGATAATTGTAAGGTTTGCATTTACTGACGTGATGTAGGCATAATTATTCTTAACAAATAAGCTGTTAGCTTCTCCCAGCACAACCTGCGTTCCCCTGGAAATCGGGATATCGGGAATTGATACATCATAAACTGAGAGCCCAAAATCTTTTCTGATGAAATACAAAAAACCGTTATAGACGAACAATTTCGAAATTTTGCCGAACGTATCGATTGTACCTTTTACAAAAGGCTTTTCTTTATCGCGGAAATCTACAATTTTAATAATCCCGTCATCCTGTGCTATATAAGCGTAGGAGCCGTTAAAAGCAATCGAATTTGCGCCCGTTGTTAAATCGTTATAAACGGCAGGTTTTGAAATTGAATTTGGGTCGGTAACATTAATTACAGCAATAGACGGGCACAGAATATAAGCATAATCGTCTTTTATATAAATATCTGTAGGATTTCCGGGAAGTGTGGCTTCCTGTACCAGTTTGAGTGTAACAGAATATGGTGCATTTGATAGATTGTTGTCTTTGCCGGTTGAAGCAAATGTAAAAGCAAAGGGAACAATAATCATTAAAATTATTATCATTCCCATGTTAAGGCGACACTTAAGCATATTCTTTTAATTTTAGGTTAAATAAATATAATACCGAATATGCGTAAAATCTATTTATTCCAGAATACCCTTAATTTTTGCTATGGCTTTTTGTATGTTTTCTATAGAATTAGCATAAGAAAACCTTAGGTATCCCTCGCCGAATTTACCGAATGAAGTGCCCGCAAGTGTAGCAACACCGGCTTCGTAAAGCAGCTTATCAGCAAGGTCCTTTGATGAATATCCGGTTCCGGTTATGTTCGGGAATGCGTAAAACGCGCCGTCGGGCTTCAGGCACTTAAATCCTTTAATTGAGTTTAACCCTTCAACCATAACATCTCTTCTTTCTTTGAACTTAGCAACCATTTTATCAACTTCGTCCTGCGGTCCTGTAAGCGCTTCTATACAGCCTTTCTGAACAAAAGCATTTGTGCAAGAATTGCTGTTGGTCATCAGTTTGGCAATTATAGGTACAAGCTCTGTATTCATGACACCATACCCGGCTCTCCAGCCGGTCATTGCATAAGTTTTTGAAAACCCGTCGAGTATAATTGCCCTGTCTTTGAAACCATCCAGTTTACTGATTGAAAAAGGTTCTGCGCCGTCATAAACTATCCTGGAATATATTTCATCAGTCAGAATATATGTATCCTTATCTTTCAGTATCTGAGCAATCGATTCAATTTCGCTTCTCGGAATAGTTTTGCCTGTCGGGTTTCCGGGGGAGTTAATAATAACCAGTTTTGTTCTGTTAGTAACCAGTTTTTCAAAATCTTTAGCATCAACTTTAAAATCGTTTTCTTCTTTAATATGAAGCGGTACCGGCGTACCTCCGACAAAATTTATCATCGATTCGTAAATTGGGAATCCGGGGTTAGGGTAAATTACCTCGTCACCCTTACCTATTAAGGCAAGTATTACGAAAAACATAATCGGTTTGGCGCCGGGCGTCACTACAACGTTTTCTGCTGTGTATTCAACACCTCTGGTTTTATTAATGTAATCGGCTATTGCCTGTCTTAATTCCATCAAGCCGGCTGAGGGAGTATAATGAGTATCGCCATGCTGGATTGACCTTATTGCAGCATCGCAAATATTTTTCGGTGTTGTAAAATCAGGTTCACCAATCTGCAAATGGATAATGGACTTGCCTTCCGCTTCAAGCGTTCTCGCCTTGGCGAGCACTTCGAATGCGGTTTCGGTTCCCAATCTGTGTGCTCTGTCTGCTAATTGCATTGTCATTCTGTTTTAAGTTTTATATTAATTTAAGACTCGCCGAGATATGCCTTTCTTACCTGCGGGTTTGCTGCAAGCTCTTTAGCTTCTCCCTCAATGATAATGTTGCCTGTTTCGAGTACATACCCGTAATTTGCAATGGAGAGCGCTAAATGCGCATTTTGCTCCACAAGTAAAATAGTCACACCAAGTGTTTTATTTATTTCAATAATTTTTTCAAATATTGTTTTTACAAGAATCGGCGCTATTCCAAGCGATGGCTCGTCCATTAACAGCAGCTTTGGCTTTGACATCAGCGCTCTGGATATTGCAAGCATTTGCTGTTCGCCGCCCGATAAAGTTCCTCCGGGCTGTTTCATTCTTTCCTGCAGACGGGGGAATATTGTAAAAATAAAATCAAAGTCATTCTTAAAATTTTGCTTATCTGTTCTGAGATAAGCGCCCATATCAAGATTTTCCTTAACCGTCAGGTTTGAAAATATTAACCTGCCTTCGGGTACCTGGCAAATTCCTAGTTTTACAATTTTATACGGCGGTAAATTGGTAATATCTGTATCTTCGTAAAATATTTTCCCGCCGGAAGACTTAACTACGCTCGAAATTGTTCTGAGTGTAGTTGTTTTACCGGCTCCGTTTGCGCCAATCAATGTTACTATTGACTTATCGGGTACAGAGAGGGAAATACCCTTAATCGCATTAATAGCTCCATAGTTTACAATCAGATTTTCAATTTTAAGCATGCTTCTTTACTTCTTCTCCTAAATATGCTTCAATAACGCGCGGGTCTTTCTGAATTTCTTCCGGTTTTCCTTCTGCTATCTTTTTGCCGTAATCTAAAACAAAAATTCTTTCGCAAATTCCCATAACAACACTCATATCATGTTCAACGAGAAGTATCGAAATATTAAATTTTTCTCTTACGCTTTTTATCAAATCCATCAAGGCTCTTTTTTCAGTAGGATTTGTACCTGCAGCCGGTTCATCAAGCAGCAGCAGCTTTGGCTTGGTTGCAAGTGCTCTTACAATTTCAAGCTTTCTCTGTTCACCATAGGGAAGGCTTTTGGCATATTCATCGGCATATTCATATAAATCAAACATATTCAGCAATTCATTTATTTCATCATCAATCAATTTTTCTTCTTTTTTATAGCTTTTCCCCTGAATTATTGACCTGAACAGCTTTGATTTGCAGTAATTGTTATATGAAACCCTTACATTATCCTTTACTGAAAGGCTCTGGCATAAACGAATATTCTGGAAAGTTCTTGCAATTCCTTTTTGTGTTACCTGGTACGGTTTATATTTTACGAGGCTTTCTCCGTTAAAGAGTATATCCCCCTCAGTTGGGTCATAAACACCTGTCACGATATTGAATACGGTTGTTTTACCTGCGCCGTTGGGACCTATCATGCCAACCAGTTCATTATCTGCTACGAATGTTGTTAAGCTGTCAACAGCAGTTAAGCCGCCGAACCTGATTGTGCAATTATTTAGGTTAAGAATTTCCAAATTTATTTTAAAAGCGGTTTTTCCTTATTTTTCTTTTTCCCCAGCCTCACACCGAAGAGTCCCTGTGGTCTTACAAGCATCATAATAACAAGTAAAAGCGAGTATACAATCATCCTGTATTGCTGGACATCTCTCAGCAGTTCAGGCAATATTGTAAGAATGATTGCCGCCAGCAGCACACCTAATGTGCTTCCCATGCCGCCAAGTATAACCATTGCAACAATTTCTATTGAACGAAGGAAATTGAAATCTTCCGGATTAATATACTGGATAAAATGACTGTACAATCCGCCTGCAACGCCTGCAAAAAATGCGCCGAGAACAAATGCTGTAACTTTAAACTTTGTTGTATTTATCCCCATTGCTTCGGCAGCAATTTCATCATCTTTTACTGCTACAAAGCCTCTGCCGTATGTTGAACGCATTAAATTTGTTATGCCGAAAATAATTATTGCTACTACCAGGAAAGTCCAGAAGAAATCTGTGTATTTTGGTATTGTGTAAAAATGGAAAGGCATATCACCAAGTTCATTTACCATTTCGAGGCTTCTTACTCCATTGCTGTAAACATAAACACCTCTGAATCCCTGCGATGCTCCGATTATATTGAGATTCTGAATTATTACACGGATAATTTCACCGAAACCAAGTGTAACAATTGCAAGATAATCACCCCGCAGCCGCAAAGACGGAACACCAACTATTAAGCCTACAACCGATGCTCCTAATCCTCCGATGAACAGAACTAAAATAAACCAGACTGCATGACCAATTATACTATCTCCTAATATTGATATTAAAAACGGAGCAAAATAAGTGCTGATTGCCGCCGAAAGGTACGCGCCTATAGCCATGAAACCGGCATGCCCTAATGAGAATTGGCCTGCAAAGCCGTTAATAAGATTAAGGCTTGAAGCGAGAATAATGTTTATACCTGCGTAAATAACAATCTGGTAGTAATAGGGGTTAATGCTATCTTTAATTAGATTAACTCCGAAAATGAGGATAACCGATATCAGGAAGAGTATTTTAGTGTTTCGCACTATTTATCGAGGTATGGGTCTGATTCTAATTAAAATTTCCCTAATGAACAAAATCGTGGGTAGTACCGGATTCGAAACATGACCGTCCCGACTGTCGGCCTGCCTGCTGCAGGCAGGGATGCCCTGTTTTCCTTTGAATAACCCACAGAACAAAATCGTGGGTAGTACTGGATTCGAACCAGTGACCCCCTGCTTGTAAGGCAGGTGCTCTGAACCAGCTGAGCTAACCACCCTGAAAATTAAAAACTTATAGACATAGCTATTGGTATAACTATGTCTATAGGAATTAACAAATAAAGCGTTTTTTTTGGTTTTTCTCAAGTCATTTTAAGATAAAAATTTATTGGTCTTTTGGGGCAATTTGTCATGCTGGACTTGTTTCGGCCTCTCTAAATGAGACCCTGAATCAGGTTCAGGGTGACAAAATAAATGGGGTTTTAAAGCAGATGTGTTTTTTGCCGGCCATGGCCCTTTCTTTTTTAAAAAATACTATATATATTTATATCAGAATGGAAAAAATAAGCTCATCATTCTTTAACAGGGGCGATAAAAAGATATTCAAGCGCGTGCGCCTGCTTCCGCTCTACGGTTTCCCGCATCATAAAGATGTAGGGCACAGGGATGCTGTTTCAGGGCAGAGATATTTTATCCATCTTGATTTCGACGCGTTCTTTGCGCAGGTTGAACAGCGGGATAACCCCAAGCTGAGAAATAAAGCCATTTCCGTGGGCGGGAACGGGGGAGTTAAGGGGATTGTAATGACTGCCTCTTATGAAGCCCGGCTCCGCGGCGTTAAAACAGGCATGTCCGTGTTTGAAGCGCTCCAGCACTGCCCTGAACTTATTTCAGTGCCGTGTTACGGGCAGAAATACGAAACCATTATGCAGAATATCCTGCGGGAATTTAAAAACTACCTGCCGGAAGACTGTATTGAACAATACTCCGTAGATGAATGTTTTTTTGATATTACCCCTGTTGTAAGAGATTATCTTCAGGCGGTAAAATTTGCACTTAAGATTAAAAAAATCATTAGAGAGCTTGAACACCTCACCGTATCGCTCGGCTTATCATTTAATAAAACTTATGCAAAGATGGCCTCCAAGTTCAAAAAACCGGACGGGCTGACTGTCCTTTGGGAAGAAAACCGGGAGGATGTGTACAGGCTTCCCGTTTCTAAAATCTGGGGTGTGGGCAGAAGAATTGAACCGAGGCTTAACCTCATGGGGATTTTCACAATAGGCGACCTTGCAAACAGCAGTATTATCAGCGTGCATAAGGAGTTCGGCATTAACGGCGTAATATTAAGAAAGCTGGCAAGAGGCGAAGATACAAGCATGGTTTCAAACGCCAAAGCGAGGCAGGAAAAATCATTTAACCATCACCATACATTAACCGACCCTATTTACGACCCGCTTGAGGTAGAGAAAGAAATAAAACGCATGGTCGAATATATATCACGCAAGCTGAGATTTAAAGATTTGGTTACCCGGTATTTTATATTAACAATAAGATATGACGATTTAGGATTTGTTTCGGAGAAAATCCGATTAAACCATTACACGAATGACGAGCGTGAGCTGTTTTTTACGGCTATGTACCTGTATAAGAAACTCCCCGAACCCTGCCTTGACCGTAAAGCAAGAATGTTCGGGGTAACAGTTTTTGACCTCCGCCAGGATATGGGAATAAACCTTGACCTGTTCAGGAAATACTTAAGGTTTCCATTCAAAGAAATGGATTACCTTAAAGAAAAATACGGGGAAAGAATTATAAGAATCGGGTTAAGTAATTTATGAGAACCGTCTTCTTACTTCGATAACTTTTCCCAGCATCTTGAACGGCTTGGTAATCGGTTTATATCTCCGGTTCGCCGGTTCAAGGTAAGCTTTATTTCTCTTTTTCCTGAGCGTCTTAACGGTTGCCTCATCATCGATTAACGCAACAATGATATCACCGTCTTCGGCATCATGCTGTTTCTTGACAATAACCATATCGTCCTCAAGAATCCCTGCGTCAATCATGCTCTCGCCTTTAATTCTGAGGGCAAACAGGTTTTCAGCATGGATTTTTCTGGTCAGGTCAAGTGACATGTAACCCTGCACGTTATCCGAAGCGAATATGGGCTCGCCTGCAGCAACATTGCCGTATAAGGGGATAGTCACTGAATTAAGCTTAGAGCCCGCCGCTTTAACGAGGCGTATACCTCTTGCGAGGAACGGGTCTTTTTCGATTTTACCTTTTTTCAGCAGTGCTCTGATTACCTGCTGGACCATGCCTACCTGGAATCCGAATTTATTGGATACTTCGGCATAAGTCGGCGGAAACCCGTTTTGGTTTAAGAAGTTTTCGATAAACTCGAAAACCTTTTTCTGTATGGGAGTTAGTTCTTTCATGGGCATTAATATACTATAAAACATTATAGTAATCAAGAGGGTTTTTTGTCATTCCCCTGCCTGCAGCAGGCAGGCGCGAATGCGGGAATCCAATCAGCACGTTAGATAATGTCAAATGACAATTCAATGCTAAAAATGCAAAATTCTGATGCAGCCGCAACCTTAGACTGCGTATTTTATAGCCACCAAGACTCAAAGGCACGAAGAAAATTATGCAGGGTTGTCCGTTGTTGGTGTCTGCCTGGATTATGCAGATTTCCGCCGGCAACAACATAAAGTCATATTTACTCTTACCGCGAGCTGAAGCCGGGGCGCATGGTGTTTCGGGATGTCCCGATATATAATTTGGGCTTATACTATAAATATTTATACTGATATATCAATATGTTACGAAATTTATTTTTCCAGCCTATTGACAAACGCAAATTTCCGTTTTAGATTTATCTTAGAGTGCGAAGTGTATAGGGTGCGGAGTGCATCGAGTGGTTTTTTCTTTACACTCGATACACTCAACACACTCGATTCACTCAACACACTCGATTCACTCAACACACTCGATTCGTTCTTTGTCATAAAATATTTTAATCATAAAAATTGCTAAGTTGTTGATTTCTCCTACCACAATTTTATTTTGCCGGCATTTTCTTATTTCAAAAACCGCAAATAAAGGGCACTTTGATAACTTGTTTTGAAAAATATTGCGATTTAAGGGCAGTTTGATAACTTAACATAACTTGAAGTTATGGGTATACCCCCTAAAAAATGGTCATCCTGCTTCCGTGCTTTTACTTCTGACCACTTTGAATGAATCTGACCAATTTGAATGAATCCGGCGAATTTGGCTAATCGTTCTCTAACTCAAATCGTGATTTTTCGTAACCCTATTGCATTTTCAGATATAATATTATATATTTGTATAGTAATATTAAGGGGAGCTGTTATGTATTACGAACAAAAAAAGGCTTTTGAGCCCGTTGAAGTGATTGCCCATTTCCATAACCTTGAAATTACCTTACTCAAGTTTAAATGGAATAATGTTACTTACAAAATCGATGAGGTGACCAACAAATGGAAAATACCCGACGGGACAGGATTCAGAACGCACTTTATAGCAATCTGCAAGGACAAGGAAATGATTTGCGAGCTTTCATTTAACCATACCGATTTGAAATGGGAGCTGATTCAGCATGATACATTGAATTGAAACCCGAACCTGCATGATACATAAACTGAAAGCTAATCCGGCATGATACATTGAACTGAATAAGTTTATCCAAACCTCCATACTCCATCTCCAAGCGTTCCGGGGTTACGGCTCCGGGACGTTTTTTATCTGTTTGAATTTTCGGGGAGAGGGTAATCAGGCTTCGGCTTCTGCGGGAATTACCCGGCTGTTTTGGAGTGAATTCTTTTTGTTCTTCCGGTTTTCGTTCAGCATTAATATCCCTCCCGAAAAAAACAGGAGAGCCGAAAGTATGAAAGTGTATTCAATGGAAAAAATCTTCATCACGGCAAATCCCAGCGCGGGACTGAATAAGCCGCGGATTCCTGTAAGCGTTATGTGCACAGCCTGGTAGTTGGATTCCTGGTATTTTGGAGCGTAGAAAATTGAGCTTAATGCCCAGGCAATTGTAATGCCGCTCATTCCGATTCCGAATACAAAGCCTGCAATATAAACAATTCCGATACCGTCTAAACCTAATCCGGGAATCGATGTATAATTGGCTGCAAGAAGAAGAAGCGGGTAAAAAACCAGTATCAGGAAAACAAATCCGCAGAACCTGGTAGGGTTGCCGTGGCCGTGATGTCTTCCCATCAGCGGAGTGAACAGAATTATAGCAGTGTTGAAAATAAAACCTCTTGCCAGCGATATCTGGGAATAATCCATTTTTATATAATCAACCAGGTAAATCGGCAGGGCAGGGGAGATTACCATGAATGCCATTCCGTAGAGAAAAAAATATGCTTCAAAGCGCATAAAGTTCTTATCAGTGTTAAATATTCTTGTGATATTTCTCATTGGCAAAACTAAAATGTCTTTTACCAATTTTACCGAGTAAGTTTTGGAAGCATTTACTTCAGGGGTTTTGTAATCATCCATGCTGAGTGAAATCATCTTTGCAAGGTTATAATATGTTAAAATCCCGAGAACTCCTGCAGCAGGGAAAAAGAGCTTGTATAGATTTTCGTTTAAGTCCATGAAATATCCAAATATGATGGACGTAATAAGAATCATAGCAGTTTGAACAGTCGAAGCGTACGAAAACAGCTTGCTTCTTTTCTCTTCCCGGTAATTATGTTTGTAGACGATGTTCCACGATGAGAGAAGCATTGAATCGATGTAAGCTGAAACCGCAATGCACAGTATAAAAAAAACAGGATTGTTAAGCAGGGGAATGAGAATTAAAGAAATTTTGCTTATTAGTCCAAGCCGTATAATCATCCGGGAACGGCTTTTTGAACGGTTTATTATTTCTGCGCCGTAAATTGAAACAAGAAAAGCGGTGCTTACCAAAAAAGAAAGGAGGAGAATTTGACCGTCTGTTCCGCCCAGGGATTTTTTCAATATAACATCCTGAAGCAGAACGATACCCAGCGCCATGCCGTTAAAAACCTGAGAAATAATATGAAGAATAAACGTTCGTTTCTCTACGGTTTCAATTGGAGATTGGTTATCGGGTATCTTGCGCAAGAAATTATTTGTTAACAGGCGGGTAAATCGTTGTGATGAATTTCAATAGCCGTGCTTTTACCGTAGGTTTTCTTAAGTTCCGCAGCCATTTTTTCTGCAGCATAAACAGAACGGTGCTGTCCCCCGGTGCAGCCAAAGCAAACCATAAGGTCTGTGAATTCCCTCGAAATGTAATTATCAATTGCGGATTCAACAATTTCGGAAGTGAGTTTTATAAAATTTTGCATTTCAGGATTGCCGTTAAGAAATTCAATAACACTTTTATCTTTTCCTGTAAGTTGTTTGAATTCATCTTTTCTGCCGGGGTTATAAATAAACCGGCAATCGAAAACAAATCCTCCTCCGTTTGGGGTTGGGTCGTGCGGGATACCGGATTTTTTATAACTGAAGGAAAATATCTTAATGTTAAGCATTATGTGCAAATAGTTCTGCCATTTTCACCGATTGGAAACATGACTAATATGTTGAGCGGCGGACGGGATTCGAACCCGCGACGTCCAGCTTGGGAAGCTGGCATTCTACCACTGAATTACCACCGCATGAAAATATTTAAATTCTGTTCTAAAATACTCATTTTTAACTTTCGTTTCAATGAGAAATATGGTTATGTACTGAGTCAATACTAATAAAAACTGTGTCAGATTAGGATTACATATGCCCCAAATGGGACATTTTAATAGATATAAAAGGAAGTAACATGACTTCATTTTTAAATACTCGTTATAGAAAACTAAAAAATGTTAATTTTAGCAGACTTACATATCAAAACGAAATAAAGAATTTATATTAATAATTGCAAGATTTGGCATATTTTTTGACATATTATAGACAAGGAGGATGAAATTAAATTTTTCATTAGCAAATATGAAGTACTTAGTAAAAATATTATTTACAATTTCACTTTTGGGAATGTTTGCTGTATCTTCTTTTTCACAGGAAATGGGTGAGAAAGGCTCTGATGCTGTTGGAACAAGATGTTTCAGGGGGAAGAACAAAGAAACATATGTTAGAATGATGGTGCGCACTGCACCCAAACTTACACTCGAGTTCAGCGGCTTTTATAATTACGGAATATTTGAGTTATCTTCAAATGATAACGGTGACTTCAGCGCTGAAGAATTTACGAGCGGTGAAAACTTTGGTGTTAGACATGGTATAGGCGGTGATTTTGTAGCCAAGATTCCATTGCATGAAAAAGGTAATATTAGGCTTGATGTATCAGGCGGGTATTCATATTTCTCAAGCAAGTTTGATAAACTTGTCAATAGCCAGCAAGTTCCGACCTATGTAAGATATTCAGTTATCTCTGGGGGAGTTGGAATTGAAAATAATTTTACACCAAATCATAAAATAAAGACCCTGGTTGGACTCGGCATATTGGCAAGTGTGATAAGCGGAAGCGCGAATTTAAATGTTAATAACACAAGTCAGGAAATTAATATATTACCTGCTTTCAGGATGGGTATTCAGTTATTTTCGGGTTTTGAATATTTGCTGAACGACCGGTTTGGTTTAAATGCAGGATTTAAGTTTACTCATGCAAACCTATGGTTTAAAGATTCGAAAACATCAGATAACCCCAATGAGATTTATCTGAATGATAAAAGAGTATCACCAAGAATACCGTATTCGGGCTGGAAACAATTTGCATGGGGTTCATTTTACGGCGGAGTGAGTATTTATTTCGGCATCGAACAAAAGTCATATATTCTAAAGAATTTCTAAATTATGGTAAAAATAAATATTAAATCAGAACTGCTGAATATTGTTATAATGTCTGCGCTGCTTATATATCTTTTAATACAGATATAAATTGAATTTGAAATTTTAATAAACGTTCTTAAATTTGATAAATAAAACAGGCTGAATTGGATAAAATTAATATTGCTATAGTAGAAGATGAAGGCATTGTAGCTATGGATATAAGGAAAAGCCTTCAAAGTTTCGGTTATAATGTAGTATTTGTATCCGATTCAGGAGAAAAAGCGCTTAATAAGCTCAATGAACATAAGGCTGACCTTGTCTTGATGGATGTGGTTCTAAAAGGCAGAATGGACGGAATAGAGGCAGCGAAGATTATTGTTAACGATATGCATATACCGGTTATATTTCTGACTGCTTTTGAAGATAATAATACCAAAGAAAGAGCTAAAGACTTTAAATCATTCGGTTATTTAATTAAACCATTCGAAGATTCACACCTAAAAGCCATTGTTGAAAATGCTTTGGTAAGCTCCGGTTACTCCATCTGAATTTAAAAAAAAGCCCCGTTAATTTCTTAACGGGGTTAATTATAACTGTGAACAACTAGTGAATAGTTAATCTGCTATTTTTATAACTATCGGTTCGTATTTCAATTTTTTGAGCTTATTGAAGTCGTACTTTGTATATTTCTTCGCATCATAAATTCCAATGAGAACTTTATACGTAGAAGCTTTATTTTTACCTTTCGGGTCTGTTGTAATTTCCTCGAGGTAAATATTGTTGAAACCGTCACCTTCAAGTCTGCCGATTCTCCTGTCAGCCAGTGATTTATCGGTGAATGTTCCTACTTCTATCGAATAACCTTTTACGACTGTTTGACGATTCGCAAGGTCGTAGAACATTACTAGTGAATCTATATTATCGATTCTCTGGTAAAGGTCAGTGTTATTTTCCTCATCATCGGTTTTAGGCGTTATGATTTTGATTACAAGGTTACCGCTTGATTTGAGGTTCTTGTTGAGTTCAAAATCCTGCGCTGTTCCGTCTTCCGAGTTGAACTCTAAGAAGACTTTTGATTCGGCACCGACTTTTTGATCCAAAAGGTCAGTCGTTTTGTACTCCGACGTATCTATTTTGGAAATATCGATTCTTTCATCAGGGTCTATTCCATTCCTAATCATCTCTGCTTCTTCTTCCGTAATTTGCTCAATTCTAACTGGTGCTGTTCCGCCCATCCCTAAATCATTTTTAGCGGCCTGTGAAAGGTCAATAATTCTGCCTCTCACGTAGGGGCCTCTATCATTAATACGCACTATCGTAGAACGATTGTTCTCAAGGTTTGTCACCTTAAGAAGGGTACCAAATGGTAAGGTTTTGTGAGCAGCGGTAAAATCATGGGTGTCGAATCGTTCACCACTTGCGGTTTTTCTCCCATGAAATCCCGGGCCATACCACGAAGCCTCACCGGTTTCGACAAAGCTTGATGCGGCAGGATCGTCTTCCGAAAATGCGATATTCGAGATATTGGCAGTAAGCACTAGTTGCACAGCTAAAAAAAAGAAAAACGACACGAGTTTTGTTTTAGACAAATTAACTCCTTTTTTAGTTATTAAATCCTGTCCTGATGAAGTTGACGTGTTATTTCCTTTCTCAATTGGACAGCTTAATTAAAAATGCTCATTCAATAAAAAACAATAAACTGAGCGTTTTCTTTTTTTTAATGGGTTTTGTCGGACCCATACTCTTGTCAAAGAACTATTTTCCGTTAAACCGGAAAACCCGGTTATTACGGAAAAATTAAAACTTTTATTTTTTTCCTACTTTCATGGAAGATGAAAGAGGGTATATTTTCTGACCGTTATTAATAAATGTCAGCCAGCCGAATTTATCGTTCGCATTTGAAACAATATCAAAAAATGCTTCCTGTAATTGTGCTGTAACTTTGCCTTTTGAGCCTTTTCCTATAATGGATTTATCGACCGACCTGATTGGTGTAATTTCAGCGGCTGTTCCTGAGAAGAATATCTCATCGGCTATGTATAACATTTCCCTCATGATATTGGTTTCCTTAACCTCATAGCCTAACTCTTTGGCAATATGGATAATAGATTTTCTTGTTACACCCGGAAGTATTGCATTGCTTATTTGAGGAGTAAAAAGTATTCCTTCGTATACAAGAAATATATTTTCCCCGCTGCCTTCGCTTACAAAACCGTTAGAATCTAATGCAATGCCCTCTGAATAACCGTTAACAATTGCTTCCATTTTTATGAGCTGGCTGTTCATATAAGCGCCGCCGATTTTTGACATTGTCGGCATGCTGTTGGGAGCGCTTCTTCTCCATGAAGAAACACATACATCAATTCCGTTATCTGCAGCGCCCTTACCGAGGTAAGAACCCCATTCATAAGCAGCAATTGTCAAATCAACAGGGTTGTTCAAAGGATTTACACCGATATCGTCATAACCCCTGTAAGCAATCGGTCTTACATAGCAGGCGTCCAGATTATTTATTTTGATAGTTTCAATAATTCCTTCCTGAATTTCCTCATATGAATAAGGAATTTCTGCACGGAATATTTTGCCTGAATTTATAAGTCTTTTTATATGTTCATCGAGCCGGAATATTGCCGAGCCTCTTTTGGTAGCATAACATCGTATACCCTCAAAAAATGAAGAGCCGTAATGTATTACATGCGATAGAACATGCACTTTGGCATCAGCCCAATCTATAAATTTGCCGTTCATCCATATTTTATCTACTTCTTTTATTGCCATAGGTTAAGCTCCTTAATTATTTAAGAGTTTTACTGTAAATTCTATATGTTTTATATATGTACGCTCCAAGCTTTTCGGCTGTTTGTCTCATGGGGGCGTTATTTTCAAGCACCCATGATATTTCTCCGCCTTTGTATCCTTTGCGGTTGCCTGCCCTAATTGTTTCAAGGTAGAAAACTGAATCTATTCCGCGCTTCTGATATTTATATTTTACGCCCATACTCCATACCCTGCATGAATCTATTTTCTTTTTCCCAGCTAGAAGTTTAATAACACCAAAAGGGAATAACCTACCGTTCATTTTCTTGAAAATTTGATTATAATCAGGTAAAGCAAGAGAAAAACCGGCTGCTTCACCGTCAACCTCAGCAAAGAATACTATATCGGGGTCAACTAAAGCTTTCAAATTAGCTTTGAAAAATTCGAATTCTTCAGTTGTTAAAGGAACAAATCCCCAGTTCTTTTCCCATGCATCGTTATAGATTGCTTCGAGCTTCTTTACTTCGTTGTCGAGGTCTTTCATATTCAGCTTCCGTGTAACAATATTTTCCTTTGTCTTAATCAGACGGGCCATTCTTTCAAGCTTTGCCATTATCTTTTCATCTTTTATCACCGAAGCAGGAATGTAATAAGCATACATATCCATAGCTTTTTCAAATCCGAAGTCATCAATGAACTTCCCGTAATACTCATAATTATAAGGCGTGAGTATAACAGGCTCCAAATTGAAGCCGTCTATTAAGAGTCCGCACTCATCATTAGTAGATGGATTAACAGGGCCGATAATTGTGTCAAAACCTTTGTTTTTACACCACTCACACGCGGTATCAAGCAGTAAATCGGATACAGCCCGGTCATTAATGGTTTCAAAAAAACCAAAAAAACCGGCCTTATCTCCGTGGAAATTGTTGTGGTTATCGTTTCTTATTGCTGCAATGCGCCCTACTAATTTGCCATCATCTTCGGCGAGAAATAAATCTATTTCGCCATGATTGAAGAACGGGTTCTTCCTGGAGTTCAGATTATTTCTTACGTCGAATATTAGAGGCGGAACCCAAAACTTATTTCCTTTGTATATTTGCCAGGGTAACTTAATGAACCGCATCTTATCGGTTTCATTGTCTACCTTTCGAATTTTGACCAATATTTACGTTTTTATTGAAAAATCCCTACGTTTTGGTTTTCGCAGAATAAATTAATTTTTAAGATACCACTTTTAAATTTTATAAGCAACGCAAAACCAAGGTGTGGGAGGCGGGACATTCTGGTGAGTATTTGTTTTTTTTTAAAATTTAAGCGGATATTTTTTAATAAGTCCCGAAGTTTTAAAAAAGTAATGATATTGTGAATTTTTTTGATTATTTTTAACCCTAAGCACTAATTAAATTAGAAAACAGTTGAGATTTTTTAAATCAGGTATTTACTTTTTGATATTCTGGGTTTCGTTAATATTTTTTGTTGAGACTTCTTATGCCCAGGATAACTGGTGGAAAGACAAAAAATATAAGACCGAGGCAAAAAAACAAAAATTTGCTCAATGCAAAAAAGTTTTTACAAACATAGGAGATGGAATTAATTATTCTAATGTGTATGAAGTTATCCCTTATTTCGGAACAGAAGTGTACCTGAACATTCTTGATGATGAGAAAGGATACTATAGTCCTGACCAGACAAAGTTTATATTGGAGAATTTTTTCTCCAATAATCCTGTTTCTTCATTTAAATGGCGAATGTCAAGCCGTTCTGAAAACTATGCATTCGCTTCGGGAAAATATAAATACAGCAGGAACGGCTACATAAATAGCTATGATTTATCAGTTTCGCTTAAATATTTGAATGACTTGTGGTTAATTGACCAGATTATTATCAATTAAGCACATTTTTAAATGCTGAAAACATTTTCGCCTAAAATTATATGGCGCTTCAAGGCGCTCGGTGTAATAGCTCTTGTAATAGTTCTGTGCATTCTCATAACCTTTCTTACCGGTACATATTTTGAGAACGCTATAGAAACCAACTGGGATAATATTTCTGCAGAGAAAAGCCGGGTTATTGAAGAAGATGCCGTCAGAATATTTGATAATTACCAGAAACAAACTTCACAATTTTCTTCCGACCTCCTTAAAGATAAAAAATTTCAATCAGCGCTTGTAGCCCAGAACACTAAAAAAGCTTACGATGCTCTTTTCGATGTGGATAACATTAATAATTATAACGTAGAAGTGTATAATAAGCGGCTCGAATTATTTTTGTTCCTTGGAAGACAATTAAACCCTGATGTTCTTGAGCTGCAGCGAGCCATAAAAGGAGAGAAATTTTCATCGGTAAAAGAAATCGGGTTTTATACATATGTACTGGTTTTTGAACCATACAAATCAGATACATCCGCTAATATTGCATCAAGTTACGACGGTGTGCTTGTAACTGCGAAGCTTCTTGACATAAAATATAAAATCAAGAATAAATATTTTCGGAATGTGGGAATTACATCTGAGATATATGACAGGTATAATACTAATGTCGAATTCAGCTTTAAGCCCTATGAAGGTGTACAGGCGGCTTTAGATTCTGCTTTCCTCAGGGAAAATGACAGTTATGAACTTAAGAATATCAACAGGGAAACCATAGGAAAACTATATGTGCCCCGGTCAGACAAAATTTCATATATTCAGAATGTTAGGAATAAATTTATCAATTTACTTGTTGTTGAGCTCTTTATTCTGAATCTCGTGCTGATTATAGCTTCGGTGATATTTGTCAGACAGCTTAAATCTGAGCTGCTTAAGGGTCTTGTAATAGGAGTTGTTCTTGTACTTTCAAGGTATTTCTGGCTTTTGCTTGAATTCCCGTCAAGATTATTCGTTGAAACAAGCGTAGATGTCTTTTCTCCGGGTTACTATGCTTCCGGCGTGGCTTTCGGAATTGCGAGGTCAATCGGGGAGCTTTTCATTACTTCTTCAATGACTCTGCTCCTTTGCTATTATATTGTTACAATAATTATAAACATCTATAAGAAGGAAATTAAGGTTAAGAACCAGCTGGCTGCAGCCGGAATAATTGCTTTATGCATCACCATTTTCCTGTTATGTATCCACATTTACGGGATAATAATTCAGGGACTTGTATATGATTCTAACCTGAAATATTTTGACAGGTCACAGATAATTTCAACTGACCAGATTGAACTGCTAACTGTGCAGTTTTCTATTTTACTTCTTTCTATTTCACTGATTTTGATACTTCTATCGAGCTCGCTTGTAATTTCTAAATATTCTGCAAGGTACTTTTCATTTAACAAGGTATTAAGGAAGAACATAATTATAGTAATATTCACCGCAATTTTTCTAATTGGTTTTCTTACTGAACTTCTTCCGTTTACTGAATATTCATTAAAGCTAAGCCTGAGGCTTTTAATAATGGTACTGGCGGGTTTATTCTCGTTTTATATTTTCAGGCAGGTTAATTTGAAAAGAGAGTTTAAGTTCAATACGATACTGAACTATTCGCTTCTCGTTCTTATTTGCGTGATTTTTGTTCCTGTTGTAATGCTGAGCAAGATTACATCACAGGAAAATAAATATCTGGAACTTGTTGCTAAAAGCATATCTGACAGAGCTGAGGATAAGATAAATATACTTATTTCAACAAGCCTGGAAGATATTGCAGGTAATCCCAATCTCGAATTTGATATTAAAAACAAGAACAAATACCCTAAGCTTGCCTTTAACATTTGGTCTGAAACCAAGCTTGACCAGGAAGACTTGAATACTGCAGTTTTTGTGATTGATACAACTAAGAAGCTTGTCAGCGATTTTAATATAAATCCTACTGAATTAAATTCGGACAGTGTTGTAAATTTTGCTGTAAGAAATATAGAAAAATCAATGAGTAAGCGTGTTTCCGGAGGCGGTATTAATGATGATGAAACAGATGAAAATGATGATGCTGTTGAAACAAGCTCCACTGATGAAGTGCTGAAAAATACTGAGAATAAGTTCTATTGCGGCATTAAACCGATTGAGAAAATAGACCTGAGAGAAAGCAAGTTCAACAGGGTGCTTGGATACGTAGTTATTGCAGCCCAGTATGACGCAAAGAATTTCCTTTCACAATCAAGCATGCAGATATTTAAAAGCTTTACACGCGATAACCTTATAAATAAACTGACATACTCACCTGTAATTTCGGAATTCACTGACGGTGAGCTTGCAGGTTCATCTAATAAAGATATTTCAAAATCATTTATAAAATCGCTGGATGCATTCAGGGAAAGCGTAAAAGATAAAATAGATAAATCAACTTTAAGATATGATGAAGTTGACGGGCAGCTGTATAAATCATATTATGTTCTGCTTACACAAAGGGGTATTCGAAACAATACCGACCATGAAAAGATTTATATAGTGAGTTTGAAACTGAATGATTTCGGGCTGGTAACGTTTTATGTGTTTAAATACCTGCTTTTTGTAATAATAATATATCTCGTATTTATTATTATCTATTTTATTTATAAGCTCTCTGTTTACCTGGCGAGCTCCAGAAGCGTAAAAATAATCCGTTTCGGCTTCCGTGAGAAGCTCTTTGCATCATTCTTTGTGGTATCTGTTATACCGATTGTACTGCTTGCTATTTACAGCCGCGAATATGCTCAGAGCAAGAATAACGAGTTTTATAAAAGCCAAATGGTATCTGACCTCAGGCTTGTTGACCAGTATATAAAAAGCCGCATATCACCGAAAGATTACTATTTGCTTACACATCCGGGTATCTCCGAAAAAACAAGCAGTTTTGTCAATGTTTTCGGAAAGGGATTTTCCGAGTCGCATAAGAATTTTAACCTTTACATAAAAACTCATCTCGAAGCTACAACAGATGAACAGCTTTACAAGTCTGATTTGCTTGATACCAGAATAAGCGGAAAAGCATTTTATAACATTGCCCTGCTGAAAAAGGATTTCTTTAACGAAACCATAGATATTGGCTCTCTTTCGGTTATTGTGGGGTATAAACCTATATATGACAATGCCAATAACCTTATGGGAATTATTTCTTCGCAGACCGTGTTCAGGCAGAACGAAATTAACCAGGAGCTGACCGAAAGCATGGTGTATATATTCGGCGCTTATTTTGTAGCAGTAATTTTTCTTATATTAATTGTAAACTTGCTCTCATACAGGATTTCCAATCCGATAATAAAACTCCAAAAGGCAACCGAACAGCTTTCAAAAGGCAATATAGGAATACAGGTAAAAACTTCAAGCAAAGATGAAATAGGGGAGCTTGTAAATTCATTTAACAAGATGATAAAAGAGCTGGAACGCTCACGTGAAGAGCTTAAAAAAGTTGAAAGAGAAAGCGCATGGCGTGATATTGCAAGGCAGGTTGCTCATGAAATTAAGAACCCCTTAACACCGATGAAGCTTGCTATCCAGCATTTGAATTACGCTTACTCAAGAGGCTCGAACGATTTTAAAGCAATACTTCAGACAACAAATAAAATGATAATTGACCAGATTGAAACTCTTAACCGTATTGCAACCGAATTTTCCGATTTCGCCAAAATGCCTAGCCGCAATTACCAGCCTTTGAATATTGATGAAATAGTTAAGGATGTTGTTAATCTTATGAATTCGGAGGGGAAAATAGCATTGAATCTAAGTTTGTATCCGAGACTTAAATTAGTCCATGGTGACAGGGATGAAGTAAAAAGGGCTTTAATTAATATTATCAGAAATTCAATGCAGGCAATTGATGAAAAAATATGCGAGCGTAAAGATGGGAATATTAAAATAGAAAGCGCTCAAACAAACGGATATTATTCTATATTTGTCAAGGATAACGGCATTGGTATGGATGAACAAACACTGCAAAAGTTATTTGAGCCGTATTTTTCAACTAAATCAACCGGAATGGGACTTGGTTTGGTTATTACTAAGAAAATTATTGATGATATGAAAGCCAAAATATATGTGAGAAGTGAAATTGATAAAGGTACCGAGGTTGAAATCAGGTTTAATTTGATGGAGAAAAAACAGAGCTTTTCCTAAAATTTGACATAATTATGTTTCATTACTTTGCTGCCTTTATATAGACCTACCCCTTAAATTAATTGAATATTCCACAAAATTTGCGTAAATTTAACGTTAAACCTGTAATTTTGTTACAAGCGTGCAATTGTTTTGCAGCATATTAAAATATAAATGGATAAAAAATCCGGTTTCGTTGCTATAGTAGGAAAACCAAACGCTGGTAAATCAACATTATTGAATGCTGTACTTGGTTACAATTTATCTATTGTTACGCCAAAGCCGCAAACCACCCGGAATAAAATTTTTGGCATTTACACAAAAAACAATGTGCAGATAGTATTTGTAGATACTCCCGGTATACTAAAGCCGCGGTATAAGCTGCAGGCGTTTATGAAAAAGGAAATCGAGAGTTCGTTTATTGAGGCGGATATAATAATACTTGTAATTGATGTATCAGATTATGACCCGGAGTCTTTAGAAGAAGTTTATTCAAGGTACGGCAAAGAATTTTCGGAGCACAAGATATTCTGCGTTTTAAGCAAGATTGATTTGGTGAAAAAAGAAACCGTATTGCTGGTAATTAATGACGTTTCGAAGAAATTTAAATTTGACGAGATTATCCCTATCAGTGCAAAGACAGGTTTTAATGTGGCTGAATTAATGATTACAATCGAAAAGTACATCCCTGAACATGATTTTTATTTTGAAGGTGATATTATTGCCTCCCAGCCCGAAAAGTTTTTTGTTGCAGAAATAATCAGGGCACAGGTTTTAAGAATGTATCAAGATGAAGTGCCTTTTTCGGCTTATGTGGAAATTGATGAATTTAAAGAGAGAGAAAAAGGAAAAGATTATATAAGGGCAAGTATTGTGCTTGAGAAGGAATCACAGAAACCAATAGTAATCGGTAAGCAGGGTGCGATGATAAAATCGCTTGGCGAGCGCTCAAGAAAAAATATAGAAGAATTTACAGGCAAACCTGTTTTTCTTGAACTTTTTGTGAAAATCAGAAAGAACTGGAAAAATGATGAAGAGTTTCTGAAAAGAAATTTCTACAAAGCAAACATATCTGAAATATAAGAAATACTTATTGGAAGATTTTAATAAAATATGTAAAGAATACCGTGATAGATTCGATAAGAGATTGTATGATTTCTTAGCCGAACAGACTGCGCTTTCGCACTATTCAAGAGATAATGTAAAGTATCCTTATTCATTGTATGACCCGCTGAATTACATAATGCAGGGCGGGGGGAAGAGAATCAGACCTCTGATGCTGTTTTTCGCATGCGAAGCGTTCGGAGGCAGTATTGAAAATGCGCTCGATGCCGCTGTTGCTATAGAAATTCTTCATAATTTTACACTTGTACATGATGATATTATGGATAATGCCGATACAAGACGCGGCAAAGAAACGATTCACAAAAAATGGTCTGTAAATGAAGCTATACTTGTGGGTGATGAGCTTATAGGGCTATCATACAGGTCATTACTCAGAACTAAGTCTGACCGGATTGATGAAATAGTCCAGGTCTTCACCGACGGCGTTATAGAAGTTTGCGAAGGTCAGGCATTGGATAAAGAATATGAAACTGCCGAGCATGTCACGCTGGATGATTATGTTATTATGATTAAGAAAAAAACAGCTGAATTATTAAGAACCTCTGCTGTTATGGGTGCAATAATTGCAGGGGCATCTGAAAATGACCTGGATATAATAAGTAATTATTCAAGATTCCTGGGACTCGCATTCCAGGTTCTGGATGACCTGCTCGATGTTGTTGCAAAAGAAAAGGAATTTGGAAAGAGAATCGGGGGCGATATACTTGAAAAGAAAAAAACATATTTATATTTGAAGTCACTTGATTTATCCGTTTCACCGCAAAAGGAAAAATTAAGAACTATCTATAATAACGGCGCTCCCGGTACGGAGAAAATTAATGATGTTATAAGGATTTATCAGGAAAGCGGCGCCATAGAATTTGCAAGGAAAGAGATTCTGGATTATACAAATACCGCAAATGCGCATTTATCAAAATTAAATAACCCGGCAGCCAGAGAGAAGCTGGAAAAATTTTCGGATATGCTTTTGAACCGGAGCTATTAGGATAAGAACGAATGATTGAAAAGACTGTAACTATAAAAAACAAAGCAGGAATGCATACAAGACCCGCCTCGATGCTGGTGAAGATAGCTTCAAAGTATAAATGTGATTTTTATCTTATTAAAGACGGGTTCCAGATTAACGGGAAAAGCATAATAGGCGTTATGTCATTGGCTGCTGAGCATGGTTCACACGTAAAATTAAAATTTGACGGAAGCGATGAAGCTAAAGCAGCTTCGGAGATTATGAAATTCTTTGAAGATGGATTCGGTGAGCTGTAAAACAAAATATTCGTAAGTAAATAAATATCATTGCACATTAAAGAAGAAATATTCAAGGGTCTTCCTGCTTCGAAAGGGATTTCGATGGGGAAGCCTTTTGTATATGTTGTTGAAAAGCCGTCGGCAGTGGTTTCGGGCAGCAGCTTTGATTCGGCTGAAAAAGAAATATCCGAGTACAGGGCTGCTATAGCTCAATCGGTTAAAGAGCTTGATAAAATATTCAATCTTGCCAAAGAAAAGCTTGATGCGAAAAATTTACAGATATTTGATGCTCAGCTTCTTTTCCTCAAAGACGAAGTACTGCACCAGCAGGTTATCAAAAGAATTAAGCAGGAAAGAAAAATTGCATACCAGGCTTTTGCGGATACAATGAAGATTTATGAAAACACAATGCTTGCATCGAACGATGAATATCTGAGGGAAAGAGCTTCTGACATAGAAGATATTAAGAACAGGGTATTGAGAAATATGGTGAAGAAAAAGCTCGTTTCAAAGATTGATGAAAATTCGATTGTTATAGCCAGAAATCTTACGCCTGCCGATACAATATTATTCAGTAACAGAAAATTACTCGGCTTTGCTACAGAACATGGCGGAACAAACTCACATGTTGCAATCATAGCCCGTTCGCTTGACGTACCCGCAGTAGTGGGGGTAAGCGATATTTCTCTTAACATAAAACCTGAAGATTATATTATTATTGACGGTTACAAAGGACTTGTAATAAAAAACCCCACTGCTAAGACCGTTACCAGGTATTTCAACCAGATTAAAAAGTATTCCATTTTCGAAAAGACTTTAATCGAGATAGAGAAGCTTCCAACAAGGACAAAAGACGGCAAAGACATAAGGCTTGTAGTTAATCTGGAATTTAACAAGGAATTAGATTATATAATATCTCACATTGGCTGCGGTGTGGGTCTTTACCGGACAGAGCATTTATTTCTGGAAATGGAAGAATTTCCGGATGAGGAAACGCAGTATAAACAATACAAAACACTTGCCGACAGGCTCTATCCGAATGAAGTAACAATAAGAACATTCGATATTGGCGGTGATAAGCTGCTTCCGGCAACACAGAAAGAAAATAATCCCTTTCTAGGCTGGAGAGGGATAAGAATTTGTCTGGATAAGGAAGATATATTCTTGAACCAGCTGCGGGCGATGCTGAGAGCTTCTTCAAAAGGCAACGTAAAGATAATGCTGCCTATGATTGCAAGCTTAGATGAAATCAGGAAAACAAAGAAACTTATTGCAAGAGCAAAAGCCGACCTTAAACGAAGAAACATTAAATTCAATCCTGATGTACAAGTAGGTATAATGGTTGAAGTGCCTTCTGCAGTAATTTGTTCAAATGATTTTGCCAAAGAAGTCGATTTTTTCAGTCTTGGTACAAACGACCTTATTCAATATCTGCTTGCTGTAGACAGGGGAAGCAGTATGGTTTCGGATTTATATAAGAAATTTCATCCTGCTGTGGTCAAATCGATTGACTATGTAATAAAAAATGCAAAAGCCAATAACATAGAAGTCAGCGTCTGCGGAGAAATAGCGGGCGACCCGCTTGGATGTTTGCTTTTGCTCGGATTGGGTGTAGATGAGCTTAGCGTTGAAACTACCTCGTTCCTGCGTATTAAGAAACTGATCAGAATGATTAACTATGAAGATATGAAGACAATTGCAGCTAAAACACTGACAATGAATAATGAATCTGATATAAGCGGATATCTCAGTAATTGTTATGAAAAACTGGTAAAGAAAATTCAATAAATATTATGAACGAAAGAGAAATAAAGGCTTACGATAACTCTAACATGTTCGATGTGCTTTCCTCATTCAGCAAACAAATTATGGAAGCACGCGATATTGGCAGTAGTGTTGAACTGAAGGAAGATTATTCGGCTGTAAAAAATATTATCATCTGCGGAATGGGCGGTTCGGCTATCGGTGGCGATTTGGCGCGAAGCATATTTCAGTACGAAATTAAAGTACCGGTTTATATAAACAGAAATTACAGGCTCCCTGCATTTGCAGGGAAAGATTCTCTTTTAATTGCAGCAAGTTATTCCGGCAACACGGAAGAAACACTTTCTTCTTATACCGAAGCAAAAGAAAGAGGATGTAAAATAATTTGTATCTCTTCCGGAGGCAGGCTTTCACTGCTTGCTCAAAATGAAGGTAAACTTCTTGTGACTATTCCAAAAGGTTATCAGCCGAGATGCGCTATTGCATATTCGTTCTTTCCGCTGATTATATTGTTGGCTAAAATCGGTTTCATTGAAAGTAAATCAGCCGAAATCGAGAGGGTAATTTCAAAGATGAGGCAGCGTTCGGGAGAATATTCTGTAACAGGCGAGCGGAATTCCGCTTTAAAAACAGCATTATTAATACAGGGTAAATTTCCTGTCATTTATTCTTCAACAGATTTATCGGATATTGCAAACTTAAGGATGCGGTGCCAGTTAAATGAGAACGCAAAGTCATTGGCATTCGGAAATGTTCTTCCTGAAATGAATCATAACGAGATTGTGGGGTGGCAGAATAACCCGCAGCTTCTGAAAAACATTATTGTTCTTTCGCTGTCTGATAAAGATGATTTACCGGAAATAAAAAAAAGGAGGCTGATAACGCTTGAGCTTATTAAGCCGTTTGCAGGAAGCATAGTTGAGATTGACGGCGATGGCGGCAGCCTGCTTGAAAGAATATTTGACATAATTCATTTTGGTGATTGGGTAAGTTTTTATCTTGCAATTTTATATAAAACTGACCCTACACCTGTTGAAAAAATAAATTATTTAAAAAGTAAATTAACGGAGAACTGATAATTGCTTGTTGAATTAATTATTATTTGCGTAAAAATCCTGCTTGTTATACTTGTTTTGCTTACAACTGTAGCCTATACTGTTTACGCGGAAAGAAGAGTATCCGCATTTATACAGGACAGGTTTGGACCAAACAGGGTTGGGTATGAAGGTTTGCTTCAGCCAATTGCAGATGTTCTTAAACTGCTGCTTAAAGAAGATGTAGTGCCAACCAATGCAACTAAATCCATTCACACAATTGCTCCCATGATTTCTCTTTTTGTTGCATTAACCACAATAGCTGTGGTTCCATTCGGTAATACAATTAATTTGTTTGGCAGGGTAATAAATCTTCAAATAGCAGATGTTAATATAGGAATCCTTTATATTCTTGCATTAACATCACTTGGTGTATACGGAATTACATTAAGCGGCTGGTCTTCTAATAATAAATATTCATTATTCGGCGGTTTGCGTTCAAGCGCGCAAATGATAAGCTACGAGCTTTCTATGGGGCTTTCGATTATTGGTATTATCCTTATAAACGGTTCATTGAGCCTGCAGGAAATAGTAAGCCACCAATACGGGTGGAAATGGAACATAATTCTCCAGCCGTTAGGGTTTATTACATTTCTTGTTGCATCATTTGCTGAAACCAACAGGGCGCCGTTTGATTTACCGGAAGCAGAGCCGGAACTGGTTGGCGGGTATCATACTGAATATTCAAGTATGAAATTTGCTATGTTTTTCCTTGCTGAATATGCAAACTTAATTGTTTCTTCAACTGTAATTACAACCCTGTTCCTTGGGGGATGGCAGTTTCCATATTTGCAGACGTTCGGGTTATCGCCTTTGCTGGTGAGCCTGCTGCAGGTTTTAACCTTTTGCATAAAAGTGGCATTTATGATTTTCTTCTTTATCTGGGTAAGGTGGTCTATTCCGCGTTTCCGGTATGACCAGCTGATGAATTTAGGATGGAAAGTCATGCTGCCTTTATCGATTTTTAATATTCTTATTACAGCAATAGTAGTTGCATTATTAAATTAATACTTTGTTCAATTAAACATAAACTAAAAAATGAAAAAATTATCTCTAATATTGGTTTTGTCAGTTTTTTTCATGACAAAGTTTTCCTACAGCCAGTCATATGACTTCAGCCTTGAAGACCTTGACGGCAACACTGTTACCTTAAACGGACTTCTTGAAAAAGGACCCGTAATGATTAGCTTTTGGGCATTATGGTGCGTTCCCTGCAAAGAAGAAATGAAGATGATGAATGATATATATAAAAAATACCAGGATTCAGGTTTTGTATATGTTGGAATGAATCAGGATACACCCAAGAGCTCGGCAAAAGTAAAATCGTATATTGAATCAAAAGGATATAAATTTATTGTTCTTCTGGATAAAGACGGTCATGTATTTGAAAACTTCGGGGGTCAGAACCTGCCGTTCTCTGTTTTGATTAATAAAAAAGGAGAAGTGGTCAAAACTTTTACCGGGTATGTTTCAGGAGATGAGACAAAAATAGAAAAGGAAATTGTTGACCTGCTCCACGAATCCAAATAAATATTATTAAAAAATTATTAACGAAATGAAAAGAATTTTACTAGCTGTATTAGTTTTTTTTGCCATTTCCTCAACTGTATCTGTATTTTCACAGCTCAAATTAAACGTTAAAGTATCGGCATCTAACCTTTTGAGATACGGAAGCGGAAAGGAAACCACAATTTCTTCTTCAACAGGAAAAGATTATTTTGAAGAGCTTGGTGATGTCAGATTATTTGTTAACGATTTTATATTCGGCGTAAGATATGAGTATGATGATCCGATAGAATACGGAACAGGAGCAAAAGGCATTTCGAGGCGTTATGTTGAATACAATAAAGATAATTTTCTGGTCAGAGCCGGAAATTTTTATGAGCTTTTTGGAAATGGTCTTGCATTAAATGCTTTCGAAAACCGCGGGCTTGGATTTAATACTCAGTTTGACGGTCTAAAGCTGAATTATAAAAATAACTGGAAGAATGTCAAACTTGATGCCACTTTCGTAGGAGGAGGCATGGTATATGATGATTACCTTGTGCCCGGAAGAGAAGAAACATATTCCGTAAGGGGCGGGAACATCACTTTTTCGCCGTTAAAACTGTTTTCATTAGGCGGTTCATATTTGTTCGCAAAAGGTAATATTCCTTCAGGCAATGTTTCTACGGATATTAATGCCGAAATTTTTGAGGGTGATTTTGCTTTTAATTATAAAGCAATAAATTTTCAGGGGTCATACGCAAATAAAAAAACCATAACTGTTCCAAATTCGCTTTACCCGCAGTCAAAAACTCCACGGGGTGACGGCGGGTACGCATCATTATCAGTCGCAGCTGGGAGACTGGGTATTACGGCTGATTATAAAAATTACAGGTTCGACCTTGTAACACCTGATGAAAGAAGCTCAACGAATCCTACAAAAGTACTTCCATTCCAGAATCCGCCTACGTGTATTAAAGAACATTCATCTACTTTGTTATCGAGATATCCTCACACACCGGATTTTAACGATGAGGTAGGCTTTCAGGTTGATGCATATTATACTCCTGTAGAAGACCTCACATTTAATTTAAATGCATCTCTTACAAGCAGACATTACGATTACGTAGATGCGGATACAACAACTTTAACCAGGTACGTGAGAGTAGACAGAAGCAACGCCTTCCTGCCTTCGCCGGAGAATAAATATTCTCCATACTGGGAATTATTTCTGGAAACGGAATATTATTATAAGAAACACTGGTATTTTAAAGCTGCGGCCGGTAGACAGTATTCGGTTTTGTACAGCATAATTGACCCGGCAAGCTCTGATATTATACATACTTTTACCGTTCCCGTGATGGTGAAATACGATTTTGCCAAAATCTACAGTGTTGAGCTCCATGCTGAACAGCAGTGGGTATATAACTCATTGAGAATCGATAAAAAGAAATTTTATAATGAATATCTTTCCCTTTCAGTTTCAAGATCACCAAGCCTGATTATTAACGGAACATTAGAGTTCTCGAATGATGAAGAAGACCCGTCAGGGAAGAAATTGTGGGGGACAGGTGAGTTAACCTATAAAATAAGTTCTGCAAATTCTGTAACCGTATCGTATGGAAGCGAAAGAGGAGGCTTGAAATGTTCGAGCGGTATTTGCAGGTATATAAATCCTTTTAACGGTTTCAGATTGACAGTAATTAATAACTTCAACTAATATGAAAAATTTACTAAAAATATTATTTGGTGCTGTAATGTTTACAGCTCTGTTGTTATCGGGATGTGAAAGTGATGATTCTTCTGTTAATTCTGTTTACATCCCTCAGCCCGTTGCCAGAAAAACCCTTTTCGAATTTTTCTCAAATTCAGCATGCCAGCCGTGCATAGAGCCTCACAGGTCTTTTCTTGAACCTCTCGAAGAAGAAAGAGGAGTAACTATTAATGATACAAGCGTAATAATAATTTCTTATCAGGTTAATTTTCCGAATTCTCATGATTCAATATATGCGCAGAATCCGACAGAAAATGAGGCAAGAATATCTTATTATAACGTGGCAGCTGCACCTCAAGGTGATAATGACGGCAGTTATTTGGGAGCGTATTCATATAATGAATGGTCAGGCAAGCTGAATACTGCAATGAATTCAACTGCATATCTTAATATTACAATTTCAAACAATTTCAATTCGTCCATTGATAGCGGTACTGTTACTGCGCATATTAATACTTTGGTGCAGCCTCCAACCGGCCAAAACAATAAAGTACATGTTGTTCTGATTGAAAACAATGTTCCGTATATTTCCGCTCCGAACGGAATAAAATTATACAGCGGTGTAATGCGCGATATGGTTGACGGTCCTGATGGTGCCAATATTAGTTTATCTGCCGGGCAAACAACCGACTATTCTATAAGTTACGGAATTAGAAGCAACTGGAAAGCTAATGACTGCTATCTTGTTGTATTTGTTCAAAATTTAGATTCAAAGCAGGTTTACGGAGTTGAGAGAATTAAAGTGAACTGACAGAGATTTAATCCATCTGAATTAGCTACTTAAAACCCCGGGAAGTCAACCCTCGGGGTTTTTCAATGAAATATACTCTATTATCCTACAGAAGGTTAAAAAGGATGTAATAACCTTGTTAGTACGAAATATTTAATGATTTCCCCGATTATTAAACTAACTTTATTTTTTGCTTACCATAATACGTAACTTTTCAATATATTTAAGATTGTATTTTTAATTTTACATTAATCTAATCTATGAAAAATTTACTTACTATTCTGGTTGCGGTATCTCTTCTTGTGAATCTGTCATTTTCACAGGAGAAATGGTCACGCGACCCCAGGATGATATCAAAACCGGAAGGAACATATACTCCTCTGCCGGTTAACAAAACGAATTATGTTAACCCTAATACAACAACACGAGTTTATTATACAACTGATGGAGCTATGTCGGTCGGACCTAATTTCAGGGTTTTGCCGTCTTCATCAAATCAGCAGGATGAGCTGATTCTGGTTAAGAATCCTTTAAACCCAAACATTATGTTTGGTTCTGCTAATACTTCTGTGGGAAGTACTTACAGCCAGGGTGTATATGTGACTACAAACGGGGGAGTCAACTGGTTTGGTAGTGATATTATGAATGCTTCCCCTAATGCTCCATACAGTGACCCGGGTCCGGCAATTGACAAAAACGGAACAATTATTATGACAACTCTTTTGACTTCGGGTTCAACTCCAATGGTTGCCTGTTATACTACAAATTACGGTACATCATGGTCATCTTTATATTATATAAATAATGCAAGTTCAGATAAAAATTTTGCATGTTCAGACGGTGTTTCAACCAGCCCTTATTATGGCAGAACATACTGTGTTTGGAGCAATTTTTCTTTGGGTACACCACCGGCTGTATCATCCTATACGACTAATGGCGGCGTAAGCTGGACCCCAATGGTTCAGATTAACAATCCGCCTTCCGGACATTATTCACAGGGTACAGATGTAAAGACAGGACCGAACGGAGATGTCTACTGTGTTTGGGCAGCTCCAACTTCAGCCTCGCCTTATACAGAGGATTTCTTAGGATTCGGTAAATCAACTAACGGCGGCGCAAGCTGGACAGCTACGGAAAATGCGTATGACATGAATGGAATCAGGGGAAACCTTTTCCCGACATCAATCAGAGTTAACAGTTTCCCGAGAATTGACGTAGATGTTAGCGGCGGTCCGCGTAACGGCTGGATATATGTTGTAACTTGTGAAAAAAATCTTTCTCCGGCAGGTTCTGACCCGGATATTATTCTTCACAGGTCAACAAATGGAGGTACAACTTGGTCAGCCGGTGTAAGGGTTAACCAGGACCCGCTCAACAACGGTAAGATTCAGTTTTTCCCCGCGGTAAGCGTTGGTGAAGACGGGGCTGTAAATGTTGTTTATTATGATAACAGGAATACCTCAAGCGATTCATCCGGTGTATTTGTATCGCGTTCATTGGATGGCGGAAATACCTGGACCGACCTCCAGGTAAGCGACCATAACTACAAGCCAAAACCTGAACCGGGAGTAGGCGGCGGTTATATGGGTGACTATATAGGTATAACTTCAGGAAACGGAAAAGTATGGCCATTCTGGATGGATGACAGAACAAGTAATTTCCAGGCATGGACTTGCGCAGTAACGTTCGGACCTCCTCCATCACATGATATTGCAACCGGACCGTTTATAAGCTTGCCAAGCCAGTATATTATTAACAATAATTACAGCATAAAGACTAAAGTTACCAATATTGGCGCATCGAATGAAACAGGTATTCCCGTTAAGTTTTTTATTAACGGAACTCTCACTAACACATCAAATATCAATCTAAATTCAGGCGCTGTTGATTCAGTCGCAAATACATGGAATCCTGCAACAGCAGGCACTTACACTTTAATGTATGTTTCCGCTCTGGCAAATGATACAAACAGAGCAAACGATACGGTAAGAACAACGGTACAGGTTCTTAACTCTGCACCTGTTATTGAAACTCAGACATTCTGCAGGAACGGATTAAGCAAAGCTATACTGGATAACCAAACAACGTTTGATACAATTATAGTCAGCATACCTAACGCTTTGGGAATAACTGACGTTAATGTAAGAATTGATACTGTGACACATACATGGGATTCAGACCTCAGCTATGTACTGGCTCATCTTACCGGAAGTGACCCGCTGATAACCAGCAGGGGAGGGTCAGGCGATAATTTCATAAATACTGTATTGAATGATTCAGCGAGCACTCCGATTGCAAACGGTACAGCCCCCTTTACAGGAACATTCCAGCCGGAATCTCCTTTATCGGTATTTAACGGGCTTAGCCCCAACGGCCTATGGGTGCTCACAATTAGTGATGGTGCTGCCGGAGATACGGGATTACTTAAAGCATGGTGTCTTGTTATTCAGTACGAAGCAGCGGTTGGAGGAATACAGACTCTTATAGTACCGAATTATTATTTCCTGAAACAGAACTATCCGAACCCGTTCAACCCGGTTACAAAGATTTCTTATGGATTACCGAAAGCCGGAAATGTGGAATTGAAAGTATACGATATACTCGGAAGAGAAGTTGCAACACTTGTAAATGAAAACAAACAGCCCGGTATTTACTCGGTTGATTTTAATGCTTCTAACCTTGCAAGCGGCGTTTATTTCTATTCGGTATCGATGAATAACTTCAAAGATGTGAAGAAAATGGTTGTTGTAAAATAATTCGCTTATTTTTCATTTAAAGGCACTCTAAATGAGTGCCTTTTTTTATTCCCAAAAAATTACCAAATAGTAAGGTATGAAGGTATTTTTTTTAATAGTGATGTGTTTTATTGCTGCCAGTACTCAATCATTTGCTCAACCAGTTCTTAATCAGAACAGATTGTACGGAGTAACAATTGATGATATAAACAGACTTGATGAAATTATTACTTCACTTAAAGAGCTGCCTGTCAAAACAACAGTTAGAATAGTATTTGACCCCGCAAAGCCTGCATCATTTTATAAACACGCTGTAAACAAACTTCACCGTGAAGCATTTATTATGGGTGAACTAATGGACAGCTATTATATTAAGAATTACTCAACAGAACGATATGAAGAGATTACAAGGAAATATGTTGAGTCATTTGGTAACAAAAATTGATATATGGGAAATCGGCAATGAAGTTAACGGCGAGTGGCTCGGTGATTCTGTTTCGGAAAAAATAGAATCAGCGTTTAATATTGTTAACAGCTTGGGAAAAATATCGGCCTTAACCTTATATTATAATAAAGACTGCTTCGATAAACCTGAGAACGAGATGTTCCTCTGGACATTAAATAACATTCCCCAAAACATGAGAGACAGCCTTAATTACGTTTTTGTTTCATATTACGATGATGACTGTAACGGGCTGCAGCCGGATTGGCAAACAGTATTCGACAGCCTGCATTCTGTTTTTCCGAACTCAAAGCTCGGCATAGGGGAGTGCGGAACAAAGACTGGCCGAAAAAAAAGAGGAGTATATGAAACGTTACTATAACATGGATATTAAAACTCCTGATTTTATCGGAGGTTATTTCTGGTGGTACTACAGGGAAGATTGTGTTCCGTACCGTAAACCTCTTTGGAAGATTCTGAATTCTATCCTTGAACAGCAAAAATAAATTCCCTGCCCCTCCGTGACATACCCGGTGTTTGCACTATAATTATCGGACCAATTCTTCAAATTAATCTCACTTTTTCCCATGATTGACTGCCTCCATAATCGGTTATAATTTGGTATGTAAGCTTTTTTCAAAATTCTTTTTTCTTACTGTGTGGAGGGAATTATGCGGAAAAAATCAATTCTCAAAATAACCGAATTTTTTATTATTTTCTCGCTGCTTGGCAGTTTCTCTGCTTCTCAAACTTTTCAGGATGACAGGGTTTACGGAGTAACAATCGATGCCGTAAACAATATTAATGCAATTGTAACATCATTAAGCTCTCATACTAAGAGACCAACTACACGTATTGTGTTTGATGAATTTGTTCCTGCTTCGGAATACATAACACCAACGAAAAAAATTCAAAAAGTAAGCTATATAATGGGCGAAATTTTAGACAGCTATTATATGCACCTTTATACTGTTCAGCAGTATGTACAGCGGACTAACGATTATCTTGATACGCTTGGGGACAGGGTTGATATATGGGAAATCGGAAACGAAATCAACGGTGAATGGCTCGGCAATAATACAGATGTAGTTGCTAAAATGACCCAGGCATACAGCATAGTTAAATCACGGCATAAAAAGGCTGAACTAACATTATATTACAATTATAACTGCTGGGAACACGCAAGCAATGAAATGTTCCGCTGGACGTTGAACAACGTGCCGCAAAACATGCGGGACAGCCTTGATTACGTTCTGGTATCGTATTATGAAGATGACTGCAATAACTACCAGCCAAACTGGCAGAGAGTATTTGACAGTCTTCATGTTATATTCCCTCATTCAAAGCTGGGAATTGGAGAGTGCGGAACTTCACATGCTAACAAAAAACAGGAGTACATCGACAGGTATTACCGAATGAGAATTACTACGCCAAATTATATTGGGGGATATTTCTGGTGGTATTACAAACAGGATTGTGTGCCCGTTACATCTGCGTTATGGGATGTAATGAACAAGGCAATGTGCAATTATTCAATTTTTATGTCTGATAACCCAAATGGAATTGAATTTTACAATTATCCGAATCCTTTTAATCCTAATACACTGATTAAATATTCAGTTCAGACTCCAGTTCGGATAACCATAACCGTTTTTGATGTCACGGGCAGGTCGGTTGCAGTACTTGTTGACCGCGAGCACCAGCAGGGCTCTTATGAGGTTAACTTCGACGGTACAAATCTTGCAAGTGGAGTGTATTATTATACGCTGCAATCGGGTGATTACAGGGAAGTAAAGAAGATGGTATTGGTGAAGTAGACAGCTTATTACGCTGATTTTATTTTCTTACAATCCCGTTTGTTTTGCAAGCGGGATTTTTTTATCAGCGGTTTGTATTTGTGTGCAGGTTTCTTTGTATTGTTCCAGCTTTTCAAGTATGGGGTACATTTCAAGAAATGACATCAGTTCCATTCTGAATTTTGATATACCAGGTAAATCCCTCAGGTAACCGGAATAATGCTTGCGGAATTCCATTGTTCCGTATTTCTCGCCTTTAAGCTCACAGCATAATTTTAAATGCTCCATGCAGACATTAATTCTTTCCTCTATATCAGGCTCATTATAAACTCCGTTTTTCATCAATGATTTTGCCTGGCGGAATATCCACGGGTTATTTATTGCTCCCTGACCTATCATAACAGCATCCGCTTCGTAATTTTCGAAAACAAATTTAACATCTTCGGGAGTTCTTACATTACCGTTAAGAACAACGGGAATTTTAACTCCAGCATCTTTAATTTTCTTAATCCAGCTCCAATCGGCTTCTCCTTTATTTCCCTGACCTCTGAGCCTGCAATGAACCGTTAGCGCCTGAATACCGATGTCTTCAAGCATCTTTGCAACATCAACAATTACAATTGAATTTTCATCCCAACCAAGGCGTGTTTTTAATGTAACGGGAAGAGCAACATTTTTCATCACAGCCTCAGCAATTCTCTGCATCTTCGGAATATCTTTCAGCAAGCCCGCGCCTGCGCCTCGCAAGGCAACGTCTTTCACCCAGCATCCGCAGTTGATATCAATAAAATCAGGATTTGCGCTTTCTGTAATTCGGGCTGCTTCATCCATTACATCTTCATTCCCACCGAATATTTGAATTGCGGCGGGACGTTCTTCTTCATAAATAAACAGCTTTGCTTTTGCTTTCCTTGCATCTCTGATTAATCCTTCAGAAGAAATAAACTCAGTGTAAACTATATCAGCCCCAAGCCGCTTACAGACAAGCCTGAACGGCGGTTCTGTTACGTCTTCCATCGGCGCCAGAAGGATTTTATCTTTAAAATCCGGCAGTGATTTTGTGTTATTTTTATTTATGTTCTGCAATATCAGAATTTAATTCATTTCGTCTTAAATTTACCCCGTAAAAGTTTAAAACTCAATATCGTTCCTAAAATCATAAATGAGCCCCCGGTTAAAAACGGAGATGTATAGCCGATTCTTTCATAAACCAGTCCGCCCCATGAAGGACCTAGAAATCTGGCCAGAGAAGCAAGTGATTGATTTATACCTAAGATACCCCCCTGTTCATCGGGGCCGGTATATTTTGATACTAAGCTCAGTGTAATCGGTTGATTTAAGCCATTGCCGAGACCGAGTAAAAGCAGGCTAATCAGAAGGAACAATAAATTGCCGTGTGAGAAGGGGATAGTACCCAGACCAATCGCCATAATGAAGTTGCCTGTTATAAGGAGTTTTTTTTCATCGAATAATTTTGTCAATGGTTTTATAAGCATTCCCTGAACAATTGCGCCTATTAAGCCCATGAAAGCGAACAGGTAGCTGATTTGTTCGATATCGTAGTTAAAGCCCATATTGCTTTCGGCGTAAATCTGGAACGTTGAAAATATATTTGAAAACGAAAAAGTAATTATGAAGTAAAGCAGTATAAGAAATCCTACATGCGGGTGTTTTAAAGCCTGTAACAGTTTGTTTACACCGTTCTTTAGTTTAAAGTTCAACTGTTTGGATTTTCTTCTGAACTGCTCCGGCAGGGATTCTTTTAATATAGTAATTGCCAGAATTAAGGCAGTGAGCGAGAGAAATGATGAAAGAAATACCGGCGCTCCGTATCCGAACCTCTGTGCCATTACACCTCCAATGAAAGGACCGAAGACGAATCCAAGACCGAATGAAGCTCCTATGATACCCATTCCTTTTGAACGGTCTTTCTCAGTTGTAATATCGGATACATAAGCCATAGCCGCGCCAATGTTAGCAGAAAAGAATCCCGCCATTGCTCTTGCTGCAAATAATAACTCAACCGATTTAAATACTCCGCTGAAAACAAGTCCTAAGCATCGCATAAGATAAAACATTGCCGGTAAGACTTGAAATTATTATAGGTTTTCTGCCGTAGATATCTGATAATCTTCCCCATACAGGTGTGAAGATAAACTGCATGAGGGAAAATATGCCTGTCACTAGACCTATTGTGGTCTCGTGCATATGGAGCTGGTTCTGAGAAAATACAGGCAGAAGGGGAATAACAATCCCAAATCCCAGAAGGTCTATAAAGACCACAAGAAAAATTACAAATATTCTTTTTGAATTACTGCTGCTCAAATTTTTAATAGGGTTTATATAACAGAGGTAAGCGCTAAATCAGTCGGTATCAACTGTGCTGCTGTCTACATATTCCCACTGTTTACAATTTTTAGTTATCTGTTTCTTAAATTCTTTGAACAATAGCTGCAAGTCAACACCTTTTTCAGGGGCGGTTTTTTCAAGAGCAGTCTTTAGGCTGGTTTTTAATTCATATTCCAGCCTGTCAAAGACTTTTTCTATGTTAATTCTTGCCATTGTTTTACTGTTTTTTATTTTTTCTTACATCAACTCCCCAAAGCAATTTTTGGTTCAATACCCTGAAATAATTGCTGTCTAATTGCTTGGCGAGCTTTATTTTGTAATGTGCTTTTTTTATTTCAATCGATGCAGTGCTCTTAAGTTTTAATATTGCTGTTTCCGTCTGCTGTAAGGATAATAGGGACTTTTGATTCTACTTTTATTTTTATCACACCGCTGTCAGGCAGTATAATAGGTCTTGCTGTGAGTGTATGCGGGCAAATAGGGGCAAGTACTATAACATCACTTTTGGGGCTTACAATAGGTCCGCCTGCAGAGAGAGAATATCCGGTTGAGCCGGTCGGAGTTGAAACTACAAGTCCGTCTGCCAGGTAGCTGATGACTATCTGGGAGTTGTAGATATGCCTGCAGTTCAATAGTTTTAACTGTTCCGCTCTGGTTTATTACAATTTCATTTAACCCGAAAATCTTCTTTTCAGAACCTGAATTAGAAGATGCCTCAAGGACAGTTCTTTCCTCAATTCTGTATTTATCTTTGGTAATATCAGTTATGAATTCAGAAATCTGTGCAGGGGATGTTTCAGCAAGAAATCCCAGTTTACCAAGGTTAACCCCAATAATAGGCACATTTTTGGCTCCAACCAGCTTTAGCAGTGGATAGGAATGTGCCGTCACCGCCAATAGAAATCAAAAAGTCTGAAGCTGAAACAAGCTCTTTACTGCTTTTCTGCCTGCTTCGGCTAACTTTGAACTTGCATTTATTAACAAGAAGCTGAGCAAGAGGTTTATCGACACAGTATTCGATTTTCTTCTTTTCAAGTCCTTTGATTAACCTGTAGGCAACATCAGACAGTTCGGGTTTATATATATTTCCTCTTATGCCAAAAACCATTATACGTTATTTATTATCTTCTTTATTTTCTTCACTGTTAGAAGCTTTATCTGAAGTATTATCTTTCTCTTTGCTTTCTTTTTCAGATTCATGTATGAAGTTCAGTTTCAGCTGACCAAGGAGGTGCTCAAGGTATTTTAGTTCATCTTCAGACAAATTACCTTTCGTCTTATTTTGCAGCATATCGAGCAAATCAATTGAAAATTGAGCCTGGTCAAGGTCTTTTTCTATTTTATCAGTTATAGGATTTTTAATTTTGCCCATTTGCTGCATTGCAGCCATTTCAAATGAGCTTATCAGATAAAAGAACATTTGAGAATGTTTTTGCTTTAAATCTTCCATTATTTCTTACATTTTTTGGTGTTAAAAAGTATAATTTTGAATATTTTACAAAAACATGCACACACGGAAAGTGTGCATAAAACCAGTCCTGTATATCCGTCAAATATACCCAATTTCAAAAAATACATTTTTAAAAATGTAAAAAAAGGTCTAAAAATAATATCACTTAATGATGCTTTTCTGCCTGAATCCTTTAAATCCATTGAAGAACTGGTCGTATAAGTGTTCATTTTATTAATATAATGTTCAAAAGTCAAATCAGTGTAATGCAGTATTGGGGATTTCAGTTTTCCTGTTTTACCCTCAAATACAACATTTTCATGTACACGGAGGTCATTAAAGCGGATACCGGTTGATTTCCTGAACAGCCTTAATCCGAAATCAGGTGTCCATCCGCAGTGCTTTATAAACTTATTAATGAAGAACGATTTCCGGCTAATTTTGTATGCATCAAATTCCGGTTTATTTATTATATTTTTAATCTCTTCTCTTAGAGAATCGGTTACCCTCTCATCGGCATCTATCCAAAGTATCCAATCAGATTTGGCAGCTTCAATTGCAATATTTCTTTTATAAGAATATGAGTTATTATCAGTATTAAGAACGTTTTTGGTATACTGTTTAGCTATTTCCACAGTCTTATCAGTGCTGTTAGAATCGACAACAATAATTTCATCAGCCCATTTTAGCGTTTCGAGGCAGTCTTTAATATTATTTTCCTCGTTATATGTAATAACTATTGCGCTAAGTTTGGACATCCTGCTTTTTGAGATTGTTGAATAACTTTTCGGATAGGAATGCCAGCGCCATCATGAACCATAGAACAGCGGCAAATTCAAAATCTCCGAAGTTCCACTCGGTTAACCCGCTGATTTGAAATGCAACCATCGATACAACTGAAGTGAGAGCAAGAGAGTTTAAAATAGAATTCCCTCTTGTCTTAAAAAAGATTTTAACCTGCCTGAAAAACAGGTAAATCATAAGGGCAAGCCAAACTATAAAGCCGGGTATACCGAGTGTTGCCATTACCTGGAGAAAATTATTATGCAGGTGCGAAGCTTCACCGTGGTATTCTATTTTTTTATAATGAGTATATACTTTTATTATATCCGTATCACCTATACCCAGCACGGGATAATCCTTTATAATCTTTAAGCCTGTTTCCCACATTATAAATCTCGATTTTATGCTTGTCTGGCTGAAATCAACTATGCTCAAAGCCCTTTCTCTTAAAGCAAACGGCGCAAAAATAAGAAATAAAATCACAATAACTATTAATGCTGCAAGGAAATATTTATTTTTTGCAATTCCTATTATAATTAAGCCCGTAAACACTCCCAGAAATGCATTTCTGGAATTTGTGAAAAATAAAGAAAGAAAAACCGGGATTGAAATGAGTACAAGCCATATTTTACTGAATACAAATTTTTCTTTGGTAAAAATTAATGCAACTATAAGAAGCAGGATAAGCATTTTGATTTCGCCGTTTGTAATAGGGTATCCGTAAAATTCTATTCTCAGTTCGTATATTGGTGTACCGCTTTCACCGGAGTATTCTATAAAATATTTTATCAGTTCAATAATTGAAATGAACGCTGTAAAGATAAAAAATACAGCCAGTATTGTTTTAAGCTGTTTCAGGTCTTTTATAAATATAATTGTTACAAAAAATCCGGTGAACAGCAGAACCCTTCTTGAATTTGAAAAAGAATTAGCCGGGTCGATTGAAAATACTGAAGCCAGCATATACATAAAAATCAATGCGCCGAAAAAGTAAAATAACTTTTTTTCGGGTACATAAACATCTCTGCTTAAAATTAGGCGTGCTGCAACAAGTATTATCATTCCACCCTGTCCAATAGATGAAGCCGCAACACTCCACTGTGATAGTATTACGTGTCCTGAAAGAAAGACAAGGATTGCAATATCAAGATATTTTATAAAGCGTTCTTTGTTCAATTTTGCAATATATTATATTTTCTTCTGCATCTTCAGCAGTTTTAAGTGAGAAAGAAAGTTCACCATTGAATATATAAAGCTTACATAAAATCCGTTAACTTTATCTTTATAGCCTTTTCTGGAAATATAAACGCGCAAAAATGCTGATAAGGCATGTGTAAATACACCAATTTTTGTTATTTTTTTATTTTTCTGAAAATGCTCACGTGCCTCTTCGGTTGAAAAAAAGTTGATTTTATTAACTGCCTGTTCAAGGTCTCTGTATGAATAGTGGAGCATGTCGTTTTTCAGCTTTATGCAGATACCTTCTACTTCCACACCTTCGTGTATAATTCTATCGGTAATCTTTCCTTTTGCTTTTCTGAATAATCTCAGGCTGTAATCAGGATTAATTCCGCAGTGTTTAATCCATTTACCCAAATAGTAATTTCGCCTGTTGATGTAATATCCGTTGACGCCCTGGGTTTCAACCAGAGATTGAATTTCCTGTTTTAATTCCTCAGTTATTCTTTCGTCCGCATCGATAAATAAAATCCAGTCATTTGAAATATTTGCTTCATTCAAAGCAAATTTACGTTTTTCGGGAATGTTTTGAATAGGAGTTTGGTAAATGCTATTCGTGAATTTTTCTGCGATAGCGGTGGTTTTATCTTTGCTTCCTGAATCAATAATAATAATTTCATCCAGCCATTTAATCGATTCAAGGCAGTCTTTGATGTTTTGCTCTTCATCTTTTGTTAAAACTATTCCAGTGATTTTCATTACTAGCTAAACTGCATTTCGTAAAGTTTCTTATAAATGCTTTTGGTATTGCTCATAAGCTCATCGTGGGTGCCGATTTCTTCCACTTTGCCCTCGTGAAGCACAATAATTCTGTCAGCATTCCTGATTGTTGAGAGCCTGTGGGCAATCACAATAGAGGTATTAAATTGAATCAATCTTTCAATTGCTTCCTGAATAAGCGTTTCCGATTCGGTATCCAGCGAAGATGTTGCTTCATCAAAAATCATAACAGGTGCGTTCTTAAGCAAAGCTCTTGCAATTGCAATTCTTTGTTTCTGTCCACCCGAGAGTCTTAACCCTCTTTCTCCGATAATCGTGTCATAACCTTTATCTGTATTAACAATAAAATCATGTGCATTGGCATTCTTTGCAGCATCTATTACTTTTTCCATCGGTATTTCTTCGTACCCGTAAGCAATGTTATTTCTTATAGTGTCATTGAAGAGTATTATTTCCTGTGTTACTATTCCGAATAGTCCTCTTAATGATGCCATTGTAATTTTCTTTACGTTAATCCCGTCTATTAATACCTCTCCGGAAGTCACATCATAGAAACGGGGAAGCAGGTCAACAAGAGTTGATTTACCCACTCCGCTCAAGCCTACAATTGCAATTTTTTCGTTCTTTTTAATTTTGAGATTAACGTTATCAAGAATAATTTTCTCATCCTCGTTATATCTGAACATCACATTTTTCATATCGATTGAATTATCGAATCCTGCTTTAACTATAGCATCGGGAACGTCATAAATATCAGGTTTGGTATCAAGTATTTCGAAAATTCTTCTTGCTGCAGCTGAAGATTCCTGAACCCTGTTATTAACCGTGCTTAATTCCTTTATAGGTGTCATTAACTGGAAAATTATCAATAAAAATCCGATAAATTCCTCGGGGGCAAGGGAACCGCCGGCAAAAATTTCTCTTCCTCCGTACCAGATAATAAATACACCAACTATTACGCTGAGGTATTCGGTTAATGGGCTTGTCATATTGCTGTAGACTGCATTTTTCATCAGCGCCTTGAAATAAGATTTCAGCTTCAGCTCAAATTTTCTGTTTTCGAATTTCTCCATTGCGAAAGCGCGTATTATCTTGCTTCCGTAAATGGTTTCTGCAATCACAGAAGTAAATTCTCCCAGCTTTTCCTGCACCTGTATGCTGTATTTCCTAAGCTTCTTGCCGATTCTGACAATTGCTAATAATGAAACAGGGATAATAATAATTGAAATCAGCGTTAGCTTCCAGCTTATCAATAGCGCCATTGCCATAAAAATTATTATCAGCAGCGGTTCCTTGAGCAGATTAGTGAATGTAACCGAAACAGTATTTTGTAATAGATTTACATCTGCTATGAAACGTGAGATTATATCTCCCGATTTTCTCTCGGTATAATATTTTAAAGAAAGTGAATTGAACTTTTCATAAAGCTCTCTCCTCATATTTGTAATCAGCGATTTTTCCACGTACTGGGTTAAAGTAGATTGGAGGTAAGAGAAGAGGTTCTTAGCGAAATAAAAAGCCAGCAGCATTACACTCACTTTAGTGAGTGCGGCATATTTATCTCCGCCTGAAAAAATATAAGCTTCAAATTTGTACCTCAGGGAATCAAATACATTACTAAATTGGTTAACATTTAAAAGCTGTGTGGAAGTATCTCCGCTGAGAAAAAGTGTTCTTAAAAGAGGTATAGATAAATAAACTGAAATAGCGTTTGTAATAGAATATAATAAAGTCAAAACAAACGAAAGTACCAGTAATCCTTTATATGGCTTTAAAAGCCTGAATAACCTGAAATATTCTCTCATCATATAAAAATAACCTATAAACCGTTAAGTTGAAATGTATTTGTAATAAAAAAGACTGCGTACGGATTTGCTTTTTTAAAAAATAACCAGAATATTGAACAAATTATTTATAAATCTAAATATATAACTATATGAAGCATAAATACATTTTTATTATCCTGTCGTTTTTGTTTTTAACAATGTTATTTAACGAATCGTATTCTTATCCTAAATTTGCTGCATATACTGGGGAAAAATGCGTTAGCTGCCATGTAAATCCAACAGGCGGGGGACTTAGAAATCCTTATGGGGTAAAATACTCAAGAGATGAGCTTTTTATGAACTTCCTCAAGAAAGCCAATAAAGAAACCGAACTGAATACCCAAATAACAAAGGGAATTCAAATCGGGGCTGATATGAGAATGATTTTTATCGATGACCAGATTGCTGAAGGTGTACCGAATTTTAATACATTTTTCCAGATGCAGGGAGATTTATACGTTCATGCAAAAATGAACAAATATTTAAGCCTGCTTATTGCTCCGGGATTATATATACCCAATACATACGGTCCCGACCCTCTTCCAACAAAATATGAGATTTACGGATTAATATCCAATTTACCGGCCGGTTTGTATATGAAAGTCGGAAGGTTTATACCCAATTATGGAGTAAAAATTCCGGAACACAGGGCATACCAGAGAAACTTTAACGATTTATATACACCGTTTGCTTCAGATGCGGGTATAGAAGTCGGAATTGCCCCAGGCTTCTTTACACTGACAGCCGCACTTTCAAACGGGTCAAGTACAGATATTAACGGAACGAGAAATAACAGCTTTGATTTCGACAATCAAAAACAATTCTTAACATCAGCCGATTTCCGATGGGCTGGCAAAAACAGCAAATACACTTTTGGAATAGGGGGTTCATTCTTGACCAACCCGTTTAAATGGGACCCTACAAACAACATAAATGCACTAAGACAGGTTGCAGGAGGGTTCTTCTCGTTTGGTTTATTCCAGAGGGTTGCTGTGCTTGGAGAATTTGATTATAACAGGCTGGATATAACGGATAGTGTGAAAACAAGGCGTGATTTTGCTACGATTTTCGGTGAAGTTGATATCCGTGTAATTCACGGTCTTGAAGCTAAATTTCAGTTCGAAAATTACAATCCGCAGCTTGGAATTAAAGATGCTCCGCTTCAAATGAGAAGGTACAGCTTCGGGTTGGAATTCTTCCCGTTAACGGGACTTGAGGTTGAAACAATTTTCCGCTATGTAGATGAACCCGGAAAGACAACCGACCCGATTACCGGAGAGCAGAAGGATGTTGATATAAAGAATAATGAGTTTCAGACCACATTTAAATTTTATTTCTGATAAATTGTGAACATTATTTCAAAGACACGCATTTCTGTGCGTGTCTTTGTGTTTTATGAATTAAGGATTTAGTAATTAAATTATGTCATTTGTAGTATCAACAGCCTCTGCTGATGCGCCATACGGGCTGAAGCAGAAAGATGTTAAGCAGTTTGTACTGAACCTGTTTTCTAACCATGAAGCAGGTATAGAACGCATGATTAGCATATTCGACAATTCAAACGTTGAAACCCGCCATTTCAGCGCGCCGATTGATTGGTTCATGGGAGAACATACCTTTGCCGAAAAAAACAAACTTTACATTGAGACTGCAGTTAATCTGTCAGAAAAAGTAATAGAAAAGTGCCTTCAAAAAGCGGGGGCATCTGTTGATGATATTGACCATATCATCTTTGTTTCAAGTACCGGTATTTCTACTCCTTCAATTGATGCTGTACTGTTCAATAAGCTGAAACTCAACAGACACGTTAAAAGGACTCCTTTATGGGGACTGGGATGCGCGGGCGGGGCAGCAGGCATGAGCAGGGCTATGGAATATACAAGTACATTTCCTTCTCAAAATGTAATTGTTATAGCTGTTGAACTTTGCAGCCTGACGTTTATAAAGAACGATTACTCCAAGAGCAATATTGTTGCAACTTCATTATTTTCGGATGGGGCTGCGGCAGTTCTTGTATCAGGTGAAAAAAGCAGGCTGATAGGTAAGAAAAAAATTAAGCTTGTTAATTCACTTTCGACAATTTATGATAATTCGCTTGATGTTATGGGATGGAATATAGTTGAGGAAGGTTTGAGAGTAGTTTTCAGCAAAGATATTCCCTCAATTATAAAAGACTGTGTTAAACCGAATATTGACGAGCTGCTTGATATTAACGGCATCACTTTAAAAGATATAAAATATTACGTTAGTCACCCAGGCGGCGTTAAAGTTCTGAATGCCTACGAAGAATCATTAATCTTATCAGGAAAGGAAATGGATATATCCAGAAAGGTATTAAGAGAACACGGCAACATGTCATCTCCCAGCGTTATGTATGTTCTAAATGAGTTCCTTGAAAATAACAATTTTGATAAAGGTAAAAATGGTTTGATTTCCGCACTCGGACCCGGGTTCAGCTCTGAACTATTGCTGTTTGAAACCGTATGACTTTCTTTTTTATTAGCATCAGCATTGTTATTATTCAAAGAATCGTTGAGTTATTTATTGCGAGAAGTCATTCAAAAGAAATGTTTGAGATGGGAGCGGTAGAATACGACAGCAGGGGATACAGGTTCATAGTTATAATGCACATCTGTTTTTTTGCTTCATTGATAATTGAGTTCCTTGTTTTTAACAAAAGCCTGAATCTGCTTTGGTATATATTTACATCAATATTTATTCTGGCTCAAATATTAAGATATTGGGCAATAGAATCTTTAGGAGTATATTGGAATACCAGGATTATTATTTTAAAGGAGAGCCCTCTGATAAAATCCGGACCGTATAAATATTTAAATCATCCAAATTATGTGGCCGTTTCTGCGGAACTTGCTTCATTACCTTTGATTTTTTCCTGTTATTTTACTTTTATTATTTTTACGGTTTTGAATTTCTTCATTTTAAGGCGAAGAATAAGAATAGAAACAAGCGCTTTAAGTCAAAAGACATGAAAGTAATCCTTTGTTTCCAGTTTAACTTTAACTGGAATTTCTTTGTGTCCTTTAATTAACTAATGCTCCTATTGTTAGTTTTAAAACAAATTCTTATTTTGTTTTTGTACAATTTAGAGAAATTAATTGGAGTATAAAAAGATAAGCAATCCCCGTCATCCCATCATTAGACCATTTAATCGTGCTTCCAAAACTTATTCAATAATTTTCGGAGTCCTCATATTATAAATCATTTTATTTAAGTTTAATTCAGAATATCTCTTGTGGAGAGCCTTCATTCTTTCCTCCGGGGATTTTACCGGATATTCCGGCAATAATTAATCAGTCCTTATATTGGAAAGGACAGGAGTAAAAACAATGAACATTTATGTTGGGAACATTTCCAGAGAATCCAGTGAAAATGACGTGCGGTCGGCATTTGAAGAATATGGAGAAGTTGAATCAATAAAATTGATAAAGGATAAGTTTACAGGTGTTTCAAAAGGTTTCGGATTTGTCGAAATGCCAAACAAAGAACAAGCAGAAAGCGCCATTAAAAACCTTGACGGACTAAGGTTAAACGGCAGGGCTATTAATGTGGCGGAAGCAAAACCTAAAGCCGAAGGAGGAAACGGAAACAGAAGAGATAATAGAGGTAATTTCGGCTACAAGAAAACCTATTAATGTATTTTCAGAATAATACCCCGTACTGTTCCATAAATTTCTGAATTATGCACCGGTAATACTCTATCTTCTTATATTTGTATTTGAATAGCTGAAGAAATGTAAACCCAAAGGCTTTCTTTACTTTATCTTTTGGTATTAAATTATTATATTCATACATAGTTATTAAAGAAAATATAATAATTTGAATAGAATCCGGTATTTTGTTTTATTCATTTTTCTTTCTTCTTCGCTGCTATACTCTCAAACTAAACCGTGTGACCTGACGTACAAAGACGGCAAAGGAATTAGAAATGCGAGGTTGATAGGTCTTCATCAGGACTTGCTTCTTGTTTCTGATACAGGAAGTTATAAAATAGTGAATATTGAAAAAGTAAAGGGTATCAGGTTTAACAACGGAACATATATGATTTTGGGAGCTGCGTTTGGGGCAGTAGCGGGGTTTGTAGGAGGAATTGTGTATTACGAACTTTTCCATAAGAAGAACGCTACTTTCCCGCCAAAAGATGTTGCTCTGGGGGTGAGTCTTGTTTTTACAATACCCGGCGCCCTGATAGGAGGGGTAGTTGGCAGATTCTTCAAGGACATTGACGATTATGACCTGACTGACTACGGTACATATATGAAATCAAAAGAAATTAAATTTATAATGAGAGACCACTCTCAATGGCGGTAACCTTCCATAATTTCCTTTTCCTGCATTTCTTTAAAAAATGAATACCAAATTACAAATTGAACCCGGCAGTAATTATATTGCCGATTGTATTAAAAATTTTAAAAGCTTAAAAAGCTTGGGAGACAGAGCTGTTTCTCAGCTTAATGATATGCAAATTCACTATTGTATTGATAGCGAGTCAAATTCAATATCAGTAATTATGAAACATCTTTCAGGAAATATGATTTCAAGATGGACTGATTTTCTTACTTCAGACGGTGAAAAACCGGATAGAAACAGAGATGAAGAATTTATTGACGGGCTTTCTGAAAAAAAGAAATAATAGAATATTGGGAGAAAGGATGGAAGCACATGTTCGATGCACTTGGAAGCCTTGATAAGATGATTTGATGAAAACGGTCTATATCAGGTCGGAACCCCATACTGTTGTTGAAGCAATAAACCGCCAATTATCCCATTACGCTTATCACATAGGACAAATTGTTTTTCTTGCCAAACATATCAAAGGAAAAGATTGGCAAACTCTATCTATACCTAAAGGAAAATCAGAGGAGTTTAATAAAACAAAATTCGGGAAATAAATGGGTCAAAAATATTAATACAGTTTTATGAACAATGGAAAATAACTTCCGGCTGGTTTACTGACAATCTGGAAGCATAAAGCGATGAGGATTAGATGAAAACAACTGTTCCAGGTAAAAATTACGGAGTACAGATCCTTGGACGAAGCCAATTATTGTCGGGGAAAGCAAAATATTGATTCCTGTGCATTTTCTTTTCATTGACATTAAGCCATAAAATATGTAAATTTGTAATCTTTTAGGGAAATATAATGAATAAAGGCATAGAAAAATCACATAAAACCACAAAATTTACAAAAAGCGCTGACGTGAAGTCAAAATGGTTTGTAGTTGACGCAGACGGTAAAATTTTGGGAAGAATGGCAACTCAAATTGCTATGATTATTCGCGGGAAGAAAAGCCCGATGTTCACTCCAAATGCTGATACAGGAGATTTTGTAGTAGTAATCAATGCTGAGAAGGTTCGCTTAACAGGCAAAGAGAGAGAATCTTAAAGATTATTTACATCATTCAATGTACCCGGGTGGTCAGAAATCGCATTCTTTTAAAGAATTAATTTCTAAACACCCCGATAAAGTTATCAGGTATGCCGTAAGAGGAATGCTTCCGAAAACACGTCTCGGTAACAAGCTGATAAACAAGCTTAAAGTTTATCCCGGCGGAAATCATCCTCATGCAGCACAAAATCCACAATTAATCAATTTATAATTTTTTAGATGGCAACAAATTTTCATTTAGCTACAGGAAGAAGAAAAACATCAACAGCACGGGTTTATTTGAGTGAGGGTTCCGGCAATTTCGTTGTGAACGAAAAACCAGCTTTAGAGTATTTCGGAAAAGAAACACTGTTACAGCAGATTTATGAACCATTACGCGCAATAGACATGCTCGATAAATTCGATGTTAAAATTAATGTCGATGGCGGAGGCGTTACAGGACAGATTGGAGCAATCAGGCTTGGTATTGCAAGAGCAATTTTAAAATACGATGCAAGCCTTAAACCGGGTTTGAAGAAAGAAGGAATGCTGACAAGAGATTCAAGAATGGTAGAGCGTAAAAAACCCGGCCAGCCAAAAGCAAGAAAGAGATTCCAGTTCTCGAAGAGATAATTTTTTTATAAATCAATCATACTTCCTGATTTTACCGACGTGTGTCCTGCGTTAAGCCGGATGTTGGATAAGAGAAGACGGAAGTAGAAGAGCGGATAAAATTCCGCTGAAAAACAAAAGGAGAAAAATCATGATTCAAGTAACCATAGAAGACCTGTTGCTTTCAGGCGCTCATTTCGGTCATTTGACCCGCCGCTGGAATCCCAAAATGAAGAAATATATCTTCATGGAGAGAAACGGGATTCACATTATCGACCTCAAAAAAACACACGAATTATTAATGGATGCTGCAAGTTCTATTGCCGGGTTTGTTGCCGAAAACAGAACCATATCTGTTTATCGGTACAAAAAAACAGGCAAAGGAAGTTGTGAAAAATGAAGCTTCAAGATGCGGAATGAATTACGTTACCGAAAGATGGCTTGGCGGAATGCTTACGAATTTTGCAACTATAAGAAAAAGCATTAAGAGGCTCAATACTATTATTAAAATGCAGACTGACGGCACTTTTGATAATATACAGAAGAAAGAACGTCTTATGCTGACCAGGGAAAAAGACAAACTGGAAAAAGTACTCGGCGGTATTTCAAACATGAATAAATTGCCCGGAGCAATTTACTTAATCGACGTTAAGAAAGAACATATTGCTGTTGATGAAGCAAGGAAGCTCGGAATACCCATATATGCCATAGTGGATACAAATTGTGACCCGGAATTGATAGATTATCCTATTCCTGCAAATGATGACGCTGTTAAATCAATTGAGCTGATTACACGTGTAATAGCAGACGCTATCATTGAGGCAAAACAAACTGCATGATATGAAGAAAATGCAAAGAGATGATGAAAAAGAAGCAGTGCAGGTACCCCTGCTGTACATAGTGTACATACTCCCCCGTAAATGCTGCAACGGAGAACCTAAAGAATAAAACCTGCAGGTCCTGAAACCGAAATTGAAGCTAGCATCATAATAATTATATAAAAGTTATTATAAAAATATTAATTTATAAGGAGCATTTGATTTTGGATATATCCGTTGAACAAGTTAAAGAACTAAGAAATAAAACAGGCGCCGGAATGATGGACTGCAAAAAAGCTCTGGTTGAGTCCGGCGGTGATTTTGAAAAAGCAATAGAATATCTGAGAAAAAAAGGAGCAATGACAGCCCAGAAAAGAAGCGAAAGAATTGCAAAAGAGGGGCTTATAATAGCAAAGACAAGTGATGACAGAAAAGAAACAGCAATTGTTGAAGTTAACTGTGAAACTGATTTTGTAGCAAGAAGCGATGATTTCCAAAGCTTTACAAACACAGCAGCAGATGCCGTATCTGAAGGAAAAAACAGGAGACATTTCTGTGCTTGAAACCAAATCAATTGGGGGCAAGACAATAAAGAACGGGCTAGATGACCTTCTTGCAAAAGTTGGCGAAAAAATTGAATTTAAGCGTGCTGCCTATTTTTCCTCTAACAGATGGTTTCTTCTGTGCATATAATCACGTTGGAAATAAGATTGCTTCTATTATTGAATTAACAGGTTCGAGTTACTGACAAAGGAATAGAACTTGGAAATGACCTCGCAATGCAGGTAGTTGCAATGAAACCCATAGCAATTGACAGAAGCGGCATTCCTGAATCTGTAATTGAAAAGGAAAAAGAGATTTACATGACACAGGCAAAGAATGAAAAGAAACCTGATAATATTGCAGAAAAAATTGCTTCAAATAAAGTAGAGAAATACTTTCAGGAAAACTGTCTGGTTGAACAGGAATTCATAAAAGAATCAGGCAAAACAGTGAAAGATGTAATTACAGAAGTATCAAAAGAAACAGGTATTGAGTATAAGGTTAAAAGTATGGTCAGATATCATCTCGGTGAAACATTAGAAGACTAGCTTGGTAAAAAAAACTAATAATAAAATCAAATACACAAGGGTTCTGCTGAAGCTGAGCGGTGAATCCCTCAGCGGCGATAAAGATTTTGGTATTGACGCAAAAGTTTTCGGATTATCTCTCAATGGAAATCAAGAAAGTCCATGACCTTGGTGTTGAAATTGGCATTGTAATAGGAGGCGGCAACATTTACAGAGGGCTGTCTGCCAAAGCACAGGGCATAGACGCTGTTACAGGTGATTATATGGGAATGCTTTCGACCATCATTAATGCTCTTGCACTTCAGAATTCACTTGAGAAACACGGTATCTATACACGCCTGATTTCAGCTATTGATATGCATAAAATTGCTGAACCGTTTATAAGAAGAAGAGCGGTAAGACATATTGAGAAAAAAAGGATTGTTATCTTTGGGGGAGGAACAGGTAATCCGTATTTCACTACTGATACTGCCGCATCGTTGCGTGCACTGGAATTAGACGCTGATATTATACTAAAGGGTACGAGGGTAAACGGTGTATATGATATGGACCCTGAAAAGAATTCCAAGGCGAAGATGTACACTAAATTGTCTTATTCTGAAGCAATTGCAAAACAGCTCAAGATTATGGATATGACTGCTTTTGCTTTATGCCACGAAAACCGGATTCCGATTGTTGTATTTAATATGAATATGAAAGACAATTTTAAGAAGGTTGTTCTTGGTCAAAATGTAGGAACAATAGTATCATAAACTATCCTCCAATAAAATGATTAAAGACATTTTAAAAGACGCTGATGCAAGAATGCATAAAGCCGTTGAAGTTGTGAGAAATGAACTGGTTAGAATCAGAACCGGCAAAGCTACTACCAACCTGCTTGACAGTGTTAAAGTTGATTACTACGGTACACTTACACCCTTAAACCAGCTGGGAACACTCAGCACTCCTGATATACATTCAATAGCAATACAGATATGGGATAAGTCAGCTGTTCAGATGGTAGAAAAAGCTATTTTAAATTCAAATCTGGGTTTAAACCCTATGTCAGACGGTCAGCTTGTCAGGGTACCAATACCTTCGCTTAATGAAGAAAGAAGGCGCGAACTTGTTAAACTTGTTAAAAAGCATTCCGAAGAAGGAAAGGTTTCAATTAGAAACGTAAGAAGAGACGCTATTGAGCATCTGAAAAAGGCTGAAAAAGATGAGCATGTTTCGGAAGACGAGAGAAAGCACGCCGAAGCTGAAGTTCAAAAGCTTACTGACAGGCATATTAAGGAGATTGAAAATATACTCCAGGCAAAAGAAAAAGAAATAATGGAAGTATAACTGCCTTATAAAAGAAGGTAAATGAAATATATCTGGCTAATAACCTATAATTTGCTGTTTCTTCCTGTATTCTGGGTTGCCACAAGAATACTTTCCGTTTTCAACAGGAAAATAAAGACCGGCTACAGGGAAAGGAAAAACCTTCTTCTCAGCCTCGAAGTTAATTTACGCTCTTTTAAGTACCGATAGGAAAAATATACTCATTCACTGCTCATCTCTCGGTGAGTTCGAGCAGGCAAAACCCATTATAGAAGAGCTTGATAAAACCGGAAAGTATAATTTTGTTGTTTCTTTCTTTTCTCCATCCGGCTTCAAACACTCAAAACTTGATTCAAACCTCCGCTCTGAAATTATTAAAACGTATCTCCCGTTTGATTGGATGCACAGAATTTCAATTTCATCGATTTAATTAAGCCTGATGCAGTAGTATTCATTAAATACGATTTATGGTTTAATTTCCTGTACGTTCTTAAGAAGAAAAAAATGTTCAAGCTGCTTGCCAATGCCAGCTATGACCCTCGTTCATTGAAATGGAAGGTCTTTATCCCGACGGTTCTTACAAAAAAACTCTTTATAATTTCTTTGATGTTGTTGCTGCAACCGATAATGAAGATGTATCTTTCTTCAGGAAGATACTCTCCGATGAAGTAAAGATTAAATCATTCGGTGATACCAAATACGAGAGAGTAAATAAAGCCAAGGAAATTGCTAAAACCAAAACTCCGATAAACGGAGATATACTGACAAACAAGAATGTTTTTGTTGTCGGAAGCTCATGGCACGAGGATGATGAAATACTTCTTCCTGTTCTGGAAAGAATCAGTACAAACGGCAACGGTATAGAAAAACCGCTTATAACAATCATTGCCCCGCATGAACCGACTGAAAGAAATATTGAAGATATTGAAGAAGAAATCAGAGAAAACTATCCTCACCTCAGAATTATAAAATATTCAGAGCTCGATAAATATAATAAAGAAAACATTATCTTAATTGACTGCGTTGGGATACTTTCAACACTTTACAAATACGCTGATGTTGCATATGTAGGCGGTGGTCTTCAAACGGGACTTCACAACGTACTTGAGCCGGCAGCTTACGGTATCCCTGTTTTGTTTGGTGATGAGAAAATTTCGGAAGATGCAGAGCTTCTTGCAAGCACCGGAGGCGGGATACCCGTGCATAACTACAAAATCCTGTACAAGAACCTTGTTCATCTTTTTCAGGAGGAAGAAGCAAGAATGGAAATAGGCAATAAATCATTTTCTGTGTTTGAAAAGAAAAACGATACTTCGATGAAGCTTGCGGCGCTGATTAATAAGCACTTCAATAATATCTTAAACAGGGAGTCTTAATTGTTCGACAGAAAAAATTTTCTTGATTTATCGCTTAAAGAAAGCTCTCAGACCAAGCTTGACATGCTGAAATCATGCGGAGATGATATCTTAATAGGCTGCCGATATAATCAAAGCCAGTTTCCAAAAGGGCTGTAAACTGATGCTCTGCGGAAACGGAGGCAGCGCAGCGGACTGTCAGCACATTGCAACAGAGTTTGTTATACGGCTTTCACATGATATCGAACGCCCCTCGATGCCGGCAATTGCTCTGACAACCGACAGTTCTAATCTTACCGCAGGAGGAAATGATATAGGCTTCGAAAATGTATTTGCAAGAAGTGTTGAAGGGCTGGGGAACAAAGGTGACGTGCTTATTGCAATTTCAACAAGCGGTAATTCAAAAAATATAATTAAAGCAATTGAAAAAGCTAAGTCAAAGGGAATTTCCACAATCGGATTGCTTGGCGGAAACGGGGGAGCTGTAAAAGACCTTACCGATATAAATGTTATAATTCCTTCTTCAAATGTACAGAGAATTCAGGAAGGGCATATTACTGCTGCACATATTATTTGCGAGATAGTTGAAAGAGAACTATACGGTAAATAATATCAGCTGGAATTGTAATTCCTGCCATTTAAATCAATAATTAATACCTTCATCGCTATCATCTCCATTCTTGCGTAAATAATAACTTTTTGCCTTAATAGTTCATCAGCCGGAACATCCCGTTTATTTATCCCCGAAGTATTTTCAATTAAATGCCTTTGCCTTTGATTCATCGTATCACCTGCAGGTATTGAGAAATTAATTGCAATAACAAGAAATAATATAAAGAGAATTCTTTTCACTGCTCAATTTATTCATTTTTCAGTATTTAAGCAATTCTTTTTGGATTTGATAAACGCGTGAAAATATACAAAGAAAATTTGATAATGCCGGGTATTCTTATTCATTCTCTCTATATCTCTTATTTGGTTGAATTTAGAGCCTTAGTTCCTTACATTTGTATAGTATGGCTAAAAGACTGTTTTTACTTGACGGAATGGCTCTCTCTTACAGAGCTTATTTTTCAATGATTCGCACCCCATTGATTAACTCAAAGGGTATGAATACCTCCGCTATTTTCGGCTTTGTCAATTCATTAAATAAAATCATTCAGGATGAAAAACCTGATTATATCGGGGTTGCATTTGATACAGATGAGCCTACGTTCCGCCATAAAATGTACAAAGAATACAAAGGCACCCGCCAGGCAATGCCCGATGACCTTGTGCCGCAAATCAGCAAAATTAAAGAGGTGATTAGCGCATATAACATTCCGATGATTGAAATGCACGGATATGAAGCTGATGATATTATAGGCACTCTTGGTTAAGAAAGCAGAAAAAGAAGGCATATGGAGCTTTATGGTTACTCCCGATAAAGATTTTATGCAGCTTGTAAATAAGAATATCAGGATTTATAAGCCTTCAAGAAGCGCTTTAGGCAGCAAAGTTACCGAAGTAGAAGTAATAGGCATAGAACAGGTGAAAGAACGTTTCGGTGTTGGTCCCGAAAATATTATTGATATTCTGGCATTGATGGGTGATAAGGTTGATAATGTACCCGGAGTTAAAGGGGTTGGCGAAAAAACCGCAGCCGCTTTAATACAGGAATTCGGTTCTTTAGAAGGATTGTATAAGAACATTGAGAAAGTCACAAAAGCCAAAACTGAAAGAAAACCTTATTGCTCATAAGGAAGATGCATTTCTTTCCAAAGAGCTGACAACAATTGAGACCAATATTCCCTTAAAAATCGATATTCATAAGCTCACATGCGACCGATAAGAATATTACTCTTCTTGAGAAGCTCTTTGTTGAGTTTGAATTCAAATCACTTCTTAAAAAGCTGCAGGGAACGGAGCAGTCGATTAATATATCAGGCTGTCTCTGTTGAACCGGAAAAAAATGAACCTGAGATTACTTCACAACTGTTTTTGAGGATATAAAATCTTTTCATCATAAGTATTACACGATTAAGACAAATGATGATTTTAAAAAGCTTATAAAGAAGCTCAAAACAGTAGATGAGTTTGCATTTGATACTGAAACAACCTCTGAGGACCCTTTGTTGGGCGAGCTTGTTGGGCTTTCATTTTCATACAATGAAGCTGAGGCATTTTACGTGCCATTATGTTTCAGGAAAAATCCGAAACAGACCTGTTTGGAAAACCTGCCAGCGGCAAAAAAGATGCTGACCTGCCTAATGTTGACCTTGATTTAGTTATAAAAGAGCTGAAACCGGTATTGGAAAATAAGTCAATAAGAAAAGTAGGGCAGAATATAAAATTCGATATGATGGTTATGATGAATCACGGTATTACATTACAGAATATCGGATTTGATACAATGATTGCTGCTTACGTGCTTCGCCCCGAAACTAATTATAAGATGGATTTTCTTTCCGAAGCATATTTAAAATATAAAAGCATCCCGATAAGCGATTTAATCGGCTCCGGTAAAAACATGTCAATGGAAGGAGTTCCTTATAAACAGGCATCGGAATATGCAGCAGAAGATGCAGATGTTACATTAAGGCTGTATCACAGGCTTGAGTATGAGCTTAAGAAAATCAGCTTAGATAACCTTTGTAACGAAATAGAATTTCCCCTGATTGAGGTGCTTGCCGATATGGAATTTACGGGCGTCAAGGTTGATGGCAGCTTCATGAAAAAGATGAATGAAGAACTAGCTGGGATTGAAAGAAAACTTGAAAAAGATATTTATAAAGAAGCAGGGATGGAGTTTAATATTAATTCAACCAAACAGCTTAGTGAGGTTTTATTTAATAAACTTAAGATATCACCGTTAAAGAAGATTAAAACAGGCTTTTCTACCGATACAAAAGTCCTGGAGGAACTTAGGAATGACCACCCCATAGCTTCACTTATGCTTGATTACAGGACAGTTAATAAGCTTAGAACAACATATACAGAAGGTTTGCTAAAGATAATCAATAAAAATACCGGTAATGTCCACACCTCATATAACCAGACTGTAGCCGCTACAGGACGATTATCAAGCAATAATCCTAATTTACAGAACATCCCGATTAGAACCGATATCGGAAGAAAACTTCGTAAAGGATTTATACCTTCTAAAGCAGGAAATTTGCTGCTTTCAGCAGATTATTCGCAGATTGAGCTTAGAATAATGGCTCATTTGGCAAAAGATGAGAACATGATTAAAGCTTTTGAGCGTAAACATGATATTCACAGTGAAACAGCAGCTAAAATATTTAAAGTTAAAGCTGATAAAGTCGACTCAAACATGCGCCGTAAGGCAAAGGAAGTGAATTTCGGCATTATTTACGGCATTCAGGCGTTCGGACTGGCTACAAGGCTGAATATCGAAATGAACGAAGCCAGAGAGATAATTCAATCGTACTTCAGGGAATACCCAAGCATAAACGGGTGGCTCGAAAAAACAAAGCAATTTGCACGTGATAAAGGTTATACAGAAACTTTAGCAGGAAGAAGAAGGTATCTGCCTAATATCAATAACAAGAATGCTGTTGTCAGGCAGAGGGATGAAAGAATTGCAATTAATATGCCGGTTCAGGGCACTGCAGCGGATATGATTAAGATTGCAATGATAAATATTTTTGAGGAGTTCAGGAAAGAAAAAATGAAATCGAAAATGATACTCCAGGTTCATGACGAGCTTGTATTTGACTGTGAAAAAGATGAAATTAAAGAAGTTGAAAAAATTGCTGTCAATAAAATGAAGCGTGCAATTAAAATGGATGTCCCGATTGAAGTTGATATCGGTATAGGCGAAAACTGGTTCGAAGCACACGCTTAAATGATATACAGAACAAAAGGAAGAATTCTCGCGGTAATTCAGTTTACATTGCTGTTTCTTATAGCAGTCTTTGCTTTTATTGAAAATACCTTCCTTGAACGAAATTATTCATCTTTTATTTATATAATCTCTCTAATCCTTTTAGTTTCCGGGCTTGCTTCTGCTGTTTTTACATTGACCGAATTTAAGCAGTACATGACTCCTAATCCGGTACCTCTGGATAACGCTCAGTTAAGAACAGGCGGAATATACTCTGTTGTACGTCATCCTATGTATCTTTCCGTGATTTTATTAATTATTGGAGGCACATTGTTCCTGCGTGCTTACTGCACACTTGTTTTTGATGCGGCTGCAATAATTTTTCTTCTGTTCAAAATTGGTTTTGAAGAAAAAATGCTGTGTGAGAAATATCCTGAATACCCGGCATACCGGATGAAAACCAAAAAAATCATACCGTTTATTTACTAAATATCCTCAAATATATCTATAGGCTATCTTATGATAATAAATACAGTTATCGTTGAATATATAAAGCATTACTTTATGTAACTTATTGATAAGTAACACTTTTATCTGTATATTTGTTTTTAATATCTGATAAAATCCTTTCTAGAGCAGTGGCAGGGTTTTACATAACCATTGCATTAATAAATTATATTCTCGCATATCTAATAAGACGTTTAACTTATGGATAACAAAAAATCTACTATTCTTATAATAGGCTATGATGACAAAGAGGTCAAATCTTTCAGTATCAACACTCACTTCCTTAAATATTACAAACGGTATATAGCAGGAATTTCGTCATTCGCAGTAATGTTTGCTGCAGGAATATTTGCCCTTACATTCTATTTAAACAGCCTTAGAGTTGAAAACATGTCACTGGCAAATGATTTAAACCTGCTTAATCAAAACAATTCGCTTCTGGATAGCATGAGGGTCAAAGAAAAACTTGGAGATATAGATAAAAATCTGGCTCTAATTCATTCTTACCTGATTTCAAGGGGTATATTAAACGGGTCTGACCAGATTGGCAGCGGAGCATCAAATATTCCCGTGATGTACAGCAAAGTTGGAGAGCAGGATGAGTTATCGGAAGTATTTCTTAAGACTGTAACATCCGTTCCTTTGGGGCTTCCTCACAACGGACCGGTTAGTTCCGACTACGGATACAGAAAAAACCCGTTTGGAGGATATGTGGGTGAGTTTCATCCGGGTGTAGATATAAAAGGAACAATAGGGGATGAAGTTCATGTTACAGCTGATGGTGTTGTTATGAGAAACGATTGGTACGGCGGTTACGGTAATGCTGTAATGGTTGACCATGGTTTCGGGTTGACGACACTCTACGGACATTTATCAAAAGTGAATGTTGTGCCCGGGCAGATTGTAAAAGCAGGTGATGTGATAGGGTTTTTGGGTACTACTGGGCGTTCAACCGGTCCCCATGTTCATTACGAAATCAGAAAAAACGGGGAAGATATTGACCCCGGTGTATTTTTAACTTTAAACCAATAGGGATTTTAATATGTTCGGTAAAGAAAAATCCGGAGAAACAGATATGCCGGTTGTTACAAAATCTGCATCTAAAGATATAAAAACATTAATCGGCGAAGGGTGTAAAGTTGAAGGGAATTTCTTCATTCCTACTTACACCAGGATAGATGGAACTATCAAAGGTGACCTCACCGGAGATAGCGGTATTGTAATTGGCGTTCATGGGGAAGTTGATGGCAATATTTGCGCTTCCGAAGTAGTAAATTACGGTCATATAAAAGGAAATGTTGAATCTCCGCGCATTGAGCTTAAAAAGGGTTCTTTTGTGGATGGTGATATATCCGTAAACCAGTTTATTGCTGAACTCGGAAGCACTTTTAACGGAAAATGCACTATGATTGAACTTGAAAAGCCAAATGAATCAAACTATGCTGAACACACAGAATCTGCTTAAAATCATATCAAATAACACTTAAATCACATTCGTATTGTTAGACTAATAATTCGACTTATACCTTTATTGCCTTCATTTTATACCACCTATTAACCAATTATTACACTTATAGTCTTAATAATTACACAATCCAAATTCTAAAGTTGATAAATCCGTATAAAATTAAATAAATAATTTGGCACGAATCTTGCAGTATTTGAGAGTACACTCATAAAATGTGATTGTATTCAAAATAGACTTAAGTTAATAAATATTGCAATGTTGTTAAGACCTTCTCCTCTTGCTGCTTTAATTTCATTCTTGATTTTAACGGTAATTTCTCCCCAAATATATTCTCAGGTATCTAATTCCACTGTTTCACACAATAAAAATCCTTATTTATATACATGTGAACAGCAAACTCTTAGTACTCCTGTTTTTCAGCCGGGAAATCTGGGATTCATTAAACCAAGCATAACAGACTTAAATACTCCACAGGATGCATACTTTCCTGTGTTGATAGTATTTGTACAATTTGCGAACGACCCCGGCCCGGATTGTGATTGGTGGCCAAAAGGCAGCCCACCGGAATATATGAACCAGCTTATTGCCCCCAATAAGAAGTATCCGGTAAATGGAAACTGGTGGGATACTTATTCAGAAGAGAATGAATTAATAAGTGATTATTGGCTTGAACAATCAAGAGGTAATTTTCACATAGTAGGTAAAGCCGTTTCAATAATTCTTGACCATGACTACTTATATTACCAGTCAAACGGGGGAGTGGAAAAAGTAAATGATGACATTTATAAAAAGCTTAACGGGCTTGGTACAATCGATTGGAGAGAATTTGACAAGTGGAAAAGTGAAGTAAAACCCGGTTTGATGGAAATATCTTATCAGCCTGACGGTTATGTAGATATGATATATAAAATATTCAGAAGCCATGCGCCTAAACTTGGGATGCCTGCTGGCGGAATTGCCCAGCTTGGTCTTAGTTATCTTGAAGGTATGAACTACATGATAGATTCAACACATAATATTTATATAAATGGTGATTACTATTTTCTTGGCTCCGGTCTTTCAATGTCTCCCGGTTTCGGAGGGGATGAATACGGTCCTGATTATACTCCATACGCACCTTTAACCAAAACAGGTGTTGCAAGCTTTACCGAACATGAACATGGTCATTATCTTTTTGGTCCGGGACATTCCAACTATGGTAAAATGAGCGGAGCGGGTGCGCCTTACGGTGTAGATGAATGCTTAAGTCCCTGGGAAAATATTGCTATTGGATATATGATTCCAAAAAAAGTGAATTATGGTGCAGCGAATTATGTAATAGGGGATTTCAGTTCAAGAACTTCCGGTGATACCGGCGAAGTGCTTCAGGTTCCTATAAGCATAAACAATGAGGATGAATTTTTCTTAATTGCAAACCGCACAAAAGTATCTGATTATGATAAGATAATGTGGGGAGATACTGCGCACGGAGACCCATACAGGAATATTAACCCTAATTACGGAAAAGGAGTTTATATATACCATTGCGCTTCAAATTATGTTTACCCCTCTCTGATTGACCAGGAATGTGCTGATGGCTTGTTTAAATGGACCTTTGGAGGATATGCACATCCTGATTGGAGCAATACCCAGGAAGTTGGTTTTTATATTAAACAGAATGTTTCATATGATAATGATTGTTCAATGGGCTTAACAGACTGTGCTGACGGAAAAAGCATGATGACTTGGTTTAGCTACGGAAAACATAATGATAACATTTACTGTGACGGCACAGATAAAATTTTTACAAACCAATCAGATTTATGGACATCCAGGGAGCTTCAGGGTGACAGGTGGGATGCATGGAATGTCGGCTACAATGAAATGTTTTCTCCTTACTCAAGTCCGTCAACAAAAGATTGGCAGAACGGAAACTCAGGTATCTATATTTGGTATTACGCTGACGATACTCTAACACATGCAGCAAAATTCAAAATATTCAGAACAGGGTTCGGGGGAATGACAGAAGATGATATACTTGCAGTAACTCCTCCTTCCAAGCCCATGGGTCTTACTCTTAACAGGACAGGATGCACAAATGGACACCAATATCCTTTACTTACATGGAACCAAAATATGGAACCGGATATGCTCAATAGTGAGTCACCATTAAATATAAAACATGTGAAAAAATATAATATATACAGAGCCCGGGCTAAAGGCGGCTTAGATATTCCGGTTAATTATGAGTTATTGGAGTCTGTTTATATTATGGCAGACTCGATACCAAATTATGCTGATTATTCACTTCCTCTGGACTGCTCCGGGAGAGGTTCAGCAAATGAAACATACCGCTATAAAATCACCGCTGTAGATAATAGGGGAACAGAATCAGTTCAATCTGATTTTGTGAGTTTAAACATTATAGAAACATTTATTCAGGGAATTAACCAAAACGGTTCAATTCCACACAGCTATGAGCTGAAACAAAATTATCCTAATCCATTTAATCCGGCAACATTGATAACATTTTCATTGCCTAAGGAAGGGAATGTTAAACTCACGGTATTCAATTTATTGGGTGAACAGATTGGCCGGTTAGTAAACGAATATAAAAAAGAAGGAACTTATTCTGTTAAATTTGACGGTTCAAATTTAGCAAGCGGAATTTATTTTTATAAACTCGAAACCTCCTCCTATAATATGACACGAAGAATGGTGTTATTGAAGTGATGTAATGACGTCACAAAAAGGGCTGAGAATAGTATCAGCCCTTTTTTGTTAATAATTTGATTCTTCATTAGATAATATCATCATATAAAAAAAATTACATTTAAAATTAGAACTTGCTTTATATTGATTTTAATATGTATTTTAAGGAACAATTTGAATTACTAAACGGTAAATTGAAGACAGCTTTTAATATAAATAAATTTATTGTGCTTCCGGTAATTTTTATTTCTTTTAACCTGATTATTTTACCACAGCTCTCATCTCAAAACATTCAAAACAATACAAAGTTAGTCTCTAATCCGTTATTATATAATTGTGTTGATGTTAACAGTCCTGAGATTTTACTGGGACCCACCGGAAATGGTTTCATAAAGCCTCGTGTAACAGATTTAGGTACTCCCTCTGATGCATATTTTCCCGTGCTGATAGTATTCGTTCAGTTTGCAAATGACCCGGGTCCTGATTGCAGCTGGTGGCCAAGGGGAAGCGCTCCCGAATATATGGATGAAATGATAGCTTCTCAAAAAAAATATCCCAAGAACGGAAATTGGTGGGATACTTATTCGGAAAAAACAGAATTATTAAGCGATTACTGGCTGGAACAATCAAGAGGACATTTTCATGTTGTAGGTAAAGCGGTTTCTATAATACTTGACCATGATTACAGGTATTACCAGGGTAACGGCGATATTGAAAGAATTAGTGATGATATATACGAAAAACTGAATATGCTCGGAACTATCGACTGGAGACAATTTGATAAATGGAGCACATCAGAAAACGCAAATCAATTCAGTATCCAATATATTCCCGACGGTTACGTAGATATGATTTATAAAGTTTTTCGCAGCCACGCCCCCAAAATTGGTATGCCTGCCGGCGGAGTAGCATCTTTGGGTGAAAGTTTATCTCAGGGAATGAATTATCTTATTGACCCGGTTAACCATATTTATATAAACGGTGACTATTATTACCTGGGTTCAGGATTGACGTTAACGCCGGGTTTTGGAGGAGATGAAACGGATTCTACAAGTTATTTTCCTTATGCTGCTCTTTCCAAAACAGGTGTGGCAAGTTTTTCTGAACACGAACACGGTCATTATATATTCGGGCCCGGGCATTCCGGTTACGGGAAAATGAGCGGCTCCGGTGCTCCTTACGGAGTTGATGAATGCCTTAGTCCGTGGGAATCAATCTTTTTAGGTTATATGGAACCGCGAATCGTGGATTTTAATATACATAATTATGAAATCGGAGATTTTTCTTCAAGAAATTCAGGCGATACAGGTGAAGTTCTGCAGGTTCCCGTAAATATTGCCTTTAACAATGAGTTTTTTCTTATTGCTAACAGAACAAAAGTATCTTCATATGACAGAATTATGTGGGGAGATACTGCCCATGGAGACCCATACAGAATAATAAATCCTGAATACGGAAAAGGTGTTTACATTTACCATGTTTCCGGAGGCTATTATTATCCTTCAGGAATTGACCAGGAATGTGCAGATGGATTATACTCATGGAATTTTCAAGGATATGAACTCCCGGATTGGAGCAATGAACAGGAACTTGAGTATTATACAAGAGGCGCAGTATCGTACGATAATGACGTTTCGCTGGGGTCTAAGGTATGCGCCGATGGAAAAAGTATATTTACCTGGTTTGGTACAGGACAAAGACACAACTGTTTAGGCTGTGATGGAATGGATAAAATCTTTACAAATAAAACCGAAGCCTGGACTTCGAGAGAGTTTCAGGGTGACAGGTGGGACGCATGGAATGTTGGCTATAATGAAGTATTTTCACCTTACTCAAGCCCGTCAACTAAAGACTGGAATAATAATAATACGGGTATTTTCATATGGCTTTGCAATTCAACCGGTTCTAATAAATATACGGATTTTAGAATTTACAGAACCGGTTTTGACGGGTTAACTGAAGATTCAATACTTGCACTAACACCTCCCTCGAAACCTATGGGTTTGATTTCAAGCCTAAGTGAATGTATTGACGGCTTTCAATATCCCTTAATTTCATGGAATCAAAATAAAGAACCCGATATGATTAATCCTTCTAGCGGAACTAAACTATATAAGATTTACAGGGCAAAGACAGATTTAAGCAGGGTTCCTTCCGAATATTCTTATTTGACAACAGTGAATATAAATAAAGATTCAATTTCATATTTTATTGATTACAGTGAACCATTCAAGTGCGGCAATAATTTGACTTCCGAAGCCATCAGATATAAAATCAGTGCAGTTGATAATAGGGAATGGGAATCGGTTAAATCTGATTTTGCCTCTCTTGTGGTGAAAAAGAATATTGTTTCGGAGGATAATTTTAATCACATTTCTCCATTTACATATGAGCTTAAACAAAATTACCCCAACCCCTTTAACCCGGAAACCGAAATTACTTTTTCTATGGGAAAAAGCGGCTTTGTTAAAATGACTGTATATAATATTCTTGGCGAATTGGTTTCATTTCCGGTTAATGATTTCCGCCAGCCCGGCGTATACAAAGTTAAATTTAACGGCTCCGGCTTAGCTTCGGGTATTTATTTTTATCATATTGAAACTCCGGGTTTTGTTCAAACAAAGAAAATGGTATTAATTAAATAGGATATTTTAATTAAATCCTTTAAATAAACGGCTGAAATTACAATTTTCAGCCTTTTTTATTGCTGACAGAATTGCTTACTGACCTGTGTAAAACCTGATATAAATCATATTTTTTAGTCATTAAATTCGGCTATTTTTGTTATGTATTTATGATTGACCAAGACTAAAAAAAGTGAAAATGTACGGCTTACTTAACAATTCTGGAAACCTCATTTTTTATTTGACTACTCTGCAGTCATTTCGGGAAAATTTTTTAACTACATCAATTAGAATTAAATTTTGGGAGGTATAAACCTTATGTTCAACTACATGTTTAATATGAAACCTTACGATGAAATTATTAAGGATTTTTCATGGGATATTTCGAAGCATGAGCTCGGTTACGAAGACGGAAATATTATTAACATCGGAGAATACTGCACCGATAGAATCTGCCGGATGGGTAAAGCAGATAAAAAAGCATTGATATGGGAAGACCATAAAGGACAAATAAAAGAATATACTTTTAACGATTTAAGAGTGTTAACCAATTCAATAGCGGTATATCTTCAAAAACTCGGGATAAAACCAGGTGACAGAGTTTGTTTGTTTATGGATAAAGTACCGGAGCTTTATATAGGTTTCCTCGGTGTTCTGAAAATGGGAGCAATTGCTCAGCCGTTGTATTCCGCTTTTGGAGGTGAAAGCCTGTGGACAAGGCTCGATGACGCCAAGACAGCGGCAATATTCACTCAGAAAAAACATCTTCCTAAGGTAAGAAATATCCTCAAAGACCTGCCTGAATTAAAAAATATTATTGTTGTCGATGATGATAAGATAAAACCGCTCCGCGAACGTGAAATTGCATTCGAAATGGATAAAGTTGAACGTGTAGAAAAATTTGATATCTATCCATCCAAAGCTGAAACTCCATCGGTTCTTCATTACACATCGGGCACAACAGGAAAACCTAAGGGCGCCCAGCACGTGCATTATTCGTTAATATCACAGTACATTACTTCAAAGTATGTGCTTGATTTAAAAGACGATGATATTTACTGGTGTACTGCCGACCCCGGATGGGTTACAGGAACTTCATATGGTATTATCGGTCCGTGGGCAAACGGAATTACCCAATGCGTACTTGATAGCGGATTCACTGCCGAGAACTGGTACCGCTTTGTTGAAAAACACAAAGTCACTGTTTGGTATTCAGCTCCTACTGCAATCCGTTCTTTAATGAAAGAAGGAAATGAAATTGTTAAAAAATTTGACCTGTCTAATCTGCGTCATCTTGCAAGCGTAGGAGAGCCATTAAATGCTGAAGCAGTAATCTGGTCAAAAGAAGTATTCGGGCTTGAGTTCCATGATACTTACTGGCAGACAGAAACCGGAAGCATAATGATTAGCAACTATCCCGGGATGAAAATAAAACCCGGCTCAATGGGCAAGCCGTTCCCCGGAATAACTGCAACTGTAGTTGACCTCAATACTCATCTTCCTCTTGAAAAAAGGGGAGTTGTCGGAATGATTGCTGCTAAACCAGGCTGGCCTGCAATGTTCAGAACGTACTGGAACAATGAACAGATTTATAAAAATAAATTCCAGAACGGGTGGTATCTCTGCGGAGACAGGGCAAGCATAGATGAAGAAGGCTACTTCTGGTTTGTAGGAAGAGATGACGATGTTATTAATACCGCAGGTCATTTAGTCGGACCCTTTGAAATAGAAAGCGCTCTGCTTGAACATCCCGCTGTTGCCGAAAGCGCTGTTGTAGGTAAACCTGACCCCGTGAACATGGAAGTAGTTAAAGCATTTATTACACTCAAAGCAGGCAATGAACCCAATAAAATGCTTGAGCTCGATATTATGAATTTCATTCGTAAGAAACTATCTCCTCTTGCAATGCCCCAGGAAATTGAATTTGTAGATAAGCTGCCCAAAACAAGAAGCGGAAAGATAATGAGAAGAGTGCTGAGAGCAAAAGAATGGGGAGAGGAAATAGGCGATATTTCAACTCTGGAAAATGATATGTAAATTAATATACGAACCTTAAATTTAATAATTTTAAAAGTAAATAATCATATGGCGCAAATCAAAGATACAGTACTCGAATATGTTAAAAATGAATATCTTGAAGAAGGTGATGACAGGGAAATTAACTTCGATACACCGCTTATTTCAGGCGGAATAGTCGATAGCTTTTCAATGGTATCACTTAAGGTATTCCTTGAAAACAAATACAATATACAGATTCCCGATGCCAAAGCATCACCGGAAGCATTCGACAGCGTAAATAAAATTGTCGAACTGCTGAAAGAATTCAACGTCAATTAATCTTCAGCACACAGGAATAAGTATAGAGTGTGTTGAGTGCGAGTATGTTGAATAGGAGTGTATCGGAGTGTATTTAGTGAATTGAGAAATAATTATTGAGTTTTGTTTTTTCATGTAATTCGCGAAAGTAGAATTAAAATTTTGAGGATTTGATTTGCTGGCATAAGATACGGGAAATGAACAGACTAATTTATAATATCTGGCAGGAAAAGAGAACGGGATTTACAGAGATTATTGACTAAGAAAGCAGATTTACGTAGAGCGGTAATATCATACAAATCTTAATATAGCTGAAGGATTTAGCATCAGAACTCATAAAGAATTTAAGAATTATTTTATTTAACAGCACATGACAGTATTCATTCCGCAATAGCCCGAGAGATACTATTATATCATGTATTAGACCGCAACTGAATATTGAACCAATGATGAAAATTTAATCCAAACTGAATGATTTGTTCTACGAATATGAGATTTCTAAAACGATTTAGGTTTAATGTAAATCAATAATACTGGATTATCCGGTTATCCTTACTTGTTACACGCGATGACTCTATAAAACTCGCATGCAATAAAGTATATCTTATCAGTCGATTTATCAGTGTCTAAATTAACAAATAAATCATAGGAGAAATAATCCATGTCTTTTCCAACAGAAATAAGAAGTATATACACCAAACAATTAGATGATATAAAACAGCAGGGGATATTCAAAGAAGAACGGGCAATATGCTCGCCGCAGGATTCAGATATTGAAGTAGAATTCCCCATCGGCTCGGAAAAAAAGAAAGTTATTAACATGTGCGCTAATAACTATCTTGGCTTATCATCACACCCTGATGTTGTTGCAGCGGCGCATGCAGGACTCGATGTGCGCGGTTACGGTATGTCATCCGTCCGATTTATCTGCGGAACTCAGGATATTCACAAAGAACTTGAAGATAAGCTCACCAAATTCCTCGGTACCGAGGCTACCATTCTTTTTCCCTCATGTATGGATGCCAATGCGGGAGTGTTTGAAGCTGTGCTTACCGAAGAAGACGTTATGATTGCCGACAGACTCGTTCATGCATCAATAGTTGACGGTATGAGGCTTTGCAAAGCGCAGCAGGATACATACAAGCATTCCGATATGGCGCATCTTGAGCAGAAGCTTCAGCTTCACCAGAATAAAAGAGTAAGACTGATCATAACCGACGGAGCATTTTCGATGGACGGCGATTTGGCTAAGCTTGATAAAATCGTTGAGCTTGCTGAAAAATACAATGCAATGGTTTTTGTCGATGACAGCCATGCTTCCGGCTTTATCGGAAAAACCGGCAGAGGAACACATGAGCATTGCGGTGTTGTAGGCAAAATAGATATTATCACCACTACACTCGGTAAAGCACTTGGGAGGAGCATCGGGGGGATGTGTATCAGGCAGAGCGGAGATAGTTGAAATGTGCCGCCAGAAAGCAAGACCGTATTTGTTTTCAAATACAGTTGCACCTGTTGTGGTTGCGGGCGCAATAGCAGTGCTGGATATAATTTCAAAAACAACCGAAAGACGCGATAAGCTTGAGAAGAATACAGAATTCTGGAGAAAAGGACTTACAGAAGCAGGGTTAATAATCAAAGAAGGCGAAACACCGATTGTCCCTGTAATGCTCTTCAACGCCAAGCTATCGCAGGATTTAGCGCGTGACCTCTACGGCGAGGGTATATACGCAGTCGGGTTCTTCTTCCCTGTAGTTGCAAAAGGACAGGCAAGAATAAGAACACAGCTTTCCGCTGCGCATGAGATGCACCATCTGGAAAAAGCGCTTGCTGCTTTACAAAAGTCGGAAAGAAATACGATATACTGCACAAAACAAAACAGGAAATAATAGATAAGTACGGAATGTGATTGAGTGCGGAGTGTGTAGAGTGTATTGAGCGTGTCGAGTGCGATGTGTAGAGATAGGGGCTTGAGAAATCAGGCTCTTTGTCATTTCCGCCCCGATGTTCATCGGGGTAAACTCCGGCGGGAATCCAATCAGCGTGTTTAGGTTATTATTGAGAACACCAATATCGGGAAAAATTATATTTATTTAGCAGGAATTATAGATTATATTAAGCAGCAGCACTTAACGAACCGATTAAATACATATACTTGAAAACAAGTCATGAAGTATTATTTCATCATCTTACAAACGATTTTGATTATTCATGGTTTGCATATCAACCCGCAAATTTATGCTCAGCAAGAGAATGTAATTCAGGAATGGGTACAGAGATATGATTATCAGCAAGGGAGCCAGCAAGCGGTTACTATTGCTGTTGATGATTCATGCAATGTATTTATTACCGGTACAAATGCCTTTATCGGGGACATCGCTCATCTGCCTATGGCGACGAGTTATGCAACTGTAAAGTATAATTCAGCCGGTGTCCAGCTGTGGGTTCAAAATATATCAATTGGCGGCAGCTGTGCCGCCAGATCGCTTGCCATTGACGACTCATCCAACATATATGTAACAGGGACTTGTTTCGTGGGCGGAGGCATGGGATTTGGGACAGTTAAATATTCTTGCATGGGAATTCTGCGATGGGTTCAAATCTATAGATATAATTTCTTAGGTGCGGACACTACTTCTGTCAGCAAGGTTGTTGTTGACAAATGGCACAATGTTTACGTTACAGGCAGGAGCAAAGACAGCGTGACCTTCAGAGATTATACCACAATTAAGTATTCTGATACAGGTGTACTTCAATGGGCTGTAAGATATAATGGACCAATCGGTGGTGTTGATGAAGCTTCCTCACTTGCAGTTGATGATTCCGGAAATGTTTATGTAACAGGGACAAGCCAGGGGATTGGTTCCCAGCAAACCGATATTTCTACTGTAAAGTATAACTCTTCAGGTATACAGCTGTGGGTTCAGAGATATACAGGCGTATTACCGCACAGTTCAAACAGAGGAACTGCAATTATTCTTGACAATTACGGCAACGTCTATGTGACAGGAAGCGGAACACTCAGCGGTTTTCCCAATGATATGCTCACTATCAAATATAATTCAAACGGGGTACAGCAATGGGTCAGAGGTTATAATGGAGGGACAGGAGCCGGCGGCGGCGAAGACTTGAAAGTTGATAATTACTTAAACGTATATGTTACAGGCTCCAGCGGGGGACCCGAAGCAAGTGTTGATCGAGCAACTCTAAAATACAACTCAAGCGGGGTACAGCAGTGGGTAGCCAGATATCATGCAGGTCCTAATACTTACAGTGAGGGTTGGTCAATTGCACTTGATAGTACAAACAATGTGTATGTTACCGGGAGATGCGGTGACGGATGGTTAAATGACAATTACCTTACAATTAAATATTCTACAGCAGGAATTCAGGAGTGGTTCATGATTTACAATGGTCCTGCTAACGGGTCGGATGCATCAGGTGCAATTGCAGTAGATAAGTATGCAAATGTTTATGTAACAGGCCGCAGTATGGGAATTGGAACAGGAGATGATTATGCTACAATAAAATATTCACAGGTTGATGGAATAAATACTGGTGTATATGAAGTTCCCAAAGAATATAAACTATATCAGAATTATCCTAATCCTTTTAATCCGATAACAAAAATTAAATTTGCTCTTCCCAAAAATACCTTAATTCAGCTTGATGTTTTTGATGTTTCCGGCAGATGTATATCAAGTCTTATCAATTCAAGTTTGAAAGCAGGCATATATACTGCAGATTTTGACGGCAAAGATTTTTCAAGCGGTATTTATTTTTACAGATTAACATGCAATGAGTTTACCTATACTAAAAAAATGATACTAGTGAAATAGTATTAAATGAATTTTTGCTGGGGCTTGAGAAATCAAGCCCTTTTTTATGTAAAAATTGATATTTCTATATTGATTTATTTGAAATATTCTCTATTATTGATACACAACAATTATAACGATTTACAGTTGGCATTACTGAAACATTTAACAGCTTAAATCAAATTACAATGAAACATTTCATTTATATCATAATATCCGTTCTTCCGCTAATACTTTTTTCATCCTGCGAAACAATCGATTACTACCGCGAATATGAAACAAGAACTAATTACGATGAATTTGAAGACAACCTGAGGAATACTCTTGTCTGGAATTACATAGGCAGTGACGATGATGGCTACGGCAGTGAGTGGGTATTAAATTTCGGGCTTGTGCAGAATAAGCACAAAAACACAACCGGAGAAATACTTTACACTTGAAATTGTTTACGGCGGAAGCAAATGGATAAATATTCAGGAAGATAAATCACTTACTCTGCTGGTTGATTCAAAGAAATATTACTATGATGCCAAAAAAATTGAAAAAGAAACACGCGTAAGCAAAGGTTGGGACCTGTACCAGGAACGGGCATACTATCCTATAACAAAAGAGGAGTTATATAAAATAGCAAATGCAAAGAGTGTAAGGGTAAAGCTGCAGGGGCAGGATTTCTATGTTAAAGGCTATTTTGTTGAGAAGAATTTCTCGAATCTGAAGAGATTCCTGAAAGAATTTGATAACAAATAGTGAAGTGCCTCGAGTGTGTCGAGTGTGGAGTTGGTAGATGTTGGTTTCTAGTTAACCCACCCCTCATCTCGAATTACTTTGACAATCTTATTCTTTTTAAAATAAAAAAGGTACCACATTGATCTGTGACCATAATGCCAAGTATCTGAATATTCATCATAACCTACTTCATAAGGCAACACCTCTGCTTTTAAAATTTTTCCATTATCTATTTTCGAGAAATAAATAACTAATATTTTCTCGTTATTTTTATTTAACAGGAGAAGCCTTTCATCTTTAAATGTCTTAAAACTGTACAAAGAATCCAGTACCTTAAATAAACTGTCCTTGAACAATATATAATGCCAATCAGATGGATGTTTAATTTTTTTATATACAATTATACTGTCAAGAAAATATTAATAGCCAATATAGACTATTTCGTTTGAAACATTAATTGCGGGTAATGTATCATATTTCATTTCCTCTTTGAACCAATTATTCAAATTCACTGTATCGCTTGTTATATATTCAAAAGCTGCTTGGTATTTTTCAAAATCATCCGCATTGGATATTGATATATTCAGAAGAATTAATGAAGTAATAACTATTCTTCTCATTTGATGCACTTCTTTTCTCCTTTTACCGCTAAAACTTATCTATAAAATTCATTATTTTCAACAAAATAATTGCGTGCCTGTCTCAGGCAGGAAAAATATTAAAAAATACCTATTGACAAACGGAAAATTATTGCTTATATTTGAGAGTATAGGTTGTTGAATACCTGAAAAACAGGTATTTTAGTTCTTTTTTAACAATATTTCAGCCAGTAGCAAATAATTTTTGTCATGCTGTCCGCCTTGGCGGATTGTTTCAGCATCAAAAAAAGAAAAGTAAATGTAAATTTACGTTTCAGAGTAGCAAAGGCAGTCCTCCGTTAACACGGAGCGCTGCCTTTTTTTATTGATAGTTATCTCAAAAAGAAGAATTAAATTAATGTTTTCAAAACCAAAAACCGCAAATCAAAGGCACTTTTATTACTTGTTTCTGAAAAACCGTAAAAACAAGCCTCTTTCATTACTTAACATTACTTGAAGTAATGGGGGGGGTAGGTTGAACAATAATAAATTGCAAATTACAAATTACAGATTGCCTGTTAAAAATTTTCAATTAGTATTTGCTAATTTGAAATTCAAATAATAAAAAATTTAAAATGTCAGTTTCATTTATATTTAAAACACCTAAAGTTATGCAATGCAGATATATAAAACATGACGGGGCTGAGTGCCACGCCAATACAATCGAAGGGAGCGAATATTGCTGGTTCCATGCTCCTGAAGTGGATTATGCCAGAGACAATGCACGGTCAAAGGGCGGTAAAGCCAGCAAAACCGGCATATATGCCGAACTCTCTCCTGTCAAGCTGAGAAATGTCGAAGATGTGCCTGAGCTTGTAATGGATACAATAAGGCAAATGAGGCGGGGGTTTATAGGCCCCAGAGTCGCGGCAACTCTTGGCTATTTGTCAAGTGTGCTTTTGAAATCATTTGAGGTAGCTAACATTGACGGCAGGCTTATAAAGCTGGAACATAAAACAAATGAAATTCTTGCTGTACTCAAAGAATCAGTCGAAAAAGGTGAATGGAGTAAATCAAATAAGAAGAAATAATTGAAATATAAATCCTGGTCACAGGCAGGCACCAACAACATGGGTAAAACCGACATTTGATACACTCAACCTGCTCATTTAACTTATCAATAAAATTCCTTATTTTCAATTAAAATATTTGAAAAACCAAAAACTTAAATGTCATGTTTCAACGTACAAGGTATGATTTTAAACAGGAAATAAACCTTATTAAAGAATCGGGGCTTTACAAAGATGAGCGTATAATCCTCACAGACCAGAAAGCGTCAATTGATGTTTCTTATCCGCAGGGCTCGGAGCCGAAAACCGTGCTTAATTTCTGCTCAAATAACTATCTCGGACTTGCAAATCACCCTAAAATTATAGAAGCCGCAAAGCAAACGCTTGATACACACGGCTTTGGTATGTCATCTGTCCGTTTTATCTGCGGCACGCAGGATATACACAAAAAGCTTGAACAGACTATTTCCGATTTCTACCAGACCGATGACACAATTCTTTATACCTCCTGTTATGATGCAAACGGGGGATTGTTCGAAAGCATTCTCGGTCCCGAAGATGTTATTATAACCGATATTTTAAACCACGCAAGTATTATCGATGGCATAAGGCTTTGCAAAGCAAGGAGGCTGATATATGACCATTCCGATATGAAATCGCTTGAGCAAAAGCTTATTCTTGCCCGTGAAGGAAGCGATATTTGGGAAAGCACAGGACTTGAACACAAGCCAACTCCCGCTAGAAATATTATGGTTGCAACAGACGGGGTTTTTTCAATGGATGGTGATATTGCTAAGGTGAAAGAAATTTGCAAGCTTGCTTCTAAATATGACGCTATTGTTATGGTTGATGAAAGCCATGCAACAGGATTTTTCGGCAAGACAGGCAGGGGAGCAGTTGAATACTGCGGCGCATTGGGTGAAGTTGATGTTATAACTTCCACACTCGGCAAAGCAATGGGAGGCGCTTCAGGCGGATTTACAACAGGCAGAAGAGAAATAGTCGAGCTTCTCCGCCAGCGTTCACGTCCTTATTTGTTTTCCAATACGGTTGCTCCGTCGATTGTGGGTGCTTCTATTGTTGCATTCGAGCTGCTGAAAGGCAGCGATTCGCTTAGAAAGAAACTTGTTGATAACACAAAATACTTCAGGGAAAAAATGAAGGCGCTGGGATTTGATTTGATTGAAAGCGTACATCCTATTGTTCCTGTTCTTTTCAGGAAATTCGATAACGATGCTCATCTTGCTCAGTCTGTCTCTAAAGAGCTGTACAACGAAGGAATTTATGCAATCGGTTTTTATTATCCTGTTGTTCCGAAAGGGCAGGCAAGAATACGTGTGCAGATTTCTGCTGCTCATGAAAAAGAACATCTCGATAAATGTATAAGCGCATTCGAGAAGGTAGGGAAAAAGCTGGGAGTGATATAAGTTGTTTTGCGCACAGATGACACAGACTTGACAGACATGCACAGATTAGTGTAGAAGTAAGAAGCCAGAAGTAAGAAGCCGGAACTCAGAAGTCAGAATACAATTTGTCATTCCCCTGCCTGCTGCAGGCAGGGGAATGACAGTAAGGTACAATGAAGATATACAAATACATATTAAAGGCTCATGCGGCTCCGTTTTTTATCTCGTTTTTTATAGTTATTTTTGTGTTCACCTTCCAGTTCATAATGAAATACATCGATAACCTTGTCGGTAAAGGATTGAGCTGGTGGGTGATTTCACAGGTGATAACCCTGAATCTCGCATGGATGGTGACGCTCGCAGGTCCCATGGCTGCGCTTGTTGCCACACTAATGGCTTATGGTTCTTTGTCATCTACAAACGAAATTACGGTCATGCAGTCATCCGGTATAAGCCTTATGAAGCTCATGGCTCCGGTGCTTATTGCAGCTTCAATACTTTGTTATTTGCTTGTTTTGTTTAATAATGATGTACTGCCGGAGGCAAATCACAGAACAAAAACACTGATGAGCGATATACAGAGGACACGGCCGATATTTGTTATCGAGCCCGGGAAATTTACCGATGATATCAGCGGTTATAATATGCTCGTTAAAAAAACATTTCCTTCATCAAACAAGCTTGAAGGTATTTTAATCATTGACGGCTCGAATCCCGAGTATTCAACAATACTAACTGCTGAAAGAGGTGAGATATCCTTTTCAAAGGATTTCTCTAAAATCATTATGGACCTCTTCGACGGAGAAATCCACCAGCTTAATAAACGGAACGTTTACGAGGGATACAGAAAAATTGAGTTTAAAGAACATATCGTTTCCATTGATGCACAGGGATTTGGATTTTCCAAATCGGATGAAAATGCATTATCGAGAGGAGACAGGGAACTCAGCGCCGACAGCATGAGAAAGATTGTTGACAGGATACAAATAGATATAATTGCCGATAAAGAGAAGACTTTTCAGTCTGTTTTACAATATGTACACGATTTGCAGATATTCAAATATGATGTAAATTTGAAATCATTAGACTCGAATGTTCAAAAGCAAACACAATTATATGTTCAGACTCTGATGAACAGGTATAAGTCAATAAAATCAAAAGTACTTTCCCAAACACAGTTTGAACAGGCAAAGGAAAAAGAAAAAGACAGCTACCGTGTTGAAATATACAAGAAATACTCAATACCATTTGCCTGCATTGTATTTGTTTTGATAGGCGCGCCGCTTGGAGTTAAAACCAGAAGAGGAGGGTTCGGTGTTGCAGCAGGTATGAGTTTGGGTTTCTTCCTTTTATACTGGGCATTTTTAATAGGCGGTGAAAAGTTAGCTGATAGAGAAATGTTAAGCCCCTTTTTAAGCATGTGGACAGCAAATTTCGTTTTGGGAGCAGTTGGAATTTATCTGACCTTAAATAATATTTTTAATTTAAATAAGGTCATTATAAAAATAAAAAATAAGTTTTAAGTATATTAAGTCAAGCCCCGGGCAACAGTTATTTGCCCAACCCCGTCAGGTTCGAAAGAAAGCAGCGGTAAGCAGATTTTCTGTGTGATCCGGGTGTCTTGACATTTTTTTTTCAGTACAAAAATGAGTAAAACAAAAATTGTAATTGTAGGTCTTGGAGGTATTGCACAAATAGCTCATCTTCCTGTGTTATCCAAAATGGCTGATGTGGAAATTACCGGAGTCTGTGATATAGATAAAGGAAAAACAAAATTTATAGCGGATAAGTATAATATTAAGAACAGTTATACTGATTATGAGAAGATGTTTAAAGAACTTGAAGCCGATTGTGCTGTTGTTACTACACCTACAAATCTGCACAAAGATGTTGCTGTAGCCGGAATAGAATCGGGTTTCAATGTTCTTGTAGAAAAGCCATTAGTAAGAAATGCAGTTGAAGGCGAAAAGATTTTAGAATCCGCAAAGAAGAACAAAAAGATTCTTATGGTAGGTATGAACAACCGTTTCAGACCTGATTTTATGATGCAAAGAAGTTTTATATCAGGCAAAGAACTCGGTGAAGTTTTTTATATTAAAACAGGTTTTATCCGCAGAAGAAGCACAGTTGAAAAATGGGCGCTCGATAAATCGCTTTCCGGGGGCGGTGTATTTATGGATTTAGGCATAGTAGTTCTTGATATTGCTCTCTGGCTTCTTAAATTTCCAAAGATTAAAAGTGTATCCGCAGTAAATTATAACAGGACATTTAAAACTGTTGAAGATACTTCAATTGTTTTTCTAAGGTTTGTCAACGGCTCTACAGTAAGTATTGAGGCAAGCTGGTCTCTGCTGCGTGAAAACGATATGTTTTACTGCAATGTATACGGAACCGAAGGCAGCACAAGCATTAATCCATTAAGAATTTATAAGAAAATGCACGGTACACTGGTTAATGTAACTCCTTTGAAGCTGGAAAAGCCCGCCAATATCTTTAAGCGTTCATATGAATACGAGCTCCAGCATTTCTTTAATTCCGTAAGGACAGGCAGGCCTGTTGTTTCAGACGGTGAAGAAGCTCTTTCAAGACAACGGATTATTGATACCGTATATAAATCGGCTAAGAGCGGAAAAGAAATCTTTTTCAAATAATTATATTGGATATAACTAAAATAGGAATAGTCGGCGCAGGCACAATGGGAACGGGTATTGCTTCCGCATGCGCTTTCTATGGTTTTAGCACGAAAGTTTATGATATTAATGAACAAGTATTGAGTAAAGCACACGCTGTTATTTTTAACGGGTATGACAGGCTGGTTGAAAAAGAAAGAATTTCAAGAGAACGTTCATCCCAAATCGAAAAGAACCTTGAGTTTTCTTCCGATATAAATAAATTATCTGAATGCGGTTTGGTGATTGAAGCGGCGGTTGAAAATATTGACCTTAAAAAAGTAATTTACAGCCGGCTTGATGAAATTACTGCTCAAAATACAATCCTTGCAACCAATACTTCTTCTTATTCTATAACAGCAATTTCCTCTGCCGTGAAAAATAATAAAAGCAGGGTTGTGGGAATGCATTTTTTCAATCCTGCAAACATAATGAAGCTCGTGGAAATAATAAAAGGTGAGTTTACTTCTGAAGAAATTTTGAAAACAGTGGTTGAGGTTTCGCGTAAGCTTGGTAAAACTCCCGTTGTATGCAAAGATACTCCTGCATTTATTGTTAACCGTGTAGCGCGTTCGTTTTACGGCGAAGCGCTTAAGATTTTGGGCGAAGAAAATATCGATGTGAAAACAATCGATGAAATTATGCGTGAAGAGGGCGGTTTTAAAATGGGTCCGTTTGAGCTGATGGATTTAATAGGAATCGATGTTAATTTTTCGGTAACCAAATCCGTTTACGAAGCATTTTTCCATGACCAAAAATATAAACCGCACCCGATACAGCAAAAGCTTGTAGAAGCCGGCATGTTAGGCAAAAAATCTGGCAGGGGATTTTATAATTATTAATAATTATTAAAATGGATATTTCAATTGTCAGTGTAGAATCAAAGCAGGCTGTAACAATACGTGATACTTGCACAGCGGCTGAATTATCAAATAAGTATATGGAACTTTACGGTGAGCTTAACCCTATTATTAAGAAACAGGGTTTAAAAACCGTAAACGGTCCGTTCGGGATTTATCATTCCTTTTCACCTGATAAGGTTGATGTTGAAGCCGGAATTATCATTGAAAGTAACCCCGTTCCTGAAGGACGCATGAACGTCATTAAAACTTACGGCGGCAAAGCTGTATGTGTGAAATTTTACGGACCTTACTCGCAGTTAATGGACGGGTGGAATGCTTTACAGGCATATATGAAAGAAAATAAACTGCAGAATGCTGCACCTTGTTATGAACTTTATGTTGGTGACCCGAGGGAAACAGAAGACCATTCAAAGCTTCTTACTGAGATATATTGCCCGATAAAGTAAATTACTATTTTATTACTGAGTAAAAATAACTAACTTTGTAAAATAAGATTTTTAGCCATGCAAACATTTTTAAAAATTCTCGGCTTCATTACAATTTTCATCGGGATTATACTGGGTATTTATGTTATTTCCCAGTCATTGAACGATTATTCTCTTGCCCGGACAACAAATAATCCTTACCTGGAACAGCTCTACATAGTAAAGCTTGTTGCAGGCGGAGCGATTATTATGTCTTCAATTGTTTCCGGAATGCTTTATTTAAGTTTTGGAATTGTCATTGAACTGCTAGACAGCATGAACCAGAAAATGTCTGCTATTACAGCAGTAGAGCGGAAAAAAGAAGAACCGGAGAACTTTTAACCCAATTTATCACCCTGAACTTGTTTCAGGATTTGATTTTATAGATGCTGAAACAAGTTCAGCATGACTATTCATTTCAAATCCATTTTTCTCTTCATTCTTACGAAAAATTTCATTATTTTTGAAATCCTTGCAAAACAGGGCATTTTGCCCTCGTAGCTCAGATGGATAGAGCGTCGGTTTCCTAAACCGCAGGTCGCGTGTTCGAATCACGCCGAGGGTACAATTGAGTGCGAAGTGTTTATAGTGCAGAGCGGATTTTTATTTTTCTTTGCCGATAATTAAAATAATTTATCAAATATCAGAATTTCTTCAAAAACAGCATTAATTACAGGCGGCGCAAGGCGCCTCGGCAGGTACATATCGTACTATCTAGCAGAAGCCGGTTATAATCTTGCAATTATTTATAATTCCTCAAGCCCGAAGGAGCTTTCCAAAACTACCGATAAGCTTAAATCGTTAGGTATAAGGTTCAAATTTTATAAATGCGATTTAAGTGATATTAAAAAATTAAAAACTACTATAAGCAAAATCGGAGCCGATTTTGGGAAAATTGATGTTCTAATTAATAACGCTGGTATAATCCGGAAAATCGATTTCACGGATATTACGGAACAAGTCTTTGATAAATTTATTGACATTAACCTAAAAGGAGCATTATTTGCTTCTCAGTTTTCATTAAAGTACCTTAACAAGTCTAAAGAGCCTTTAATAATTAACATGGCATCACTTGGCGGGCTGCAGAACTGGGCAAATTATATTCCTTACGGATTGTCAAAAGCGGGAATAATAAAACTGACTTATTTGCTTGCAAAACGGCTTGCACCAAAAATCAGAGTAAACGCAATTGCACCGGGTACGATTATTATTGATGATGAAGAAGCAGGAACACCGGAGAAAACTCCTATGAGTAAAATACCGCTGCAAAAATACGGCAATCCTTCTGATATTATTGAAGCCGTCAAATATCTTTTAAATGCAAAGTATGTTACAGGACAGGTAATTGCCGTTGATGGAGGAAGATTGATAAATTAAAATGAGAAAACTTTACAAACCACCAAAAGCATATAACGACAAAGATTTCCTGAACAGCAGGGATGCAAGAATTCTTCGTATTCTTGCCGAGTTTCTTGAGCCTGCAAAGCGTTTCAGAGAGCAGAAGATTAAAGACACAATTGTTTTTTTCGGTTCTGCCAGAATGAAATCACCAACTGATGCAAGGAAAAATCTTGCAAGACTCAAACGTATTAAGGCTTCCAAAGCAAAGATTAGGGCAGCAATAAGTGAAGTTGAGATGTCTAAGTATTATGAAGATGCTGTCGAGCTTGCGTTCCGCCTGACCCAATGGTCAATGAGGCTTACGCCGCCGCGTAGGTTTGTAATATGTTCCGGCGGGGGGCCGGGTATAATGGAAGCGGCCAACAGGGGTGCTATGAAAGCGAAGGGCTTAAGCGTGGGACTCAATATCAGCCTGCCGTTTGAACAGTTTCCGAACAGGTTTATTACAAAAGAGCTTAACTTCGAGTTTCATTATTTTTTCATGAGGAAGTTCTGGTTTGCTTATCTAGCCAAGGCTCTTGTGATAATGCCGGGCGGATACGGAACACTTGATGAGTTTTTTGAAACAATTACACTTGTCCAGACAAAGAAAATCAAAAAGAAAATGCCGATTGTACTGTATGACAGTACATACTGGAACAGCATTTTGAACATTAAACAGCTTCATTTAAAAGGAATGATTTCAAAAGAAGACCTCAATCTTTTTAAAATAGTTGATACGGTTGATGAAGCATTTGAGTTTCTTAAAAACGGTCTCTCCAAACATTACATTAATATACCCACTAGTTTGTTAAATCATAAGAAAAACCAAGAATGATTATAAGTATGACCGGTTACGGAAAAGCTTCCGTAAACCTGAAAAAAATGACAGTGAACGTTGAAATGAGGAGCGTAAACAGTAAGTTCCTTGAAATTACTCCTCGAATGCCTTCAATGTTTATGGAGCGTGAGGCAGAACTGAAAGAATTAATAGGAAAATCCATTTCAAGAGGGAAGGTTTATATTTCTGTTTCAATCGATAAGAAGACTGCGGATGAAGTCGGTTTAAAAATCCAGCCGGATGCAGTAAGAGAATATTATGCACTTTTAAACGATATAAAGAAGACTACAAATATTAAAGAAGAAATAAAGCTGGAACACCTTCTTAAATTTTCGGAAATATTTAAGGCTGATGAGAACGATGAGCTTAAAGACCGCTGGGAAGACGTTAAAAAAGTTATACAATCGGCTATAAAAGATTTATATGATATGAAACTGAGAGAGGGAAGAACGCTTGAAAAAGATATTCATCTCAAGAATTAATGAAATCGGTAAGAAGCTGAACTCGGTCGATAAAACATCAGCAAAGAATATCAAAGCATCGAAAAACAAGCTCATTGAAAAAGTAAATAACCTTATTACAGATAAAAATTTAGTGGATAATAACCGGCTTGAATTTGAGCTTGTTATGCTTACTGATAAAATGGATATAACCGAAGAAATTATACGGGCAAAATCTCATTTAGAGTATTTTAAGAAAAATATGAAAGAGCCAGAACTTTCCGGAAGAAGACTGAATTTTCTCGTTCAGGAAATCAACAGGGAAATAAATACGATTGCTTCGAAATCGAATAATTCAATTATCTCTCAAACCGTTGTGGAAATGAAAGAAGAACTCGAAAAGGTAAAAGAACAGCTCCAGAACATTGAATAAGCTGTATGATTTGCCTTTTTTATATCAATTTGTTTATTGAAATTAAAGGTTAATGCTATTTGTAATTAGCTCCCCCAGCGGGGGCGGAAAAACGACCATAATTCGCGAACTTTTCAGTATTTTACCCGGTCTGAGGTTCTCTGTTTCAGCTACTACAAGACCGAAGCGTAAAATTGAAAAAGACGGAAAAGATTATTATTTTATCTCTAAGAAAGAGTTTGAAGATAAAATATCCAATGGTGAGTTTGTTGAATGGGAACAGGTTCACGGGCAGTATTACGGTACCCTGAAAAGTGAAATTGATAAATATTTGAACAACTCGCTCGATTTGGTTTTTGATGTTGATGTTAAAGGCGCCTTGAATATAAAAAAGCTATATCCCAAAGCAGTGAGCATTTTCATTGAAGCGCCGAGAGAAGAGCTGGTTAAAAGACTCAAGAAAAGAAGCACAGAAACTGATGAGGAAATAAGCAAGCGCCTTGAGCGGATTGATATGGAAATCTCTTATAAAGATAAATTTGATTTTACCGTGGTTAATAACTCGAATCCGGATGGAATCAAAAATGCAGTAAACGAAATAATAAGTATTATAAATAAATCTAAGGTATAAAAGAAAGGGCAAAAAATGCCGATAAAACCTCTTGAAATAGAAGTGATTGAATCGAAAGCCGGAAATGTGTACGAAGCAATTGTAATTACTGCCAAAAGAGCCAGGCAGATTAATGATGAAATGAAGATTGAATACAGCCAGCGTCTTCAGCCTCTTATTGAAAAAGAAGAAGACGATGAAACTGTTGTCAGCAAGGATAAAATGAATATCAGTCTTGATTTCGAAAAAAGGCTTAAGCCTACTGATATTGGTATAAATGAGCTTCTTGATGATCAGCTTGAATTCAGAATCCGCACAGAAGAAACCGAGTAAGCAAAAACTAAACCCTATTGCGATATGTCTTTGAAGGGCAAAAAAATTCTGCTCGGTGTCACAGGCGGAATTGCCGCCTATAAGACCTGCGAGCTTGTAAGGTTGTTCAAAAAAGATGAGGCAGAAGTCAGGGTAATTATGACCCCTTCTGCCTGTCATTTTGTATCACCTGTTACTCTCTCCGCTCTTTCCGGCAATGAAGTGTTAATAAATATGTTTCCGCATGTTAACCCCGAAACAACAGAAACCGTTGAAACTAAAACATGGCATATTTATACCGGTCTTTGGGCTGATGTATTTGTTATTGCACCGGCAACAGCTAATACAATTGCCAAAATTGTAACCGGCATGAGCGATAATTTTCTTACCTCAACTGTTCTTGCATCCCGCGCACCGATAATTATTGCACCTTCAATGGACGAAGACATGTATTTGAATGAAGTAACCCAAAGCAATATTTCCAAACTCAGGGAACTAGGTTATTTTGTAATGGAGCCCGAAAAAGGTGAGCTTGCAAGTGGCTTAAGCGGAATAGGAAGAATGCCCGAACCTCAAAGTATTTTCAATTACACATCTGATTTCTTAAAGAGTAAAAAAAAAGACCTAAAAGATAAAAATATCCTTGTAACAGCAGGTCCTACCTATGAACCAATTGACGATGTTCGTTTTATCGGGAATTACTCATCCGGAAAAATGGGATTTCAGCTTGCAAAAGCTGCAATTCTACGTGGAGCTGAAGTTACACTTATAACAGGTCCCACTGCGCTTGAAACTCCCAAACATGTAAAACGTATTGACATAAAAACAGCTGATGAAATGTATAAAGCTGTAAAGCGTGAGCTAAAAAGTAAAGATTGCATTATAATGTCCGCCGCCGTTGCCGACTTTAAACCCAAAAACAGGGTGGAAGGGAAAATAAAAAAAAATAAATCGGCTGAACTTACAATTGAAACGGAAAAAACGGAAGATATATTAGAATATTTAGGCAATAATAAAAACCGAGCTATGCTTATTGGCTTCGCTCTTGAAACCGATAATGAAATTAGCAAACGCCAAAGAGAAAATTAAAAAGAAAAACCTTGATTTAATCGTGGTTAATAATCCTAATGTCGAAGGAGCAGGTTTTGGTACAGATACTAATGTTGCAACATTAATTGATAAAAAATTCAATAAAACCGCTTTGAAAAAAATGACTAAATTTGAGCTTGCAAACGTTATATTAGATAAGATTATAAAATAATGCCGAAAAACATCGAAAATATTATTTGAGGATACAGAAAATTATCTGAAAGTCACTTAGACAGATTTTACAAAGATGCTATTGTATATTGATAAATACCTGGAAAATATTATCTAAAAGATTCAAGGACGAAGATCAAAAGCAGCAATATAGAAAAGGTGAAAAAAGAAAAGAAGCCGTTAGTGGAAGTCGATTTATTCGGTAATGTTATTGCCAGACGTGAGGAGTGGGAATTCCTTGAATCGCTTGATGAAATGAATACCGCAATTTGTGAATGCCAAAAATGCGCTTTAGGAAGAACCAGAACAAAGTTTGTTTTCGGTGTTGGCAATCATAAAGCGGATATTGTGGTAATTGGCGAAGCTCCCGGAGCTGATGAGGATGCTAAAGGAGAGCCGTTTGTTGGCAGAGCAGGGCAGCTATTGAATAAAATACTTTCATCAGTTGATATTAAGAGGGAAGAAGTGTTTATCTGCAATATATTAAAATGCAGACCGCCGGGAAACCGTAATCCGCTTCCTGAGGAAATTGAACAATGTGAGCCGTATTTGAAAAAACAGCTTGACCTGATTAAACCAAAATTAATTCTTATCTTGGGAAAAGTTGCAGCCGATACGCTTCTTAATCTAAGACAGCCGCTGAATAAAATGAGGGGAAGCATACATTATTACAACGGGATTAAAACAATGGTAACGTTTCACCCGGCTGCATTGCTGCGTAACCCTAATTGGAAACGACCCACTTGGGAAGATATGCAGGTTTTCAAAAAACTTTATGATGAATTGAAATCCGTTAAATAATTAATTGGCACGCTCAAAAGGAAATAATACAGAAAACGGTAATAACGGGGAAGACTTTAACGAAATACGTGAACGTCTTATTGCCGAAGGAAAAGTACCGCCGCATAGTCTTGAGATTGAAATGAATCTTTTGGGGGGATTGATTATCGATAATTCCCTTATTGATACTGTGCTCTCTTTCAATATTACACCTTCTTATTTCTATAAATCGGCAAATGCTTCTATTTACAAGGCTGCAATTGACTTGCATGACAGACGGGAACCGGTTGATCTTATAACATTAACCGAGGAATTGCGTTTAAGAGCCGAACTTGATGCAGTTGGCGGGCCTTTATACCTGACAGAGCTTACTACCTCATTTACTTCGTCCGAAACAGTTAATTATTCCGCTCAAAAGCTTGTTGAGTACTGGCTTAAGCGTGATTTGATAAATGTTACTTCATCAATTCGTGATAAATGCTTTGACCCTACCGCTAATACTGAGGAATTGCTCAATACCGCGCAGCGCGAAATTCTTGATATTACAAATGCGCTTCAAAGAAAAAAGTATACCATGCTGCGAGATGAAGTGAATTCAACAATGGAATACGTTGAATCAATTCACGAAAAACATGAAAGCGTAATAGGAGTCCCAGCAGGCTACAATGAACTTGACTCATTAACAGGAGGATTCCAGAAATCGGAATTAATAATTATTGCTGCCAGACCTTCACACGGTAAAACCGCACTTGCGCTTAGTATAGCCAGAAATGCTGCGGTTGAACATAATATTCCGGTTGGGATATTCTCAATCGAAATGTCTAACCGTGAGCTTGCCTTAAGATTTCTTTGCGCGGAAGCGAAAGTAGATATTGCAAAGCTTAAAACAGGAAGACTGCCGGAAAAAGACTGGCACAAGATTGCTGAAAACTTCCATAAGCTGACAAGAGATTCAACTAAGATTTTAATTGATGACAGCTCACCTCTGAGCCTGCTTGAACTCCGCGCCAAATCGCGGAGAATGAAAGCAGAACATGATATTTCTATGATTATGGTTGATTATCTTCAATTGATGGAAGTCTCCGGCTCAAGGTCAATGGATAGATACCTTGAAATCGGATACATTACAAGGGGACTAAAGCAATTGGCAAAAGAGCTTGATATACCTGTTGTAGCATTATCACAGCTCAGCCGTAAGGTTGAAGACAGAGGAGGCAAGGAAAAACGCCCTTTGCTATCTGATTTGCGTGAAAGCGGGTCTATTGAACAGGACGCTGATGTAGTTATATTTATTAACCGTCCGGAAGTCTATATGAGCAAGGATGACCCGAAATTTAATGATTATTCGGGATTAGCAGAAATCATTGTCGGAAAACAAAGGAACGGTCCGATCGGCGAAATAAAACTAGCCTTTATAAACAATTATGCACGGTTTGAGGAACTTGAAAAACGTCCTGAACCCGTTTATTATACATCACAAGAAGCACCCTTTTAATCTATATGTTCAATACAAAGCAAACCCGTAGAGAATTTTTCAAATTATCAGGATTAACTGTATTATCATTTATACAGTTACCTCGTATGTTTAAGGCTAATTCTATTATCCGTCTTGTTCGATGATGACGGAACAATCTGCAAGAAGAAATTCAGTATTTTTATTGACCCGGGACTTAAGAACAATTCAATCGGAGATGCAATTGTCGAAATTGGGAAGTCGTTTCTTAGGCACAGAATACGTTGCCAATACATTAGAAATCAATTCTCCGGATGAAAAACTGGTGACTAACCTTACCGGACTTGATTGCGTAACTTTTGTTGAAAATTGCCTCACTTTTGCCAGATGTCTGAAAAAAGGCAAAACTTCCTTTGATGATTATAAGATCAGAACTGGAAAATATAAGATACCGTGACGGAAAAATAGATGGTTATGCCAGCAGACTGAATTATTTCTGTGACTGGATATACAATAACGAAGATAAAGGTATTGTGAAGAATATTTCGGCTGATTTAGGAGGTGTTGAATACAAAAAGACCATTAATTTCATGTCATCACACCGGAAATCGTACAAACAGCTTGCTGATAATACCGAATTCGAGGGTATTAAAGCCTGCGAAGAAGCAATAAACTCACGTTATTACTACTACATTCCCAAGAAAAACATTTCTAAAATTTATGACCAGCTGCAAAACGGTGATATAATTGCAACTACAACTACCATAGAAGGACTGGATGTTACCCACACGGGCTATGTTTGTAAAAGATGATGAGGGAAGAACATACTTTTTGCATGCCTCATCTAAGAGCAAGGAAGTAATTATTTCATCCAGCCAGCTTGCTGATTATATATCAGAAGACCCGAAAAAGACAGGGATAATGGTAGCTAGACCGCAGAGTGTTTAGAGCGAGTAAATTGTGTAGAGAGTATGGAGTGAGGCAGCCATGAGCTCCTGCCTGTTGCAGGCATGTAGTCTAAGGACGATATAAAAGTGTGTATCGAGTGTGTTGAGAGATGTGAAGTTGTGTCATTGCGAGCGAAGCGAAGCAATCTCAACTCTCACTTTATTCAAAAACTCATCCATTTCCTTATAACTTCTCAATACAACAATCTCTTTCTCTCCCTGTAATTTCTCTAATCTTTTCATTGTTTGAACACCGTGCTTCTTTTTGTACTCCCAAATCCATTTATAAAATTCGTAATCAATTTTTTCATTGCATCCGTCAGCCATATCAATTCTTTTCCTTTCTCTGTATATGTAATAGCCGTTTTACAGCATTTAGCATGCACCTGTAACGGGGCAAATCAAGAAGTATAATGGTATCGGCTTTTTCAAAACGCATATCCTGAGTATTATTAAAATTCCCGTCCATTATCCATTGTTCTTTTGCCAGTAAATCAAGAAGAATCGAGTGCCATTCTTCTTTTTTCCTTTCAACCCAGCCGGCTTGCCAGAAATAAACATCAAGATAATACACAGCGAGTCCCGTTGCTTCTCCTAGCTTTCCGGCAGAAAGTTGATTTACCGGAGCCACCGCAGCCTACAATGCAGACTTTATTCATTAGCTTCACAAACAACCACGGCGCAGCCGTATTCTTTTGTGTGCGATATGCTTATTTCGAAATGTAAATGTGAATATGCAGTTTCTTTTGTGTGGTTTATAAAAGGTTTTCCACGGGAATCATTTAATATTTCTATATCTTTCCAGCCGAAATCTTTTGAAATGCCTGTTCCAATCGATTTGCTGTAGGCTTCTTTTGATGCAAACCTTCCTGCAAAATGAAGCTCCGAGTTTGGAAATGATTTGCAGTAATTAATTTCGTTATCGGTAAGAATTCTTTTAAAAAACTTATCACCGTATTTTTCCATCATACCTTTTATACGGGAGACTTCTATTATGTCTATTCCGATTCCTTTAACCATTAAATGAAATTATTTTCTTTTTTTACAATTTCAACTAATTCTGCAATATCGTTAATCTCATAATCAGCACCATGTTCTTTTGTATCAAATGTATCGCCGTATCTTGCAAATGCGGTTTTCATGCCGATATTTTTTGCACCAACAACATCGCGTTCCGCCCAGTCACCGACCATTAGCGAATACTCCGGCTTAACATCCAGTCTTTTCAAAATCATATTAAACGGTATAGGGGAGGGTTTACGTTCATGTGTATCATCGAATGTAACAATTTCATCGAACATGTGATGAAGTCCGATATATGACAGTCTTAGCCATGCCTCTCGTGACGGGGCATCTGATACAACCCCAAGTTTAATTCCAAGCTTAATCAAGGAAATTAAAGTAGGCACAACTTTGGGATAAGTGTTAAGTTCAGCCTCACGCGCAGTTCTGTAAGCGACTATGCCTGAGGAAAGTATTTTATGGTCAATTTTACCTATCATCTTATTCAGCAGAATATCAAACACCTGCTGGTATTCAATACCTCGTTCTTTGTAGGTTTCGTCAATTTTCTGTTTAATTTCTGCTGCAGGAAAATCCAGACCTGCGTCAATCATAGCCCTTATAGCACCTTCGATTGCACGGGCTTTCATGCGCATGAAATCAACCAAAGTATTGTCTAAATCAAAAACTATCGCTTTAATCATATGAAATTAAGTAATGTTTACTAAGTTACAATATTTCAGAATTTAATGAAAGATACGGAAACTTCCGAAAAACTTAAAACAAGGTCAATTTAAAATTAATCAATTATTTACTGATTCCCGCTCTCGCGCGGGAATTTAACGGTAAGTCTATATTTTTCTTATTTACATAGATTTTGCCAAATCAAAAAATTATATTCAAAGATTAAGTTTTAAATGATGAAATTTCAAAGACCTAAAGGCACAAAAGACATACTTCCGAAGGATATCGGAAAATGGCATTACGTTGAAAAAACAGTACGGGAAGTAATGGATTTGTATAATTTTTCCGAAATCCGCACGCCAACCTTTGAACTGACTGACCTATTTGCGAGAGGAGTCGGTTCCGAGACAGATATTGTAGGTAAGGAAATGTATACTTTTGAAGATAAAGGCGGTAATTCAATTACATTACGGCCTGAAGGCACAGCATCTGTAATAAGAGCAATTTTAGAAAACGGCATGACAGCTGAATCACCTATCCAGAAGCTGTATTACCTCACAAATATGTTCCGGTATGAAAAGCCGCAGGCAGGCAGGTTCAGAGAGCATTCACAGTTCGGCGCAGAAATATTAGGCAGTGATGATGTTAGTTCTGATATTGAAGTAATATCATTAGCGCAGGAAGTATATTTCAGGTGCGGGGTTAAGAATTTTAAAGTTAAAATTAACTCAATAGGAAAATCGGAAGAAAGAAAGAAATATATTGAACTTCTGAAAAACTATTTAAAAGATTATCTGGTTGAATTATCTGATAACAGTAAGAGAAGATTTGAAACCAATCCGTTACGAATCCTGGATTCAAAAGATAAAAATGATATTAAAATTCTGAATGATGCCCCCAAAATTCTCGATAATCTTTCGCCCGAATCAAGAAACAGGTTTGATAAAGTTATTGACGGCTTAAGCAAGCTGGGCACAAAATATGAAATCGATTACCGTCTGGTTAGAGGATTGGATTACTACACCGATACCACATTTGAGTTTGTATCTGAAGACCTTGGCGCGCAGGATGCAATTGGGGGCGGAGGAAGGTATGACGGTTTGGCTGAACTCCTTGGAGGTAAATCCCTGCCCGGAGTCGGTTTCGGAAGCGGGATAGAAAGATTGATTATGGTTGCAGAAAAAAACGGCTTCGGTTTTCCTGAATCTGGGGAATTGAAAGTTTATATTATTGCACTTTCTGACGAAGCCAGAAATATGACTGTATCACTAATATATGATTTGAGAAAAAATAATATCAGCTGTGAATCGGATTTACTTGGAAGAAGCCTTAAAGCGCAAATGAGAGAAGCAAATAAGCTCAATGCCGAATATGTCTTTATTATCGGTGATGAAGAAATTAAAGAACGGGAAAGGTATCCTTAAAAAAGATGGCTGATGGTTCACAAAGAGAAATAGACTTTGATAAAATTAAAGTGAGTATGAGTTAAATAATGAGAACAAAAAAAGTAAAACCGCCGCCGAAAAAATTTGAGTATAAGCTTAAGATAGCCAAATTACATGACCGCTTTAAAAAGCAGGATTATATTTCCTTTAAATTTCATACCACAAAAGAGTTTCTTACATTTAAATATATACTGAATATAGAAGCAGATACAACAGACAGCTCAGTTGTATTTAATATTGTTGGGTTCAGGGCTCCTACCGGAGACCTTTCCCAGTTTGGTTCCGCTGAATATGAATACAGGTTTTATGATTTCAAAAATGCTGATTACGCGGTTACGGTACATAGAAAAGATGTAGATAAAAGCAAATTTAAACTAACTGTCAGCCGTTCCAAATCAGAACCTTTAAAATTAAGCAGCGTTCAAAAAAATACATTTATAGAAGTTACCACTGAATAATGATACCAAAACTTTTTCAATTAGGTCCTATTCCTGTTTACAGCTACGGCTTGATGCTTGGTATAAGCTTTATTATTGCAAGCTATCTTCTTTCCAAAGAATTCAAACGAAAGCTGATGGATGAAAATGTAGCAGTAAACATGACTTTCCTTGCTTTAATAGGCGGTGTAATAGGCGCAAAACTGCTTTATATAATTGAAGAATGGTCTTATATAACTTCTCTGCCTTCGGGTAAGCTGTTTTCTACAGATGGATTGTTTTCTGCACAGGGCTTAACATTTTACGGCGGGTTTATTCTGGCAACTTTATTAATTTATATTTATATCAGGGCTAAGAAAATCCCGTTTCTCAGAGTTTGCGATGCTGCCGCTCCCAGTCTTGCTATCGGTTACGGTATAGCGCGTATTGGATGCCACCTTGCCGGAGACGGGGACTACGGAATTCCGATTTCCGAATTTGCATCTTGGGTGCCGTGGGGAACAAATTACTCACATGGGACTTTACCACCTTCGGTTGCTTTCAAAGGAACTGATATAGCTCAGAAATTCGGAGGTATAGTGCCTGATAATACCCTCTGTCATCCCACACCGATATACGAGTTTATACTTGCTGTTATTATACTTGCGGTATTATGGACTTACCGTAAGAAATTTAAGCTTGATGGAAAGTTATTTGGTCTTTATTTAATATTAAGTGGTTTTTCCCGGTTATTGATAGAGTTTATGAGACTGAATCCGAGAATATTGTTCGGACTATCAGAGGCTCAGGTAATATCAATACCTTTGATTATTTTGGGAATTTACCTGCTTTATTTAAATAAGAATGCAGCAATTCAGCCTGAAACGGTTAAAACTTCTAAAAAGCCGGGGAAATAGGGGGTATTTCACTTCCTTGAATATCTGTTTAAATATGGCTAAATTACGGTTTACATAAAATTTAAGAGTTTAATTTTAATTTAACGGAGCAAAATTGAAAAGAACTTATCAGCCGAGCAACACAAAGCGTAAAAACAAGCATGGTTTCAGGGAAAGAATGAAATCAAAAGACGGAAGAAAGGTACTCGCCAGGCGAAGAGCTAAGGGAAGAAAAAAACTTACGGTGAGTGATGAATTCACAAGGTAGATTTTTTTATATCTGCATTGAAAAAAAAGATTTATACTTTAGGGCGTAATGAGATTATCCGGGGCTTCAGGAGTTTTGAAGGTGTTCTTGCCGGGGGCTTAAGGCTTGAGGCGGGGCATATTGCTGTATTTTTTGAAGTCAGTGAAAGCATTTCCGACTTTCCTGTTAAAGTCGGTTTTTTAATGTCAAAAAAAAAATTAAAAAATCTCACGATAGAAACCGCTTAAGAAGGCTATTAAGAGAGACTTACAGGTTGAATAAGCTCAGTTTGCTTGAGCTTGCAGCGGAAGAAAATATCCGGTTGAATGCACTCTTCACACTAACACAATCGTCTTATAGTATATACAGCGAACTTGATTTCCGCACTCTCAATAATGATATGAAGGCTTTACTGGAGAAAATCATCAGGAAAATTAAAAAATGAAATATTTTAACCCTAAATACTGGTTCATATTTCTTATAAAAATTTACAAGATTTTTATTTCTCCGTTATTTCCGCCTTCATGCAGACACTACCCGACATGTTCACAGTACGCCATTGAGGCTTTTGAAAAACACGGTGTTTTCAAAGGCGGATATCTTTCTGCTAAAAGAATTTTGAAGTGCAATCCTTTCTTCGAGGGCGGCTATGACCCTGTACCTTGAATCAATTTTAAATAACTAAGGGAACACGTAATAAATTTAAATGGATAAAAGATCAATATTAGGTTTTGTCATTATAGGCATCATACTGATGGTATGGCTTTATATACAGAACAAAAATTCAGTCGAAGATAAACGTAAAAAGGAAGAGATTACACAACAGATACAGGATTCGCTCAGTAAACTTGTGCCCAAAGACTCCTTAAAAAAAGATATTAAGAAAGATTCTGTTATAACAAACCAGAACGCTCCGGCTAACGATTCCCTTAAGTACGGAGTGATGTTTACGAAGTTCGAAAAAGGAGAAGATAAGATTATCAGGATTGAAACAGATAAGTATTATGCGGAGTTCTCGACCAAAGGCGGCTCTATTATAAAATACCAGGTTAAAGGGTTTAAGACATGGGATGGCTTTCCTGTTCAGCTTTTATATCTCGATAAAGGTGGTGAATTAAACCTTCTTTTCAATTCAACAGAAGGTAAGTTTATCAACACAAAAGACCTGTATTTCAACTCTACCTATTCGCCGTGGGATAAAATTGATGTTTCCGGAAGCGGAGATGTTAAGCTTACTTATACACTTCCTGTCGATGATTCTTCAGGAGCGAAGATTACCAAGATTTATACGTTTAAAAATGATTCATATCTTTTTGGTGTTGATATAGAATTATCAAATCCCAACAAATTCATTTCTAATTTTGAATACCAGCTTGTATGGGAAAACTCACTTAAACTAACAGAGTACAGAAGCGATGTGGAAGGCGGACACGCCGAAGCATTTTCATATATGGGCGGCGAGCTGGAAATTGTTGATGCTTCAAAAACCGACCAGCAGTATAAGTCTGATTTAAACGGCAATGCAGACTGGGTATGTTCAAGGATTAAATATTTCTGCGTTGCTTTAATTGCCAAAGACCCCAAGGCATCTGGTACTTACATTACCGGCTCAAGAAGCGTACTGCCAAATAACGGTTTTGAAGAGAATTACTCGATAGCTCTTAAAATGCAGATTAAAAATGATAAGCTTGAAAAGAACTCGTTTAACGTATATTTAGGGCCGGTAGACTACAAAATTCTTAAAAGCTACAACCTCGAGCTTGAGAAAACGATGCGTTTCTCACTCGATTTCATTGTAAGACCGATAGCTCAGTATTTAATTTTACCAGTATTTCTATTCATTCATAATTTCATTTCTAACTGGGGACTTGTGATTATAATATTCTCAGTTCTTATGAAGATTGTGCTGAATCCTTTCACAAGGTACCAGATGAAATCAATGAGGAAGATGACAGATATGCAGCCGAAGATGAATGCATTAAAAGAGAAGTATAAAGACGACCCGCAGAAACAGCAGCAGGCTTTGATGAAATTTTACAAAGAAGAAAAAATTAACCCTGCAGGCGGTTGTTTACCTCTGCTACTGCAAATGCCGATACTTTACGCATTGTTCGGGGTATTTAACTCAACTATCGAGCTCAGGCAGGCGTATTTCGGTCTGTGGATTAAGGACCTTGCTGTGCCTGATGTTATAATGCAGCTGCCGTTTAAAATCCCTTTGTTTGGTATAAGCGATATTTCCGGGCTTGCTCTTCTTATGGGTATAACAATGTTCATTCAGCAGAAGATGACAGTTAAAGACCCCAAACAGCAGAGCATGGTATACATTATGCCTATTATGATGACATTGCTGTTTACTAACTTACCGGCTGGTTTGAACCTATATTATTTTATTTTCAACCTGCTATCAATAGTCGAGCAGTATTTTGTTACTCACAGAAAGAAAAAGAACGAAGCTGCCGTAAATGAAGCTCCTCCAAAACCTGTTTTGAAGAACAAAGGACGAAAGTGATATATAAAAAAAAGCCCGGTTTATACCGGGTTTTTTTGTGGAGATGCCGGGAGTCGAACCCGGGTCCGAAGATAAGACCATTAAGACGCCTACATTCATATCCCGCATTTTAATTTCATTAGTGGCACTCCTGCAGGAAAGATTGCCAATAACTACACTTGATGTTTTCTTACTGTTTTATCTCAAGTTAAATAAAACAGCCAGCCCCTCATTGTGACGCCTTGCTGCCATCCCGGTGGGCGAGGGAGCGGCAGAAGACGGGTTGCCCTTATTTATTTAGGCAGCCAATGCGTAGTTATAGTTGTCTTTTAAATTTGACTTTTCACCCTTTTTAACGTGCTGGCTGAGAACACGGAATGCAGTCCTAACCATCTAGTATCCCCGTCGAAACCAAGTTCATCCCCATATTTTGCTTCGTAAATTTTCCAAATTTATCGTAACTTACACTAAATTAATAACAATCAATTAACATTTACAATTCCATTCATAGTCAATAACGCATCAAATAATATATTGTTTAACCAATTTTTATGAAATACACTATACTAAAATCTATTCAGCAGGAACAGCGGTGTAAACAAATGAAAAAGCATATTTTTTACTTTCTTTCATTTCTTTTCTTATTTTTTAATATCTCATTTTCACAGGGGATTACAGATGAGTACGGTTACCTGAATTCAAATAGGTATTTAAGCGGCCTGGGTATTGCGGCAAGTTATGTTAATGTAACTTACAGTTCATCTTTTGACCAGAACGAAGATGGTTCACTGGAGATGTGGGTTTATCCGACTTCTTATATCGGAACGGATAAGACGCTTATTTCAAAAGGTGCTGCAACAAATGTTTCTTTCTTATGGGGGTTAACTTCGGGAACAGGCTTAATGTATTTGCGGATTGGGACAACAAACATTACTAATACAGGGGGAACCGCCCCGCCGCTGAATCAATGGTCCCATGTAGCAGTTACATGGAGCGGGGGACCGAATTTCAACGTTAAATTTTATTTAAATGGTGCTCAGACCGGTTCAACCGTTAGCAGCGCTGCAGCATGGAATATTAATTCAGATGGCATAAGAATCGGTGGCAGCCAGGGTTTTGTAGGAAATGCATTTATAGGAAACATAGATGAAGTCAGGTATTGGTCAATTCCGCTTCCCGTGTCATCAATTATAAATAACAGGTTTATCGGTTTAGGCGATGCTTCAGGTTCAAATTCAAACGGACAATTGACAACAAATTCATATTATTCCGGCTTGTTAGCTTCATGGACATTTAACAGAACAGATTTAGTCACCGATGAAATAGGAGGACATAACGGTTCTTACATTGGAAGCGCAGCATCAACTGCTCAGCCGTATAACGTACCTTTGCCGTATAATTTTGCTCTTAAGCTGGGAGGCGGAAGTAATGATTACGTTATTGTTCCGAGTAATTCAGCGTTCAACCAGACTTCTGACGGGTCAATTGATTTATGGTATTATCCGGTTTCCTTCAGTAACGAACAAATCCTTATCTCGAAAGGAGCAAGCCCATCCACTTTAAGCTTTATACTTGGTGTAGCGGCAAGCTCGGGAAAGCTGTATTTTGGCATCGGCTCGAATATTGCTCAGAATTTAACCGGAATCGGACTCACCCTGAATCAATGGAATCATATTGCCGTTACCTGGGCTGCTTCAGGAAGTAATTTTGAAGTCAAGTTTTATCTTAAAGGAGCTTTAAGCGGAACCTCTTCTCTAATTCCGACACCAATGCCGGCAAATTCAGATAGTGTTTATATAGGTAACTCACAGGTATATAACCTGCCGGCTCAGGGCTTCATCGATGAGCTTAGAATATGGAATCCTGCGCTAACACCGGAACAAATTACAAACTATATGTTTGTTTCCTGCAGGTCATTTACCGCTAATCTTGTTGCAGCATGGAATTTTGACGGGAGTCTTAACAATTTTGCTCCCACAACCGGAATAAACGGTTCTTTCAATACAGGCTCAACAAATAACTGCCGGTTCAGCGGTTATGTAAACGATAACTTACCCGGCGCATTCAGCAGCAATTTTGTATCTCATACAACAGTAATTAACAGGACAGGCTCTCCTAATCCTTTCCCGAACGGTTACGCGATAAGCAGTCCGTTTGTAGGTATTCCCGATAACAACCCTGCAGGAGTTTCGGATTCAATTATTATTACTAATGTGCCCGGTACACTCTCAAGTCTTGAGGCTTTTATTTCAATACAGCATACGTGGGTTTCTGATTTAATTATTTCGATAAAAGCGCCAAACGGACAGATAAGAAATGTTTTAATTAATGCAGGGGGGTCAGCAGATAACATATTATCGTTTTTCTCGGATGAATTTCCCGCTCCTCCAAATGAATATCTGCCTCCCTGGGGATTTATGCGGCCGGTTCAAACATTTAACCAGTTTGGAGGAACTGACGTTAACGGAACATGGACAATAAAGGTTGTCGATGGTGCAGGAGGAGATGTTGGTGTACTGAGAGGGTGGGGATTAAGGTTTAATAATTTTGTGTCAATTAAGCAGATTTCAAATTATATCCCCCGTAATTTCAACCTTTATCAGAATTATCCAAACCCGTTTAATCCTGCAACTACAATAAAATTTGATATTCCGAAAGATGAATTTGTGAAGATAACCTTGTTTGATATTCTTGGCAGGGAAGTAATGAATTTAACAGATGAATTTAAAAAAGCAGGTTCTTATGAAGTAAGACTCGATGCATCAAACCTGTCATCAGGTACATATTTCTACAGAATAAATGCAGGTAATTTTTCGGATACAAAGAAAATGATTTTACTGAAATAAAAAATTTCTCATTCCCGCCCAATGTTCATCAGGATATGTCAGGCGGGAATCTGATTAACAATAAATTCTTAGTCTTAGACCTGTTACGTTATTAAAACATGACAGGTCTTTTTAATTATTTTATTAAAACCATCTTCTTAGTCTGAACAAATTCATCAGCTATAATCGTGTAAAAATACACTCCGCTTGAGTATCCTGATGCGTCCCAGGTTACCCTGTAACTTCCCGAGGTATAATCGTTATCAATCAGGTTTGTTACAATTCTTCCTGTCTCGTCATAAACATTAATCTTCACCCGTGATTTTTTTGGCAAATCAAAATCAATATTGGTTTGGGGATTAAACGGATTAGGAAAGTTTTGTTTAAGAAAATATTTATCAGGAACTTTACCCGAAATCTTTGATATACCCGAAACAAAACATGTACATAGTGTTATTCCGCCCTGACTTCTGACTGCCCAAATATATGTTCCGTTTCTCGCCTTTGATATGTGCAGGTATGCTCCTGTTTGTGCCTGATACTCTGAAAACCAGCCCGAACCACCTCCCCCTGATTTATATATATTAGCGCTGGTCCTAACGTACCAAATCTGCTCAATGAACAAATCAGATACAGGTACAGGCAGTCCGGTTATTCCTCCGAAATTCCCTGTTCCCATGCTATTTAACGGAGTCCACGTAGCTCCGGAATCATTCGATAACATCAGTGAAGCGCCGCCAAGCAAACCGGAAGGATTCCATGCGTTCGAAAAGAAAATAGAATATGAGTTTTGTTCCGGGGCTGTTGAGCGGCTTAACCATGAAATACCGTCATTACTTGAATAATATATCCTGGAATTATTTGTTCCGAACCAGATGCTTGAGCCCGTATAACATATCGAGTTATTCCATCCTGCTTCAATTCCGTTTTGAGGTATGTAAAGTCCCGCAGAATCCCAGTTCGTTCCTGCATTTATTGTTTTCCAAACAGACCATCTTCCTCCAACCGGGTCACCAATCATAATTCCCTCGTACGGAAACCCGTCTTTCATCGCAATTGCATCTATAAAGCCGCCGGTTTGAGCGAAAACCTGAATCCAGTTTGTACCTCCGTCAGTTGTTTTCCAAACACCAGTGCTTGAACCCAAATCTCCGGCAACCAGCGCTGTTGCGCCATCGATAGCCCAAATGTTTACTAAATCTGCATTAGCCGGAATTGAGCCTGAGTTTGCGTTTATCCAATTATTGCCTGTATTTGTTGTTCTAAGAACAGTTCCAGATACACCGCAAATCCATGCTGTTTGATTATTATACACTGATACTGATTGAAGGTTATTGGTTGTGTTTGAAGTTTGTTCAAACCACCATTGCTGCGAGAAAGTTAAGTTGATAAAAAAGACAAGTGAAATTATTGTATAAAAGAAGACCTTCATTTATTAGCCTCCGTTATATTTTTAGATGTGAATTATCATGCTTAAAACATAATCAATAACAGGAAACGATACAATACAGAAATTATTGCTTCAAGGCGACAGGTTTTGTTACAGCTCCAATTCCATATATTTTGCTCCCTGAACAGGGTTAACCCTGTAAGGTTCAATTTCAACAAAACCCATTGAGTAATAAAGCTTTTGAGCAGACTCCATAGAGGGTACGGTATCAAGCCTCATTTTTTTATATCCGATAAATTTAGCATCTTCAATCAGTTTAATTACAAGTTTACTTCCTAAGCCGATCCCTCTGAATTCAGGCTTTACATACAGTCTTTTCATTTCGCATATCTCTTTATCAATCTTTCTTAAAGCTATACACCCGGCAGGTTTATTATTTTGTTCTGCTAAATATAATCTGCCATGGGGAGGTGTGTATTCACCCGGTAATTCTGCTAATTCTTTATCAAAATCCTGAAAACAAAGCTCAAAATCGAGTGATTTGCCGTATTCTAAAAACAGTTCTTTAACAATTTCAATTTGCTTTTGCTCAACTGCCTGTATTATTTTCATATTTAAATTATCTTTAATTTTGCTCTAAATTTAATTAACTTTGTTAATTATGAAAATATCAAAAGAATTCAGGTGGGAAATGGGGCACAGGCTGCCTTTTCACGACGGGTTGTGTAAGAATCTTCACGGACATTCATATTACATGATGGTCGAAATCGAGGGTGAACTCAACAAGGACGGCATGATTATTGATTTCTATGACCTTAGTAAAGCTATAAAACCGATTATTGATGAATTTGACCATGCATTTCTATGCTGGGAAAATGATAAAATCGTTAAAGATTTTCTTGAAACAAATAACATGAAAAGAGTGATTGTCGGGTATCATTCAACCGTCGAAAATATTTGTAATGATTTTACTGAACGAATCAGAAAGGAACTTGTGAAAATCGAGGGGAATAGGTTTGCATCGCTTACTGTTAAGATATCTGAAACACCGAATGCGGTTGCTGAATGTACAAAATTCCTGCGAAAGCAGGAATAAATTTAATTATGAATCTCAAAATAAACGAAATATTTTACTCAATTCAGGGCGAGTCAAGCTTGATGGGATTACCCTGTGTATTTGTCAGGCTTACTTACTGCAATTTGAGATGCTCCTATTGTGACACTGAATATGCTTTTTATGAGGGGAAGGATATGTCAATTAATGAGATTCTTGCAGAAGTAAAGAAATACGGCTGTAAACTTGTTGAAATAACCGGCGGTGAACCACTTGTTCAGGAAAATGTTAATGAACTGATGAAATTGTTGAGCGAATTAGGTTATAAAGTGATGTTAGAAACGGGCGGCTCATTGCCGATAAAAGATATTGATAAGAGTGTTAAGATTATTATGGACTTAAAAACTCCGTCAAGTAAAATGATGAATAAGAATCTATATGAAAATATTGATTTTCTTAAATCTGATGATGAAGTGAAGTTTGTTATCGGAAACAGGGAAGATTACGAATGGTCAAAGGATATAATCTTTAAATACAGCCTCGATAAAAAGTCCAAAGTCTTAATGTCTCCTGTTTTCAATGTTCTTGAAAATATTGATTTAGCTAAATGGATTTTGGAAGATAAGCTGAATGTAAGATTCCAGGTTCAGCTCCACAAATATATCTGGCATCCCGAAACAAGGGGAGTATAAGTGAAACAAAAAGCAATAGTACTGGTCAGCGGGGGAATGGATTCGCTTGTAACGGCAGCAATGGCGGCTCGTGAATATGAATTATGCTTTCTGCACTTAAACTACGGTCAGCGTACCGAGAAACGGGAGTTGAAGGCATTTAATGATATTGCAGATTATTACAATGTAACAAAGAAATTAGTTGTAAATGTTGAGCATCTATCTCAAATAGGCGGTTCATCGCTTACTGACAGCAATATTCAGATATCAAACGCCGATTTGTATTATAAAGGCATTCCTACATCATATGTGCCTTTCAGGAATGCAAATATTCTCTCTGTTGCCGTTAGCTGGGCAGAGGTAATTGGCGCTGAAAAAATATATATCGGAGCTGTGGAAGAAGATTCAAGCGGTTATCCCGATTGCAGAGAAGTGTTCTACGATGCTTTTAACAAGGTAATTGAATTGGGGACAAAGCCTGATACTAATATCAGGATAGAAACACCCATAATTCATCTTAAAAAGCACGAGATTGTAACGAAAGGTAAAGATTTAAATGTACCATTTGAACTTTCATGGTCATGCTACAGAAATGAAGATAAGGCTTGCGGTACGTGTGATTCGTGCGCTTTGAGATTGAGAGGCTTTCAATTAGCAGGTATTGAAGACCCTTTAGAGTATATTACAAAACCTGTTTATAATCATAAATAAATTAATATTATTAACTTCTTAATTATTAATCAATATGTATAAAAATAAATCACTTAGCTTAACTGGATTTAAGCTGTTTCTGTTATTACTGTTAACTTCATTTGTGCTCATGAGCTGCGGTAAGAAAGATGATTCGACAAGCAAAACGGACAATGATAAAAAAGAACAAAGTTCGGGTTCAAATGATGAAATTTCGGAAGGTACCCCAATTCATTACCAGATGGAAGCAACAGGCGAAATGAAAGGAACATGGGATGTGTGGTCAAAAGGAAAGAAAGCTTATGTAAAAATGAATTACCAGGTAGGTGACCAGAACATGAATTCCGAAATGTGGATGACTGAAGATGCTATGTACACTGTTACCGATATGGGCGGCAAAAAAATTGGCATGAAAATGGACCCGAAGAAATGGGCTGAGCAAAACGATAAAAAGCAGGACTTTAATCCGATGAGCTTTAAAGACGGGTGCAAGGACTGCCAAAAAATTGGTGAAGAAGAAGTAATCGGCAAAAAATGCGATATTTACCAGGATAAAAATGGTATTAAATATTCAGTTTATAAAGAAAAAGTACCTTTGAAAATCGTTATGCAGAAATCTACAATTCAGGCAAAAAGCCTGGATTTAGATGCAAAAATCACCGATGACATGCTTACACCGCCCAAAGATGTTGAATTTACCGATATGGACAAAATGCTCGAAGGTGTAAAAGGTATGAAAGATATGAAGAACATGAAAAATATGAAAGAGGGATTGAAAGAAATGGAAGAAGGATTAAAGAATTATAAAAAATAAATCTGAAATAGCCCTAATCAATCAGGGTTTTAAGCAATTATTATTTATTAAAAAAACCTGCATCTTATTGCAGGTTTTTATTTTTGCCTGCACTTGACAAACGCCAAAAAGTTTTTTAGATTTATTATAGAATGTAATTCTCTCCGAATGAGAATTATGATTTCTTAATTTAATAATATCAGCATCTTGACTTCCAAATATTGCATTTTATGTCCACTTTTATTACTTACATTTCAAAAACAGCAAAAGAAGGTCACTTTCATTACTTACCATTACTTGAAGTAATAAGAAAATTTGTCAGATTCCCATATTATTAATCATTATTTCGAATTCAATTGAAAAAGAAACAAAATTAAGTTAATTTGCTTTTTTATTAAAGAAAAACAGATAATATTCATGAAAATAGCAGTTTGTATTTCACAGGTACCCGATACGACTACAAAGGTCAAAATCGGTGCTGACGGAAAATCAATTGACCCATCAGGCGTTACCTACATAATCAACCCTTATGACGAATTTGCAGTTGAAGAAGCTTTAAAGCTCAAAGAAAAAAACGGCGGTGAAACGATAGCCGTTTCGGTAGGTAAGGACTCGGTTAAAGAAACAGTACGCAAAGCTTTTGCAATGGGAATCGATAAAGGAATTCTTATAAAAACAGATGCTGAAATGGATTCCTACGCAGTTGCGAAAAACCTTGCAGATGTTCTGAAAGAACTGAATCCGGACATAATCTTCTTTGGCAAGCAGTCAGTTGATTACGATGATTCTCAGGTTAGTACACTTGTAGCTGAATTCCTCGGTTTACCTTCAATAAGTGTTGTTGTGGAGCTTACAATCGACGGGAATAATGTAACAGCCGAAAGGGAAATAGAAGGTGGTAAAGAGATTGTGACTGCTTCGCTTCCGGTAATAATTTCCGCACAAAAAGGGTTAAATAACCCTCGTTATCCAAACTTAAAAGGCATTATGCAGGCAAAATCAAAGCCGATTGAAGAGAGGCAGCCTACTTATACGGAAAATAAATCAGAAGTTTTAGTAATGAAGCTTCCCAAAGCTAAAGCAAAAGGAAAAATTGTTGGAACAGATGCAAGCGCTGCTGCAGAACTGGTAAAACTATTAAGAGAAGAAGCAAAAGTTATTTAAAAACAAATGATTTATAAAGTTATTTAAAGTAATAAAGAGTATTTAAAACAAAGATTTAAATTATAGAAATAAATGGGAAAAATCTTAGCGTTCGTAGAAACAAGAGATAATAAAATTAAGAATAACGGATTCGAAACCGCATCAACTGCGCTGAGGCTATCTAAGGAACTACAAAGCGAAGTTGAGGTTTTATTAATTGGAAACGGAATTTCGGCATTAGCGTCTGAATTAGGCAATTATGGGATTTCGAAGGTCATGGTTTGCGAGAGCGAAAAACTGGTAAATTATTCGACTACTGCTTATGCAAAGGCTGTTGCTGAAGCTGCAAAACAAAGCGGGGCAGATGTAGTTTTATTGTCCGCAACTTCAATGGGGAAAGATTTGGGTCCCCGTACAGCAGCAAAACTTGAAGCTGGACTTGCTTCTGACTGCACTGAATTACGTGTCGAAGGAGGTGATATTATTGCTTCCCGGCCAGTATATGCGGGCAAAGCATATATTGACTTAAAGATTAAATCTGCTGTAAAGATGTTTTCTCTTAGACCAAATGTTTTCAAAGCGGAAAAAACAGATGAAGTTACTCCGCAAGTTGAAAAATTGAATATCAATTTTACCGATTCGGATTTAGGAGCGGTCGTAAAAGAGACCACTGTATCAAATGAAAAGCTTGATGTTGCAGAAGCTAACATTATTGTTTCAGGAGGCAGGGGACTGAAAGCTCCTGAAAATTATAAGCTCGTTGAAGATTTAGCTAAGGTACTTGGAGCTGCTGTTGGGTCGTCACGCGCAGTTGTTGATGCAGGCTGGAGACCTCATTCAGAACAGGTAGGCCAAACAGGTAAAACGGTTTCACCAAACCTGTATATTGCCTGCGGCATCAGCGGTGCAATTCAGCATTTAGCCGGTATGTCATCATCAAAGTGTATAGTTGCAATAAACAAAGATAAAGATGCCCCGATTTTCCAGATAGCAGATTACGGAATTGTAGGAGATGTTTTTGAAGTGCTTCCTGCATTGACCGAAGAATTCAGAAAAGTTTTGTCAAATTAATAAGAAATTAAATGGAAGGCGAAAAAGTCCAGGTTGATATTATGGGTTTATCTCCCACACCTCCACCGGGAGGCGGAGGTTACGCGCTAATTTTGAAAGAAGTGGGAGGAGACAGGAGGCTGCCAATAATAATCGGAAGTTTTGAAGCCCAGCACATTGCGCTTGAGCTTGAAGGAATAAAACCGCCGCGTCCGCTTACACATGATTTGCTGAGAAATATTATTGAACAACTGGGTTTCTCAATCAACTATGTTTATATTAACGAACTTCGTGACGGTACCTTTTTCGCTAAGATAAAAATGGATGTTGCAAGTCTGGATGAAATTGATTCACGTCCATCAGATGCTATAGCCCTGGCTCTAAAATTCGCAGTCCCTATATATGTTTCGGAAGAAGTTATGAATGAAGTAAGCTTTATTCCGGAAAAAGAAGATACCGAAGGCGAACTGACAGAAGAAGGCGAAAAAGAAAAACTTATTGAGCAAATACCGGAAGAATCTGACCCTTACATTAAAAAGCTTAATAAACTAAGAACTGACCTAAAGGATGCGGTAGAAAAAGAGGACTATGAGAAAGCAGCCAACCTGAGAGACGAAATTAAGAGACTTGAATTAAGCAGGTAAAATTTAAATTTTTTAAAATATGAATGAAGCGTTCTGTAGATTAGCCGACATGAACGCTTTTTTATTATGAAAAGATATTGAATCTGGCAATTGACATAGGAAACAGTATTACTCATATTGCAGTTTATAGTTCGGGAAAAATTGTTTATTTAAGAAAAATTCCTTCCTCAGTTTATACAGCCGATAAATTTTTAAAAGATATTGAACCTAAAATTAAAAGAAATGTCTCAATTTCAGGAATTGCATCGGTTGTTCCCGAAATAAATAAGAAATGGATTGAACTTCTTAGGCGCACTTTTACTGTCGAGCCTGTTTTGATAAACAATAAAATTCCTCTCCCTGTTCGTCTTAAGGTTAAAAATCCGGATAAACTCGGTGCAGACAGAATATGCAATGCAGCAGCAGGTTATGAGTATTTTAAAAACAAGGAGAACGTAATAGCGGCGGACTTCGGTACAGCAGTAACTATTGATGTAGTTTTAAAAAACGGTGATTTTATTGGCGGAATAATTTCTCCAGGGATAACTACAATGGCTAAATCGCTTAATGATTACACCTCCAGGCTTCCCCTGCTGAAAAGTAGAGATTATATAATGCCGGGAAAAATTATAGGGAAAAATACTGTTGAAGCAATCCGCTCGGGTACAATATTCGCCTCGCTTGCATCATTTGAAGGAATAATAAGAGAAATCGAAAAAGAAAGAAAAGCAAAATTCAAAATAATTATAACCGGCGGTTTTTCAAGATATATTCATTCAAATACGAAGCTGAAAACTGTTATAAGAGAAAATCTGGTTCTTGACGGAATAAATAACATTCTTGAGTTTAATTATGGGAATTAAAGATATATTCACAAAAAATAAATTAAAACCTTTTCTGAACTACAGCCAGAAAGGGAATATCTGGAGAATGCATTTCTCTCCTTCAGATATATTGGTTTGTGAAACACGTGATTTAAACCTCAAAGAAACTTTCTTCTTCAGCTTAAACTATAAAACAAAACAAGTATATCTCTCAAATTTCCAGCTTAATGAAAAATGGTGGATTGCAATTGAAAGCGTTAACGATGATACGATTTTTTTCAATAGATTTAAAACTCCTGAACTGCCGGAACACCTCGGAATTATTGCAGTTGATTTAAAAACAGGAAATATTAAATGGAATAATACCGATTTAACTTTCCTGTTTGCAGACTGCAGCGATGTTTATGCTTATATGCAGCATTTTGAAAGAGAAATTTACTTTAAGCTTAACGGTGAGACAGGAAATGTTATTGAATCATATGAAGATGATAAAATTGCAGATAGTTTGCTTGAGCTGAAATCGTTTAACGAAGAAAAAATGTTTTCAGATTTTATTTATCCTGAAATATATATTGAAGGAAATAATGTTGAGCAAAAGATTGAAGAATATTTGATGGAAAGATTCCGTGACACCAAATATATGGGAGAAATCGAATTTATTTTATCCGGGGAACTGTTAATTTATAATTTCCATGCTGATATGGGTGTAAACATAAAAGATATAACCTCCCGCAATCTGTCTAATCATCTTGAAATTTACGATTTCAGTTCCAAGAAAATTATTCATGATGAGATCCTGAATGCTGAAGCTGCTAATTATGTACCCGATTCTTTTTTCATTAAAGACGGTTTTCTATTTTACATTAAAGAAAAGAAAGAATTAATTTCAATCGATATAAAGAGGTGAGTTAAAATGAAAATTTTAACCGATAAACTGACAGTCAACACACAAGGCAACTGCGATATTGTAAATATTACCGAAGAAGTACAGGCTTTCATCAGAAAGCAAAATATACATGAAGGAAATGCAACCGTTTTTGTAGTTGGTTCAACTGCATCAATCAGTACGGTTGAGTACGAACCCGGCTTAAAAAAAGACATACCGCAGATATTAGATAAGCTAGTTCCCTCAAAACAGAAATATTTTCATAATGATACGTGGGGTGACCATAACGGTCACGCTCATATACGGTCAACCATTTTCGGATGTTCGCAGACAATCCCGATTTCAAAAGGAGAGCTTATGCTCGGCACGTGGCAGCAAATTGTACTGCTTGATTTTGATGAACGCCCAAGAGTAAGGAAAGTAATAGTTCAGCTGATAGGGGAATGAACCTCTTTTTCTCTCCAACAGAAAAAAATTATTTTTAGTATTTTAATTGAAACTGTTAGATAGGGATAAAGAAAATCATGTTTTCCCTCCCCATAGGGGAGGACAGGTGGGGCTTCCTGGTTCTATTCTTTATCTTTTCTCTTGCCGTTCGGTAATATTCATCACACAAAAAAATCTCTGGTTCGACGAAATTTTCTCATGGCACCTTGCACAAGGCAATTTTCTAGATATAACCTGGGGAACATCAGCCGATATTCACCCGCCGTTATATTATTACCTGCTTAAAATATGGATGATTCCATTCGGTGATTCGGTTTTTTCGATTAGATTTCTTTCAGCATTAATAAGCTCATCTGCAATATTTTTTATTTACCCAGTTTCGAAGATAGTACTTTCGGAAAAAGAGAGCTTTATAGTTCTGATATTATTTTCGCTTTCACCTCTAAACTTATACTACTCACAGGAAGCGAGAATGGCAGCATTAAACCTGCTACTGAATACCGCGTCATTGTATTTCTTTATCAAGACTCTTGAATTTAAAGGCAGCTTTACTTCGATCCTGAAGAACTCCAATGTTTGGGCTTACATGCTCATTACAACTATGGCTCTTTACACTCATTATTTTTCATTTACTTTTCTTGCCGGAGAGGTATTATATATTCTTTTCAATATTAAACATTTAACAAGGCGATTCCATCATTTCCTTTTTATTTACTTACTAATGTTTGCAGGATACCTCTTCTGGCTTCCGATAATGATTAAGCAAATGTCTATTGGACAATCATGGCGCACACCCCAAAGCATTTGGGCTTTGATAGAACAATTATTTTTCTTCTCGAAAGATATTTCATTGGGTTTGTACCATTTTTACGCTGATTACAGATATATGAAGCTGATAAATGTAATGGTTCTCGGACTATTCATCATAACAATTCTGGGTATGTGTTATTTCATATATATAAAGGTAAGAACGAACAAATCATTTCCCAACTATAACAGGTTAATCATTGTTGTTACGCTGGTTCCGTTGTTAATTGCTTCAAGTATTTTCATCAGGGAAAGGATCGAGTTCTTCCGGTACCTGAGTTTCATAGTACCATTTATCTTGATTTGCGGAATGCTCAGTATAAAATTATTCAACCGCTATGCTCAAATTGCTCTGATTATTCTGTTTGCAGGCGTGAATATATACGGTGACGGACTTTATTTTAAATTTGATTTTAAGAATAATGATTACAGGCAGGTCATAAAATCATTGGAATTAAACAATCAAGACAGAGAAAAAATATTTGTTTATCCTCACTATTATGGGTGGATTATTGATTACTACAACAAAACCGATAAATTAAATTTACCCAATGCAGAAGATATCAGATACGGATGGGGACAAATGGAGGATTCACTCAAAGCACAAGATCCTGTGAAATTCTGGCTCGTGCTTGATTACGGCGCGCAGGATACGGCTACTTTTAAGGATAAGCTAAACATGATTTCCAATGATTATAATATTACCTTTAGAGATAGTTTTCCGACGGTTCCTTTTATTGCCAAGGTATACAGGTTTGAGAAGAAATGAGTTATTAAAATATAGTGAATACGCAAGCTTTAGCCTGCGTATACCTACTGTGTAACATTAAGACTGCGGCCGCAAGATTAATGAAATACCGGAATCCTCTGCCTTCTCAGGAATAATACGTCTTATATAGCCTCCGCTTTTTCCTTTTTTACCCCGTTACCGTTTGATTTTACTTTACTCATATCAATTTGCACTGCATTGCTGTTTAAGCTTCCGTTCATATGGGCAGAGCCGTTCTGCATTGATTCCAGCTTCTCCTGCAGTTCATACTGTTTCCTGATTTTCATTTCGAATTCCTTCAGCTTTTCTTCTATGGTCATGATTTTTTCATTTTTCTTAATCATATCCTCACGGTAGCGTTTCAGAAAGTAATGAATGGTTTCAATACGGATTTTAATCGAGCCGGTAGGTTTATTCTCATCAATATCTTTAAACGAGAAGTAGGGGGTACCGCTGCTTGTGATAATTTCTTCAACCACCGTGTAAATCGGCGCATCATGCCCGCACTTGAATGATGAAAGTTCAAGTACAACCAGATTCGGATGGCGCGCTGCATATTTGGCAGCCCAGATTTTACGGGTTGTGTTTTCGCTGTAAGAGTTTTTCCATACATCACCAACATCCATGGGTCCTTTGATAATACCTGCTTTAACTTCATCACCAAACAACTTTTCGAGTATATCATCATCTGTCGGAAGTGAATCCTGGTTCAGTACAGGATATCCCAGCTTCTGGAATTCTTCCAGTATTTCGTGATTCAATCCGGGGTCGTTATGATATGGTCTTGCAAGAACTACTATACCGATTTTGTTTTCTTTCTCAAGCATATCAATTGTTTCGCGCGCTTTCTTTTTCATATTCATAACGAACTTATCCAATGCTTTATATGCTTCTTCTACAGCCCGGTTATTTTCTTCTTCAGATAGTCCCAGTTTAGGTGCCCATTCGTCAAACATTTGTTTTGCGCAGAGCTTTGGCTCAGTCATATACAAATAAGTGTTAACGTACTCTAACCCATGTTCTTTGAATAAATCGGATTCCTTAATAAACGCCGCCTTAACAGCTTCTGAGGTTGCAGTTACTGTAGGGCATGCATGATGCTGCTGGGCATAAATTAAATCTGAGGGCATAGTATCAACAATAGGGAGGAAGATGTAATTTAGTTTTTTCTTCTTGTGGATTTTATACATAAGGTTATGAATATGCGGTATTCCAACCTTTGATGGGAAGCATGGGTCAATAGCGCCGCGTTTTGCTCCTTCCTTATACATTTCCTCGTTAGTATATTCGGAATAAACAATATTCCCAGGCCGGATGCCAAGTGATTCAAAATATGCAGTGAAAAACGGAGTATGTGAGTACATATTTAAAACACGAGGTATACCTATTACAACTCGCTCGCGTTTTTTCATCAATTCAACACGGTTATCAAATTCATCTTTTGCTTTCTTATCAACTTTGAATTTCAATTCCTGCATCTTAGTTGGAATGGGTATTTCATCCTTCACAATAGGCGGCTGGTGTGATTTCCACACTTCAACAGCAGCCCATTCAACCAGATTAGGTGTAGAATCCTTAACAGCATCGAGACCCTTCTTAATCTGTTTCATCGAGCTAAGGTCTTCGACGGTGCCTTTTTCGCAGGTTGCAATTATAAGCCTTTGAATTCCGTCTGCCATTGCAACCTTTGAATCAGGATTAGCAACTTTTTCCTGCGGGATTTCCATTTCAGGTTTCACGAATTCTTTTGATTTTTCATCAGTCGCAACGTCAATAAATGTTCTGAGGCATTTATTTTTACAGAAATAACAGCGTGTATCTTCATTTCTGGTTGTTTTAAACGAGATTTTAGCAACCTTATCAAGCCCGATAAACTGAGTCTTCATGCCGTTTTCGTATAACCTGGCTGCTTCTATGGCGCATCCGATAGCTCCAGCCTCTCCTGTGTGCCTATGGACGTAAATATTGGGGTCTACACCGCTTCCTCTGAATCTTTCTGCAATAAAATCAACCTGTGTCTTTACAGCGGCCAGATTATGCTGTGTACCGCCCTGTAATACGAAGTTTTTACCCAATTTAGCAAGATTAGGTATTTGTGATACATAAAGCCAGATGTTCTTAGGCAAAACATTAGCTAATCCCGCCATAATTTCTTCCGGTTTCCAGCCCTGGCGCTGGAAATCAACAATATCAGACTGCATAAATACAGCACAGCCGTAGCCAAACATAGGGTACTGTTTAGCCGAGAAAGCAATATCAGCAAAATCCTCAACTGCATAGCCGAACCCTTGAGCTGTTGACTGAAGGAAATAACCGTTTCCGGCTGAACATTGGGTGTTAATTTGAAGTCCTTGACACGCCCCTGATCCAATATTATTAACTTGATATCCTGACCGCCAACGTCAACTATTACGTCAGTTTCGGGGTAGAAGTGAAGCGCTGCCTGGGTATGCGCCACGGTTTCAACTAAAGCTACATCACCATGCAGAACGTCTTTCAAAATATCTTTAGCGTAACCTGTAGAACCGATTCCAAGCACTTCAAGAGTTGCACCTTGTTCTTCAACCTGTGATTGAATTTTACCGAGTATGTCAATTGTATCTTCAATCGGATTTCCCTTTGAAAGCTGGTATGCCTTCACCAAAACCTGTTTATCTTCGGATAGGAGAGCTGCTTTTGTTGATGTTGAGCCTCCATCGATGCCGATAAACCCTCTCACAACCTCACCCGGTTTGAATTTTACAGGTTCAAAATGACGGATTTTATATTTATCCTTAAATGAATCCAGTTCATCATCGGATTTGTAAAGTCCGCCGCCGCCTGCGAGTTTCAACAGTTTTTTCTTCTCATCTTCACGTCCGTGCTCAATGTAGTATTCAAGGTCAGCATAACCTTTATATACACCTACCCCAGGTTCTTCGTCTTTACCGTACTCAATCGCCCCTATAGCAGCGAAATACTGCGCATTATCAGGCACTCTTATTAGCTCTTCAATTGGCTTTGATTTATCATACTGTACATTTCTCTCTTCCCACATTTTGGGAATGTTCGAGCGCCAGCAATCCTGCATACCTTTAATGTATGTATTAGGACCGCCAAGAAGCAGAACTTCAGGTCTTAGCGTATGCCCGCGGGTTAATACAGAAAGATTCTGCTGAATAATAGATTCAAAAAGACTTGCCATAAGCTCATCAGCCGGAACACCGGATTTCTGCAAGCCGTTGATATCAGTTTCAGCGAAAACACCGCATTTACCCGCTACGGGATGAAGTTTAAGCCCTATATAACCCATGTTGCAAAGTTCTGCAGCCGGTATTTTAAGCTTAGCATTGATTTTATCAATTACAGCGCCGGTTCCTCCCGCGCATTTATCGTTCATCGAAGGGATTTTCTTTTTCTTTCCTGTTTCCGGGTCTTCTTTGAAGACAATTATTTTTGCATCCTGACCGCCAAGCTCAATTACCGACAGGGTATTGGGGTAGAATTTTTCAACAGCCAGTGATACAGCATTTACTTCCTGCACAAACTTAGCGCCGATGAAGCGTCCTATGTTTCCGCCTCCTGAACCTGTTATGAATACACGTGCATCTTTAAGAGCATCGTTGCCGAGAGTGGATTCAATATTTCTGAGAAGCTCTAATGATTTCTCAGGCTGCTTTAGTATCATGGCGCTGGTAGTCTGACCACAGCATTTTATCTTCATCGATATCAAGCACAACCGCTTTTACAGTAGTTGAGCCAACATCAAACCCAATAAAGAGAGGAGATTTTGTTGATGACATAATTCTTTATATTTAAACTTTCTAATTACAAATTAAACAGTTGCCTGATTCGCAGCGGATAGAACCGGTTTTATACCGTCTTTACTCATTTTTGCCGCAACATCCAGGACATAGTTTGCTGCAACACCCACAATACCTTTTCTGTGTGATACACGGTAGAAAGGCTTCTGCAGGTATTCATTAGCATCTATATATGCTTTAATTTCATCAAGCGTAAAGCCTGTCTCATCAAGGCATTTCTTGAACTCAGTTTTGGCTTTTGCTTTCGCTTCTCCCAGTGCCATTTGTACTCTCGAATGAGCGTTTATATCGCCTTCACCGGAGGTTTCAATCGGGATAAATATCATGTCCTTATACACCGATGTTACTGCCGACTGCACTCCGTCTGACTGTGTTGAGGGCATACAGCCGAACGGCTTTAATGATAATACCATGTGGCAAAGGTCTTTATTTACGTAGTAAATATTTTTAGCTATTTCCAAATGACCTTCACCGCCTTCAACTCTTGAATTATAGAAAGGATGTCCGAGTCTCTGCATTTCCAAGCTGGCTGGCTAATTCATGCGGCATAAAATCAAATGCTTCTCTGATTCTGTTATATTCTCTCTCAAAAACCTTTTCGGCAATCGTAAGAACCGTTATTACCTTTTTATAGTCTTTGTAATTCTTAAATCTCTTAAGTAATTGGTGAGCTTTTGGATTTTCTTCACCTTCTTTTATACCTTTTCTGTCATGATACATATTTTTTGCCTGGTGAAGCATATAGAGTATCCATGTTGCAATAGGTTCTACCATTACCTGCGCGCCTTCACGTTCGAGGAAGGGGAACATGTTAAAATTACCGTCACCCTCGGTAGTCTGCGCCCAGAACTCGCCCGTAACCTTACAAATAGGCTTAACTTTTGTTCTGTCAATCTTAATTTGGTTAAATTTAGTCCGAATTTGGTGCACAGTTTCAACGTAATAATCGCTCATAACCTGCTCCACAAATCTGGAAATGTAGTTAGAGCCCGGGACTTTTTTAATTAATCCTTCAAGTTTTGAATTGAATTCAAAATATTTCTTTGACTGCATTCTTTCATACATCATATCCATACATTCTTCAAGAACTTTATCAGTTTCGCCCTGGTTGACTTCATATGGACGAATCTGGTAGGCAACGTCATTAATTATATCACCAACATTCATTGCATTAATAATTCCCAGGAAGAAATCAAGATTCATTTCCAATCCTGCTTCCATTTCTTCCTGTTCAAGCCCGCCTGTCTGCTGGAATATCAGCACTCTGAATCCGTCGAATCCTGAATTTCTAAGAGCGAGACGGTATTCAGCTTCGTACATTCCGAAACGGCAGGGTCCGCACGCGCCGGCAGTAAAGAAAACATATTTATCAATAATTTCCTGCTTTGTCATGCCTTCAGCTTCAAGTCCCTGAAGGTATTGGACAAGATTACCTACGGTGAAATAGGTTGGGTTGCACTGTCCGTTATTGCCGTATTCTTTTCCAAGCTGGAATGCGCGTTTGTTGGGTGTAGGAATTTCTGAAGCATTGTAACCTAAACCTCTCAAAACACCTTTAATGAGCTTTTCATGTTTCCACGTCAATCCGCCAAATAAAATTGTGGTATCAGCTCTCTGGTCTTTTGTAAAAGTTTTTTCAAGCGGTCTTTTGAAGTGGTCTATTTTTGCAGCTTTAACGCCGTATTCCGCTTCAAGTTTCATCCTTTCCTGAAGCAGAAGTTTTTGGATTTCTGCCTCTTTATCATTTTTCATGTTGAGTTTAAGTTCAACCGGCGCTGATTTAACGGCTGTTCCGTTTTCTCCGGATACGGGGGTCTTCGTGTTCAGGTTTTCCATAATTTTGACCTTCCTTTAGTTAGATTGTTATTAATAAAAACTTTTTATTATGTAAATTTTAATATTTCGTTCATGCAATTTTTACTGCTTGTTACTGCGCTTTCAATTGTTGCAGGTAAGCCTGTATTAATCCAGTCTCCTGCTAAAAATAAATTTGCAATCTTGGTTTTGCATCCGGGTCTTGAATTAACCGATAAATTGTCCGGTAAAAATGTGGCGCGCTTTTCTTTTATGACCTTAGCATAAGTAAGCTCTGCATTTCTGAAACCCGGTATAGAATTCATGAGTTCTTCTTTGCACAATTCTATAAGCGCGTCTTTATCCATATCAACTAAATGTTTTGCGCTGCTGATTACAATGCAAACCCGTTTTTCATTAACTTTAAACACCCATTGTATAGTTGCATTTAGTATACCGATAAAATCCTCATCCATTATATTCCTGTCAAATTCATAATGAACGTTAATAATAGGGGAGGGAGTTAAATTTTTTAAAATCTCGTAATCCCCGTTAAGTATTTCGCCGCTGAATAAGTTTCTGAATTCAAAGAACGGGACACCGCTTATATAATAATCGAATTTCAGATTAACGCCTCCAACGCAAATTTGGCCAACAATTTTGTTTTTGATTTCAATTTGTTCTATCCTAGCCGATTTAATAATTTTTGCTTCTTTTTCAATAAGGAATTTTTCTGCCTCGTTTACGTAAAGTTCATTTAGATTAAACTTTGGAAGAACAAGGTTTGAGCCTCCTCGTCTCAGGAAACCTGTTTTGATAATCTTCATAAACTGCCACGCTGATGTTTCTTCAGGTTCTGCATTAAATACCGCCAGAATAAACGGCTTCCAGAAATAGTTTATAACTTTTTCCGATTGTTTTGTAAGAACGAACAATCCGGAAGTATCCATTGTCTTTAGCTCTTCTTCGGAGTATTTATCAAGTACAATAGAATTTATTAACCTGAATATTCCAAGTTTATCTTTAAATTTAAGCGGTTTATATGTCCACAATCCCCACATTAAATGAAAAGGCGGGGGGAGGTCAGGACATTTAAACCGGTACCTGTTTCCTTCTAAATCTGCAAATACAACTTCAAGACTATGCTGGAACTTTACACGGTCATAAGTCCCGATAATTTTCAGGAAATCGAAATGTATTTTGATACCACGATGCAAGTATATGCTGACCGTTATCAACCCAGTCATCAATATTTTTATCAAAGAACGAATAAGCTCTTCCTCCAAGCTTTGGAGATGCTTCAATAAGTGTTACATCAAATCCTTCATTTGCGAGGAAAACGCTGAAGCTGATATCCCGGCGATACCTCCGCCTATAACACAAACTTTTATCCCGGCAGGTTTTGCTTTTGTTAATATTGAATCCTGCATTATCTATACGCCAGGTTATATTTAATGTACACACCAAACGTTATGTATAATTTTTTCAGCTTAGAAACACGCGCCTTCTTTTTAAAGACATTGTAATTCATCTTCTCAATTTTTTTGAGAATGCCTACATATATATTCTGCATTATGCGTGCAGGGAACAACAGCTTTCTGTCTTTGGGGTCAAAGCAGTCATTTGCTTTTTCGAAATATTCCCTTGCCCGCTTACATTCAAATTTCATCAGCTCAACAAATGAATTATTATACCTTGAGTTCAGCAGGTCATCTTCAGTGTAACCGAATCTTTTTAAATCTTCCTCAGGAATATAAATTCTGCCGTTTAAAGCATCGACCTTTATATCCCGAAGTATATTTGTTAGCTGCATTGCAATACCAAGATTTGCAGCATACTCTTTGGCATTCCTGGTTTTGTAGCCGAAAACTTCAATTGACATTAAACCGACTGTAACGGCTACCCGGTAGCAATACCGGTACAAAGTTTCAAAATCTTTGTATCTTGATGTCTGAAGGTCACTTTCGACCCCCTTTATAAGTTCAAAGAACGGTTCTACGGGGATGCTGAACTTGCTAATAATCTTCTTCAGCTGGTTAAGCAGAGGATAGTTTGAATTTCCCTGCAATGCTTTTTCAAGCTCACCGCGCCATAGATGGATTTTTCTGAACTTTACTTCATCTGAATCCGATTCGTTATCTGCAATATCATCTGTTTGCCTGCAAAACGCATAGACGGTGTTTATTGCTTCGTTTTTCTCTTTAGGAAGCAATTTAAATGAATAAAGAAAATTTGTTTTGCTTTTTGCAGTTATTTCAAAGTGCTCTGTATTCATTTAAAAAACTTCGCTTTCGTAATCAATTTTATTTTATCAATGGCGTTTATCTTAGGTCTATGGTTCAGTACATCATAATTCAGCAGTTTGATTTTTTCAAGAATTTTCATTCCTCCAAGCCATGTAAGATTTAATTCCCAGCTTAATCTCTTCATATTTTCTGTCTTTACCAGTCTCAGCAGCTCTTTCCCTTCATTAAATATCTGTTCAGTCATTTCAACAAGAGAATTCATAATCTTTGCAAATGAATCATTGTAATTCTTTTGAGATAATCCCTGTTCATCATATTTATACTTTGCCATCATGTCTTTCGGTATGTAAATCCTGTCTTTCTGAATATCAACCGAAACATCCTGCCAGAAATTTGCAAGCTGCAGGGCAGTGCAGATTTTATCAGAGTAAACGAACATCTCTTCATCATGCTTGCCAAAGATAATCAATACCAGTCTCCCCACCGGGTTAGCCGAATTTTCGCAATAGCTCAGCACTTCGTCAAAATTATCATACCTGCATTTTACAACATCCTGCCTGAACGCTTTAAGAAGGTTTTCTAACAGCTCAACCGGAATTTTGCAGTCTTTTACTGTTTCACCCAGAGCAATAAATATCGGGTCATAAGCTTTACCGTTAAAACAATCTCTCAGCTTTCCGTTCCATTCATCAAGCAGGGCAAGGCGTTTTTCATTTCCGCCTTCTATGCCGGGTTCATCAGCAAAATCATCTGCTGCCCTTGCGAAAGCATAAATAGCATAAATGTATTTCCTTTTTTCCTTTGGAATTAATAAAGAAGCAACCGGAAAATTTTCATAATGGCGTTTGGTTAAATCCCCGCAATATTTGAAAGAACTATTTATTAAGCTTTCCTGCATACCTATGCTGATTTAATGTCTTTGAAATGACCATAATATCAAAAATAACATTATTCCCTCGTAAAAACAGGGAATAAACACAATCGAAATTTTAGTAAATTAAATTAAAAGCGAGGAGGTTTTTAAATATGCAAAACGCGTTCGGGGAAGAGATATATTCTCCGCTTCCGATATGAAATTTGATAACTGCGTTATAATAATGGATGATGCTTTACCAAATGAGCAAACCAGCTTGTAAACAGATTGTTCAACAATACTGAATGCTTTTGATAATAGCATGACTAATCTTGACGGGGATTTTGAGTTCGTGGGGTCCATCGGGTCAAAAAAGAATGCAAGCCATATAACAGAAATTACAGAAATTATTATTAACCAGAATCTTGTGGTGTAGGGGAGAGTACCGGGTTCAAGCTTTTTCCAGTAAAGGCGGTTGCAAAGCTTGCGGTAGCACTCCATTGTAAGGAAATTATTTAAAACCCAAATAGTTTTGCGGACGTACCGGGAATTAAAAACAGATTTGATGTATAAATAAATGAATAACAATAACAACAAAAATATTTAACGAAAGATATTAATATATGTTCGAAATGTCAAGAAAAACACTAAAAAATTAGTTAAGATTCAATTAAAGTCTTACTCATACCTCAATGCGTCAATAGGGTTTAGTTTTGCTGCTTTGTATGCAGGATACGTACCGAATAAAATTCCAATTGCCGAACATATTAATAAGCCCAGCATAACCCAGTCATAGGGGATTGTAACCGGTGATTTCAGAACAGCGCCCATAAGGTTACCTGCCCCAACTCCCAGGGCTATTCCGATAATACCTCCAATCTCGCACAAAATTATTGCTTCAAAAAGAAACTGGGTAAGAATGTTATTCCGTTTAGCGCCAATTGCCATCCTGATTCCGATTTCGCGGGTTCTTTCTGTGACTGTAACAAGCATAATGTTCATAATACCGATACCGGCGGCTATTAATGAAATGAAAGATATAACACCGGCTCCGTATTTAAAATATTTTGTGAAGCTGCTAGCCTGCTTGATTAAAGATTCATTTGAAAAAATATCGAAATCGTTTTCTTCGCCGGGGGGGACTTTCCTAATCTGGCGCATTAAGCCGATTATATACTCAACAGTTTCATCATATTGTTCTTTACTCCATGAAGTAATTGTGATGTTAATAGACCGGTGTGACCTTGAGCCGTATATTTTATCCATCGTTCTGATTGGAATCAGTACAATATTATCCTGGCTTTGACCAAGGTTTTCTCCTTTTGCCTCAAGGATACCAATCACAGAAAATGTATTGCCTTCAATTGTTATATCTTTCCCAAGCGGGTTTGTGTTCGGAAATATTTTGTTAACTATTTCCATTCCGATTACAGCAATTTTTTTATCAGTCTGAATATCCTGTTCATTAAAAAATCTTCCTTCACCCAAAGTATATGAATTTGCCTGCAGAAATACAGCTGTTACACCTCCAAGCTGGATGTTGGGGTTAGTCTGGTATTTATCATATTTAACCACTTTCCCGCCGGACCAGTCTTCCAATCCTACATATTTGGGCATAGTTGCAAGCTCCTTTAACCTGAAAGCCTGTTCAAGTGAAATATCTTTTCGCTTTTCATATTTTTTTCTGCTGCCTGGGCCTCCTATCATCATTGCCGGGTATTTTTGAACCTGGAAAGTATTTGTACCGAGCTGGCTCAACCCGCTATCCAGTCCTTTTTGAAGCGCATCAAGCAGAGTCATAACACCGATAATAGAAAATACTCCGATTATTATGCCCAATAAGGTTAATGACGCGCGTAATTTATTACCACGGATTGAAATAAAAGCAGAATATATACTTTCTTTAAGATTCATTTATATCTTCATTAAGTGATTTTTGTTTTGCCTGATGCATTTCTTCAAGTTCCCGGTACATTTTTAATTTCGCGTCCATTCTGTCTGTTTTTTCAACTTTGTAATTATGAGTTAGTTTTGGAAGAAAATATATTATCAGTACACCTATCCAGCCTAAAAATATTCCTCCCAAGAGCCAAAAGAACGTGCTTCTGCGTTTTTTTAAAGCTATTAAATAGCAAAGAATTGCAGGGAGAAATACCCATCCAAAAATTATCCAGAATAACGGGTCAGTTAAATAATCTAACATGATATTATTCTATTAATTTTTCAGAATTACATAAAACAAAATATCATTCATATCTCAAAGCATCAACCGGGTCAAGCTTTGACGCCTGAAAAGCAGGGAAGAACCCCGCAATAACACCCGCAAGCGCTGAAATAAACAAAGCAAGTCCAACAACCCAAATAGGCATAGCAGTCGGAAGCAAAAATGCATCAATTGCAAGACTTATAGGGAAAGCTATTACCAGTCCAATCAACCCGCCGAGAATACAAATCGATACAGATTCGATAATAAACTGCATCAAGATTGTGGAACGTTTGCTCCGATTGCTTTTCGTATTCCTATTTCTTTTGTTCTTTCCTTAACAGATACAAACATTATATTAGCAATTCCTATAGACCCGACAATAAGTGCGAGCATAGTAATTGCTGTACCTATCGTTTTAATTAACCCTGTTAATGAATCGTACGTCTGGCGGAATGCCTCCTGCTGGTTAACTCCAAAATCAGGTTTCCCGTTTATTGGAACCTTTCGCGCCCTTTTCATTATGGCAGTAATTTCTTCTTTTGTATCTGCCATTGAATTTACATCACGGGCCTTTACATTTATACTCAGGCTTCTTCTGGTTCCGAACAGCTTGAAGAACTTGTTTATTGGTATTACAATCCTGTTATCCATGCTGAAGAGTCCAAGCAGGCTTCCCATTTTTTCGTTAACTCCGATAACTTTAAAATTATTACCGTTTATTTTTATTGTTTTCCCTATAGGATTAACATTCTGGAAAAAAGCATCTTTGATATCATAACCTATAACGCAAACAGACCATCCGCCTTCAGATTCTTTGTTTGTGAAAAATCTGCCTTCGTCAATATTCAAATCAGTAGTTCGCTGGTATTCGTCTGTAGTGCCGATAATAAATACCGTTTCAATATTGAAATCTTTGTAAGCAACGCTGGTAGCAGTTCCCACAGAAGGGGATACCGATTCTGCTGTTTGAAGGTTATCCTTAAGGTATCTGTAGTTTGCCATTGTAATATCGCGCCTGTTACGGTAAACGCTGAAATCTTCGCGCCCGAACCATTCGAATTTCTGGACATAAAGCACATCAGCCCCAATGGAAGCAATACTTTTTTCAAATGCTCTGTTTATTCCCTCGATGGCAGTTTGCAGTATAGTAACTGCCATAATGCCGATTACTATACCCAATGTAGCAAGAATAGAACGCATTTTATTAGCCCTGATTGCATTCAGGGAAATAATTATACTTTCTTTTATTTCTAATAAAAAATTTATCAACTAAAACTTTGATAATTCATTTTTAATTCTGCCGTCCATGGCATCCTTGAAATCATAATCGTAATCAATATCCAGAGCTTTATCAAAAAATTCCTTTGCTTCTTCTTTTTTACCCAGTCTCAATAAACATCTTCCAATCTGGAAGTATGAATCAGGGACAAGCCATTTCACGTGATTTGGCTTTAAGTTTAAATTTTGTTTAAACAACTCAATAGCTTTATTATAATCTTTCTGTTTGAAATATACCTGTCCCATACCTTCATATATTTGGACATATATATCATCGGTAAATTTCTGGTCATAGCCGCTTTGAAGCTTATTGTATTCTGCCATTGCTTCATTCAATTTTCCGACTGCTCTGTTATTATCTGCAACAATTAACATTGAATCGATGAAAGTTATAGGGTTTTGAGCCCTGTAATTTAATTCATTATACCAGTGTTTTTCCCATTCGTTATCATCTGTAAAATTGCTTCTTGCCTGCCTGTAATAATTCATAGCTTCATCCCTGTTCCCCATCAATTCAAGAGAAACACCTATACTGTACAGCCTGTTGTTATACATGTCATCCTGGTTTACATATTTAAGATATTTCTTCAAGTATTCCACCGCTTTATCAAAAACATTCATTCTGAAATATGCAGTTCCCAGGGCGCCGAAACTTGTTTTGTAAACAATTTCGGATTCTTTGCCCTCGTTAAGCTCAATTGATTTTTCGTAAGCATCAATTGCATCCTGCATTTTATCCTGCTGTGAAAGAAGCAATCCCCACAGCATCCATACAGCCGGGCTTTCGGGATAAGAATCTCTCAACTGGGTTGCATAATCTTCTGCAAGAGGATAATTTTCTTCTCTCCAGGATAGAAGTGTCAGGTAAAACTTAGCTTCTGTATTTGTATAAGTTCCTTTTTCTGACGCTGTGATTAATTGTTTTTTCCCTGCATCACGGTCACCTGAAAAGCCGAGTATAGACGTAAGCCATTGCAGTTTGGGGGGAATGAAGCTTATAATATAATTATATATTCCAAGACCGAGATAAGCATCATAATAGGCCGGGTTTTTTTCCACAACAAATGATAATGCTTTATTACCGTCTTTAATATCGCTGGCTGCTTTCAGAACGTTTTTATCTATATAGTATGTAATAAATGCCCTGATTGTATAAGTCCATCCCATATAAAACTGGGCATCGAGGTCGTTTTCGTTTTTGTCAACTATTTCGGAACACTTATCTATTATCTTATCGGAGAGATTCAGGTAGGTATCGTAATCAGTTCTGTTTTTTGTAAACAAGGCTTTCCAAAAGTATACAGTCGATTCGAAAAAAGGACCTCTTAAATCGTTTGGAGCAATACTTTTTGCCTGCTGAAATTTAGAAAGGGCAGAAGGGAAATCGATTTCATAAATTGAGTGAATGCCCTCGGTTATTAATTTATGAACTTTATTATAATCCTGCGCTCTGCTTTGATGAACAAATATACCGGATAGCAGAATAAAAAAAACTATTTTCCTCAATTGATTTACCTCTCCCCAATATTTTGTTCCTCAACCGTTTTACCGGGAATTCTTTTTGTATGAGATTTCGTGTCAATTTCAATTAAACCGTCTCTGAGCTTAATTATTCGTTCGGCATGTTCGGCAATAAAATCTTCGTGAGTAACAAGAACAATTGTGTTTCCCTGCCTGTGCAACTCGTCAAAGAGCTGCATTATTTCTTCGCCTGTTTTTGAATCAAGATTTCCCGTAGGTTCGTCAGCTAATATCAGAGATGGATTATTGACAAGAGCCCTGGCTATAGCAACTCGCTGTCTTTGTCCTCCCGATAGTTCATTGGGTTTGTGAAGCATTCTCTCCTTCAATCCAACCTGTTCCAGTGCTGCTTCAGCTTTTTCAAGCCGTCCAGCACGTGATTCTCCCGAATAAATCAATGGAAGCTCAACATTATGCAAAGCATTGGAACGGGGAAGAAGATTAAACGTCTGAAAGACAAATCCAATTTCCTTGTTTCTTATTGCTGCAAGCTCATTATCATCCATTTCACTCACATTGTGCCCGTTCAATTCATATAATCCTGATGTCGGTGTATCAAGGCATCCGATAATGTTCATCAGAGTAGATTTTCCTGAGCCGGATGGACCCATAATTGCAACATACTCGTTTTTGTGTATGGTAATGGAAATTCCCTTTAAAGCATATAGTTCTTCCACACCCATGATATAGAGCTTCACAAGGTCTTGCGTTTTTATTATCTCATCCATTAAAAACTACTCTTTATCTTTATTAAACTTTTTGATTTCGTTATCTTCTTTGACTTTTGAACCTTCTTCAAGGTCCTTGCTGATTGATTTATACGGACCCTTAACAACAACCATGTCAGGCTGGAGTCCCGCGGTTATTTCAATGTATTTATCGTCACTGATTCCAGTAGTAACCGGAACCATTTTTACCTTTTGAGGTGTCCCGCTCTCAACTACGAACACCACCTCTTTGGGTTTATCTTTTTTCTTAGCGTTTTCATCGGAAATTCTCTGCGGACCGTTATCAGATGATTCTTCCTGGAGGTTTTCATTCATATCTTCTCGGGCGGTAATGCACTGAATAGGCACTGCAAGAACGTCAGTTTTTGCTTTAACTTTAATATCAGCATTACATGACATACCCGGTTTCAATGCAACGGAAGTATCCAAAATTCTTACTTTAACTATAAAATTCGTAATCTGTTCCTGTGTACCCTGGCCCTTTGACTGTGCTGTATTTGAAATTTCATATACCACACCTTTAATTTCCCGGTTTGGAAAAGCGTCGACTTCAACATTTGCCGTATCTCCGACCTTTACCTGTGTAATATCTGTTTCGCTGATTTCTATTTCAGCATCCATAACCGATAGGTCTGAGATTGTCATAATAGTTGTACCCGACATAGTTGCTGTTCCAACTACCCTTTCTCCCAATTCCGAATTTAACTGTGTAACCGTCCCATCCATAGGGGATGTAATGGTTGTTTTTGAAAGGTCTTGTGAACTTTGTTTTAATATTGCAATATTCTGGTTGACATTAGACTTTGCGCTTTTCAATTGAGACTGAGCAACTTCATAAGCTATTCTGGCATTATCAAGGTCTGCCTGTGATACAAGCCCGTTATCATGCAATTGCTGTGTTCTCTGCAGTTCCAATTCCGTTTTTTTGAGGTTATTTTCCGCAACCAGAACCTGTGATTCGGAATAATTAACCCCGGCTCTTTGCTGCTGGACTCTTTCGCTGTATATATCAGCTTTTATCTTAACAAGTAAATCGCCTTTCTTTACTATTTGACCTTCAACAATCGGCAGTTTCACAATTTCACCGCTGATTTCAGCGCTGATATCAACTTTGGTCACTGGCTGTATTTCTCCTGTGCCTGACACAACCTGCGTTATATCACGCTTAGATACTTTTTCAGTTTGAACTGTTATAATTTTTTCCTTGCTGCCGGATACTATTACTGCAACAACAATAAGAAATACAACTACACCGGCAATTGAATAAAATAATATTTTTTTGTTTTTTTTCTTTCTGACTTTCTTTATCTCTGCCATGTCTAAAAAATTTTAACTTTTAAATTCATTTTTAATATTTCAGCACACCCTGATAATAATCAAGCTGTTTTTGTGCCAGGAGAAAATTGTAAACCAGGTTTGACCTGTTTATCAGCAGATTATTATAATTTGTTGTTGCTGTTTGTACATCCAGGATAGTATTGAGACCAACCTTGTACGATTCTTCTGCAGAAAATTTATCCTGCTCAGCAGACTTGATACTTGTTTGAGTAATTTCAATTTGTTTTAATAGCGATTTTAAATCCAATAAAGCCTTCTTTATATCAAGAGCTATTTGTTCCTTTACCTGCTTCACATCCTCATTGGCAGACTTATAATTTACAAGTGCCTGTTCTCTCTGATTTTCGGTATTAAAACCCTGGAATATAGGATAACTGAATGTTAAACCGATTGTAAAAACTTTAGACGCATTAATATCCTGTACTCTTTCTCCTGAAAGAGAATATTGTCCGAATCCGGAGACAGTAGGGAAAATCAGAGCATCTCTTGAAATTTCAAGGTTGGTTTCGAATATCTGGAGATTCTGAATCGATGACTTGTAATCGTACCTGTTTTTAAGCGCGTTATTTATTAACGGCTCCGGGGCTGAGTTTTTGGTTACATAGCCTGCCATTGATTCATACGAAATGTTTATATTAAATTCTACAGTATCAATTGTAAATTGTTTATCCTGCGGCAGCTTTGCACTGAATACAAGGTCTGCAATTGATTTATCGAAATTATTTTTCGCCTGTTCAACCGCAAGCTCGTTCTGAGCAACCTGCACTTCCTGAGTGTAAACATCAGAAAGGGTTTTCTTGCCTGCCTGTACAAATAATTTTATTTTATCAAGCTGAGATTTTGAGTCTTCCAGATTTGCCATATTAATTTTAACAACCTGGTAATTTTTCAAAGCTGCTATATAGTTATTCAGCACAGTAAGAACAACATCCTGTCTTGCCTTTTCCAATTGAGTGTATAAATTTACTTCGGTCATTCTTGCTACGTCTATACTTTCATAATTAGAAAAACCGTTAAATAATGTTACATCAGACCTTAAGCTTAAGCTGTAATTATTTGTTGTTTCGTTTCTTGTTCCGAGATTAAAATTAATACCGTTCACAGTATAATTACCGTTTGTAATCTGATTTGTCCTTGTCCAGCCTGCATTAAGTGAAAGAGTAGGAAACAGGTTACCGTATTTTGCTCTAACAGTACTCTGCTGTCCTTCAATTGAGTTTTCGAGCTTAACAACACTGGTATTATACTTAACAGCATTATTTATTGCCTGTTTCAAAGACAACTCAGTTTCCTGTTGGGAATACCCGGTTGCAGTAAGAATTGTAAATACAGCAGTTAATACAATTATTCTAAGAAATCGCATACTTTTTGTCTGAAAATATTAATGAGAATGAAATTTAATCCTTAATCTAATTAGACGGAAAAAACTTGATTAAAGTTGCATAATATAACAGTTTTAAATTATTTAAAATGTAAAAAAATGTTACATTTTCGTGATTTTGAATAAATTAAAACTCTTTTATAAGACTTTTTGTTATTTTAAATTAAATGCAATTAACAAATGAAAATCAGTATTGTAAGCACGCTATTCCTGCTAATTTTACTTTCTCTATCCTGTTCAAAAAACAAAATTAGTGAAAGCAAAACCCAACAACAACCTATAAATCAGGTTGCAATTGACTATTCCATTGATACTGTAGCCAAAAACCTGTATGTGCCATGGAGTATTGTATTTACAGGCGGCAGCCGTGTGCTTGTTACAGAAAGAAGCGGGAATCTAAGAGTTATTGAAAACGGTAAGCTTGAGAATGAGCCCCTTTTTCATTTTGATGATGTTGTTTCAAGGGGGGAAGCCGGACTAATGGGGATGACACTTGACCCGGAATATTCTTTAAACAAGTTTATTTATTTTAGTTATGCTTATGATGATAATTCTGATATAAGAATCAGGGTAGCCCGGTACAAGGATAATGGGAATTCAATTTCTTATGATAAGACACTGCTCGAAAACATTCCCGGTGCCGGATTTCATGATGGCTGCAGGCTGAAGTTCGGACCGGATAATAAATTATATATCACGACCGGTGATGCAGGAGATAGAGATAAGGCCCAGGAAGTTGATAAACTCAACGGTAAAATTCTCAGAATTAACTCTGACGGAAGCATTCCGGACGATAACCCGTTTCACAGCTCACCTGTATGGAGCTACGGAAACAGGAATGCGCAGGGCATTGCATGGTACCCGGGTACAGATGTTATGTACGAAACAGAGCACGGACCTTCGGGTTTTGACGGTCCCGGGGGAGGCGATGAGGTCAATATTATTGTGAAAGGCAAAAATTACGGCTGGCCTATTGTACATCATAAAGAACATAAAGACGGAATGGAAGACCCTATACTGGAATTTACACCGGCAGTAGCGCCTGCGGGTGCGATGTTTTACAAATCAGGGGTCATTACTCAATTCAAAAACAATTTTTTCTTTTGCTGCCTAAGAGGAGAAGGCATTATAAGGGTAATTGTTGACGAAAATGACCCAGCGAAAATAATTTCATTTGAGAAGATGAAAGATATTAATTTCGGTAGAATCAGGGATATCGAGGAAGCACCTGACGGCTCAATTTATTTTTGTACAAGCAACCGTGACGGAAGGGGAACCGTTAATGACGGTGATGATAAGATATTTAGACTATTTAAAAAATAAGATAAGTTAAATAACAGGTTATTTAAAAACCGGTTATTTAATCTTATAGTTCATCTCCGAAAATATAATTTTAAACGTTGTACCTTTATCTTTTATCAGCTCAATTGATGCATCTAACTGTTCAACGAGAGTAATAACCAGCTGAAGACCAAGAGACTTTGTATTTCTGAAATCAGTATTATCGGGGAAACCTGACCCGTTATCACCAATTGTCAACATATATTTTTTATCAACCTGTTTTTTTAAGTCAACAGTAATTTCACCCCTAAGAGAATCCGGAAAGGCGTGTTTTAGTGAATTAGAAACAAGTTCGTTTATAATAAGACCACAGGGTATAGCTGTATCAATATCAAAATGAACTTTTTCGGATTTATTAACAAGCGTTATCTCCTCTTTATTCACACCGTACGTTGAAAGCAGCGAGGAGGTTAAATTGTTAACATACTCATGAAAATCGATTCTTGACAGATTGTTTGACCTGTATAGCTTCTCGTGAATAAGCGCCATAGTTTTGACCCGGTTCTGACTTTCTCTAAAAAGTTCAAAATCGGATTTATCCGTTATATAATCCGATTGAAGCTTTAGAAGGCTGGATATAACCTGTAAATTATTCTTTACCCTGTGGTGAATTTCTTTAAGAAGTACTTCTTTTTCTTTCAATGATGCCTTAATTTTTTCTTCAGCTTCCTTCTTTGCAGTAACATTACGGTTTATAGTAAGAATTGCTTTTTCCCCTTTGAAATTAATTAATGCAGCATTTGACTCGATGAACATTTTATTACCTTCTTTGTTAATATGAACTGTTTCTATACCCTGAATATATTTCTCTTCCAGAGTTCTTTCAATCATTGCATTTCCGTGCGCTATATCAGTGGAGAATTCAACCAATGACCTGCCGATCATTTCGTTTTTGTTGTATCCGTAAATTTGGCATGCCTGCTTGTTTACATCTAATATAAATTCACCATCCGGCTTAAATATCAATATGGGGTCGTGAGCATTTTCAAAAAGGTTTTTATAATGTTCCGTTGACACTATCAATGATTCTTCCAGTATTTTCTGTTCGTTAATATCCATACAGGTTCCAATAAAACCTCCAAAACTTCCGTCAAGTTCATAAAATGGTCTTCCGATATCCATTACCCAATGAAAATTCCCGCTATTGTGTTTAAGCCTGTATTCGATTCTGAAAGGTTTTCTTTGTTTAAAAGAACTATCATAAATTGTTTCTATCATATCAACGTCTTCAGGGTGAACAGCGGCTTTCCATCCCATATCCAGTTCTTCAGCCAGCGTAACGCCCCTGAACTTTAGCCATGTTTGGTTATAATAATTGGTTTTCGAATCCTGGCCCGCTCTCCAAATCAGTGTAGGAAATTCATCGAAGAGAGTAAGATAAAAATCTCTTGCCTTAATAATTGATTCTTCGATTTTTTTCTGTTCGGTAATATCACTAATAAATCCTTCAAGGGCTGCAGCTTTGCAGTTACCGTTATAAATTCCCTGTCCTTTCTCCAAAACCCATTTAATATCATTATTTGCCGTTTTAATCCTGTAAATCAGCTCGAAAGAAGTTTTATTATTCAAAGCTTCCTTGACAATCTCCCTAACGTATTCTCTGTCACCGGGATGTACAATATCTGTATAGCTGAGAATTTTATTTTTTATTAGGTCAGTGCCCTCATATCCGGTTAGCTTTTTACAGCCCTCACTAACAAACTCCATTGTCCAATTTCCGTCATTGCTGCACCGGTAAGCCATTCCCTGCAGGTTTTTTAATAGAGTTGAAAGTTTCCTTTCGTTTTCTGCAATGATAGCTTCGTTCTTTTTCCGCTCGGTTATATCTCTGGCTAATCCGAGAATTGCTATCGGTTTGCCGTCTTTATACTTAAGAGAAGCCTGCACCTCAAAGTCTAAAAGTCTGCCGGATTTATGTTTCGCTTTAAATTCTATGATGTTAGGATGAAATCCGTTTTTGATTACAACCTGCATCATTTCTATTGCTTTCGGTATGTACTCTTCACACAAAATATTAGTGAAGTTTAAATTTGGGATTTCAGATTTTTCGTAACCAAGCAGGTTAAGCGCAGCCGGGTTAGCATCAATAAAATTTCCTTCAAAGTCGTGAATGTAAACACAATCCATCGACCTTTCAAACAAAGCCTGATACCTGTCTTGTTCTTCAATTAATGCTCTTTCGGTAAGTTTTTTGTCTGTAATATCCATACTTGTGCCCCAAACTCTAACTACACAATCATTTTCTATAACACCAACAACGTTATTAAGAACATATTTAATATTTCCGTTCAAATCTATTCCGTGTGTTTCTGCTTCTGTTAGCTTCAATCCGGACCTTATAAAATTAACAATAAAATTAATGTTTACCTCATCAGAAGGTATTAGAATCTCACTGATTTTTTTCCCCACAAGTTCTTCCGATTTTCTGTAACCGTATATTTTAGCCTTTGCATCATTGCATTCAGCAATAAATGCGGTTCGGAACATTTCACTTATTTGTTCTTCCTCAGTCAAGTGAATAGAAATGGGGGTTTCAAATTCAATTCTCCAGATAGCCTCTAATGATTGGTAAATAAAGGCGCGGTATTTTTCTTCGCTTTTCTTTAACCGTATTTCGTCATTTTTATGCTCGAATAAAATATTTGCCAGCTTTCCTAATTCAGTTCTGTTATTTTTAAGGCTTTCAATATGACTGAGGTCAGCTGTTTCAAGAGATTTAAAAATCCTTTTTAAAGGGTTTGAAAACCAGTTTGCAAATATTAGAACAGATACACTCAATAAGAGAGTCATAAAAATAATGAATATGTAATATTCTTTTCTGAAGTAACTTTGCAGCTCTTCTTTATAAAAATCTTTTTCGAGGGCAAATTTTAATTGCGAAACAGGATAATCTTTCCAATCGTATAAGGTTCTTTTTACAATCAGTGTATCTGAGGTAAGGATGCCTTCCGATAAATCAATTTTTGATTCAGAATATGGCAAAACGCAGAGATTCCCTTCCAGAATTTGTGATAAATCATTAACATACTTTTTATCCCACAGTTTACCGGTAATAAAATATCCCTGGGGAGTCGTTGTTCTGTTAAGGTCATTAGAGGGTTGAATCGGGGCGGTTCTGATTTCGACTATCCCTGAATCACTTCTTATAAAAAAGTGAGAGAAATGATTTTTTGAAAAAATATTCTTAAGCTGGTTATCATTAAAAGGGGAAATAATAATCGAACTGTCCATAATGTTTCCGCAAGAATAAAAGAGGCTAAAATCCTTTTTATAAACCCAAACATAGTTAACCTGAAAACTTTGCAGAACACTTTCAAGATTATCGTATGCCCATTCTTTATTCACTTTATCTGCTGTAACAAAATTAACCATCTCGTCCCAGTATGTGTAGTCATAGGCAAACAACTCCATCGAATTCCCCTTAAGGCTTATCAGTTTATCAAACAATTTGTTTTTCTCGTCAACTCTAATTTTAAACAGCGAATCCGCTTCTTCGGTTGTTTCGTACCTGTTATACGTAATAAGCGCAATAAAGAACAGTATGAAAAGCGCAACAAGAAAAATCAGTTTTGATTTTAAACTCTTTAGCATTTAAATCTCCATGCCTAATGAAATTCCAAAATTAAGAACAGGCTGCCGGCAATTACATGCACGTAAGCGGCCGTTAATGAGGGCGCTCATTTCGAATTTTCCCCTGAAGTAAAGATTCTCGTAAGGATAAAATGTAAGGCTTGCAGAACTGTAAAAGTTATGAACGGCATTTACCGGGATTCCGCTGTAAGTATTATTAAATTTTGAATTGCTGAAACCAAGTGACATCGAGCCTGTGATATAAATATTTTCTTCAAGACGCCTTTCAAATGACACTCCTGTTTCGGCAAAATAAGCCCCTTTATACCTGGCAACGTCAACAAATTGCGATGCGAAGAAATTAAAATCTCCCCTTGCATACGAAATCTTAAGTGATGTTTCACCGGTTAAACTTTCTTCTGACCCGGGATATGTATATAACTGAATGGCAGGCTCTATAGAAATATTGTGATGTGTGAAGTTATAACTGAGTGTATAATCACATTCATTAAATGTATTATAGCCTTCACTATTTCTTAGGTTTAGATTACTCCAAATAGAAAAGGAAAAACTTCTGAATGATGACCATACGCAAGGCTGTAGAACAAAATCTTCGCTGTACTCAAATCCTCTGTTTAAGTACCTGCTGTTTAAATCAGCTGAAAATCCGAAGCCGATTTCATTTTCCTCACTCAAGAATTCAGAATTTTCAGTCTGAGAATATCCCGTGGCACAAAAACTTAACATAAAAAGCAATATCGTCGAAATCTTCATAACTAATGATTAAATTATTTATTGCGTAATTATTTTCATTTGTTTTGAAACTGCTGAATAAACCAAATAAACAACAATTAAAAAATTACCTTAATGGGGAATATTCCCATTTGGAATTTTTCAATTTAAACCCTGTATTTCAAACAGATATTTATTGAAATACTAACCAAATACGTTAGCGGAATGCTACTTTCTACCCTTATGAAAGTAACCAAAATTAAATAGTATTATGTTATTAAAAAAACCAAAATTTGAGGTATTTTATAATTTTTTTGATTTTAACGTTTTTATCATTTTCGGCATTTTCTAGGGTATTTGAGTTTATCTAAAATTATTATAACTTTGCAGAAGTTATATAATTTTATTCTCAATAAAACATTTCAACTATAGCCAATATTTACCCGCTTTTTTAATAAAAATCGCAGTAATTTTTATATTGATATAACATAAATTATCTGTTAACTATGTTAATAGAGTTTTTTGTAATTTTGCATTTACTGCATTTATTCCATTAGTAATTTCAATAAAGATATTTTATGCATTTTAAAAGAAATTTAGCTTTTGCAGTGATTTTTCTTGCCCTTTCAGCCAGTACATTCTCTCAATTTGACCCAAATCCCGAATTGGAATGGTATACAATAGAAACAGAGCATTTCTACGTCCATTACCATAAAGGTACAGAAAGAACGGCATATACAGCAGCAAAAATTGCGGAAGAGATATATGGTCCGATAACATCGCTGTATAATTATAAGCCCTCTTCAAAGACATCCTGGATTGTCAATGACGAATCCGATTATTCTAACGGTGCAACCGATTATTACGGTAACAGGATTGAAATTGCATCAAGCGCGCTTGATTTCGACTTGAGAGGTACACACGACTGGCTAAGAAACGTTATCACGCATGAGTTTACCCATATAGTGCAGATACAGTCAGCTATGAAGTATTCCGTTAAAATGCCATCAATTTATCTGCAGTGGCTTAATTATGAAAAAGAGAGAAGACCGGATGTGCTATATGGTTATCCTAATGTAATAGTATCATATCCTGTTTCAGGTTCAGATGTACCTGCATGGATGGCTGAAGGTGTAGCGCAGTATCAGCGCCAGCAAATGGGATATGACATGTGGGATTCACACAGGGATATGATTTTACGAATGGAGGTTCTGGGTAATAAAATGCTGAGCTGGGAAGAAATGGGGCAGTTTGCCTCAGTTACGACTCTGCAAGCTGAATCAATATATAACCATGGTTTTGCACTTGTACGATACATTTCAAATAAATACGGTGAAGATAAACTGAAGGAACTATCAGGATACCTTGGTAACCCGCTTACGTATAATTGTGAAGCAGCATTCAGAAAAGCAATTGGGAAATCTGGCAAAGAATTATATGAAGAATGGAAAAAATTTCTTGAAAAAGATTATGCAGATAGAGTAGAGAATCTTAAAAAAGATTTAGTTCAGGGCGATGAAATTGCTAAAGTCGGGTTTGCGAACTACTTTCCTCAATTCTCACCGGACGGGAAGAAGATAACGTATCTTTCAAACAAAACTTACGATTACGGCGGAACATCATTATTTGTACATGACGTAAGCAAAAAAGATGATAATGATGATGAATTGCTGATTGATAGGGTAAGCGGTTCATATTCATGGTCACCAGACGGAAAGAAAATCATATTCGCAAGAAGGAATAAGCCCACTATTCACGATAAAAGCATATTTGATTTGTATGAATTCGATATAAAATCTAAGGAAGAAAAGCAGGTTACATTCGGTCTCAGGGCTCATGCGCCTGCATATTCATATGACGGTAAGCAAATTTGTTTCGTTACCAACCATGACGGTACTCAAAATCTCTTTGTAGCAGCTAATCCTGAGGGAAACAAAGTAAAAGTTATTACCCAGCTTACAAGTTTCTCTAACGGCGAGCAAATATTTGCCCCCAAATGGTCACCTGACGGCAGATTTATTGTATTTGATTACTCTAAAAACGGAGCAAGAAACATTAAGAAAATTGATGTCTCAAATACCAAAATAGAAACAATGTTTCAGGATAGTACTACTGATTACAGATGCCCCGTATACTCAAAGGATGGCAAATACCTTTATTTTGCTTCGGATTTAACCGGTATCTATAATATTTATAAGTATGATATTGCAAATGATATAATGGTGCCTCCAATGGAAAAGAAAAACAATATCAGCCAGCTGACAAATGTATTGGGGGGAGCATTTATGCCCTTTACAGATACTTCAGGCAACCTTGTTTATGCCTCCTTTAATTCAACAGGATATAAAATAAGCTTATTGAAGTCATACACCGATATTGAAAAAGGTGTAGCTTCAAGCAGCGCTATTTATAAAAGACCTGACCGTTTAGTTGAAAAATATGCATTACAAATGGATTCTAACTCTGCTATCCCAAAAGACAGGTTTAACTGGACAAAGCTTCATAATTTCAATGATGATAATCCGGCCGTAAAACCAAGTAAACCGTACAGGAATGTTGCAACTCCGCTGTTCCTGATTCCGGTTATTAGATTTGATAATTATGCAAAAAATGCAAAATTCTTAGATATTTTTAAACCCGGGTTGTATTTTTATTCACAAGACGTATTGGGTAAAATGGGAATTTTCGGCGGTGCATCAATGAACTGGAATCTTGAACGCGACCTGTTCTTACAGTTCGATTATAATAACGGTGTTCCTTTTTTTAAAGATTTGTTTCTGAAGAAACTTGGTTTCGTACCAAATTTCACTCTTGCCGGATATAATATTACCAGGAAAACCGATGCCGATATTGTTGCAGGAATAGATACTATCCCGGTGAAAATTACCTATGATTTGCTTCAGTTTGATTTTGCAATGGCTTTTAAAATAATCAATTACAATCATAATATAAAAGTTGGTTTTACTGTGTCACGGTACACATCAAAATTTGATGCGTTCAATATTCCTTTAGTGGGACAGGTACCTTCAACATCGACAAATTATTTTAATGGGCGTGATTTATCACTTACGTATACCTATACAAATTTCATTCCATCCAAAGATGATGATATTAACCCTGAAGGCAGTTATTTTAAGCTGAAATATGATTATGAGTTTAATTATCTCAATCCCCAGCTGGTTGTAAATGAACAGGGGAATGTGGTTGAAGAATTTAACACGGCAAAGTTCCACAGGTTAGAAGCAGATTGGGCTGAGTCGTTTGGTCTGTTTGGCTCGCATTCTCTGGGTTTTAGGCTTAGGGGAGGTTCAATATTAGGGCCGAGCGTAGATAATTTCTTTGATTTTTACGCAAGCGGTTTCCCGGGAATGAAAGGATATCCGTTCTATGCAATGGGAGGTAATAAGTATTTTACGGCTAATTTGACATACAGATTCCCTGTAGCGCGCGATTTGGATTTTAATTTCCTGCAGTTCTATTTTGATAAGATATATTTCTCGGTTTACGGCGATGTCGGCAATGCATGGAGCGGTAATGCAGCAAGGTTTAAAGACTTTAAGAAAGATGTTGGCGCTGAAATTCGCCTGCAAACATATTCATATTATGTTTATCCAACCAGTTTTGCTCTGAATGCAGCATATGGTTTAGACCAATTCTCTGCCTATTTCCCGTCAACGACAAATGAAAACAAGCTTGTTACATACGGAAAAGAATGGAGATTTTATTTCACTATGCTGTTCGGATTTGATTTTTTACGGATGTGGTGAAGAAGTTTTAATGAATTGTCATTCCCGCGAAAGCGGGAATCTGGTAAATCGGATGTTTATACAGTTCAATTATTAAAGGACTTAAGTAAGTTCAACGATCTCTTATGGCTTTCCGAGGCAAACTTTACATTTGCATCGACTGCTGTTTTCAATTTTTCCGAATCTTTCTTCAAAGTCTCAATTACACCTTTCCAGAAATCGCCGTAAAATATCAATGTTTTCTGCTTCATTATTTTTTTATTCATCATTTCTATAACAGCTGAAATTTCAACAAGTGTGCCGGAACCTCCTTTTAACACAATATAAGCATCACCAATTGCTATTAATTCCATTAGCCGTTCTACCCAGTTCGGCATAACAACATTTTCATCAACATAGTCGTTTGGAGCATTTCCGGGATAATCAATTGTAATACCGATTGTTCTGCCATTTACTGATTTAGCACCCTTGCAAACTGCTTCCATAGTTCCCCCGTAACCGCCGGAACATACTACGAATCCGTTTACCGCAAGCAGCTTTCCTATTTGTTCTGCATCTTTGTAAAGCGGGTCACCTGAACTAATTTCACCTGACCCGAATATTGTTATTATTTTATCCATTTCTTATTCCTCCGGAGGTTCATAGCAATTGCGGCATCTTGCTTCGTAGACATCTTCTGCTCCTACTACAACCCTGTCACTATCTTTTGTAATTCTCTGAGTTCTGTTAGCGGGAGCGCCGCACTTAACGCATACTGCAAGTGTTTTGGTGATATATTCGGCAATCGCCAAAAGCTGGGGGATAGGTTCAAACGGAATGCCCCTGTAATCTGTATCAAGACCTGCTACAATTACACGTTTTCCCTGGTCAGCAAGCTTCTGGCATACTTCAACCAGGTTAGTATCGAAGAATTGTGATTCATCGATACCAATTACGTCAGCACCGGCTGAAAAAAGCAGTATTTCATCGGCCGAATCGACTACAGTTGAAGGTATGCTTTGGTTGCTGTGAGAAACTATATCATTCTGGCTGTACCGGTTATCTATTCTCGGTTTAAAAATCGATACTTTTTGCTTAGCAATTTGTGCGCGTCTGAGTCTGCGGATTAATTCTTCGGTTTTTCCGCTGAACATAGAGCCGCATATGACTTCAATTTGTCCCGTAAAATTTCTCTTAATATTATCTAAATCAGTCATTATATTAAAAATTCTATAGTTTTGTTCTGTTAAAAACATTAAAGTTTGAAGAAATTCGGAAGAAGTTCTTTGAGAATGATTTTCTTCAATTTTTTGTTCTTATTTAAAAGAATTATTTCGAGTTCAGGATTAAATTCTATAAGCGCCTGCCGGCATAATCCGCATGGGAATTTGAACTTTTCGGAATTGGTTGCTATTGCAATTTGAGTGAAGTTTCTCTCACCATGTGAAATTGCGTTAAAAAGGGCTGACCTTTCTGCGCAGACGGTAAGTGTAAATGCATCAAATTCTATGTTAGTGCCGATGTAGATTTTACCGGATGAACTTAGCAGTGCGGCGCCAACTTTGAATTTAGAATGAGGTGAACGTGAATTTTTCAATGCGCCGAAAGCGGACTCTATTAATAAGTCATTGGAATTTGATTTTTTCTGCATGTAATTTTAATAAACTAATAGCATTTATTTAATTAATTTATATATTTTTTCGATATAATTATAGTGATTATTAAAAGATATTTCGAATCTTAATGAGAAGAAAAAAAATATTCAGGTTTTTTGACAGATATCTCGGAATTCCGGTTGTAATTCTCCTCGCGCTCTTTACCCGCAAGAAAAGACGGTTGCCGATTGAAAACATTCAAAATATTCTTTTCATCAAGCTTGCTGCAATAGGCGATGCTATTTTATTGATTCCAACACTTAAGGAAAGTTAAAGCAGTCATTTCCGGATGCAACTTTAACTTTTATGTGTTCGGATATAAACGAAGCTATAATTGAAAAAATCCCGTATGTTGATAAAATAATTAATTGCAGAGTCTATGATTTCTTAAAGAACCCTCTTAAATTTGTGAAATTCATTAAAGAGCTTAGAAAAGTTAAGTATGAAGTTATAATAGATGGAGCGCAATGGGAAAGAATAGACTCGGTAATTGTTTGTTTTGCCAAAAAAGATTATTCAATCGGTTTCAAAACCGAAGGACAATGGAAACATGTTATTAACGATGCCGTTGTTGACCACAGCAGAACAAAACATGAGCTGGAAAACTTTATGGATTTATTGATGCCGCTGGGTTTAATTCCATTTGGTAAAAAACTGGATTATGATGAACTTCAGCTTGAATATTACCTCACACCCGAAGACAGAAAATTCAGAGATAATTTCTGGATAGAAGAATAATCTTGAAGATAAAACTGTAATTATGTTTTCATCCGGGATGCGGAGCAAACGGTAAACCGCAGCGAATGGAAAGTTAGCAACTATATTGAACTGGCAACAGGCTTTATGATTTTGATAATAATATCAGGATTATTATAACCGGCACAGGCATCGAAGGCGAAATTTGCAGCGCTCTTTATGAAGGAATAAAAGATTTTGCAATTAACACGGCTGGAAAATATACAATAGACCAAACCGCAGCAATTGTTGAAAGAGCAAAATTGATGGTATGCAGCAATACCGGTATTCTTCATATTTCTACATGTGTAGGTACAAAAACTATTGGGCTTCATGGTCCGACTAACCCTGTTAAATGGGGTGCGTACAGCAGAAATTCAATAGCAATTCAGAGCGATAAATTTTGCAGTCCGTGTTTGTATCTTGGACATGATTACGGATGCAAAAACCCGACTTGCATGCTGCACATAACAGTAGAACAGGTTTATATGGCTGCAAGGAAGAGCTTTGCAGCCTGAAATGTTTTTGGAAACAATTAATTAAAATATATAAAGGTAAAAAATGAAAATTGGTATTTTAACGGGCGGCGGCGACTGCCCCGGATTAAACGCAGTCATAAGAGCTATTGTCAGAAAATCTCTTCAGTTCGGATGGGAAAACATCGGGATTGAAAATGGATGGAAGGGCTTGATTGAAATTGATACGGTTCCTCTTGATTTAAATGCGGTATCGGGTATCCTCCAGAAAGGAGGGACTATATTAGGCACTTCCAGAACTAATCCGTATAAAATAGAAAATGGGGAAAAAATTGTTCTTGAGAATGCAAAAAAGCTTGGTCTTGATGCACTTGTGGCTATTGGAGGAGAAGATACACTTGGAGTAGGCGATAAGCTTGTGAACTCTGGTCTTCATGTTGTTGGTGTTCCTAAAACAATTGATAACGATTTGAGCGGAACGGATTACACATTCGGTTTTGATACTGCTGTAAATATTGCTATGGATGCGATAGATAGAATTCATACTACGGCAGAATCTCACAAAAGAGTGATGATCATAGAGGTCATGGGAAGACATGCGGGATGGATTGCAATGCACTCAGGTATTGCTGCGGGAGCAGATATTATTTTAATTCCTGAAAGAGAAATAAATCTGGATGAAATACTTCAGGTTATTAAAAGCAGGAGTGAAAGAGGAAGGCAGTTTTCGATTATTGTTGTTGCCGAAGGGGCAAAATTCAGGGCAGGGGATAAAGATGCCGGTAAAATGATACTTCAGGATGAAAAACTGGATGCTTTCGGCCATGTAAGGCTCGGAGGTATTGCAAACGTTCTTGCCGATGTAATCGAAAACAAGACAGGAATTGAAACCAGGGCTACAATTTTAGGGCACATTCAAAGAGGAGGTTCACCGACTGCCTATGACAGGGTATTGGGAACGAGATTCGGCGTATACGCTGTAGAGATGATTAAGAACGGGAAATTCGGTAAAATGGCTGCTTTAAGAGGAACACAGATTATTGATATTCCAATTGCAGAAGCAGTAAGTGTTACTAAAACCGTTGATGATAAGTTTTATGAAACCGCAAAAGTGTTTTTTAATTAGATATGCTGTAAATACACTGTTTTATTTACATTTGAATTTAGAAAATTATTGAATATATTTGAAATCAATTAAAAAATAAGGAAATAAATGCTTAAAGCCCGAAAAAAGATAACCCACAAAGAAATAAAGAAAGATAAACTTGTAACTTCATATTTTCAGATTAAGGAATGGTTTTCTAAAGCTGAGAATAAGAAAAGAATATATTCCGGTATAGGAGTAGTTATTGTTATTGCAGCACTTATATTTTTCTATGTAAACAACAGGAAAGCAAAAAATGAGGATGCTGAAACTAAATTATCTGCCGTTATCAGTTTATATGACCAGAATAATTTTCAGGCGGCAATTAACGGTGACCCTGCGTCAAATATAATGGGTTTAAAAGAAATAGTTGATAAATACGGAAGTACAGAAAGCGGAGAAACAGCAAAGCTGTATCTGGGTAACTGTTATTATAATATTAACGATTACGATAATGCTCTTAAACAGTTTCAGGATTATTCCGGCAGTAATAACATAATAAAAGCTTCATGTTTATCGGGTGTTGGAGCTGTGTATGAAGCTAAAGGTGATTTGAAAAAAGCCGGTGAGTTTTTTGAAAAAGCTGCAAAAGTAAATAAGGAAGTTGTTATTAACCCTGAGAATCTTTTTTATGCTGTCAGAGCTTATGCGAATGCGGGTGATAAAGAAAGCGCAAAACGTGTTTTTGAACAGTTAAGAGCTGATTACCCTAAATCAAAATATATAGCGGATTCAAGAAGGTTTGAAGCAGTGTTCGCTAACTAAAACTCTTTTAAATAATGATAATGCAAAACACAAAGTACGCAGATTGTTCTGTAACTTTGTGTTTTTATTTATAACTTAATACATTTAAGTGAACTGGTTAGATATAATAATTGTGCTGATTATTACTGTGCCTACGTTCTTCGGTTTCCGGAAAGGTTTCTTAAGAAAATTTCTGGGAATAATAGGAATTATTATAGGTTTCGTTCTTGCCGTTAAGTTCTATACTCCTATTTCATCGTTTTTACAGAGTTTTATACACACAAATGTTCTTGTTATTCATGTTATAAGCTTTTTGTTTGTAATAGGTATTGTTCATGGCCTTTCAATATGGGTAGCCAGGTTTATGGCAGGGATGAATTCGGGTACTTCACTTGTTGATAAGATAGCCGGAACTGCTTTCGGATTTTTACAGGGATTAATTATTGCAAGTGTACTGCTGTATAATTTCACGTACATTGATTTTCCCGATGCTAATGTAAGAGAAGGTTCACTGCTTTACAGCAGAGTTTACAAAATTGCACCTGCTTTATTTGATAAAATAATTTCTTTTTCACCTGATTTGAAACAAATCTACGATGAATATAAACAAAAGTTTCTGCCTGTGAAATGAGCAGAATCTTAATCATAGAAGACGATAAAGCTATCGTTGACGTACTAAAAATGATTCTTGAACATGAGGGTTATGAAATAGATTTTGCGTTTAACGGGCCTTCAGGACTGGATAAGTTCAAGAAACATGAACCGGATGTTGTACTGCTCGATATAAAAATGCCGAGAATGGACGGCATTGAGGTGCTTCAGGAAATAAAGAAAATTAACACTAAACCTATCGTCATAATGATATCCGGACACGGAAATATTGAAACAGCTGTGCAGACAACAAAGCTCGGAGCATACGATTTCATTTCAAAACCGTTCGATGTTGACCGGTTAAAGCTGACAATTCAAAACGGATTGAATTACATGAATCTCGTGCTGGAAAACGAGAACATGAAACGAATGATTACAGTTCATGATGAAAAATTAATTGGAACAAGCGAAGCAATACAGAAACTTAGAACCAACATACAAAAAGTAGCATCTACATCAAGCAGAATTCTTATAACAGGTGAAAACGGTACCGGGAAAGAGATTGCCGCAAAAGAAATACACTGCACCTCCGATAGAAACAATTCGCCGTTTATTCAGGTTAACTGTGCGGCAATACCGGTTGATTTGATTGAAATAGAGCTCTTTGGAAGCGTAGAAGGGTTTCTTTCATACTCTCCGGCTGCAAGAGCAGGAAAGTTCAAATTAGCCGACGGGGGCATGATCTTTCTTGATGAAATTTCAGACCTCAGTCTTGAAGCACAAGCTAAACTTATAAACGTTTTAACTGATAATGCATTTGAACCTTTAGGCAGCAATGAAACAGTTAAAATCGATGTGAGAGTAATTGCGTCAACTAATCAAAATTTAAGTGAGTTAATAACACAGGGAAGATTCCGTGAAGACCTTTATCACAGGATTAACGTTATTACGCTTAATGTACCGCCATTGAGGGAAAGAAGAGAAGACATACCGTTGTTTATTGAGCATTTTACCGATGAAATATGCAAGCAAAATAATTTACCGGGGAAAAAATTTACAAAAGCTGCAATAGATTATCTATGTTCGTTAAAATGGCCCGGGAATGTGAGGGAGCTTAAGAATATGGTTGAAAGACTGATTATATTGTCTGATTCTGATGAGATTGATAAAGACTTAATCGACAGCAAGGAAAATGCGTTTTTATCGGAATTTGATAAGTACATCAGTTCCGATATTTCATTGCATGACTTTCAGGACCAAACCGAGAAATTGTTTATTGAAAGAAAACTCCGCGAAAATAACTGGAACATTTCAAAAACTGCAGAAGCATTGAATATTCAGAGGAGTCATCTTTATACAAAAATTAAGCAGTATAACATCGAAAACCCGGAAAAAGAGGGCTAGCTTCTTTGCCTAAGGGCTTCATATAAAATTACTCCTGCTGCAACTGAAACATTGAGTGATTCAACTTTTCCGGAAATCGGTATATTAATTAACTTATCACATAATTTCAGCAAATTTTTCCTTACTCCTTCGCCTTCATTACCGAGAATTACTGCAATTTTACACAAGAAATTAACATCATACAGAGAAATATCAGTCTTTCAGGCTTGTACCTATTATTTTAAAACCGTGTTTCTTTTAAATTTTCGATTGTTTTGTAAATGTTTCCGGATTGCACAATATCAATATAGTTTACAGCGCCGGCAGAAGCTTTTACAACGGTGTGGTTAACTTTTGCAGAGTTCTTTTCGGTTATAATTACAGCATCTGCCACTGAAGCTGCTGAAGTGCGTATTACTGCGCCCAGATTATGCGGGTCCTGTACTTCATCAAGTATTAAAATCAGAGCATTTTTCTTTACTAAAAGCTTTTCGATAACGTTTTTTTCATTTGCATACACATAATCATCCGATTCTGCAATGATGCCCTGCGAAACTCCGTCTGACTTATCTTTCTTATCAAGTATCTTTTCGAATTCATTTTTATTTCTTAACTCAATCTTAATATGTTTTTTATTAGCTGCTGATATTATTTCCTTTATTTTATTATCAGATATACTGTTTAATAAAATTATTTTCTTGATTGATTGCGGATTATATTTTAAAGCTTCAGTTACCGGGTTGCGTCCTATAATAAGCATGATTTCAATTTAATGTTTTTAATTTTATTTGAATCAGTTTTTCAATATATTTGTGAATTCAATTCTCTTTTTAAGGTGTTCTGAGCCCGTTTTAACGGGCGAAGAATCTTAGTTCTGAATAAATAAACAGATTCTTCACTCATTCCGGGCTTACTGTCTAAATTGGTGAAATAAAACACCGGTTTCTAAATAAGGTTTAAGGAATATAGGAATTTCGTTCAGAATACATTATTTGTTTGTAATATAATTAAATACCCCGATTAAATTAATGGAAAATAAAACTGATAAGCCTGTTCACTCAAGAGCATTCCGCATGAGAAGGGGAATGAACTGGTTTCCCCTGGGATTAACCTATGCCACGTTTTACATGGGCAGGTATAACCTGAATGTATCAAGCAAAACCATGATTGATATGTTCCATTTCAGCAAAGCTGATTTCGGAATAATTGCTACATGCGGCTTCTGGACTTATGCATTAAGTGTGATATTTAACGGACCGTTATCCGATAAAATCGGAGGTAAAAAATCGATACTTATCGGAGCTGTTGGCGCAGCAGTATTGAACCTGATTATCGGACTGCTTTTCCTTGGTGAATGGCAGACCAAAATTATTGTAGGGATGTCACTGCTGTATTCTGTGAACCAGTATTTCCAGTCATTCGGCGCGCTCTCGATTGTGAAGGTTAACTCACACTGGTTTCACGTCAAAGAGCGCGGTATTTTCGGCGGTATTTTCGGAATAATGATTTCAAGCGGGTATTTGCTTGCCTACACGGTAGGGGGGTGGATTCTTTCACATTTTCCGTGGTTTTATGTGTTTATTGTTCCCTCGGCGGCAATATTCATTATGTTCATAATTGACATTTTTGCAGTAAAAGATAAACCTTCTCAGGCAGGGTTCGAGGATTTTAACACAGGTGACGCTACGGCAGATGACCCTGATAAAGATAAACCCGTCGATTGGGGTTATTTAATAAAGAAAGTTTTTTCTAATCCTGTTATTATCACAATTATTATTGCCGAATTTTGTACCGGCTTTGTCAGGCAGGGACTTTTGCTGTGGCTTGTTCCGTTTTTATCCGAAGTCCATCATATCGAGCATGGTTCTTATTTATATGATGTTGCCACCCTTGGAATTACCGTCGGCGGTATAGTTGGCGGATTGCTATGCGGATTCCTTTCGGATAAGCTGTTTCAATCAAGAAGGCCGCCGGTTGCATTTATATTTTACATCGGACAAATAATTTTCATTTTATTGCTTGGGTGGACATCAAGCGCAACTCTTGCCGCGTATTTAATCGGCGTTTGCTGTATGTGGATATTCGGCGTACACGGAATGCTCTCAGGTACTGCATCGATGGATTTTGGCGGTACACGTGCTGCTGCTACCGTTGCAGGTTCATTGGACGGCATACAATATGTAGCTTCGGGATTAACAGGATTCCTTCTCGGTGCGGGATTGGATAAGTTCGGCTGGTCAGCATGGACTTATATGATTATCCCGTTCTCTGTAATCGGCGCAATTATGATGCTGAGAGTGTGGAATGCAACACCTAAAGGAGCTGCGGCGCATTAAAAAATCTGTTTAATTACCCGATTATCTTTTTTAACCAAAGAGTTAATTTATGGCTTTTTTATTACGACCATGAGATTGTGATTATCATTTCAAAATATATATTTATATATTTACAAATAATAATATCAATTGCAACTTTAAAGAAAAATTCATGGAAACAATAAAATGGATTTTATTAATATTATTTTTTTTCACAAGCAACCTGCATTCGCAATTAATTCAAAATTGGGCATCAACTTACAACGGACCATTAGATTCTTCCACAGATGTCTCATATTCAATAGCAGTAGATAATCAAGGAAATTCATTCGTTACTGGTGGAAGTTCAAGTTTAACAGGTCTTGATTTATGTACAATAAAGTATAATAGTTCTGGAGTTAGACAATGGGTAGCGAGATATAGTAGAACAAATAGTACTAATGATTACGCGCTTTGTGTTAAATTAGACAGAAACAAAAATGTTTATGTTACAGGAAGCAGTATATTGGGTATTGTTTATAGTACTTGTACAATAAAATATGATTCCAACGGTACCCAAAAATGGGCTGATAGCTATACGCCACAAGACGGAAGTGCTGAAACATTTGATATAATTATTGATGAATTCGAAAATGTTTATGTCACAGGCACAAGTTATAAACAAGATTCTACCTTCTGTATTACGATAAAATATAACCCAATGGGTAATATGCAATGGATCAAGACCTATCCTGGTAAAGGCAAGAGTATTAAAATGGATATATTCGGAAATATAATTGTCGGCTGTTCTAGTAATGAATTAAATAACTCGAGTGATATTTGTATTATAAAATATGACACTTCAGGTACAAGACAGTGGATTTCAAAATACAACTATTCATTAAATAATAGTGATGAGATTACATCAATTATAATAGATAACTTGGGAAATATTTATGCTTCTGGAGTGTGCAAAATTTACCCCGATTCTGGATTTATTACAACTTTAAAATACAACAATTCAGGTACACAACAATGGGTAAAGTCTGAACCGTTTGGCAGTCTTGTAAATGAATTCGCAAGTACTGTAGCTTTAGATAAGTATTTAAATGTATTCACACTAATGGCTAGAAGCTATATGTCGGGATATATTAGATTAGTAAAATATAATAGTAATGGAACAAAATTAGGGGCAAATAATTATCCAAACAATGGAATTGATATTAACCAACTTACACGAATTCCGTTATTTTTAGATTCTAATTCTAACATTTTTACGGCTATTTATATGAATGATGGACAAAGTCACTCATGCATATTAAAATATACAGATACATGTTCACTAGAATGGATTAAAAGGATTGACGAACCCGTACAAGGATATTCAAAAGTCTATTCTATGGGATTAAATGAAACGGGTAGTATTTGGATTTCTGGTATTTTATGGAATACAACAAATTATGGGGATTGTTGGACAGTAAGATTTGATCAATTAATAGGAATAAATCCAATATCAAGTAATGTGACTAAATCGTTTAATTTACAACATAACTATCCCAATCCTTTTAATCCCTCTACCAGAATAAAATTTGATTTAGCGGCTGGAAATAAAAATTATATTAAAGAAGTAAAATTGATTGTTTTTGATATTCAAGGCAGAGAAATTTTAAAACTTGTTAATGAATCGTTAAAACCCGGTACTTATGAAGCTGAATGGAACGCATCAAACTACCCAAGCGGGATATATTTTGCGAGACTCACTGCAGGTGAGTATACGAAAACAATTAAAATGATTTTATTAAAATAAAAAAAGGTGAATTTATTGTTTCACCTTTTTACGGATTCCTAACTTCACATGAATGATAAAATATTTTACCTCAGCAATATATACGCCAATATCAATATAATTCCCGCTATAGAAATAATCGCGTAATCCTGTATCACGCCTGTTTGCAGCCTGCGCCAGTCGGCGGAAAGTCCCATGAAGAACTTTGATGTCCCGTTTACTGCGCCGTCGATTACCTTCAAATCCATTATTTTGTAGAACAGGTCGGATAATTTTCTAATCGGAATTACAATCACTGCATTATAAAACTCATCGACGTAGTATTTATTCTGCACGACTTTATAAAAAGCGCTCTGAGCAATTTTGCTGAGCTTGTATTCTTTAGCATAAGCTCTGTATGCAAGATAAATGCTAACCAAAGCAATAACAGTTGATACAGCCATTAAAATTACTTCTGTTGAGGCTCCGAGATGATGTTCTGCAAGCAATGGTTTTGCTTTTGCAAATACAGGGTCAAGAAATTCACTGATTGCATTGGGTCCGATTATTTCAGGCAGACCGATAAATCCGCCAATTACAGAAAGCACTGCAAGGATTATTAACGGAATTGTCATTGTCTTAGGTGATTCATGCGGGTGTAAGTTTTCAGTATCATATCTTGGGTTGCTGTAGAACGTTAAATAAATCAAACGGAAAATGTAAAATGCTGTCATAAAAGCGGCAGCAAGCCCGATAATGAACATAGAATAATTTCCGCTCTTAAAAACATCGGTCAGTATTTCATCTTTGCTGAAGAACCCTGAAAACGGGGGAACACCTGCAATAGCAATTCCTGCCATGAGGAATGTAAAAAATGTAACTTTCATCTTGTTCTTTAATCCGCCCATTTTAGTTATATCCTGCTCATCATGCATCGAGTGAATTACGGAGCCTGCGCCAAGGAACATCAATCCCTTAAAGAATGCGTGTGTTGTTACATGGAATATTCCCGTTGAAAATGCGCCGACTCCCATTGCCATAAACATAAATCCAAGCTGGCTTACGGTCGAGTACGCAAGAATTTTTTTAATATCGTTTTGTGTGACTGCAATTGTTGCAGAGAAAAATGCTGTTAACGTTCCTATAATAAGAACAACATTCATAGTAACAGGGGAGAGGGCGAACAGAACGGAACACCTTGCTACCATATAAACACCGGCTGTGACCATTGTAGCGGCATGTATAAGCGCGGAAACAGGCGTAGGACCTGCCATAGCATCAGGAAGCCATATGTATAAACGGTATTTGAGCTGACTTTCCTGTAGCACCGACAAATAATAAAATTGTTATTACCGGAAGCAGCCAGGGTTTTACTGCTGACATTCCTGCAGCTCCGTTAAACACATCACTGAAATTTAACGAATAAAAATTGTTTAATATAAAGAACATTGCCAGCAGGAATCCGAAATCACCAATCCTGTTTACCCAAAATGCTTTGTTAGCTGCATCACCCGTAAATTTTTTCTCGTACCAGAACCCAATCAGCAGGTATGAACACAATCCAACGCCTTCCCAGCCGAGGAACATTACAAGAAAGTTATCGCCAATAACCAGGTTAAGCATTGCGAATATAAACAGGTTCAGGAATGCGAAAAATCTTGCAAAGCCTCTGTCACCGTGCATATATCCGATTGAATAAACATGAATTAAGAAACCTACTCCTGTAACGATTAAACACATTACAACTGATAACGGGTCTACAAGATATGCCACATTAATATTGAAATGTCCTGTGTATATCCAATCGAATAATTTAACGCTTATTGACCTGTTTTCAGGATTCATTCCAAGAAGCTGAATAAACAGAATAACTGAAATTATAAATGAAAGAAAAACTGAACCGGAACCTATTATTCCGGAAATTTTCTCATTCTTTATTTTATAACCGAAAATACCATTGATTAGAAATCCGAGCAGCGGGAAAAGCGTAATAAGATAAATATAATCTACCATTTCAAAATGTTAATTTCGTCAATATTAATGGTTTGTTTGTTCCTGTATAAAGCTATGATAATGGCTAGTCCGATAGCGGCTTCTGCAGCGGCAACAGTCATAATAAAAAATACAAATATTTCTCCGTTTATAGTGCCCAGGAAAGATGAAAACGCTACAAATACAAGATTAACGGAGTTCAGCATCAGTTCAATACACATAAAAACAATAATGGCGTTTCTTCTTATAAGAACGCCAATGACGCCGATTGAAAAAAGCAGCAGAGCGAGAATTAAATAGTAAGATAAATTCATAATCACAAAAATAGTTAAATAAATGAACTATTTCAATTGAGACAATTAATTCATTTAAAACGGAATAATATTTAATTAGAACACAAAGTATCGGTTCAGAGTACAAGTAAACATATAAATATAAAAAAAATATTTTAAGAGGGTTTTCAGGAAAAGGGAAGTGCAGGAAACAAACAAATACGGTTTAAAAAGTTTAATCAACATTTTAGTCAACATATAACTTTACATAATATATATTATTTCTCATTCTATTAACTTTTGTTAAAAAGTGGGTTAAAATCAATAGATTTGTTAGCTTCTGAATTGAAGGTCTTGTAAGTTTTTCCTATATTTGTAAGTTATATAATTTTATTACTCTCAATTTCTAATTAAATCTAATTCACTACTTATGACTAAAACAAAAGTACTAATAATGGGCGCTGCGGGACGTGATTTTCATAACTTCAATGTGTTTTACAGAAACAATCCCCAATACGATGTGATAGCATTTACTGCTACACAGATTCCCAATATAGATGACCGGAAATATCCGGCTGCTTTAAGCGGTAAACTGTATCCAAAAGGCATCCCGATACATCCTGAGTCTGAACTTATTTCGTTAATAAAAAAGCATAAGATTGACGAAGTTGTATTTTCATATTCAGATGTTAACTTTAACTATATAATGAGTAAAGGCGCGATTGTTAACGCCGCAGGAGCATCATTTACAATGCTTGGAGCTGACCAGACTATGATAAAGTCCTCAAAGCCTGTAATATCTGTTGTAGCCGTACGTACAGGCGCCGGTAAGAGCCAGACATCAAGAAAAGTAGTTGAAGTATTAAAAGGATTGGGTAAGAAAGTAGCTGCTATAAGACATCCGATGCCATATGGTGACCTTGTAAAGCAAAAAGTACAGAGATTTGCGGAAATTGCTGACCTTAAAAAACATAAATGCACAATCGAGGAAATGGAAGAATATGAGCCGCATGTAGCAATTGGTAATATTATTTATGCAGGCGTTGATTATGAGGCTATTGTAAGACAGGCAGAAAAAGAAGCTGATATCATTTTATGGGACGGCGGCAACAATGATATGTCATTCTACAAATCAGACCTTACAATCACAGTAGTTGACCCGCACAGACCGGGACATGAGCTTTCATACTATCCCGGTATGACAAATGTATTGCTCGCAGATATAATAGTAATTAATAAAATAGATTCTGCTAACCCCGAGAATATTAAATCAGTTAGAGATGCTGTTATGAAGCTGAATCCAAAGGCAGCAATTGTTGAAGCAGCCTCCCCTATTTCACTTGACAAAGCTGATGACTATAAACACATAAGCGGTAAACGTGTATTGGTAATTGAAGACGGTCCTACATTAACACACGGCGAAATGAAATACGGCGCGGGAATTCTTGCCGCACAGAAATTCGGTGCTAAAGAAATTGTTGACCCGAGACAATACGCAGTGAAAAGTATAGATTTTACTTATAAAAAATATCCCGGGATTGGAACATTGCTTCCTGCTATGGGTTACGGTGACCAGCAAATCAAAGACCTTGAGGCAACAATAAATAAAGTCCCTTGTGATACAGTCATAATTGCCACGCCGATTGACCTGAGAAGATTGGTTAAGATTAATAAGCCATCTGTAAGAGTTATTTATGATTTACAGGAAATAGGTCATCCGACTCTTAGTGATTTGATTCCTGCTTATCTGAAATAATATTTTTAGCGTTAAATCTCAATGGCTGATAAAAAAGAACTGCTTGTTATAGCTCTTGGAGGGAATGCTTTAGTTGATTCTAAAAGCAAAGGGACACTGGAAGACCACCTTAAGAACATAGAAATGACTTCCCGAATGCTCCTTCCGTTGTTTGAATCGGATTACGATATTGTTTTGACACATGGAAACGGTCCCCAGGTAGGAAATATATTAATACAGAACGAAGAAACATCTGCCAAAGTACCTTCTATGCCGCTGGACGTGTGTGTAGCAGAGTCTCAGGGTGAAATAGGATATCTTATACAGCAATCGCTAAAGAATCTCTTACGGCAAAAAGGAATAAAAAAGGATGTTGTAACACTTGGTTACACAGGTATTGGTTGATAAATCCGATATTGCATTTGAAAAACCTTCAAAACCCGTAGGTCCTTATTACGACCAAAAACATGCGCAGGAACTTATTCGTGATAAGAAATGGACAATGCACGAAGACCCTTCAGGAAAGGGCTATAGGCGTGTTGTAGCTTCTCCCAAAGCCCATTGCAGTGCTTGAAACAAGGATAATACACCAGCTTTTATTCCTGAATCAAATTCCGATTGCTGTCGGAGGCGGCGGAATTCCGGTTTGTGTGAATGATGACGGTTCTTATACAGGCATTGAGGCTGTAATCGATAAAGACCTGGCATCAGCGCGGCTTGCAATTGACCTGAAAGCTGACAAATTCGTCATTTTAACCAATGTCCCCTACTGCTACCTGAATTTCAAGAAAAAATCACAAATTGAGCTTAAAGAACTGAATCTTGATGAAGCCAATACTTACCTTGAACAGGGACAGTTTTCTTCCGGCAGTATGGGGCCAAAAGTAATGGCTGCAGTTGATTATATTACAAACGGAGGGCTTGAAGCTTATATTACCGATATTGAAAATATACTGCCGGCAATTGAAAAAGAAAAAGGAACATTTATACATCATTAATATATACATCACTAATAAATAATTTATATGAAAAGATTAAGAGCAAAAGATTTAATTTCAATAAACTTACTTTCAACAGATGAAGTAAATTTAATACTTGAAGAATCCGATAAAATAAAGAACGGACCAAGAAACATTGATGTTTTAAAAGGCAAAACACTTGCAATGATATTTGAGAAATCGTCAACACGTACAAGAGTATCATTTGAAGTGGGAATGTACCAGCTTGGCGGCTTAGGAATGTATTTTTCATCACGTGACCTGCAAATAGGACGCGGAGAAACTATTCATGATACTGCAAAGGTACTTTCGCGTTATGTTGACGGAATTATGGCCAGAACGTTTTCATACCAGACAATTCTTGACCTTGCAAAATACGCATCTGTTCCCGTAATAAATGGTCTCACGGATTATGACCATCCGTGCCAGATACTTGCAGATTTGTTTACAATTTATGAGAAAAAAGGAAATCTTAAAGGATTAACACTCGCTTATCTCGGTGACGGCAATAACGTGCTTCATTCGCTTATACAGGGATGTGTGAAAGTCGGAATGAATATAACCTATGCTTCACCCGGCGGTTATAAGCCGCTTGATTCGGTTGTTGCAGAAGCGCGGGAGTTTGCAAAAACCACCGGTTCGGTAATCACTGCTGCAGATGACCCCGTTGAAGCTGTAAAGAATGCGGATGTAATTTACACAGATGTATGGGTAAGCATGGGCCAGGAAGAAGAGAAGCAGAAACGCTTAACTGATTTAAAACGCTACCAGTTAAACTCTGAGCTTTTAAGCAAAGGAAAGAAAGATGCGCTTGTAATGCACTGTCTGCCTGCGCACAGAGGCGATGAAATCACTGATGAAGTAATTGACGGGCCAAACTCGATAGTATTTGATGAAGCTGAAAACCGTTTACACACACAAAAAGCAATAATGAAGCTGCTGATGTCATAAACTACTCTTTACAAAATAATTTATTTATGAAAAACAAATCAAAAACAGAAAAAGACCTTAAGAAACTGTCATGGGAAGAGTTTTACTCTGCACCGCTGGATAAAAGGCTGAAATATTATTCTCAAAACGGGAGGTTATTCGATTGCCTTTTTTCTCAGCAGTTTGACAGAAAGCTGCTGGATTATCTGTTTACACTTGCAACAAGCATCAGAACAATTGCAAAAGAAAAAGTGGGTATTGACTGGCTGCAAACACTTTTATCTCACAAACGAGCAATGCTGTATTTCATTCAGCCTTCTACGAGAACATTCCTGTCATTTCAGAGCGCATGTTACATTCTTGGAATGAAAGTAAGCGAAATCCGTTCAACTTCTACATCATCCGAAATAAAAGGCGAGTCGCCGGAAGACACAGTACGCACATTCAGCTCTTACACAGATTTGATTATAATGCGCCACTTTGAAGAAGGCTTTGCAGAGAAGACGGCATGGATGATGAACAAAACCAAAAGACCGATACCGGTTATTAACGGAGGTTCGGGTAAAGACCAGCATCCTACACAGGCTTTGCTTGATTTGTACACGCTTAACTGGGCATTTAACGATAAAGGCGGAATAGACGGCAAGAAAATTGCTATGGTTGGCGATTTAAAACGAGGCAGAACCGTAAGGTCATTAACATACCTGCTGAGGAATTATAAGAACGTAGAGTTTGTATTTGTATCTCCCGATTACCTTAAGATGAGTGATGATATTAAGAGTTTTCTAAAAAGGCATAAAACTAAATTTACAGAATCTGATAACCTGCTGAAATCAATAAAAGATGTTGATGCAATTTATATGACCCGTATTCAGGATGAATATGATATCAACGGTGAGAGCAAAGATATCGATTATTCAAAGTTCCATATTTCGAAAGACCACTTGAAACTGATGAAGAAGAGCACAATAATCATGCATCCCCTACCCCGCAGGGCTGAAATTGACCCCGCTGTTGATGATGACCCGAGAGCAATGTACTGGCGCCAGGAACGCAACGGAATGTGGATGAGAACCGCATTAATTGCTCATATTTTCGGTGTTGATGAATTTATAATGGGAAAATAGAAGATTAATTATACTAGCAAAAAAGCCTGTCAGGTTGACAGGCTTTTTGTTTATAGTCTTTTACTTAAAACGGTAAATCGTCATCACTTGAAGCACCGGGAGTTGATTCCGGAACAGAAGTTGTACTCCCTCCGTTATCCGGTGCTGACCCTGAACCTGAGCCTTTGGAATCAAGCATAATCATATCGTTCAATACAATTTCTGTTCTGTAGTGCTTCTTTTTGTTCTCATCTTCCCAGGAGCTTGTGCTTAATCCCCCTTCAAGATAAACTTTACTGCCTTTTTTTAAGTATTCAGCGCAGATTTCCGCTAAACGGCGCCATGCAACAACATTGTGCCATTCGGTTCTATCCTGTGTATTGCCGTCCTGGTCTTTCCATTGCTGCGAGGTTGCCAGCGAAAATTTTGCCACTGCAATTCCGCTTTGGGTGTATTTCAGCTCAGGGTCCTGCCCCAGCCGCCCAATCAGTAATACTTTATTTAAATCTTTTGCCATTATTTCTCCTTTAGTTTTCTCTTAATTTATTTTGTAATTGTGAATTTGTAAACCTGGTCTTTTGCTAAGAGCAGAACTGTATTCTCGTTGAGTACCGCTGCATCAACTAAATTATTTCCTGAAACAGGATACCCGTAATAATTACTGAACTTGCTTGCTTTTAAATCGTATATAATTAACGACTTACCCGTCAATATATATAAATTATTTTTATAATACGCTATACTTATTATGGGATTAGTTTCCGGGTTTTGCAGCTTTTTAACAAACGTACCGTAATTATCAAAATTCAGTACAGCGTCAACGCTTTTGTCTAGTACCCATATATCAAGATTTGCTCCCCGAACTACTTTCTGGGGGTCAACAATTTTTTCATATCCTGTACTGCTGCTTCCGAAAAACAATGATACCTCATCGAGCGATTTTAGCTTCACAACCTTATAAGTTGAAGCATCTGCCAGAATAAATATCTCTGATGTATTCAAAAACGCAATGCCGTAAGGGTAGTAGATTTTCTGTGAATTATCTGCTGTTAAGTTATATGTATTAAAGTTAAACGAAGCAATGTAATTAAGCTTAATATCGTACCTTTGAATCCGGTTGTTTTGATAGTCGCATACGAATACATCCAGCCCGTTTGTTGCATCTATAGCCATCGGCATATTCAGCTGGTCATTTCCAAATCCTGACCCGCCGAAAACAATAAGTTCTTTTCCGTCCGCTGAATATTTATGAATCTGGTTAGTTTGGTTATCTGCAACGAAATATAAACTCATCTCTGGATGTAGAAATAGCGGATGCGCTCTGAAATTTGCCAAAAGAGTCAACAAAATTCAGGGAATCGGATGGGAAAACTGTTAAAATTAAAACGAATAATGCATAAATCAAGTACCTGTTCTAATCCTCCATTCTGTGCTTATTCCTCAAATAATCAACAAATACCTGTTCTCCGAGGTCATTCAAGCCGGAATAATATGCTTTTCCGTTATTTGCCTTGGTAAATTCCTGTATAAACTCAACAAGATAAGGGTCTTCGGCAATCATAAACGTGGTAATTTTAATTTTTTCTCTACGGCAGGTAACCGCTTCATCCAGTGTTTTATTTACAATTTTTGGGTCAAGTCCGAATGAATTCTTGTAAATTCTTTTTGAATTTTTGTTCTCAAAAATTGCCGATGGCTTTCCGTCAGTAATCATAAAAATCTGCTTATTTGTATTCTTTTTCCTCTTCAAAAGATGTCTTGCTAGCTCCAAACCTGCTTTTGTATTTGTATGAAAGGGTCCCACAGTGATAAACGGCAGGTCAGAAACCGAGACTTCTTTTGCATCATCGCCAAATAAAACAATATTAAGTGAATCTTTTCTGTATTTTGATAAAATTAACTCTGAAAGCGCCAATGCAACCTGTTTAGCCGGTGTAATTCTGTCTTCCCCGTACAAAATCATGCTGTGGCTTATATCAATCAGCAGAACAGTTGCGCAGGTTGTCTGGTGCTCAGTGTCATAGACTTCAATATCTTCTTCATTTAAGTTAAAATTATCTATCCCTTCCCTCTTGAATACATTCGAAAGCGTTTGAGTAGTATCTATATTTGTCGGCTGGTCGCCGAACTGGTATTTTCGGGTGGTGTTGGTGCGGTCAACCCCGGTTCCGCTCAAAGGAGTTTCGTGTGAGCCGTCAGGTGATTTTTTCAGGTTAGAAAAAATTTCTTTAAATGAATCCTGCCTTATACGCAGCGTCCCTTTAGATTTCAGAATATATATCCCGTTATTTTCATCGATGTACCCCTGTTCCCTGAGCTTATCCACAAACTCACCGAAAGAAAGATTCTCATCGAATATATCATACTTCTCGTCGAGCTGTTTAAACCACTCAAGCGCCTCGTTTACATCGCCGTTTGTCTGGATTAGTACGTAACTGAATAGTGAAAATAGCTGTTCAAGTCTTTGTTCGTCGGTTAACGACTTGTCAGTCCATTTAGAATAAATGAATTTCATATTTTGGTAATTTACTAAACTACGATTCTGATGAACCTTAATATAATTTCAGGATAAATACCGAAAAGGAAAATTGCAATGGTAGAAATAATTGCCGCAGTATATGCAAAATCCTTTTTGGCAGCTTTTATAGTACTTTCTACCGGTTCATAGAACCACATATAAAGCACTATTCTGATATAATAATAAACCCCGATTAAGCTTAGTAAAATTCCAATTATTGCAACCCAGTAGTAGTTTGCTTCTATTACTGAATAAAATATGTAATATTTACCCCAGAACCCGGCAAGAGGTGGAATTCCGGCAAGTGAGAACAGAAATATGGTGAGAATAGAGGCAAGCCCGGGATTGGTTTTACCTAATCCTTTATAGCCTTCTATGTTGTTTCTCAAAGTATTATTTGACGATTCATCGCCTTTGGATTCAACTATTCCAATTACAATAAAAGCTCCGAGCTGCATTAAAATATATGATATAAGATAAAATAAAACCGCTTGTGTTGAAGTTGTGCTTATCTGTACAAATCCAACCATTATATACCCGGCGTGAGCAATACTTGAATATGCAAGAAGGCGTTTTATATCTGTCTGCATTAGCGCAACAACATTACCGTAGAGCATAGTTAAAATACTGACTGCAGCAATAAGCACCTGGATATTTCTTACATCGAATAATGTAAAGAAACTGATTAAAGCGCCGAATGCAGCCGTTTTGCCGACAGATGACATCATACCTGCAACAATTGTAGGAGAACCCTGGTAAACATCAGGTATCCACATCTGCAGCGGGAAAGAGCCCGTTTTAAAAATGAAGGCAATAAATACAAGAATTATTCCCAGCAGGAAAAAACCATCTTTAGGAATACCCTGGCTCATAATAACACTGTAATTAGTGTTACCGGAAAATCCGTAAATAAATGCTATACCAAGAAGAAGGAATCCTGTAAAAAATGCTCCAAGCAAAAAGTATTTCAGGCCGCTTTCATTCGATTCAATTCTCTTCCGCATAAAACCGGCAAGGACATAAAAGCAAACTGACATAAGTTCAAGTCCCACAAATAATATTACCAGGTCATTGGCGCTTACAAGAAGCATCATTCCGAGCAGTGATAAAAAAAGCAAAGAATAATATTCCCCGTAATTAATATTTTCTTTTTCCAGATAGTCGCGTGACGCCAGTACAGTCATAAACATGCCGAAAATTAAAGTAATATTAAGAATAACTGTTAGTGTATTAATCCTGATAAAATTGCTGTATAAAATCAGGTTCTTGTTAATATCCTTAAATGCAATACTGAGCGCGGCAATAAGAACAAAAAGAGCAAAATAAAATATTATATTTTCACCTTTCTTCTCATTTATTTTAGGGAAGATAGCTTCTATGATTAAAATAATTAAAGATGCTGCTGCAATTAATACCAGCGGAATTGAATTAACGAGGTCAGTAGATGTTACCAATTAACTTATACTTTTATTTTAATTTATAAATATTTCTTAAACCAGCCGAGCGCAAGAGAATATATTTCGGGGTATTCTCTGATTAAAAATATTCCGTGTTTATCTGTATCGTAAACTTTCAAATCCATCGGTGCCATAACGTAATTATCCATTAAATATTTTGCGTCTTTTTCCTTATCATCATCTTTGCTTCCGCAAATAAAATAAATTGATGTCAGTCTCACAAATACTCGTCCCATCATTCGGGGATCTATTCCGATAAATTTTTCGAAACCTTCTTCACTTCCGGAAATATCAATAACGGTTTTGGCTTTCCATCTGTACCTGGCATAACACGCAAGATTTCCTCCTATTGATGTGCCCATCACCCCAATCCTTCCTGTATCAATACCCTTTTGCTCCATTGCCCATTTAAATACTCCGTCAACATCCTGAGGGGCTTTATCAGGGTCAGTCAATAGTTCTTTTAAATCATAACTGACTTTATCGGACTCCCCGTGTCCTCTTATATCATAAGCTAATACTTTGCAACCGGCACCTGTTAGTGAATCAATAAAACTTTCCGCCCATTGTTCTTTATCCTGCTTAAACTGATGTATCAGTATAACCAGCGGCTGGCGAACTTCTTTATTTCCTGTTCCGTAATAGTAATTCGCCGAAAGATTTACTCCATCCGGAGTTTTAATCGTAATTTCATCCTTATCTGCGGCTTTCTTAACATCTGATTTTTCATCAGCTGATTTTATTGAAGCACTTGTTCTTATATCACGCTTTGATGAACATCCCAGCGTAAGCATGAAAGAAACCAGGAATATAAATATAAATACCTGTTTCATTTTTTTATATTAATTGTAAAAGTAAGAAAATTAAAGAACAAAGAAAATGCAGATTTATCAGATTTCAATTTCATCAAGCTTCGCAGGAATACTAACATTTTTAAATCCATTGTTGTTCAGTGAGGTTTGAAAAATCTGCTGCTGGTCATAATCACCGTGTACAAGAAATACCTGCTCCAGCATTGATTTATCGTACTGTTTAAAATAATCCATAAGCTCGTTCTTGTCGGCATGAGCTGAAAATGAATTTAATACCACAACCTTTGCTTTAACATTATATTCATCACCGAATATTCTTACTGTTGGGTTTTGAATATCTCTCGATTCAACTAACCGTCTCCCTAAGGTATCAGGCGCCATGAAACCGATAATTAAAACAGTTGACTTGGGGTCTTCAATGTTATTAGCTAAATGATGCAGAACTCTTCCTGCTTCGCACATTCCTGATGCGGAAATAATCATGCATGCGCCTTTAAAATGATTAAGGGATTTCGATTCTTCTACATCTTTTACATATGTAAGGTTTGAAAATCCGAATACATCAACTCCATCGGTAATCAGTTTGGATGTTTCAGCATCAAAACATTCATGATGGATTTTAAATACATCAGATACGTGAGTCGATAACGGACTATCTACAAAAATCGGTATTTTCGGCAAGGCTCCTTTTTCGAACAGCTTTGAAAGCATATAAACAACTTCCTGTGTTCTGCCAACGCTGAAAGCCGGCACAATAATTTTTCCGCCTCTTGCAATTGCATCGCTTACAGCATCCTGAATTTGTTTTTCCATATCGATTGCGTTGTCATGCGTTCTTCCGCCGTAAGTTGATTCTGAAATAACATAATTCACATTACCCATAAACTCAGGGTCTTTTAATATCGGTAAATTCGGTCTGCCCAAATCACCTGTGAATCCAAGCTGAATATTCCTTCCTTTATCATTAATTTCCATGTGAATCTGGCCTGAGCCGAGTATATGCCCTGCGTCGTAATACGTTACACTTACGTTCCCGTTAAAACCATCAATATAAAATTTCTTGTGGTACGATACCGCTTTAAATAATTTCATAACTTCACGTACTTCATCAAAACCGTATAAGGGATTAAACAACTCCTGGTTTTTCTTTGCCCTTTTCTTATTTACAAACTCTACGTCTCTCGTTTGTATATGCGCGCTGTCCTGAAGCATAATAGAACACAGGTCTCTTGATGCAGTTGTGGTATATATATCTCCCCTGAACCCTTTGGCATAAAGCGATGGCAGGTTGCCGGAATGGTCCATATGCGCGTGTGAAAGCACTACACAGTGGATTTCTGCCGGGTCAAACGGGAAATGACGGTTAATTTGATACGCTTCTTCGCGCTTGCCCTGATATAAGCCGCAATCAAGCAGGATTTTCTTATCACCGATTTCGAGTAAATGCTGTGAACCGGTAACGGTTCTGTCAGCTCCGCAGAACTTTATTTTCATAATTTATACTTAAATATCTTCTAATTTAACATTTTTATATCACTTAGTAAACAGAATTAAGGGAATTAACGATTTAAGCATAATTCTTTACATTTTATGAAAATCTTATTTAAATTAATTTTATAAAATATATTTTTATCATTAATCATTTAATATAATAAAATATACTACAAATAATAAAAAACTTAAAAATCATCTTTACCTTCTCATATATTCCTTAAAAAATTTTTACAAATAAATATCTTAAAACAATTATCTATACAACCTATAAATATATATATAAAACACTCTACATCCTTAAACTTCATATAACTACTAATAATAAAACAACATCTTATTTAACATCAAAAACTACACTTAAAACTATTAAAAATACAAATCTTACCCCTAATAATATAAATTTAATTATTATTACAACAACCACTCAATATAAAATTACTCCTTCTACTACCTACATAATTCAAAAAAAAATTAAAACATTTAATACAACCTCATTTAATTTAACAACAATATATTCAACATTTCTCTATTCAATATCAATATCATCACAATTTATTTCTACCCTCACATATAACAATATTCTAATAATCTCAGCTAATACATTTTCAAAAATTACTCACTACACGAAGCCCTATTATGTTTTTTTTAGTAACCACACAAACACAGCTATTTTAACTCATACTAAAGATAACTAAATTTTTATTGCTACCAAACTCTATACCCACAAACACTACAAACACTCATTAACAATTCCCACAAAAAACTCAGAACAACCTACAACACACCAATCAATCGATAAACACCTTCACTATTACCTAATAAACAAGAAATATATTTATAATACTGCTATTTCAGTCCTCCCTCATACAATCCAAAAAGTCCTAAAAACTACCAATATAGATATTTCACTCATTAATTTTATAATCCCTCATCAACCCAACATAAACATTCTAAAAGAAACTACACTTATCCTCCATATTCCTTTTTCTAAAGTACTCACTAATATAAACAAATACACCAATACTTCAAACAATACTATACCTATTTTACTCCATAAAACTCACCGCCAAGATTTCTTAAAAAAAGATAACATCATTGTTTTTGCTACAGTTAACTCCCACTACACATAAAACGCTATCGCTATACGCTACGTGTAACCCTTATAGACTTAATTACGAGAATAATAATACTTCATTACATTGTTTGTAAGACGTTATATTTTCATATCACTATAAAATATCTCTAAAAACGTCTCACAGAGTGGTTTCCGTACGTTTAAATAGCATTCGAGAAACTATCTCTTCACTCTATCAAAATCTCTGCATTTGTGAAATTAATTTCCTAAATTAAATATTCGAAAAATTTTTAAATATCACATGGAACTCAAATACATTAACGATATCAATCCCGCAACCGGTAAGCTGATTAAGCGCATTAAATGCTCATCAAAAACAGAAGTTCACAACGCTGTAAAGAATGCAAAAAAAACTTTACCTGAATGGAGCAAACTGTCTTTAAAGGAAAGAAGTAAACGGCTTGAAGCTTGCGCTAAAGATTTCATAAAGGAAAAGGAAAGAATCGGCAAAATTATAACCGATGAAATGGGCAAGCTGTATAAATCAGCTGTTGGTGAAACTCACGCCGTTGCTTACGGCATAAGGGAAACCATTGAACAGGCTAAAGAAGCTCTGAAAGTTGAACATTTTAAGGAAGAAAACCTTGTTACCGAGCTTCACCGCACTCCAATAGGAGTTTGCGCTGTTATAACACCGTGGAATTTCCCCGTAAGTATGCCGGAAACTCTCCTCTCCCCTGCTCTAATAGCCGGAAATACCGTTATTTTTAAGCCTTCGGAATATGTGCCTCTTACAGGTGAAGCTATATATAAAATATTCAAAAAGCACTTGCCTGAGGGAGTTATAAACCTACTGCAGGGTGCTGATGAAGTTGGTAATGAGCTGATTCACGCTGATATTGATATGGTTGCCTTTGTTGGCTCACAGGCAGTTGGAAAGAAGATTATGAATGCCTCCAGCAGGAAACTCAACCGCATTGTGCTTGAGCTCGGAGGCAAAGACCCCATGATTGTTCTCGATGATGCCGATTTGGCTCAAGCCGCTCATTTTGCTGTTAACGGTTCACTGCGTAATTCCGGACAGGTGTGCGTTTCAGTCGAACGAATCTATGTGCATGAGAAAATAGCTGATAAGTTTACAACTCTTGTTGCAGAAGGCGTGCGTAATTTCAAATACGGTTCGGGATATGATGAAAACGCGCAAATGGGACCGATGGTAAGCGAGGAAATCCGCCAAAACGTTATTGAACAGGTCAATGATGCAGTTAAACACGGAGCAAAGCTGATTATTGGCGGAAAAGCAGTTAAAAATCAACAAAGGATTTTATTTTGAACCTACTCTGCTTACAAATCTTCAGCCATAAACACAGAATAATGCGTGATGAAACATTCGGGCCGGTTGTCTGCATACAGAAAGTTAAAAGCACTGATGAAGCTATACGGCTTGCTAATGATACACCCTACGGACTCGGCGCGACAGTATGGACTAAGAACAGGAAAAAGGGACTTGAAGCAGCGCGTAAAGTAGAATCCGGCATGATTGGCGTTAACCAGGGCTTAGCATCCGCAAGCGGAACACCTTGGGTTGGTATTAAACAAAGCGGATTTGGATATATAGGCTCAGTTGACGGGATTAGACAGTTTACTGTACCGAGAAAGATTAGTTATAGAAATAAGTCCTGAGCGCCTACCTTCTTCAAGTCTACACTTCTAATACATACAGATATTAAAGCAGAAATCTATTCAGCACATCAACACTTCCCCTCAAAAATTTTAGAATAAAATATTCTTAAACCTTATTCCTACCTTCGCCTTAATTACAAAAGTAGAAATGTGGCGCATACCCTGAAACATGTTCCTTGAGACAAACCATTTTTATTTCTCAAAACTTATCACACTTGCATTTTTCCATAAATAAAATTATTATGCAAGGTTTTAATGAAAAAAATTATATCTGTTACACTGCTGTGATTGATATTTTACAACATCCTTTCGTTTTCATTTTGCTTACCTTGGATTATTGCAGACTCACTCTCTGGTATAGAGAAGCATACTTATAACACAGATAGACAGATTAACGCATATTTTTTGAAATTTAGGTATAGCAACGGAGTATTTAACTATAGAGAGTTCCATCCTACAAATGATGATGAGTTTTCTTACAAAGGAGATATGTATGATATCGAAAGAAGCGAAATCCATGACGGATATATATATTACTATTGCATTAATGATTCAAAAGAAGAGAGAATCAACAAAAGCCTGGTCAATCATATAAACGATAACTTACCCGATAGCCAGGCGCCTCAGAAAAAATCAGATGTAAACGGAAAAGTTTCAATCAGCAAATATTTACCGCACAGAAATATTAAAGATGTTTTCCCTCCTATAATCAATTTAAACAAATTATATCATTCAACCGAAAACCTGCTTTCCATAAAGCTGGATATTGAAACACCCCCTCCCGAGATTATTTAGCAGTTAAAACTTATTTCATATTCCAAAAGGGCTGCGGAAATAATCCGTATTATTTCCGCTTACCCTTGTTTTAAAAATTTAATTGCTAAATAATAAATTTAATTATGAAAAAATTTATATTAGTCATTGCATTATTCTGTATATATTATAATGCAAATGCCCAGAATACATTAAAGGGCATCGTAAAAGACTTGCAAAATAACCAGCCGATTCCGGGTGCGGCAATTACTATTACTGCAACCCATGAAGGCACTACAACCGATGATGACGGCGTGTTCACACTGCAGACCAAAAATGAAAAGAACAATGTAACGTTTAAAGCTATCGGCTATGAAAAGAAAGAAATGACTGTATCAAGTACAGGGACTGATTTAATTGTGGGACTTTAACCTACCAACCTTTCCACAAGTGTTATACAGGTTGAAGGTACATTAAATAACAAAAAAAATATAGAAACTCCGGGGAGCATTGGTTTTCTTTCGAAGGAGATATCAACAGGGATATGGGAATGAATATTCAGTACACAATGAATCTTATACCCGGCGTAAAAATGGAATTCAGAAACCTCTGCTCCGGCGTTCTGCTCGGAATCCGCGGTTACGGATTTTTGACAAACTTCAACGGCAACGGGTACAAAGCATATTACAATGATATAGCTTTAACCGATGCGGATGCAACAACTTCACTTGACGAAGTTGACTATACAAATCTCAGTCTCGTTGAAGTAATCAAAGGACCTTCATCAACTATATACGGAGCAAACATCTGAGGCGTAATAAACATGAAATCTGCAAAAGCTCCATGGGGAACAAATGTTATACTCTGAGGACTTGGGGGTTCATACTGTCTTTTCAGAACCAACACCGGCCTTTCGATAGGAAATGAAAAGCTGAATTTATTTGTCAACTACGGACACCAGCAGGCAAAAGGTTTCATGTACTTTAACTAAACCAATTAAGACTTTGCTTTTATTAACGGAAGCCTTTTCCTTGACAGGCAGAATACGATTACATTCTTCGTTAATTATTCAAATGTATACAACGCTCTTGCCTGAGAGCTTGACAGCCTGGGATTCTACAACGAATCGCACACTGCAGATACCAACTATGTAAAAAATGACGCTCACATAAAAAGGAAAGAGCATGTCGAGTTTCACTAAACTTAACACTATGATTTTCAATTATTATCCTCAAAATAGAATTTCTATCGGTTTCTTTGTTAAAGATAGCCTTTGCGGCAAATTTAACATTAAACAATTACAGCAATTTCGCGTAAGAACTACTTTTGTTGTTACCCCTACCTTTGGAAAGGTAAAAACAAGTTTTACTTTCGGCGGTGAATTTCTTGAGAATCTTAACTTTGCCGATTCTTATACGCTAACCAACAACGTACTCTGAAGCATCAGAGGCAACCAGGAAATAAAACCTCTTTCTTATAACGTATTCGGTCAGGCAGATATAAACATAACAAAAAATACACTGCTCACAGCCGGTACGAGCGTTAATTTCCTTGAGTATGACGTGCAGGATTTAATTGCTCAGTCTTCTTCACATAAGAATGCAACGAGTTACAGAAGGTTTGACCCAGTAATAACTCCCCGCGTTGCAATTAACCAGGTTATTAACGGAATGTTTTCCGTTTACGGAAGTTTCAGCACAGGCTTCACTCCCCCGTCAACCAGCCAGGTATTAATGACTCAGCTTGGAAAGGTTAATCTTGATTTAAAACCTGAAAATGCAACAAGCATAGAAGTCCGTTCAAAAGGAAGCCTGCTAAAAAATGCATTAAGCTATGAAGTAGCCAGATATTTTATAGATGTAAAAGATAAGCTGGTTACACAGAACTTTGCAGCCGCAAACGGAAACCCCTCTTACTCAATTACAACTAACGCGGGAAAAGTAAGATACAAAGGCGTAGAAGCAAAGCTTGTTTATGCTTTCGTTCCTGAAAAATCGAAAATCATTTCTCTTGTTAGGCCGTTTATTACGTATACCTTTACCGATGATGAAAACGTTGATTTCAAGAGCAATAATAATAACGATTCAACAACAAAAGATTATACCGGATTAAAGGTTCCGGGCGTTGCGCCTAATGTTATCAATATTGGACTTGATATAATATCAGTTCCCGGAGTTTATCTTAATGTTACTTACGCCTACACAGATAAGATTCCCCTTACGTTTGATAACTCACACACTGCTGAAGCTTACGGTCTTCTAAACTCAAGGCTGAGCATTCGCAGAACCATTGCCAAAAAATTAAATCTTGAAGTTTACGGCGGTGCAAACAATATAACTGGTCAGAGATATCCAACAGAGTTGTTTCTTAATGTGAATGACCAAAGGTTCTACATTTCAGGTCCAAATGAAATTAATTTCTATGCGGAGCAACATTAAGCTACAATTTCAAATAAACCTCATTTTCCAATAATGTCATGGCCCGGAATGATAAGCATTATTTCCGGGTCGTGTCTTATTTTATTTAACAAATGAAAATTAAATTTATCCTATTTATTGCTGTTCCGTTAATAATATTTTCATCATGCGGAAGATTTTCGAAAAAACAAAATGATGCAGAAAATAAAGATATCAGGATTGTATGTGTTTCAAAACAGCTTACCGAAATACTTTTTGCTCTCGGTCAGGGAGATAAAATTGTCGGTGTTGATTTATCAAGCACCTATCCGCCGGAGACAAAGAACATTACAACTGTAGGCTATCACAGAATGCTCAGCGCAGAAGGTATCATCTCTCTTAATCCAACAGTTGTTTACTATAACGGCGGGACCGATGCAGCAATAGGTCCTGATAATGTTGTAAAACAGCTTACTGAAGTCGGAATACCATTAAAACAGTTCAGAGCTACCCCCACAATAGACAGCACAAAGATGCTTATAATGGATGTGGCTAAGGAATTCCATGTAGAAGCAAAAGGAGAAGAGCTGTGCAAAAAGCTTGACAGTGATATGGCTGCAGCGCAGGAAAAACTTAAATCATATACCACCAAGCCTAAAGTGCTTATAATACACTATGGGAGAGCCTCTAACAATTACTTTGTTATGGGCAATAAAGGCAATCAGAACTCAATGATTATCTGCGCTGGAGGTGTAAATGCTGCCTATACCTCAAATTTTAAGCTCTTAAGCGCGGAAGTTATTGCCAAATCTCAGCCTGATGTGATACTGGCTACAGATTTTGGCTTTGACCAGGCAGGCAGTGAAGAAAAATTCGCAGAACTGCCGAGATTATCAATAACGCCTGCTGCAAAGAACTATAAGATTTACAGAATTGAAGAGCACTATTTGATTTACTTAGGTCCCAGAACAGGAGAGAACGTTATGAAACTTATGGATTTAATTCATAAATAAATAATGAAATTATTCCATTCTGTTAAATATAAAACTATCTATTTGTGTTTAGCTTTACTGCTGCTGGTCCTAATTATACTTTCCACGCGTGTCGGGGCTGTAAATATATCGTATAACCAGATATTTCATTTTTTTCTTGACGCTACAGGAAAGAAACCTTACGGAACTATCAACCCTGTGATTGAGGGATTGTTTTTTCAAATTAGGCTGCCCCGAACATTTATGTGTTTTATTGTAGTGCGGCTTTATCAGTTTCAGGTGCATTAATGCAGTCGCTTTTCAGAAATCCGATTGTAGAACCGGGACTTGTGTGTACATCAGCGGGGGCAGCACTCCGTGCTTCGTTAGTATTTGTATTCTGGAAAAGCACATTATTTGAAGAGATAACGTTTGCAGGTGATTTATTATTGCCAGTTTCAGCTTTTACCGGCGCGCTGATTGCAACTTTAATCGTTTATAAATTTTCCTCCTATTATAAAAAAGTTAACGTTCCCAATGATTCTCGCCGGTATTGCTGTAAATGCAATGGCAGCGAGTGGTACGGGTTTTTTATCTTACATAGCACGTGACCCACAGGCTCGCTCAATAACGTTCTGGAACCTGGGGACATTTTCCGGAGCCGAATGGAAATCTGTTATAATCGTTTCTATTTCAACAATTATTTGCTTCCTGTTTGCGCTCAGATTTTCAAAACAGCTCAATGCGCTTCAGCTTGGCGAAGATGAAGCCTCATATCTGGGATATAATATCGAAAGAATGAAAATCCAGCTCATAATTATAAATACCGTTATGGTTTCAGTAGCAACATCAATGGTCTGAGTAATAAGCTTTGTTGTATTAACAGTCCCCCACCTTCTACGCCTTATGAAAGGTTCAGATAACAGATACCTTATTACAGGTTCAGCATTGCTTGGCGCAATTGTTATGATAACAGCAGACATGCTTGCAAGAGTAATAATTGCTCCCGCAGAAATGCCGATAGGCATTATAACTGCATTCGTCTGGCTCCTGTTTTCCTCTCGCTGCTTTATAAGAACAGGAAATCACAGAGCAAAGGAGGTTTCATTGCTTAAAGCAAAAAACCTCACATTCAGAATCGGAAAAAAAAAACCTGTTAAAAACATTTCACTGGAATTCGGAAATGGTGAGTTTATTGTAATAATGGGACAAAACAGCGCAGGTAAATCAACATTGATGAAAATTCTTGCAGGAAGCTTAAAAGCTTCTGAAGGTGAAGTTACTTTAGCAGATATGAAAATCGAAAAATACAAAGAAATTGAGCTTGCTAAAATAAGAGCAGTGCTTTCTCAGCACTACGAAATAACCTTTCCAATATCTGTTTCCGAACTTGTATTGATGGGACGCTATCCTCATTTCAGCAGCGAGCCGGGGATTGAAGATTTATTAATTACCGATAAAAGCCTGGAATTATTGGGCGCATCAGGCTTAAAAGAAAGAGATTACGATACATTATCGAGAGGAGAAGCCCAAAAAGTTCAAATGGCAAGAGTATTGGCGCAGATATGGCAGGATGAAAAAACCGAACCTAAAATTCTGTTCCTCGATGAACCTGTATCACAGCTTGATTTGCATTACCAGCATTTCATTCTGCATACGGCCAGAAAATACACCGAATCAAATATTCTTGTGATTGCAATATTGCATGATTTGAATTTAGCGATTGCTTATGCAGATAAAATTATTTTTATGAAAAACGGTGTGGTCGAAAACATTTATGATTCGCCGGAAAAAATAAATAAAGAGGTTGTGAAGAATGTTTTTGATATTGATATGGAAAAGATTGCGAATCCATATTCCGGCAAGCCTTATTTTGTAGTAAAGAATTAAAAAGTAAAGGGATTCTATCCTTCCTCTCCCCAATTACAAATAGAATCCCTTTTACTTAATAATATCTGATTTTCTACTTATCATTCTTATCTTGTCCTGGCATTACACCCAATTGCTGCATCATTGCATCGGTATCCATATATCCCCAATGTTCGGTAGCTTTACCTTCTTTGTTGAAATACAGGTAATCAATCCCCTGAACATTAATTGCTTTTCCTGTAGGCTTCATACCCATCATCTCACCTTTGTTTGTTCCGGTAAACGTAAAAAGAACTGCTGCTTTATCATTGGAACTGTTAACAATAATATCGTTTACTGTAAACTTCATATCCGGGTATGCTTTTCTCATCATTTCGAAATGCATCTTTTAAGCCGGCAAGTCCCGGTTTCTGGCCGGGGAATGGCGAATGGTCAATGAAATTATCATCAACGTAATCGCCTAAATGTGTCATATCTCCCGAGCTGAACATTTCATAAACTTTATTGATACCCATTTTTATCATTGCTTCATCCTGTGCCTGTAAGCTGCTTCCGGCAAGAAACAGAAATAAAACTGGCAAAATGAATTTTAATAAATCCTTCATGATTTTCCTCCTATTGAAAAATTAGTTATTAAATGGATTCCGCAATTTAATTAAAATTTTCTATTTTCAAAACAAGATGAAGTGAATGGAGGATTTTAGAGGTTTGGAATAAGCGGGTTAATTCAATCTTTCCCGGTACTGGTTATCAGAAAATCTGATAGTAAACTTTGTACCCGATGAAGTATCGATATCCATCTTTGCCTCAATTTGTGTCAGAAGAGTTTGTATAAGCTGTATACCAAATGTTCTGTCGGAATTCAATTTGAAATCAGCCGGCAGACCGCTTCCGTTATCAGATATAATAAGCTCATGGATTCCCGAATCGTTTTTCAGTTGTATTTTTATTTGCGGATTGGGAATATCATCATTAAAAGCATGTTTAAGGCTGTTGCTAACAATCTCATTTATAAGCAATGCGCACGGGATTGAAATATCCATGCTCAATACAATGTTTTTAACGTCAACAATAAATATTACTTTACCGATATTAAGCATTTCGGGAAGATAGTTAAGAAGCTCCTTAAGGTAATCCCCAAAATTTATGCGGGAAAAGTTATCCGATTTATATAAGAGCTGGTGAATTATAGCCATTGACCTTATATGATTAAGGCTCTTTTTGACAATCTGCGCGTCATCATCGTTTTTCAAATATCCCGATTGCATTTTCAGGAGGCTTGAAATAATCTGGAGATTATTTTTTACCCTGTGATGAATTTCTTTGAGAAGCACTTCCTTTTCTTTAAGAGATTTTCTGATATGGTCTTCCGCTTCTTTTCTTTCTGTAATATCTATCAGAATACCTGTCATATATGCTTCCGTATCGCGCGGAACAATTAAAGTCATGTAGTCTTCAAGCCAAATATAACTTCCGTTGGAGCGTTTGCATCTGAATTCAAGCTTGAGCGATTCCTTTGCCCCTGATTTTCTCCATATTTCACTTTGAATATCTATTTCTGCGCTGTCATCAGGATGAATAAGCGTTGTGAAAAATGCGCGGTCTTCGGTAAATTTTTCAGGCGGATAGCCGAGCAGCCGGAAAATATTTTGTGTTACAAATTCTCTTCCCCCTCCTGTTTCGTATAGAACTACATTGCCAAGGTTACCCAAAAGCACAGCGAGCCTCAGTGTTGTATCGCGAAGCCTCTCCTCATCAGCTTTTCTTGAAGTTATATCTCTGAAGTTTACAATTATAGAATTTATATCCGGTTCGTTTAACTTATTTATACCTGATGCCTCTATCCAAAGTACATTTCCGCTTCCTGCTTTGACTCTGCAAGTTATAAATTCAATATTCCCGGGAGACTGAAGTACACTGTACAGTTTCTCTTTTACCAGAGCAATGTCCTCTTCATAAATCATATTGAACCAGCTTTTTCCGATAAAGTCTTCGGGCTGTACACCAAATATTTTTTTTACCGAAGGTGTTATATACTTAATACGGCTTGTTTCGTCGAGAAGTGCAACTGAATCGAGACTGTTTTCAAGCAGGCTTTTGAAGAATTCTTCATTCTTTAATAATTCTTCGCTTTCCGGATGTGATGATTTTACTTCGTTTTGCTGCAAGATGTGTTAATCCCAGATTTATCCGTTAAACAATAAAAATAATAAATATAAAAATCCGTTTACTGCGGAATCGATCGTCTATAAATTTCTGTGAATTGAATATTCTAAAATGAACGATAAAATCAGGTGTATCAATAACGTGAATGGTGTATTTATATTTTACATGCATTTAGCTCGATTGAAATTATCAGAGCAAAAAAATTCCCGTCTTAAATTTTTCAAGACGGGAATTAATTAAACATCTTTGAATAATCTACTTGAGTAAAATCATCTTTTTGGTTTCGGTAAAATCTCCTGTTTCAAGCCTGTAAAAATATACTCCGCTTGAAAAGCTGCTTCCGTCCCATTTTATATTATAATTACCTGCATTTTTCTTTCCGTCTATTAACGTAGAAACTACCCTGCCGGTAACGTCTAATACCGTTAATTTTAAAGCTGATGCCTTCGGAAGGCTAAAGCTGATTACAGTACCCGGGTTAAATGGATTCGGATAATTTTGATTGAGTATAAATTCTGACGGAATTTTATTTACTGCCGGCTGAATGCCTACAGTTATATCAACAACTGCAGTATATATATCCATGTCAAAGCCGCCTGCTCTTTCATCAGTCCATACTGGAACAATTTTACTTCCCTGAAAATCAATTCCTATATAATCACCGAATCTTACATCGCCATTGGGCTGATTTGTAGGCGACTGCTGAGTGCTTAACAAAGCATTTGAAAACGATGCTCCCTGGTCAACCGATGTTGCTATGTAAGCTTCTATTACCGTATTGTTCGGTGTATTTCTTGTATCGTAATATAATATTGCAATTTTCCCGTTTTCATTAACTGAAATCCACGGCCAATATTGAATTTTACCGTTACCAATAGGGTCATCGTTCACTCTTACCGGTGCAGTCCATGTTTCACCTTTGTTAAAAGACGTACTGCAGAAAACATCGTAATCGCCGTTTCTTGCATCACTCCAAACTAACAAAAATAGGCGCAATTCTGCTTGCAGTTAATGGAGCCACAGCTATAGAAGGAAACCCGTTTGTGAATGTTTCAGTACTAATTACTTTATCAACTCCAAAAGTGTTTCCTCCATCGGTTGACTTATCAAACGTTGTTCCCCCGGGACCATCCCAGACAACATATATTTCACCATGATTACCCACAGCCGGGTCTGAACCCTGAACTCCGCTGGTAACATCGCTTACTTGTGAAGGTGCAGACCAATTGACTCCTCCATTTGTTGATTTGGTGAGAAGTATACTTTGCCCTGACACAAATCGCGTCCAGCTGATATAGATAGTATTAGCATAAGGGCTTGTTGGGTCTAAATCAGCTGTAATATACTCTTTATCTTCTCCAAAGCCTCCCATGCCAGTACTTTGAGCGGCAACATACCCTGTGTCAAATGAAACTCCTCCGTTAGTAGACTTATATACAAGCACTTCACCGTCGGCGTCTGAATTATTTATAGATATAGTGGCAATATAAAAATTACCATCGATATCGACACCTACGGCAGGGTCACTTGTTCTCGGATGAGTCGGGTCAGGCAAAGGAAGCAGCTGGCTTACAGACCATGTTACCCCGGCGTCTGTAGAGAAACTAAATCCTACCCTTCTGATTGCGGGGTTAGCGCTGATTCTGAAATCACGCCATGCAGCAACAACCCTGCCTGTGCTGACACTGCTGAACTTGACTGACGGCTCATTCTGAGGCGCGCTGTTCTGAGAAATATTTACATTGTTATATACAATGGGAGTTTCGGTTGAGCCAAAAGTAACTCCGGGAGGATAATCGGAATGAGGTAAACGGTTTTTCATCTCATCCGGATAAACATCATGTGGTTTTGAGTAAATGGAATCAGTCTTACTGCTCTTTACAGATTCGTTTCTCACTCTGCCGCTCTGGAAACGAAAAATAAAGTTCAATGATGTAATCAAAACAAGAATAATAAGGAAAGATGTTAATAATCGGTATTTTTTGTTCATGACAATTATATTTTAATTTTCATTACTTGGTAATATCAGAATTATACCTGTATTTTTCTAAAATCCCGGGGTCACGGCTGGTTTCAATTGTTTGCCCGCATTTTTGGCACTGGAAAACCACCTCAACAGGTTTTGCGCTGTATGCAAGCGAAAGAGCAAGCCAGCCGGATGTTCCGTATTTTGTTTTCGCTGTAACCATGTGATGGTCCCTGGTGTGTCCGCATTTACATTTTGGAAGTTCTTTATTCATGTTTTATATATCTGTATTGAATATAATGTAAAATTGATACAAATGGTAAGAAGTTTCAGGGTAATATTTCAGTATGACGTTATTAGAAATAAAATGATGAGGAAAAAGTATTTCAGCGGAATTTTATGAAATGAACAGCCACCATATTAGAATATAAATGGGCAATAAAATCGGAAGTGAATATTTGAAGATGTAACCGAAAAAGCTTGTTGTTTTTACCTTCTGGCTGTCTGCTACAGACTTAACCATAAAGTTAGGGCCGTTCCCGATATAAGTCATTGCTCCAAAGAACACAGCTGAAATTGAAATAGCAATTACATATGCAGAACGCGAATTAATAAAGAAGTTAACATGTTCAAGGTTTGTAATATTAAGTCCGAAATACCCCATGGATGCCGTCAAAAATGTCAAATAAGTCGGAGCGTTATCAAGAAATGCAGAGAGTGAGCCTGTTATCCAGTAAAATTTTGTAGGGGTAGATAAATTCAAATCATAAGCATGGCGGCTGAGAAGTTCAAGAGCCGGCGTCATGGTAATGAAGATTCCGATAAACAACCATGCAACTTCAATTATCGGCTTAAATTTAAATTCATTTCTTTCATGGACTTTATTATTTGTCAGCTTATACGAAGCAAAAGCTGCAGAGAGCATTATTATTTCACGGAGGAAAACCGGTTCAGTAAGGAAAACAGAAAGAATTACTATAATAAGAAAACCTATATTATATAGTCCCTTCATTTCCATTTTCTCATGCGATTTTTCTTCGCGTCTTTGTTCAACTTTCGGCTGCTTTTTGAAATTAATTACATCAAGAACATAATAAATTATAAGCAGCAATCCTAAAGCAACAGCCCATTTCACAAAGACCTTACCTATAATCCAGAAAAACGGTATTCCTTTAAGATAACCAAGAAATAACGGCGGGTCTCCTATCGGGGTTAATGCCCCTCCGACATTTGAAACTATGAAAATAAAAAAAACTATATGGAAAGTAGTTATCCTGTGCCTGTTGCTTTTGATAAACGGTCTTATCAGCAGCATAGAAGCGCCTGTAGTACCAATTAAATTAGATAAGACGGCGCCGAACAATAGAAACATTACGTTTCTGAACGGCGTAGCATAACCCCGAAGTCCGATAAATATTCCGCCTGAAATTACAAACAGAGCAGTAAGAAGTGAAATAAACTTTATATATTCTTCAACAGAGTTGAATACACTCCACCCTTTACCGATTACCAGGTAATAAACTGTTGTAGCTAAAGCAGCTGTTAAGGAAACATAGAAATAATTTTTTTCCCACCAGGCATTAATAACAAACGGGAGTACGGCAATAGAAAGAAGCAGCAGGACAAATGGTAATACGCTAATCCAGCTTACTTCCATAGCTTGTTAAAAATTTCCGAGAACTTTTCTTTTTGTAATATCTATAAACTCGATTGTTCTTTTAATTGAGAGGTCAGATTTTTTCAGGAACGTATCGGGATGAACTCCTATCCATATTATCATTATAAGAATCGGAACAATACTGAAGTATTTCTCTTTTGTTCAGGTCGGGAACAAGTTTATTTTCTTCTTTTTCAACAGGTCCCAGCATAACACGCTGGTACATCCATAACAGGTACACGGCTGAAAGCACTACGCCGGAAGTTGCAATAATTGCATATACATTGTTTGAGAGCGCTACTGAAGAAAACGAACCGCTTAGAATCATGAACTCACCAATAAATCCGTTTAAGCCGGGCAGACCTATAGATGAAAGGCAAATCACAAGAAGTAAAGAAGAATAAATCGGGATGATTTTTGTCAATCCGCCAAAATCCGATATTTCCCTTGTATGTCTTCTATCGTAAAGAAAACCAACAAATAAAAATAAAGCTCCTGTCGAAAGCCCGTGGTTAACCATTTGTATTACGCTTCCCTGAATGCTTTCAATGTTTAATGCAGAAAGTCCCAGCACAATAAAACCCATATGGCTTACAGATGAATATGCTATCAGCTTCTTCATGTCTTTCTGCGCAATGCATAATAAAGCTCCGTATACAATACCTATTACACCAAGAATAGCAAGTATGTACGTATATTTAACGTAAATAATCGGAAACAGACCGATTGAAAATCTCAGCAAACCATATGTTCCCATTTTGAGAAGTACTGCAGCAAGTATTACCGAACCTGCTGTTGGTGCTTCAGTGTGCGCATCAGGCAGCCATGTGTGGAACGGAAATATCGGTACCTTAATAGCAAAGCTTATTCCGAAGAAGATGAACAGCCATAAGCTGAATATTAAACGGAATAAAAGGTGTTGCTTTCTGCAGGTCAAAGAAATCGGTTGTTAAGTGACCGAAAAGCTGTGATGAATACTTTGCCGACCAGATAATTGCAACCAGCATGAGCAGGCTTCCGAACATTGTGTAGAGGAAGAATTTCACAGTTGCGTAATACCTGTTTTTTCCGCCCCAAATCCCGATAAGGAAATACATAGGTATTAGTATCAGTTCCCAGAAAACATAAAACAAAATAAGGTCAAGTGAAAGGAACACACCGAGCAGCGAACCTTCCAAAAGCAGGAAAACAAAATAGTAAATCTTGATTCTGCTCTTAACCGAATTCCACATTGCCAGTATTGTCAGCGGGAAAATGAATGTAGTGAGCATCACAAGCAATAACGATATACCGTCTATTCCAACCAGGTAATAAACGTTTATTCCGTTTACCCACTGGAACCGTTCCATAAACTGGAATCCGGCATTTGTATCGTCAAAGCTGAAATACAAATAAAGTGAAAGCAGGAAAACTAATGCAGAAACCGTAATAGAATATATTTTTATCAGCTTGTCTTTTTCTTCACTAAAGAATAAAAGAGGAAGCGATAATACTATTGGCGCAAAAATCAGAATCGAAAGTATGCTGTGTTCCAACTGCAATGTATAAAATTCTTTAAGTTAATTATTAAATTTATTTATGATTTTCATTGAACATTCTAAGTCTTTTATCCAATTCGGGAAGCTGGTTCATCCGCAACGAGTGATACACATGCTCTTATTCCCTCTTTGCGCAGGCTGCCAGTATTTGAAAGCGATATTGCGCTGATTCCGTAATATATTAATTCCTCAACAAGCTCTTCACCTGTTAGACCGGGATAAGAAACTGTAAAATAAAAACCGTCTGCAATAGGTTCGCCGTCATCTTTATCATACACAATTTTGAAACCGTTATCCAAAAACATTTTTTTCATTATCTTTGCTCTGATACCGTAAACTTTAACCTGGTCAATAAAACTGTGCTCTCCGTTATTCACAGCTTTTATTAATGCAGCAAGTGCAAATTGCGTTGAATGTGTAACACCCGCAGATACTGCGTACGCAGCACCGTATACAAATGAATGACCGAAATTTTCGCTTGTGAAATATCTTAGCAAATCGGGTGAGTTGACCTGCGCAAGCTTTTCTGATAATGCCATTGCCCCAATTCTCTGCCCTGCATAACTGAATATCTTTGAACTCGATATGAGCAGAATATACTTATCGGTAAAATTAGCTACTGTCGGCTGATAAGGCGCATTGCCCGGATGAGCATAGTCTTTTCTGAAATCCATATTGAAGTAAGCAAGGTCTTCAAGCACAACAACGTTATATTTCATGCTAAGCTCGCCGATTGCGCGAAGCTCTTTTTCGGTGAAGCAAATCCATGTTGGGTTATTGGGATTTGAATAAAGAATGGATGATATACCGCCTTCTCTAAGAATTTCTTCCAGCTTAGGTTTTAATTTATCTCCCCTGTATTCATACACGTCCAAACTTTTTTGCGGCAAACCAAGGACTTTAAGCTGCTGTTTATGTACCGGAAATCCCGGGTCAAGAAACAATGTGGTTGTTTTATCTTTCCATAAGCGTGATGTTGCAATGAAAGAAATAAAGCTTCCGTTAGTTGAGCCTGTGCATGGAATACACCATTTTGGCGGAACATCAACATCAAGAAAAAGTTTTATGAAACGTGATATTTCATTTTTCAGTTCGGGGATGCCTTCGATATTAGGATACTGGCTGGCTATTCCGCTGTGAAGCGCTTTAATTTCTGCGTCGATACCTATCTGTGAAGCGGGAAGTCCCGGGATGCCCATTTCCATTCTTATGAATTTAGTACCGCATTCTTTTTCGATATTATTTATAAGAGCCAGTATTTCTCTGATTGAAGCTTTACCGACATTTTTAAGATTGCTTTCTTTAATCTTCTGCCTTACCAAATTATAATCTATCGGGGTTTTTACTAAGGTTTCCATATCTTTATATTATAAAATGAGGTATATCCTTTTGTTTAACCGGAAGGATATAATTCCATGCTTAAAAAAGTAAATATAGAGTTAATACCAACTTCTTTCAAGGTAAATTATATTAAAGAAAAACGCCCGTTTTAAGGGCGTTGTAAAATTGGAATGTAATTTTAATATGTCTACTTTACCAACACCATCTTCTTACTATTTACATAATCCCCTGTCAAAGACCCGCCTTGGTGGGCTTCTATTTGTAAAAATATACGCCTGATGCTAAGTTGGTTCCGTTAAAATCAACCGTGTATCTTCCCGGCTGCTTGAACTCGTTGTTTACCAGCTTCATTACTTCTTCAAGTGGAGTCGGGAATGTTTCCCGATGCAAACGCATAGTGGCTTTTTGTTTAGCTGTGCTTTTCAGAGTAAAACTGTTTCTTAACGGAATAAACTATGGAGAATTGTGAAGTTTTAAGTTAGTTGATAATAAATTACCAAATTAGGGGAGGAAATTGTATGCGGAAAATTGTTACCCGGCATGTTATAATTATTCACTTCGTGAATGCGTCGGGAAACATTCCCGACACCACGGTAGGAAAATACTGGAGAGTGTTTGACTTATAAGTGTTTATCCAGTCAAACGACATTTCGTTATATAAATTAAACGCCCTTGCGTTAGGGTGCTGAGGAAAACTCGCCGCCATCAAATCATTGTAATATTTTACTGCTGAAACGTTGTCTGCCTGTATTTCTTCCGTAAACATGCCTGTAAATATATCACTGTGGGAGTGGTTGAGTATTGTTCCCATCTCATTGTTCAATTGATTATCTCTAAAACCTTTAAATAGTTCGTGGGCGTATTGGTCTTCCACCTTCACATAATCTATCCAGAGGTCGGTTGTTTCGTACCAGTATATTTTAAAGTCAACGCGGCAATCACCGGACTGTGCCGTTTGGCTGTAATCCCTGCCTGTGTTTAATCCGTTTAACGCACTGGAGCTAACTTGGAGCTGATCGTTTGGGGGAAGCAGGTATTCTTCTAAATATTCCGTTTGTATATTGAAAGTTACTTTTTCTGAAGTTTTCACACTTTATTATTACCTCTTTGACTATATCACCATTATATGAAAGTACTTGTACTTTAACTACCGGCGTTTGCGGATTATTAACAGCAAAACCTGAATCAATCCTCATTCTCGGCATAATGTACCATATATTCAGAGAATCGCTCTCTGTTCTTTTATACTTGTACTTTATATTCGTTTGCGATAATATACTGCCTGTCTGCTCGAAGAACTCATCCGCATCGGTTAACACATAGCCGGGCTGGGGATTATTGGGATTTGCAATGTAATGCCTCACCCTCACGCCGTTACCATAACTGCTGTTATCGTATATATCTTCACCCCTTGACCAATGGCTTTTGTATTTGTATTTCTCCACATTATTTCCGGGCGAAGATGTTTCTTCCGCCTGATAAATTGTCTGCTGTCCCCATGCTCTTGTCTGGAACCACCCCGCCTGAAAGAACGAAAACTTAAAGCCGTAACTGTAAAGCACATCAAGATAATCCGCTTCCCACTGCGTCACATCCCACGGCTGCCAGAGATTTGCGTTAAGCTCGGCCAGTGTATCCATTGGCGGCTGGCTTTCGTATGGTCCCGGAAGCGAGCCTTCGAAGCCTAAAGCTACATAATTATCTAAATTGGTTGTTTGTGACAGTTCGTTTATTTGTGAGATAATAAGGAGAATCAGTATTGAAAATATCTTTTTCATAATGCCTCCTAAGGTATAATTGATTGATTTATTTTATTAATATCATTTTTTTTGTATTCTGAAAAACTATTTCTTCTCTTGAGCTTTTAATAATCAGCTTGTAAAAATATATACCCGATGAAAGTTCCGCCCCGTTAAAAATAAACCTGTGTGTTCCGGCATTTAATAACTCTTCACTTTGAAATACCGAAAGCTCCTTTCCTAAAACGTCATATACTTTCAGTTCTGCATAAGAGGGCTTTACTAACGAGAACTCTATCGTTGTTTGCGGATTAAATGGATTTGGATAGTTCTGAGTTAAAATATATTTCCCTGGAACTTCCGTGTTTATCTGTCCTATATAGCTTAATGCCGCCGTTGGTAGTCTTTGCCAAACCTGTTGTCGCGCACCAGCCTAAAAGAGAATCTATAAAATTTATTCTTTTACTTACATCTATCGGTGTTTCGTGCAAAACCCAATTTTGTCCACTATTTATGGTTTTGTGAATCTTAAGACTTATATCTTCCAATCCAGCCATTTTGGCTATCTATCATAAATATCCCAAATGCTCCTGAACTCCCGCTTGGTAATTGTTTGAGCTATAAAATTTACACCGCCATTCGTTGTCTTCAAGACCCCCTGTAGAATCTCCCACCAATTACCCAGCCTGTATTTTCATTTACAAAAAATATATCTCCTATTGGACTTGCAAAATTTTGCAGTGTGGTCCAGTTCTGTCCCCCGTTGGTGGTATGGACAAGATAAAAGCTGCCAATTTCTGCCCACCCTGTTTGATTGTTTATGAAAAACAATGTCCTCCCATAAGCAGGCGGGTATATATTTGCAAATGTTAATCCGCCGTTTGTTGTTTTCCAGATTCCCTCTCCCGAGGTAAAATCTTCAAAATACGCTGTATCTCCATTTGTATTTGGTACTGCAACATCTCCAAAATAATTTGCAAATCCTGTGTTCATATTCAACCAATTAATCCCTCCGTCCGTAGTCTTATATATCTTTCTAAATCCTCCCACACAATAGCCTGTGTTCAGATTAGCCATCTTTAATGCAAAAAGCGGAGAAGATGAAATACCCAATTGTTTTATCCAGCTTGTGCCGCCTGTAGAAGTATATAGTATTATTCCGCTGTCATTAACCGAACCGTTGGAGCAGGCAAGCCACCCGTGCAGTGTATCCAAAAAATGTATATCCTGAACCAACTGCGATGTGGGTACCTGCTGCTGATACCACTGGGACAGAGTGTTTTGAGTGTGCAGAGTGTATAGAGTACAGAGTGTTAAAAGTAACATTACTTTTTTCATGGTATTTCTTTATTTACTCTAAATTAACCCATAATATTCATCATAACAATTAAAAAGCGAGTGGGGTGCAGCAATATTGCGGTATCCGGCAGCAGTTAAATGGTATTTATAAACAAAAAAATCCATTTCAGCTTAAATTTATATTTTCTTCATCAGCATATGCTACTGAAGAATTCATTTAGCTGACAATGGAAATTGTCTCAACATTACAAATATAATACAAAGCTTGTCGCTTGTCAATATATTGCCGGTGACCAACATCAACGGGGTAAATAGAGTAAAATATTTGCATTGATTTAAGCAAATATATGTTATATATTTATATAGTGTTCTTTGAAATATATGCGCGGGAAAGCAAAAACCGCCTGCCTGCAGCAGGCCGGCATACTATTTAAAGGGCAGTTTGGTAACTTGTTTTAAAAAAACTGCATTTTAAGGGCACTTTTATAACTTGTTATAACTTAAAGTTATGGGGGGGGTAGGAGTGCAGAGTCAGTTGAGTGTCTCGAGTGCGGAGTGTTTAAGTGTTGAACCTTGCGTTTCTGCTTCTCTGTGGTCAATCTTTTAGAAAAACTGAACATAAGGGTCAGTTTTATTACCTGCCTGCAGCAGGCAGGCTTAAATATAAAAAAGTGGCGATTTAGAGGCACTTTCATTCCGCCTAGGCAGACTTACCGTTACTTGAAGTAATGAAGTTTATGCGGAAAAATAAAATGTGTAATTCATCCTATGACTGAGAGTCATAGGATGAATAGTAGTTTTTTCTATTCCGGAACGCTTACGTTGTACCAGAATTTCTTCTTGCGGTCAAGGACTTCATCAATGTGTATGTGCTTAAGCTCTGTATAGGCTTTTACTCCCTCTAAACCCAGTTCCCTGCCGATTCCGGACTGTTTATATCCGCCGAATGGAACTGAATCACTGAGCAAATGCCATTCATTAATCCATACTGTACCTGCGCGGAGCTTTTTCGCAGTGTTCATAGCCCGTTCGGGATTTGAAGACCACACTCCGCCGGCAAGTCCGTACTCGGAATCATTGGCAACCTGTAATGCTTCAGCTTCGTCTTTAACTTTAATTACCGAAAGCACAGGACCAAATATTTCTTCACGGGCAATACGCATATCATTGGTCACATTGGTGAAAAGTGTGGGTTCAACAAAGAATCCCTTTAATCCTTCCGGTACTCCCCCGCCGTATGCAAGCGTGGCGCCTTCTTTTTTTCCGATATCGATATATTCGAGAACCCGTCTTCTGCTGCTTTTCTGAAACAAGCGGACCGACATCTGTATCTTTCTGCATGGGGTCACCGATTTTCATCTTTTTCATTTTGTTAATCATTCTTTCTACAAATTCATCGTGAATTTTCTCCGGAAGAATTAATCTTGAACCCGCAACACAGCACTGTCCCATATGGAAATAACAGGCATACAGCGAGCCGTCGACAGCAAGCTCCATATCGGCATCATCAAGAACAATATTAGCTGATTTACCGCCAAGCTCAAGCGTGATATTTTTCATATTTGCAGAAGCAAGCTGCATGATACGTTTTCCTATTTCGGTTGAGCCTGTAAAAGCAATTTTATCAACCATGGGATTCGTTACAAGCTCTTCGCCTACAGCAGCATCACCGGTAATGATATTGATTACACCTTTGGGTAAATCTGTATCAGCCAGAAGCTTTGCAAACTCCAGCGCGCTGAGTGATGTTTCGGGAGCCGGCTTAAGAACAATAGTGCATCCTGCAGCAAGAGCGGGACCTATTTTCCACATTGCCATTTGCAGCGGAAAGTTCCACGGAATTATTCCCGCAGCAACTCCCGACAGGTTCCCTGACAATAACATTTTTGCTTACACCTTCTTTTGATATTCCTGTATCTTCATCAAGATTAACCAGCGCTAATTTGGAAAACGTATTCATTGCCCGGTAAGTCAGGAACATGTCATCTTTTGCTTTTTTGTATGTAGAGCCTGATTCAATAATTTCAATTTCCTGCAGCAGTTTGGAATTCTCTTTTATTTTTTCCGCAATCTGTTTCATGATTGCGCTTCGTTGTTCGCGGGTTATACCACTCCAAACACCGGAATCAAATGCATCACGCGCTGCTTTTATTGCAGAGCGGGTATCATCTATTGTTGCGTTTGCAACTTTTGCAGAAATGCTTCTGTCATAAGGGTTAATTGCATCAAATGTTCCGCCGTCAGAAGAATTTCTGAACTCACCGTTTATATAAAGTTTGTATTCTAACATGTGATAAGATAATTAATTTATAAAACCCGAAATGATAAACATATCACGAACGGGAAAGTATAGATATTATACTTTCCCGCATAAAACTTTTTTACTTCACTAAATTTCAGTTTCCTGTTTCTGTTCTACAGGATAGACATTAGGATAAAAAATCAGTTCATATACAAATAGGGCTTCCACTCATCATCAATTTTCCCCACAAAATGTTTCATAAATGTTATGTGAGAAGGCTTAGTTGGTTTTTTATGAAGCACCATTTTGGCATCTTCGGGTGTTCTGTCACCTTTTTTATTATTGCACTTAACGCAGGCGGCAACCAGGTTTTCCCAAGAGTCATCTCCGCCTTTGGATTTCGGAACAATGTGGTCAATTGTAAGAGAAGTTTCAGTCCTGCCGCAGTATTGGCATTTATACATATCCCTTCTTAAAATATTCTTGCGTGAAAGAACAATTTTTTTATAGGGAACCCTTATATACATCAAAAGGCGTACAATAGTAGGATAAGGCATTTTCCTCGAAACAGAACTAATGCATTTTGAGTCTTTAGATGCTACAAGTTCGGCTCTTCCAAGATAAAGCATTATAACAGCGCGCTGAACATTGCAAATGCTCATAGCTTCGTAATTCTGGTTCAGGACCAGCACCTTTCCGCTTAACTTACCGGGATATCCGTTATTTCTCTTTCTGGACTCGGGTTCGAAATCGTTACCTCCTAAACAGTAAAAATTGATTTGTATTGAGGAATTCTATTGACTGTTAACCAGTTTTTTCGCTTATTACATAAAATAGCACAATATAAAAAAACATACAAGGAACTCGAAGCCTGAATTTAATCATAATACACGTATTATTCAATGATTTGGCAGAAGCTAAAGTTCCAAATTAATGCAACAGCAATTTTTGTATTGCATTATAAATTAACAACTGATAAAATTACAGTCGAAAATCGAAATTTTTAACTAAAAAAAGCTTGCCTATGAAGCAGTAGCTGCTACTTTATTTTATATTAAAATCGATTTCTTGCTCAATAACAATATTAAATTTCGTTTTCTACTATTATTCCTCACAATAACGTCAATAGGTTTACTATTGCCGTCATCTTTATTTGCGCAGGGGCGTGACCGCAGCAAATTTCAGTATTTCAATGATACAACATTAACCAGAACGGATACTACCGGAATAGTTGATACCACAATCACTAAAAAGGAACCGGTTGATTCCACTGCCAGAATTAAGAATTTCAAATATGACCGTAAAGACAGTTACATTCCCAAAGTTGCCGAGTATACCAATCCCCTGCTACTCTATAAAACATCAGGAACAGAATACCAGGTAACTTTCCAGGGTCTGGATACCGTTACAATAAAACAAATAGTTGACGGAGAGGATACAAAGGTTCCTGTCAAGCTCCCGTTTGAAAAATATTTGGAGCTTAGAGGCAACCTGGCGTTAAAAAACCAGTTGTACAGTATTGTTGCTGAGAAATTCAAGATAGAATCAAAAGATGAGCTTGAACAGCTTTTCAAAAATATTACTGATATTACTATACCCCTTCCATTTTCTACGGAAACAATTTTTGGTCCGCCGACTATTAATTTGAAGATTAACGGGTTAATTGATATTACAGCCTCTTACCAGAGAAGTAATTCAGACCAGACTACAATTGCGCAGACTGACCAGTCTCAAAACAATATAAATTTCAAACAGGAAGTACAGGTAACAACTAAAGGGTCTATTGGTGATAAGCTTACAATAGATGCCGACTGGAACTCTCAGCGTACATTTGATTATGAGAACCAGCTGAAATTAAAGTACACCGGCTATCCAGATGAAGTAATTCAGAGCCTTGAGGCAGGAAACGTTTCTCTTGAAACAAAATCAAACTTAATAGGAAGCACACAAGCGCTGTTCGGAATAAAAGGACAATTTAAACTGGGTCCTCTTACCTTTACTGCAATTGCATCACAGAAAAAAAGTGAAAAGAAAGAAGTAAATATTACCGGCGGTTCGCAGGAGGTTAATTTTGAAATTCCAGCTTACCAGTATTCTGATAATCATTTCTTTCTTGATACGTTTTACATGCCTTCATACGAAGAATATTATAAATATGGCAGCTTAAGAACACCGGCGCTTATTCACCAGCAGGTTAGTCCCGATATAGAAGTATGGGCACAGACTACGCCAAGCAATCCTAATAAAAGGTATGCAGTATGCTGGATTAATCTGCCAACAAAACCCGTTAACGGCAATTATGACCCTAAATGGTCAAGGAGAGATACAACGGTTGAGGGATATAAAACTCAAGGTTATTTTTACAAATTAAACCCGGGTGATTATACATTAAACGACCAGGCAGGATATATTACAATTAACATTAACACGCTTCCGTCGCCAAATGATGCTATTGCTGTAGCTTACAAATTTGCCAATGATAACACTGTTCAATACGGAACATATTCAACTGACCCCAATGTACCTAAAGATTCACTTGTTCTTAAACTCATAAGATACCCCGGGTTACAGCCCCCGAGTTATAATTCTGCATACCATACTGCATGGATTCACAAGATTAAGAGCATTTATTCTATAGGTGCAACAAATATTAAAAACGACCCTAATAAATTCCAGTTTAGTATATACTACAAACCTGCAAGCGGTGAGTCACAGCAGAGTTTTGAAAGCATCACTTATCTTAACAGGACAAAACTTGATATAAGGGCGAACGGAAATTATACGATTGTACCCAACGGAGATGGACAATTCGATTTTTTCCCGGGTTATACAATTGACCTTACTGCAGGCGAGGTTATTTTCCCGACTTTATCACCGTTTTTTGAAACACTGAAACATCCTGATATTGGAAATCCTTTGCCGAATCCCGTTGCTGATTCAATTATTGCTCCGGATTCAGCCATATATGTTAATTCAAAAACAGATGTCCAAAGCCAGAATAATCCTGTAAAATTTTATATGGGTGGAAAGGCAACAGGCGATGCATCTTCAAGATATTCTCTTGGCTTCAATGTTGTTGAAGGAAGCGTAAAAGTATTTAATGGTTCTGTACTGCTGGCAGCGGGAGCAGATTATACGGTTGACTACACTACCGGAGAACTTGTAATTAGAAATGCATCTGTACTCACGGCGGGAGCAAACCTAAAGATAACATACGAAACAAATGACCTGTTCCAGCTTGCTTCAAAGACACTGCTTGGTACGAGGGCAGAGTACCAGATTAACAAAACCAGTTACGTTGGATTTACTTTGCTTAACCTGAAACAGCAAACATTAAACGATAAAGTCAGAATCGGTGAAGAACCCACTAACAACACAATAATGGGTTTTGATGCCTCATCAGACATTAAAACAAATTTCATGACAAAGCTTGTTAACAAGCTTCCGGGTTATAACACAAAAGAAGAATCACTTTTAAGCTTAAAAGGTGAAGTAGCATTCATGATTCCGGACCCGAACACTAAGAAAAGCGTTATTCCGAGTGATAACGGAGAGTCGGTTGCATATATTGATGATTTCGAAGGAGCCAAAAAGCTTATTTCGCTAGGTTTAAATCCCCTGTCCTGGATTGTTTCAAGTATACCTAAGGATTCGCTTATATCTCCTTGGGTAATTAACTCTCCCGAAAGTGACAGCTTGATGAATATCAGGAGAAGTAAATTGGAATGGTATAATCTTATTAATGATGTGGCTGTTAATGATGTTTATCCAAACAGGCAGCTTGGAAACAGTACAAACAGAACATTGACACCTCTGGTTTTTAAGATTCTTCCAAAGCAGCCCGGAATGTTTACATATGAAACACAATCTGCTTTTGACAGCCTCTCCGGCGGTCCCAAAAAGAAATGGACAGGTGTTTTTAAATACCTGAATACATCACAGACTAACCTTGTAGATGAAAATATGGGTTTTATCCAGATATGGATGCAGGTTGATAATAACAATTTGCTGAATGACTCGGCAAAAATGGAAATTGACCTTGGAATTATTACAGAAAAAGTTATTGCAAACAGGAAAATTCCAACACAAATTGAAAAAGGAATAAATTATCATACAGAAGACCTGAACAATAATGGTACGCTCGATGCAAACGAAGATGTCGGATTAGACGGAATACCGGACGGGAGAGAACAGCAGTTATTTCCCAATCTTGGTTCTGACCCAAGCGGTGATAACTTTGCATGGGCTCAGGGCAGTACCGATTTTACAAATTTTAACGGGACTGAAGGAAATGCAAATCTCACCGAAGGAAGAAGAATTGATACCGAGGATTTAAACGGCAACGGTGGACTTGATGAGGTTGATAATTATTTCAGATATGAAGTTTCACTTTCGGATACTACACATAATAAATATATAACAGGTGAAGGAAATTACGGCTGGCGCCAATACAGTATACCTCTTAATGATTATATCAAAGCGTTTGGCTCGGCAAGCCTTACAAACGTGCAGTATATCAGGGTTTGGTTTAAAGGAATTGACAAAGACACTGCTACTTTGAAAATCGTCGATTTCAACATTGTAGGAAACCAGTGGCAGAAAACCAACAAGAATGATACTTCATATTCAATAGCAGTTGTTAACGTTGAAGAGAATCCCGACGTTTATACCAGCCCTGTTCCGGGTGATATACTCAGACAAAGCACTCAAACAACAGTTGATAACTCAGCGCTTGTAAACGAACAATCGATGTCTCTTGAAGTCAGAAATCTTGTTCAGGGACCCGGAAAATTTGCTTATAAGTTTTTTAATGCCAAACCGCTTGACCTTTTGAATTATAAAATCATTAAGTTCTTTGTTAACGGTGACCCGAATTTCAAATATACCGATACATCAAACTATGACGCTGCTATGGTTATGAGAATTGGCAGTGATTCATTAAACTATTACGAGTACAGAGCGCCTATTCATCCGGATGTTAGGCACCCTCCTACTTCACCTTGGAATCCGAACAATGAAGTTTCCATAAACATGAGTGACCTTTCACTGGTTAAGCAAATAAGAGATTCGGTTGGGACCTTAACTTATATACCTGTTCCAAACGGACCGCCGGGGGCAAAGTACGGGGTAATTGGAAATCCTTCTCTGACTGCGATTACACAAATCGCTCTGGGAGTTGTAAACAATAAAAAATCGATTGTTGCCAGTCCTGTATCAGGTTCAATATGGTTTGATGAATTGAGGGTTCTTAAAACCAATGATAAAAACGGTTACGCGTTTACTTTGAATGCTGCATTAAAGCTGGCAGACCTTGGTACTTTTAATCTGTCTTATTCAAAAACAGATCCGAATTTTCACAGCCTTGAAGGAAGGTTCGGCGATAGAATACTTTCAAACAGCTGGGAATTTTCAGGAACGCTGAATTTACATAAAATTCTGAACTCACTTCTTGCATCTGCGCTGTCTGTAAAATTGAAAGACTTTTTTACTATTCCAATTTCTTTCAGCCATTCCGAAGTTTTTGACCAGCCGGTATATCTTTCGGGAACAGATGTTGACCTTGAAACAGCGGTTCAGAATAAATACAATGCAGTATACGCGCAAACAGGTGATAAAAGTTTTGCCGATTATTCTGCAAATCAAGTAAGGATTGCTTCACAAACTCTCAGGGTAGTTAACAGGTTTTCGATAAACGGGTTTAAGTTCACATTCCCCAGTGATAATTTCTTTGCAAGAGAAATTCTTAATAAAATGGAATTTAATTTCTACCGGAATTCTACTACTGAACGCAGCCCGCAGTCCGAAAGTAAATATACGTGGGATATGGGAGGCAGTGTTGCATTGAGCTCTAACCTGAACTTAATGGATAAACTCCATTTGAATATCGGGAAACTTTTACCTTTAGGCGAAGAGTTTAAAAACGCAAAAATATATTTCTTCTTCCCCTTCATAGGACTTGCACCTTTATATTCAAGTTCAATAGGGCTGGGCACAAACTTCACAAGGAACCGCGGTGATGAGCAATTAAGGGGACAGGAATTTCCGAGCCCGACTTCCAGAAATTTTAATGCAAACAGGAATTTCAGCCTTGACTGGAAATTTATTGAAAACTGGTTAGTCGATATTACCGGTAATTACTCGTTTACAGCAGGAAGCGACCTTACATATCTTGAAACGACAAATGATTCACTTAAACAGCAGCGTTCCGAAAGCCAGATATTTCATGATATATTCTTTCATAATGCACTAATAAATTTCGGAAAAGATTTAAGCTATAATCAGGGGGTAACTATTAATCCCAAGATTAATATCCCCGGGTTAAGACAATTTGTTGATATTACTGCGTCATACAGGGTTCAATACACGTGGCAGCCTTCATTACAGTCGGTTAATCTTGGAAGTACTACAGGCTACACGGCGGATATACAGACTTCTGCAGCTTTAAAGCTTAACCAGTTTTATAATCTTTTCAAATCAACAAAGATTCAAAACCATGCCGGTTCGCAAACTCAGGATGACGGACAAAAGCAAAGTCTTGGAGAACTATTAAAAATTCTTGGAAATTTTCTGCCTGACCAGATTAATTTAAACTATTCCCAGCAAAAAGGAATTGCCAACGGCGGTGTTGTAGGGCGCCCCGGATTTGCAAATTTCTGGGTGCTGCCGAATTCAAATGCCGATTACGGACCTTCGAGATTGTACCAGCTCGGGTGGAGCAATTACCCCGGAAAGCGTGTACCGGGGGTAAACCTTAGTGATGCGGAAAGTTATTCAAACACTCTTAACTTCAGCACATTTATTACACCCATATTTCCGAATAATCTTAAAATAAGCTTTTCATACAAAACTTCGTGGATTAATAACAACCAGCTGAGTTATGTAAGCAATGAATCCGGTGAAATAGGCTCACCAACAAGTGTATTCAGCATTAAAACCGTAACAAGACCGAGCTTTCTTGTAAGCGGTGATATAGTAAGCAAGTTGGCTAACCCTCTTCCCGAAAGCACAACAAAGGCAAAAGAAATTTCAGATTCGTTCGAGAAAAATGTAGTCTCTTTTCCATTCCCCGGATGGGACCTTACGCTGAGCGGAATTGAAAAATTCGAAATGTTTTCTAATTTTGCATCTTCAATTTCTTTTGAAAATGCTTATTCTTCTGACTATAAGAAAACTATAAAGAATAACGGCATTGAAGAAACTGTTGACCAGCAGGGCATTACTTCCGGATTTACACCGCTTGTGGGTGTGAATGTAACTTTTAAAGAACTTGAAGGAGGTAATCTGACAGCATCGTTCAAACTGAGCAAGACAAATAATTATGACCTTACGCCTTCTGACCTCGTAGTAACAAATACAGCCACATCAGATTTGTCATTAAATGCAAGTTATTCAAAATCCGGATTTAAAATACCGCTGTTCGGGCTGTCTCTTGATAATGATTTATCGATTTCATTTTCATATACAAGGACTAAAAATGACCCAAGAACTATTAAATATGAACTCGGTATTTGGAGTGACGATGCCCAAAATGGTTCTGTTTCAACTACTTTGAATCCTTCAATTCAGTACGCCCTATCAAAGAGTGTAACCATTCAGGTATTTTATAAGTATACTAAAGTTGAGCCTACACAAGGTTCGATACAAATTCCTACACGAACATCAAATGAAGCCGGATTAAACCTTAAACTTTCAATTCAATAACTATTGGATACACTTGCTATTATAATTGGCCTAACCGCAGCTTTCTTCACAACTTTTGCATTTCTTCCACAATCAATTAAAACCATCAGGACAAAACATACAAAAGACCTGTCTTTAGTAATGCTTATAATGACAGATATAGGTTTGATTTTCTGGCTGGCATACGGGATAATGGTATCCAGCATACCTGTAATAGCCGCAAATACTCTTTCTATAGTTTTGATTTCTACAATTTTAGTAATGAAAATTAAGTACGGCTGAGCCATTCACACCTTAAAATTTCACTTTACAGTAATTTCAAATTTGTGTATTTTAGTAAGCTAAATTCGTTTTGCGCCCGTAGCTCAATCGGATAGAGCATCAGCCTTCTAAGCTGAGGGTTACTGGTTCGATTCCAGTCGGGCGTACAAATAGTATTTATATGGTGAGCGTAGCTCAGCTTGGTTAGAGCATCAGATTGTGGCTCTGAGGGTCGTGGGTTCGAGTCCCATCGCTCACCCAAAAGAAAAAACAAATATAGCTTAGCTTGGTTACCCCGAGTACTCGGGGAGATTGTGGCTCTGAGGGTCGTCCCGAGGACTCGGGATCGCTCACCCAAAAGAAAAAACAAATATAGCTCAGCTTGGTTACCCCCTGCCTAAAGCAGGTAAACAAGAATTCAGAGATACTTTTTTCCGTTTATATTAAAATAATAAGACTAAATAAGCGGTACAATTGCCTGTTTAAAGTATTTAATGATTAATTTCATTGATTATTAAGCATGCAAAATTTATATTTGTTTTCGTCAATATTTTGGAAAAACATAATTTTAGAGATTAAAGATTGAAAAAAAATCGATTTAGAATTCTTTTAACACTCCTTTTTGTATTTTTATCTTTTTATTTCCTGTACCCTACGTACAAAGAGCATAAGCTCAATCAGGAAATTGCAGCTCTAAAAACTTCTGAAGACAGTTTAGCATTTTTTGAGAAGTACGGCGCAGATGTCTTGAAAGCAAGAGATAATGCTATAAAGCTCGGTCTTGACCTTCAGGGCGGTATGTATGTAATTATGGAAGTTGATATTGAAAAACTGCTTCAGGACCTTGCAAAAAGGAAAGATGACACTTTCAATAAGATTTTAAATGAATCTGTTGAGATGTCTAAAACTTCCGATGAAAATTTAATTGATATATTTGATACCAGGCTTCGGGATAAGGGTCTTTCTCTTAAAGCATACTATGGTGAAATCAGGGATGATGATACAAAAATCAAAAAGGACCTTTCAACGGAAGTCGATAACGCAATAGACCGTGCTATTCAGGTTGTCAGAAACAGAATTGACCAGTACGGCGTATCGGAACCGGTAATTCAGAAGAAAGGCTCAAACAGGCTGGTTGTTGAACTGCCCGGAGTGAGCAACGTTTCTGATGTCAGAAAACTTCTGCAAGGTACAGCCCTGCTTGAGTTCAAACTTGTGATAGACTCCCAGATTGCAGTAAAGGTAATGGAAAAAATAGACACCTATCTTGCAGGCGGAAATCTGGATTCACTCATAAAAGCAGATTCACTCCAGCAAATTACAAAAACCGAAACACCCGTTAAAAAAGACTCTACCGGTATTACTTCGAAGGATACTAAAGTGGAGAGCAAAAATGATACTGCAAAAATAACAAAGAAGGAAACTAAAAAAGATACTTCCAAAAAGATAACAAAATCAGATTCCGTTAAAAAAACCGATACAGGAATAGTTTCAAATACAGATTCGAATGTAGTTCCTGAAGATTCCTCAAGCCAGATGAGTGAAGAAGAATTTAAAGTAAAACACCCCTGGTTTTATTTGGTAAGACCTCAGCAATATCAGGACGGGAGTGTATCTTGGCTTGTCAGAGAAAAAGATAAATACCAGGTTACAAAACTACTGGCTAAGAAAGAAATCCTTGATTTAATTCCGGGTGATATGGAATTTTTATGGGGCAATAGGTCAGACTTTATAGATAAAGGCGAAAGAATATTCCAGATGTATGCAGTAAAGAAAGAACCGGAATTAACCGGAGGCGTAGTTACAAATGCCAGGTCAAACATTGACCCCACAAGCAATTCCCCGGTTGTCTATATGGAAATGAACAGCGAAGGTTCAGCCGATTGGGCTAGAATAACCGGCGCGAATATTCATAAGAGAATTGCGATTGTTCTTGACCACGTTGTTTATTCTGCTCCTGTTGTAAATAGCAAAATTACAGGGGGTAATTCTCAAATTGAAGGAATGGCAAATATCCAGGAGGCTAAACTCCTTGAAATAGTTTTAAAAGCAGGTGCACTGCCTGCCCCTCTTAAAATTATCGAAGAAAGAACAGTCGGACCGTCACTTGGTGAAGACTCAATCCAGAAAGGTCTTTATTCATCCATCATAGCAGTACTTTTAGTTGCACTCTTTATGGTTGTTTACTATCACTTTGGAGGAGCTGTTGCAGACATGGCGCTTATATTCAACCTGCTCTTTGTGCTCGGAATAATGGCGAGCTTTAAAGCCACACTTACTCTTCCGGGTATAGCAGGCCTTATTTTAACCATAGGTATGGCTGTTGATTCAAACGTTCTTATTTATGAACGAATACGGGAGGAGCTTGCTACAGGCAAGCCGATGAGAACGTCCATTGAAATCGGATACAAAAAGGCTTTTTCGGCAATTATGGATGCGAACGTCACTACAATTATTACAGGTATTATACTTTACCAGTTTGGGACAGGACCTATTCAGGGTTTCGCATTAACCCTTATTATCGGTTTGGTTGCAAACCTGTTTACTGCTATAATTATTACAAGAATTGTATTCGACATTCTTACTGAAAGAGGAAAAACACAAATAAACTTCGGATAAATTATAAGTTTTAAAATATGAGATTTCTCCATAACGTAAATATAGATTTTTTAATTAAAAGAAGATTCTTTTATATAGTCTCTGCTGTTTTAATAATTATCGGATTTTCTACTTTTCTTATTAAGGGAATTGCACTTGGAATTGATTTTAAAGGCGGTACTGAAGTTCTGGTCAGGTTTAATGAAGACGTGGATATCCAGGCTGTCAGAAATGCAATGGATAAAGCAGGCCTTATTGGAAGTGAAATTAAAACAATGGGTGACGAAAAAGACATCCTGATAAAAACACCTGAGCAGGGTGAAGGTACAGTTGTTGCAGATAAAATTAAAGATGGTTTAAAAGCTTCTTTACCCGGTAATAGCTTTGAAGTACTGAGGATTGATAATGTAGGTCCTAAAATCGGTAAAGAATTAAGAATAAGCGCCATTTACGCAACAATATTTTCACTTATCGCAATACTAATATACCTCGCATTCAGGTTTGAGTTCGTGTACGCGCTGGGTGCAGTTATAGCTTTGTTCCATGACGTACTGATAACAATCGGAATGATAGCTATATTTACAGCGTTGTTTCCAAGCCTGAATCTTGAACTGTCCCAGGGTATGGTAGCCGCGTTTTTGACTTTGATCGGATTCTCTTCCAATGATACTGTTATTGTATTTGACAGAATCAGAGAAAATATCAAACTCTATAAGAACGAGGACATCTTAAGGGTTATGAATAAGAGTATTAACACCACTTTAAGCAGAACAATAATTACAAGCGGAACCGTGTTTCTTACTGTATTAATATTGTTCCTTTTTGGCGGTGAGGTAAACAGAGGATTTGCATTTACATTTCTTATTGGTGTTATTACCGGAACATATTCATCGGTTTATATAGCAAGCTCATTTGTAGTTGATATAAAGAACTACCAGGCTAAACGAAAAAAAATCGGCGCCGGCAGAACTGCCGTCAGCAAGGCTTAATTAAATAAAAATCCTATCCAATAAACTTCTCGTGCAAGATTATTATGTCTGTACATGTCATTTTAGGTTTACAATGGGGAGATGAAGGCAAAGGGAAAATAGTTGACCTCTTTGCCCGTAATTCAGATTTTGTTGTAAGATACCATGGGGGCAATAATGCCGGACACACTGTTGTACTGGGGAATAAAAAATTCTTCTTCAGGCTTATACCTTCCGGTATTTTTCACAAAAGGTCAACTGCAATTATCGGCAACGGAGTAGTAATCGACCTTGAAGTTCTGCTGAACGAAATCAAAATCCTGCAGGCAGAAGGTTTGGATTTAAAGAAGAAACTTATCATATCACCGCGCTGCCACCTTATACTTCCCTACCACAAAGAACTCGACCAGGCTTACGAAAATGCAAGAGGAAAACATAAACTCGGTACAACTAAACGAGGTATCGGACCTGCCTATTCAGATAAAGTGAGCTATAACGGAATCAGGATTTACGAGCTTCTTGACTGGAAGCTTTTTGAAGAATGCTTCAGATTCCAATCAAAAATAAAAAACAGAATATTGAAAACTTTTGGTGTCTCTCCGATTAACATTAACAAGGAGTTGGTGAAATTAAGGGAGTATCGTTCAAAGATTTTGCCTTACATAAAAGATACTTACCTCATATTACAAAAAGCTATAAAAGATAAGAAAAATATACTGCTGGAAGGCGCTCACGGCATTATGCTTGATACCGACTGGTCACCGTATCCATTTGCAACTGCTACAAATACGGTAGTCGGCACTGTCAATCCCGGTTCGGGAATACCCATAAATGCTGTAAAGAATATTACCGGGGTTGTAAAAGCTTTTACTTCGAGAGTTGGAGGCGGACCGCTGCCGACAGAAATACATGACGGGCTGGATATAGATATTAGAGAACGAGGTGCAGAATACGGAACAACTACCGGCAGACCCCGCAGAATAGGCTGGCTTGACCTTGAGGCTGTGAAATTTGCCTGCGATATCAATAATGTTACCGAAATCGCCATAACAAAACTCGATATACTTAGCTCATTAAAGCATATAAAAGTTTGCGTCGGTTATGAACTGAACGGGAAGAAGATAAGCTACAGTTCATGCGGTTATAAAGAGTTGGAAAAAGTAAAACCGGTTTACAAAACATTTCCGGGATGGAGTGAAGAGCTTTGTGATACACGAAAGCTTTCGGGGCTTCCTGCAAACTGCAGAAAATACCTTAACTTCATCGGGAAATTTTTAAATGTGCCTGTAAAACTTGTTTCTGTAGGCGCCGAAAGAAATCAAAATATATTTAATAGCTAATCAGTACTCTTAGCTACAAATTTGCCGGCCGCTCTCACACCTTTTAGAGTTGTAAAAGACCATTCCCCTGCAAGCGAACTGCGGTAAACCCTTGCCCCGATATAAACATTTGCATCGGCTAGTTTTGGATTCATATTAATATGTACCATACCTTCACTTTTCTCGTAAGTACCTGCAAAACTTCCACCCATTGTGGATAGACCCGGGAAATCACTTACATATTTTTTTGTGAAGCTGTATGTACCGGATACTTTCCCGGCGCTTGTATCTATATTCATATCTCCGTCAGCAAGCGTATTGCCTATACTGTCTGACATAGAGAAGCTGTAATTGCCTGTTTTAATATCAACAGGAGTATACTTCGAACCCGAGCATGATATTACAAATGCAGAAAATATAAATAATAACGGGAAATAAATATTTTTCATATAAAAAACTTTTATTTTATTAAAACCATTTTTCTGATTTCCGAATATACCTTCTTCGAATCACGGGTAACGTTTAACCTGTAAAAATAAACTCCCGATGACATATTTAAAGCATTTGCATCAACAACATGAGAATAAATTCCTGCATTGAAAAATTTTCCCTCTACAAGCCTTGCTACTTCCCTCCCCGTAATATCAAACAGTGTAAGTGTCACAAACCCGTCTTCGGGCAAAGCATATTTTATATTAGTAGTCGGGTTAAAGGGATTAGGATAGTTCTGCAGCAAATCATATGTAACCGGCATTTCGGATGAATTTGTTTCATAATGCAGGCAGCTTGCTCTCTGGTACCATATCCTTACTGTATCACCCGGCATTGGTCCAAAACCGTAAGAGAGATTTATTCCTCCCCCGTATTGTGCGCAAAAATGGCAGTAACTCATAAGAGTACCTAATCTCGGTCTTACACAACCATTTGTCGGATAAATAGGAACACAACCGTCAAAATATGATGAATTTTCGCCGGTAACAACACACGTATCAATTGGACCAATGCCAAAACCATTAGGCCAATGACATGCATGAGTATGATAAGAACCGAAATTATGACCCATTTCATGAGCAACAACTGTAACCGTCCATGAATAAGTAGGGTATGGTGAATAAGTGTTTTCGATATTACTGAATGCAAATCTGCCGGAATAATCGGTTGAGTTGTATTGTGTACATAGTACATTTATCCATGCAATACCACCAAGCTGCTGGTTGTGGCCGGTTGAGAGTAAATGCGCTAAATCACCCGTAAAATTATCTTCGTGATTAGAGCCGAATCTTTGAAGAATAACATACGAGTCTGTATCATTTGCATACGGGTCCTGGTGTGCCCAATAACCTATATTTGCAATTTTTATCGGCAGTGATTCATTCTGATACAAAGCGGCTACCTGGTTAAAAATGCCTGAAACAAAATTCGCTAATTGAGTCAGGTTACCGTTAGCATCCTGATACATCTGGTTATCGGTTTCAAAATATATTGCAACTGTATCTACTGATGAGTAATCTGCAATATTTCCTTCATTCTGCATAGGTACTTTATGGTTTCTAACAAATTTATCTTCATTATCACCATCACCGCACTTAAAATTACTGCTTTTCAGAAGATTTCTGTCATTATATAAAACGTAATCACTGGTATATTTATTCCTGTCATTTTTTATTGAACCCAGAACAAAATTTCCATTTTCTGTGGCAATAAGACCCATTACAAAGTCATTAAAAATACTTATAGCTGCCCATGATTTTTCATCACCTTTCAAGATTCCGCGGTAATGGATGCCTAAATTGGACAGTGTCGTTTTTTCATCGTGATTGCTCTTTGATATCATAGCAAAATCTTTGTCTAATACCGAAACCCTGGTTAATTCCAGAGTATAATTCATTGTCTCAGAAACAGGAATATTGAGCTCAATATTTTCTTTCCCTTCCCGTAGAATTTGCTTTAGATTTTCACTGTTAATTTCCAATAAAACAGATTTGTTAACAAATGATTTCAATGCAGCTTTTTCATCCCCATTTCCCTTAAATTCAAATAAGCTGACTTTGTCAAATGCTGCAGTATTTTTCTTTTCAGCAATTAGTTTGGAAATTGGATTTATTATTTTGGGTGCCTGTATATTTTCACTAATTTTCTCTTCATTTCCAAAACCAGAAAAAACTGCAATTAAAAATACAAGTATACCCAGCGTCAGTGAAACTTTTGTAAAAATATATATTTTTTTCAATTTAATGCTCCTTACTTACCGAATTTTCAGATGAGTTCTTTATCGCATTTGAATCATATGGAATAGGCGCTCCTTTATTATCAAAAACTGGGATTCTAATATAGGTCAATGTTCGTCCTATATTTCTTCCTGTAAGCACTAATACAGAATCGGTCAAAGTAGTAACATCATATGATACATTTGTTTCTGTATAAGTCAAAATATTATTAGATAATGTATATGTCCTGGTAATAGGATTTGAATTCGGGCATGTAAGAGTTGCAGTTCCGTTGGAATCGTATTGAACTGTTTCATTGGCGCATATATCCTGTAAATATCCTGTAATGTTAGTTAGTCTCCATGAACCGTGAATATCTCCGGTTGTGGTACCTCCTATTATATTGTTTAGATTATTACTGCAATCGCTTCCGAAAAACGGGAAAGAGGCTATTACAGCCAGTAAAAGCACAATTTTGAAAAGGATTAACTGATTTTTGTTAAGTAGTAACTTCTTAATCATAAGGGTTTTATATTAATTTAAATACAATATATTTAACAATTATTTATATAACAACATGTGCACTAATTTTTTTTCGCAATCACAGTATTCACCATACCGAGGAAATTGTTCTTTACGTACTCTGTTTCAAGCCCCGCTTCAGTAAGCATACTGCAATATTCTTTAACGGACTTGAACGTGTTAACCGAGCTTAATAAATAATTATACGCATATGTGCTCTTAGAAAGCTTGTTTCCAAGGATAGGCATTAATTTGCTGAAATAAAAATCGAACATACGGTTGAATATACCTCTTTTCTCAGGTCTGAACATTTCTATCACGAGCAGTCTCCCGCCTTTTTTCAATACCCTTTTTATTTCAATAAGGCAATTACCAAGATTCTCGAAATTTCTTATGCCGAATGAAATACCGCATAAATCAAAAAAATTATCCTCAAACGGCAAATGCTCTGCTTCTGCCCTGATTTGCATATTTCTGCTGTCAGAAATTTTATCTTTGTTAACTTGCAGCATTTTGAAAGATAAATCCGCAGAAAAAATTCTTTTCGGATTAAGATTCAAAAATTCAATACCAAGGTCACCGGAGCCTGCAGCAAGGTCAAGTATATTCGCGGGCTTGCTGCTCTGATTCATCAAATATTTTACAGCCAGGCGGCGCCAGCGTAAATCCTGGTTAGCGCTGAATAAATGGTTAAGCTTATCGTAGGTTGGAGAAATCTCATCAAACATCCCCGATATAAATTTCTTGTCTTTTGTGAACATTTATTATTTGAACCTGAGTGATGTTACAGGATTGAGTCTTGAAGCGAGATAAGAAGGTAATATTGTAACCAAAAGACTGAGCAAAAATGTAATACCTGTAATTAACAATCCGGCATTCCAGTTAATAAGTATGGGAACGCGTGACATATAATAAATTTCAGGAAGCTTAATTAAATTATAATGAAGTTCAAGCAGGCATAGACCGTAACCCAGTATGTTTCCTATTATTATACCTGCAACTGAAATAAACAATCCCTGCAGAAAGAAAATTCTGATAATATCACTGTTAGTCGAGCCCATAGATTTCAATACACCTATAGTTTCAGTTTTCTCAAGAACTATCATAAGCAGAAATGCTACAACATTAAACGCTGCGACTATCACAATTAACCCCAGAACGAGCGGAATAGGCTTTTTTTGAAGCTCTACCCATGTAAAGAGTCCTCTGTATATCTGAAACACCGAGCGCGCATAAAATGGGTAACCCAGTATTCTCCGAATTTTAACTGTGACATCCTTGATTTGAGAAATATCATTAAGCATTACTTCGATTCCGCTGACATTACTCCCCATACCATAGAGCTTCTGAACTTCACCCATATCAGCATACATTATTACATCATCATATTCTTTTAAACCAGATTCGTAGATACCGGTTATTTTGAACGGCTTTACACTCGGAGGATTGGCTGCTGACGGAAGTCCGATTGTTGCAATGACGAACACTTTACTGCCTATACTGATGTTAAGCTTTGTGGCAAGCTTATTACCGATAATTATAGGATAAAATCCTGAATCCGGAACAGAAACATTTCCGGAACCCTGAACTATCTTTCTCTGGGTTCCGAAAATATTATCACCGTCTCTTACTCCTTTGAGCATTATACCTTCTGTGTTATCTTTATACTTAATAACAGCCTCTCTCTGGACAAATGGGTGTGCTGATACGATGCCTAAACCTTCATTAGGGTCCCTAATCTGGTCAATAACCGATTGGTAATCTTTAATTCCTTCGGGTTTAAATGTAATTACCTGAATATGTGATGATACCGAAATAGCTTTTTTAGTAATTTCATCCTCAAACCCCTTGAGAACAGATACAGCTATTATTAAAGCTGTAACACCTATTGCTACTCCAGCAATTGATATAAGCGTTATGAAAGAAACAAAATTAGATTCTTTCCCCGGACGCACAAATCTTTTTGATAAGAAAAATTCGTATGACATTTCCTAGTTACTCATTAAATAACTTTTTATAAAACCGTCTATGTCACCGTCCATTACAGCCTGAGTATTGCTTGTTTCAAAATCGGTCCTGTGGTCTTTCACCATATTGTAGGGGTGGAAAACATACGAGCGGATTTGGCTGCCCCATTCTATTTTTTTCTTTGAGCTTTCAATTTTATTAAGTTTTTCCATTTCTTTTTCTTTTTCCATCTGGTAGAGCTTCGATTTCAGCATCTTCATTGCAGTCTGGCGGTTCTGAAGCTGAGAACGTTCATTCTGGCACTGGACAACAATGCCGGTTGGCATATGAGTTATTCTGATTGCAGTTTCAACCTTGTTTACGTTTTGCCCTCCTGCTCCCCCGCTTCGGAATGTATCAATCTTTAAATCAGCTGGGTTAATTTCTATTTCTATGTTATCATCAACGATGGGGTAAACAAACACAGCAGCAAATGATGTATGGCGGCGTTTATTTGAATCAAAAGGTGAAATTCTGACAAGCCTGTGCACTCCGTTTTCCGCCTTAAGATAACCATAGACATATTTGCCCGCAAACTCAATAGTAGCGCTTTTAATGCCTGCGCCGTCGCCTTCCAGTATATCAACAATCTGAGTCTTATAATTGTTCTTCTCTCCCCACCTTAAGTACATTCTCATCAGCATTTGAGCCCAGTCCTGTGCCTCAGTACCGCCAGCGCCGGAATTAATTGTGAGAATTGCATCCCTTTCATCATCGGGTTCACTGAGCATGTTTCTGAATTCAAGCTTCGAAACTTCTTCAGATAATGCTTCCGATTCTTTGGTAAACATATCCTCAAGAGTATCATCTTTTTCATCTTCAGCAAGCTTGATTAACGATTCCAAATCGTTATACTTTAAATCGAGCGCTTTCCAGTCATCAATCCACTCGTTTAAGCGTGATATTTCCTGGTGAACTTTTTGTGCGGAAATGTTATCATCCCAGAATCCGGGTTCGGAAGTTTTTTTCTGAAGCTCATCTACGCGGGAGAGTTTCTCATCGATTTCAAAGAAACCTCCGCAAGTCTTCGATACGTTGTTTTATTTTTTTCAGGTCAGATTTTGTGTAGTCAAACATATAATTTTATACTTTCTTTAACGCGAGTTTGCTAATAGCGCTAATATTTAAATTAACATTCGTGTTAATTCGTGAAATTAGCGTACCTCTATTTCCATCATTAACAAAGCTGAAGCCAGGGTTTTTCCCTGCGCATCGTTTTTGAGGGATACTGTTCCCCCCCGCCCAGAGTATTATGTAAAACAAAATTTAAGGCGTTTATGTTCGGCATTTCAAATCGCTCAACAGGACCAAAACAAATACCGTCAAAATACTTTTTTACTGCATCCGCTGTAACTTTTTCCTTAATTAAGGGGTAATCATCCTTTTTAAATGCAATTAAACCGATATTTGCGGCATCGCCTTTATCACCCGAGCGTCCGTGGCAGATTTGCGATAACTGTATTTTTTTCATTAAACTGTAAATTTGGAATTATCTATTTTGCTAAGATAAAAAAATCAATGATTAAGTGAAATCCTTAAAAACTACTTCTGTTTCATTTTATCAGCTTTTGGATGTGCCTTTTTATATACTTCCTTCAGCCGTTCAACCGAAACATGTGTATAAATCTGGGTTGTAGAAAGACTTGCATGTCCGAGTAAATCTTTTACAGCTCTTATATCAGCTCCGTGGTTCAGCATGTGTGTTGCGAATGAATGGCGCAATACGTGGGGGCTCTTCTTTTTTATTTCCGATACTTTTGAAATATATTTTTCGGCTATTCTGTTTACCAATGCTGAGTAGAGCTTCTTCCCGTTTTTTGCATTAAATATTACGCTCGTGTCATAATCCGTGCCCTTTTCCTCAAAGTATTTATCTCTTTTATCAAGGTAGGAAATGATAGTGCTTACTGATAAGTTTCCAATCGGAATTATTCTTTCTTTTCTGCCTTTGCCCCGTACCTTAATTACATTATTTCTCTCGTCAAAATTTTCAGGGCTCAAATTTATCAATTCGTTCAGCCTTATTCCCGAGCTGTAGAGCAGTTCCATAATTGCTTTATCCCTTAAACCCCACACATCCTTCGAAAAATAATCAGAATCAAACATCAAAGTAATAGCTTTCTCATCAACAACGGTCGGCAGGTTTTTCCCTAGTTTCGGAAATATTAAATTTCTTGAAGGATTGGAATTATAAAGTTTCTTACGGTTAAGATACTTGTAGAATGATTTAAGGGTAGAAATCTTTCTGGAAATGGTTCGCTTTGAGTATTTCTGTTCCGGGTTAAGAACAAACCCGGCAATAAAATCTTTTAAAGTCTGCTCATCAATAAATTTAACTTCAATTTTAGCCCCCCTATCCTCAATTTTGCGGGCAATAAAGCTGTATAAGTCATTGAGGTCCCTTACATAATTAAGCAGGGTATTTTTAGAATAGTTTTTCTCGTTCAGCAGGTACGATGAAAACTTATCTATTGCTGAAATTAAATTCATAAGCAGTCCGGTTTAAATCGGAAAACTTAATTAAATTGCATCCGATAAACTGGAAAAGTTAAAATCTTTAACTTTTAATGCCGGAACAAAAATCTGTGAATCCCCTGTTTCGCTCCCTACACCGTTTTCCGCAACGCCAAGCTCTACGACGTTTTTAAGAACATTTACAGGACTTTCGTTAAACCTGAAATTTTTCACAGCTCCGGTTACTTTACCCCCGGATATTTCAAAAATACCGTCACGAGTTAACCCGGTAAGTAATACTGTACGCGGGTCAACAGTTCTTATGTACCAGAAACGTGTAACAAGAATCCCGTAATCAGTTGAAGCAATCAGTTCATCAACAGTTTTAGAGCCGCCTTCCATTATAATATTTGAATAAAAAGGCACTACAGGCTGAGATGTTTTCTCTGCCCAGTATCTGCCTCGCGCAAGATTTTTAAGAACACCGTTTTCGAACCATAATGTCTTTGTCAACGGATAGCCTTCGTCATTAAAAGGAATACCGGGCGCCTTAGGGTCAACAGGGTCAGAATACAGGGTAACTTTTTCATTAACTATCTTCTCACCGATTCTGCTGCCGCCTCCTTGCTTTGAAAAAAAGCTTCTTCCCTCGTCAGCAGAACGGGCATCCATAAAATATGTACAATATGCAATCATATCTGCGGCTGCAGCGGGTTCTAAAATAACAATATATTTACCCGGTTTAATTTCTTTTGGATTTGTTGACATAGCCGCCCGTTGAGTAACCCGCTTTCCAAGCTGCTCTGTATTAAGGTCATTTACATTAATTGATTGCTGTTGAACGCGGCTCGAACCGGTTCCGTCTTTGGTTCTGGCTGTACAAGAAAAACTTGCCATCGAACCGGTGTTATAGGCAAATAGTCCGTTTGAGTTTAAAAGAGCGGTAAAATTCGCTTCATCTTCAATATAACCCGCAGAGGAAAGATTAGCGTTTTCTGATTCGTTAATAACACTTTTCAGTAAATTCGCCCTTTCATTCTTGCTTAAACTCTCTGTATTTTTGGAGTAATTTACTCCATTTGAATATGTTTGAGGAGCTAATGGAGGCATAAATTCTTTGTTGTCGGGTGATAACTTTGCAATTTCTTCCGATTTTTCAACTGCATTCTTTATGGCATCACCGTCAAAATTATTTAATGTAACAGAACCGGATTTTTTACCAATATTACTTGTGATTGAAAGAGTTAATCCGTCTGAGTACCCATTAGTAGAAAGAGAATTAAGCGCAAAGCGTAAGTTATAGCTATTAAAGCCTGTTAGACTTAGTTCAATTGAATCTGCTTTGCTATACTGCAATGCCTTTTCCATGAATTTTTTTGCATCCGATTCATTCAATATCATTTTGATGACTCCTTGCTCGTATTCAATATATTAACCTTTTTAAATCTTGCCGGTGATGCTCCGTGACTCACCGGTGACACCTGGCTTGGCTCTCCTTTACCGCAGAAGAATGAGCCTCCAAGCTTATACTCCGATTCATCGCAAACCGCATCGCAGGAATTCCAGAAATCTACAGTATTACCCTGATATGCTACGTCTTTAAGCAAACCGACAATTTTGCCATTTTTAATTTCATGGAAAGCCTGCCCTGTAAACTGGAAATTGTAACGCTGCATATCAATACTCCAGCTTCCGTTTCCGACAATATAGATACCGTCTTCGGTATCCGCAATTAAATCTTTAAGTGAGAGTTTCTCTTTACCCGGCTCAAGTGATACGTTCGGCATACGCTGTATAGGGAAATGAGACCAGCTATCGGCATATGCACATGCATTGGATGCCTTTTCATGTATATAGCTTGCCATTTCACGTGTAGTCTGGTACCCCACAAACAAACCGTTTCTTATTATATCCCATTTCATAGTTTTAACCCCGTCATCGTCATATCCCCTTGTAGCAAGCCCGTCTTTCTGGGTTCTGTCTGCAACCATATTTATGAATTCACTCCCATATTTGAGTTTTCCAAGCTTATCAACTGTCATAAAGCTTGTACCTGCGTAGTTTGCTTCAAATCCAAGAGCCCTGTCAAGCTCCGTAGGATGGCCGCATGATTCATGTATAGTAAGCCACAGGTTTGTAGGGTCAAGTATAATATCTTTCTTACCCGGCTCTACTGATTTTGCAGTAAATTTCATTTTGGTTTCTTCAACTGCTTTTTCAACATCACCTATAAAATCATATTCTTCAATATATTCATATCCTTTTCCTATTGGAGTGGTAAGAGAATCTCTTTGTTCAAATTCTCCCGTATCTTTGTTTATAATAGTTATATCAAACCCCGGCCAGATTCTGTATAAATCCTGTTTTATATAAGAACCTTCTGAGGATGCAAAATATTTCCATTCATTAACAGCCCACATAAACGAAGAACAGTAATTAGCTCCCAGTGATTTTGCCTTTTCGTTTATGTTAAACAGAAAATTTACCTTTTCATCAATCGATACATCAAATGGATTTTTCTTAATTGGTGTTTTCCATGTATCGGTATATGCCGGTACGGGAACAAGCTCGACGCTTCTGTTTTGAATGATTTTATTTGCTTTAGCAATTTCGCATGCAAGATTTGTTACCCTGCCTGTCTCACTTTCATTAAAAGTACTGCTTGAAGCGAAGCCCCATGCGCCATCCACAAGAACTCTGACAGAAAAGCCGTAGTTTTCATTCTCATGGACTCCCTGTATTACATTTTCTCTTGTTGAAATTCTCTGGCTTTTGAAATTTGAAAGCCTGAAATCCGAATAAGATGCTCCGTTTTTCTTTGACAGTGAAATTGATAAATCGGCAAGTTTTTTTATAAAATCATCATCATAGGTTTTTTGTTTCATTCTTATTTCTTTATCATTGGTAAAAATACTCCCGGTGTGTTTGCTCAGCAGTATAACAGGAACTGCTGCAGAACAGGAAATCAGAAATTTTCGTCTGTCCATTGCTTTACTCTCCTGCTAAAATTTAAGATTCAACAACTTCGGGCTGCTCTTCGTTTGTTGTGATTGTAATTTTATGTTTACATTCGGGACACTCAAGGTAGTTCCCTGCTTTCTTGGAATACTTTTCAAGCATATAAGGATTTCCGCAGGACTCGCACTTGGTATTGACCGGCTTGCTGTTTGCTATAAAATCACAATCGGGGTAGCGCGAGCACCCGTAAAACTTCTTCCTTGATTTCATGGCTTTCCTTTCCACAATTTCTCCTTCACCGCATTTCGGACATTTTATTCCAAGTGTTATCGGCATTATGTTCTTGCATTCAGGATAGCGTGAACAACCGAGGAATTTTCCGTATTTGCTTGATTTTACAACCATTGGCGCTCCGCAAACACTGCAAAACTTACCTTCAGCAAGCTCATTGTGCTCCTGCTGTTCACCCGGTAATGGCTTTGCGTTTTTGCATTTCGGGTAATTTGTACAGGAGAGAAACCTTCCGTTCCTTCCCCATTTAATCATCATTTTTGATCCACAAAGCTCACAATCTATATCAGTAATTTCCTGGAGAGACTGCTTAATTTCTTTGGTTTTTTCGTTCAGCTTTTCCAGGTCAGTGTTAAACGGCTTATAAAACTCGTCTAATACATTTTCATATTTTAATTCACCCTCGGCAATTTTGTCAAATTCTTCTTCCATCTGGGCTGTGAACTCATAATTTATTATGTCATTAAAATACTTTGAAAGAAGCTTATTAACAGCTTCGCCTAACTCGGTTGCAAATAACTTTCTGTCTTCAAGGTTTACATACGTTCGGTTAATAATAGTGGAAACAATCATAGCATAAGTAGAAGGTCTTCCGATTCCAAGCGCGTCAAGCTGTTTAATAAGGCTGCTTTCGGTGTACCTCGGAGGGGGCTGTGTAAAATGCTGTTTCTTATCAAGCGATTGAAGGTCAAGAATATCACCCTTTTCGATATCGTTCGGGATTGCATACTGTTCATCATCTTTATCACCGTTTTCAGTTACATCATTATATAATATCATAAATCCTTTAAACTTCATTGTCGAATCTATTGTCTTAAACTGGTATGAGTTTTCTTCGCTTCCATTCTTCGATTGTTCGAACGAATCAATCAATACCGTTACCTGGTCGTATACAGCGCTTTGCATCTGGCATGCAACAAATCTGTTCCAGATTAACTCATATAATTTCAGCTGGTCAGATGGCAATTGTTTTCTTAAGCTGTCAGGTGTTCTGAAAACCGAAGTAGGTCTAATAGCTTCATGTGCATCCTGTGTATTCTGTGCTTTACGTGCATAATGTCTTGGTGTGTGCGGCAAATATTCTTTGCCGAACTTATCTCCGATAAATTTCCTCACATCACTGATTGAATCTTCGCTAAGCCTTGTGGAGTCTGTTCTCATATAAGTTATTAATCCTACAAGTCCTTCTTCGCCAATATCAACACCTTCATAAAGCTTTTGTGCAACCATCATGGTTTTCTTAGGAGCAAATCTCAGCCTGACCGAGGCATCCTGCTGAAGAGACGAGGTAATAAACGGAGGATACGGATTTCTTTTTACTTCTTTTCTCTGAACGTCAGCTACTTTGAAAAGCTTGTTCTTTAAGTCTGAAATTATATCTTCCGCATCTTTTTCATTGCTAATCTTCGGGTCATCACCGTTAAATTTGTAAGTGACTCCGTTTTTCTGAGTCAGCTTTGACTGGAAAATCTTATTTTTATCTGTATCCTTAAATTCAGCAATTATACTCCAGTATTCCGAAGGAATAAAATGCCTGATTTCTTCTTCTCTTTCACAGATCAGTCTCAATGCTACCGACTGTACCCTTCCTGCCGATAAGCCGTAATAAATAACTTTCCACAGGAACGGGCTCAGCTTGTAGCCGACAATTCTATCCATCACTCTTCTCGCCTGCTGCGAGCTGACAAGTCTTTCATCTATCTGGAGCGGATTATTTATACCCTCTTCAATTCCCTTTTTTGTTATTTCATTAAAAAGGACCCTGAATATTTTTTTATTTTTAGAATCAATTTCATTTGCTATATCATAAGCAATTGCTTCCCCTTCCCTGTCGGGGTCAGTTGCTATGTATATATTTTTGCTTTCGGAGGCAAGGCTTTTAAGCTCTGTGATAACTTTTTCTTTCCCGGGTATAGTTTCGTATGTAGGTTCGAACTTATTATCGAAATCAACACCGATTTTACTCTTGGGAAGATTTTTTATATGACCTACGGAAGCAACTACCTTATAATTTCTTCCAAGATATTTGTTTATCGTCTTCGCCTTTGAGGGCGATTCTACTATTACTAAAGATTTATCCATTAAAACAATAATTTCTGAAAATTAAGGTTAATTTATTGTATCGTTCGAATTTATCATCATATGCCTGCTGTCAGAGGTTTCATCAAGGTCAAGCAGATAGCCCGCCAAAAAAGATTTTACATCTTCTTTTGACGCTTTCATATATCCCGAGGACATAATCCTCTCAATTATGACTTCTATATCCAAATCATTTATCATACCAAGTTCTCTAAGCTGTATTAAATAGCCGTGTCCTTCGTTAGAAATAACATTTTTTTCGATTTCATGAAGGAACCTGTGCGAACGAGACGAAGATTCGTCCTTTTTAAAAACTTTTTCCTTTGAATTAAACTTAGAATATATCCAGCTGAAAGCAGTATTAATTTCACTTTGGGTATAACCGAGCTTTGTAAGCTTTTGCACCTCAGTTTCATTCAGCTCTTTATTACTCTTCATTTCAGCAAGCAGGAATACTATTATCTCTATTACTCTTTCGTAAAACATAAATTTTAAACTTTTTTAATTCCCATGTAAGAATTTTCCTTAGACCTAATAAGTTCCTTTTCGGATTTTGTTTTATCATCATATCCTGTCATGTGCAGGCATCCATGTATTATAACGCGCTTGAGTTCCTGTTTATATGCAGTACCGTAAGACAAAGCATTTTTCTTTACAGAATCCAGTGAAATTACTATTTCACCTTCAAGCCCCTTTTTATCGTTATTATATGGAAAAGTAATTATATCCGTAAAATAATTGTGATTTAAGAACTTCTTATTTACTTTCTTAATTCTAAAATCATTCACAAAGTTCACTTCTAAGCTGCAAAGCTTATATTTTTCATTTCTTATAACACGTGATACCAATGCCCGAATTGACCTTTGGCTTATAGGCAACTTTGAAGAGGGATGATGATTTTGAACTAAAATTTTCGAATTTATTGCAGAATCCAGCCTTTTTTAATATATTTTCCAAAAATTCGCAGATAAAATATACAAAAATTAATATTTAACTTTAAGTCATTCTACTATCACTCTAAAAACCTAATATTTAAAATATCCAGAAAAATATTATTTGTCAATAGCTTTGAAATTTTGGAATCCTAAGCCTTTATTAAATGTCTTATATTGCTCAACATAAAATAAATAGTTTTTAGCATTCTGCTTAAGTTTTTCAATCTCTTCAGGCCGTAAATCTCTAACAACCTTTGCCGGAACTCCGGCAACAAGAGTTCCTTCAGGAACAATAAACTTTTCTTTAACAACAGAACCGGCTGCAACCAGGGAATACGGTCCGACAGTCGAATCATCAAGTATTTTTGCACCCATACCGATTACTACAAAATCCTTTATCCTGCAGCCGTGAATTACCGCGCTGTGCCCTATTGAAACATCGTTTCCTATAAAGGTCAGGAAATTTCTTGAAGGTTACATGAACCATAGTCAAATCCTGAATATTTGTTCTTTCACCTACACGGATATAGTTAACGTCTCCCCTTACAACAGTATTGAACCAGATACTCGAATCTTTTCCAATTTCCACATCGCCAATAATATATGCTCCTTCAGCAATTAAAACCGATTCGTGAATTTTAGGACTGATATTTTGATACGGTAAAATCATCTTATTTAATTAATATTCAGGCGGTTTCCACCCTTTTCTTTTCCATCCTTTGAGTTCAAGAGTTACATTTCCTATTTTTACTTTTAATTTTGCTTTAACAGGAATTCGAGCTGCATCTTTAGTAAACCAGCCTGAAAAGTCACCCGTTAATCCAAATACGAACTGGTAATCTGTGTTTCCTTCAAGATAAACTGATGAAATATCGTAGTTAACTTCTCCAATATCTGCGTCAGTTTTAGCTGTATTAAAATTTATATGAATACTAGAGCTGTCCTGGTTTATCAAAACCGGCACATCAACTGCTTTATTGCTGAAGAAATTGAACCGTGCAAAGTAAAAAATCGACAGCCCGTCCTGAAACACTGTTGTCAGAGGCATACGTTTTTCGTATTCCAATTGCCCGTCATACCCGTTCTTTTTGATATAAACATAAGAGCTGTCATAATGAAAATCGTAAGTCAATATACTCGCTTTTCCGTCTTTGAACTCCTTACTTGTGAATTTTACAGGTCTTATAATATTATCAAGGACTTCAATTTCACTGGAAAAATAAAAATCAACCGTAACAAACGGCAGAGCTTCATTTGATTTCAAAACAGCTTCGCAAAGATACATATTTTTAGAACCTGTAATTCTTGTTGTATTAAACTTTGCCCAGCCGATGTTTATAAAAGAATAATAAACGTCATATATTAATTCTTCGCCATCAGAAAACACCTCTGATTGCGAAAAAGTCTTATTGCTGCTTAACAGCAATAAGACTAAAACAATAAATCTTGGTATTTTAGAGGTCATTTCAAATGAGCAAGCTTTTCAGCTTCCGGAAAAAGCTGCACGGCTTTCTCAAATTGCTTATCTGTTGATAAAAACACTGCCATACTTCCGTTATTTCCCCAGATATCTCTTGCAATAATTGATTTTATAGTTGTTTTAATAAAATCCAAATCCCTGTTCCACTGCTCTTCATTTAATGCAATACCTTTTGAAGTAGCAAGAGCCTGAAAATCGTTCAGCATAGATTCGCTCACTTCAAAATTATCCCTGAACTTATGATAATCCGAATAAGAAGATTTCAGTCTATCTTTGTTTGCTTCGAAATAATTATTGGTATATTCCAGGAAGAGATTAATTCTTCGCAGCTGTACAGAGTAATCTGTTAGAGTATCCATTTTCACAATGAAATCGGGAGTAATTCCGCCTCCGCCGTAAACTGTTCTTCCGCCCATTGTTTTATACTCAGGTCTTGAAGTATCTTTGCTGTCCTGTGTATGATACAGGTTATCGCCTTCTTCTTCGTTATTAGCCATCTTTTTGTATGTTGAGCCAACATACGGCTTCTGTATTAATCTTCCGGAAGGTGTAAAGTACCTTGACGTTGTAACTCTGATTGCTGAACCGTCCGGCAGGTCATACTGTCTTTGCACAAGCCCTTTACCAAAGGTGTTTTCACCGACTATCAATCCCCTGTCCCAGTCCTGAATAGCGCCGGATACTATTTCGCTTGCTGATGCTGAACCGTCATTTACAAGAAGAATTAACGGTATATCAGTGTAATCGCCCCCTTCAGAGAGATATTCATCATTATAGGCGGGAATTCTGCTCTTAGTGTAAACAATTTTCTTACCTCTTGGAATAAACATGCTTGCCATTTTAAATGCCTGGTCAAGATATCCGCCGGGGTTATTTCTTAAATCGAGAACAAGTTTTTGCATTCCCTCAGATTTAAGCTGGGCAAGTGCCTTGCTGAATTCATCATAAGTTGTAGCGGCAAACCTGCTTACCCTTACATAGCCAATATCATTATTTACCATGAATGAAGCATCTACGCTGTAAAGCGGTATTTTATCTCTTGTAATTTCAAAATCGAGTAATTTAGGACTGCCTGCTCTGTAAATCGTGACATTTACCTTTGTTCCTTTTGCTCCGCGTAATTTCTTCGGTACATCTTCTCTGCTCATTTTTATAGCAGAAACACCGTCAATTTTTACTATTTTATCACCTGCCTGAATACCAAGCGCTTCGGATGGCCCCCCGGATATTGGTGTTACTATTGTAATTGTATCGTTTACAATATCAAATTCAACCCCTATCCCTTCAAAACTGCCTGAAAAATCCTCATTAACCTGCTTAAGCTGCTCGGGAGTAATATATACAGAGTGAGGATCTAATTCAGAAAGCATGCCTCTAATAGCTGCTTCCGTCAATTTATCGGTATTTACGTCTTCAACATAGTTTTTCTGGACAAGGGTGAGCGCATCGTTGAATTTCTTCACATTTTCGAAGATATCATCACCGGATGCGGCTGTGTTTACTCTCATTCCGATAAGTACGCCTATGGAAATAAGCATAAGAAATATCGGAATCAGATATTTACGTTGTTTCATTGAGATTTTTTAAGTTTATTTTCTACTTTATAATACTCTAATATATGTAAATTAGTTTCATATATAAAGTCTTATTTGGAATTGTTTAATTAAGCCTCCAAATTGACAAATTCAAAATTGAGGCGTAACTAACCCATATGAGGTAAGGAATAAGAAGATATGCAGCAGACGCGTTTAAACGGTAGAATGCAAAAATTGTCAGGAAAATCAAAATCCAAAGCACCAGAATTACAGCCATACCGCCGCCAATTGACCTTTCACCGAAAAATATAAAAGACCACGCAGTATTAATCACAAGCTGGATTGCAAATATTATTAATGCATATTTTGAATCGTTAGATGAAAATCCCCTTCTCCATAAAATGTAAAGAGATATTCCCATTAATGCATAAAGAATTATCCAAACAGGTCCAAATAACCAATTAGGAGGGCGGAAAGAGGGTTTATTTAACGTATAATACCAACCGAGAGAATCACCGGTAAATATTGTTCCTGTAATTCCCGCAAGCTGGCATATAATAATGCTGATAATTAATTTCAGATAATTTGGCATGTCAATATATAAAATCACGAAAACATACTTTACGTTCCCGAAGATTTTAATATCCCATTGTATGCCAGACGGTTTTTATTTCAGTGAAGTTTTCTATTTGCCTCAGATTTTCATTCAATTCATCGTTATAATAATCACTTGCATTTTTATGAGCCGAATAAATAAATCTTTTTACATTTGAAGCGCAGTCAGCCTGAACATCCTTCTTGAATGAGCTGTTGTAATCAGCGTAATCAAACGCGTTTACATCCATGTGTAATGCGAGATGAGGAATGAGTTCTTTTTTTAATCCAGTAAGTATATTTATTACTCCCGCAGGAAAATCGCTTGTTGCAATTACTTCTGAAAAAGAAAGCGCCGGAAGAGGTGCGGATTCTGATGCAATCATAACACATGAATTGCCGGAGACTACTATTGGGCACAATCTTGATATTAATCCCAGTAAAGAAGGTTCATCAGGAAGCAAAACGCCAACAACCCCTGTAGGCTCCGGCATGGAAAAATTGAAATAGCCTGTTTGAACAGGATTTACAGAAGATACAAGCTGAGACCACTTGTCAGAAAATCCCGCAAACCAAATAATCCTGTCTACTGCCTTGTTAACTTCCTTTAAAGCCTGTGATTTTGTTGATTTAGTTGAAACTGTAATTTCATTTACAAACTGTTCTTTTCTTCCTTCGAGCATTTCGGCAAGGCGGTAAAAAATCTGCCCTCTTTCGTATGCAGTTTTTGCGCTCCACAAACCGAGAGCGCCCCTTGCGGCAACAACCGCGTTCCGCAGGTCTTTTCGTGAAGCTCGTGAGTAGTTGCAGATTTTTTCTTTTGTTTTAGGATTAACCGCAGATAAATACCTTTCCGATTCGGTTCGGGTAAATTTACCGCCGATAAAAAGCTTATACATTTTTAAAATAGGTAAATGTGGAGGCATAATAATGTAATATTAAATATTTTTAACATCTCACAAAAAATACGGCAATTAATATAATAATTATTAATAAAATAATTGAAGCATATATTTTAAATAATTTAAATTCTTCATATTGCTGTTCGCCAAGACTGTAGGTTGGAGAATTTTCCTGAATATTTTCGAGAAGATTTCTGACTGTTTCAGCGTCTTTGCTGCTAACCTGTATGCTCAGTATTTCACCTCCATATGCCAAAGCATCAATAAATTCATTAGAGGTATAATATGCTATTCCTGAGCCGTCCAGTATTGACCTCGCAACTAAAAAAACACCTTTGTTGGATGTAGAAAAAACTGTAACCGGGCTTTCTTCATCGGGAATCATTCTGTTAATTCTCCGTCAGCAGCTCATAATAATCTTTTAATTCAAGCGCTCGTTTCTTTATGATTTCCATTCTGTCAATAGCCTGCATTGGCAGATACATCGTACCGTCCTTTTGGGAATAAATATATTCAATATTTTTGAATTCAAGGTCACGGAATTCAATCCATTTCCTTTGTGCATCTTTCAAAAAAGATTTGCCTTCATCATCAAGTATGCCGGTAAGTTTTTTATAATAATTATTCAGCTCATCATCCCATTTTGCATAAGCGTTATCAATACATTTCAGCATTCCCTGTGTTGAAGGGTTTTTATCCATACACCCGCTAAGTTCTTTATCGATGGGATTATTATCCTGAGCAAAGATTTTCATAGGCAGTATCATAAGCAGAATCAATGTAAAATATTTTGCAGCCATTTTTAATTTACCCGGTTAATTGATAAGTTTGACAAATTAATTAAACGGCATTTCAAAAACCATTAAATAAAAAAGCTCCTTTAAGAAAAAGGAGCTTAATTAAAATCATCCGTAAATGATATTATTCTTCCTCGTCAACCTGTCCTTCCGAGAGGTCTTTAAGCAGGTTTATTGCTTCTTCGGCATTTTCCTCAAGCACCTGCAGTTCGATAGGTCCAATAACCGGGTTATAACCTGTTCCAACAACTCCAAGACCAATTAAATCTTCGGTACGTTCGTTTTTTGCATAATATTCTATACCGGCATCATCAAGCATTGATTTTGCCACAGCAATTACACCATGATTTCCTGTTGCAAATACTGTAACCAGATTTTCATCATTCGGATTCATAACAGTTTCCTTCTATCAATAAGTTTAACTTTCTTACTAAATGTATAAAGAAAAAATCTAAATTACAATAACATGCCTCAGTTTTGAAACATTCTCTCTTTATATTTAACCTCGGGAAAAGTAAGTGAAAAAACCGTTCCCTCCCTTGAAGATCCAACCTCAATAACTCCATCAAGCTGTTTTGCAAGAGTTGTTACAAGCTGCAGCCCGAGAGAATCCGTGTTTTCAATATCGAAATTAGGCGGAAGTCCCACTCCGTCATCGTTAATAGTGAAAATTATATTTTCATTATCTTTTTTGATATTTATTTCAATATTGCCTTTCTGGTTTATTCTGAATGCATGCTTAAGAGAATTTGAAACAAGCTCATTTGCAATTAGCCCGCAGGGAATTGCAGTATCAATTCCGACTCTGACATTTTCTGAATTAACATATAGGTTTACCTGCGTTGAATCCATGCCGTATGCTTTTAAAAGCTGGTTTGTTAAATCTTTCAGGTAATTCCCCAAATCAATGTTCTCAAGGTCTGATGATTTATACAATTTCTCGTGAATTAATGACATTGTTTCAACTCTTGCCCTGCTCTTATTAAATATTTCGAAATCCCTCTTATCGAATATATACTTTGACTGAAGCTTAAGCAGGCTTATTATAATCTGCAGATTGTTTTTTACCCTGTGATGAATCTCCTGCAGTAACAGCTCTTTTTCTTTCAGTGAATTTATAATATTTTCTTCCGCCAGTTTTCTTTGAGTTATATCCGTAAGAATACAAAGAACCTGCTTGTTTCTGTTTTGCGTAATTAATGGAACTTTAATAATCTGCATCCAGCTGGTTTTACCTGTTTTGTTATTTACAAATTTCTTTTCAGGATTAATTTTAGGAACAGAGCTGTTCATTACCCGCCTGTCTTCTTCAAGTATCTTATCAGTATCAATTTCTTTCCCGAGTTCAGCTTCAGTTTTTCCTATTATTCCCGCTGGGTTCATCGAATAATATTCGGCCGCCGCCCGGTTAACAAGAACAAATTTCCCTTCCCAATCTTTAACATAAATGAGATTAGGAGCGGAGTTAACAATTGTTCTCAAAAATTCTTCGTGTTCTTTTAACGAGTCTTCGGTTTTCTTTCTTTCGGTTATATCCTGTAAAGTTCCTATTATTGCAATTTTTCCCTCATAGTTCATTGTTGTTCCGCGGACTTCAACGTCAATTACCCGGCCGTCTTTTCTAAAAGCTTTAAAGGTGTACTGTGTATCATTTAATGTGTTATTTAATCTTTTCCGGATATTTTCCTGCACCATTTCTAAAAATTCCGGATGAACAAGTTCACGGACATCCCTGCTGTCAAGCTCATTATTATTGTAGCCGAAAACTTCTTCAAATTTAGGATTAACGTATACAAATTTACCTTCCTGAATAATATATATTCCAACCAATGAATGTTCAACAAGACTTTGGAACTTCTCTTCAGCCTCTGATACGCTGCCTTCTGCCCTTGCCCGTTCAAATATTTCGCTGTGAAGTTTCTCATTTGTTCTCCTAAGTTCAGATGTTCTTTTTTCAATAACTTCTTCAAGGTGCAGGTTATATTTCTTTATTTGCTCTTCCAGTTGTTTCTTCTCAGTAATATCAAGCGCGGTACCCAGTATTTGAGCAGGCTGGCCAGCCTGGTCTCTCGAGAATACAACGTCATAGCTTCTAAGCCATCTCCATCCCCCATTGGGGTTTTTAATCCTGTATTCATTTTCAAGCACTATGGTATCTGAATTACATTCAAATTGCTTATACATTCCCAGTATCCGTTTCAGGTCATCCGGGTGAATTACGCTTTCAAAAAATTCTTTACCCATAGCCTTGGCTTTTTCAAACGTATAGCCCGAAATATCATTTATCTTCCGGTTAGCATAAATAAGTTTCATTGTGCGCGGCTCGTACACGTAAAGTATATTAGGAATCGATTCCGAAATTCTTCTGATAAACATCTGGTTCCTTGAAATCTCAAGCTCGGCTTTTCTTCGTTCCGAAATGTCTTTGAAGACAAGTACAATTCCCGTTAAATAACCGCCTTCATCATATATCGGTGAAGCGCTGTCATCTATAGGGATTTCACTCCCCTCCTTATTTATAAGCAGAGTATATTTACCGATATCAACGGTTTTGCCCGATTTAAATACCTTTGAAACGGGATTTTCAATACGTTCTCTTGTTTCTTCATTAACAATGTTATAGATATGCTCAAGATAAACACCTTTAGCTTCATTTTCCTTCCACCCTGTAAGTTTCTGAGCCACCGGGTTCATAAATGTAATATCACCAAGCCTGCTTGTTACAATAACTCCGTCACCAATACTATTGAGAGTTGTTGAAAACCATTTCCTGCTTTCTTCCAGCGCTTTTTCAGAATCAATTCTTCTTTTTAAATTTCTGTTCAGAAATACAATGCCAGCAATAATTAGCACAAATCCTACCAATGTGCCAGTAACAATCTGGTAGAGTGAATATTTTGCACTATCTTCAGAGTCTTTATTTTTTTGCGCCAGAATAATTTCTTCATCAGAGTTTATACTCTCCAGAAAATATTTTATTCTTTCATACCTCTCTGAAATACCTGTGATAGAGTTATACATACTTTCGGAGGATTTATCAGCCCCTCCGGTAATATCAAGTAATTCTTTAATTAACTTATTTCTTTCCGATATGAGTACTGCAATAGAATCCGTTAATGATTTTTGAATTGAGTTGTTTATACCAAGCTGTCTAATTGCCTGGAAGAGAGAATCTGATTTATTCTTTGACTTGTAAAATTTTTGGAGAAAATCAGGGCTGCCGGTTAAAAGATAACCGTGAATTAATGATTCGGACTCGGACAATTCTGATATTAGCTCTTGTGAAGACCCGGTAATTTTTCCGGCGCTGTTTTTTAATTTTTCTTCACTAAGATTTTTGAAGGTGTTGACGTATGTTAATATATTAATTGCAAGCAGGATTAATAATCCTGCAGCAAAACCTATATTCAAATATTTCTTTTCTATTAAAGTCTTCATTTAAAATACAGGCAAAATGAGAAATTCACGAATTGATTCCTACAAACAACGTCGATTCGGGGAATTGCCAGGCAAAGAGGATGCTCAATCCTAATTACCCGCGAGCGGCTAAACTAATCAAAGTAACTGAAAATTGAAAGGTTAAATAGAGGATATAGGGTAAATATTACACTTTTTCCAGTATTACGGCTGTTCCGTAAGCAAGAACCTCAGTAACACCTGACATAACCTCATTGGCGTCATACCTGAATCCTAAGACTGCATTTGCCCCAAGTTCTTCGGCATGTTTTACCATAAGTTCAAATGAATCGTTTCTGGTCTTTTCACAAAGCTCTGTAAATAATGTTATATTGCCTCCAACAAGAGTCTGAAGAGAAGCTCCGATAGTACCAAATACCGACCTGGAACGGACTACAATACCTCTTACTACTCCGAGATTCTGTTTTACCCTGTACCCGTCAATATTAAATGCAGTTGTAATTAAATTGTGGTCCATAATTTTATTTTTTCAATTAACTTCCTGATTTACTTTTTGCATCGTTAAGTAAAAACTTTATATCATTATATATACTCGGGTCATATTTTATTGCGTTTTCCCAGTCGGATACTGCCTGCCTGTAAAATCCGAGATTATAATACGCGCTGCCCCTGTTTAAATATATTTGCTTGTAATTAGGATTTACCTTAATAGCTTTATCATAATAATTTATAGCATCAGTATATTTTTGAAGATTAAATAACACATTGCCGAGGCTTGATAGTGCAAGAGTATCCTGGGGATTAAGTTTCACAGCTCTTTTAAGTAAAATTAATGCGTCATCATACTTTCCAAGTTTTTGATATATGATACCAATATACAGATTTGGTAAAGCAATATTAGAATCCAGCTCTAATGACTTCTTGAGGTCACTTATAGCTGCTGTATCGTTTTCTGTATTTTGATATACAATGCCCCTGTACACATAAGAAATGGTGTCTTTAGGATTAAGATTTATAGCAAAATCAAAGTCCTTTAAAGCAAGCTCATAATTTTTTTGTTTTAAATAAACAATTCCTCTTTCCCTGTGTACTATGGCATCACTAAGTTCAGAATGTCCTATTTCGGAAGCTTTACTGAAATCTTTATTTGCTTCATCATACAAGTTCTGCCATGAAAAAATCTCAGCCCTGTAAAAATAAGGAACAGCAAACCCGGGATTCATGTCTATACTTTTAGAAAGAGAGCTCAAAGCCCTTGCAGTATCATTCAAATAATAATACGCTATTCCTAAGCCATAATAGTATTCATAGTTTTGTGCGTTCATTTCTATAGCTTTATTAAAATCATCAACCGCTTCGTTATAATGCTTCAAATGAAGATTTATTTTACCAAGCTTAGCATAACTATCCTCGCTGTTCGGGTTAAGGTCAACCACAAGGTTAAAATAATCTTCTGAATATGAATACTCGCCAAGAGTCAGGTACAAATCGGCAAGTGTGCTGGCAGCTTCAAGATAATTAGGGTCAATCTCAACAGCTTTTTTCAGACCGGTAATAGCATCCGAATAATCCTTTAATTTTATATTTGTCACACCAATCTTAAAAAATAGTTCCGAATTGTAATACTTGAGGTCTTCAGCCTTTGTATAATCGTCTTTTGCTGATTTAAAATTATCCAATCCGAAATATGCATTTCCCCTTTCAAAATAAGCAAACGCACTATCGGCATTAATTTTTATATAAGCAGAGAACTGGTTTACAGCATCCTGGTAATTTTTCTTTTCAAGCGCATCTTTACCGCTTTGGAATATTTCTTCAGGTGTTTGCTGGGCTGCTGTAAAATCAATAAATCCATATGCCGCAATTATAAGCAATGCACTGAAGAACCTGAGTAAAAAGGTAGTAAGATTAATAGCCATTTAAGCTTCTTTAATTTTTATAAATTTTCATTTTAAATATTCCAATAAGCCGTGTACCCCGCCTTCTCTTCCGAAACCGCTTTCTTTATATCCCCCAAACGGAGATGCAGGGTTAAACTTATTATATGTATTTGACCAAATAACACCGGATTTAATTTCCTGAAGGATTTTAAATATCTTTGAACCTTTATCTGTCCATACACCGGCTGATAACCCGTACGGAGTATTGTTAGCCTTTTCTATAGCTTCTTTAGGTGTTCTGAACGTCAATATAGAGAGCACGGGACCAAAAATCTCTTCCTGAGCGATTCGGTTTGATTGAGATACATCAGTGAAAAAAGCAGGTTTAAACCAGTAACCTTTTTCAGGCAATTTACAATTTTGCTGATAAATTTTACACCCTTCATTTATTCCTGACTTAACAAGTTCTGTAATCTTATTAAGCTGCATTTTAGAGTTGATTGCACCCACATCTGTGTTTTTATCCAACGGGTTGTCTACTCTCAATGTATTGATTCTGGCTTTAAGTTTTTTTATAACTATATTTTCAATGCTTTCCTGAACAAATAATCTTGAACCTGCACAGCAAACATGCCCCTGGTTGAAATAAATTCCGTTAATTATTCCTTCCACTGCCTGGTCAATCGGTGCATCATCAAAAATAATATTTGCAGCCTTACCCCCGAGTTCAAGAGTTACTTTTTTATCAGTACCGGCAACGGCTTTCATTATTATTTTGCCAACTTCGGTTGACCCCGTGAAAGCTATTTTCCTGACCTTTGGATGATTAACAATATATGAACCTGTTTCGCCATCGCCGCTTAAGATGTTAACAACACCTTCAGGTAATCCGGCTTCTTCTATTATTTCAGCCAGCTTGTATAGTGTTAATGGAGTAGTTTCAGCTGATTTTATTACTACTGTGTTACCGCAGGCTAAAGCAGGCGCGATTTTCCACGCTGCCATAAGTAATGGGAAATTCCAGGGAATAATTTGACCCACAACTCCAATTGACTCCGGTTTTTTACCTGCTAATGTTTTAACATAATCCAGCTTATCAGCCCAGCCCGCGTAATAAAAGAAATGAGCTATGGCAAGCGGAATATCAAGTCCCTTAGATTCTTTAATCGGTTTGCCTCCGTCCATCGATTCAATCACAGCAAGTTCTCTTGCTTTTTCCTGCATAATTCTTGCAATACGGAAAATGTATTTTGCTTTTTCTTTTGGAGGAACCTTACTCCATACTTTATTGTAAGCATTCTCTGCAGCCATTACAGCTTTGTTAACATCTGCAGATGAAGCATAAGCGACTTTAGCAATAACTTCTTCAGTAGCCGGATTTATCGTGCTGAAATACTTCGCGGTTTTAACCCATTTGCCGTTTATAAAAAGGTTATACCTGTCTTTTAGATTGATATGCTCTTTTGATTCAGGAGATTTGGAATACTCCCAAACAGGCAATCCTCTGCCAATAGTTTTTCCATTAGGACTATGCCTTTTTGCTTTTATTTCAGATTTTAGCTGGTGCATTATGACCGTTAAAACGGTTCCTTAGTTTCCTTACTTTCTCCAACGCTTTCGCCGTTGCTTTCGACAAATGCTTTTATGGCATCAATATTTTCAAGTATCATTTTTGCTTTTCCGAGTCCGAATGAAAACGGGAATTTAGAACCCGGGTTTAAGCAGATTAGTTTGTTTCCTTTGTATTCTTGTAATTCTGGCATAGATTTTTTATTAAAGGTTAATAATTTTATACTCTTTTGACAAATTTGCAAAATCTGCATCAAGAGTAATCAACGAAAGATTAAATTCATTTGCGACAGTTAATTGGAAACTATCGTCGAAGTCAAGTTTGTATTTATTTGATAATTTAGAAATAGTATTGTATCCGGTTTTATCAAGTGTAAGAATGTAAATTCGTGAAATAAAATTTTTTACAAATAGATTAAAAACATCAAATAGATTATTCCTGAATAATATTACACCGATTGAATGCAAAGCGAAATCCGAAATACAGATGTCACCTTCATTTTTATTGATAAACGTCTTGCGGTCTTCAGCTTTTTCCTGCTTAAGAAGAATCTCCAGAAAAATATTTGTATCTAACAAATACTTCATCTTAGTTTATTAATTTCTTTTTGCAATTGAACAGATGTATACTTGTTTTTTAAATGCTTCAAAGCACCTTCCCAGCCAAAATCAAACTTTTTCGACTTCTTTGTCTTTCTTTTAGCGGGCTTGATTATCAAACCATCTATGTAGTTATTTAAATTTTTCAATAATTTTGGGGGAAACTTTGAAATTTTCCTTTCTATTTTTTGTTTTTGTGTCATCGCTAAGTTTTTATAATCTTATTCAGTTTTCCATTATAAGTTTGTAAATCGGCTGTTTCTTAATTTCATCTTTAAATCTGTTATTGGCAGTCGTAAGTGTAGTTTTATTATCGTTTAAATCATCTTCAATTTGTTTAGCTTCTTTCAACAAGTATATTTGCAGTTCATATCCAAAAATATTAAAAGTTACCGGCCGGGGTCCGTTAATTTTCTTTTTTACATTTTTTTTATCACTTGAATCATATTCAATTGTCCATTCAGGAATTTTTTCAAATTCCTCAATAAATTCTTCCCTGAAGGCTTGCTTGCCAAATCTATTTTCAGTTGAATTTACAAAAATAAATGACATACGGTCAGAGAATATATACCGGGAAGATACTTCCATTGCATTCTTATAATCTTTCATTGCATAATAACATTCAGCTGAAAATGAATCTCTTGCAGTTCTATAGATTTCCATCTCAAATATATCTCTTACATAATTGAACTTGTACTGTTTTTCATTATAAAACAATGCATCAGCATAATCTCCCTCTTCATAATAAATCCTTTTTAATAAATCGTAAGATGAATTTACATAATAACCATAACCTAAAACACTATATCTCTGATCGGAATCTTTTGAATTCATTGGTCTTTCAATAAGAGCAATTAAACATTTCTTAGCAGATTCTTTATCATTAGAATTATAAAATTTAAACCCCAAGTCGTACAAGCTATCTGCAACCTGAGCATACGTAAATCCTACAAACAAAAATAATAGTAACGGTAATGCTGCAATCTTAATCATTAGAAAAATAAACTACTGACTGGTACATACCGCTTTTCTGTTTCCTGTACTGCATTAATAAATCATTTAGAAGTGATGATGCGCCAATTCTGAATAAATCAGGTGTAAGCCACACATCACCCAAAGTTTCTTTAACAAGCACAAGATAAGATATTGCTTCTTTGGTATTTCTTATTCCCCCCGCAGCTTTCATCCCAACCATTATACCTGTTTCATTATAAAAATCACGAATTGCCTCCAGCATAACAAGTGATACAGGTAATGTTGCTGCAGGCTGGACTTTCCCCGTTGACGTTTTAATAAAATCCGCTCCTGCCATCATTGCAATTAAGCTTGCTTTACGGATATTATCATACGTTTCAAGCTCACCTGTTTCCAGAATCACTTTTAAATGAATATCGCCGCAAGCCTGCTTGATTTCATGTATCTCCTTAAATGTATATTCATAATTACCGGAAAGAAACTCTCCCCTGTTTATAACCATATCAACCTCATCGGCACCGAGTGAAATTGCTTTTTTCACTTCTTCAACTCTTATTTTTAGGGGTGACTGCCCTGAAGGAAATGAAGAAGCAACAGAGGCAACCTTAACGCCGGAACCTGCCACAATTTCTTTAGCAAATTTTATAAGACTGGGATAAACGCAAACTGCTGCAGCATAGGGAATGGATTTATCACCTGCAAACGGCATGATTGCTTTCCGGCACATTGCGTGAACTTTACCACGGGAATCTTTGCCTTCAAGAGTAGTCAGGTCAATCATGGAAACTGCCATTTTTATAGCCTGAATTTTGCTTTCTTTCTTAATACTTCGTCCGGCAAGTGAAGATGCCCGTTCATTTACACCAACGGCATCTACACTCAAATGGAATTTTGAGAGTTCTTCCTTAAAATTTCCGTAATTATATGCTCTACCCCCTGCCATTAATGCTAAATTATGAAATATTTTTCTTAATAGAAACTATTTTAGGTGAAACAATTGTGAAGCGCTAAATATCTAAACTTTATTGAGATAAATTCGTATCTTTGTTAACCCAAAAATCAATTTCCAAGCCATGACAAAAGACAAAAATACAAGAAAGCAATACAAAGTAAAGCAATTCTATGCCATAAGGCAAATTCTGGGAATTTCAGTCTCTCCTGACGTTAAAACAATTGCATATATTACAAATACTGACGGTCTTCCAAACATTTGGACAGTGCCGATAACAGGCGGGTGGGCTTCACAGGTAACATTACACGACCATGCTGTAAAAGTATTGAAATATTCACCGGTGAAAAACAAAATAATATTTCAATCGGATATCAACGGCGATGAGAACCTTCAAATATTCCTCATAAGCGATCAAGGAGGAGAAGCAGAATACCTTACTCCCCGCCATCAGGGTTCTCAGGTATATTTTATTGATTTTAACGCAAAGGGCAGTAAAATACTATACACTTCTAATGTGCGGGATAAAAGATTTTTCGATACCTATGTACTGGACTTAAATACAAAAAAAGAGGAATGTATTTATACAACAGATAACCCCAATATAGAAATTCCGAGTGACTGGAGCAAAGACGAAAGATACATTATACTTAACAGGTTCTACAGCAATTCAAACCACGATTTGCTTTTGTATGACAGAAAAACAGAAACCCTGACCAATATTACCGAGCATGATGGAAATATGAAGAATATGCATGCATCGTTTGATAAGAAAAACGGTACGATATATTTTCTTACCGATTACGAGAGAGAGTTTGACGGGCTGGCTTATTACAAAATAAAAAGCGGAATATTTAATTGGTTAGTAAAAGAAAAATGGGATATTACAAATTTCCGTTTATCCAAATCTGGTAAGTATTTGATTTATCTGGTTAACGAGAACGGGAGCTCGAAATTTAAGATGAAAAATTTCAAATCGGGCAAGACTTCAACTTTGAAACTTCCTGAAGGAAACTGTCTTGACCTGGAAATAACAAAAGATGAGAAAAAAGTTGTATTTCTTTATGACGGCCCATCAAATCCTAATGATATTTTCGTATATGATATTAAGAAGAAAAAAATCAGGCAGGTAACATTTTCAATGATTGGCGGCATTCCAAAATCTCATTTTACCGTACCAAAGAAAATCCAGTATGAAAGCTTCGACGGGTTAAGAATTAATGCGAATTTATATATACCGAAATGGATGAAGAAAGACGGAACCAACCCTGCGGTCATCTGGCCTCACGGCGGACCCGAATGGCAGGAAAGAACTATATTTAATAAATACTCGCAGACGATGGCAAACAGGGGTTATATTGTTATAGCTCCAAATTTCAGAGGAAGCACTGGATACGGCAAGACGTTCCAGACGCTTATTTACAAAGATTGGGGCGGTGCTGAGTTTAAAGATGTTTTGGGAAGTTTCGATTATCTTATTAATACCGGTTATGTTGATAAAAACAAAGTTGCTGTAGTAGGCGGCAGCTTTGGCGGATTTATGACTCTCACTTGCGCAACAAAAGCGCCCGAACTTATGGAAATGCGCTGTCGATATTTTCGGACCGACTAACCTGTTTACTTTCCTTAATTCAATACCCGAACACTGGAAACCTGCTACTACCGCCCTGGTTGGAGACCCCGAGAGTGACAAAGAACTCCTTAGAGAACGTTCCCCAATTAATTTTATTGATAATATTAAATGTCCTCTGCTTATTATTCAGGGAGCAAACGACCCGAGGGTTGTCAAATCGGAATCTGACCAGATAGTGGAAAAATTAAAGTCGCTGAACAAGACTGTTGAATATTTTGTAATGAATGATGAAGGACACGGATTTTCAAAAGTTACCAACCAGATAAAAGTCTGGGAAATGATTTGTGATTTCCTGGATAAATATATGAAACAGTAAATAAAAAAATTATACAAATTGGATAATTCTGATAAAATTATTGACGGAAAATTAATTTCAAAACAGATTATCGATGAAGTTAAGGATGCTGCTTCAAAGATGGCTGTTAAGCCGGGACTGGCTTTAATACTTGCAGGCAATGACCCCGCTTCGGAAATATATGTAAGAAACAAAGGCAAAGTTTGCGAAGAGTTAGGGTTCTATTCCGTTACAGAAAAATACCCGGATACTGTGACAGAAGAATTGATCTTGGAAAGAGTCCGTTACTTTAACAATGATGACAAAATCCACGGCATACTTGTTCAGCTTCCGCTTCCGAAACACATAAATGAATCAAAAGTAATTGAGGCAATTAACTATAAAAAAGACGTTGACGGCTTCCACCCTGTTAATGCGGGAAGACTGCTGATTGGCGAAAAATCGTTTATCCCCTGCACTCCCGCCGGTATAATGGAATTAATGAAAAGATATAACGTCGAAACTTCAGGCAAAAATGTTGTTGTAATCGGCAGAAGCAATATTGTAGGCAAACCAATAGCCGCATTGTTAATGCAGAAAAATAAAAATGCCAATTCAACCGTTACGGTTTGCCACAGCGGGACACATGATATTCCGTTTTTTACCAGGAACACCGATATAATTATTGCAGCAATAGGCAAACCCGGTTTTCTGAAAGGTGATATGATTAAAGAAGGATGTGTAATTATCGATGTAGGAATTAACAGGATTGAAGATAAAACCAAAAAATCCGGCTCACGAATTACCGGTGATGTAAATTTCGATGAATGCCTGCCTAAAGCATCTAAAATTACACCTGTTCCCGGAGGTGTTGGGCTCATGACTATTGCAATGTTAATGAAAAACACACTCGAATCCGCTTCTAAATCCATCTACGATTAATACCGGCGATGAACAAAATATATTACGGTATTGAGATTTTATACTCACAGGATAATTACGATAAAATCTACAATCTCCTGTACCTTGAAGGTATTAAATCAATTCTTGAAGAAAACGGCATAATAAAATTTTTTATTGAAGAGAAAAACTTCAAAAAGCTTAATTCTCTAAAAGACGTTCTCTTAATGCTCCCCTCTTTAGCTGAAAAAGATATTATTATCGAAAAACTTGTCAGCCATAACTGGAACCGTGAATGGGAGAAATCAATTGAACCTGTTTATATAAAAGATAAACTTATTGTTTATCCGTCATGGAAAAAGAAAGAGCTTTTAAATCCTAAAGGAAAGATTTTGATTGAAATCGACCCGAAGATGTCATTCGGCACGGGACACAACGAAACAACCCAGATGATGCTTGAGATGCTGTGTGATTACACCTCGAAGAAAGATAAATTCATGCTTGATTACGGATGCGGAACGGCGGTTTTAGCAATAGCCGGAATTAAATCAGGTATACTAAAAGCTATAGCAATTGATATCGATGAAGACTCAATTATGAATGCAAAGGAATATTTAAAACGGAACGGAGTTTCAAAATTAATTAAATTATACAAAGCTAACATTGATGAAATTAAGGAAAGCGATTTTGATGTTATTACAGCCAATATTGACAGAACTGTTATCACGGGTAATATTAAAGCTATACATACAAAATTAAAAGCTAAAGGAAAATTGTTTATAACGGGAATTCTGCATGAAGAAGAAAAAGAGCTTTCTGAAGCGCTGAGAAAATATAGTTTCAAAATTCAAGACGTCCGTAAAAGAGCCGAGTGGCTGGCCTTTTACGCAGTAAAACAGTCTGTCATTCCCGCGAAGGCAGGAATCCGGTAATGCAATGAGAATATCAACTATCGATATAGGAACCAACACGATGCTAATGCTTATCGGCGAATACGATAAGCAGACCTCACATATTAAAACAATCCTGGATATTCAGCAAATCCCCCGGCTCGGCAAAGGTGTCGATGCAAACAGGAATATTACGCATGAATCGATACAAAAAGCAATTGGAATACTGAATGAATACAAAAAGATAAGCGAAGAAAACGGCTCGGAAAGAATTATTGCTACGGCAACAAGTTTTCTAAGAGATGCGAATAATAAATTTGATTTCGTTGAAAAAGTAAAAAATGAAACAGGAATTGAGATAGAAATCCTATCGGGTGATGACGAAGCAAGGTGGACATTCTGGGGGGGAATTCAGAACCAATTTCAAAATTCAAATTACGAATTACAGATTTGCACGATTGATATTGGCGGCGGCAGCACTGAAATAGTTTCTTCAAAAAATATCTCCCCGATAATTGATATGGACACACTTTTAAATCTTCCGATTACAGGTAAGAGCATTGATATAGGCTCGGTAAGAATTAAAGAACGGTTTTTAAACACCGAATACTTAACAAATACGCAAATCAACAATGCCGATGAATTTATTCAGGATGAGCTGAACAAAATTTCTGTCAATTCTGAAAACACGAGGCTTATAGGAATAGCGGGCACTATTACAACACTTGCAGCATTAAAATACAACCTAAAAAAGTTTGACAAAAAAATAGTTGATAATTCACAGTTGACAATTGGAGAGATTGAGAAACTGCTGAATTATTTATTATCAAAAACTGCTGAAGAAATCCGGTCAATCGGAGATTATATGGAAGGCAGAGCCGATATTATAATACCTGGAGTCTTGATTCTAAAAATCTTTATGGAAAAGTTTGGATTTGAAAACGTAAGTGTAAGCACTAAAGGATTACGGTATGGAATATTGCTCAGAGAAGCTCTAAAATGGAAATATTACTGAAATTTACAAAATTTTACAAAGCGGTTAGAAACAAAATGATTATTAATTAGTATAATGTTAACGAAATAAATAATAATTTACAAAAACCATGAAAGCAATTTTATATACAGCTTTATTCGCTCTAATATTTTTTGCAGTATTTACACAAAGCTCTTATTCACAGAAGATATATTCATGTGACAGCAAATACGATGCGGATATAAAGGTTTACGTTGTTGGCAGTAAATACGATGCCGACTTACTTGTGTACAAAGTAGACAGCCAATATGACGTGAATCATGACGGCTTATGGTATTTCGTTAACAGCAAATATGATGCTGATAAAATTATATACTTCGTTGACAGCAAATACGATGCAGACCTTCTGGTTTACTTTGTTGACAGTAAGTATGATGCACAGTGGGAAAATAAAAGCAAGAAATATCTGATATACTAGATTTGGAAATCTGGAACTAATTCATTTTTGTGTACTTCAGGTTTATTATACCTAAACCGTCAACATACATGCCCTCAACATTTTTCTGTTTCAGATATATATACTGATTGTAATACACAATCATCCACGGGGAGTCCTCGTAAATAAGCTTATCTATTTCCCTGTAAACTTTCATCCTTTCATCAAAATCGGTTAATCTCAAACCCAGCTCATAAAGCGAATCCACTTTAGGATTACTGTAATCTGTTGTATTCGGTCCTTCGGGAGTAAAATTTTTACTGTAGAACAAAGCGTAATAATTTTCGGGATCATAATAATCGGCTCCCCAGTTTGCGCGCCAGAACTGGAGCTTGCCTTCATTCTGCGCAGTACGGTGGGTCGCGCCGAGCATTTCCTCTATTTTTAAATCAATACCAATATCCTTAAACTGAGCCTGGATTGCTTCACACAGCTCCCGCTGTGATTCATCATTATGAAATACCAGCTTAAGGTTCAATCCTTTTCCATCGGGATACCCGGATTCTTTCAGAAGCTCCTTGGCTTTTTCTCTGTCATAAGTATAACCTTTAACCTCATCCGAATATCCCGGCATTCCCTTGGGAAGCGGTCCGTGAATTCCGGGTGTGCCTTTACCTTTTAAAACATATTTTACTATTTTTTCTCTGTCGATTGCATAGTTAAGCGCCTGTCTCAGCTTTGTATTTTCCGAAAGCTGGTTATTCCTTCCCCCCTCCATTTTGGTATTGAGCATTGCCGCAAGATACACGGTATTAAGGTACGGCTGTTTAATGAGGTCAAAATTATACTCAGGCTTAAGGCTGCCGTTCTCATCAATCAGCTGTGAGTATACCTCAATCGAAGGTTTTTGAAAATCAAGTCTCTTTTCCCGGAAATCCAGAAATTCTGTTTCAGGGCTTCTTATAAATAAAACTTTGAACCCGTCAATATGAGGCAATGAAGAACCGTCTGAATCTTTACCCCAATAATGTTCATTCTTCTCACAAACAAGCTCTTTATCAACTTCCCATCTCACAAATTTAAAAGGACCTGTTCCCACAGCATGAAATCCAAAATTCTGTCCATAATGTTCAACAGCTTCGCGCGGGTAAACATAACCGTAAGGCATAGTTAAAATACTCAGGAAAGGTGCAAAAGGGTGAATAAGTATAATTTGAAAAGTTGAATCATTAATAACTTTAAAACCTGTAATCTCTTTAACAGAAGCGGGAGATTTTGAATATTCATCAGCGCCTGAGACTTTATCCCTGTAAACCCACAGTCCCCTCGTTTTAGTTCTTGTATCACAAATCCGTTCGTAACAATATTTGAAATCATTTGCGGCTAATTTTCTTCCCTTTCCGCCGGGAAAACACTCATCATCATGGAAGTAAACATCAGTTCTTAAACGGAATGTATAAACTTTACCGCTGTCAGAAATCTCATAACTTTTAGCAAGCAGCGGCTGAAGCTTAGCATCTTTATTATATTGAACAAGACCTTCGTATACATTAATCAGTACATTGATAGCAGGGTAGTTATTTGCGGTGATTGGGTCAAGGCTTTCGATACCGTTCGGCTCATTATAGCTAAAGAGCTTTTTATCAGAATTCTTTGTGGAGCAGCCCAATAATGAACATGAAACTATTAGCAGTAAACCCAATAATTTCAACCTGGCAGGGATTATTGAAAATTTGAACAAAATTTGAACAAATTAATTTATTTCTTAAAAATACTGTTAAAAATTTAATGACAATCAATATAGTTAAATATTATTAAAATTTGAATTTAATTATCAAAAATGCAGTATTTGTCATTTCATATGCACAATAATTCTTCTGTGTCAGGTAAAAATCAGGTTACATTACAATAATTTTGACATTGGGAAAAATTGAGTTTATATATTAAATTCGTGTGGATTTGATGAGAACTTATTTGTTTTTTGATGTGTTTATCTTCTTAATATGGTTTTATGTGCAGCGTGAAATATTTAGATACTTTAAATTTTTGAAAATTAACATAAATCTAACGGGTTTTATAATCTAATAATGAAATTCATTATTAATTTTAAAAAGATTCTTCAAAATATATTTTATTAACTAATTTAAAGGGAAATACACTATGAAACTAAAAATTTCAACACTCCACACATTCTTGTTTTTGCTGCTATTGCTTGGTACGGCATGGGCACAGGAAACGCCCAATGCTCCTGTAACCAACGATAGATATCTCGGAAACAATACTAACAGCTATACGGACGTTTCCGGCATGCCTGTTGTCAAAGAAAAAACTCAGGCTCAAATCAACCTTGAAAATGAGATTATGAGTTTAAAAAGAGAAGATAACGCTTCCAACATTTCAAGAATTGAGCAGCTAAATGACCAGCTTGGAAACATGACAGGGAACTTCTCAACAAAAACAACTCCTTACCCCGGAGGCGGTATCGAAGAAGCACCGGTACAAAACCCTCCTTTTATAAACGATAACATTACAAATATCCGTATTTTTAATGACCCTGCGCGCACTATAAAAGGACTTGCTACATGCACAGAACAAAGAGGCGCACACCTGGGCAGATTATGGGTTGTTTATGCATTTTCCGGAAGCACAACATCACCAGATTCTCTACGAGTTGTATACTCAGATAACGGCGGACTTACATGGTCTCTTTATGCCTTAGCATGGCTGGGCGGAACAGATAAAATTAACTATGATGATTTAGATGCTGAAATTGTTGAACCGTCAACAGGCAATAAATTCCTTAATGTTGTTTATGGTCTAAGGTCAACCGGTGGAACAGGAACCTGGTTTACAGGCGGATTAACTTTAAATATTACCTCTTTTGCAGGCGGCTTGTACGCTTTTTCATGGCCTGGTAACAGCACTGCTAAAAGGTATTATAACATAAGAATAACATCTGATAATGCAAATTATGTTGCCGACTCATGGACATATATTGCTTGCTCATTTGATTCAACAGACGGAAGTAACATCCATATTAATACTCAGAAATTCTGCAGATGTTTGAATCCTTATACAACAACACCTGCCTTCACTTATCTGGGTCCCAAATTCTGGTGGTACAGTTCGCAAACAGTTGGATTGGTTAGAACCCTCTACACTGATATTGCATATATCAGACACAGTACAGGTGACTCAGTTATTGTATCTTTCAGCGGAGTACCTGACAGTACAAGAATTTTCTTCGCAAAAGCAGATATTGGCGGAAATGCCCCTGTCGGAAACGCATCAAGCCAGGGCGGAAGTGAAGCTGGCGCTCGTAAAGATTATGCGAGAATTTCAACTAACGGCTCCGATAACGGAAGTGTATTATGCGTATTCCGTGAATTCTACCCCAGCAACTATAACGTGAAATATTTCAGAACAACAAACTACGGCAATTTTTCAGTTGTAAACCAGAGCACTTTATGGGGAAGCCCTGTTAATGCAAATTATCAGCCGGACGTAGTCGGAGTAAGAAATGCTGATAAATATTATTTTGCATTCAACACTGTTTCAACCACAGATTCCGTTCATTATGTTGGAGTTACAACTACCGGAGGAACAACGCATATCCAGAAAGTGAATTTTATTAGCTTGATTTCCGCAACCCAGGGACCGAAAGCCGGTTTCAGGTATGTGAACAATGACAGCTGTTTTTCAATCTATGCTGAAAACGGTCCATTTAATGTCTGGGCTGCTCTTGGCTGTTCAGGTGCAATTACAGGCGTGAGCGGAAATAATAACCAGGTTCCGCAGACTTATGCTCTTTACCAGAATTATCCTAACCCGTTCAACCCGTCAACAACGATAAAGTTCAATGTACCTTCAGCAGGACTGGTTAAACTTGTTGTTTATGATATTCTCGGAAGAGAAATTGCATCACCCGTAAATGAAATAAAAACTCCGGGCTCTTATATTGTAAGCTTCGATGCTTCAAATCTGCCCAGCGGTGTTTATTTCTACAAAATTACTGCAGGTAATTTTACCGATACTAAGAAAATGTTACTTGTAAAATAGTAATTATCCGTACATAGTTAAAAGCCGTTTCTTGAAAAAGGGACGGCTTTTTTATTTGAGCATGGCTGGATAAATACTGTGAACTTTATTTAATGGAACTTTTTAAGGCAAAGCTGATTTCGGTTTATTGTGTAATATTATATATTTGATTAATTAATAATATTTCTTATTATGTAAGTGTTCAAATCAGTTAAGCCCTTTATTGTTCAGCCCTTAATTTTAGCCCTCAAATAGCGCCCCTTGGTAATCGCTAAAACTATTTAATTTACATTTAAAAATCCTAAGAAAGGAATAATTTATGAAGCTTCGGCTTACTTTGTTCGTTAAGCCCATTATGTTACTTTTGTTCGTTTATTCATCATTTTCACAGGAAATCTCAACTAACTCACCTTCAACACATGATAAGTATTTCGGAAGCAATTCATCCGATAACTTTGACGTTAAGGGGGTAAATAAAACTGTCAAAAAGACTCCGCAGCAAACATGGATTGAACAGCAAATTCTGAATCTGAAAAAGGACGGTAAACCTGGAGACAGAGAACGCATTTCTGATTTGAATAATCAGCTTGAAAAAATATCAGGGAATACCGTTACAAGATTTATACCGAACTATGGAGGAAGTATGACATACGTCAACAAGCCTGTTGAAAACACTCTAAATGATGAAATTTCCAACATAAGACTTTACAATAATACTGCCCGCGAAATAAAAGGAATGGCAACCTGTACGGAACAGACGGGCGCTAATGCCGGCAGAATTTGGATTTTCTATAATTTTTCTGCAGGCACAACATCACCGGACTCTTTCAAAGTAATTTATTCTGTAAATGGAGGCTCATCATGGGTAACTTATGTAACAGGAAATATCCGCCCGCTGGATAAAGTCAATTACGATGACCTCGATATGGAACTCATTGAAAACACTTCCGGCAGTAAATACCTTATGGTGGTTTATGGACAGAGAGCAAACGGCGGAACCGGAAGATGGTTTACCGGGGGATTAATTATAAATGTAACTTCCTTCAACGGCAGTTTCTTTGACCTCTCATGGCCCGGAGATGACCCCGCAAAAAGATATTATAATATCAGAATAACTTCCGATAACGCTTCATATCCTGCTACTGCTTATATTTATCTGGTTTGTTCGTTTGATTCATTAAATACAGGCAATGTTAGAGTCAACACACAAAAATACGCCAGATGCCTGAATCCATATATGGTAAATCCTTCATTTACATACCAGGGGCAAAAATTCTGGTGGTATAACACATCAAACCCTGCAAATTATGAAAGAACACTTTATTCGGATATTGCATATTTTAAAAACGGGACAGGTGATTCGGTTATAGTATCATTTTCGAATGTTCCGGACAGCACGCTGAATTTTCTTTTCAAAAGCAGATATAAGCGGGAATCCCTCAAACGGGAACGGCGCCATCAAGCCAGGGCGGTTCGGAATCGACAGCACATGAAACAATGGGCGAGACTTTCTTCAAACGGAAACGGCAACGGAAGCGTAATTTGCGTATTCAGAGAATTTACGGGAGAAAACTGGAATGTGAAATATTTCAGAACAACTAACTACGGAGATTTTTCTGATGTAAATCAAAGTATTCTCTGGGGAAGCAATGTAAATACAAATTACCAGCCGGATATTGCCGGAAGAAGGAACGGAGATTCGCATTATTTTACATTCAATACTGTTTCAACGGAAGATTCTGTTCATTATATCAGAGTAACTGCAACGGGCTCAACCACACATACGCAGAGGGTAAATCTTGCATCAAGTGTATCAGGCTCCCAGGGTTCGAAACCGGGAATACGGTATTCTGACAGCGATTCGTGTTTCACGGTTTATACAGAATCGGGTCCTTATAACATTTGGGTAGCATTAGGATGTTCAGGCGCGCCAACAGGAATCAGCGGAAACAGCAATCAAATTCCCCAGGCTTACGTTTTATATCAGAACTACCCTAACCCGTTTAACCCCGCAACAACTATACGATACGATGTTCCGGCAGCAGGGCTTGTTAAATTGGTTGTTTATGATATTCTCGGAAAAGAAATAGCCTCGCCGGTAAATGAAATTAAAACCCCGGGTTCGTATCTTATCAGCTTTGATGCTTCAAATCTGCCCAGCGGAGTTTATTTTTACAAAATAACTGAAGGTAACTTTACAGAAACCAGAAAAATGCTTCTGGTGAAGTAATATTTCAAATTAACGTAAAAAGCCGTTTCCTGAAAAGGAAGCGGCTTTTATTAATTCATGTAACCTATCCCCTCCCCTTCGGGGAGAGTTTGGGTGATGTCGTATTTTGTGCACTCTGGGGGACTCGAACCCCCGACCAGCTGATTAAGAGTCAGCTGCTCTACCAACTGAGCTAAGAGTGCGAACAAATATAGCAAAACAGCTTATTCATATCAATGAAATTTTGAATTTTTAATGGTTTATCTAAGAATTGTTAAATAGAAGAATAACAGGATTTGTTTGACAAATCCTGAATTAGTGCGGTAATAATTTGTTAACTAAAGCGTTTTATGAATCAGATATTTATTGTGTTACGTACTTGGAAATATTTATTACTTTGCTTGTAACCCCCAATAAAGGCAGTCCCATTTGCTGTGAGTTATCCACAACTGTTCCTAGAATCAGGTTTTCGGTTTGGTTGGATGAGTTTTGCTTTTTGTAGTTCACAATCCACAGGTCAGCCGGAAATCCAGTCAGGTTTGTGATGAATTGCGGCAGGTTAAGTGTACCTGCAGCAGGAATCAGAAACATGTTTATTGTTTTGTTTGAGCCTGATGAAAAAAATGCGTTTCCGTTAAGCGAGCTTGTACCGGGAACAAAGCTTGAATCGAACTTGATTATAGGGCTTGTTGTATTTGCCAGATTTAATGAAACATCGCTGTCAATAAGCACAGATGTTGATGTGGTTATATTAATACCGGAAGTTGTTAATAAAGCCAATGCGCCCGCTACAATATTTTTTGCGGAAGTATCCTGTATTAGATTAAGCAATGTACCTGTATTGAAAATGGCTGTAAGCTCAATACAATCATTTGCAGTTGGCAAAGGATTCGGTGTATAAACTTTCAAAGAAGTGTCTCCCGGAGCCCTGAATATATATAACCACATTCCGATTGAATCGGGAGAAGTAATAGCTGATATAGCCGATATTTCAGTCTTTCCGTTTGAATTAACATTTTTCCCGAATATTAAAACAAGCTTGGTTGAATCTCCATAAGTGGTTTTTGCCTGTGTAATGGCAGACTCAAGGCGCTCTTTTGCAGTTAGTTCATTAGAAACAATATTATTAATTGCTGTACCTGTATCGCCGCACCCGCTAATTGCAATGTAAATAAAATATCTATTATTGCAATTGCAGCAGTTATTGTAAATTTTGATTTACCTGTCATTTGAATTAAATTAATTTTAATAATTATTTTAATTTACTAATATATTAATTAAAGATAAGTGCTAAAATATTTCTTGAAATCTTCGAAGTTAATCGATAAAGTACTTGATATTTGCTATATAAATATATATTATTATCTTATGGATTCCATAAGATAAAATCACGGGGCGCAGGTTACAATCCTCAAAACAGGTTCGAAACAATTAAAATCGATTACTTTGATGAAGACTTCGAAGAAGGAATATTCAGCAATGAAGAAAAGCGCTCTGCCCCCACAACGTATTTTATTGATACAACAAAAACAATTCTTGCAAAAAATGACAGTCCCGATATAGGATTTACTTACAGCATTAATCCTTACCGGGGATGTGAACACGGCTGTATTTACTGCTATGCAAGACCATCGCATGAGTATCTTGGGTTTTCATCCGGAATCGATTTTGAAACAAAAATTATGGTTAAGCCGAATGCTCATATTTTGCTTGAAGAAGCATTCCGCAAAAAGAGCTGGGAACCCGAGACAATAATGTTTTCGGGAAATACTGACTGCTACCAGCCGGCAGAGCGCAGGCTTGAGCTGACAAGAAAATGTCTTGATGTATTTCTGAAGTTCAGAAATCCTGTTGCTTTAATAACAAAAAATGCGCTTATTCTACGGGATATCTATATTCTTAAAGAACTTGCAAACCTTAATCTGGTCAGTGTTGCAATTACAATAACAACTCTTAACCGTTCGCTCTCAAGAAAACTGGAGCCCCGAACATCAGTACCATCGCGCAAGCTGGATACTGTTGAAGCGCTTGCGAAAGCAAACATCCCTGTTGGAATTATGGCAGCACCGATAATTCCAGGACTAAATGACAAGGAAATTCCAGCAATTCTTAAAGCAGCAGCTGAGAGAGGAGCCTTATCGGCAGGTCATGTAATGCTGAGACTCCCCTTTGCTATAAAAGAATTATTCATTGATTGGCTTAACACAAATTTCCCTGAAAAAGCCAGCAAAGTAATAAACAGCATAAAAGATGTAAGAGGAGGTAATTTAAATGACCCAAGATTCGGTAAAAGGATGAGCGGTGAAGGCGAAATTGCGCAATCAATTCATAAACTATTTAAAACATGCTGTAATAAATACGGCTTAAACAAAACAAAAATAAGGCTAACCACAAAACATTTCATAAGAGAACCCGATTCTCCGCAGATGAAGCTGTTTGCAGATTAATGATACCGTGATACTTACTCTCATTATTGCAATTATTCTAAAACGCTTATGGAGCGTTTATAAGGCTATATATATGTATACCTTACGTTTCTCCTATCCCAAGGTGTCTAAGATGCCTTACAGTGGCATTTACAGCTGAATTAGAGGCATTGCGGAAAAGAGCTGAGCCAAAGTTTTCCCAAAGGGAGAGACCATAGAAAAGGTTCACCGGCTGGCTTTCAAGCATAGAATAGAATCCGATAAAAAATAATTTACTTCTCTGTTTAAATATTTGTTAGAATCAGGAAAAATTAAAATTAAAAGAGGGTGTCCTGTTTAAACATTAATCTCATTTTGCTCTAATTCGGCAATTTTCTCCATTAGCCATTCTTTGTCATAAACTGTAAGGTCATCCAAAATTTTTTGTTTCAGACATTTCAGCTGCTGCATATCATGTTTGTTCTTCAGCCCATACAGGCTTGCTGTGTATTTTACAAAGTTAGTAAATCTTTCTTTTCTTTCCGGTGTAATTAACTTATCGTTAGAAAGAAAATGATTGAAAGAATCGATGTGGGATATAAGCGAATCTTCCATATTAAGCTCATAATACAGGGAAGCAACCAAGCATCTTAATACAATTTTATGGTCACCATCTTCATATTTAACCTTCGAAAGCAGGTCCAAAGATATTTCGAAGTTCTTTAACGCAAATTCATACAAAGAAAGAGAAAAATAATAAGTATTATCCTGCGAACCCGGAGGAAGCTCGCATTTATATTTTTCTATAAATTCTTTAGTCCACGCAAATTCTTTTAATTTCAGCGCTGTTTGGACAACGCTTCTGTACGTTCGCGCATGCATTTCTTTATTTTTGGAATATAATTTTTTTTCTAATCCGATTTTATACACTTCAAAAAGTTCTTTGTGAAATTCATTTTTGCCTTTCCATATCATTCTTCTGCAATAATTTCCAAGATATATGAATGCAACAATTAAATGTTCCTTGTTAATGTATCCATCATTGTTATCTACTATTTTTACAACTTTGTAAAAATAACTAGCTTCGTCTTTAATTGACATCATAAGAATATTATAATATAAATTGAGCATAGGAACATTTTGATAATTTTTGGGTTTCAGGTTCGTAATTATGCCTGCAAGCTGCTCTGAATTCAATTCAATCTGATATGCTTTTTGCTCATTGAGAATGATTCCATAGAGGTCAAATGCAATGAGGAGATAGAAATTAGTAAGGTCATTTGTTAAATTATTTAAAATTCCCTGCTTTATAAATTCCGTGAGCTTGTCAAAATGGGTTCGGGTAATGTAATAATAATATAAACGTTCGGCTGTTAGCTTGTCTAAATAATATTCGCTGTCCTGGATTTTAACTCCCTCAAATTCTTTCATTAATTCCCTCATTTTTCTTTCTGTTTGCCTGTTCAGGTCTTTTCGGATTAATTTTTCCAGAAGTAAATTTTTCTCTGCAAAATGCTGTTCTTTAAGCCCGGTATATACAAAATAATTTTCAATGAGTTTCTGCAAATTAAACATTAGTGTCTTCATAAAGCTTTCATTATATTCTATGCCGGGAAAAATTTTTCTGAAAACGTATTTTTTATCGAGCTTGCTTGAATCAATAGTATGATGCCGTTTCCGCAAATATTCAAACAGTTTAGTTACGCCCTGGTTTTTGTTGAAGAAAGGAGAGTGAACAAACTCATTGAATTCCCTTATTTCTTTTGGTGTGAATTTTTTGAGGTATTCTATTACTGTACTTCTGTACATTTTACTCCCTCTTAATTTTTGTCTGTCTGCTGTTCTGCAGACTGTTTTTTAAACAAAATCGTTTACGACCCTTCGGACAAAAGACCTGTTGAGTAGAGTGCCGGTTAAATATAAAACTTTTTTGTTCTTAAATAAATGGAAAATTTTAAGTGAAAGCGTGTTTTTAAGTAAAAATTTAGTTAACCTAATATTCAGATTTTAAAACTATCCGAAAATATTTTCAAATTACTGCGATTCTAAACTATCCTTTTAAGTACAAGTCGGAATTTATTTGAAATACTATTCACAATCGCTGAATCTTTTACAATAAAGGAATATTGTGGTGAAAAAAACTCAAATCTTTTGAGAATTTATTTCTTTGTCAGGTAATCCCTGTCGATGTATTTTGTTACGGTTATCTGCTGAAGTTTTTCTTTTAACAGAATAAGACATGGAAAGTGAAATTAAAAAAATTAGGCATAAGAAAACTCCCCACGTTGTCAAAAAAAAGAACAAAATATCTTCGCTGTTATCCCTGACCGCAACTTCAGGTGATGATGAAGGGGAAATAGACCTTGTTTGGGAACCTGTAAAGACAGCCGATGTATATTTAATTCAAAAAAGTAAGGGCTCTCAAAAGCCGGCAAAATGGAGATATGAGGACATAGTCACAGAATCAAGTTATACTGTATCAAAATTAAAAAGCGGCTATAAATATTGGTTTAGGGTTGCTGCGGTATGCTCTAAAACAAGGGGTCAGTGGAGCAATCCTGCGTGTAAAAAAGCGCCTTAATTTTTTCAGTTTAATCAATTAATAATAACCGCTAAATCAGCCGGCGCTTACGATTACATACTTAAAGAAGAGTTAAATAAACTTGAAAAAATATTTGAAAATTTTAATACAGGCAAAAGTATTAGTACTTTTAAGAATTAAAAGAATAGGAGAATAACACAATGAAAAAATTTTACTGCGTGATGAAATTCCTGCCAATTATTGTATTATTTTGGACTGCTGCATCGTTTGCTCAATCAGATGTCACATCCGAAACAAAAATCAACGTTCCCGGAAATAAAAAAACAATTTCCGAAAATAAATCAAAAATACCTCTGAATTTATTGGAACAGTATAGACAGGCGAAGCTTTCAATGAATGAAGTTGAGAAAAAAAGAATTGGTTTAGAAATGGAAAAATACATTGAACCAAGTGTGTTTCCACCGGAAGGATCATCTGAACCCGGTGTTTCTATTAACGATGAACAGGCTCCCTATTCACCGGACTGGTACTTAAGCGATGTATTGGTTCACAGCGGAGACATTTCGTTCGCTACCAGCTACAGACAGTTTGATTTAAAACAGGGCAGAGACGGCTGGCTCTATCTTGCTGTTAACAGAAGAAACGTATCAGGTTTTACCGGTGCTATATCTGTTTATAAATCCGGTGACGGCGGAGCAACATGGCAGCTAATCAGAACTTTTGCGCAGAATTCGGTATACTTTGGCACTATCAGCATGCTTGTAGAAAAAACAAGTATGGCATCAGATGATTCAGTAAGAATATTTGTTTTTTTTAACAGAAGCAGCAGCTCCAATTTAGATAATGCGAGCTTACAATTTTTTTCTTTCAGAAGAAACAATACCGGTTACTATTCCGGTACTGTATCAACTCCGCCGGCAGGCAATAAATTGATTGATGTGACAGCATGCAGTGACGGCGCGTATTTTACAGTCGGGACTTATATCCATGTATTGGCAATATATGTTACAAATGCCGGTAACTCTAATCATTATATTATGCATTGGGCTACTCAAAATTGGGGGTTAACAAGCTTTTCAAGCGCAGCAATATTTACAGCCTCAGCGGAATACATAAATATAAGTGCAGCTTTTTCATATGAAGGCAGTCTTTATGATAAGATTTTCATTGCAGCTGAGCGCAGAATATTGTTTGACCGGTCTGACATTGGGATTTTATCCACACCGGAAATACCAACTAACAGCTATGATCTTAATAACATAACAGGCGCTCCATTACACGTGCAGTATGAAAAGCCATGTATAACAATTCAGCAGAGGAGTCATAGTTTACCCCGCCGGATGTTAGTAACATATACCAGAAATAACGTAGGGAAATATTCTGTTTCAACAAACACCGGAGTTACGTGGGGTACCGACTACACACTTAGTGGAACTAACGGACTTGTTAACTACACCTGGTGTAGCTCTGACTCATTGACTGCAGGTACCGGTTATGCCATTGCCTGCTATATTGACCAGAACGGTGATTCAGTTACAGTTAGGAGGGGTAATATGGAAGGCAGCTTAGGCACTTATTATTATAAACGAAACAGTAATCCAAGTACAGGATTAACTGCTCCTGTATGTGCAATATACAAGATAGGTTCATCCAAATATTCTGCACTTGCATATGCAGGTTTGGGGCCGACCAATATATATTTCAACCAGGAAGGTTTGCTAACGGGAATAAAATCATCAAACAACGAAATACCGTTTAAATTTGAACTCATGCAAAATTATCCAAACCCGTTTAATCCTGAGACAAATATTAGTTTTATTATCCCGAAAGCTTCTTTTGTAATTATTACAATTTATGATATACTCGGAAGGAATGTACAGACTTTGATGAGCGAAGAGCTGAATGCAGGAGTGCATTCAATTAACTGGAATGCTTCTAACTTCCCGAGTGGTGTTTATTTCTATAATATACAGGCTGGTAATTTTACAGAAACTAAAAAAATGATTCTAATTAAGTAACCATTACTTATAAAAAGGGGCAGAGAACATTCTCTGCCCTTTCGCAATTTAATTCAACGAAGCTTTGTATTTCTTATATTTAATTTCGCTTCAATATCTCTTATCACCTTCTTCTCCCACATCAAAACATCTTTATCTTTGGTTGTTTTAATCTTTTCATTCAGCAATGCTGATATGCACGCAAAAACAGCATCATTATCTGTTTTCATCAGTTTATTTACCGGTTCTTCGATATTTTCATCCGGTACATTTGAGAGCGAATACAAAAATGCCTGTACCCATTTTGTATTACCTGCGTCAACGGAATTAAGCGCATAAATTACATATTTATAATATTCGGGATTTGTCTTTAATCCTTCCGCAGCGGCAAAACGAACGCCGTAATAATTATAAGACATCATATCAATTAACGCTTTAATTGACTTCTCATCGGAAAAATTGCTCAATCCAAACGCAATATCTTTGTTATAAATCTTCTTCGGGCTTTTTTCTTTTTCAAGTTCTGCAAGCCTTTCAGCAGCTTTACGGTTAAACTCATTGTTCTCTTTTAAATCAAGCTTTGCAAGCGCATTGATTGCGGATGAACGCACTCTGTAATTATCATTATATGTCATTTTAAGCAGAACTTCCTTCCCTGCTTTATTCTTTGCATCGCCAATAAGGTAGCACATAAAACCAAGCTCATCATTATTAAAATTAGCTTTTTTTTGCAGGTAATCATTTAGCTTCGAAATCAATAAATTACTTATTGAATAACCGATTTTAGTATTCAGGTTTCTGTATAAAACAACATCTCTTATATCGGCAGAACCAGCTTTTGTGAACATATAATTTGCAGTGTTAACGCTGTCCTGCACCATCTTATCAAATCCGAACTGTGAGAACTTTGAAAATCTTGTTTCAAGTGTTCGCGCAAACAAATATAAATCATCAATCGAATATGATTTTGCCGTATCAATCTCAATTTTAAACTCAGCGGAAGGATTTTGCTGCACCAGTTCCGGCGCATTATCATCAAGCCTTATTCCCCATGTTGAATTTAAATTTGACGTGCTGTCACTGCCTGATGAAGAATAAAAATCATTACCCGAACCATCGGCAACAATACCAATACTTCCGTAATTTCTCAGCGGCTGACCGTAACCTTGTGTATTAAAATCTTTCGAGAGATACCCGTCTCTTCCGCTTTCATCAACAAGAATCCCGATTCCGTTTGCGCTTCCTGCCCCCTGTGAAAGCCCGTCACATGCGTAAAGGTCATTTCCTTTCACGTCCCACAAAATCCCAATGCCATAATCATGTCCGCATCCCTGTGAAACCCAGTTTGAGCTGTAGTAGTCCCAACCTTCACAATCCTTCAGCAAACCAACTGAAAAATGAATACCCGAACCCTGATTATAATGAAATCCCGTGTATTTATCATGACCTGAATAATCAGCAATTACTCCCAGCGAATACCAGTAAGAGCCAGCCTGCCCGAAAATATCGCACGCGTAAACATCGTTGCCTTCACCTTCGATTATGTAACCTATCCCTCCTGCATAGTAGGGACGAAGCCCAAACCCGTACCCCTGGCACATGGATAAATAATGGTCATTGTAACGGTTGATATCAACAGTAGTTGGACTTATTGTGTACGTATCATTTCCTTTTCTATCCAAAATTGCGCCGATACCTTCGGTCATTCCGAATCCCTGCGAAAATGTATTAGCTATATAGAAATCATTTCCCGAATCATCGCAAAGCAAACCAACTCCGAACAATCCCGCCCCGATTGAAAAATTAGTTCCCTCGTATATATCATTGCCGCTCTCATCGTACACTAACCCTAAGCCGCCTATTCCTGCGCCGAGACTGACATTTCCTGCCCTGTAAGTATCATCACCTTCTTTATCAAAAATAAATCCTGAAGAGAACATTCCCGCTGCCAGCGAATAATCAGATACGGTTGAATATAAATCATTACCGGATAAATCGATTATGCAGTTAAAATTGTTAACGAATCCCCTTTTGTCCGGGCTGTCTATTTTGTATTCATCATCGCCGCCAAGGTCGATAATTAAATCATATTTCCCTGTATAGAAGTTATGCCCGTTACCGCCGATGGCAATTCTGATTCCGTCTTTATCATAAGTATAAATTATATCTTTGTCAGAACCGAAAGAATTTTTATTTTCATCAAGATATTTATACAGCCCGTAATAAAATATGAAATCATCCATTGAATAACTGAAAACCTCATCCTTATCAATTTTGCTTAATATGTCAAGTGTTCTTTTTGCTGCGGCATCGGCAGAATCCTGTGATTGGTTAAGCTTATAAATATCGGTCATCGATGAATCATTCGGGTCACTGCTGACAAAATATGTCATTATATTTTTTTGAAGGAATTCAATTTCTTCAGGTGTGAAAGAACCCAGCAGCATATTTTCCCGTTCATGTTCCAGTTTAATTCTTTCAACCAGCATAGCACCGAGTGAATTTATATCAGTTGAATATGAATAACTATTAATTACCGGTTCACTGTAATAATTAATATCTTTAAAAAGCTGAAGTATTAAATTTTTCAATTCCAAATCTTTATAGCTCATTACTCTATCCATAAAATCAAATGAGCTTGATCCATTTGTCATTAGGTTATAAACAATAGGAAGAATCAGCTTGCACTGATTAGTATTAGGCTGGTCTGTTGTATCAAGCGGAACAGTAAAATCTTCCTTTGTAAATCCTCTAAACCTGGTTGCTTTATCCAAAACTTGAGGGATAATTTGCGCAAAAAATATATTCGAAAAAATTAAACTTAAAATAAAAAATATTATAGCTTTTTTCATGCTGTTTATGATAGGTTATGCTAATTTATTACATCTTCTTCAAATACGAAATTTATTTCGATATGCATAATACAGGTAATATTAATTTGAATATCACTCATTTTATTGATAAATTACTTTGTTTGTAATTGATAAATTGATTTAAATAATATGCATTTTTACAGGATAAAGTTAATATTTCTGCCTATTTTAGCGCTTCTTTTAGTAAACGGGTGCAAGGATAATTCAACAAGTCCTTCCGGGAATTCAAGCAATATGTCTCTTGTCGGACAGTACAATACTCCCGATTATGCATATGGAATAAGCGTTATGCAGGTTAACGCGCTGACTTACGCATTTGTTGCTGACGGAACAACAGGTTTATTGCTTATTAATGCAACAAATCCATCTACACCATCATTAATTTCGAGCTATAATACAAGCGGTTCAGCTTTAGATGTTACAGCTGCAGTTATTAATAATACACCTTATGCATTTGTTTCCGACGGTATAGGCGGATTGGTTATAATTAACGTTTCCAGTCCTGCAGTACCAACTCTCGATACGGTACTGTCATTTCCCAATGACAGGGTATTAACTTCTTTTGTTGATGCTGCAAACAAAAATTTATATATCGGGACTTATAACAGAAACTTGTACGTTTACAGTCTTGCTAACCTTCCCGGAGCAGTTAACAGGCTTTCAACATATACAACACCGCTTGACCAAATACTCGGCATTTATGTTACAGGTGGAATTGCTTACGTAGCAGAAAATTCAGTTGGCATAGAAATAATTAATGTTACTAATCCATCGTTTCCTCAGTTTATGTCAAGTTATGATACTCCCGGTTTAGCAAGCGGCATACAGGTAGCAGGATCCTATGCCTACGTTGCAGACGCAACAAGCTTATATGTTATTAACGTATCAAATCCGTTTAGTCCTGTGTATGCAGGAATCATATCAACTGCCGGCGCAGCTTATTACGGCGTAGCGGTAAATTACCCGTCAAGTGTATTTACTGCTGACTACACCTTCGGAGTGGAAACATTCGGAATCGGCGTTCCTTCCAGTCCCTTGCAGCTTGGTTATTATAATACAAACGGAATAGCCGGAAACATAGCTTACTACGGCGGCAGGATTTTTGTAGCAGACGGCGCAGACGGATTGATTATCTTAAGCTATCCATAGAATAATTTTAATGAATATACACAATGGCTGCTCTGTTTGCAGCCATTTTTTTTAACGTAAACTTTTTTAAGCATTTTTATATTGATATATTTGAAGGGAATAATAGAATAACAATTTTAACTAATGGCTCAAAGCAAAGAAAAAAAGAAGGATACTGAACTGAAAACACAGGATTTAATAACGGATTTTGACCTCTACCTGTTTTCCCACGGCACTCATTACAAAATTTATGAAAAGCTCGGCGCTCATTTGCTGGAAGAAAACGGTGTGAAAGGTGTCCGCTTTTCTGTATGGGCGCCAAATGCGGAAAAAGTCTCTGTAATTGGAGATTTTAATTACTGGGACAATTCTAAAAACGAACTTACTAAGCTCAATGACGGCGGAGTTTGGTCATGCTTTATTCCGGGTATTGAAGAAGGAACACTCTACAAATTTGCTATCAAGCCAAAAGGAAGCAGCAGTTATGTTCAAAAAATTGACCCTTATGCCCTGAGAGCAGAAGTTAGGCCAAAGACTGCCTCAATAGTTGCAAATATTGAAAAGTATAAATGGAATGATGATAAATGGCTAAAGCAGCGCACTGAAAATAAGCTCACATGCCCGTGGAAATGCCCCATGTCGATTTACGAAGTACATCTCGGCTCATGGAAAAAAGATTATGACAATAAGGATTTTAAGAATGAATGGGGATTCAAAAGCTATAAACAGCTGGCGTACGAGATTGTTGACCATGTTAAGAAAATGGGTTACACACATGTTGAGCTTCTCCCCATTATGGAACACCCGCTCGATATATCATGGGGCTACCAGGTTACAAGTTATTACGCTCCTACCAGCCGTTACGGAACCCCCGATGATTTTATGTTCTTTGTAGATTACTGCCACCAAAATGGAATCGGGGTAATTCTTGATTGGGTTCCTGCGCACTTTCCTTCTGATGAACATGCGCTTGCATTTTTTGACGGGACACAGCTATATGCTTATCAGAATGCGAAAAAAGGATTCCACAAAGACTGGGGCACATATGTTTTTGATTACGGGAGAAATGAAGTACAGAACTTTTTAATCGGCAGCGCATTATTCTGGCTTGAAAAATATCACGCTGACGGGCTTAGAGTAGATGCAGTTGCTTCAATGCTGTATTTAGATTACTCTCGTGAGCCGGGTGAATGGGAACCAAACATTTACGGCGGCAGAGAAAACCTCGAGGCATTAAACTTCATTAAACATTTGAATGACATTGTTCACCAGCGCCATCCCGGAACTTATATGATTGCAGAGGAATCGACTGCATGGCCCGGTGTTACAAATGATGTTAAAAACGGGGGTCTTGGATTTGATATGAAGTGGAATATGGGCTGGATGAACGATGTGCTGGTTTATTTCTCAAAAGAACCTATACACAGAAAATATCACCAGAATAAACTGACATTTTCACTCTGGTATGCGTTCAGCGAAAATTTTATACTGCCTATTTCACATGATGAAGTTGTACACGGCAAAAAAACATTAATCGAAAAAATGCCCGGTGATACATGGCAAAAATTTGCCAATGCGCGGACATTCATGGGATTTATGTTTGGGCACCCCGGCAAGAAGCTTAATTTTATGACTACCGATATAGGTCAGTACAACGAATGGAACTGCGAAGTAGAGCTTGACTGGAACGTGCTTGATATAGAATTAAATAAAAAGTTTAACCTGTACATGAAGGATATTAACAGTATCTATGCAGAAAACCGGGCATTGTTTGAAGTTGATTTTGACCATAAGGGATTTGTGTGGATTGATTTTTCTGATGCGGTAAGCAGCATACTTGCTTTTTACCGTGTATCGGAAGACACTAATGAAATACTTGTATTTGCTTTTAATATGACGCCTGTTCCGAGGGATGATTACGGTTTCGGCGTACCGAAACCCGGGTTTTATAAAGAAATACTTAACAGCGATGCCGAAATTTACGGCGGCAGCGGGAAAGGCAATCTCGGCGGAGTTCAGTCAAAGCGTGAGCGGAGCAACCAGTGGGAAAACTCAATCAAAATTACACTGCCGCCATTAGCAGTGGTTGTGTTTAAATGGGAGAATTAATTCATGTCCAAATCAGACACAAAGGATTTAAAAAAATTTCTTAAACCTTTCCCGAAGGATGTTCAGAAGACAGCCCTATGGCTGCATGATTTCATGTGGGATTCGTTTCCCGGGTGCAATGAGCTTATTTATGATAATTACAATGCGCTTGCATTCGGCCTTTCAACATCAGACAGAGCCAGGGACGTTTTCTGCCATGTTGCTGTTTATACAAAGCATGTGAATTTCGGTTTTAACAAATATTACGAAATTGCTGACCCCGAACATTTATTTAAAGGAACAGGCAGGCAGGTTAGACATATTACAGTGGATATAAAAACATTCCCAAAAGCATATATAAAGAAAATGCTGAAGGAAGCATATAAAAATTCACTCGCGGAATTAGAGGAAGGCAAACAGGTTCTCAAAGGAGCTTCAATAACAAAATCAATTTCTCCGGTAAAAAGAAGACCAAAATAATATGGCATACGACGAAAAACTTGCTCAAAGAATCACAAACCTTCTTAAACCGCATAAAGGCGTTGTAGAAAAGAAAATGTTCGGCGGAATTGCATATATTCTGAAAGACAAAATGTTCTGCGGGATTATAAAAAACGAGCTTATAGTCCGTGTTCCGGCCGGTGATTTTGAAAATTACCTCAAAAAGCCGCATGCAAGAATTATGGATTTTGCAGGAAGACCCATGCGGGGTTTTCTGTATATTGAACGTAACGGCATCAAAACAGATAAGCAATTAATGAAATGGATTGAAACCGGAATAGAATACATAAAAAAAAGCCCGCCAAAAAAGAAGAAAACAAAAAAATAAACCTTATTATTTTTCCCTACCATATTTGTATTTCTGTATATAGATTTATGCTTCCGATGATTTATAAATATTGTATTTTACCGTTTAACTATCTTACTACTTAACTATTTGATTAACATTTGCATACACGGACATTTTTATCAGCCGCCAAGGGAAAATCCCTGGACCGGTGAAATTGAAAAACAGCCGAGCGCGGCCCCCTACCACGACTGGAACGAGCGTATTTATAACGAGTGCTATAAGCCTAATGCACATGCGCAGATTATTAATGATAAAGGCGAGGAAGTAGCGGAAGTTGATAATTATCAATATATCAACTTCAACTTCGGTCCCACACTTCTTAACTGGATAAAAACAAAACATCCCGAGACATATAAGGAAATAATCGAAGCTGATGAGCAGAGTATTTTCCTTCATAACAATCACGGCAATGCCATCGCAATGGCGTACAACCACATTATTATGCCCCTGGCAAACAAAAATGATAAAATTACCCAGATTAAATGGGGATTAAAAGATTTTGAGTATCATTTCGGCAGAAAATCAGAAAGTATCTGGCTGCCTGAAACGGCTTGTAACTGGGATACGCTTGAAGTTCTGATTGATGAAGGAATTAAATACATTATACTCGATGTAAGCCAGGCTGAGAGAACAAGAAAAATCGGAGATGAAGAGTGGATAGATGTTTCCAATGCGAATATTGACCCAAAAATACCATACCGTTGTTTTTCAAGAACCAATAAAGAAAAGTCAATCGTTATTTTCTTTTATGATGGTCCCGTTTCAAAAGCAGTTGCATTTGACGATGTACTTGAAAGCTCTGCAAACCTGTTAAACAAAATAATCCATGCGGTTCCTGCTGATTCAGTTGAAAATCCTCTTGTGAGCGTAGCAACTGATGGTGAGACTTTCGGTCATCACAAAAAATTTGCCGAGCGAACACTCGCTTATTTTCTCACAGTGCTGGCCCCCGCAAACAACCTTAAAATAGTAAACTATGGCGAATATCTCGAAAATCACTCCCCTACACATGAAGTTGAAATCAAAGAGGGCACAAACGGTGAAGGAACTTCATGGAGCTGTCCCCACGGGGTTGAACGGTGGAAATCAGACTGCGGATGCGGCGGAGGAGGCGGATGGCATCAACGGTGGCGTGCACCGCTGAGAAATGCAATGAACTGGCTTAGGGATGAACTGATTACTTTATACGAAAAAGAAGGAAGCAAATATTTTAAAGATGTATGGCAGGCAAGAAATGATTATATAGATTTGATTCTTAACAAAAACGAACAAACCGTGATGAAGTTCTTTAGTGATAATGCAAATAAAATATTATCAAATAAAGAAATAGATAAATGTTACACACTTCTTGAAATGCAGAAGTATTCAATGTTCTGCTTTACAAGCTGCGGATGGTTTTTCTCGGAAATATCAGGACTGGAAGCGGTTCAGGTTCTGCAGTATGCTTCAAAGGCAATTGATTTGGCAAAGGAAGTAACGGGCAAATCACTTGAGAGAAAATTCAAAAAACTGCTTGAGCTTGCCGAGAGCAATGTAAAAACATATAAAACAGGCAAAGGTGTTTATGAAAAACTCGTTATTCCCGCAAAGAAACTTGCTAAAAAGAAATTGTGATTAAGAAATCCAAATATAACAGATTTCTTCATACCCGTGCAGGAAAAATATGGCAAAAGATAGGAATACATCGCCGGAGCGGAGTTGTTGTTCCTCTGTTTTCAGTTTATTCACATGATAGTATAGGAATTGGTGAATTTCCCGATTTAAAAATGATAATTGAATGGTGTGTTAAAACAGGCATGAGTATTATCCAGCTTCTCCCGCTGAACGAAACAGGAAACGATTTTGCACCATATAATGCAATAAGTTCGTTTGCCATTGAACCGATGTATTTAAGGCTGAATGAATTAAACGGCGTTGACCCAGATAAATATAAAGCTAGTATAAACTCACTAAAAAAGCAATTCGCTTCCGATAAACGGAGAGTCGATTATAATATTAAACACGAAAAGCTCAAACTTTTATGGAAAATATATTCCAAAGAAACACCTTCCACTAAAGAATTTCAAAAGTATATAAAAGAAAATAAATACTGGCTTAAAGATTATGCAGTATTCAAGATTTTGAAAGAAAACAATTCAGGAAAACCGTGGGAAGAATGGAAAAATAAGTCAATTAACCACCAAAACAGTAATATCAAAAATAGAGTCATGTTTTCATATTGGCTGCAATGGCAGATTTACGAACAGATGAAAGATGTAAAAGATTTTGCGAAAAATAATGGTGTACTGTTAATGGGTGATTTACCGTTTCTTTCTGCAAGAGACAGCGCTGATGCCTGGGCACATCAAAAATACTTCAAGCTGAATCTCTCTGCAGGCGCGCCGCCGGATATGTATTTTGCTTTCGGGCAAAAGTGGGGTATGCCGCCCTACAACTGGAACATAATTGAAAAAGATAATTATGTATATATCAAAGAGAAACTCAAGTATGCCGAAAATTTTTATGATTTGTACAGAATAGACCATTTAGTTGGACTGTTCCGCTTATGGACATTTGAAACAAGCGATGAAGGCAGCGAAAGTAAAAGAAAAGGGAACTTTGACCCGCCTGAAAAAACAAAATGGGAAAAACACGGGAAGAAAATTATAAATGTGATGATTAATTCGTCTAAGATGCTTCCGTGCGGCGAGGATTTAGGAACCGTACCGGAATGCTCTTACAGGACTTTGAAAGAATACGGAATTCCCGGAATAGATTTTCAGAGATTTAACAAGGATAAAAAACACAATTTCATTTCGGGAAACAATTACAGGTTAAATTCATCTGCGGTTATATCAACTCATGATTCATCTTTTTTCCCTCTTTGGTGGCAGTTTGAAGCAGGAACAATTGATAAACAACTATTTGAATACCATTGCAGAGCAAACGATATAAAAGGAAAGAAATTAAAAGATGTTCTAAAACGGCTATTTGATAAAAATAAATCACATCACGGCAGGCTTTTCTGGAATAAAAATATTACAAAGACCAATCTTTTAGATATACTGAAATTAAACGCCTATAATGGGAAAGAAATTATCAAACTTTATGAAGAATCTTTCAGGGAAAAAGAGAAATTCATAAGATATCTTTATGGAAAAAACAAAAGTATGGGACAATCCTCACCGCAATTCCAATTAAAATGTTTGGAAGCCGTAAATAAATCTGCATCAATATTTTCAATTCAATTAATACACGAATATTTATTTCTTGAAAAGAAATCCTTTGGTAAGATGAACATATGGGATTACAGAATAAATCAGCCCGGTTCGGGAAGCCGTAAAAACTGGTCGGTTAGAGTTCCCCTTTCAATTGAAAGTTTGTTAAAAGAAAAATCATTAATCAAAAAAATCCGCGGTGTTAACACGAAATCACACAGAACTTAAACCTACCTGGAATCTTCAGCTTCAAGAACTTTTTTTGCACCGGAAAGCTCATTTTTGCCCTGTTCGGACAGCTCGGGCATTTTCAAATCCAGCTCACCGAGGGTTTTAACAATGATATCCCCCACTGCTGTTCTCATAAACCATTTATGGTCAGCGGGAATAATGTACCAGGGAGCATAATCGGTTGATGTATTGTTGAGAGTATCTTCGTAAGCTGATTGGTAATCCTTCCAGTATTTTCGCTCATGAATATCGTTCATAGAAAATTTCCAGTTCCTGTTGGGGTCATCAATTCGTTTCAGGAAACGTTTTTTTTGTTCTTCCTTTGAAATGTGAAGAAAGAATTTAAGAATTACAGTACCGTTATCTGAAAGGTGTTTTTCGAAGTTGTTGATTTGCTTAAATCTCTTCTGCCAAAGCTTATCGGTAACATCATCAACCTTTCTAATTCCGGGGAGCTTTTGATTCAGTATATACTCGGGATGGACTCTCGTTACCAGAACTTCTTCGTAATACGAACGGTTGAAAATACCGATACTGCCTTTTTCCGGCAGGTGTTCAACACATCTCCATAGGAAGTCATGTTCAAGCTCTTCACGCGAAGGCTCCTTGAAGCTGGTAACAATGCATCCCTGCGGATTTGCTCCGCTCATAACATGTTTATTGTTCCGTCTTTACCTGCAGCATCCAGCGCCTGGAATACAATAAGCAATGAGTATGCATTGCTTGCATAAAGCTTGTACTGTAAATCACAGAGTCTTCCTATATCACTATTTAGTTTCTCTTTAGCGCTCTCTTTATCTTTGAAATCTCCCGTATATGCTGTGTCATATTCTTTCAAATCAACCTTTGTGCCGGGTTTAACAAGAATTTTATCGTATTTCATTTTTATTTTTTTTATTTCTCTGAGTAAAACTTATTGTGCCAGCTTTTAATTGTCCCCGCGCCAAGCTTTCCGGAATTAATCATCCTCACAAGGAAATCGGCAAACACTTCATTTTTACTGTTATAGTTCTCTTCTTTCATCGCCTGATAAAGTGCTACTGCAAATACATGTATCCCGTCATCATTCGTTTTCCACCGTTCATGCGCATCCCATGCAATTCCGAATTTCTCGCTTATCATCTGGTCAAGCGCCTGAACACAATCTTCTTCCATTAAACCATCAAGCGAGTTGTACCCGAATGATGGATTGTGATTTTTAACCTTATCCATCAAAAATTCATCTTTTCCAAGCGATTTAATTGCATTTCTGAGCTTTTCGTTATTATTAAAATCATAAGGCGGATGCATCATTTCATGCGCTGCAGTTCTGATAACAATTTTAAACGGCCATGCAATATCGGTAAGAAAACGGGTGCCTGTAATTTTTATCCCGTGGGGCTGTGAATAGTAAAGCATGTACACTGTAATTTCGTTTGAAGGCAGCGTAAAACCCAGAAATTCTTCATTTTCTTTTATAACATCATATTTGGGCAAATCCGGTTCAATTTCATCAATTTTCTTCTGAACGATTGGTAAAATATTTTCTTTCCAATATTCTTCAAAATTAATTGCCTGCAGAAATTCCAGAATGGTTCTCAGGTCACCATTAACAGATTCAAACAGTTTCCAGCTATCTTCATCATAATATGGAGTTTTTTCAAAATTTTCTTTCAGTTTCCCGGTATCATCAAGCGTATTGAGCATTTGCGTCAAAGTAGAATCTTCAACAGCAGAGAAATAAAGGCAAAGGTAAGCCGATATTATCCTCCCGTTCTCATCTTTTAGTACTTTTTTGAGGTTTTTTAAGGATTTATCAGCTTCCGGAACAATTAATGGTTTAAATTTATCATAATCCTTCTGATAATAGTCCAAATAAAATGTATCGGCTGTCAGAATATTCAAAAAACATAGTGCATCATACTTAAAAGAGGGCTCAATTTTCCAATTTGTCATTGAATTAAATTTTGATTCTTGATTATATGTTATGTTTGGATAAAACATTAAAAAAATAAATACGGTTACAAATAAGGCTGGATTGAGAAAAGATTGGCGGATAAACCATCTATACATTACTTTATTAATAATAGTTAATTATTATATTTATATAATAGTTATATTTAAAATAATAACATAGTAAATAGGGACTATACTTTCCTGTTTGAAATCTCCTTAATAGTGAATTTTGCCCACCCATGATGAGCAATTTCAGAATCGTTAGGGAGTAATTTCATATCAAACCATTCAAATTTTTCAATATCTTCCATTGGAATCAATTTAGGTTCGGAATCAAGATAAATCTTAAAATGCATAATAAGATGCCAGCTGTTATCATTGCCTATAAATGACTCAAAATGATCAAATTCAGGATTATGGTTATCCAATGCCAGCTGTTCATTGAGTATTCTTGATGCTGAATCTTCAGGATGCTCCCCTTCAGCAATGTAATCATCGGGTAAAAACCAGCCTGATTGATGGTCATACTTATTTTTGTCTTTATACTTAACGAGCAGGACTTTGTTATCGAAGAAAAGGGCTATGTCAGCTACAAGCTTGACAGTTTTGAGATGATTCAAATAGTCTTATAAATTATTATAATTGGAAAAGTAGTATTAAATTTGAATAAATGAAAGGTGAAATAGGAGGAATTATACACTAAAAAATGTCTGCGGCTAAATAAACTGAAAAAAGAATTAAGAAAACACCGCAGACTTTTTTGATTATTCTAATTACTTTTGAATCTTCATTCCAATTTAGGTAAATCTGCACTTTTTTTGAAAACACACCTGCTGCAATAATCACAGTTCCATGCCCTATGGCAAAGAATAAAAGCAATGCTGCCGGAAACCAACAATTGTTTCGATGCAATCCCGAAAACTATGCCTAATACAGGCGCCATAAAGGCAAATGTGCATGGTCCGAGCCCAATACCGATTATTACACCAAGCAAAAATATCTTCCAATATCCGCCAGGATTGTAGTTTTGTGTGTTTATCCCAAATGATTTTATTTTTAAAATATCCAGAAGAAAAAGTCCTGATACCACAAGTACAACTGGAATAATATAATTTGCTGCAGAGCCTATATCACCTAAAATTCGCCCCATTGAAGCAGTAAGAAGTCCAATTACAGCAATGGTTAATAATACACCGGCTGCAAATACTAATGAAATATTGAATGCCCTTTTTACATTTATATTTGACCCGGAAATGTAACCAATTACAAGAGGAATTGTAGATAAATGACAAGGACTAAGCAATATGCTTAAGGCACCCCATAAGAATGAACCGATTAGTGCAATCGTAATATTACCTGAAAGCAGGCTATTCAGCCAGGTGAATAACTCGTTTATCATACACTTATCAATTAACTATAGTCAAGCCGCGGTCATTTAAAAATTTATCAATTTCTTCTTCGGCAAAGAATCCTTCATGCCTCATGATTTCCGTTCCGTTTTCATCAAGAAATACCTGTGTAGGAATGAGATTTATCCCGTATTGTTTCGCCGGTTTGCTGTCTTTCCAAACATCGTAGAAAATAACCTTTACCTGTCCGCCGTATTTGGCTTCGACTGATTTCATTACAGGCTGCATTTGCTTGCAGGGAATGCAGTTTACCGAACCAAGCTCAATGAATGTTATTTTGGCTTTTGAGCCCGAATCTTTTATATCATCGGAGCTTGATTGCTCGGTTTTCTTACTGCATGAAAGAAACAAGAGTCCGATAAGTATAATAATTATAGGAAAAATGTTCTTTTTCATACTGCTTCTTCTTTTATCCAGTTGAGAATTTGTTCATCTTTTGGAATGTTACCGGTTGATTTTAGTTTTTCATTGATAACCAAGCCAGGTGTCATCATAATATTATACTTCATCATATCGTTTATATCGGTAACTTTTTCGACTTCGGCATGAATATTATTTTCGGAAACAACTTCTCTTACTTTTTCTTCAAGCCTGCGGCACTTTAGGACAGCCGACACCTAATATTTTTATATTAACCATTATAGTTCTCCGTCTTTTTCTTTTAAGAAATCTTTTATCTCAATTTTCATGTATTTAAAAAAACTTTCTTTGTCACCGGAATACTTCCATACATGTTCAAGGTTTTTCCATTCAACCTGCTTATTATTTACAAACTTTGCAAGTATTACAGAGCTAAATTCCAGCTTATAATCATCTATGTAGTGTTCATTAACAGAATCTTCAATGTTCAGTTGTGTAAAGCGTAATAACCCCTGTTTGTTTTCATTTCTGAATTCGGTATTTATTACTTCTTGTGTAAAATTTTCTATATTAATGCATGAAGGACAGCGTGCAGTAGGATGAAAATAATAAGCAATTACTTTGATATTATCTTTTTTCTCCTGGAATAGATTTGGAAGTATCTTTTCTGTTTTTAGGCTTTTGTGAAAGGATTGTATCAGCCTCCTCGTTTTTAGCCGGCAGGTTATCATTATTCGTTAATGATGAGGTATCACTCTTTACTTATCACATCGGTTTTTATGGTATCCATTGTTGAGGAGGATTCCTGATTTTTCTTTCCGCAGGAAAACAATAAGAATGTCAGAACAGCCGTTAAAATTCCAATTTGGATTAAATTTCTTTTCATATTTACACCAGTTACTTAATAAAATACATCAGCCGGCTTACCCTGAAAAAACAGAACTATGCCGGTACTTTAGAGTCTTTAAAATATTTTTTTTGCAGCCATAGCGCCACATTAACAAGACTGATTAAAACAGGCACTTCGACCAATGGACCAATAACAGCTGCAAATGCTTCACCGGAATTTATACCAAATACTGCCACTGCAACAGCTATTGCAAGCTCGAAATTATTGCTTGCGGCAGTGAAAGATAAAGTTGCCGTCTTCGGATAATCAGCTCCTATTTTCCTTCCTAAATAAAATGAAACAAAAAACATAATTACAAAATACAGCACAAGCGGAATAGCAATTCTAACAACATCAAGCGGAATTTTTACAATGTACTCACCTTTTAATGAAAACATAACAAATATGGTAAACAGCAATGCAAAAAGAGTTAAAGGACTTATTTTTGGAATAAATTTCCTGTTATACCAATCTTTACCTTTAAGCTTAATTAATGAGTACCGTGTTATTAATCCCGCCAGGAATGGGATACCAAGATAGATAAATACGCTTTCAGCAATCTGACCAATAGTTATATCTACTTTAAACGAGCTTAAACCAAGCCATGATGGCAGCACTGTAATAAAAACATAAGCATATACAGAGAAAAACAAAACCTGAAATATTGAATTAAAAGCTACCAATCCTGCTGCATATTCAGAATCGCCTTTAGCAAGCTCGTTCCATACAATAACCATTGCAATGCATCGCGCAAGACCTATCATTATAAGTCCTGCCATATACTCAGGGTAATCCGGAAGTAAAATTACGGCAAGAGCAAACATTAGAATTGGTCCAATAACCCAGTTTTGGACAAGTGACAAAGCAAGTATCTTAATATTTTTGAATACATCGCCAAGCTCTTCGTATTTAACTTTCGCAAGAGGCGGGTACATCATTAAGATTAAACCGATTGCGATGGGAATATTTGTTGTACCTGAATGGAAAGTATTCCAAAAACCAACAATACCGGGAAAGAAATAACCAATAATCACTGCTGTGAACATTACAAGAAATATCCACAGAGTTAAATACCTGTCAAGAAATTTAAGCCGTTTGGTTATTGTACTCACTAATTAATAAATAAGATTAAACAGGAAACCGACAATCATTATACCGCATCCCACAACTGCTATAAATATTATTATCAACGGGAGCTTAAGGACTTTCTTCAGAATAATTGCTTCAGGCAGTGAAAGCCCTATAACGGACATTACAAAAGCCAGAGTTGTACCCAAAGAAGCACCTTTTTCCAGCAGTGCCTGCATAATCGGAATTATCCCTGCAGCATTTGAATACATAGGTATCCCGATGAGAACAGAAAGTGGAACCGACCACCATGCTGATTTACCCATAATTCCCGCCATGAAGTTTTCGGGCACATAGCCGTGAATCCATGCGCCAACTGCAATACCTATTACAATATAAATCCACACTTTTGAAACAATATCTTTTACTGCTGTAAATCCCTGTTCGATTCTGTCTGCAAACACAGGTTTCTCTTCAATCATAGAAGAATTCACAGCCTTAATTTCATATACCCATTCTTCAACATATTTTTCAAGCCTTAGCTTACCAATTGTGAAACCGGATATTATTGCAATAACTAATCCTGTGCCAACGTATAACAAAGCAGTATGCCAACCGAAGAAAGAAAACAACAAAACAACTGCCACTTCATTTATCATCGGAGCTGCAATAAGGAAAGAAAAGGTTACACCAAGCGGTACACCTGCTTCAACGAAACCTATAAACAAAGGGACTGCTGAACATGAGCAGAACGGTGTTACAATACCAAGAGAGCTCGCAAGTATGTTACCGAAGAGTAATGATTTTTTCTCAAGTACTTTTCTTGTACGTTCAGGTGAAAAGAATGTCCTTATTATTCCCACAAAAAATACTATGAGTGTAAGCAGTAAAATAACTTTGGGAACTTCAAAAAAGAAGAATCTTACAGCTTCGGTAAGTTGTGTGCCCGATTCAAGCTTCAATACTCCATCAACTAAAACATTTACCCACTGCTCCAGATTAAAATATATTAAAAGCCATAATATCAGTAGTAATAAAGGCAGTATATATCTTGTATCAAAACGGCTCTGTTTAAGAGTCAAAGTTTTCATTTTAAAACAGCTCCTTCAGTAACTAAACCTGTTCAGAAACATATTGCTTAATCCAGTGAGCAAGTGTTGTCTTGGCCGGCAGCTTGCCTTTGGATATTATTTTTCCGTTAATAATTAAAGCGGGAGTCTGCATAACGCCGTATTCAGCAAATTTCTTTATATCGGTAATTTTCTGGTAATCAGCATCTATATTTTCTTCTGCAAGTATGTTAATTACCATTCTTTCAAGTTCATTGCAAGTCGGGCATCCCGACCCCAGTACTCTGATTGTAAGCATTTTATTAATTCTCCACATTCATTATTTCTATAAATTGATTGATTTTATTTTTTATTGAATCCCTAATTTCCCTGACACGCACCATTTTTTCCTCGTCTGAACCCTGAAGCTTAGACGGGTCAGGAAAACTCCAGTTTACTTTTGTAACCATTCCCGGAAAAATCGGGCATTTCTCGCTTTCAGCCTGGTCACAGACTGTGATTACAAAATTGTATGTTCTGCCTTCCTTATAAAGCTCGAAAACACTTTTTGTTCTGTTAGCCGATATATCTATACCATCTTCTTTCATAGCTTCAATAACAAGAGGATTTAATATTCCGGGTTCAAAGCCGGCGCTTTCTACATCGAATTTTCCTCCTGCAAAAGCCTCAAGATATGCTTCTGCCATCTGGCTTCTTGCACTGTTGTGAACGCAGATAAAAAGAATTTTTAATTTCTTCATTTGCAATTAATAATTATTTTCAATTAGCTAATTAACGAAACAATAAGCCTTACGTTTTCGCGCAAAGTATATCCCTGTCAACAATCTTCAGCTGTTCCCTGTCTTTTTTCACCATTTCATCATCTTCAAGAAGTAAGTGCAATGACATTAGAGCCGAAGCAACTGCCGGGTCAGAAGGATTTGATACTACCCGGTAATTAATCCACTTTTTATCTTTTTCATCTATAATTAAGCCGGCATCTCTGAGAATACTTAAATGATTTGAGACCGTTGAGGTAGCTAATTGAAGTATATCGGTAATTTCGCATACACATAATTGCTTAATCTGAAGCATTTTCAATATGCGGAGCCTGCTTTTATCCGAAAGCGCTTTAAATATATCTGCCTGTTTATCCAGTTTTTTCATTTCGTCGTTTAACGAAATATAATAAACAATATATTAAAAACAAATGAAATTACTTTTATTAAAAAGAAAACCCCTCTCCTTTTAGGAGAGGGGTTGGGGGATGTCATCATTTAACAGCATTTAGTATTAATTTTTATTAACTGCAGGCTTATCAGCATAAACATTGACACTGAGGATATTTAAACCCGATACCCTGAAATCAGCCAGTTCATTTTTAGTTAAATACCGGAGCAGAACATCATCACTTAAAGTAAATGCCTTCTCTTTCTGAACTGTTATATTTTCAAATCCGCTTTCTTTTATCAATGAAAGATACTCTTCTTTTTTTATGGCTCCGCCGATGCATCCGGCATACATTTCTGCAGCTGACCTGATTTTTGCAGGCAGCTCTCCCGATACAACTATATCTGAAACAGAAAAATGCCCTCCCGGCTTAAGAACTCTGTATATCTCAGCAAATGCTTTCTTTTTATCAGGTACAAGATTAAGTACACAATTGCTAATAATTACATTAGAATAGTTATCAGTTACAGGAAGATTTTCTATATCGCCGTATCTGAATTCTACATTATTGAAACCCAGCTTATCATTATTTTTACGGGCTTTCGAAATCATTTCATCTGTAAAATCAATTCCTAATACTTTTCCTTTTTCGCCTGTAATAGCACGGGCTACAAAAACATCATTCCCTGCGCCGGAGCCAAGGTCAATAACAGTATCACCTTCTTTTATTTGCGCAAACTCAGTTGGTATACCGCATCCTAAATTCAGGTCAGCATCGGGATTGTAACCCTTGAGTTTTGTATAATCAAGCGAGAATGCAGTATAATCGACTGTATCACCGCTGCAGCAAGAAGAGGTTTCTCCGCAGCAAGATGATTTTTCACTTTTCAATGATTGTTTGGCAATCTCACCGTATTTCTCTTTTACAATTTCTTTTGTTTCATCTGATTTATTCATTATTATTTTCCTTTCAATAATAATATTATTTTTAACAGCAGTTATATGATTTTCCTTTTTCCTTAAGATATTCGATAAGTTTCTGCATTGAAGAAAATTCTTTGAAAAGATTTTCCCAATTAATAAAATAGCACGAAGAGGGACCGTCTATTTCACCTTCTATAAGCCCTGCTTTCTTTAATTCTTTTAAATGCTGTGAAACTGTAGATTGCGATAGCGGCAGTACTTCGACAATCTGCCCGCAGATACAGGTGTTTTTTTCAGCAAGCGTTTTAAGAATAGAAATCCGCGCGGGATGAGAAAGAGCCTTGGCAAAATCAGCTACCCTATTCTCAGTTTTGGTGAATTCTTCTTTTTTATTGACAGCCATTGATTTATCCTTTCGTATATCGTAAATATACGATAAAGAAAACCGTTTGTCAAGTGATACATAAAATATTCAGGAACTAATCTATTTAATTCAGGATTAATGAGTATCCCGGCTGGCGTTATTTCTTATTTTTTAACGTGTTCAAGTATATCATTCAGGAATTCCATCTGTACCTGCTGGATTTCAAGAAGTCTTTCTCCCTGGTGGATTAATAAATGGTCAATCTTTTCATGAAGCTGGCGGATTTCAAGCTCTGCTTTCAGGTTTACCTGGTAATCATTCTGTGCCCTGAGCCGGTCTTTCTGTTCCTGCCGGTTCTGGCTCATCATAATCGCAGGCGCCTGGATTGCGGCTATACATGATAATACAAGATTAAGAAATATATATGGATACGGGTCAAAAGATTTATTAAGTAAGATTATGCTGTTTATTATCATCCAGGTAACAATAAGCCCGAAAAACGCAAGTATAAATCCCCAGCTGCCGCCTATTGAAGCAAGCTTGTCTGCCATGCGGTCACTGAATTTCAGCTTTTCATCAAATTCACGGTCTACGTTTTTGGAAAGAATTTCTGAATTCTTTATACTCTCAAGTACTTCTTCATCGAGTTTTGATACCTCACCTTTTTCATCTTGCAGCATCGATTTCATATAAAGGCTTCTGTATTTTCTTAATTCATCGAATGATACGTACCCGTTCATATCTATGTCGGGACAGTCCTTTTTAATCAGTTCAACAATAGGCTCACTGATTGAGATTAACGGCACAAGGTTTCTCAGAGGCAATTCTTTTTTTGAAACCTGGCATTGCGCCTTTTTCATGTTTTTGTTATTCATATTAAATTTGGTTAATTTTCTTCTCCATATTTAATTATCTTTACCTTCTCTTCTGTTATAAGAGCGCTGCCTATCATATCAGTTTCATCAAACACCTTTTTAAGCTCTTCTATTTTTTCAGGAACATCAACAATTTCTATAACTATAGGAAGGTCAGATGATAGCGCAAGTAAATCGGAAGAATGTATCTTGCTTGCTTTACCGAATCCCGTTAATCCTCGTAAAACTGTAACACCGGAATAATGGTTCGCCCTGAGATATTCTACCAGGTACTGGTAAAGATTTTTACCTTTATGTTTATCGCTTTCACCAATAAATATTCTTAATAATACCGCTGTGGTTTCTTTTTTCATTCTTTTACTTTGTTAAAATTACTGCAAGTTCTTTGCCGAAATAAACAGCAATCAAAGATAATAATACATTTAAAATAATATTCAGTGTCATAAACATAAGCTCATTCAATTCCATTAATCTGAACGTCTCATAACTGAAGGTTGACATTGTAGTAAATGCGCCAATAAACCCGATAGTAAGCAGGTCTCTTAAATCCGCCGGTATATTCTTGCCGAACATTGTTCCGTAGATAATAAAACCCAGCAAAAAGCTGCCTGTAACGTTTACAACCAATGTACCAAGAGGCAATGAGGGAATAAAGTTATTAAGGTATTTAGAAACAAGATACCTTGAAACCGAACCTAGGAATCCTCCCGCGCCAATATATAATATATGAATCATAAAATATGAATTAATTTATAAAAAAACTCCTGCTAACCATATTCAGCAGGAGTCATCATCTCTAATTTTATTCAGAGCTTTTTAGGTGAACTCCATCACCTTTCGGGACAAATATAATATTATAATATCAAATTTAAAACTCTTGTAAAATCATTTGTCATGCTGAACTTGTTTCAGCATCTAATTCAATAAGACACTGTAATAAGTTCAGAGTGACAGGGCCGGGGATTTTACTTCCCGTCAACTCTATACGCAGGTATACCTGTAATATCCTCGCCGATTATCAGCGTGTGCATTTCGTGAGTGCCTTCATAGGTTTTTACCGATTCAAGATTATTTGCGTGCCGCATTACCGGGTATTCATCAAGTATTCCGTTTGCGCCGAGAATTTCTCTTGCCATGCGGCAAACCGTTAACGCCATTTCGCAGTTATTGCGTTTAGCCATTGAAACATGAACGTGTTTCATGGTTCCATTATCTTTCATTCTTCCCATGTGGTAGCACAAGAGCTGGCCTTTTGTAATCTCATTCAGCATCCATACCAGCTTTTCCTGTGTAATCTGGTACGATGCTATCGGCTTATCAAACTGTATACGCGATAATGAATATTCGAGCGCTGTTGCATAACACTCCATTGCCGCGCCAAGCACTCCCCATGCAATACCGTAACGCGCCTGATTAAGACACATTAAAGGATTCTTCAATCCTTCTGTTTTCGGTAATAAATTTTCGTCCGGCACAAAAACATCCTGTAATATTATTTCACCTGTAATCGATGCTCTTAGTGAGAGTTTGCCTTTCATTTCAGGTGTTTCAAATCCTTTAAATCCCCTCTCTACTAAAAATCCTTTTACAACACCCTCCAGCTTTGCCCATACAACTGCAACATCAGCGATTGGTGAATTTGTAATCCACATCTTTGCGCCGTTAAGTATGTAACCTCCCTTAGTTTTTTTTGCATTGGTAATCATTCCGCCGGGATTCGAACCGTAATCGGGTTCCGTCAATCCGAAACATCCGATTTTTTCGCCCTTTAGCCATTGCGGGAAGCCATTTCTTTTTCTGTTCCTCGCTTCCGAAAGCGAAAATAGGATACATTACCAAAGTCTGACTGTACTGAAGCAAAGCTTCTGATTCCCGAATCACCGCGTTCAAGCTCTGCCATCATTAAGCCGTAAGCAACATTGTTTATTCCCATACCGCCGTATTCTTCCGGCAGTGTGGCGACCGAACATCCCAAGCTCCGCCATTTTGGGAATTAAATGCTTAGGGAAATGTCATTGCCTGGTTATGATGCTCAATTATCGGTAAAACTTCTTCATTCACAAACTCTCTTACGGTCTGCCTTATCATTTTTTCTTCTTCCGAAAGAAGGTCATCGAGATTATAATAATCTACCCCTTTGTAATTGGTTGACATATCTATACCACCTTTTCCTTTCTCGATTTTGAGTTCTGCAGCAATGATTTTTGAATCCTGTCAATATCCGCTCTCGAAGCCCTGATTTTGAGCTTGATGGATTTTGTTAAATACTTAGTTTCAATAATTTCAACTTCTTTATGAAGCTTATTTACAAATTTGTAAGCATCATCATTTTTAATCGGTATTCGGATTTCAGTTTCAGAAAGCTCTTTATTTATTACATCAATTAATTTTTCTTCGAGCGCCGTGAGGTTAATTCCTTTTTGCGCTGAAATAAGAACTGCTCCCGGATAACGGGTTCTCAGTTCGGAAATAAATTCTCTTTTTGCTTCATCTGCCAGCAGGTCAACCTTGTTAAATACCATTACGATAGGCTTGTATTCCTTGTAAAGTTCTGCCAGAGTTTCTTCCACGACTTTTATTTGCTCTTCGAAGCTGTCCGATGATACATCAATAACATGTATCAAAATATCTGATTCAATCACTTCTGCAAGTGTGCTTTTAAATGACTCAATTAAATCATGCGGTAAATTTCTTATAAATCCTACTGTATCTGAAATGAGTACAGCATGAGGTATACGTTTCTGGTTAATTTTTTTCAGATACCCTGTGTTGATGTATCAAGCGTTGCAAACAATTTATCTTCAACATAAACGTCGGCATCGGTAAGAATGTTCAGTAATGTTGATTTTCCAGCATTTGTATATCCAACAAGCGCTATCCTGATGAAGTGCCCTCTTTGCTGGCGCTGGGTTTTTCTCTGCTCTTCTATTTTTTTCAGCTTGTCTTTTAAAACCGCAATTCTTGTATTAATTAACCTTCTGTCTGTTTCAATCTGTGTTTCACCGGGACCTTTTGTTCCGATACCTCCGTATTGTTTTGATAAGTGAGTCCACTGTCGTGTTAGTCTCGGAAGCAAATACTGCAATTGAGCTAATTCAACCTGAGTTTTAGCTTCTGCTGTTCTTGCATTGGAAGCAAATATATCCAAAATCAAAGCAGGTTTATCAATTACTTTGCATTTTATCGTCTTCTCCAGGTTTCTGATTTGCGTTGGTGAAAGCGTGTTTTCAAAAATCACCAAATCAACTTCCTCTTCTTCGGCTCTTGAGGCTATTTCTTCCGATTTGCCTTTTCCAATAAAATATTTGCTGTCAATCTTGTCCCGCTCCTGGTAAAACTTGCCTACAACTTCCGCGCCTGCAGTTTCAGCAAGAAACTCAAGCTCTTCAAGATGCTCTTTATATGTTTTTTGCTTAGTTGACCGCATACTTCCCGTTTTGGGAATTGTTGTGCAGACAAGTATAGCTTTTTCGGATTCTTTTTTAGTTGTAAGCAATCAGTAAATTTCTATTTGATTTGTTAATGTATTAAATATAAAGAATTTTTCAGGCGAACCGTATGGCCATGATAAATTCTTTTCTGTATCGGATGATGTAAAATAAAGCTTCAAATTTGTAATACCTTTATTAAGCATTAATTCTGCGCTGTACTTTCCCGAATTTGTGTTATCAAGCTTTTCGACCAAGTCCAGTTTTGCTTCGGAGAATGTACTCTCGTCATCCTGCGAGTAATATACTTTAACATTATTTTCGTCAATAGTATTTTTTGAAAGTACATAGATTGAAACTTCAGCAATATCTCCCGTAACATTTACTTCCGGTTTATTGCTCATTGCCATGCCCCAGTATAACGCTGCATCGTAAGCGTTAATCAGTCCCCAGCCGTAAACATTGTTAGGATTATCTTTATTGTTAGCAGTCATTCTCAATGCTTCTCTTACCTGCATTGGGGTAAGCTCAGGATGAGCTGAAAGAATTAATGCGCAAACTCCGGCGGTTAAAGGGCATGAAAATGAAGTTCCGTCAGCATAAGTAAATGTTGTATCATTTCCTGTATCTGAAAATGTAACCGCCACATATCACGTTAACTCCCATAGCAACTACATCAGGTTTCATTCTGCCGTCCGAAGTAGGACCATTTGAGCTGAAATAAGCTATCCTTCCGGTGCTGTCTACTGCTCCGACAGAAATAACCGAATCGCCATCCGGCGGCGAAACAATGCTGGGAATTTTAGTCTGGCGTCTCATTACCCATCGAGTTGCAGACAACCACACCAAGATGAACAGCATAATCGGCTGCTCTGGCAATTACTGTAGTCTTACCGTTCATATCTTTATATTCATAATCATCATTTGGCGGGTCAAACGGCTTGTAAATTAATGAACTTGAAATTACATCGACCCCCTGCGATTCCATCCACTCAGCTGCTTCAAGCCAATAATCTTCTTCTACGGGAGTTTCACTCCTGTCATCTTCGGTTTTGCTTAGGTAAAACTCAGCATCAAAGCCCGGACCGATTAGCTTTCCCGGGTAGAAACCGCCTAGAGTTGACATAGTCATAGTACCGTGCCCGTCCTGGTCATATATATCTCCGGGAAACTGGTTAGGAGGTGTTTGATACGATGCTGTATCATCTTTAAATATCCAGTCGTATTCACCCAGTACTTTTCTTGTTTTAAGCGCTTCCTGTTTTCTCCAGTTAAAACCGTTATCGCACATTCCCACAGTTGCGCCCCACCCTGTAATTCCGCAGTAATGCAGAAGAGGTACATTAATCAGTTCGTTTTGCCAATATGAAGGACCGTAACTGTATTTCAGTTTTTGTTTATTTGTAATGCTGTCATACAAAGCCAAATACTTCCTGAACCGGTTTTAATTTTAGCATATTCAAGGAATCCCACGCCTTCAATCTTATAAACAAAGCCAAGTTTTTTAATCATATTGAGAGTATCAGTTGTTGTGGTAACACTCACAGCATTAAACCAGCGCGAGACAGCATTTATTTTTAGTCCAAGGTTTTTTATTGCATCAATGTATTCCTGTTTTACAGGTAAATCGTTATAGTTAACAACTTCATCTTCAGGAAGAACTTTAGAGCGCCTCCAGAGTGCTTTATCACTGAGCATTGATTTTGCAAGATTGTATCCATCGGAGCCAATAGCGAGCTTATCACCGGGTTTATAATCGCCTTTATCTTTAAAATAAACTAAATAATTATATGGAATGGTTTGTGGCGAAAGTGACTGTGAGAAAATGGCTGTGCTATAAAGAAATGCAATAAATATTAAAGAGTAAAAGAAAATCTTTTTGTTCACTTAGTATATCCTGTCTTTAAATTAAATAACTGTTTGTTCATCTGCATGGTAGGAGCTTCGTACAAGAGCACCGGACTCAACATGCCTGAATCCAAGTTCAAGCCCTGTTTCTTTATATTTCCTGAAATCATCTGGATGTACATATCTCTGAACCGGAAGATGGTTTTTGGTTGGTCTTAAATATTGACCAATTGTTAAAATATCACAATCGACCGAACGCAAATCTTTCATAAGCTCACCAACCTCTTCATCAGTTTCGCCAAGTCCCACCATAAACCCGCTCTTGGTAACAGCACCTTTATCTTTTGCAATCCTTAACAGCTCAAGTGTTCTTTCATAAACAGCCTGTGGTCTTACGAAATGATATAAGCGTTTTACAGTTTCAATATTGTGGCTGAGTATATCCGGTTTTGCATCTAAAACAATGTCGAGCGCTTCCCACACTCCCCTGAAATCGGGAATCAGGACTTCAACTTTGCAGTCCGGGCGAGAGTTTTTAATTTCTTTAATAACGAGCGCAAATACATCTGCTCCGCCGTATTTCTGGTCATCCCTGTTAACCGATGTAATTACTGCATGTTTCAATCCTAGCTGTTTAACAGATTCGGCAACCCGGCGAGGCTCGTCAAAATCCAACGCTGCAGGTTTACCAAGTGTAACCGAACAAAATCCGCATGAGCGTGTGCAAATATCTCCCAGTATCATAAAAGTTGCAATCTTCCGTTCCCAGCATTCTGCCATATTGGGACATCGCGCGTCTTCACAGACTGTATTGAGCTTTTTATCAAGTACAAGCTGTTTCAGATCAAAATAATTTTTGCCGGTGGGAATCTTAACCTTCAGCCAATCGGGGCGTCTGAGCTCTTCAAGCTCTTTATTCTCCACAGCATATTTTTGCTGATGTGTATTTATAGCTTTCAGTGCTTTTGTATCAGCTTGATTTGTCATTGACGTTCATTTCTCCGTATACTTTTTCATAAACAATTTTTCCGATAATTGGATATCTTCTCAACTCTCCTTTGTATGACTTGACTCCAACATAAATTCCTAAGCCGATAAATCCAAAGAGCACCAGGAAAAATATTGCGTAAAACGCCATTACAGCTATAAAGATAAATATACTTCCGTTTTTGCCTGCGGCAAAAGTGCCTGCCGACATTATTCCCAAACCTGCACTTATGATAACCATAACTATAACAACTGCTATAATAAGAACAAGGTAAGAAATATGGAAAAATATTGCCTGCAATGAATGAAACCTTACAAAACGGGATTTTTCTTTATTTATAGCCCAGAAAATTATGGGAAGAACAATACCGCCCATAAAAATTGAAAGATGGCTGAACAATGCCAGCATCTTTTCTTCGCTTGTTGGTTCTACTGATTGATATAACGGTAAATTCAATGTTACCTCTGATTTATATTTTATAATTTTCTATATATTCAACAATCTTCATCAGGAATTTTCCGCCTAATGCGCCGTCTATTATCCTGTGGTCAAACGTTAATGTAAGATACATTATCGGTTTTATAACAATGGCATCTCCCTGTGATGTTTCTACTACCACAGCGCGTTTTTTGATTGCGCCGGTTCCGAGTATTGCTAACTGCGGCTGGTTAATTATCGGTGTTCCTATAATATTACCGAAAACTCCGTAATTGGTAATTGTAAATGTTCCGTCCTGTATTTCATCGAGCGAAAGTTTTTTAATTCTTGCTCTCTTGGCAAGGTCATTAATTTCTCTGGCAAGTCCTACAAGATTTTTGGAATCGGCATCTTTAATAACAGGTACTATCAATCCACCGTTCTCCATTGCAACAGCAATACCTAAATTAATAAAGCTTTTTAAAAGAATATTTGTTCCGTCAACAGAAGCATTTACAAGCGGAAAATCTTTTAATGCTTTTGTTACAGCTTCACAAATAAAAGGCATGTATGTGAGCTTAAACCCTTCGCGCCTCATAAAATCTTCTTCAAGCGATTTCTTTGCTTTATCAACCGCAGTCATATCGCACTCGGCAATAGCGCCTACATGAGGCGAAGTGTGAACGCTCATAACCATATGCTCTGCCATTTTTGACTGGAGATTATCCATTGGTACAACTTCAACGCCGGGCATATTATATAATGCCGTCAGCTCGGGTGATTTTCTTGAAGCCTCAACTGTCTGCGGAGCAATAGTTTTTTTATCCGATGCTGCAGCCGCTGTTTTAGATGGAGCGGACTTTCCGGATTTCCTGTTTTCAACATAAGCAAGTAAATCCTGTTTCCTCAATCTGCCGCCAATGCCGGTGCCTTTGATTTTAGAAAGTTCATCCATTGAAACACCTTCTTTAGATGCAATATTCATTACCAGCGGAGAGTAAAATGCCGAACCTCCTTTTTCCTCAACTGTTTTTGTCTCAGGTGCAGGAGTTGGTTTTGAGGAAGCAGGTTCGTCTTTTTTTATTTCCTTAACTTCATTTTTTTGTTCATTCAGTTGCGGTTTTGCCTCAGATTTCCCCTGTTTTACTTTTGCCTGTGATGCATCGGTTTCAATCCGCGCTACAACATCACCTACATTGGCTGTATCGCCTTCGTTAAACATTACTTCGGTTAAAATACCGGCTTCTGCTGAAGGGACTTCGGTATCAACTTTATCGGTTGAAATCTCGAACAGAATTTCATCTTTTGCTACTTTATCACCCGGTTTTTTATGCCATTTCAATATTCGGCCATCCACTATGGACTCACCCATTTTTGGCATTACGATATCAGTTAACATTTATTCTCCTTCTTGTCCTGATTTTGCAATCAGGTACGTATAAATTTTAATTTTTTAACAAATTTTACAAAAATACTCAAAATCCGACGAACTTGCAATTGAATGAATGGAGTATAATCTGCAATTTTGCTCCTCAACTATATAAAAAAACAGTTTATTGGGGTAAAAAGTTCTGGAAACAGTTGAATCATGAAATTGTTATAAATCCATATTTTAAGAATTCATAGATTACACTTTCTAAATTTGCACTTTTTATTGTTAAGAATAATATTCGTTTATGATGTATAAGTGAAAAAGAAACTTTAAATGTTAAAATTTCATTAAATCTTATAATATAAGCTTAAACTGATTAGTTTTTTTAAAATATTTTTAGTGTTTTTATTTGTATTTTCCTCTTCATATTCACAGGACAAAACAAATACTTCAGCTGAGTACCTCTCATGGAGCCTGCTGCAGACTATACCCTCACCCGTATTGTTTCAGGATTCAAACGGTAAAGATGCCCATGTTTTGTTCGGGTTAAGATGGCAGATTGTACCTGTTAACATTTCTTTCAGAACTAACAAGTTTATTTCTCCATTCCAATTTTTCAAAATTAATCCAGTAAGAAAATTTACCGGCTCAATTGAATTATTTGTTCAGCCTGAATTAACAACATCAGAATTCAGATATGCCGATTTAAGCAAGTTTGGTATAAGCACAGGGAGCAGAATAACAATACCCGTTCTCGGAGACGGACAGAATGTTTCTGTTTCACTCGGCGGAAAATATAATTACCGGAAAGATTTTTCCGGCGGCAATGACCATTACTTCGGAATTGAAACAGGTGTTTATATTATTTACGGAATACTGGGTGTCCAGTTCGATTACAACTTCGATAAAAGGACAAAATACAATATCGGCTTTTACTTTAAATATTTCTAAATGAAAAACCTGAAACATTTTAAGCTGACAGCGATTTTTTTTGCACTTATATTTTCCGGATGCTGGTTTGTAAGGGCGGGAATGAGAAATATAGATAACGTTGTATTCGACACTCCTGAAAAAGTTACAAATAAAATAAAAGACCCTATTAAAGATAATGTAAAGCTCTCGGCATTGTGGGTTGGGCAGTCAACCATCCTTCTTCAAATAGATGATAAAGTAATTATAACCGACCCGGTTTTTGAAAACGTTATTGCGGGTATTATGATGCGTAAAGTAGAAGCAGGACTTGATATATCAAGCATACCAAAACTCGATTTGATACTTGTATCTCATGCTCATATGGACCACCTGAGCTTTCCGAGCCTTGATAAGCTCGATAAAAGATTTCCTCACGCTAAACTTGTAATACCCGATGGTGTTGAGAAATACCTGCCATCATATGATATGAAAATCATTAAAATGCGAACAGGCAACTCCGAAGAAAGAGGCTATATCGGCGAAACAAAAGTTATAGACGGTATTACAATTACTACAGTGTTTGCAGACCACCAGGGCGGGAGATTCGGGTTTGACAGCTATCTTTGGGATGTGCCGGGCTTTACAGGATACATTATACAGTACAAAGGAATTACAGTTTACTTTGCAGGTGATACTGCATATAATGATAAAGCATTTAAGGAAATCGGGAAGAAATTTAATATTGACCTCGCATTAATTCCCGTTGGTCCCTGCAGAGAATGTGATTCAATCGGCAACTTCCGCCACGTTGCCTCTCTCGGCGCATTGATGATGCTGGATGACTTAAGGGCAAAATACATGATACCCATTCACTACGGAGCTATTACATATTTTGATGACCCCAACATACCGGTGTATGTTCTGGAGGATTTAATTAAACAGTATGGCACAAAAACGGTAACTGGAATTGCAGCCGGCACTCCATACAAAGATAAAATAAAAATATTACCTCCGGGCGGGCAGTATATTTTTGAATATAATAATTAGGCAGTTTTTGTGAAGTCACTTATCTTTTCCAATGCAACGGTACCATTGCCTTTTTCATCCGTTCCGTAGATATTTACAAATTTTGCGTCCCACACAACCTCCTCAGCAGTATAAGAAAACCTGTCGTGTACAGTCTGCGCAAAAGTATCGTCAAATCCTTTAAGCAATACAAGAAATTCCGCCTGACCTGCTTTCAAACCGGTTTCTGTCATCCCGTAAAGCGGACTGTCTTCTTCAACCGGATGGTTTACTGTCCATAAAGTTGGAAAGAAATTAATTGAATTATATTCGAGATTAAGGTTATAAAATTCTCTTGTTCTGTTTCCGTTTGTGTTTTCGAAAATCGAGAGCATTACCCTGACCTCAACATCTACCATCTGGCTTTTTTGCTTATTTGCAATTCTGAACATAAATCCTTTAATATCCTTAAACGGTGCAATCAGTGCATTTTTGCTGTAAATAATCTTTGGTATAGGGCGTGAAAACCTTCCGTACAGCAGGCCCGTTGCAAGTGCGAGCGCAAGTAAACCTATTAGCGCTTCAAAGGATGCAAGAGTGCTTGTGAGCATTCCAATAGGACTTATTCTTCCGTATCCTACAGTTGTAAATGACTGCGCGCTGAAGAAGAATGATTCTTCAAACTTCTGAAGCTCACTGTTTGCTATTATACCCAGCAGGTGGTCTGTTCCGATTAAATAATATATTACAGCAAAAATAAAATTAATTGCCACATAGCCGGAAAAAACAATTAATATAAACTTAGGCCATGAAACTGTAACAAGGTAATGGTAAAAACGGAATGACTCAACAAATCCGAGCCCTGTTTTCCTGACGTTAAAGCTGCCGTCTTTGTTAATAATTCTCTTAGACTTTGAAAGGTCTTTGGCGCCTATGCCAAGGTCTTTTATATCTTCCTGCGTAAGATTAACAGTATTTATTACTTCTTTTCTCATATAGCCACAAATATAACAATTGAATGAGAAAAACAAAATTGACAGTACCCAAAAAGAATATATATCACCGGAACTCTGGTGTACGGGTGTTAAACCTCTAAACTGCTGCATAATGTGAATCTTATTAAAATAAGGCGAGATTTTTCAGGTAAGTGATGATGCAGCCAGCTCGAAAACATTATTGAAGCTTTCGTCTACAAGGTCAGCGATTTTATCGATTACAGGAAAAGGATTAACATGGTCATAATCATATGGCAAATCTTTTACAATTGTTTTAATATGTGATGAATTGAAGTCTCCGTTTAATGTATCATCAACTGCTTTAAACGGCATTACATAATCTTTTTGCAAATGAAAGAGATACAATCCTTGATGATATTTCTTTAAGCCGTGTTTCCCGGAAGCTCTTCATCCAGTCAAGATTCAGCATGCTGATAAAGGACTTTGCCAGAGTATTTGATTTTCTGAAGAACCACTTCAAACTGATATCTTCGCTGATGTTATCATAAAAATCATCAACATAATATTTTCGAAGTGATTCGTAAGCTTTTTTATCAAGAATATATCTTGAAACGGGGCGCATTTTTTCAAATACCGGTCCCCCGCAAAACAAGAACATCTTCGAATCGGAAAAATAATTAAGCGGATTGGCAATCATCATAATTTCCGAAATAAATGCTCCGATTGAATATGCAAACAAATCGATTTTTGCACTTTTATTTATACCCGGTATATTGCCTGATTTTATTTTTCCGATTAATTTTATTATATCATAAATTGTTTTCAGCCCGCTCCTGAAAAACCTTTGCGGCCTGAACTGAAGACGTGAGCTTATAGCAGCATTTACAAATGATGTGCTCGGGTCATCGGGGTAATATTTCATTCTTTCGCGGCAGATTTTATTCATAAGGCGCGGATTGCTCCATTCATCAGGTGCGCGGTTCATATGAAATGAAATAGGAAATAATATTACACTCTTACCCGTCAGCTCAACCAGCTTCTTTGCCCAGGGCAGATATTTATCCCAGTTCTTTTCGTTCAATCCATGCAGCAAAATAATTACATCATTTAATGAAGATTTTCCTTTGAAAATCGAATACGTAAATTTGTTATTTTCTTTTAAAACTTTATCATCAACAACGGCAATTCTTGAAGTATATGAATCATCGGCAGGGAATATGCTGCAGTCATTGTTTGATGTATCGTATTTCAATAAAGGGTTATCGGAAGAAGTGAATCTGAAGTTTTCTATATACAATCCCTTTTCGGGAATTGAAATAACATCATCATCCTGATTAAAAACTTTTTTCAGATACCTGCAGTCGTTTATATAAGACATAAATCTCTGCCTTTCACATCAGCCAGGAGGTTAAGTGTCTTACAGGAAGTCATTTAAGTTACCCAATCCCTGCCTTATAATTTTAAAATCCCCCTCAGAACAATCAATAACCGTAGATGGTCTGTTTCCTCCAAAACCCCCGTCAACTACAATATCTACCAGGTCTTTGTATTTCTCATGAATAATTTCGGGGTCAGTAATGTAGTCAATAACGGCATCGTCTGCATGAATAGATGTTGAAACAATAGGATGGCCCAGCTCCTTTACAATTTCACGGCAGATTTTGTTATCCGGAATTCTGACGCCGACTGTTTTTCTTTTGCTCTTAAATATTTTCGGAACATTGCTGTTTGCTTTCAGAATAAAAGTAAAGGGACCCGGCAGCGCTTTCCTCATAACGCGGTAAATTGGTGTATCAATTGGTTTTGCGAAGTCAGACAGGTGGCTGAAATCGTAGCATAAAATCGAGAGATTGGATTTCTCAGGCTTGATGCCTTTTATTCTGCAGATTTTATCGACAGCGTTGGAATCATAGATGTCACACCCCATTCCATAAACTGTGTCTGTAGGGTAAATGATTATTCCTCCATCGCGCAGGCAATCAATAACCATCGATATTTTTCTGAAATCCGGATTAACCGGGTGAATGTTTAACAGCATAATTCAAACTCATTTTTTTCAGGATATTCCAACTAATTTTTGCAGAATTAAAAGTCCCTGTTCATCCGGGATTTCTTCTCTTGCTTTAAAATTCATTCCTAAATACAGGAACATCAGAATTATTACCACGAACAATGCAATAAAGAAAAAGGAATAAAACACACTTGCAGCGTCTTCATCACCATTACTTCTGGAGGCACGCCCCATTATATAAAAAATAAGCATTATAATACAAACAACAACAATTATGACCTGAAGGTTGAACATAATTTAATACAACTGCATTTGATTTTTAATCATTAAGCAATGCATTTTATTTCATTGGCTCCATGCCCATGGCAATCCATTCTTCAAACGAAGGACCGTAAATTCCCGGCACTTTTAGTCCTGCCTGTCTCATTAACACTGTCATTTGCCCGCGGTGATGAATCTGATGTGTAATTAAGGCTCCTAATGTAACCCCCCTTTTCCATTTCTGACCGTACATATCATCTTCTATGCTTAATGTTTCATCTTTCCATTCTGATTTTATCTGTTCTACAAGCGAAGCCGACGCAGTGTTGTAGAATGTTCTTATTTCAATTGCAGAAGACGGGGTATCGGAGTTTTCTTCAGGTGCGTCAATCTTAAGTCCTGTTTTTGACATCATTTCACCGATTGTTATTGTAATGTGCCATCCGAGAAATCCGAGTGACCTTCCCCGGGGAGTCACTTTTTGATTTAACGAATCATCGGTAAGTGTACCAAGAATTTTTAAGGTTGCTTCTCTTTCATATTCCCAATCGTTCAGGAAATCTTCTATTTTGTAATACATCATTATTAAGTTATTAAGTTTTTAAAAATTTCAATCACAAAAAAATATGAAAATTAATGAATACCTGCCATATCAATAAACGGCTCCGTGTGCACCATAACTTCCTGTATCGAGAGATTCGAGTTCAACAGTTTATCTTTTACAACTTCTGATAGTTCGTGTCCTTCAAAAACGGAAAGGTCCCCACCCACCTGTATGATAAGGTCTACAAAATAATATAATCCGCTTTTCCTGATTTTCACATCTTCAACATTCTTTACATCATGAATCGATTCAACAATAGAAACTATATTATTCTTAAGTTCTGAAGAAGGCGCTTCATCCATTATATCGCTTATAGAAAATTTTAGCATTCTTACTCCGTTTATCACGATAATTACAGAAGCTGCTATTGCTCCGAAATCATCAGCCGACTCGTATCCCGGACCCATAATAAGCGCAACAGATATACCAAGGAAAGCCGCTGCAGATGTAATTGCATCACTTCTGTGGTGCCAGGCATCGGTCCTAAGTGATGTGCTTTGAATATCTGTACCGACTTTAAATACTCTGCGGAATAACAATTCTTTAGTTACAATAACAAGTACAAGAACAAGAAGTGTAAACGGTGCAGGCGCATGATGAGGAAGGGCTATTTCATGAATACTGTTAATTACAATAAGTACTGCCGCAGCCAGCAAGAGGAGCGCAACAATCATGGCTGATATTGCTTCAGCTTTGCCGTGCCCGTAGGGATGATTCCTGTCCGGCGGTTTCTCTGCTATCTTCAGCCCGCTCCATACGATTAATGAACTGAAAATATCTGTGGTTGATTCAATTCCATCTGCTATCAGTGCATATGATGTACCAAGTACACCGGCTGTAATTTTAATAACAGCAAGCAAAGCATTTATAGTAATGCCCAGCAGTACCGCCCTGAAACCCTTTTTCTCTTTTGACAATGTCTCAATTAGTATATTATACAATATTAGTGAAAAACATTTTTTAATTAAATGCAGAAATAACATCACCCTGATGATTCTTCAGTTCTGATGCTAATTGACATCACATTAGAAATCTTGCATTTAAACAGTTTAAAGTTAATTTTCAATTGATTCTCGCTAACTCTACAAATAAAGTTATTTAAGCGCAAAAAATATCGCTTCTTTGGGTTGTTAATTTCACTATTTCTGGGTATATTTACAGATGAAATCAACATACGCTTCCGCAGGGGTTAATATATCAGAAGGTGAGAGGTTCGTAGAAGCCATAAAACCGCTTGTAAAAACCACTTTCTCGAAAAATGTAATCAGCGGAATCGGAAATTTCGGAGCGTTCTTTAAAATTCCCGCTAATTTCAATAACCCTGTTTTTGTCGCAAGCACAGATGGTGTTGGAACAAAGCTCAAGATAGCAATCGGGATGAATAAACATGATACTGTCGGAGAAGACATTGTCAATCATTGCGTTAATGATATTGCCGTATGCGGAGCTTCTCCCCTGTTCTTTCTCGACTATCTTGCTTTTGGAAAACTCAAATCAAAAACCGCAATCGATGTTGCAAAAGGTCTTACAAGAGGATGTAAAAAGAACAATTGCTCGCTCATCGGCGGAGAGACAGCCGAAATGCCTGGTGTCTACAAGCCAACCGATTACGATATTGCCGGAACAATTATCGGTGTTGTTGAGAAAAGCAAAATCATTGACAAGAAAAATGTCAAACCAGGTGATGTACTAATCGGTTTACGCTCAAACGGATTGCACACAAACGGTTATTCACTTGCAAGAAAAGTTTTATTAAAGAAGCTAAAACTTAATAAATATTACAAAGAACTTGGTTCAACACTTGGAGCAGAGCTGCTCAAAGTGCATAAATCATATTTGAAGCCAATACAGGCTGTCACAAAAAAGTTTAAAATCAGTTCCATCTCCCATATCACGGGAGGCGGAATACTGGGCAATACAAAGCGTGTTGTGCCATCGAACCTTAAGATTAATATCAACTGGAACACATGGAAGCCTAATCCAATATTCAAACTGATACAGGAACAGGGCAAAATTACCGATTCGGAGATGAGAAAAGTGTTTAACATGGGAATCGGGTTGATTTTCATAGTCCGTAAAAAAGATGCAGATGCAATTTCCAAATTATTGACGAAAATTAAAGAAAAACATTATATCATAGGAGAAATTACAGCAAAATGAGATTACACGATATAGCAGTAGTCGGCGCAAGCGGTCTTGTAGGACGAAAAATCCTTCATCTGCTCGAAGAGCGTGAGTTCCCCGCAGGGAAAATCGTTGCTATAGCATCAGATGCATCTTACGGCAAGGAAATCACTGTAAACAAAAAGAACTACAAGCTCCACAAACTGGGACCCGATGTATTCAAGAACCTTGAATTCGCATTTTTCAGTGCTGGCGGGGCAATTTCACTTGATTGGGCTCCTATTGCAGCTAAAAGCGGCGCAGTAGTGATAGACAACAGCAGCGCTTTCAGAATGGATAAAGACGTTCCGCTTGTTGTTCCAGAGGTAAACCGTGATGCAATCTTCAAACATAAAGGTATTATTGCTAACCCCAACTGCTCAACAATACAGCTAGTAGTTGCTTTAAAACCACTGGATAACCACTTTAAAATTAAGAGAGTTGTAGTATCTACCTATCAAAGTGTATCGGGTATTGGGAACAAGGGTGTAACAAGACTTACCAAAGAGATAGAAGACATTAATGAGATAGTCGATAGCTCTGTTTTCCCACATAAGATTGCGTATAATGCGATACCCCAAATTGACGTATTTTATGAGAACGGCTACACTAAAGAGGAAATGAAAGTCATCGGCGAATCACGCAAAATCATGGGTAAACCTGACATGAAAATCACCTGCACCTGTGTACGAATCCCGACTCTTGGCGGACACGGTGAATCGGTCAACATTGAGTTCGAGAAGAAATTCTCGCTCGAAAACCTCCGTATGGTACTCGCGGGAGCACCCGGTATAAAACTCGTTGACGACCCCGAACACCTTGAATACCCCATGCCAATAGATGCCAACGAAAAAGATGACGTCTTCGTTGGCAGAATCAGGTACGATGAATCTGTAAAGAACGGGCTTAACATGTGGATTGTATCAGACAACATCCGCAAAGGAGCCGCAACAAACGCAGTTCAGATTGCAGAAGAACTGCTCAAAGGAAAATAACATTGAACTACATTACGCTGAACAACATAATATCGAAAGGAGCAGCTTATGACCAAAACTTTATTCAAAGAAGAGATGGCTAACGCTAACTACATTACAAACCGCATCGCCCCCGATAATGTGCTTTCTACACTTAAGAAGTACATGCTCGTTGACGGGCTTGACCTTGTCATTGACCTTGAGAAATCAAGCGGTGCACATTTATACGATTCAAGAAAGAAAGCAAACTATCTTGATATGTTCTCATTCGTGGCTTCAAATCCCGTTGGGATGAACCACCCCAAAATGCTTGACCCTGAATTTATAAACCACATCGGTCACATTGCGCTCAACAAGCCCTCTAATTCCGACGTTTACAACGCCGAGATGGCTGAGTTTGTTGAAACCTTCTTCAACATTGCAGTGCCCCCCTACTTCAAATATTCGTTCTTCATCGAAGGCGGCGCGCTTGCGGTTGAAAATGCGCTCAAGACAGCATTTGACTGGAAAGTGAAGAAGAACTTCAAAAAAGGATACAAGGAAGAAAAAGGACACCAGGTTATCCATTTCAAACGCTGTTTCCACGGCAGAAGCGGATACACAATGTCATTAACCAACACCGATTCGGTTAAGACCGCGCTGTATCCCAAATTCAACTGGCCGAGAATTACCCCGCCTATAGTGAAGTTCCCGATGAACGAGAACAACTTAGATGAAGTAATCAAGCTTGAACAGCAGGCTATCGGCGAAATCAAAAAAGCATTAACCGATAATAAAGACGATATCGCATGCTTAATTATCGAAGCCATACAGGGCGAAGGCGGCGATAACCACTTCCGCAAGGAATTCTTTGAGCAGCTTAGAACCATCTGCGATGAAAACGAAATGCTCTTCATCATCGATGAAATCCAGACCGGTGTCGGAATGACCGGCAAGTGGTGGGCTCACCAGCATTACGTACAGCCTGATATAATTTCATTCGGCAAGAAATCACAGGTGTGCGGTATCCTTGTTTCTAACAGGATAGATGACGTTGCCGATAATGTATTTCACCAGTCAAGCCGCCTGAACTCAACCTGGGGCGGAAACATTGTTGATATGGTCCGCTTCAAGAAATACCTTGAAATTATCTACGAGGAAAACCTCGTCGAGAATGCACGAGTGGTCGGTGACCACCTTCTTAACAAACTGCACGGACTTGAAGAGAAATATCCTAACCTCATCACCAATGCAAGAGGCAAAGGACTCTTCTGCGCAATGGATTTACCCTCAGCCGAACAGCGCAACAAATTAAGAGACATGGCATTCGATAACCACGTTGCTATACTCGGCTCAGGCGTGCAGAGCATACGCTTCAGACCGGCGCTTATAATTACAAAAGAACAAATCGATGAAGCTGTTAGTGTATTAGACACATGCTTAGCTAAGTTCTAATCCATAAACATAATTGTCATTCCCCTGCCTGCAGCAGGCAGGCGCGAAAGCGGGAATCCGATTAACCGATATTCCTGACCTGTTAGTTAATTCTGACAGGTCTTTTTTTAAGCACGAATTACAAGAATTAACGCAAATTGTTTTAATGGAAACCTTATTTTTAGTGTAAGTACAAAGTGTAAGTACAAAATGTAAATACAAAGTATTGTGCCCCGAGTACACGGGGTAAATTCATCGGGATTCCGCTTCATCTCTTAATATTTTCTATCTCACAATTTTACAATTTTCGCTATTTTTTATATGGGGGGTATGGGAGGGTAACTTAAGTTACCTATGAACTTTTCAACCTCTTGATTTTACCTGCCTTATAGTGCCATTTTAGGGGGGTAACTAATTCAAAAAATTGCAAATCCAAACTAAAATTAAGGTTTCATACCGGCATTTGAAATTTTGGATGTTTTCAATATTTTTAAAAGAACAATTATCTCATTTTTTTAAATCAGGAATTCAACTATATATTAATGAGACCCCTGCTTTCGCAGGGTACGTGCTGTAATAAATCTAAAACGGAAAATCGCAAATGTCAAGTATTATTTTCTTAAAGCATTGATATTTAGTATATTATTTTATAGTAGTATGACTGCCCCGATATGCATCGGGTAGATTAAGGGGATTAAAATGATTACAATGATAATTTGTCTGAACCACAGATTCACGGGATTAAAATGATTACGCAAAATAAACCTCACCCCATCCCCTCTCCTAGGAGGAGAGGGGCTAAATAATATCTTCAAACGTTCCAATCCACTTAATCAGCGTAATCAGTGTAATCAGTGTAATCAGTGGTCAATCTTCCAATTAGCTTATTCAGTTGTTGCGAATCTTAACTTATTTCACTATAATGCGTGCAGAGGTACATTCCTCGGAAAGGAGGATGCGTGTCAAATAGAAAAATTCATGGGGGTGCTCGTCTTGCCTGAACCTGGTAGATGAATCACCATCAAGTTCAGAGTGACAACCTGAGCGGAATTCTCGATGCAGGTTGTTGGGCAGGAGAAAAAACGATGTGGCTTCTGCTTAAATGCCGAAGCCGAGCCTCTAAACCCTTTAAGGACAATGCCTAAAAAGCATTGTCCTTTTTATTTTATAAACTCACCACCTGTCTTTGCCAGGCAGGCAAAGAACACAAAGAGCACAAAGGAAAGTCTGAATTTGGATTTATGGGATTAAAGGATTTACAGGATTTAATCCCCCTTATAAAGGGGGCTAGTCCGAAGGACTCCTTTGGAGGAGGGATGACGCCGCAGATTCATTTGTCATTCCCCTGCCTGCAGCAGGCAGGCGCTCAGGCGGGAATCAGCAGTCAACATCGCCACCAAGGCACAAAGAATTGACAAACCCTCCGTCTCCGGCACCTCCCTTTAGTAAAGGGAGGACATTGCACGTCTCCCCTTTGCGTAAAGGGGAGTGTCACGAAGTGACGAGGGGTTTGTAGTGTCTTAATTTGGATTCGCAGGATTAAAGAATTTACAGGATTTAATTCCCCCTTCGAAGGGGGCAAGGGGGATGACGCCACAGATTCACAGATTACATTCGCCACCAAGATACAAAGACACAAAGAATTAAAACATCCGCAGATTCAAAGATTTTACATTTTTGTTTTAAATCGATTTATTTATCTTTATACAAATTAACTCCAATAAAATGAAATATAGTATTATTTTTCTCCTACTTGCTTTACTTTTACTAACATTTAAAGTATTTTCTCAGCCAAAAGATACAAGCTATTTTTATAAATTCATGATAAAATACCCGATGGATATTACTTCAATAAACCGTTTGATCACTCGTACATGAAAACTAGATTTGGGATTCCAGATACTTCAATTGTTAAAATAGAACTGCATGATATTAACGATATAATAATCGTTTACTCATCCGGCTATTAGATTAGGAGGCCGGGAATTATTACTTTGACTTGCAGCATATGTTTCTGGAACTTCGTTTAAAAGCGGTATTTATTATATAGTCTTAAATGCAGAATTATAGAATCAACGTATACGTATCATATGAAATTCAGCGGGACGATTAAAATAGTTTTTGTGAAATAATTAATAATTGTAAAGTTCCTGTAACACGTCGGGAAACATTTACGTCACTACAATATAACATTCGCCACCAAGACACAAAGGCACCAAGAATTGCATACCCTCCGCCTCCGGCACCTCCCTTTAGTAAAGGGAGGACATTGCATGTCTCCCCTTTGTGTAAAGGGGAGTGTACCGATGCTCATCGGTACAAGGGGTTTGTCGTTTCATGTGTCAGGTCGTAAGACCTGACGCCACTACAAAACATCTATTAACCGGATTCCGGATCAAGTCCGGAATGACAAATTATTTGATGTAGAGACTTAGAGTCTTTGCCTGCCTGCTGAAGGCAGGTGTCTTGGTGGCAATCATCCCCCTCCGAAGGAGTCCTTCGGACTTACCCCCTTCAAAGGGGGATTGGTTTGCCTATTAAATCATCGGTTAACCGGATTCCGGATCAAGTCCGGAATGACAAATTATTTGATGTAGAGACTTAGAGTCTTTGCCTGCCTGCTGAAGGCAGGTGTCTTGGTGGCAATCATCCCCCTCCGAAGGAGTCCTTCGGACTTACCCCCTTCAAAGGGGGAATGTTTTGACTATTAAATCATCGGTTAATCGGATTCCGGATCAAGTCCGGAATGACAAGTTATTGGAAATTCTTGGATTTCATCATTTTAGTATTGATTCAGGAGACCCGGCTGGAGTTTACCCCGATGAATATCGGGGCGGGAATGACACATCATTTTACTTGATTAAGTATTGAAAAATAGTTATTTTTACAGGCTATACTAATAATCCGGCTTTATGCCTCCGCCGAATACGGAGGTATTTTAGCCTTTACGGGGGTCCTGTTACAATAAATGTTTGAAGATTTAAGCGGTAAATTTGACCGAATATTCAAGTTCATTAAAGGCAAAGGCAAGGTCACTGAGCAGGGCATTGATGATTTTTTACGCGAAGTAAGGCGCGTCCTGCTGGATGCTGACGTTAATTACAAAGTCGTAAAAGATTTCACCGAAACTGTTAAAGCAGAAGTTCTTTCAAAAAATATAGTTTCAAGCATCAACCCGGGCAAGCTGATGATTGATACAATCACACAACAGCTTATTAAACTCATGGGCGAAAAGAGAACCGATTTAAAGTTCTCAAATCAAATTCCATCGGTAATAATGCTTGTTGGTTTGCAGGGTTCGGGTAAGACAACGTTTTCGGCAAAGCTGGCTAAACACCTGCGTTCAAAAGGACGCTCCCCCGCTCTTGCAGCATGTGACGTTTACCGTCCCGCTGCTATTGAGCAGCTTAAAGTTCTCGGCGAACAAATCGGTGTGAGTGTTTACAGCGAAGATTCAAAAGAGCCGGTGAAAATCGCATTGAACGCAATGGATTTCTGCCGCAAGAACATGAAGGATACACTGATTGTTGATACAGCCGGTCGTCTTGCTATCGATGAAGAAATGATGAAGGAAGTTGAAACGCTGAAAGCAAAGCTTAACCCTTCCGAAATACTTTTTGTGGTTGATTCAATGACAGGACAGGATGCGGTTAACACTGCAAAAGCATTTCATGATAAGCTTGATTACGACGGTGTAATCTTAACCAAGCTTGATGGTGATACAAGAGGCGGCGCAGCGCTTTCAATACGCGCTGTTGTAACCAAGCCTATTAAGTTTGTCGGTATTGGCGAGAAGCTCGATGCAATTGAGCCTTTCTATCCCGAAAGGATGGCATCACGAATTCTGGGCAAAGGCGATTTAACTTCGCTGGTTGAAAAAGCCGCCGAAACTCTGCCCCAGGAGATGGACGAGAAAAAAATCAGGAAGCTCGAAGAAAAATTCAGAAGCAATAAATTCGATTTCAATGATTTCCTCGAACAGCTCCACCAGATTAAGAAAATGGGACCGCTCTCGCAGATAGTGGGGATGATTCCCGGGGCTGACAGGATGATGAAAGGACAGGAAATTGATGAAAAACCGCTGAAAAAGGTAGAAGCGGTGATTACTTCAATGACAAATAAAGAACGCGAAAAACCTGATTTACTCAACGGTTCACGCAGAAAACGCATAGCATCCGGCAGCGGAACAACTGATTCAGGACGTAAACAAGGTTATTAAACAGTTCCACGAAATGCAGAGAATGATAAAACAAATGAAAAAGGGCAAATTTAATAATTTGTTTAAAAACTTTAATTTACCTAATTTTAATTAATTATATATTAACAATACTAACGGAGCATAAATATTGGTAAAACTCAGATTAAGAAGGATTGGCAGAAAAAAACTGCCGTTGTATAAAATCGTAGCGGCTGATTCAAGAGCGGCAAGAAATGGCCGCTTCATAGAAGCAGTTGGAAACTATGACCCGGGAACTAATCCTCCAAAAATAGATGTAAAAGAAGCAAGAGTATTTTACTGGCTTAAAACAGGCGCGCAGCCTACATTCACTGTTAAGAATCTGCTTTCACGTAAAGGCATTATGCTTAAGCATCACCTAATGAAAAAAGGCGCTGATGAGCAGAAAATAAATGAAGAGTTTACAAAATGGTCTGCTCTTCAGGAAGGCAAAATGCAGAGGGCAGGAGAAAAACGGCTGAGAAGAAAAACAAACAAGAAAAAGAAAAAGGAAGAGGCTGAAAAACCGGCAGCGCCGGCATCACAGCCCGCAGCTCCTACTGCTTAAGGAGCGTAGTCTTATACAGGGTTTATTGGTACTTTAATTCACATACATATTCTAAAATAAACCACATTTAAAAGGAGTAAGCGATGAAGGAATTTATAGAGTATATCGCAAAGAATTTAGTTGACGAACCGAACAGCGTACGAGTCGATGAGAATTCCGAGGAAAACAGGGTTGTACTGAAATTGCATGTTGCCAAAACTGACCTCGGAAAAGTCATAGGCAAACAGGGCAAAACAGCTAAGTCAATGAGGGTACTCCTGACAGCCGTTGCTGCAAAGCACAATATGAGCGGCCAGTTAGAGATTGACGAAGACAAGTAAACCGTAGATTAATATGGTCTTCCCCTTAAATGGGGAAAAAAAATTTACTAGTAATGCGAATTGATGTAATTTCCGCAGTCCCTAATATATTATCTGCCCCGCTCAACGAGAGCATAATCAAGAGAGCACGCAGCAAGAAAATTATAGAAATTTACATTCACGATTTGCGGGATTATGCCGAAGGAAAATACAGGCAGATAGATGACCGCCCTTTCGGTGGCGGCGCGGGAATGATACTGATGCCTGCACCTGTGTTCAGATGCATGGAAAAGCTCCTCGGTGAAAGAAAGTATGATGAGGTTATATACCTTACACCCCAGGGCAAAAAGCTGAACCAGAAAAAAGTTAACGCTCTTTCATTAAAAAAAAATATAGCGCTTATCAGCGGGCACTATAAAGGAATTGACCAGAGAATTATTGATACGTTTGTAACTATGGAACTCTCAATCGGCGATTATGTTCTCTCCGGCGGAGAGATACCCGCGCTGGTTGTAATAGACAGCATTGTAAGGCTTCTGCCCGGCGCAATAAGTGACGGGGAATCTGCTCTAACGGATTCGTTCCAGACTGATGCGGGCTTCGATGCCCCACTCTACACCAGGCCGGCTGAATATAAGGGAATGAAAGTGCCGGAAGTTCTGCTCAAAGGCGACCACAAGAAAATTACAAAGTGGCGCAGCGAACAGGGAATGAAAAAGTACAGCAAAGTAAAAAGAAAAAAATTAAATAATATATAAACTCATTCTGTTAAGGAAATAGTAAAATGGAAAAGATAAATCTAGTTACGTCACCCCAGCTAAGAACGGACCTGCCTGTGTTTCATCCCGGTGATACGGTTTCTGTTCATGTAAAAGTTATCGAAGGAGACAAAGAAAGAATACAGCAGTTCCAGGGCATAGTAATCGGAATACGCGGCTCGGGCATCAGCAGAACTTTCAGGGTAAGAAAAATCTCCAACGGCGTAGGAGTAGAAAGAATATTCCCGATTCACTCACCAAGCATATCAAAAATAGAGAAAATACGCGAAGGCAAAGTAAGAAGAGCAAAGCTCTATTACCTGAGGAAACTAACAGGTAAATCAGCTACCAAAGTTAAAGAGAAAGTCCAGGCTGAAGTGCTCGTCCCGCAGGAAGAAACCGAGAATACGGAAACAACCGATAACAAAGAGTGAGCCTGTAGTTAATGAATTTTATTTTAAATCAAAAACCGTTAGTCTAAAGGGTAACGGTTTTTTTATTTACCTAATTTGCTGAAATCAAACAAAAAATATTTTGTATCGGTAGCCGGAAATATAGGTTCGGGTAAATCGTCATTAACAGGTATGGCTGCCCGCCGTCATGGGCTGGTCGCCTTACTATGAATCGGTTCAGAATAACCCGTACCTGCGTGATTTCTACGGTGATATGAAGCGATGGAGCTTTCAGCTGCAGGTATATTTCCTATCGCACAGGTTTCATACACATAAGAAAATTATCGAAAATAAAAAATCTGTAATTCAGGACCGTTCAATTTACGAAGATGTAGAAATTTTCGCAAAGAACCTGTACCTTATGGGCAGAATGGAAAAACGCGATTACCGCAACTATGAAAGCCTGTTCCGTGAAATGACATCTTACCTCAAACCGCCTGACCTTGTTGTTTACCTTAAAGCCGATGTAAAAACACTGCTTAAGCAAATAAAGCTTCGGGGCAGGGAATTTGAAAAAAGTATTGAGCCCGGTTACCTAGCAAGGCTTAACAGAAGCTACGGTCACTGGATTAATAATTATAAACTTGGTAAGCTTCTTATAATTGAATCGGACAAGCTTGACTTTGTTCATAACAAAGAGCATTTTGAAATGATACTGGAAAAAATACAGAAAGAACTGAAGTGATAGTAAAAGTACCCGTATCTTTCGGCGAGCTGGTAGATAAAATTACCATACTTGAATTAAAAGCAGAGCTAATCGACGATTCAATGAAGCTTGATATTATTGATAAAGAGCTAAAGATGCTCAGGAAGGAATTTAACAGGGTACTATCTGAATTTCCTAACCATGTAAAAAAAATTAATTCATTGATGGGTGACCTGTATAAAATTAACAGGAAATTGTGGGATGTTGAAAACAACCTCCGGTCGATGGAATCGCACAGGGAATTTGAAAGCGAGTTTATAGAAGCCGCAAGAAAAGTTTATAAGCTAAATGATAAGCGCGCCAAAGCCAAAACAAAAATCAACAAGCTTTTCGGCTCAGCCATAGGAGAAGTAAAATCATATACAAAATACTGAAATGAAGAGCAATCAGAATGACGAATCATCAAGACCGATTGGAGTATTTGATTCAGGCATAGGAGGCTTAACTGTTGTAAAAGAGCTCAGCCGCCTGCTTCCTGATGAGAGGATAATTTACTTCGGTGATACGGCGCGGGTGCCTTACGGAAATAAATCAAAAGAAACGGTTATACATTACTCGCTTCAGATTGCGTATTTTTTGCTAAAGAAAAAAATTAAGCTGCTTGTTGTGGCCTGCAATTCTGCTTCATCTGTATCACTGCCAACGCTGAAAAGGCATTTTCACATACCAATAGTAGGTGTAATAGAACCGGGAGCAAAATCAGCAATATTGGCATCGTCGAATAACAGCATTGGTGTAATCGGTACATTGGGAACGGTAAGCTCTCACTCGTATCAAAAAGCTCTAAAGAAAGTAAACGGAAAAGTGAAAGTCCACCAGCAGGCATGTCCGCTTTTTGTTCCGCTTGCAGAAGACGGCTGGAATAAAACCAAAATAGCGCAGGATGTTTCGAATGAATACCTTAAAGCGCTGCCTAAAAAAGGAATTGATACACTGATACTCGGCTGCACACACTATCCCCTGCTTAAGGAAGTTATACAAAACTCCGTAGGCAAAAAAGTAAAGCTTATTGATTCAGGTATAGAGACTGCAAAAGAAGTTAAGAAAATCCTTGAAAAGAAGAACCTGCTGAATAATTACAAACAAACCGAAAGAAATCATTCGGTATTTTACGTATCTGACTTTCCTCATAAGTTTAAAGAAGTAAGCCAGAGGTTTTTATCAAAGGAATTAAAGCATGTGCATAAAGTAAAATTATAATTCTTTCAAAAAATAATTAACTGTTTTCCGCCCTTCGACTCCGCTCAGGGCTATTTAAATATGAAACAGGAAGAAATACTCAAAATATTAAAAGAATCCGGCGCTCTTATGGAAGGGCATTTCATCCTAACTTCGGGACTCCACAGTCCACAGTATATAGAGAAATTCCGGGTGCTTGAACAACCACGTTACACAGAAATGCTCTGCAAAGAAATTGCCTCACAATATAAAGATAAAGGAATAACGGTAGTTGTAGGTCCAATGACCGGCGGGATAATAATAGCCTATGAAACAGCAAGGCAGCTTGGTGTAAAATCAATTTTTACAGAACGGGTTGACGGCAGGATGAAATTCCGCAGGGGTTTTTCACTCTCACCTGCCGATAAGGTTTTGATAGTTGAAGACATAATTACAACGGGCGGCAGTGTGCAGGAAGTTATTGATGAAGTGAAGATATATGGTTCAAATATTGCCGGGTTATCATGCCTTGTCGACAGAAGCAGTGGCAAAGCCAAGTTCGATGTTCCATTCAATCCCCTGCTTACTATGAATGTATTAACATATTTTCCGGAGGAATGTTCTTTATGCAAATCAGGTTCCAAAGCAGTAAAACCCGGAAGCACGAATAAATAAAAGATATAAAATAAAATGGATGAAGTAAAAAGTAAATTTCATCTGGATTATGATACAGTCGTTTTATTAAGCCTCTCACTCACATACATAGTTATTCATCTCATTTTTATCAACCAATACAATTATTTCCGCGATGAGCTGTATTACATAGCCTGCGGAAATCATTTATCTTTTGGCTATGTTGACCAGCCCCCGTTTGTAGCAATTATTGCTTTCATATCAACAAGAGTTTTCGGCGAATCGATGCTTGCTATAAGAATATTCAGTGTTATGGCAGGAGGATTAACTGTATTTATCACCGGTAAAATGACAAAGCAGCTTGGAGGTTCTGTTTTTTCGCAGTCACTGGCTGCACTAATGGTAATGTTTGCTCCGGTATACCTGTTCCTGTTTCATATTCTCTCAATGAACTCATTTGATGTTTTGTTCTGGACAATATTGATTTACATTCTGGTTAAGATTATAACTGCTGAAAATCCTAAATTATGGCTTTGGTTCGGTTTATGGGTTGGTATTGGATTTGAAAACAAAATTTCAATTTTATTTTTACTTTTTGGATTAGGCATAGGATTAATCCTTACTCCGAACAGGAAATATTTAAAAAATAAATATTTTTGGTTCGGGAGTATAATTGCTTTCCTTATTTCACTCCCCTATCTCATTTGGGAGATTGTTAACAAGTTCCCGACAATTGAATTCATGCGTAATGCAAGTACATTAAAGAATGCACCGCTCTCTCCTGCGGGTTTTCTCAAAGAACAGATTCTGGATATGAATGCGGTTTCATTTATTCTTATGCTTACAGCATTATATTATTTATTCTTCTTCAAGGAAGCAAAGAAGTTTAGGGTTTTCGGGTGGATGTATCTTGCAATTTTTTTGTTTCTTGTTTCAACAAGGTCAAAGGTATATTATCTTGCACCGGTTTTTCCCCTGGTTTTCGCTTTGGGAGCATATTCACTCGAAAAACTGACACAAGGCAAATGGATAAATAAATTAAAATATGCAGTGCTTACTTTACTTCTGTTTATAGGTGTATTTTCTGCTCCCCTTGCACTTCCTGTTTTGCCGGTCGAAACTTTGATTAGTTATATGAATACAATCGGGTTAGCGCCATCTGTCGGAGAGACAGCAAAGCTTGGTGTATTGCCCCAATATTTTGCAGATATGTTCGGCTGGGAAAACATGACTGAGGAAGTTGCAAAAGTATATCAAACTCTAGCAACGGAGGAGCAATTGAAATGCACAATTTATACGAGGAATTACGGTGAAGCAGGCGCAATAGATTTTTTCGGAAAAAAGTACGGGCTGCCTCATGCAATCTCACCACATAACAGCTACTGGCATTGGGGATATGATTCAACCAGAACAGAAGTATTTATTGTAATAGGTGGAAATAAAGAGGACAGGGAAAAAACTTTTACTGACGTTAAACAGGTTTCTATAATTAACAGTCATTATGCAATGCCTTATGAAACAAATCTTCCAATTTATATCTGCAGAGGGTTAAAGGTTGACTTGAAGGAATTGTGGAAACGACTAAGGTTTTATATATAATAAACAAGTAATTAAAATATTCAGTCGTCAAATTTATTTGTATTGTTTTCGAACATAACAAATTGTATACTTACTTCAGTTGACGCTTACATTTAAACTGCTTTCCCGGTAAGCAAAATATGCTCTCTTAATATTTTCTAAATTTACAAATCACTTATGTGATTACCTCTTATACCATGACAGAGGTTAAAGAAAATATAATCCAAAATGAGAGAGATTTTAATTACTGCAATTCCTATTTTAAAATCCCTTCTGAGAATACATATAGTATTATTGGTATCAAAGATGCTTTAGTTCAGTTTCATTTTCGTTTTTTCAACCTACCAAAACATTCTTTTAAAACAAGAAAGATGGTGTTAATAAAATGAAAAAGATATTATTCATATTAATTTCTTTTTTTACTGTTTCAACAATTTTTGCTCAGTGGCAGCCGGATGTAAGACTGACAATAGACGGAGCACAATCATATATGTCTGGTCCGCATCAGAAAGACATAGCATCAAGTGGAAATGTTATTCATGTTGTGTGGCACGATGAGAGAACAAATTGGGATATATATTACAAACGTTCATCAGATGCAGGTGCAAGTTGGGGACCTGATACCCGTCTTTCAAACGGACCTGCTGAATCACATAGTGCATCAGTTGCGGTTTCAGGCTCAGTTGTGAATGTTGTATGGAATGATAACAGAGATGGACACTGGGAGCTATTCTATTTACGCTCAACCGACGGAGGAATTAACTGGGGAACGGAAACAAGGCTTACAGTTAATGATACATATTCTTCATCTAATCCTGTCATTTCATTTTCCGGTTCTGTTTTACATCTCACATGGGAAGATGGACGAGACGGAAACGAAGAGATATATTACAAACGTTCAACTGACGAGGGATTGAGCTGGGGGACGGAAACTCGTTTAACAAACAATATCGATGTTTCATATTCTCCGTCAATTGCTGCATACGGCTCTTACGTTCATATTGTTTGGTACGATAACCGTGACGGGACTCATGAGGTATACTACAAACTTTCCACTGATGAAGGGGTAAGCTGGGGACCTGATACAAGGTTATCAAGCACCCCCTATGTCTCGGAATCTACAACCGCAACTGTATCAGGTTCTAATGTCCTTGTTGTATGGGCAGATGAACGCGACGGAAACAGAGAGATATATTACAGACGATCAACAAACAATGGTTTAAACTGGGAACCTGAAACCAGGCTGACAAATAATTCAGGTTATTCGGAAGCTCCGAATATTACAGTATCCCTTTCAAACGTACATGTCACATGGCAGGATAACCGTGACGGTAATTTCGAAGTATATTATAAACGTTCTACAGACGGAGGCTTAAATTGGGGGCCTGATACAAGATTAACAAATGCCGGAGGTAACTCACTTAGAACATTCAGCACTGTAAACGGGACAAAAGTACATGTGGTATGGATGGATGAAAGAGATGGTAACTGGGAAATATACTATAAGCAAGACCCTACTGGAAATCCTCCTCCTCCTGCACCACCCCTAGCTCCTATTCTGGTTTCTCCACCAAACGGTTCATATAATGAGCCTTCAAGTGTTCGGTTTATATGGAATAGACCATTTTATACATCAACCTACAGAATACAAATTGCTTTGGATTCAGTCTTCAGTAATATGGTATACAATGATTCAACACTTACCGATTCAACTATTGTAGTAGCAAATTTACTTTCTAATAAATATTACTGGTGGCATATGAATGCAAAAAACTCATACGGTACAAGTCCTTATTCATTGGTTTGGAAATTCGGGACTTTCCCGGTCGGAGTGAAACAAACGAGCAGTACCGCACCTGACAAATTCAATCTTTATAATAATTATCCTAATCCATTCAATCCGGCATCGAAAATTAAAATTGATATTCCTATACAAGGCTATGTAAAGCTGAAAATATATGATTTGCTTGGACGCGAAGCCGCATTTCTAATCAATCAAAAACTTCAGCCCGGCACTTATGAAGTCAATTTCAACGGCACCAACTTTCCAAGCGGAATTTATTTCTATAAACTCGAAACAGAAACATTCATTCAAACAAAAAGGATGGTGTTAATAAAATGAAAAAAACGATATCAATTATTTTAACTGTTTTCTTACATTCTCTTATCGTAACCGCCCAGCCTCAATTTCAAAAGACTATTGGCGGAACAAATCATGATGCAGCCAATTCAATAATACAAACTACTGACGGAGGGTTTGCCATAGCAGGCTATACGTTTTCTTATGCAGCCGGTTATGAGGATATGTACATAATTAAGTGCACAGGAAGCGGAACGATTCAATGGACAAAAACTATCGGCAGTTCAGAAACCGATATTGCGCGTTCGATCATACAAACCACAGACGGAGGGTATGCAATTGCAGGTGATATATACAATTATAATACAACTTCCGCTGATTGGTTCATAGTAAAAATAGATGCGGTAGGAACAATTCAGTGGGTAAGAACCATCGACAGAGCTGCATACGATTATGCATGTTCAATTGTTCAAACCACTGATGGAGGATTTGCAATAGCTGGTTTGTCAGCTACAGGAGGGGTGTTTTCGGGAGATATGTATATCGTGAAGCTTAATTCAGCAGGTACATACCAGTGGAGCAAAACATATGGAGGCACACATGACGAAGTTGCATATTCTATTATTCAGACTGCAGACGGCGGATTAGCATTTGCAGGACTAAGCAATTCATTTGGACCATATAACGAATTCACTATTATAAAAACTGACAACTTAGGCAACATACAATGGAACAGGCTTATTGAAGAATCCGGTACAGGCAGTCATGTTTATTCCATCATTCAAACATCAGATGGCGGCTTTGCATTAGCAGGCGAGTTTACACTCACAGGAACAATTAATTATGATATGTACATTGTGAAGCTTAGCAGCAGCGGAGCAATACAATGGACAAGAACCATGGGGGGAACAGGTTACGATAAAGCTAGTTCAGTTATACAAACCACAGATGGCGGCTATGTTTTAGGCGGGTATACAAGCTCTTACGGCGCAGGTGGCGATGATATGTATATTGTGAAACTTAACAGCAGCGGAACACTGCTATGGAGTAAAACTGTTGGCGGAACCGGTGATGAACAGGCTCAATCCGTAGTAAAATCAACAGATGGAGGTTTTGTCGCAGCCGGATACACTAGTTCTTTTGGAACAGGTGGAAAAGATGTGTTTATCGTAAAATTTGACACTACCGGAAATACATGCGGTAACACTACTTCCCCATCCAGTTCATTCAGTTCAAGTGGAACCGCAACGAACCCAACTTTTTCTGTAGTTACACAAAATCCAACGATTACTACGCCTACTTATGTTACCGGAACCGGCGGAATTCTTACAACCATTTGCGGCAACACTCAACCTCCTTCACCTCCTATTCTGGTATCGCCTCCAAATGGTTCTTATAATGAGCCTTCAAGTGTTCGGTTTATATGGAATAAACCTTTTTATACATCAACCTACAGATTACAAATTGCTTTGGATTCAGTCTTCAGTAATATGGTATACAATGATTCAGCACTTACCGATTCAACTATTGTAGTAGCAAATTTACTTTCTAATAAATATTACTGGTGGCATGTGAATGCAAAAAACTCATACGGTGTAAGTCCTTATTCATCCATTTGGAAATTTGGAACTTTCCCGGTAGGTGTAAAACAAGTAAACACAGATGTACCAAATAAATTCGAGTTATACAACAACTACCCAAATCCGTTTAACCCGGTTTCAAAAATAAAATTTGATATTGCAAAATCTGGAAATGTAAAACTGGCTGTTTATGATATACTTGGTCAGGAAACCATAGTTCTTGTAAACAAATTTCTACACCCCGGATCTTATGAAGGTGTATTCGACGGCACAAGATTCCCCAGCGGAGTTTACTTTTATAAGTTTGAAACTGAAACTTTTGTTAAAGTTAGAAAGATGGTGTTAATAAAATAAAGCTAAAAGCTTTGATTTCGTATAATAATTAAAAAAAAATAGTGAAGTTCCTTATTAATTTTTAAGTGAACCTCACTACTATACCTGTTATTTACGTTAAACCTCTCTTTTATCACAATTTTTCACATATTCATTGATTATTCGTATTCGTTCCGCTATATTTGTTAGTTTTATTAAAAACTTAATATTTTAGAGGTGAAGTTTGAGTAACATAGGATTAATGAACAGAATGCGCGATAAGACGCATATAATCCTGATAATATTAGTTCTCGCATTCCTTGCTACTATCGTGTTTGAATGGGGAATGAATTACCTTGGTCTTAGAGGAAATACACAGGTTGAATTCGGTTCGGTGAACGGACAGGATATTACCTACCAGGATTTTGAGAACCAGGTGCAGTTTGCAATAGAACAGCAAAAGAAACAAACAGGAGAAGACCCTGATGAATCGCTTATTGGAATGATAAGAGACCAGGTATGGGAACAGCTTGTAACACAAATGCTTGTCCAGCAGGAAATAAAAAGGCTTGGCATTACAGTAACTGACCAGGAAATCCTGAACTGGGTTTACAATTCACCTCAGACATTGCCGGAAATGATTAAAAGAAATTTCATCGATTCAACCGGCAACTTTAATATGGCTCTTTACCAGCAGGTTCTTACAACGAAGACACCTGAGATTGAAAAATTCTGGTCACAGGTTGAGGAATACCTTAAACAGACTCTCCTCTCTCAGAAACTCCAAAGCGTGATTACCGGCGCTGTCAGAGTATCTGAAGAAGACATCATGCAGAAATATACCGATGACAACATAAATGCAAAATTCAATTATGTATTACTTGACGTAAACGGAATAACCGACCAGCAAATAAACATAACAGATGAAGACTTAAAAGCTTATTATGAAAAACACAAAGACGATTACAGGGCTGATGAAAGTGCAAAATTAAAATACATTGTTTTTTCCGATGCGCCGACTGATGAAGACAGTCTTGTGACTGAAAAAGAACTTAAGAGCCTTGCAAAAGAGCTGAAAAGAGCAAACCCAAACGACTCGTCTATAATTGAACTGGTAAATTCGAGTTCATTAACCAAATGGGCAGATAAGTTTTACAAACCGAACGAACTTGCGCCTGAAGTATCCGATTTTCTTTTTAACGCAAAAAAAGACAGTGTCTCTGATGTTATCAAGGCATCCGACGGATACCACGTTGTAAGACTGCTTGATTCAAAAGAAGGAAGTGATGTTTTTGTCAACGCATCTCATATACTTGTTAATTTCGGAACAGATACAAATGCAGCAAAAGTAAAAGCAGAGCAAATTTATAACAGAGCTAAAAACGGAGAAGACTTCACAAAGCTGGCTGCTGAACTTTCGGATGATGCGACAAATAAATTCAAAGGCGGAAATCTCGGGTGGTTCACTAAAGGAGCAATGGTAAAAGAATTTGAGGAACCTGTTATGAATGCCAGCGTTGGAGAGATTATCGGGCCTATTAAGACACAATTCGGATTTCATATTGTAAAGATAAAAGACAGGCAAAAGAAAGAATTCAAAATTGCCGATATTAAGAAAACAGTAAAGGCTACAACAAGAACCCTGGATGCTGTAAAGAAAAGAGCTGAAGATTTCTCATACATGGCAGGGAAAGAGAATTTCGAGGAAGAAGCAAAAAAAATAAATATGCCTGTTCTCGATATTCCCTCGGTTACAAAGACTTCTTTTATACCGGGTGCAGGACAGAATAAGAGCATTACTAAATTTGCTTTCAATGAGAAAAAAGGAAGTATAAGCGCACCGATTAAGATTAACAACGGTTATGCCGTTTACTACATAGTTGATAAATCACCTGCAGGTTATATGAATTTTGAGGATATTAAGGTAAATGCAATCACACCGCAGGTAAAGCTTGAAAAGAAGCTTGACATCCTTAAGCAAACTGCGCTGGATTTGAAAAGCAAAATTACCGGAAATGACCTTAATTCTCTCAAATCAGCCAATCCATCGTTAGTTGTTCAAACGGTTGACAGCTTTACAGTTGCAAAACCTGACCCGAGAATAGGCGGTGATTTCGAATTCGAAAATGTGCTGTTTAAATTGAAGAACGGTCAGATATCAGAACCAATTCGGACAAAAAAAGGTTATTATATTGTACAAATGCTGGATATTACTCCATTTGACCAGCAGAAATTCAATGCCCAGAAAGACGCAATAAGAAATTCGCTTTATGAAACCAAGAAACAGGAAATTACTTCCCAATGGATTGCGGACTTGAAGGACAGGGCAAATATTGTAGATAACAGGGATAAATTCTACAGGTAATAGACTTATTACTTCAATTAGCACAGGAAAGGAAAACCCATCATCTGCAAATGTATTTTATTTATGTTTGTGCTTGGGCTTGTTAATCCGGTAATACTGCATTCTCAAACTGAGCAGGAAGTAAGGTTTTATGACCCTTCAAAGAGATTTTTCTTTACTCTATACGGTACATACGTTTCTTCAGCCCAAATGCTGAATAACCCCAGGTCTACCGACCCAATTGAGCGTGATGCATCCGTTGAACTGAATGGGGGTTATGGTTACGGGGCAGAATTAAGCTATGAACCTTCTGTATTTGATTTAGGACTGATTTTTTATGCTTCCGCTGAGTACTTTAAATCGACAACCAATGATTTGTTTATGCACCTTGACGATGGTGTAAACATTACATCAGTCAGGATAACCGAAAGCTATTCTGTTATACCGTTTGAGGCAGGGGTAAAATGGCCTCTTCCTGTCAGCACCGATAATTTCAAAATATATATAGGCGGCGGAGGGGGAATTTATTTCGGTGACAGAACAAGAACTCTGCAGGACCTTAAATCAACTAACGTAGATAAAAAACCGGGTTTCAGCTTAAATATACTTGCCGGGGCAGAATATTATGTTGCACGAAACTTATCTGCGCAGTTTGAGTTAAAATTCAGAGAGGCATCATTTGATACCGAAAGCTCTTTTAAAACCGGAGTAATTTCAGTTAACGGGACTCAGTTTGCTCTCGAAAACCCGTTCTATACAAGATTCATTATTGACGGAGTGAGGCTTTCTGCCGGATTAAAATATCAATTTTGAAACAATAAATCTTTAAATGAAGAAGAACACAGCAATATACATATTCACAGTTCTAATTTGTGTTTTATTTCCTGCCAGCACTATTATTACTAATGAAAATGTAAATAAATCAAGATTTGCAAAAAACCATTTCATTGTTAAGCTCAAAGGCGATGTTTCACAAATTTCAGCTGCCGGATTCTCAGGCAGTATAACTGATATTTCCAGGATAGAAACAATTTCAAGCACCCTGAATATTGAACCCAAAAAAATAAAAAAATTATATCCCGCTGACTTTAAACATAATGTTGAACTGGCAAAAAAATACGAACTCGAAAAATATTACCTTGTCTTCGTTGATACAAAGAAAGATATACCCGATTTATGCAAAGAGTTTGAAAAAAACCCGAACGTGGATTTCGCCGAACCTGATTTTATCGGAGAGTCGGCCGGTGAAAAATCGGTAGAACCTGCAAAGCCAAATGATACATTTTTCAACAGGCAATGGGGACTTGATAATGACGGAAGTGTAAGAACTACAACCGGCAAACAGGGGAAAAGCGGCGCAGACATGAACGTTCTTAAAGGCTGGGATATTGAAACCGGAAGTGAAAATATTATTATAGCAATTCTTGATTCAGGCACTAAACTTGACCATCCCGACCTCGAAGGAAAGTTCTGGGTAAATAAGGACGAAACCAGAAACGGCAGGGATGATGACGGTAATGGATTTGTAGACGATATAAACGGATATAATTTTGCATATGATGATGACGATGTACGCGATGACGGCGGACACGGCACAAACATCTGCGGTACTATCGGTGCATGTACAAATAATAATATGGGGTATGCTGGAATTAACCAGCATGCTACACTTATGATTTGCAAAAACCTCGATGACGAAAACCTTGGCGAATACAGCTGGTGGTCTACTTCTCTTTATTATGCTGCAAATAACGGCGCAAAAGTCATAAATATGAGCGAAGGCGGATTTGATTATTCCAAAACTCTTAACAAAGCTATTGATTATGCATACGACGCAGGATGTCTTATTGTAGCAAGTATGATGAATAAGAACAATGATGATAATTACTACCCGGCTTCGTTTAAAAATGTTATGGCTATCGGCGCAACAGATACTGATGACAGCAGATGCAGGCAGTTTACATGGGGAGGCGGAAGCAACTGGGGAAAACATATCTCAGTCATCGCACCGGGAAACAGGATATACGGGCTTGATTATAAAGATAATTCAAATTATGATGTATACTGGAGCGGTACTTCACAGGCTACAGCATATGTTACCGGAATTGCATCTTTGCTGCTTGCACAAGACCCCCAGAGAACAAATACTGACTTAAGAGAAATAATAACTTCTACGGCAGCCGACCAGGTTGGAGACCCCAGAGAAGATACTCCCGGCTGGGATGAGTATTACGGATACGGCAGGGTTGACCTTTATGCAGCATTAATGTACAATAAAACACCCGTTGAAAAACATGAAGTCAGGGAAAAAAATAACGGTGCAAACTACGATGACCAGGATAAAAACAGCAATAAAGATGATTATCAATCAAATGATAATAAACGGGAAAAAAATGCCAGAGCAGTTGATAGAAACAGCAGTGACAATGACAGTCATAATGACAGTAAGAGAGCCCGAAAAGTAGACCATTAATTTCAGGACTTCTATTTTCCATCTGCCTGTTACAAATTAATACACTCACATCAACCAAAAGATTAATATGCTTAATATCGAGAAAATAAAATCAGCTATTGAACCAAATAACGAACTTATCTCAACAGTTCAATATTTCGAAAAAATTGATTCTACGAACCTTTATGCAAAGTCCGCTGAAGTTGATGATGGTGTTCTGGTTTTAACGGATTTCCAAACACAGGGAATGGGAAGAATGAAAAAAAAATGGGAGTCTGTGAAAGGTAAAAACCTTACTTTCACCATAAAGAAACATTTTGAAATAGATACCCGGCACATTCAATCGGTTAACTTCTTCTTCAGCTATTACATACTGGCCTATTTAAAAGACTTTATTGCAAAGAAATTAGACGGGAATTCGAATTTCCCGGATCTTAAAATAAAATGGCCGAACGATATACTTCTTGATTCGAAGAAAATATGCGGGTTACTGATAGAAAATACGGTCAATCAAAATCAGTTTGTAATTGGAATTGGACTGAATGTAAACCAGGAAACCTTTCCCGATGAATTTGATTATAAAACGACGTCATTGAGAAATTGTTTGGGTTTTGAAATAGATACTACCGATTTGCTTATTCAATTAATTGATATATTTTCAAAAAATATTTATTTCCTGAAGAAACAAAAATACAGGCTTATTTTTAACTTATGGAAAAACAGCACCGGTTTAGTAGGAAAAGAGGTTTTATTTTCAGAAAATGGTGAAAACCCAAAAAGCGGTAAAATCATAGATTTACTTGATGATGGCGGTTTGAAAATGGATTTTGATAGGCGTATTCGCACATTCTACAGCGGTGAGATAAAGCTGGTGCATGGAACCAGAAGCAAAATACCGATTCAGCATTAAATAACTTGATTATTTTTAGATTTTTAGATAAATTAAAAGTTTGAAAATATGGGTAGGTAGCGAAGTGGTTAAACGCATCAGACTGTAAATCTGACGGCTTATGCCTTCGGAGGTTCGAATCCTTCCCTACCCACTGGAAAAAGGCAGACGTTTTATGTTAGTTTACGTTCATTTTTTATAAAGTTCGATTTTTAAACGGAAACAACTCTCCGCTTTGACTTATGGTAAAGTCATTCCGGCAAGCCGGGATTGGTTCCGGGTTCTTTTAAATTAATAAAATTTTGCGGGAGTAACTCAGTTGGTAGAGTCACAGCCTTCCAAGCTGTTGGTCGCGGGTTCGAGTCCCGTCTCCCGCTCCAGCAGATAAAAAGGATATGTTTTACGTATATATTTTGAAAAGCATGAGGTTTGATAAATATTACACAGAACAATAATAAACCTGCAGAAAAGAGTTGAGCATCAAAACAATCAGCTCAAAAAAAGTTTTGCTGATGCAGCTCAGTTGGTAGAGCACTTCCTTGGTAAGGAAGAGGTCATCCCGAGTCCTCGGGATCATCAGCTCAAAAAAAAGTTTTGCTGATGTAGCTCAGTTGGTAGAGCACTTCCTTGGTAAGGAAGAGGTCACCGGTTCAATCCCGGTCATCAGCTCTTAATAAATTTTTAGAAATCAAATAAAATCATGGCAAAAGAAGGCAGATTAATAATAACGCTCGAATGTTCAGTTTGTAAAAACAGGAATTATACAACAACCAAAAATAAAACAAAACATTCCGGCAGAGTGGAATACAAGAAATTCTGCAGTCACTGCAGTAAACATACTCTTCACAAAGAAACAAAATAAACCGATACGTCAGTGGCTCAATTGGTAGAGCAGCGGTCTCCAAAACCGCAGGTTGGGGGTTCGAGTCCCTCCTGACGTGCGAGATTTCAGAAACAGAGTCAAACAGGAGTACTAAATAATTTGAAAACAAAAATAATAAACTTCTTCCTCGATATTGGCAAAGAAATGAAGAAGGTTACCTGGCCGAAAAGAGAAGAGCTTAAAGATTCAACATTAGTTGTACTGATTACTTCACTCTTATTTGCCGGGTTTGTATTCGTAATAGATAAGATAATAAGCGAAGGATTAAAGATAATTTTTTAAAAATTAATGATGGCAGAGAATTCAGAAATAGTTAACGTGAAAAAATGGTATGCAATCAGAACCATTACAGGACACGAAAAGAGAGTTAAAACCTTTTTAGAGAGCGAAATACCAATAGTTGGGCTTGAATATAAAATTACCCAGGTGTTGATTCCTGAAGAAAAGGTGTTCGAAGTAAAAAGCGGGAAAAAGAAAGTCAAATTCAAGAATTTTTTCCCGGGATACGTTTTGATTGAAGCGGTATTGGACAATGAAGTATCCAATTTTATATCACGTACGCCTTCTGTGCTGAAAATGGTCGGGTCTAAAGATGAAGCCGTTCCTCTTAGAGAAGACGAAATTAAAAGAATTCTCGGAAGAATTAACGATTCAGAAGATAAAGAAAAAATTGACGTACAGTTTGAAAAAGGTGACCTTGTAAAAGTTATTAACGGTCCGTTTGTCAACTTTAACGGAACAATTAATGACATTAATCTTGAAAGAATGAAAGTTAAAGTCATGGTTAGTATCTTCGGAAGAAAGACTCCTATTGAACTTGATTTTACCCAAATAGAAAAGGAAAAATAACTTAAAATGGCAAAAAAAGTAGTAGGTTTTGTAAAGCTTCAGATACCTGCCGGTGAAGCAACTATGGCGCCGCCCGTGGGTCCTGCATTAGGACAAAGAGGTGTTAACGGCATGGAGTTTTGCAAGCAGTTCAACGCCAGAACACAAAAAGATAAAGGGATGATTATTCCCGTTGTAATAACTGTATATTCTGATAAGTCATTCACATTTATTACAAAAACCCCCCCAGCAGCCGTCCTGTTATTGAAAGCTGCAAAACTGGATAAGGGGAGCGCTCAATCTAACAGAAATAAAGTCGGCAAAGTCACTTTAAAACAGGTCAGCGAAATAGCGCAATTAAAAATGAAGGATTTAAATGCCCGTACAGTTGAAGCAGCAAGCAAAATTATTGCAGGTACTGCAAGAAGTATGGGTATAACAGTAGAAGGTTAACAAAGTTCAATTAATCAAAAGATATGAAAGTTACAAAAAGGACAAAAGAAATAGTTAAGAAAGTAGAACAGGATAAAAAATATTCTATTGCAGAGGCAATTACTAAAGTAAAAGAAACTGCTACTGCAAAGTTTGATGAATCGGTTGATATTGCAATGAGACTGGGGGTTGACCCCAGACAGGCAGACCAGCTCATCAGAGGCACAGTTGCCCTACCGCATGGAACAGGAAAAACTATCCGTGTGCTGGTAATTGCTAAGCCCGAAAGATGGGATGAAGCTAAAGAGGCTGGCGCCGATTTTGTCGGGTTTGAAGAATACATCAAGAAATTCCAGGAAGGATGGGCAGACTGTGATGTTGTTATTGCAGCTCCGGATGTAATGAGCGAACTCGGAAAGCTTGGTAAAATTTTGGGCCCCAAAGGGTTAATGCCGAATCCAAAAAGCGGAACTGTTACAAAAGATATTGCCAAAGCTGTCAATGAAGTAAAAGCGGGCAGAATAGAATTTCGCGTTGAAAAAGCCGGTATAGTTCATGCTTCTGTAGGTAAAGCATCATTTGACGAAAAGAAACTTAATGATAATATAATGACATTTATTAACCAGATTATAAGGATGAAACCTACTACGGCAAAGGGACAGTATGTAAAAAGTATTACCCTATCAAGTACTATGGGGCCGGGAATACAGATTAACCGAAACGAAGTAGTACATTAAAAAGCAAATTGAGTTTTAATATAAAATTAAGTTCGAAATAATGAACAAGAAACAGAAAGAACACAACGGTAAGTGAAATAATTGAAAAACTGGATAAGGCATCCAGCCTTTATTTAACAGATTTCACCGGACTTACTGTTGAGCAAACAAACGAATTGAGAGATGAGTTTTATAATGCCAAGGTCGATTACAGGGTAATTAAGAACACTCTTATAAAAAAGGCTCTGGAACAATGCTCAAACACAAAGTTCACAGGGCAGATAGATAAGCTTGTTGAAAACCTCAAAGGCGCTACAGGAGTAGTTTTTGCCTATGAAGACCCTGTGTCACCGGCTAAAATCATCAAAAAGTTTTTTGAAAAACTAGAAAAGCCGAAATTAAAAGTAGCTCTGGTAGAAAGCATTGCTTATGATAAATCAAAACTCAATGAGCTGGCATCGCTTCCCACCAAGCCCGAAATTATATCATCTATTATCGGAAGCCTGCATGCACCTATTTCAGGCATTGTTAATGTAATCGATGCCGTAATGAGAGACATGGCCTCAGTAATAGAAGAAGTATCAAAGAAAAAAGAAAATTCGTAATAAAAATATTATAAAGGAGAATCATAAAAAATGTCTGTAGTTGAAGAATTAGTCGAAAAAATCGAAAAACTAACTCTGCTTGAAGCTTCCGAGTTAAAAAAAGCTCTGGAAGATAAATTTGGAGTTACAGCCGCAGCACCTGTTGTAATGGCAGGAGCTACCGGTGCAGCAGCTCCAACCGCTCCGGTTGAAGAAAAAACAGAATTCACAGTCGTTCTGGCTGATGCCGGCGGACAAAAAATAAACGTTATTAAAGCGGTAAAAAGTGCTACGGGTCTGGGATTAACCGAAGCTAAAGCGCTCGTTGAATCAGCTCCAAAAACTGTAAAAGAAGGCCTTATTAAGGCAGATGCAGAGAAACTGAAAGCCGATTTAGAGGCTGCCGGCGCTAAAGTAGAACTCAAATAGTATAAATAACGTTATAAAATCTAGATAAATAGATTTTAACTAAAAACCTACGATTTATAAAACAATTCACTTGTTAATTTTTTTACTAAGACAAGCTGGTTTCGGCTTGTATTAGTATTTTATTATCTATACCCCCCAATAGGAGGAAAAAAACTAAATGGCTTTTGAACTAAGCAAAATCAGTTCTAACGGAGGAGGAAGAATATTCCTCTCCAAATCTAAGAAGCAAGTAGATACTCCGGACCTGCTTAACGTCCAAGTCGAGTCTTTTAAGGAATTCCTGCAGGAAGACGACCTTCCTTCAAACCGTAAAAGTTTAGGGATTCAGGCTGTATTTGAGAAAAACTTCCCTATTACCGACTCAAGAGAAACTGCACTTCTTGAATTCACTGAGTATTATGTTGAAAAACCCCAGTATTCTATAAGAGAGTGCCAGGAGCAGGGTTTAACTTACGCAGTTTCATTGAAGGCAAAATTAAGGCTTTCAACCAAACCGAATAAAGAAGCTAAAGAATACTCTAATGCAATCGAGCAGGATGTGTATATGGGAAATATCCCCTATATGACTCATTACGGCAGTTTTATAATAAACGGAGCAGAGAGAGTAATAGTATCACAGCTTCACAGAGCTCCCGGGGTTGTGTTCAGTGAATCTGTTCACCAGAACGGCACAAAACTTTACTCAGCTCGTATAATACCTATGAAAGGCTCATGGGTTGAATTCACTACCGATATTAACAATTGCCTCTTTGCCTATATAGACAGAAGGAAAAAATTTCCTGTTACTACTATACTAAGAGCTCTCGGTTACTCAACTAATGAAGAAATCCTTGACCTTTTCGGACTGCTTGAAGTTGTTGACCTGAACAAACAGGATATTAAAAATTACAAAGACAAACAGCTGTCCGACGACCTGATTGATAAAGAAACAGGCGAACTCCTGGCGGAAAGAGCCAAGATTATAGATGATGAGTTAATTGATAAGATTAAGAAATCAACTATAACAAAACTTAAAATTTTCAAATCAGACAGGCCTTTTGAAGAATCTTTAATTGCAAATACTTTGAGCAAAGATTCAGCTCAGTCTGAATCAGATGCTCTTGAAGAAATATCCAAACAGCTTAAACCATCCGATACTGATGATGAGTCTGCAAAGAACTTAGTAGACAAGCTGTTTTTTAATGAAAAGAAATATGACCTTGGTGAAGTTGGCAGATATAAGCTGAATTACAGGCTCGGATTAAATATTGAATCCGGCAAGACCGTACTTACAAAGGAAGATATTATCTCAATAATAAATTACCTTATAGAGCTTGAAGCAGGCAAACGTGAAGTTGATGATATAGACCATCTCGGGAACAGAAGAGTCCGCTCAGTTAGCGAACAGCTTTCACAACAGTTTAATGTAGGTCTCGCAAGGATGGCAAGAACAATACGTGAGAGGATGAGCATACATGACGAAGAAAACATTACACCTGCAAACCTGGTAAGTGCAAGAACAATTACAACGGCTTTAATATCTTTCTTCGGTACCAGCCAGTTATCACAATACATGGACCAGACAAACCCGCTTGCAGAAATGACTCACAAACGCAGGGTAAGCGCACTGGGACCCGGCGGTTTGACCAGAGAAAGAGCCGGATTTGAAGTCAGAGACGTGCATTATACTCATTACGGCAGGCTCTGCCCTATTGAAACACCTGAAGGACCAAACATCGGGTTAATTTCATCTTTGTGCACGCATGCAAGAATCAGCGAGTTCGGATTTATTGAAACACCATACAGAAAAGTTAAAAACGGCAAAGTCACTAATGATATTGAATATCTCTCTGCAGAAAAAGAAGATGACTTTATAATTGCCCAGGCAAATATTAACCTTGATGGCTCAAAAATACTTGACGATAAAATTAAAGCCAGGTATAAAGGTGATTTCCCGATAGTGAGTCCCGAACAGCTTCATTATATGGACGTAGCGCCTAACCAGATTGTAAGCGCCGCAGCTGCATTAATTCCGTTCCTTGAGCATGACGACGCAAATAGAGCGCTCATGGGTTCGAATATGCAAAGGCAGGCTGTTCCCCTTCTGAAACCTGAATCCCCTCTTGTCGGAACAGGCTTTGAAAAAAGAGTTGCCCAGGATTCAAGAACTTTGGTTCTTTCTGAAGGCGATGGTGTTGTGGAATATGTTTCTGCCGATAAAATTATAGTGGCTTATGACATTGACAAGAACTCAGATGAATCCTTGACTACCTTCGATAATAAGGAAATAGTTGAATACAAACTGATAAAGTTTTTAAGAACAAACCAGGACACTTGTATAAATCAAAACCCGATTGTAAATGTCGGAGATAAAGTTACTAAAGGCGATGTTCTTGCTGATGGTTCCGCAACTGAGCGCGGGGAGCTTGCTTTAGGAAGAAGCGTCCTGGTAGCGTTTATGCCATGGAAAGGATATAACTTTGAAGATGCTATAGTAATTAGCGAGACGAATAGTTGCAGAGGATGTATATACTTCACTTCATATTGAAGAATATGAGCTCCAGGTACGTGATACTAAGCGCGGCGAGGAAGAATTGACAAGAGATATACCCAATGTTAGCGAAGAAGCTACTAAAGAGCTTGATGAAGACGGAATTATAAGAATAGGCGCTGAAGTAAAAGAAAATGATATACTTATAGGTAAAGTAACTCCTAAAGGCGAAACCGAACCGACCCCGGAAGAAAAACTGTTAAGAGCTATTTTCGGTGAAAAGGCCGGTGACGTAAAAGACGCTTCACTCAAAGCTCCTCCCGGAATGAGAGGTATTGTTATTAACAAGAAGCTCTTCACCAGGAAGCAAAGAGATACCGAAACCAAGAAAGAAGAAAAGAAAAAATTAGAAAAGCTTGAGTCTGACAGGAAAACTGAAATAGAAGAGCTTACAAATACTTTTGCCACAAAGCTCGGCATGATTTTCGACGGAAAAGAATCTCAGGGAATTAAAGATATTGAAGGTTCTACAATTATAAGAAGCGGGGTTTCTTTAAAGAAAGAAACATTTCTTAACCTTATAGAGAACCCGGATTTTGATATCGGCAGCCTTGACCCGACCTTAACATGGACATCTTCTCATAAAGCCCAGGGTTTAATGCAGACTTTATTCAGGAATTATAAAAACAGGCTGAGCGATATTGAAGAAAGAGTAAAACGCCAGAAGAACAAAGTTGTTCTTGGTGATGAACTCCCGACCGGTGTGGTGAAAATGGCAAAAGTTTATATAGCCAAAAAGAAAAAACTCTCGGTTGGTGATAAAATGGCCGGAAGACACGGAAACAAAGGTGTTGTAGCAAAAATTGTTCCAAGACAGGATATGCCGTTCTTACCGGATGGAACACCTGTTGATATAGTTCTCAACCCGCTTGGAGTTCCATCAAGAATGAACCTGGGGCAGCTATATGAAACTGCTTTAGGGTGGGCTGCAAAAATTCTCGGTGTCAAATTCGCTACACCTGTTTTTGACGGCGCTTCATTTGAAGATATTCTCGATATTCTGGGTAAAGCAGGTTTGCCGAGGAACTCACGTTCAATTCTGTTTAACGGAGAAACCGGCGATATGTTTGACCAGATGGTTACCGTAGGATATATTTACATGATGAAACTATCTCACCTCTCTGACGATAAGATACATGCGCGTTCTATCGGACCGTACTCTCTTATTACTCAGCAGCCGCTGGGAGGTAAAGCACAGTTCGGCGGACAAAGGTTCGGAGAAATGGAGGTCTGGGCCCTCGAAGGCTACGGAGCTGCATACACACTGCAGGAAATGCTTACGGTTAAAAGCGATGATGTTAACGGAAGGTCGAAAACCTACGAGACTATCATTAAAGGAGAAAATACTCCGGAACCACACGTTCCCGAATCGTTCAACGTTCTTGTAAAAGAACTCCAGGGCTTATGCCTTGATGTAGAGTTAGATTAAAAAAAAAATTATAACATAACCATATCATGATATTTAAAAAAGAAGCAAAGAAAATCAAAAAGGGCATTACCAAGATTTCTATAAATCTCGCTTCTACGGATTCCATAATAAGGAATTCGCATGGTGAGGTCCTGAAAGCCTGAAACCATCAACTACAGAACATTTAAACCGGATAAAGACGGTCTGTTCTGCGAAAAAATATTCGGACCGGTGAAAGACTGGGAATGCCATTGCGGAAAATACAAAGGTATACGGTATAATGGTATTGTCTGTGACAGATGCGGAGTTGAGGTTAACCAGAAAAGCCTCAGAAGAGAAAGAATGGGCCATATTTCTCTCAGCGTTCCGGTTGTTCATATTTGGTACTTCCGTTCTACTCCGAGCAAAATCAGTTATGTGCTTGGATTTACAAACAAAGACCTGGAAAGAATAATTTATTATGAGACATATGTAGTTATCAATCCGGGAACAACCCAGCATAAAAAGAAAGAGCTCCTCACTGAAGATGAGTACTTAAATACTCTTAATAATCTTCCGGAAGAACAGGAAAACCTCGAAGATTTCGACCCTAACAAATTTATATGTAAAACAGGAGCAGAAGCGGTAAAAGAACTTCTTAAGCGGGTTGATGTTGAAGAAGACTTAAGCAGTTTGAGAATTCAGCTTTATGAAGAAACATCGGTTCAGAAACGTACGGATATAATTAAGAGGCTCAGGGTTTTGAAATCCTTTAAGAGAAAAGAAGGCGGGAAATTAAACAAACCGGAATGGATGGTTCTTGATGTTATTCCTGTTATTCCCCCGGAATTAAGACCCCTTGTTCCTCTCGAAGGCGGAAGGTTTGCAACAAGTGACCTCAACGACCTTTACAGACGGGTTATTATCCGCAATAACCGCTTAAAAAGATTAATAGATATAAAAGCGCCTGAAGTTATTTTGAGAAACGAAAAGAGAATGCTTCAGGAAGCTGTTGATGCATTGCTGGATAACTCAAGAAGAGCTACAGCGGTAAAATCCGAAAACCGCCCGCTTAAATCTCTGTCAGATATATTAAAAGGCAAACAGGGAAGATTCAGACAGAACCTTCTGGGTAAACGCGTTGATTATTCAGGCAGAGCGGTAATTGTCGTAGGACCTGAATTAAAACTGCACCAGTGCGGTATTCCTAAAGATATGGCTCTGGAACTCTTCAAACCGTTTGTTATCAGAAGATTGATAGACAGGGACCTTGTTAAAACAGTTAAAAGCGCAAAGAAATTAATAGAAAGAAGAACCCCTGAAGTCTGGGAAGTACTTGAAAATGTAATAGACAGTCACCCTGTAATGCTAAACCGCGCTCCCACGCTTCACAGGTTAAGCATACAGGCATTCCAGCCCGTACTTGTAGAAGGAAAGGCTATCCGAATTCACCCGCTTGTTTGTACAGCGTTTAACGCTGACTTCGACGGTGACCAGATGGCTGTTCACGTTCCCCTGTCTTACGAAGCACAGCTTGAAACAAGAATTCTTATGCTTTCGAGTCATAACCTGCTCTCACCGCAGAATGGTGACCCCATTGCAATTGCAAACCAGGAAATTGTTCTCGGATGCTATTATCTAACAAAATTAAGGCTCGGTGATACAGGTGAGGGAAAACTGTTTTCGAACAAAGAAGAAGTTATAATGGCTTATGATGCCGGCAAAATCGGCTTGCACGCAAAGATTAAAGTCCGTTTTAACGGAGAAATGATTGAGACTACAACCGGAAGGGTAATATTCAACAGGATAGTGCCTGAAGAAGTAGGCTTCATAAATGAATTACTGACAAAAAAAGGTATTATCAAAAATATCAGCAAAGTCTTTAAAAAAGTAGGTAATGTTAAAACAGTTAAGTTCCTTGATGACCTTAAGGACATAGGATTCTTTTTCGCCATGAAAGGCGGACTATCGGTAAACTTAGATGACATTGAAATTCCAAGCGCGAAAGAAAGAATAATTGAATCGGCAAGGAAAAAAGTGGATATGGTTGAGAAATCAAGGATGAGAGGATTAATAACTGAGGGCGAAAGATATAATAAAGTTATTGACATCTGGACTCACGCAACAAATGAGGTAAAGAGTGAACTTATGAACACATTAAGAACTTCCAGTGACGGATTTAATTCACTTCATATGATGATTGATTCGGGTGCAAGAGGTTCACAAGACCAGGTGAGCCAGCTGGCAGGAATGAGAGGACTTATGGCAAAACCACAAAAGAGCATGACCGGTCAAGCGGGAGAAATTATTGAAAACCCCATCATCGCTAACTTTAAAGAAGGTCTTTCCATTTTGGAATACTTCATATCAACTCACGGTGCGCGTAAAGGTCTTGCGGACACTGCCTTAAAAACAGCTGATGCAGGTTACCTTACAAGAAAACTAGTTGATGTTGCCCAGGACGTAATAATATCTGAAGATGACTGCGGCACAATCAGAGGACTCAAAGTAGAAGCATTAAAAGACGGTGAAGACATCAAAGAACCGCTTGCAGAAAGAATACTTGGAAGGGTTACATTACACAATATAGTTGACCCGCTTACAAGAAAAGTTATTGTAAAGGCAAACGAAGAGATTGATGAGGTTCTTGCAGCTAAAATTGCAGAAACTTCAATTTCGTCTGTTGAGATTAGGTCAGTATTGACATGCGAATCAAGAAGAGGAATTTGCGCAAAATGTTACGGGAGAAACATGACAACAGGAAAACTGGTTGATGTCGGCGAAGCAGTAGGTGTTATTGCCGCTCAGTCAATCGGTGAACCGGGCACTCAGCTAACATTGAGGACATTCCACATTGGCGGTACTGCTTCCAGAATTGTAACTCAATCCAGAATTCCGACCAAATTCTCGGGTAAGGTAAAATTTGAAAATATTAAAATTATACGTTACGAAAACCCGGGTTCACCCGAAGGAGAGCTTTATGTAACATTAAGCAGAAACGGTTTACTTCAGATTCTGGATGATAATAACAGGCTGGTATCAAAATATGACGTTCCTTATGGTGCTCATGTTCTTGTTAAAGAAAACGAAACGGTTGAGAAAAATCGTGTACTATACGAGTGGGACCCTTACAACGCAGTCATAGTTGCCGAACATGACGGAATTATAAATTATTCCGATTTGAAAGAAAATGTGAGCTATATGGAAGCTCCCGATGAAACAACCGGCCATATACAGAAAGTTGTAATAGAATCCAAAGATAAAACTCTCAGCCCGACAATATATATTGTAAACTCAAAGGGTGATAAACTCAGCAGTTATATAATCCCTGCTCAAGCACATTTGCTTGTTAATAACGGTGATAATGCTGCAGCGGGCCAAATTCTTTGTAAAATAGCACGTGAAACAGGTAAGACAAGAGATATTACCGGAGGTCTGCCGAGAGTAACTGAATTATTCGAAGCTAGAAGCCCAAATTCTCCTTCAATTGTCAGTGAAATCGACGGGTACGTAGAAATAGGTTCTCTTAAGAGAGGCTCGAGAGAAGTTAAAGTTATAAGCACGGATAAATCTGTTGAGAAGAAATATCTAATACCTGTCGGTAAGCACATACTTGTAAGAGATAATGATTTTGTCAAGGCAGGAGAAGCGCTGTCAAGCGGTTCAGTAGACCCTCATGATATATTAAGCATTAAAGGTGTTGGAGACGTTCAGGCATACCTGGTAAATGAAATTCAGGAAGTTTACAGGATGCAGGGTGTAAAGATAAATGACAAACATATCGAGATTATCGTAAGGCAAATGCTTCAAAAAGTAAAAATAGTTGACCCCGGCGATACTCATTATCTTGAAGGCGATGTAATCCACAGGTTTAAGTTTTATGATGAAAATGAAAGCTTGAAAAATAAGATAGTTGTTTCCGATAAGGGTGACTCGACTAAAGTTAGAATGTACGATATTATGGATAAAAAGCAGATTAAAGAACTTAATGCTGAACTGAAGAAAAAAAGCAAAGAACTGATTAAGTTCAGAGATGCTCATCCTGCAATCGCAAACCCGGTACTGCTGGGAATTACTCAGACATCTTTGACTACAGACAGCTTTATATCTGCGGCATCATTCCAGGAAACAACAAAGGTTCTTACAGATGCGGCTATCTCAGGCAAGGTTGATACTCTTAACGGCTTAAAGGAAAATGTTATTGTAGGACAACTTATACCTGCAGGAACAGGGCTTAAGAGATATAAAGAACTGATTGTAGTTAAGAAAGATGAAGTAGAAGAGGCGCCTGTGAAGAAAGTACGGAAAAGCAGGAAAAAAGAAGCTGTTGAATCATAATTCAAAATGACTAATATTTAAACCCGCTTATGAAAGCGGGTTTTTATTTGCCCCAATTGAAAAATATAAGAGAATATTTTAACTATTTATACACGCTTGAAAGAAGCTCAATGAAGTATGACCTGAACAATATCAGTCAGCTTCTTAAGGCTCTTGGAAACCCTCATGAAGGCATTAAATTCATTCACATTGCCGGAACTAACGGTAAAGGCGGAACTGCATCATTTCTTGCGTCCATCTTGACAGAACACGGATTAAAGACCGGACTGTTTACTTCACCGCATATATTAAGATACAATGAAAGAATAAGAATAAACGGAAAACCCATTTCAGACGGGTACGTTAAGAATTTCCTTGATGAGACTAAGAAAATAATTCAGAAAGTAAGGCCGTCCTTTTTTGAAGTAAATACCGCAATGGCATTTAAATACTTTGCAGATAAAAAAGTTAATGCTGCTGTCATCGAAACGGGACTCGGCGGCAGGCTTGATTCGACAAATATTATTCAGCCTCAGCTTGCCATTATAACACAAATAGGTATAGACCATACTGATTTTTTAGGTAAAACACTGAAATTAATTGCAAAAGAGAAATTGGGAATTGTAAAACCGGGAATAGGCGTAATTGTATCTGATATGAATTCTGAATTAAGAAAACTTTTTAATGAAAATATAGAAAAGAATCATTTATTTTTTCTAGATAAGTATGCAAATTGCAAATTAATTAAAAATAGTCTTACAGAGATTCATTTCAGGTCACAGATTAAGCTTTCAGATGAAGTGTATAATTTTTCGCTTGTCTCTCCCCTGCCGGGAAAGTACCAGTTACGTAATATTAATACTGCTATTCTTGCATCTCTGCTTTACTTTAAGAAAAGCGGATTAAAATTTTCAATTAACTGCGTAAGAAACGGAGTTACGAATATTAATCAAAACACGGGCTACAGAGCAAGGTTTGAAGCAGTTAATATCAATAAAACAAAATTCATTTTTGACATATCGCATAATCCTTCGGGCATCAAAGAGGCAATTTCAAACTTCGGCAGTACCAAACCCGCAGTGATTATATTTGCCATGATGGCTGACAAGGATTATAAATCGGCATTAAAAATACTTGTTGCAAAAAACTCTATTCTGATATTTACAACTCCTGAATACAAAAGAGCTTTGCCGGCTGAAACTTTATACAAATATTCGTTAAAAATTAAACCAACCGGTAAAAACAAATTCTATTTAAATGAAAAGGTAGGAGATGCGGTTGAATCGGCTCAGCGAATGGCCGGTAATAACGGAAAGGTACTTATTATCGGTTCCTTTTTTCTTGTATCTGAAGCAATAAAAGCACTTAAGATACAAAGGCATTTTAGTTAATCATCATTATTCTGCAGTTTTTTCTTCATGTAATCTTTCAGTATTTTTTTCAATTCTGTGTTGAACTTTCTTTCAAAGACAATCATTAATGCAATTTGTTTTGGTGTGAGTATTGTTTTTAAATCCTCCGAGAAGTTTTCACGCGCAGTATAGAGCTGGCTTTCATAATCAAGCACCTGGTTAACAAGTGTATCTACCGGATTTCCGTTTTTAAGGTTTTCTACCATTTGCTTATATGCTGCAACTCTCTTTTGATTTAGTTCTCTAACCTTAAGACTGAAATCTTTGTACTTTGTTTTAAACTGTTCAGCCGTGTTATCATCAAGTTCTAATCTATTTACTAATTTATCAATTTTTATTTTTTCAATTTTATCCCTGAAATTGTCCTGTGCTTTTAAGCCTGGGGAGCTGAGCAAAAGAATAAAAAGAAATATTATAATTGTTTTGAAATTTTTATTAAACATTTTATAGCTCAGTTATAAATTGCTGTTTGAAAGTGTTTCCAATAAATCGTTTTGTTCATTATCGTTAAGCTTATCAAGTTCATTATCGGTTTCATCATCTATTGAACCCGGTACACCAGCTCCGAATATTGCATAATCATCCACATCTGCAACAGATTCTAAATCATTATCGATAAATTCTTTTCTAATGTTATCCCTGTTTTCTTTATTCTCATTATTCTTATTTGCTAAATTATCTTCATCCTTTTCTTTATATTTACGTTTAATATAATGCCGTTTTTCAGTTGCCTGTTTATCTTCTGCAAGGTTTTCTTCATTCCGAACCGGGGTTGGAGTCTTCTCTATTTTCTTTTCTGTTGTATCTTTGGTTACTAGCTTTTCATTGTAGTTTTTAATTACCTCATTTTTAGATATCTCTGTTTCCGGGTTATAAGAAATTCTGTAAATTATAAATATTAATACAACAGCTGCAACGGGTACAAGTATTTTCCAAATGTATGAAGCAGGATTATTCTTTTCCTTCGCTTCCAATCTTTCATGAATTCTCGGCAGGAGGTTAACCCAGTATTGGGGAGAAGGTTCATCTGCCTGTATCGAGCGGGCAAAATCAAGCGCTTCTCTCATTTGTTGATAAATTTCTTTTAAAGAAGATGAAGCGGCTATCGCACCTTCCACTTTCTTATTTTCTGACTCAGAAAGCGAACCTGTGATGTAATCAGGAAGGAGCAATTTTATTTCTTCTAAATTTAATTTATTATTCATTACAGTACCGTTTTCAAATTTCTGTTTTCGGTTTCATAAATTCACTGAGCTTTTTAACAGCGTGAAAGTAGTTGGCTTTTATGCCCCCTACTGACTTCTTCAAAATTTTGGCAATATCTTCATAACTTAATTCATCATAGTATCTCATGTTAAAAACCGCCCTTTGTTTCGCCGGAAGCGTTTCAATTGCCTCTTCAAGCAGTTTTCTGCGTGAGATCTCATCGATTGATTCGTCTGTCCTCTTATCTTTCGATTCAACTTGTTCAGTAACGATTTCAAAGCTCACTGTATTGCGGATTTTCATCTTCCTTATGTGATTTATTGAGTAATTTGACGCAATCCTGTACAGCCAAGTAAATAAATTAGACTCTTCCCTGAAATCTTTCAACGCCGAATATACTTTAATGAACACTTCCTGGGTAAGATCATCCGCATCATCATGTGAATTCACCATCTTTCTTATTACCCAATATACCTGCTGCTGGTATTTTAATACAATTTCATTATATCCTCTGATATCACCGTTCTTAAATGCAGCAATTAACTCAGAATCTGAATTACTTCCGGCAATCTTTTCGGACAATTGCGAGCTTTTGTCTTTAAGGGTTACCAACTTGAATTTTTCTAATCTGAGTTAATTTACTAATAATTAAATATTTACATCTCTTATTATCAGCTTGCTCAAGCCCGCAAAAGGTATTCCCTACTTTCATATTGTTTGACACACAAAAGCGCAAAAAGTTTAATCAAAACAATGGTTTTCCGTAACTTTTATTGATTATATTATGAGCAGCCTAAATATTTGTTTAATCATTATAGTATTTCATAAACTATAAAAAAATACTAAAATTGAAACTCCTGCAGCATTGAGAGAATTGTAAACATTAAATGAGCTTTAAAAAACTCAAAAATATTCCAAATATTGCAATATTAATCGCAGCTTCAAGCCTTGTGATAATTATCACAGTGAGCATAGTCAATTCTTTTAAAACCGGTAAATCGACTATTGAGAAAAAATCAGATAATCCTGAAGCTGTAATTTCACCTGTTCAGAAACCGGATGACATTGAAAACATAAACTACGAAGACTACTTTAACAGAGTATCAAACGAACCTGCAGTTAGACTTGAAGATATGGTGTATAACTGGCAGAATATATTTGATATTTTTGCTTCTAATCCGCAAAACCAATATCTTAAATATACTATAACAACACCAAACCTGGAGAGAATTTCTGAAAATGTGCAAAAAGCGCAGAAATTCTTCAAAGGAAACTCGGATGAAATCATTGAAGAATACGGCAAAGTAATAAAGAACGAAGCGAAATATTATAAACTCGACTGGCGCTTAATTCTGGCAATGATAAAACAGGAATCAGCATTTGTCTCTGATGCCGAATCACGTGCAGGAGCATACGGTTTTATGCAGATTATGCCGAAGACAGGCCAAAAGCTGGAAGAAACACTGAATCTTGATGACCACCGCTCACCAGATAATAATCTGATAGCCGGTATTTATTATTACGCAGCACTGGTTGGCCGTTATAATGATGCGGGAGATACAAATAAATATAAATTTGCTCTCGCGGCTTACAATGCCGGTTCCGGCCATGTTGAAGACGCAATGACAATTGCTTATTACCTTGGACAGGATTATTGGGACTGGGACAATGTTAAAGAAACAATGAAAATGCTGGGACCTGATAATGATTCTCTTCATGTAAAAATCTGGGGTACAAAACCGCCAAACGGTGAGTTTACAAACTGGAAAGAACCTGTTAATTATGTAAGCAGCATTATCTACTATTGGCACGAATACAAAAGAATCTACAAACCTTAGCTATAAGAATGAACAATAAAATACGGGATATCCTTATCTTATTTCTCCTAATTTTGAGTTATCAAACTGTATATTCACAGGATTCACTTAATAATAATGATATATACAGCAGCAGAGTAAGGGTAAGCAAGCAAGACCCGGATAATTTTGATATTAAGCTTTTTAGAAGGATTAACAATAACAGGTCCGATTTTCTCAATACTTCACTTACTATAACCGATTATTCAGTATTGCCCGTAGGATTAATACTGCCAATATCAATGTTTACTTACGGAAGAGCTAAAAACCATACTTATGATGAAAACTCCGGCGTTCTGATGGCTGTATCTGAGGCAACATCAATCACATTCACAACTGGAATAAAATATATTTTTAAAAGACCAAGACCATACAAAACTTTAAGTGACGTCTATCTGAGGAAGGGCATCCTGGGTGACCCTTATTCGTTCCCTTCTGGACATACAAGCATTGCTTTCACCATAGCAACGTCGCTTGCGCTCAGATACCCTAAATATCCGCAGGTTTATGTTCCTGCATACATATGGGGAATAATCGTAGGTTACGGAAGGGTTTATTTCGGTATGCATTACCCCACTGATGTGCTCGGAGGAGCTGTTTTGGGTTCACTTTCAGCAATTGGAGTATATTCATTACGAAATGAAATTTTTAAATTAAAAAATAAGGTACTGGGAGAAGAAAACAAACCTGATGTGAATAATTATAATTCGAAAACAATTAGTATTATTTCTGTATCATTTATATCTGCCATAATAGCCAATGAATTTCTCTCATCAGATAAATTGGGAATTTATCCTTCTGTAAATTCAAGTAAGGATTTTGACTGCTCAATCAGGTTAAAATTTTAAAAATATTTTTTTTAAGATTGGAACTTATAGTTATATCCATAGGTTAAATTAATTGCATATTCATAATTCCAGTGCAAAAAAGAGGATGGGATGTTCCACCCTTTTTTATTTATATAATTTATTAAGAAAGGAGAAAATCTATAACTTAATAATACGCTAATAACATGCTAACGTTATTGGGCTATTATTGTGTTAAAAATATGGTTAATGAATTTTATCACTCACTCTTATGGATTTGTACAGTTCTGTTAGTGATAAGCGGAATTGATGATACAATCATAGATTTTCTATACTGGTTAAACAGATGGAAATACAAAAAATCACTCCCCGACCTTAAAAAAGCAGAAACATTCCCGGAAAGCTCCATAGCACTTGTAATATGCTCATGGAAAGAATACAGGGTGATAGCAAGAACTATTACTTATGCCCTATACAAAATAAAATACTCCAATTATAAGATATTTGTTGGAGTTTATCCAAATGATACCGGGACTCTGAATGTTGTTAAAAGACTGCAGAAGAAAAACAATAAAGTTATCACCTGTGTAAACACTATTCCGGGTCCAACAACCAAAGCTGATAATCTTAACAATGTTTATTCCGTAATTAAAAATACTGAAGATGAATGCGGTAAGAAATTTGATATAATACTGGTTCATGATTCCGAGGATTTTATCCACTCTCACTCACTTAAGCTTTTCAATTATATCATAAGCGGTCAAAATGTAGACGCAGTTCAGATACCCGTAGTTCCAATCCAGGACAGTAAAGGAAAATTCATTCACCGAATATACTGTGACGGTTTTGCCGAGGTTCATACAAAAGACATGCTTGTTAGGCAGTCATTAAATGCATTTATTCCTTTTGCAGGTACAGGTATGGCATTTAAGAGAGAAGTGTTTGACAATCTCGAAAACAGATTCGGAAGAGTATTCAACGATATTAACTTAACAGAAGATTACGAACTTGGTTTAAAGCTCCATAAGCTCGGGTACAAAACCTCTTTTGCTAACATGCTGTCAAACAAAAAAGACGGCAAATCAAGAATTGCAACTAAAGAGTATTTTCCGAACAACTTTTGGGCTGCTGTAAAACAGCGTTCACGCTGGACGGCAGGTATTTGTTTCCAAAGCTGGAAAATGCATAAATGGGAAGGCTCGCTGAAAACCAAATATTTTCTGCTTAGAGACAGGAAAACAATATTCAGCAACCTGATGATGGTGCTGTTTAATATTGCTTTTTTGTTTTTTATGGTTAACATACTCCAGCTAATATTTCAATTCAGGCTCATGAAATTTGAAATTCCCAATGGAAGCCTGTTATGGGTGTTATTATGGGTTTGCCTGGGATTTATGATTATGAGGCTGTTTCACAGGTTTGTATTTACTTATAACTGGTACGGCATGAAATATGCTCTGCTGAGCATTGTAAGGATATCTGTAGATAATGTTATTAACTTTTTTGCAACAATAAGAGCAATCAAGGTATTTATGAATATGAAAGAAAAAGTTGTTTGGGAATCCACCGAACATTACTGATACAAATCAAATTTTTTAAAGGGATTTTCGCCAAAGATTTACCCAAATCTAAATTAGTTTCCCTGCTTAATTAGCGTTAAATCCCTTTATTATTTTCTTCAATTTAACTTCGAATCCAGAGGACCGCTCAACCCGCTGTATTGAGTAAGCTCGGCTACAAGCGAGCCGATTACAATTTTCATTTTTACTTTAACCGGTATTTTCCTGTCATCATCGCTTAACCAGATATAAATATCCGATGTTTTGGAAGTAAAACCTTCCGAGAGTTCCGGTTTCAGAATAAATGTTTTAAATTTTCCTGCCGCGACATCAACCTCTTCCCTGCCCTGAAATGTCACAGTAAGATTAACGACTTTATCATTGTTGAAAGTAGGAATCACTAATTTATCACCAACTTTATAATTCTTGAAATCCATTGTTCTTGCATAATAGAAAGATGAAATCAAATCCTGAACATAATGCGGAGCGGGGTAATGTTTATCTTCAACATAGTTTATTTTTGTATAGACTTTTGAGCTTTCCTGTATAAAGGTTGCTTCATAGTCCTTTTTATAGTTGGTTTCGTTAATATGCTGTTCAAATCTCCACGGAAATATCCCCTTTGCATCGATATATGTTTTGTAATTATCACGAACCTTGTATATCAAATCAAAGCTCGAGCGGGAGTTAACATCGAAATTTATTTCGTATGTGTCTCTTCCGTTATAATTAAACGGGGAAGGAGAAATGGTCATAAATGCCTCTGCAGCAGTGAGAAACCCGTAAGATATTTCAAAAGAAAGCCTCTCCCCGTAAGAAAACGCGCTGTTTGAGTTAGTCCTAAACTCTTTTAAAACCGAATCTTTCTGAGAAAAAGCCGTTCCTGTAAAAACTGCCAAAATTATTAAAGCTGATAATATCGATTTCATTTTTCTTATTTCTTAATTTCTGTTTTAAATACTTATTTAATTCCTGTTGTTTAGAAAATTCATAATAAAATTCTTCACTTCCTCCGGTCTGATTTTATTCATTATGTTGGTTAATGATTCCCCTTCTGTAAATTCAGGTGAAAATATTTTCTTTTTATCGGTAAACGGAGCCCATCTCACTGCGCTTTCCTGCCTCACGGGTGAATAAAACCCAACACAAAACGCTCCAACCGCTGCAGCAATATGTATGGGTCCAGTTGAATTGCTCACAAACAATCTTGACATTTTACATAAAGCTGCAAATTCCCGAATGTCTAAATCATTGATAATATATACGTTACCTTTATTTCCCAACCTATTAGCTACACCCTTTAATATACTATCTTCACTTTTTGTTCCTGTCACAAAAATATTGTAATTGAATCTTTTGTCCCCTTTCAATAATTCAATCAATTTGCTGAAATTTTCACTGTTCCATGTCTTTGCTGAGCCAAGCGTGCCGGGATGGATTATAATGAACGGCTTTTCGATGTTTATTCCTTTTGAAACAAACTTTCCTTTGACTTTCCCTAATAATTCATCGCTTACATTCAGTTTTGGCTGCATATTTTCAATCCGTTTGCATCCAAGTTCATCGAGTAAGTCAAGGTTGTATTCAAGCTCATGCTTAGTGGAATATTTGCGGTGCTCGTAATGTTTTATGTTAAACAGAAACGAATACCACCTGTAACCGGTCCCTAACCTGTTTTTTATACCCGAAAAGTAAACAGCAAGAGCAATTATAAATAGAGGTCTTACAATTATAGCTAAATCGTAGTTCCCATCTTTGCAAATCTGTTTAATATCTTTCAAACTATCCTTTTCTATGGATTGAACTTTGTTTATATTTGGGTAATCCTTAATAAGTTCGAAAATCCTGCGGTTTACCATGAAATCTATCACGGAATCGGGGTAGTTCAGTTTCAGTGTATCTACAATAGGAAGTGTCAGGATTACATCACCAATTCTATCGGTTCTTATTAAGAGAATTTTGCCCGGGACAAATTTATTTTTGTATGATTCTTTGGCGATTTCTGTTTTAGATTATATTAGCTAAATATATAGTTTTACAACTATTTTTTCAATTTAATAAAACAAAACTGTATTTAAGAGTGAAAAAAATATTAATCTTATTATTTGCGGTATTTTTACTGCAGAATTTCACATGCTTTACTTCAGGAAGCAATGAAAAGAAAGAAAATGTTATAGTAAAAACCGATTCTGTCGAACAAAAGTTAAACTCCCCCAAAATGGATTCAACTGTAAACAAATTTCCGGACCTGGAAAAAGACGCTTTTAAGCTCCATTATGATGCAATTGTTATCGATACCCACAACGATATTATGATGCCCGTCGTAATGGAAGGCGCTGATATGACAAAGGAAAACTCCTCCACACAATCAGACCTTGTTAAATGGAAAAAAGGCGGACTTGATGTGCAGATATTTTCAATATATGTACCCGAAGCTGTAAAAAGAAATGATTTTAAATATGCGATTGGATTAATCGACAGGCTGGATAAACTTCAAAATGAAGAGCCCGACGAGCTTTTTATAGCAAAGAACTACGAAGAGCTTATGAAACGCGTTAACGAAGGTAAATTCTGCGGTCTTATGGGCGCAGAAGGCGGAAACATAATTGAAGGCTCAATGGATAATCTTATTACGATTTATGACAGGGGTGTAAGATATTTAGGACTTACATGGAATACAAGCAATGCAATAGGCGTTTCCGCCAGAGATGAAACTGAACGGGGTAAAAAAGGCGGATTAACGGATTTTGGTATAGATGTTGTAAAGAGAATGAATGAGCTTGGAATGATGGTTGATGTTTCCCACCTTGGCGAAACTGCGTTCTGGGATGTTGTAAACACCAGTACAGCCCCCATTATTGCTTCGCATTCTGATGTATATAACCTCTCAGCACATTACCGCAACCTGAAAGATGACCAGATACAGGCCATTGCAAAATCCGGCGGAATAATCTGCGTTAACTTTTACTGTAAATTCATCGATGCAAACTCGCAGCCGGGACAGGTGCAGGCAATTCATAATAAATACAAAAAAGCCCTCAAACCGCTTGAGGAACAATACGGAGATGATTTAATCGGCTTTAATGATGAACGTTATAAATACCTTCAGGAAAATTATACTAATAAAGGAACACCGATTGACGAGCTGATTGACCACATAGATTATATAGTTAAGCTTGTTGGTATCGATTATGTAGGACTCGGTTCTGACTTTGACGGAGGAATTTTCACTCCGAATGAGCTTTATGATGCAACATGCTATCCCATAATAACCAAAAAGCTAGTTGAACGCGGATATACAGAACAGGATATAAGAAAAATACTGGGATTAAACTTCCTTAGAGTATTTAAACAGGTTTGCGGATAAAAATTGAAAATCTCCCAATCAAAAATAGATGAAATTGCTTCCTCAATTGATATCGTAGATATCATCTCGCAATACACTACCCTTCGAAAAGCCGGCAAAAACTTTATGGGCAGATGTCCATTTCATGAAGAACGAACTCCATCATTCAGCGTATCACAGGAAAAAGGCGTTTACCATTGCTTCGGATGCGGTAAAAGCGGGAATGTGTTCAATTTCATTATGGATATCGATAATGTTACCTTCTACGATGCTGTTAGAACATTAGCCGAACGGGCAGGGATACAGCTGCAATTCGATGAACAGGAATACGAAGACCGCAATCAGATAGAACAGCTCTATGAAATCAACAAACGAGCCGGGAAATATTTTTACGATAACCTGATGAGCCATGACGGGATTTATGCACGCGAATATCTTGAACAACGGGGCATTAAACTTGATACAATTACGAAATTCGGGCTTGGATTTTCACTGCGTGCAAATGATTCATTCTATAATAAATTTATAAAAGAGTTTAAGCGTGAAGACTTGGTCTCATCCGGACTCATAATCCTCTCAAACATGAATGAGGTGCGTGACCGCTTCCGGGGAAGACTTATGTTCCCTATCTTCTCTGAATCAGGAAGGGTTATAGGCTTCGGTGCAAGGAGGCTTTTCGACAGCGATAACCTTGAAGCCAAATACGTAAACTCTCCCGAAACCAAGATTTACAATAAAAGCAAGGTCCTTTACGGCTTAAATCTTTCCAAATCACGGATAAAGGAAACCGGCTACGCATTGCTTGTTGAAGGATATATGGATTTAATTTCACTGTTCCAGAACGGGATTCAAAATGTAATAGCTTCAAGCGGGACATCACTCACAACACTTCAGGTAAAAATCTTATCACGGTACACAAAAGAAATAGTTATTGTTTACGATGCCGATTTAGCCGGACAAAATGCAGCACGGAGAGGAATTGAGCTGATTTTAGAAAATGATTTAACCGCCAGCCTGATTGTCCTTCCCAAAGGCGATGACCCCGATTCATTCATAAAAAACAACGGTAAAGAAAAATTTGAATTACTGCTCTCAAAAAGGCAATCTGTAATAAATTATATCGGTGAAACTTATGAGAAAGCAGGCAAACTGAACACTCCTGAAGGCAAAACCGAATTTGTGAGGGAAATAATTAACCTGATTATTAAAATTAGAGACCCCATCAAACGCGATTTTTATATTAAAGATATTGCTGACAGATTTGGAATCTACGAGAGTATAATCCGTCAGGAAATGGATAAGCTTTTAAAACTCAAAGGAAGAGGTTTAACAAGAGAAACTCCGCATTTTACAGCTGAGCAAATAGAAGAAAAAACAATGAGAAGCGAAATGAATATCCCGAACATCGAGCTAATGCTAATCAGGCTGCTTGTTGATTCGGATAATGAAACCAGAGGATACCTTATGGATAACCTGGAAGCGGATTACATAACAGATAAGGATATTGAAAAAATAGTTAACTATGCATTCAAGAATTTCGAAACTCCTGAAAACATAAATCACATTCATTTATTCAATGAATTTAGTGACAGGAGAACAAGAGATATAATCGGCAAGGCGCTGCTTGATGAAAATTATATCATGCAGGAGAATAAAGATAAAAACCACTTGAAAGAAGCTAAGTTTGTGCTTAGCCAGCTTAAGCTTTCCGGGATAAGGAAACAGATTCAGGAAATTGAAAATCAAATCAAATCCGTTAATGAATACTCACCTGCAACACTGGAACTGCAGAAAAAACACCAGGTACTCACAAAAGAAAAAGTAGACCTTGAAAAGGGAATGCGGAGTAAGTAGAAAGGGATTCCACCTTTATTGATAGAATCCCCTAATGTCAAAAAAATCAAATTCTATTTCTTATCGTCGTCTTTACCAATCATCTTCATGAACTGGCTTATTGTATCTATCGGCAGCGGGAATATGATAGTTGAATTTTTCTCTGAGGCAATTTCGGTAAGAGTCTGCAAATATCTAAGCTGAAGCGCAATTGGCTGTGAGAAAATAACTCCTGCAGCATCTGCAAGCTTCTGTGCCGCCTGGAATTCGCCCTCTGCATGGATAATTTTAGCTCTTCTTTCTCTTTCGGCTTCAGCCTGTTTTGCCATTGCCCTCTGCATTTCAATAGGCAGGTCAATTTGTTTGACTTCCACGTTAGAAACCTTTATTCCCCACGGCTCTGTCTGGTCATCAATTATCTGCTGGAGCTTATGGTTTATCCTGTCTCTTTCTGATAGAAGCTCATCAAGCATTGATTGTCCTAACACGCTCCTTAACGTGGTTTGCGAAATTTGCGATGTAGCAAACAGGAAGTCCTGAACCTCTAAAATAGCTTTATCAGGTAAAATTACACGGAAATATACAACTGCATTGACCTTTATTGATATATTGTCTTTTGTAATAACATCCTGAGTTGGTACATCCATAACAATAGTCCTCAGGCTGATTTTTACCATTTTATCAATTATAGGGAAAAGTAAAATCAAACCGGGCCCCTTTGTTGCAACATACCTTCCTAATCGGAAAATGATGCCTCTTTCATACTCTCTCAATATTCTTATCATATTGAACAGCAGTATGAGGAAGAAAATAAAAAAGAAAAATATTAAAGTAACTATTACTACTTCCATTTTTGCTCCGTTCTAATTATAGGTTTATATTTTATGTACAGTCAATGTCAGGTTATTCACAGCAATAACTTTTGCCTTAGAATGAACAGGGATTTCTTCATTTGAACCTTGTTCTTCAACTGCGTTCCATATTTCACCATGCAGCTTAACTGCGCCGGTTCTGCCGGCTTCAATCTTATCAATTACTTCACAAATCTCTCCAATAAGCCCCTGTTTACCCGTAACAACTTTCCTTTTATGAGCTCTTACAACAAGAGAAATGAGCAGTATAAACAAACCTGATATAATAATTACGGTGAAAATTATCACACTGAGTGAAATTCCAACAACATCTAAAGGTGAATCTGTATCAATAAGCATAAATGAACCGAGAAATAAAGATATTATTCCGCCAACTGTTAACATACCATAACTTGTTATTTTAATTTCTAATATAAATAAAATTATTGCAAGTATAATTAATCCTAGTCCCGCATAATTAATCGGGAGTGTATGAAGTCCGTACAAAGCTAAAATCAGACATATCACTCCAACTACGCCGGGCAATATACCTCCCGGGTGATAAAACTCAAGTATTATTCCCCAGATTCCAAGCATCATCAATATGTATGCTATATTCGGGTCACTGACAATTGCCAGGAACTGCTGGAACCAGGATATTTTGTATTCAACTATCTTTACATTTTTCGTATCAAGTGTTACCTTGCCTTTTGAAGTTTCGACTTCTTTCCCGTCAATTTTTTGAAGCAGGTCATCAACATTATTCGCAATTAAATCTATTACATTTTGGTTTAATGCTTCTGTCTCTGTAATAGAGATACTTTTCCTGACAGCGTCTTCAGCCCATTGAACGTTTCGGTGTCTTTTTTCGCTGATAGTTCTTATAAATGCGGCTGCATCATTAGTGGCTTTCTCCATCATAACGGTATCCTGGTTGCCTTCCATTGTAACCGGGTGCGATGCTCCTATATTTGTTCCCGGAGCCATTGCTGCAATATTAGCAGCAAGTGTAATAAATACTCCCGCAGAGGCTGATTGAGAGCCGCTGGGTGAAACATAAACCACAACAGGTATTTCTGAGGTCAGGAGATCACTTACAATGTATCGAGTCGATTTAAGCAATCCGCCGGGGGTATTCAGCTCAATAATAAGGCATTTGGCATTATGGTTTACCGCTTCAATAAGGCTTTTGTGTATAAAATCTGATGTTGAAGGATTTATTGAACCGTCAATTTTAATTAAATACACTACCCCGTTTGATTGAGCTGCAGCTTTCTCAAACGGAATAAAAATGGAACAAAAAAGAGAAATTATTGTTATTACAAATAGTAACGGTAGATGTCTGGATTTCATTTAAGTGCGATTTAACTAAAGATAAGTAAAAATGATTAGAATAAATCCATACTAACTCATAACCGAACGTGAATTTCCTCTTAAATACTGCTTTTTTTATATCTATTGTTTTAATTAATCAAATTGTATATATTACAGTAAATAAATAAAGGCTCATCAAATACTACCCAATAAAATCAAACATAGGACTATTTTAACAAGTTTAAAATAATTAGACACTTACCAAAATTAATAACCAAAACATAATTACTGTACACCACTGTTAACCAGGGTGTCAAATCGAAAGGATTAAATCTCATCCATGGACATTGGAGAACTAAAATCGAAGAAGATAGCTGAATTATACCAGATAGCAAAAACTCTTAAAATCACAGGTTACAGCGACCTCAGAAAACAGGAACTCATCTACAAAATTCTCGAAACTCAGACAGAAAAAGACGGCGTTGCATTTGCCAAAGGCGTACTTGATGTTTTGCCTGACGGATACGGTTTCCTAAGGTCATCTGATTATAACTACCTCTCGTCACCTGACGATGTGTATGTCTCCCCTTCGCAAATCAAAAAATTTGCTTTGAGAACGGGTGACACCGTAAGCGGACAGGTCAGACCTCCAAAAGAGGGAGAACGATTTTTTGCGCTGCTTAGAGTAGAAGCAGTCAACGGGATGGACCCCGAAACAATCCGTGAGAGAACACTTTTCGATAACCTAACGCCTCTCTATGCAAACGAGAGGCTGAACCTTGAAAGCACACCCGGAGAGTATGCTACAAGGATAATGAACCTATTCACCCCCATAGGTAAAGGAAACAGGGGTATGATAGTATCACCCCCAAAGGCGGGTAAAACAATTTTACTCCAGCAAATAGCTAACAGTATATCAAGAAACCACCCCGAAGTTGAGTTAATAGTCTTATTGATTGACGAGCGCCCTGAAGAAGTCACAGATATGGAGCGTTCGGTTAAAGCCGAAGTGATAAGCTCAACATTCGACGAACCGCCTGAGAGGCATGTGCAGGTTTCAGATATAGTTCTTGAAAAAGCTAAAAGATACACAGAGGCAAAAAAGGATGTTGTTATTCTGCTGGATAGTATAACAAGACTTGCAAGGGCACATAACACCGTTGTGCCGCATAGCGGAAAAATTTTATCAGGTGGTGTAGATGCTAACGCACTTCACAGACCTAAAAGATTCTTTGGCGCAGCCAGAAATATAGAAGAAGGCGGAAGCCTTACCATTATTGCCACTGCCCTGGTTGAAACAGGCAGCAGAATGGATGAAGTTATTTTTGAAGAATTCAAAGGAACAGGCAATATGGAAATTGTTCTTGACAGAAAACTCAGTGACAGGAGAATATTTCCTGCTATTGACCTTAATAAATCCGGAACAAGAAAAGAAGAACTGTTGATTCATGATGAAGAACTGAACAAGATATGGCTGCTGAGAAAGATTTTGAGCGATTTCACTTCTGTGGAGGCAATGGAATTCCTCCTCGAGAAAATGAAAGGCACTAAAAACAACAAAGAATTCTTAAAGTCAATGAATACGTAAGCAGATACCCTATTTTAATACGGTGATTTTCGAAGTTTTATTTTATTGATTTTATGAAAAGAGAGATTTTAATAAGCTCAACCTCAAGTGAGAACAGGATAGCTATAACTGAAGACGGAAAGCTATCCGAGCTTTTCATCGAAAATCCCCATAATGAAAGAATTATCGGGGATGTTTACCTGGGAAGAATAGCTAAAGTTATTCCCGGTATAAAAGCCGCTTTTATTGACCTCGGATTCAAACAGGATGCATTTCTGCACTTCTCCGATATCAGTGAACAAAGTGACGAATTCAAGTCTTTACTCGGAGGGGATACCCCCGATGATGACGAAGATGACGAAGATGAAAAACCCGCACCTCAAAGCCAGCAGCATTCACGACCGCGAAGGAATGAATTTCCAAAGCTTGAAAGAGACCAGAACATTGTTGTTCAGATTACAAAAGAGCCTGTCGGCAACAAAGGAGTAAGGGTAACCTCAAAAGTTGCAATCCCGGGGAGATATCTTGTATTCCTTCCGTTTGAAGGAAAGGTAAATGCATCCAAGCAGATTCAAAACCTGCGAGAAAAAAGAAGGCTTAAGAATATTGTAAGAGATTATAAAAGGAGCAGGAACCTGGAATTCGGCGCCATTATTAGGACAGTTGCTGAAAACCAGGATGATAATTCTATTATTGAAGACCTTGACCACCTTTTTGGTACATGGCAGGAAATAGAAAAAAACTTAAAGAATGAAAAAGCGCCCGCTCTGATTTATAAGGACCTCTCAATGACCTCCAGCGTTATCAGAGATTTGTTCCGTGATGACGTGGTAAGGGTTTTGACCGATTCCAAAAAGCTGTATAAAGAAATTGCATCTTACCTCAAAATATCCTCCCCTTCCCTTCTTGAAAAGGTAGAGCTGTACAAAAACCAGGAACCGATATTCGATGTATCCGGAATTGAAAAAGAAATCCAGTTAACGTTAAATAAAAAAGTAAATCTTAAAAGCGGCGGATATGTATTTATTGAGCATACCGAGGCAATGGTTGTTATTGATGTAAACAGCGGAAAGTATGCCCGCAGCAAAGACCAGGAAGTAAATTCATTAAAAACCAACCTTGAAGCTGCACGAGAACTTGTACGCCAGATACGACTTAGAGATTTAGGCGGAATTATTGTTATAGATTTCATTGATGTGTATGACGATAAAAACAAGAAGAAAGTCTATGATGAGCTTAAGAAAGAATTCCGTAAAGACAGAGCAAAGGTTACAATACTGCCAATGTCAGAATTCGGACTTGTGCAGATAACAAGACAGCGGGTACGCCAGAGCTTAATCAAGTCTATTTCAGAGTCATGCCCGATGTGCGGAGGAACAGGAATGGTAGAATCATCTTCAAATATCATTATACGAATTGAAAGATGGATAAAACGTTATAAATCGCAGTCACATAAGATTTCAACATCAAAACTTGTGCTCAAAGTAAATCCCCAGGTGTATAAACATTTAAAAGAAGGAACTATTAGTCATATAACCAGGATTTCATTTAGATACCTGGTAAGACTTAAGCTGATAGAAGACTCCGCGCTTGCTATGCAGGATTTCAGATTTTTACTTTCAAAAGATAATAAAGACGTTACAGAAGAGTATTCCAACTAAATCTTGAAGCATAAAACAGATATACTTGTAATAGGAAGCGGAATTGCCGGACTGTCTTTTGCCCTTAAAGCTGCTAAATATGCCCGTGTCACTATAATTACCAAAAAAGAGAAAGCGGAATCAAATACTAACTATGCTCAGGGCGGAATAGCATCTGTCATGTCTTCACAGGATAATTTTAAGCTTCATATAGCCGATACACTTGAATGCGGCGCAGGACTATGCCATTTCGATGCAGTCGAGGAAATTGTTGAAGAAGGGCCGAAGCTGATTAATGAGTTAATTTCTCTTGGAGTTGATTTTTCAAGTCACAGGGGAAAGCTTGACCTCGGGAAAGAGGGAGGACATTCACGTTCAAGGATTGTTCACGCAAAAGACCTCACCGGCAAAGAAGTAGAACATGCACTGCTACACAACGTCAGTATAAATAAAAATATCAAGCTTTTCGAACACCACACCGCAGTAGAATTGATTACTGAACATCATATCCATAAGAAAAAATCGTACAATGGAAAACGTGTAACATGTTACGGCGCTTATATTCTTGATGAACAAAAAAATAAAATTCAAATAATAAACTCTAAGCTTACTGTTATTTGTTCGGGCGGAATAGGACAGGTTTATCTGCACACTACGAACCCGGAAATTGCAACCGGTGACGGAATTGCTATGGCTTTCAGAAGCGGATGTAAAATTGCCAATATGGAATTTGTTCAGTTCCACCCTACTAGCCTTTATGAATCTGAAAGCACTAAAAAATCTCAAGCATTTTTAATATCTGAAGCTCTGCGCGGAGCCGGCGGAGTGTTACGCACTCAAAACGGTAAAACGTTTATGGAAAAATATGATAAGCGCAAATCACTCGCTCCAAGAGATATTGTTGCAAGAGCAATTGACAGTGAAATGAAGAAGTTCGGCGATGAATTTGTCTACCTGGATATGACTCATCTGGATAAAAAAACACTTAAAGATGAATTCCCCCACATATACAATAAATGTCTTGATGCGGGAATTGACATATCAAAAGATTTCATCCCTGTGGTACCGGCAGCACATTATATTTGCGGCGGTATTGTAAGTGACTTGAACGGCAGAACTACTTTGAATAATCTCTATGTGCTGGGCGAATCCGCTATGACCGGTGTGCATGGAGCCAACAGGCTGGCATCTAATTCACTTCTTGAGGCGCTGGTGTTTGCCGATAGAGCAAGTATCGACTGCCAAAAGTATTTCAAAGGAAAAAATCAGATTAAATCAATTAATGCGGAAAATATTCCAGTTTGGGATGAGAGCGGAACAGTTAATTCTGAGGAATGGGTTTTGATTTCTCAAAATAAAACAGAGATAAAGCAAATAATGTCTAATTATGTCGGGATTGTACGTTCGGACTTGAGATTAAACAGGGCACTGAGAAGAATAGAATTGATAAAGAATGAGCTTGAAAACTTCTATAAAAAGACCAAGGTTAACAGAGAATTAATCGAACTGAGAAATATGGCGCTTATCTCTTACCTTATTATTAAATCAGCGCTAAAAAGAAAAGAATCAAGAGGACTTCATTTTAATACTGATTACCCTTATTCAAGCAATAAATTTCTAAAAGATACAGTCATAACCAATAAAGTTATTCAATGAAAAAACCGCAAATAATAGCTACCAAAAGAACAAATTTCTGTAAAACATAGAGTTGCATTACTGCTGGTTTCTTTAAGCGTATTATTGCTTGAATTTACTTTAATCAGGGTACTTTCAGTTTCGCTGTGGTATCATTTTGCTTTTATGATTATCAGCATCGCGCTTCTGGGTTTCGGAATAAGCGGGGTTACGATTGTTATTTCAACCAGAATTAACAAAGCTTCGGTAAACAATTTTCTGTCATTAACATCTGTTCTTTACAGCATATCTATTTTAATATCTTTTGTAATAATAAATAAAATCCCTTTTGACCCTTTCAGTTTATTTATTGAACCGGCTCAGTGGATATATCTACCGTTATATTACCTTACAGTAATGCTTCCTTTTTTCCTTGCAGGACTTATAATAGGACAGCTTTTCACCAGATTTAAGACACACATAAATAAACTTTACTTTTTCGATTTATTTGGTGCAGGTTTAAGCTGTTTTGCATTTATTTTAATACTCCCTGAATTCGGCGGCCAGGGCGGAATAATTTTTTCTTCAGCAGTTGCTGCAATTGCTTCCCTTATATTTAATTCCGAAAAAAACAAATATTCACTTCCGGTAACTATAGGGGCTCTTGTAATAATAATGGTAAATGCGTTATTTCTTACAGAGCCTGAGCAGTATCTGCCGATAAGAGTTTCTGATAATAAAGTCTACGGAACATATATAAAAGATAATCCCGAGCTTAAACTGCTGACTGAATGGAATTCATTCTCCAGAGTAGATGTAATGAAAGATGACCAGCCGCCGATTGATAATTACCCTGTTTACACAGCAATAATTGACGCAGGTAACTCTACTACAAATATTCCAAAAGTACCTGCGGATACGGATTCACTGCCGCCTCCGATGGACGCCTCGAACCTTGCAATGATATTGAAAAAAGATACAGCTAATGTATTCATAGTAGGTTCAGGAGGAGGTGGTGAGATTCTGGCTGCGTTATCTCACAATGCTAAAACTGTAACTGCTGTTGAAATTAACGGAATTCTGAATGACCTCATAAAAAAGAACTTTGCGCCTAACTGGACAACAGGTATTGCAAAGAGTAAGAAAGTCAGTATTATAACAGATGACGCCAGAAGCTATTTACGCGGAAAGAGATTAAAGTTTGACGTAATAATAAGCGCCCACACAATTTCAGCATCTGCATCTGCCAGCGGTGCAATGAGCCTGGTTGAAAACTATATATTAACTAAGGAAGCCATTAAAGATTATCTCCAGCATTTAAAGATTGATGGGATTTTATACATAACCCGTCCGGAACCGCAGATACCTCGCCTGATTACAACAATAAAATCGGTTTATACCGATATGGCGGGAGTTGATTCTAAGAACAGCTTTTTCATATTCAAGAGACCTCCGTCTGAATTCGAAAAAGACGTGAGTTATCTAACAGGTATTGTTTATAAAAAGGACGGCTTTAACGAATTTGATATTCAAATTCTTAAAACACAGGCAGCTTTGATGAATTTGGAAATCGTATATGACCCCACATCCAAGCAGGATGGTATATATAAGGACTTGATTAATAGTGATAACCTGAACGAGATTATAAAGAAATTCCCGATGAACCTCACCCCTGCATCGGATGATAAACCGTACTTTGAGCACATGACTAATTTCAGTGATTTAAGCTTTACGAACATTAAAGAAGCATTTTCCCAGAAAGACAGGGCAGTAATTTCAATGGTACAAAAACCGGTTGCAGAATCAACTCTTGTTGTATTGCTGCTTCAGGCAGTCATATTTTCACTGGCTTTCATACTATTACCAATTTACATTAAGTTCAGAAAAAATCCGGAACTGGGAAATATCAAAAAAGGAAAATATATTCTCTACTTCTCAGCGCTGGGGCTTGGTTATATAATGATTGAAATTTGTTTAATCCAGAAATTTACACTATTCCTGGGAGAGCCTGTTTATACACTGCTAACAGTAATTTCTACTATGCTTATTTTTTCAGGGATAGGCAGTATGTTATCCGATAGGGTTTTGAAGTTATTCAAAAATAAAATCATTCCCGTTTTTGTTATCATAGCTTTGCTTACAATTATTATCGGAATAATTAATCCCATAATATTTGAAGCGCTCGTACGTGCAAGTATTATGATGAGAGTTTTAATTTCTGCAGTAATAATTGCTATTCCCTCTTTCTTTATGGGAATCCCATTTCCCTACGGAGTAAAACATATTCACGGAAATGATGATACAGCAAAGTATCTTACTGCTTTTTCATGGGGAGTAAACGGTTTTTTTTCGGTTCTTGGAAGTATATTGGTTGTAATGCTTTCGATGAGCTATGGTTTCAGAGTTGTTTTTATAATTTCTGCAGTCATGTATCTTATCGCAATGATTACTTCTTTAAGATTTCTGCCGGTAAAAGCTTCAGCACAGCACTAAAGTAAAATCAATCAGCTCTTTCAATATCTACACCAAGCTTTTTAAGCTTCTCATCAATTTTTTCATATCCACGGTCAATATAATGAGCTCCCTCTACAATACTCTCGCCTTTCGCCAGAATTGCTGCAACTAAGTATGAAAAACCTGCTCTTATATCAGGAACGGTAATTTTTGAAGCTTTTAATTTAGAAGGTCCTTTGATAACAGCGCTGTGTGAATAATTTGTATTGGCAAAACGGCATACCGAACCGCCAAGGCATGTATTATACAATTCAATATCAGCGCCCATTTTTTTGAGTTCTGCAACATAGCCAAACCTGTTTTCATACACAGTTTCATGGATGATTGAAACACCTTCAGCTTGTGTGAGCAGTATAAGAAATGGCGGCTGCCAGTCAGTCATAAATCCCGGGTGCACATTAGTTTCAATCATCAAAGGTTTAAGTTTCCCTTTGTAAAAGAATTTAATACCATCATCAAGTATCTCATAATCAGCGCCGATAAGCCTGATTGAGTTAAGGAAACTTATCATATCGCACTGTCTTGCATCCTTAATAACCACGCTTCCCTTAGAAGCAATTGCAGCACTGGCAAGAGATGCGGCTTCAAGACGGTCAGGCAGAACCCTGTGGACTGCAGAACCCAGTTTTTCAACCCCCTTTATGACGATTCTTCTGTCAGTTAAAACATCAATTACAGCTCCCATTTTTTGAAGCATCAGTATCATATCAATAATTTCAGGCTCAACCGCAGCATTATTAAGGTATGTTGTGCCTTCGGCAAGGCATGCAGAAATAATTATGTTTTCGGTAGCTCCAACTGAAGGATAGGGAAGCGTAATATTGGCACCGGTTAACTTCTTTGTTTTCAGCTCATAATACTTATCATATTCTTTTACATCGGCACCAAGTTTCTTTAAAGCATCAAGATGGAAATCAATTGGTCTTTTGCCTATCTGGTCACCGCCGGGTTTCGGAATTCTTGCTTCTCCTGCCCTGCTGAGCAAAGGACCTGCCATTAGCACACCTATCCTGTTCACAATTCCTAAATTTTCAGAAAAAGAAGTATCATTAATACTTTTTGTTTGCAGAATCACTTCTCCCGAAGTAAATTTTTGAAACTTCGTACCCAGAGATTCACAAATCTTGCGTGTGATATGCATTTCAATAGTTCCGCAAGGGCAATTTGAAATGCGGACAGGCTTATCGGTAAGTAAAGTTGAAATAAAGAGTTTTGAAGCAGAGTTCTTAGCGCCGCTTAATTTTACAGTGCCGTGAAGTGGTTTACCCCCTTTTACCAAAAACCGGCTTGAATAAGCTCCTGTTGAGGACTTAATCCTTTTCAAATGTTAACCTTCCCAGTAACCCATGGCACTATACTTCTTAATTCTCATATCAAGAAATTTAGAGCCGTCAATCTTCTCAAGTGATTTTAATTCTTCTAAAATGGCTTTCTTCAAAATAGCCGCAGCTTCTTTATGGTCTCTATGAGCCCCACCAATCGGTTCGGGCACTATTTTATCAATAATTTTATGTTCAAGTAAATCCTGCGCTGTGAGCTTAAGAGCATCAGCTGCCTGTTCTTTAAAATCCCAGCTTCTCCACAAAATTGATGAGCATGATTCAGGTGATATAACCGAATACCAGCAATATTCCAGCATCAACACCCTGTCACCTACACCAATTCCAAATGCTCCGCCGGAAGCGCCTTCACCTATGATTGATACAACAATGGGGACTTTCAGGCGGCTCATTTCCTGAATATTGCGGGCAATGGCCTCTGCCTGTCCTCTTTCTTCAGCTTCAATTCCGGGATTTGCGCCTGGAGTATCAATTAAGGTTACTATCGGGCGGTTAAACTTTTCAGCCAGCCTCATTAAACGAAGAGCTTTCCTGTAACCATCAGGATTCATCATACCAAAATTTCTGTAGATATTAGATTTTGTATCTCTTCCTTTTTGCTGACCAATTATCATAACGGGCTTATCCCCTAAAAATGCAAAACCGCCAACAACAGCTTTATCGTCTTTGTAGGCTCTGTCACCGTGCATCTCTATGAAATTATCAGTCATAAGATAAATATAGTCAAGGCTGAATGGTCTTTCAGGATGACGGGCCAGCTGAACTATCTGCCACCTTGTTAAATTTTTATACACTGAGGTTCTTAAATCATTAACTTTTTTTTCTAGCTTGTTAATTTCATTGGAAATATCCAGACTATCCGAATACTTCCTCATCTCCTCAATTTTTTGCTCAAGCTCCATAATCGGCTTCTCGAATTCCAGAACATTTCTTACGCTCATAATTTAACTACTTTCCTGCTGAATAGAAATAAAGAAATTGTTTTTAATATGATTTCAATATCAAGAATAATTGACTGATTTTTGGCGTAATAATAATTAAAATACTCAATTTCTTCTTCACTAGGCTTTTTGTAGTAATTAATTTGCACTAATCCCGTAAGCCCATTCTTACCCAGAAATTGTTTCCCTTTCGAAGTGGTATCCCAAGTTGCCCTCCCTACAAAACTCAGCTTTCCTTTAATTACATCCGGAAGAAGTATAATTTTCTTAAGGAATCTGTTTTTTTCGGTATTTACCCCAACAATTCTAAGATAAAGAAAAACAAGCGGGTAAATTAGAATCAGGCAAAAAACGCCAAAAATTAAGTCGAATACACGTTTTACAAATATATTAAATTTCTTATTGATATTATACTCAATTTGCATTAAGTAAATCTCATCAATTTTATCCAATGAAGATTTGCCTAATAAAATATCGCTGTCACTTGATAAAATCTTAAAATCCAGATTATAATTCTTTAATTTCCACATTAAATCAAGTATTTGCTGATTAGTCAACGCACTTTTAACAAAAATTACGTTTTTAACCTTGTTTGATGCCACAATATCACCCAGGTTGTTTAGATTTCCTATGTATTCATTGTTCGAACTATCCCCTGATGATATATAACCCAAAATATTATAATCTGTATCAAGCCTGATTCTAAGCTTCTGAAGAAATTTTTCTGATTCCATATCCCGTCCAACTATTACAGTATTGCCGTTAGGAACAAAAATATTTTTCATCCTTGCGAAATTTATCATTCTGATAAAAATCCTCCATACCGCAAGAAACAAATATGAATAAGCAGTAGTTCTTACAATAACCACCCTTGAAAATGCATACTCATTAAAAAAGTACGTTAAGGAAGAGTTTATAAAAAATCCAAACATAATTCCATAAAATGGCTTTGCAAACGAAAGAAGATTCTGGCGTTTATAAGAGCCTGTGATTGAAAGAGACAAGAGCCATATTACGCAATATATAACAATGGGAACCTGGTATGCTTCGACCGGGAAAAATTCGAATCTTAGCCGGATTGAAATAAGCATTGCAGCTACTATAAGAGAAACATCCAGTAAGGCGGGATAAAATGATTTAAAAAATCGCACTATATAAGAAATTCCTGCTCTATACCAAATGAGAAACCTGATAAGGATATTAAGCAAAGAAGACTTCTTTTTAAGGTTTTTTTGTACAAAAATCCTCATCGCCCCGTAGAAATTATTTACGTACGAAAGGCTGCTCTTGCGCGTACTTTCCCCTTTAAAATGAATTGTACTGGTACCTGCAAAGTAAAATATTTTATAACCTGAATTCTTAATTCTGAAACACAGGTCTAAATCTTCACCATACATAAAATAATCTTCATCGAAACCGTTTACTTTATCATATATATCCTTTCTTATAAGCATAAAAGCCCCGCAAATGGCTTCAACTTCATATGTCTCGTTTTCATCAAGATATGTTAAATTATAGCGGGAAAATATTTTGCTTCGTGGAAATAATTTACTGAGCCCTAAAATGCGGTAAATGGATGCTGAAGGAGTTGGGAAGCTTCTCCTGCAGGCTAAATCGAGCTTTCCGTTTGGCAAAACTAATTTGCAGCTTACTCCTCCGCATAAGCTGTCTTTTTCATAGAAATCAATTGTTTTCTCAATGGTATCTTCCTGTACAACGGTATCAGGATTTAATATCAGGAGGTATTTCCCGTTTGCAGCTTTAGCTCCAATATTGTTTGCTTTGGCAAATCCAAGATTAATCTTGCTTTCTATTAGTCTTACGGAAGGATTATTTTTGAATTTTTGATTAATGTAATCTGCACTGCCGTCAAATGAATTGTTATCAACAACAATTACTTCCAATTTCAGCTTACCAGTAGATGATAGAACTGAATTTATGCAATTTCCCAGTAATTCTTTGACATTATAATTGACTATTATTACAGATACATCAATCAAAATTATTACAATTTGTTAAATAAAGACATGAACCTTAATTTCCATACCATAAAGGAGGCTTCATATACAATTTTTTTAGACATTTTTGATACACCTGCTCTGCGATCTATGAAAACAATAGGGATTTCAATGAGCTTGAATTTCTTTTTCCACATTCTGTATTTCATTTCGATTTGAAATGAGTATCCGTTTGATTTAACCGAATCCAGATTTATTTGTTTCAGCGAATTTACTCTGTAACACATAAATCCTGCTGTTACATCGTTTACCGGAAGAAATGTAATTATTCTGGTATAAATGCTTGCCCCAATACTAATCATTAACCTCGAAAGAGGCCAATTCACGACTGCTATCCCGTTAATGTACCTTGAACCTATAACAAGATCATATTCATGCAATTTTGGGAAAAAGTCAGGTAATGACTTCGGGTCATGTGAAAAATCAGCATCCATTTCAAAAACATAGTCATACCCGTTATCAATAGCATATTTAAAGCCGAGTATGTATGCGGTTCCCAACCCCATTTTCTTTTCACGGTCAATTACAACTATATGTTCATTGTTCAGGTCTTTAACCATTTTCGAAGTTCCGTCTTTAGAGTTATCATCAATAACTAATATATCAAGCCTGATATCATCGATTTTCAAGGAAACAATCTCGTTGATCAGCTTAATTATATTTTCAGCTTCGTTATATGTTGGTATTACAATTAGGGTTTTCTTCATGCCTTTTAGGCTGACTTTATAAATTCTGTTACCTTGCCTGCAATATAATCAATCTGTTCTTCTGACAATTCAGTGTGCATAGGAAGAGATATTATATCTCTTGAAAGAGCTTCTGTTACAGGAAAATCACCTTCATTATAGTTATATCTGTACGCCTGCTGCAAATGAAGAGGCACAGGATAATATATCATCGATGGAATACCGTTAGACTTTAAAAACTCCTGCATTAAATCTCTTTTGGGAACCCGTATGGAATACTGATGATAAATATGCTTAACATACGGGAGCACAAACGGTGGTTCAATTATATCTTTAAATCTTTCGTTATACATACCAGCCGCTTTAATTCTTGCATCATGATAGCTCTCAAGATATTTCAGCTTAACGTTTAGTACAGCAGCCTGTATAGTATCAAGCCTGCTGTTTATACCCAGAATGTCATGGTAATATCTTCTCTTTGAACCATGTGCAGCTATAATTCTCATTTTCTTTTCAAGTTCTGAGTCATTGGTTGTTACCATTCCTGCATCACCAAATGCGCCGAGATTTTTGCTCGGGAAAAAGCTTATTGTTCCAATGTCTCCAATTGAAGATACTTTCTTATTTTTATAAACAGCGCCGAATGCCTGCGCGGCATCTTCTATAACTTTTATATTATATTGTTTTGCCAGTTCCATTATTTTGTCCATTTCTGCAGGCTGTCCGTACAGGTGAACCGGCATAATGGCTTTGGTTTTAGGAGTAATCTTTGCTTCAATTTTATTTACATCAATGTTATATGTTTTTTCATCCACATCAACATATACAGGCACTCCGCCCAGAAGGGCAATGGTTTCTGTAGTGGCAACAAAAGTAAACGGAGTTGATATGATTTCATCACCCGGTTTCATATCTACAGCCATCAATGCTATCTGCAGCGCATCGGTGCCCGAAGCACAGCCAATTGCATAATTACATCCAACATAGCCGGCGGCATTGGTTTCGAATTCGCCAACGGCTTTCCCCATTATAAACTGTGAAGAATCGATTACTTCTTTTACGGAGGAATCTATTTCATCTTTAATTTTTAAATACTGGGTCTTTAAATCGACCATTTTGATATCAGGATTTGCCATATTATAATTAATGTCCCTTCATGAAAACTATTACTATAATAGTGTTTATTATTATTTTAATATCGAGTTTCAAAGACATGTTTTCTATATAATAAAAATCATACTGAAGTTTAACTTTCACGTCGTCTAATGATGAATCGTATTTATGCTTTATCTGAGCCCATCCGGTTATTCCGGGTTTAACGCTCATTCTTTTGTAATAATAAGGTATTTCTTTTTTAAGCATTTCAACAAAATGAGGTCTTTCAGGCCTGGGACCGACTATGCTCATCTCATTTTTTAATACGTTTATCATCTGGGGAATCTCATCAAAATATATTTTTCTCAATACTCTCCCCAGTTTTGTTATCCGTTTGTCCTTTTCGCCAGCCCATTCAGGACCGTATTCTTCAGCGTTTTTATACATAGTTCTGAACTTGTACATGGTAAATAATTTCCCGCCTTTAGCAACCCTTGTTTGCTTATAAAATACTCCGCCCTCAGAAGTAATCTTTATTAATAAAGAACAAAGTATAAGTAATGGAGATGACAGAAGTAAAAGAAATACTGCAATTGTAATATCAATTATTCTCTTGAATAGTTTAGCCGCGTAAGTCATTAACTCAGGCATGACTTCAATCAGAGGAACACCGTATATCTGGTTGGTTTTCACCATTCCGCTTACAATATCATAAGTATCAGGAAGAATTTTGAGATTTATCTTAACATCGGAGCAAAACCTCATAACCTCCATCAGCTTTTCCCTCTCATTTGGTTCAAGAGCTATAATAGCTTCCGATGCATTATTATTACTAACAATATCAGATATTTTGTTAAGGTTTCCCAAGACATTTTTAGCAGACAAAGTTTCCGGTTCCAATGAGACAAATCCAAGCAGTTTATAACCTAACTGAGGAAATTTTTTGACGATTGAAAAAAGGTCTTTCGCTCTTTGGCCATTACCTATTATTACTGTATTTCTAAGCCCTATACCTCTTTCAAGCAACCTCATCTGAAATCCACGGATTACAATTCTGCCGGAACCTACAGTAATAACCATTAGTCCCCAATAAATAAGAATCAAGAATCTCGATATTACATGTGAATTATTCATCGCATCATCAATAAATATCACAAAGAACAGAATCAGGCACCCGATTGATACTGATTTTATTACTGAAGAAAATTCATCAAATCTTGACCTGGTGAACCAGTGCTGATACAATCCGGAAAATGAAAAGATAACTACCCAATATGCATAAATTACAAATAACGGTATCAAAAACGAAGTAGGGTCGGTGTATGGTATCCACCCTGAGCTTATTCTAATAAAATAATATATCGACCAAGCAATGTTGATAAATAAAAAATCAGAAATTACAAGAAGTGAAATTTCGGCTCTCTTAGACAATTCAATATTGTAATGCTAAATTTTTGGATAAACTATATATTTATGCTTGAAAAAATAGTGGAATAAACCTTTAAAATGCATAAAAGTAATTTTCGTAAACAACTTTTTTGTTATTCTCTGATAAAAGTGATAAAGTTCAACATCGGGGAAGTATACAGTAAGATAACCTTTTTTCCTGGCCCTCAGGCAGAAATCAATGTCTTCGGGGCCGTAAAATATTTTCGTCATAAAATCCTATATCGTCAATGAGTGATTTTTCTTATAAACTGAAATGCTCCTATCACATAATCAACAGACATGATTTTATCATGGTCATAATCGACCATATAATGTTTTTTGAGCATTTTAGAATTCTTAAAAAAGAACAGTTTCTCAATTCTATTAAACAATTTAACGCCAACGCTTGGAAAGGTCCTGCAAGTTAGCTGCAATTCTCCGGTTTTAAAAATCAGTTTAGCACCCAGAATCCCCGCTTTTGAGTTTTGCTCCATGTAATTAAACAATTTCTCAAAAGCATTCTCAGTAATCAACTCCGTATCAACATCAAGAATAAGTAAATACTTTCCATTTGCAACTTTAAACCCTTGATTTCTTGCCGGGGCGACTCCACTATTTTGGCTGTTCCTGATGAGAACCGCATCCGGATAAACGGATTCAATGAATTCTATAGAACCGTCTGTTGAATGGTTATCTATAATTATCAGTTCGAATTTGAACCCTTTATTTTTTTGATATATTGATGCTAAAGATTTTTCTAAAAAATGCTTCGCATCCCAAGTAATCATAATAACACTTAGATTTTCCATTATTTTACTGCTGTGAAAATTATTCTCTTGTTTTTTACAATTGATATATCAGCCAAAGATTTAAACGGAGGCATAACTTTAGTAATAGTTTTAATTGATTCATAGATAATATTAATGAAAACAATTAAATATTTTCTATTTTTTAATTTCTGGTTTTTCTGAAATCCATACATATTATGACACTCATCCGATTCAGGCATTCCGTTACCGTCAGTTATTGTCCTCTTAATACGGAATATATTATCTGAAAGTTTTTGAGCAAATATATACAATTTCATAAAAACCTTGTACACTAAAGAGTAAGTCTTCAATAATTTTAATTGAGAATACCTTGAAACCCGCAGATTTAATTTGATTTTCCAAAATATCAATATTTTCGAATTGATTTTTCCCATGATGGTCCCAATTCGGGAAAGTAATACATGCAGTACCGTTTCGTTTTAACATTTTGAATACATTAATCAGCATAACTTGGGGATCGTCAACATGTTCATATACATCGCTGCAAAATATTACGGAAAAACGTTCATTATATTTTTCTGTTTTAATATTTGAAATGTCAACAGTATCAAAATAAATGTTATTTGTAAAAGATTTCAGAAAATCGATCGTCTCAGCAGAAATATCAAGACCTGCAACATATTCGGGTTTGTATCTCAGCATTTGGAAACAATGATATCCCATCCCGCATCCAATATCAGCTATCGATTCATTTGATTTGATATTTCGGCCGTTCTCTTTCAAAAAATAAATCATCGCTTCTGAAAACCATAATGTCCAAAAATGGATAACAGGATGATAAAGAGTTTTAAACATATTTAATATCGTTTTAAATAAAGATTTTCATACTTCGATACCATTAATCTCACATCATATTTACCCTTAACTGATTCTAAAGCGTTGTGCTTTATATAATTTAATTCCTGGTAATTAGATATAATATATTCTAATTTTTTCGTCAAATCATCTGTGTTTTTATTTTGAAATAAAAAACCTTCTACTCCGTCATGAACCAATTCTTTAAAAGGTTCGATATCTGAAAAAAGACAAATTCTTTCCATTAATAATGCTTCAATTGCACAGGCGCTCAATCCTTCAGTTATCGAAGGCATAATAAAAATGTCAAATATATTATAAATTAAATTTATATCATCTCTTGGCTCTACTATCTTTACTATTCTTCCTAAATTTGCTTTGTCAATATATTCATATAGTTCATCAGCAATATCTTTTTGTGCTCACGTTCCCCGCCACTATCATCATAGCCTTAAAGCCGGATATTTCTCTTTTAAACTATTGAAAGCTTTCAACAGGTAGATCTGCCCTTTCCGAATGGATAAAACCCCAATATTTCCCAATATAAAATCATCCATAATAAAACCAAATTTTGATTTAAGCTCCAATTTTGTTTTTTCATCTGATATAAATTTACTGGTGTCGACGCCGGTATTAATTATAACATACTTGTTCTTTTTTATTTTATCGTGTTCTAAAGAATATTTCATAGTAGCATTTGAGAGGCAGATAATTTTTGTTGTTATAATGCTTAATAGTTTATTAATATAATTATGAATCGGTTTCAGCCACAGGAATACTATATGAAGCGTAATAAATACCCTCTTAACCTTATGCAAAAAAAACACTAAACTTGTGATAACGCTTACTCGTGATACAAAAGCCGGGAAGAAATCATGTGAATGAACAATATCTATTTTATTTGTTTTATAAAGTATGCTAATTTAAAAATCTGAATAATATTTTTAGGTATCGATTTAAAATTAAAAAACCTGTTATCAAAATCAAAATATTTAATTTTAATTCCTAAGAATGAATATTTGTCAGTTAAAGTATTATCCATTTTGGGAGTGAGAACAGCAAGAGACTGTTTTAAACTTGGTTTTGCTTATATAAGAAATAATATAATATACATGTCTTTCCAGGCCGCCGTCATGGATACTCGTAATAATATTCAAAACCTTAATCATTTATTGTTTTTCTCAAGTATAAGGATAATGATTTTCTATATCCCCTTTGTAACAACTTTTCTCAGTATCCGAATAAAGCATATTTACAAAAATTAACCTTAATAATAATCCAATAATATGAATTAATCTAACCAAAAGCCTTTGAGCTAAATTATAGTTATACTTCGCATAAATTAACCTGCTCTTATACCTTGAATAAACAAATGCCTCGTAATTCCTTTTTTGACTTGTCTGGTCTAAATGTATACACTTGAGAACTGGAAAATAATAATTATTGTATCCCTTTTTTATAACTTTATTACAAAAATCCAAGTCTTCGTAATTCAAAAAATATTCAGTATTAAATCCTTTGACTTCATTGTAAATTGACCTTTTCAACAAAAAACAGGCACCGCTCGCCCAACCGATCTTAAAAGGCTTGTTTGCTTTATATCTCCAAAAGTTTATTATTTTTTTAAACCTCCTGTACAAATTAATATAAAACAATGCCTCTGCTGTTTCATAAAATAATCCCATTTTGCTACCTGCAGAGTTCTGATAGCTTAAATCTTTGTATACCAATGTTGGCGCACATATACCTGTGTGTTGATGACCGCTAATATAATTTATTATTGGTGTTACAAAGTCTTCAACAAATTCTGTATCTGGATTCAGAATTAGAATATAATCCGATTGAGATTTATCAACGATAAAATTATTTGCTTTAGAAAAACCCAAATTTTCATTTAAAAAAAAGAATCTTACTTGTGGATATTTTATTGAAGTGATTCACTTATGTCTGGTGAGTGATCATTAATAATTAATATTTCAAATTCAGTGCCCTTTAAATACTGAAGTATAGAGTTGATACAATTGTCAAATTAAATAGTTACATTATAGTTAACTATAATAATTGATAAAAGCATTTCTATGAAGTATATCCATGTGGATGTCCGACAGACCAATCATAAGCATCCTGTACAATCTGATCTATACTAGAATTTTTAGATTCCCATTTCAGTTGGTTTTAGCTATATCATTTTATGCAATTAATATTCCAGGGTCACCAGCTCTTCTGGATTAAAATTGCCAGTTAACTTTTTTACCTGTCACTTTTTCGACAGCATTTATTACTTCAAGATTGGAAAACCCTGTTCCACTGCCTAAATTATATTTTCCGTTTACTTTAACTTCAAGGTTTTTCATGGCAAGAATATGAGCCTCAGCCACGTCTTTGACGTGAATGTAATCCCTAATACAAGTACCGTCTTTCGTATTATAATCATTTCCGAAAATTTTTAAAACATTTCCCTTCCCATTGAGAGTTTCAAAATTCGATGCAGCACATGTATTCATGTTCTCTGCCTTCTCCGTTAACTGCAACTGCTCCGGCAGCATTGATATCTGAATAAATTAAACTTTATACCGTAAGCATAGCTGTACCAGTCAAGAATCTTTTCGAAGATTAACTTGGATTCACCGTAAGAATCAATCGGGATTTGGGGATGTTTTTCATCAATAGGAGTATATTGAGGTTCGCCAAAAGTTGCAGCAGTCGAAGAAAATATCATTTTCCCGCAATTGTATTTCAACATTGTATCTAATAGAGTAATCCCATTAACAACATTATTTGTAAAATACTTAGAGGGGTCACTCATACTGAATTCAATTGTCGTTTCAGCAGCTAAACGAAATACGTAATCGATTTCATGTCCCTTGAAAACAGAAGCTAATAGTTCAGCATTACCAAAATCACCTTTATAAAAAACAATATCCTTGCTGACAGCATTTTTTTTCCCTTCCTGAAAATTGTCAATACCTATAACTTTAATTCCCCTTTACAAGTAATTTTGTTACTATTGAACCTACGAAACCTGCGTTGCCTGTAACTAAAATATTTGACATAAATTATTAAAACTTTAATTCGTTGAATAACATACCCACCCATTACCGGAAGGAAGATTAAATACATCGCCATTTGTATTTCCGACATACAGGGAATCTTCACTATTTAATAGTGCGTGGAAACTGTAAAACCCGGGAATTCCCGAAAAATTTACTTTCCATACCTTAAATGTATGTCTATTAACATATATTTTCAATCCATTTTCATATTCTACATATACTTGTGACATAAAGTCAGCGTTTCCAAATTTATCTAAAGTATATGGATATTTTTTAATGTAATCGGAAGCATTGACCAATTTACCATTATCATTGTATAATATTTAGCAATCCTCTCTTATCAGTAAATATCCTAGTCGAACAGGAAAAACATAATTATATTCAATCTTACCTTGTTCAACAATATTATAGGAAGCAGAAGAAAAAAATCCACCGTCCTACGTTATAGATCTGTAGCAGAATAAATTAATGCTGATATTCTGGAACGACCTAAAAATCAAACGGTCTGTTAACATTATAAAAAAACCCAGGATAATAACCTAAATCACCAAACAAAGTCGCCTTTTCCTTCATCTTTAGACAAATCCAAGTCCACGATAATGGTTTGTAGTATCCTCCCTCAGTCTCAGTTCCATAAGAACCGGGAGACTTTTTGCTGTGTGAATTTGAGCTGAACTAATGTCATCATAGTAGCCAACGGATAAGAAATGGGCAAGCCCCTACTGCTGAAAGCACGACGATTACTATCTTTCTTATTGTATCAGCCAAAGATTTGAAAATATTAAATGGGGTTATAAATTTTCCGGGCTCCCTCTTCCCTGAAAATCGTAATCTGCAATATTGGACGGGTCATAAGAAGCACTTACATCATGATAAGATGCTGTTGTTTTGAACGCATTATGTATCTCTTTAGAAACAGGAACAAGAATATTTAAAATTCGAGTTGGTTTAACTTATAAACGAAGTATCTCCATTGTACCAGTTAAAAATATAATGTCATCTCGGATTTAAAGCTAAATTTTCCGGTTTGAATTTTGAGGAAGCCTTGTATATATCCTCAGATAATTCGCCGTGTACAGAAAACAAATATCCCAATTGCGCATCCAGCATGCTTACTTTTTTAATTCATCATTACCTCCAAATAATGAAATTGCGGGAGATATTCTGGTAAATAAATCACCACCTCTGAAATTCTGCGAATTATGCAACTATAGATGCCAAACATTTTTTATCCCGCTAGCTGAAATTTTAGTAAGTATTGAAAACTGATTTATTGAAAAGGTTTGAATCATCAAATACAATTCTGTCAGATGATTCTTTTTTATTATCTGAAATTGGATTTGGAAGTTCGGGGAAAACATTATCATAAATTGTTTGATACTTTTAAATATATTGTTTCATGGATCTATTTCTTGTGCTATTTGTTAATTTATTATAGAGAGCATATTCGCAAATAAAAAATCAGATGTTTTCGAAAAAGATTTATTATTATAGGCAATAATTTGAGAAGCATTTGTTTTATTCCAGTCAAAATACATTGTATACAAAACAATCATTAGCATACAAAACATTAAACATAGTAAGATACGGAACAGCAATGACAAAGAAGGCTTTTCAGCATTTTCAGCCTATTGATGGTACAACTGTAAAGCCTTTGCGATATTTAGAGGAAGACTATTATCGGGAGTATCTCACAAACTTTTATATTGATAAATGGAAGTATTAAAATACCTGTTAGTAACTATATTTTATAATGGAAATAAAAATCATTCACTTTAAACATAGCCATCTGGATATTTTATGTTTTGGAGATCCCCTTCATTAGAGAGTCTCAAATTAATTCCAGGATGACCATGGTATAGAATTGTTCCCTTTTGCTCCCAATTACCACTGAATACACCCCCAAACTCAGAGAAAGGGCAGAATTCTTCTAAATTTGCCTTAATTTTTATTAAAGGAGCGAATAGGATTCATCAACCTACATGAACATTTACATCCCGTTTGCATTAGAGTTGTTTTTTATAAATAAACAAAAATGAAAACTGTTTGGAAATTATACATTTCTTATATTTCAAAACTCAAATTGAACAATGGAATTTCAATATTATGCTGCAATGAATAAATGTCAATTTAAATCTAAAGACAAAAATAGGTTTTCTAATTGAATTGTTGAATCACATCGCAGCAATCTATATATTTGATTTCAAAATATTATCCTGTTCATAGAAATTTTTGCCATTCTCGATGATTCTAGGAAATCTTACACCATTATATAAAACTTCCTCGTTTTTAGGTCCTCACACTAATGGCTGATTCCATATGTCGGGAATATTCACTTGAGCACCGGTTTCCTTGGTTCAGAGCGCATTTGCAGGCCATTGCTTCTGCCTGTGGTATGCTAATTCTTCTCCAGAACTGTAAACAAAAAAATGTCTCGATTCAGAGTACAGTTTGTTTATCATTGTGTTGGGAGGGATTTACAGGTACCAAGTATGTATTTTTTTTTCCTTAAATTTTTTGTGACCAATGCATAGTATTTAAATTTGGATAAGAAATATTCAGTTTTGATTACTTTGATTGCCATGATGCTATTTTTCTATTGATGTGCTATTATGGATAAAATAGAATTATTTGAGGTCTTTCCATATTTTTTCTATGATTATCAAGAAAATCTATAGCGTTCAAAATAAGGTTGAATCAACATTAAACTTTTGTAAATAAATTCTTTTAAGAAGAGCAAGTGGTAATTAAATGCATAGAATCATAGCTTTTATCAACATACTCCAGGCTGATTTCCTATTTTTATACCCTCTAACTAAATAAATATTCATTACCTTTACATTTTCTTAAATTATTTACGCTGTATGGTGTTTTATGTTTTAACTACAATATTAGCATCTCTCTACAAAGACACTAAAAACAGTAATGCTTTATTTTAATTGTCCCCAAATCATTATCCTTATTTTCTGTCACAAAGATTAATTGTTTTAATAATTTATATACAACTATCAAATTGTATAATATATTTGAACTTCCTTTGTAGGTATTGTAGGGATAAATGGGATAATACATTGCAATATCATGTCCTTTTAAGGTCAACCGATTTGCATATTCAATTATAAGTTTTATTCCACCAACCCTGTAGATAAAAGGAACTATTATATTAATTTTCAACTGTATTGTCAACCTTTCATCCCCAAGAAATATTTATTCTTCAATTTTGAAACATAATTTACCTTAAAGGCTGATGTGATTAAGTAATACGGGAAGAAACATAATATAAGATTCAAAGATAATATCAAGATTGTATTTTTAAAAAATACCCTTATCATTATATCCAAATTAAATAATTTAAGCAATATCAACAAAACCCAAAGAATTACGCCGCTCAGAAAAATCAAAGCTATATGCTTTAAATATATTGTAAGTTTTCCTATAATTCTTCTAGAGTATAACATCAAAATAACGCCATATGCCAAGTGAATAGTAAAATTAACTATAGAGATACCAACATATCCAAACATTCTTGTGAAAAAAAGGTTTAATAGAATTCCTAAAATATATATTGGTGTGCCTATTTTAGTTATCAGTTTGTATTCTTTCTTTGCCAGGTATAATGCTGTTGGAATAATGTAAATAATAAAGCTAACCAAATATAACGTTTCCCAAAAAACGGAGCAAGTATTTTATCAATTCCAACATTATCCAAATTTCCTCTCAAGTACAGTAATTTAAGAATATCTTCCTTATTTAAAGAAATAAAAACAACCAGAGGGATGATTATGAAAAACAAAGTGTTTAATGTGTTGAAAAATATTTTTTTTGATACAATCCGTTTTTCTGTAGCAAAACTTGATGACAAATCAGAGACTAATACACTAAATACTGTAGTGAAAACTAAAATAACAATCATGTTAGTTATTGCTGCAGAATAATTCAAAGATGATATTGCGCCTTCGCCACAGAAGGAAGCAAAGAAGTTTTTCGAAGATAAGTATATTTGATTAAAGAATACCAGAATCAAAATTGCAAAACAACTTTTCAGAACATGTTTTGTTGTTGTATCAATATATATTTTTTTTAAATTTATTTCACCACCAATTTTAAATATTAACCATCCTAAGCCCGTACAGACAAATACATTCCCCAAAAAATTACCGAACGATAGGTTAAAAAGAACTTCATTATTAAAATAAGGGAACAGCAATGAAATTAATACACTAATGCTGACAAGACTTAGCAACAAAACCGGGATATAAAAATTTTTGTGAGAATTAAGGACAGATTGGAATAATCCTATCAGCGCCTTCATAAAGAAAATAGGAAATATAATAGGGGTTAATGAAACCGCCAATATTTTTTTTTCTTCACTAAAACCGGGTAAAAATAAACCGATTACAAAAGTTCTACCTATATAAAGCACAAAAGTGAACAACAGCCCTGAGACAACAATAATTTTTAAAAGATTGGAAAAGGATTCCCATATTTCTTTCTTTTTTCCCTTAGAAAACAAACCTGAAAATTCGCTGTTTACTACACCTCTTATTGTATCAAAACCTGCTATTATCAAAATGCTATCCGGTATGGATATTACACCTAAATATATGTCAGCTTTGCCCGAAACACCTAAGACAGATGCTACAACTAAGTTTCTAACAACATCAATAATTTTGACAATTACTGCTATGACAAATAAACGTGAAAATGATTTGAATAACCTATCCATCCGAAACAATTATTGGTTGATAAACAATTAAATATAAATATCCTAAAAATATCAAGAATAATGGCATAACAAAAAATTCAGGGTAAACTACAATATCTTCCAGCATATTTTGGAAAAACAATCCTAACAGAACGAATAAACCTAAATTTGTTCTTTGACTAAAACGGAAATTGAGATACTTTTTCTTAAGAAATGCTTTTAGAATTATTAAAACAAATAACACAAAAAGACTCAGCGTAAAAAGCACCCCGAATTGGATTGAAAGAAGCAGAAAAAGATTGTGAGGATTTACTACTTGTTCAGTACTGCCAAAAAATAATTTATCGCTTGTGAAAACCTTAATATTATTAAATATCCCGTATCCCCAAAGCATAAAAGTGCTGCCCCTGTAAAAAATCATATCAATAGCTGTGAGAACAAGCAACATTCTCGGATAGGAACTGTCTCCCTTAGACTGAGAAAATATTAAAAATAAATTTAAAAATGCTATTAACAAAATAAAAACTGTTAACAAGAAAATTTTTTTTGACCTCTTATAAGCAAAAACCAATATGGCAATACAGCAGCCAATATACCCAGCCCTGCTGAAAGTATACAATAATCCTATTACCAAAATAAACATTAAAATAATGAATTTATAAAAGGGATATTGATTGGTGAAGTATTTATATATAAGAATGGGTATAGTAATAGTATATATAAATGCCATTGTATTTGGATGACCAAACAACCCAGCAGCAGCATAAGAAAATCTATCATCTAAATATATGCCGCTGAAATGCATTAATAAAGCAATTATTGAAATTACTATTCCCGTTATTAAAATTACGTTAAGAAATTTGTCAAATAAACTCCCCTTTTGGTAAAAGATATTTCGGAAGAACAATAAAATAAAGGAAGAATATAATTGGGTATGTAAGTAATTTAGAAAGAGATTTTATATCATCGTTATAATGCCAATTCATTATAAATGAAGATGTAATGAACAATATGAAAGTCAATAAAGTTAAAGCCGTTATCAGGTTAAATTTTTTGAATTTTAATTTTAGAAGCGCATTGAAATCAGCTGAAGAAGAAAAATAAAGTAAAAATAATCCTGTTTGTATGGCATATATATATGGAGAAAAGGTAAAACCCCCCGGGAATAGAAGAAATTATGTAGGTATTAATAAATAAAATAAAAAATACAATCTTCTCAGAGAAAGAAAACTTTTCTTCCATATTCTTTAAAATCTTTTTAAAACTTTCAAAAAAGAATATTCATTACAGCATTTCCCTTGAAAGATTAACTGTGTTTTTAAATTTTTTCCATTTTACAAAGAGAATAAAAAATATATTAGATATTCCAAAACCCGCAAAAGTCCATACTAACCACCATGGTTAACCTTTTAGGTTTTGTTTTCTTCTCCGCAACGTATGGTTTATCCAAAACTGTAATTGTAGGTGTCTCTCTTTTTTCTTCTATTTTCGCTTGTTCATATACGGGTAGTAAAAATGTCATAATTTTTGTCTGAATTTCCACATCTCTTTGCAATCTTATGAAGCTCAGAGCAATTTGGGGTGAGTTTCCCAGCCTCAGAAAATCATTTAAATCAGTTGAATTCTTTATATTACTGATTTGTTCTTTTAAAGCATTTATTTTTGCTTCTTCTGTTTTCACTTCAAGTTGATCAGAGCTTAATATTTGTTTTAACATAGTCAAGTTTAACTTCTTCGGTTTTTAGTTCCGCTTCTAAAGTAAACGCTGATTGAGCTGCCGCTTTTATTTGCAGATCAGGCGCAACCCCATAAATCATTTGAAAAGATTTCAATGAATCTTCAGCTTTTCTCAGATCTCCTCTCGCCTGAAAATACCTTTTTTCAATAAACTCTCTGTTATTTTTTGCATTCTGAACATTTAATTCTATATTTATCTTATCTAATTCTGAAAGCAAGAAGTCGACCATTTCTTTTGCAAGCACAGGGTCTTTATAATAAATACCTATACTTAAAATTCCTGCTAATCTTTCCTCGTCTATAACCAGATTTTTCCGTTCTAAATTATTTCAGAGCATCTTCCATAAATCTGAAATTTCCTTCTTCCATTAGATTGAATTTCACTATAAGGGGTTCCAGGCATCTTCTGCTGCTTAATATTTCCTGATAAGCAGCCAACTCCTTTGCAGATTTACTGCCCCCAATCCCAATATCGTCAAGTCCGCCAATGTCAGGCAATCCTTCAATTGAGCTCAATAATCCGGAGCTTTTCTGATGAACTTTTTATACTCGCAGAAGAGAAATAAATTAAATCGAATACGAAAAAGTATAAAATGACTGAAATTATAAATACAACAAGAGTTGTTATGAAAATGGGTTTCTTTCCATTTTAAAAATACATAGAATGCATCTAACAATGTAAATGATTTTCCATTGCGAATCTTTTGATGTTTCTTGATTGTTTTCCAATTATCTAAGAATTATTTTTTAAAGAAAAATCTTTTTACTTTTGTGCCTGTATTACAAGCAACGCAAGTGTAATTACACTTACTATAACCGATGAAACTTTTGCAATCAAATCGATATCATATGCAAAATCCCGTTTTATTACTTTCGGAACAAAAATAAAATCATTTGATTCTACTTTTGCTTCGTCAGGTTCTATCCATTCCCTGGTCTTGAATTTAATAACCCTAACCTCGCTTTCATCTGCTCTTTCGCCATATCCCCCGGCTTGATCAATATAATATCTGTAATCGGCCCCTTCTTTATATGGAACAAAACCAGGACTGTTTACCTGACCGTAAACATAAACCTGCTTTTTATTATCGGCTATATATATAATATCGCCATCTTTTAGCGTTACATCCTGACTAACATCACCGTCTTTAAATAATTTCTCAAAATCGAGATTTACTCTGCCTATTTTCGCTTTTGTCTCCAAATCAAAATATTCTTTTTCATCTTTATTGGAAATAACATCATTAAGTCTTTGCGTAAATAAATTTTCAGTTGAGTCACGATTCTTTGTCTGTAAAAATAAAGTATCCGGCTTCCTGTACAATTCGCTGGTAGGCAAATAGGCACTTGGAGTAAATCCGCCAGTTTCTTTAATAATTTCGGATAGATGCGTTGTATTTAATGTTATCGGATATAATCCCGGTCTTATTACTTCTCCAAGTACAAATACCCTGAAATCTCTTCTTTGCTCCGCATAAGCTAAAACAGTTACCCTGTCATTCGGCTCCAATTTCATATTCTTATTGTCTTCATAACTTACAATAAAGTTATTCATATTGTTGCCTGTTTTATCTGAACGCGATATCAAAATACTGTCCATATTTGCGACTGAAGTTACCCCTCTAACCAATTGAATTGCCGTTTCCAGGTCATCACCTTCTATATACTCAAATACTCCGGGAAATTGAACTGCACCGCGGACGGAAAGAAATCTTCCCTCCCAATCGTATTTTGGGATATCCAGAACATCCCCTTCAACTAGAAACGGATTATATTTATCATCCCTTGTAGCAAAATACTTCCTTAAATCAACACGTATTTTCTGACCATTCTTTCTTGTAAGCGTGATGTTCCTGATGCTGAATAAACTTTTTTCTGCGGGATTGGTACCTGATTTCGTTAAAGAAAGGCTGTCATTAACCAGGAATGCAACTATTGCGCTAGCGCGTAATACCGCTGAAGTAGGATAAATTCCCTGACCAACACCTGTAACAGTTACCATAAATTTCCTGGGTGAGACAAGTGTTAAAGTGATATCTGCAGAGATATACCTCTTCTTAACCTTTTCAATAACTTTCTGTTTAGCTTCAGCTAATGTTAAACCTGCTACATTTACTTCACCAACTGATGGGATAATTAATGAGCCTTCAGGGCTCACGGCAAGAGGAAGAGGTTGATTTATTATTCCCCAAACACCCAGTGAAAAGATATCATTAGGCCCTACAATATACTTATTAACATCTACAGCACCTTCTAATAATTGGTCATTATAAAGCGTCGAAGTACTAGGAATTGGTTCCAGTTGCTTTAGAACATCCAGATTTGATAAATCAATTCTGGGCTGTGATATATCCATTGACCTTAACGGAGATTGTTGTGTTGTTTCCTGCTGCTTCTGCTGGTCCAGCTTCTGCCCAAGAACTATTCCATTAATTATAAAAACCAAAGCCCAAATTGTTATTTTAACAGCTGGTTTCATTTACTTATTATTTAATTTAAATTTAATTTCTCCAAAATGTTTTCTAAAACTGAACCCGTTTTATCCTCATCGTATACTTCCGTATAAATCCGTAAGAGAGGTTCTGTTCCGGAAGGTCTTACAAGAAGCCATCCTTTTTCAAAAATTAATTTGCACCCATCCAAATCATTTACATCAATAACTTTCATACCCGCAACTTCTTTTAAACTCCGTGCTTTATTTACTAATTTTTCTTTCAGGCTGTTATCGGAAAGCTGTTTATCAATTCTTTTGTAGAAATACCTGCCGTATTCCTTCTCAATATCCAAAACAAGTTCACTTAGCTTTTTCTTTTTCATTGAAAGCATTTCACTAAACAATAAGCCGTTATATATTCCGTCACGTTCCGGTAAATGTCCTTTTATTCCTATCCCGCCGCTTTCTTCAGCACCAATAAGTATATCTTCCTTTATCATAAGCTCAGAAATATATTTAAACCCGATTGGTACTGTATAAAGTTTTATGTTATTCTTTTCACATATTTTTTTTATAAGTTCACTTGATGAAAACCCTCTTACAACTCCGCCGGTCATTTTCTTATCTTTTAACAAATAAGTAAGCAGCAGTGCAAACGTCATTTGTGCATCTATGAAAATACCTTTTTCATCAAGAATGGCTATCCTATCCGCATCGCCATCAGTTGCAATACCTATATCAAAGTTACCTTTTTCCAATTTTTTCGAAATTTCAGTTAAGTTATAAGATACAGGTTCGGGGTGAATACCGCCAAAAGACGGGTTAATTTCGCTTCTAATTGAAGCAAGCTCCAGAAAACTATCCATCATTCCCTGCCCAGAGCCATACATTGCATCATATAATATTTTGATATTAGCAGAACGGATCGACCCGATGTTTATATTTTTTTTCAGATTATTAATGAAATAATCTTTTCCTTTAAAATATTCTATATCACCGTCTTTCAGCAATTCATCAAACAGTATATTGCCGTAATCAAATTTATCTGAGCCCGTAAGAGCTTCTTCTACAAATTTTAACTGATTCGGTCCCATAGAACCGCCAAATTCATCTTTAAGCTTAAACCCATTATACTTAGCCGGATTATGCGATGAGGTAATCATAACCCCGTAAGGCATTTGTTTATCTCTTGTTACAAGTGAAACTGTCGGTGTGGTAACATATGTATCTGTCAGATAAACCTTTATACCATGATTGGCAATAACAACAGCCGAACATTCTGCAAACTCCCGGGAAAGAAACCTGGTATCATAACCGATAATTATTCCGCTTTTAATTTTTGGATGATTCTGAAAAGCAATCGCCGTTGCCTTTGAAATTTTCTTCAAATTTTCAAATGTATATTCATCCGCTATGACAGCTCTCCAGCCGTCAGTTCCAAACTTTATTGCCATTTTATTATAAATTCCTTGTAATTATGCTATGGATTTCCTGTGTTGGTCAACCCACTTTTTTACGTACTCAATTGTCTCATAAGTAGGAGTACCTGGTGTAAACAATTCACCCACACCGATCAACTTCAATTTTTCAATATCGCTTTCCGGAATAATGCCTCCACCGAACAGCAAGACATCGTCCAATCCCTTGGCTTTCATCAGTTCCATAACTTTTTTGAAAATAGTCATATGAGCGCCGCTCAATATACTGATTCCGATTGCGTCCACATCTTCCTGAAGTGCAGCCTCAACTATCATCTCGGGTGATTGTCTGAGACCTGTATAGATTACCTCAATGCCCGCATCCCTGAATGCGGCAGCAATTACTTTTGCACCCCTGTCATGACCGTCAAGTCCGGCTTTTGCTATTAAAACACGTATTTTTCTATCCATTTTAAATGAAAATTGATTTAAGAATCCAGAACAATTTGATTAAGTTTTTTATGAGAGATTTTTTGATAAAACAAAATCGAAAAAATCCCTACTATAACTGCAAACCATAATGTTGCAACCCTGATTATAAGAGTTCCTGCAACCGCAATATTCTCTGCCACTCCCTGCAAAGAAATTAATAAAAATGCTATGCTGGCATCTGTAGCACCCAGTCCCCCTGGAAGCATAGTAACTGCCCCTGCAATAGTTGCAAAACCGTAAATAAAGGTTGCTACAAAGATATTAATATGAATTAAGTTTTCAATTCCAAAACTATTGATAACTATATAGAAACCGGTACACTCAAAAAACCACGAAATTATACTGAGTACCAGAGTTATCAGCAGCTGTTTAAATTTCACCATTTGATATATACTGTCATACGCAATGTGGACTCTATGCGAAACCTTTGAAAAAAATCTGAACTTTTCAAAAAAGCCGATAATTGAATATGAAATTTTCTTTGAGCTAATTAATAATATCAGAATCACAAAAAACAGTCCGGTAGCAAAAATAAGTTTTGTCTCGTATCCAAACATGAGAGCACCTATTAAGCTTAATAATATCAGTGATAAAAAATCTGTGATTCTCTCCGCTAAAATTATAGGAGCGCTTTTACTTATTGCAGTTCCATTTTGTTCTTTCAGCAAATAAGATTTGAACACCTCGCCTACTTTACCGGGAGTTATTGCCATTATAAATGATGAGAGGAAAATAACAAAGCTGAGCTTCCTTTCAATTTTAATTCCAAGCACTCTTGTATAGTAATCCCATTTAAAAAACCTGGCGATGTAATTACAAAATGATAAAAAAAGAATTAAGGGGAACAACACCCAGTTAAATTGCCCAAAAGCAACAAGTAGTTCGTTCAAATTAGCATATATACTCAGCGCTAAATAAACGAGTGCTCCAAAAACAAGTGAATAGATTATTCTTTTTTTATACTTTTGAAACAATTACAGCTTTATTTTCAAAATCTTTTTTAATCCCAAATAAGTTTTTACAACCGGAAGACCTACTACGTTAAAATAATCACCTTCAATTTTTTCGACAAACGTACTGCCAAAATCATCCTGAATACCGTAAGCACCGGCTTTATCTAACGGGGGTGAGGTTTTTATATAATAATTTATTTCATTTACTTCAAGTTTCCTGAAACTAACTCGTGTCATTTCGTAATCGACGAACTCTTTACCGGACAAATTATTAATAATTGCTATTCCCGTATAAACCTTATGCTGCTTCCCGCTAAGCATTTTAAGCATTTTTACTGCTTCCCCTGTTGTCTCAGGTTTTCCCAGAACTTCATTTTTTAACACAACTATAGTATCAGCACCCAGGATAATACCCTTATGGTTTAATGCAGTATATGATGCCTTTTCAAATGCCAGTTTTTTCACTAATCCTGCATAATTTCTGACTTTTGCAGGAATACATTCTTTAATATTAGCAGGTATTATATCAAACTTCAATCCAAAATTGCTTAGAAGCATCCCCAGTAAATATTTGCGTCTGGGTGAAGAAGAAGCTAGTATTATACGTTTATTATCGTTCATTTCTGACTAATTCAGTTATTCAACTTGTAAAAATAGAAGTTATCAATTTGAGATTGAAAACCATATTTAGATTCAATAAATTCGTTGAATTCCGGAAATTTCTTAAGCATAAATTTCGAGTCTTCATCATAGCCCGATATATAATATAACGGGTCACGCTGTGATATAAGTATTAGCTTTGGATTATTTTCTTTTAAATTTTCCATAAACTCTTCCCTGTACTTTGCATTCCCGCCCTTCCAATATAAAGGAAAATCATAAATGAACCTTGAAACGCATTCTCTGCCCGATAAATAATATACAAGAGGGTCAAATCCCCAAACAAATATATAGTCATTTTCATTTGTATTATTCTTCACATAACTAACAGCGTTAAATGTTTTGCCAATCATAAATGCAGAATCTGATGTAAAACCTTTTTTAATGTATACCTGCTCAAGAGATGTTTTGCCGGATGCAAAGTTAAATAAGTCAGAGTAGTTATCCTTATATGGTCTAAATGCAAATATAATGACTGCAATTAAAACCAAATAAATTGATTTACCTAAAGCTGCCTGCCTTCTCTCACCAAAGAGACTTCTGAATGTTGAGAAAAATATCATTGAGCCAATTGCGATAGATGGTATAATTACAAGAAAATGGTAATAAAAAAATTTCCATTGTATAATTAATCCCATAATAGAACTTAATAACCATGTAAAAATTAAAATCAACCCGGGATTCAATTTTTTCTTAACAAGCAGGTAAACAAAAGCAACAGCAGAAAGGAAAATTAAAGGAGAATATGCTGAGCCGAAAAACAACCTTATAACATTTGCTATAATAAAGCTTATAGATTCTGTTTCATACCCTATTTTCGCATAAAAAGGCGTCTGGATAAACTGAACATCAAGAAATTCATTTAATGCCCCTGTAAATAAGTAAAGCCCTATGGTTACCAGGTTTATTAATACAAATCCCGAAATATAATAGACCGTATCTTTAATCTTCCCCCCAAATTCATTTTCTCCGGTTAACAACAGAATTAAAAAGGCAGCAGGAAGAAAAATTATCATTGTGTATTTGAACAGTATAACCATTCCAAAGAAAAATCCAGATAACATCAATTTAATTTTTTGACGTCCGGTCTCATGATTTATCAGCAGAAGCATTGAAATCGCCATAGGTAAGTTCAAAAACCCGTCTGCCTGAAGCGTGTGCCAGTAGTCAAGCCTGTAATATAAAAATATGTAGAGAAATGAAGAAAGATAGGCAGCCTGCTTTGATGATGTAACTCTGAATGTTATTAAAAATATTATTAATCCTGTTATACTTTGCCATAGTATGTCAAACACCCTCATCGAAAACATCGAAGTACCAAACAATAACTGAGCAAAGGCAAAAATAAAATGAACACCCGGGGGCTTCACGTCAAAGACATATTTATAATCTATTTTCCCTTCAAGAAGCAGTTTCCCGGCGTATGCATATATTCCCTGGTCTCTCCCATATGGATACATAAGAGAAACGCTCCCGAATACAATACCCGTGAGCAATATTAAGAGTATATATGTAAAATATTGTCTTTTAGTTAAAGATAAGGCCAAAATATATCAAGCCAATTTTAGAATGGTAAAAAGTACTCTCTATAACTCCTCTTTCCAGTGGTAAGTATGATAAGATTTTGAAAATTTAATGAAATTACAATTTTTTTATAATATTTGGAAGACTATTCTCAATATCACCGAATTTTATTTTAATACGTTCCGAAGTTCTTCTTATTTTTAGCTCAATTTCATCATTTTTCATGTTTTTCTCACTAATAATCACTTGCAGCGGCACTCCTATTAAATCAGCATCTTTAAATTTGAAACCGGGGCTGATATCCAGCCTGTCATCATATAACACATCATAACCGATTGAGCTTAATTTTTCATGAAGTCTGTCTGCTGATAATTTCACAGTTTCATTCTTGGGGTTAACACAAATTAAATGTATCTGAAATGGGGCTATTTCACCGCTCCAAATAATACCATGTTCATCATAATTTTGTTCTATATATGCTGCAGCCATTCTTTCTATTCCCATTCCATAGCTGCCCATGATAATTGTTCTTTCTTTCCCGTTCTGGTCAAGAAATTTAGCTCCAAGTGCCTCTGCATATTTGGTACCAAGCTTAAATATATGCCCTACCTCAATTGCTTTTGTTATCCTCAGTTTACTTGATTTATCGGCACTTAAGTCTCCCTCTTTAACGGTTCTTATATCATGATATTCCATTCCTGGGACATCCCGTTTGAAATCAATATTCCTGTAATGGTAATCATTTTTATTTGCACCGCTGATTAACTCATCGGCATCCTGAAGGCGCAGATCTGCAATCATTCTTACATCTTTGCTCTTGAATCCAATAGGACCTATAGAACCTGCGTCAGCTCCTGTAATATCAGACAGTTCTTCTGGATATGCCGGTCTTATTCCGGAGCCAAAAATTGATTGTAATTTAGATTCATTTACTTCATCATCACCGCATACAAATACAAGTACAATTTCATTTTTAAATTCCGCTGAGTTTTTATCATCCGATTTACGAACATTCACAAAGACCCTTGACTTTGCAAGTCTTGATTTATCATTTATACCCAGGAAATCAGCCAGTTCATCTATAGTCTTTATATTAGGTGTATGCAGTTCTTCATATTTAAGTTCAGTGTTTTTCCTTTCAACCTTTTCGGAAAATGAAACAGCAACTTCTAAATTAGAAGCATACTTTCCGTCTTCGCTCAAAACTACGTTGTCTTCACCTGATTCGGTTTCAACCATAAACTCCTCGGAATTGCTTCCACCCATTGCACCGCTGAATGCAGTAACAACAAAAAATTTCAATCCGCACCTTTTACAAATATTCCTGTATGCTTTGTCCTGGTTTGCATAAGACGCATCGAGTCCTTCGGGTGACGAATCGAATGAATACGCATCTTTCATTGTAAATTGTCTTCCTCTTAAAACACCCCCCCGGGGCCTCGCTTCATTACGGAACTTGGTCTGGATTTGATACCACATCTGCGGGAAGTCTTTATAAGAAACTAAATTCGGTTTTGCAATAGAAGTGAAAACCTCTTCATGAGTAGGCGCTAAAACCAACTCGCGGTTTTTTATTCTGAAAATATCGTCACCGTAGTCTTCAAGTCTCCCTGTTTGATGCCATAATTCAATCGGTGAAAGTCCGGGTAAATAAAATTCATTTCCTCCGATAGCGTTCATTTCTTCCCTGACAATATTTTCTATTTTTTTGAAAACCCTGTATCCGAGCGGGAGGTATGAATATACACCCGAAGTAAGCTGACGTATCATACCGGACCTTATCATTAACCTATGCGAAGGAATAACCGCATCGGAAGGTTCTTCCTTAAGCGTTGGTATAAAAAATTTACTTAATCTCATAATCCACTAATATAACCTATTAAAGTTTTGAGATTCAATGAAAAAACTTTCATATAAAACATTCAATATTATATTGAATTAAAATTTTCAATAGTTATGCGGCAGAAATATTTTTGAGAGATTTTAATAAATCCTGAATAGCTGTATTACACATTCTTAGTGGAAACAGTTAAATAACTATTAAGACGCTTAAAATCAATGCGTTAAAAAGGAAAAAAAATTGCATTTTAAAAACAAATATACCCTTTTTACGTAATTGCAATATTAAGGTCTGGTAATCTTTTATATATTGAAATATCCTGATTAAATATTTATATTTTAAAAGTTAAAACATCAAAAAGTTCTTTCATCATAATAAAATCCAATCCAGCTTTCAGGCGAGAATTGACTTAAGAAAATTTTTTTCCAAAATATTTTTAAAAGGGCAATCAATGAAAAAAATATTATTTACTGCATTATTATTGCTTTCGTTCTTTTCAGCGAACGTAAGCTTTTCACAGATTTCGCCTCCAACTTTACTAGCACCTCCAAACGGTGCAACAGGGGTTTCAACTACCCCATTACTTGACTGGACTGATGTATCGGGGGCAACCAGTTATCGTGTTCAAGTACTGCTCGGTGTCAATATAGTAATTGACCATTCAAATTTACCAACATCGCAATATCAGATATTACCTAATGAAGCGCTTCAGCCGAATACGACATATTTCTGGAGAGCCGCCGCAGTAGGTACTACCACCCAATGGTCCGGTTATTTCTCGTTCACAACAACTGTAACCGCACCGCCGCCGCCGCTGCTTAACACTCCTTCAAATGGTGCTACAGGGGTTTCTGTAACTCCGACTTTTTCGTGGTCTCCTTCTGCTGGTGCTGAAACATATCAAATTCAGGTTGCAATAAGTCCAACGTTTAGTCCTCCATCAATAGATGTACCGGGACTAACATCTACACAATATGTTGTAACTCCGCCTCAGCAATTGGCAAACGGTACAGGATATTACTGGAGAGTTAGAGCAACAAATCCGGGAGGAACAAGTGACTGGTCAACTGTATTTAGCTTTTCGACAGTTCCCGCACCGCCACCGCCACCGAATTTGCAGCTTCCGGCGAATAACGCAACCGGAGTTTCTTTAACACCTTTGATGCAGTGGTCATCGGTTTTCGGGGCAACAGGATATCATCTCCAAATTGCAACTGATGCAGGTTTTGGAAATACAATTCACGATGTTATGGTTACACCGACATCATATACTGTGCCAGCGGGAATATTGGGAGGAAATCAAACATATTATTGGCATGTATCTTCCGTGAATTCCGGAGGTGAAGGTATTTACTCGACAATATTTCATTTCACAACACAAATAGGACCTCCGGCAGCACCGCTCCTTTCAGCTCCTCCAGATAGTTCAACTGACGTCAGCCGCTTCCCGCTTCTTGACTGGAATGATGTACCCAATGCTACATCTTACAGAGTTCAGGTAGCTACTGATGCAGGATTTGTAAATCTTGTAATTAATCAGGTTGGAAATTTATCCCAATACCAGGTTACAACAGCAGTGCTTCAGGCGGATACTTGGTATTTTTGGAGGGTTAATGCGACAAACACAGGCGGAACAGGTCCATGGTCTACCATATGGCATTTCAGAACTTTACCTCAGGCTCCGCCTCCGCCGACACTTGTATCTCCCCCAAACGGAAGCTCAGGTATCAGCCTGACCCCAACATTAGTATGGAATTCATCTCCAGGTGCAGATGACTACAATGTCATGGTTTCAACAAACCCTGGATTTAATTCGCCGGTTGTTAACCAGATTACGGCAAGCACACAATATACAATTCCACCGGGAAGGTTAAACGGAAATACAGTTTATTATTGGAGAGTAAACGCCAGAAATTCGGGTGGAACAAGCAACTGGTCATCAGTATGGAACTTTACAACTCTTCAAACTTTAACAGGCAACCTGAAATTCCTGCTCGAAGGATTTTATAACGGTTCAACTGAAGTACAGGATACAGCTACAATATATCTTGCAGCTTCATCAGGTTCTCATAATTTCCTGGACAGCACATATGCATATTTCTCGAGTACCGGAACTGCAACTGTAAGCTTCCAGGGTGCACCGAACGGCAACTACTATATTGTAATCAGGCATAGAAATCACCTGGAGACCTGGAGCGCTTCGCCGCAATTCTTCTCAACAGGTACCCCTGTAAATTATGACTTTACAACGGCAGCAACTCAGGCTTACGGGAGTAATATGAAACTGGTTGGGTCTGTTTGGGTACTTATTGCCGGTGATATTAACCAGGACGGGTTTGTTGACCCTTCGGATTACGATGCATTTATAACTCAGTTCGGAACTGACGGATATGTAGGCGCTGACTTGAACGGTGATAATTACGCTGACGGGTATGATTTGCCTTATCTCTATTCCAATTTCTTCAAGAGTAAAGCAAGACCATAAATTAAATGAATTTAAAAATTTTTAATTACATATAATTATGAAAAAAATACTTTCAATAATATTAATAGTGTTCCTTGCAGGTTCTATCTCATCGCAGGTGAAGGTAAATTTTTCACTGATCAACCCAAGGCTTGACCAGGGGGTCTTCGCTTATGACGTAAAGGCAACAGTACTTTCAGGGCAGCAGTGGAGAGTAGGACCTACAAACATCAGAATATCTTTCACAACTATTCCGGACGGTGCAATGACGGTTAAAGCAGATAATCCTGCAACGAATGCAAATATAAACTTATCTGATAACAGCAATTACGCTGCAATGACAACAACTGCAATCCATAATGACAGCGCAATTAGCTTAAATATATTTAACCTGTACCAGAGAAATTCCTATACTTTCGCTCCGGGCACATATACTCTTGGAAGTGTAAGATGGGATGTTACAAACGCTAATGCATGCGTTAACTATACAATACTTCCAATATCGGCAGTATTCGACAGCTTAACCGGCTTAGCATATTCATCGCAATGGACAAAAAACGATTCGGGATGTGTACCCATTGGCATAAATGTTCAGCTTACTACAATAGTACCCAAGACTTACAAGCTGTACCAAAATTACCCGAACCCGTTCAACCCGTCAACAAGAATAAAATATGACGTTCCGGTAACTTCTAATGTCAAGGTAATTGTATACGATGCTTTAGGAAAAGAAATCGAGACATTGGTTGATATGGAACTTCATGCAGGCACTTATGAAGTGACCTGGGAAGCGGGTAATTATGCAAGCGGGGTTTACTTCTACAGGATAATTACAGATAAATACATCAGCACCAATAAGATGGTCTTGATGAAATAAATATTAAATAAAACATTCTAAAGGGAAGATTAACAATAATCTTCCCTTTTTTATTTAACCTTTTTTAAAAAGATTTATTTTTGTAAATTAAAGGCTAATTATGGCTGAAATTATAGATATTATAAAAGAAAAGCTTTCCGGTTTTAATAAATCTGACGGTTTAGAATATTCTCAAATTACAAATTATCACTGCCTTGAGCTTACCGCTCAAAATTTAATTAAAATTGCCGGGATATTGAAATCCGAAGCTGAATTTGACCAGCTTATAGATATTGTGGGAGTAGACAGGTTTACTAAAAATAACCGATTTGAAGTCATTTATAATATCTGGTCAAACAAACATAGAACAAGAATATTTTTAAGAGTTAGACTTGATTCTAAGAAACCGGAAGTTGAATCATTATGTAGTGTGTGGCCTTCAGCAAACTGGCTGGAGAGAGAAGAATACGATATGCTGGGTATAAAATTCGTTAACCACCCTGATTTAAGAAGAATTTACATGATGGAAGAATTTCAGTATTATCCGCTTCGCAAAGATTACCCGTTGATGGGAATTCCGGGTGCGGTTGAACTACCTAAGAAATAATGGACAAGGAAAACAGAATAATAGAATCCGCAAGCCAGTATAAACAGAACGGCAGCCGGTCTAAAATACTTGAGGCGCTGGAAACCGAAGATGTTAAGGCATATTTTGATGATGCTATGGAGAACCAGCTTGTCCTGAATATGGGTCCCCAGCATCCGGCTACGCATGGTGTGTTACGATTACTTGTCAGCCTTGACGGGGAAACTGTAATAAAGATTATACCTGATGTAGGATATCTTCACAGAGGATATGAAAAGCTTGCTGAAAATATGACATACCATGAGTTCATTCCTCACACAGACAGGCTCGATTATTTATCTCCCCTGGCCAACAATGTAGCCTATGCAATGGCAGTAGAAAAGCTGATAAAAATAGAAGCTCCTCCCCGCGCCCAGTACATCCGAACTATATGCTGCGAACTTGCAAGGCTGGCATCTCACCTTGTATGGATGGGCTCAATGGCTATGGACGTTGGAGCATTAACAGTTTTCTTATGGGGGTTCAGAGAACGCGAAAAAATTCTTGATATTCTCGATTTACTTACCGGTGTAAGGTTCACGACTTCATACACAAGAATAGGCGGACTTTCCCTGGATATATCAGATGAAGCTATTGCCGGGATAAAAAAGTTTCTTAATGAACTTGAACCGAACCTGAAAGACTGCAGGAATTTAATTGAAAGAAATAAAATATTTATCAACAGGTGCGAAAATGTTGGTACGATTTCCAAGGAAGATGCTCTTGCAATCGGACTTACGGGTCCTAACCTCAGAGCATCAGGAGTCAACAGAGACTTAAGAAGAGATGAACCTTATCTTGTTTACAATAAACTTGATTTTGAAATACCTGTTCATACCGAAGGTGATACTCTTGCCAGATATTATGTTAGGGTTAAAGAAATGTATGAAAGTAAAAAGATAATATTGCAGTGCCTTGATAAACTGCCGCAGGGACCGATTGATTCGAACAATTCAAAGCAGGTTCTTCCCAAAAAAGAAAAAGTGTATTCTAAAATGGAAGAACTTATAAGCGATTTCATGATAGTTAATTTCGGCAACCTTCCGGAAAAAGGAGCTGAAGCATACTTTGCCATTGAAGCATCAAAGGGTGAGCTCGGTTTTTATATAATAAGCAATGGAACCGGTTACCCTTTCCGTCTGAAAATCCGCTCCCCGTCATTCTGTAACATCCAATCACTACCGTTAATGATGAAAGGCTGCCTTATTTCGGATATTGTTGCGATAATTGGCGGACTTGACCCCGTTATGGGAGAATGCGATAAGTAAAATAAATTTAAACCTTGTACATGGATATTAAATTCACTAACGAAAATCTAAAGAAGCTTGAAGTAATTAAATCGCGCTATCCCAGCACTCATGCCGCGCTCATGCCTGTATTATGGATGGCACAGGAGCAATTCGGATGGATTTCAAACGAAGTTATGGAATATGTAGGCAAACTTCTGAATATTCCCGTTGAACATATACTGGGAGTTGTTAGATTTTATACCATGTATAATTCAAAGCCTGCAGGTAAATATCAATTACAGGTATGCACAAATGTTTCGTGCATGCTCAGAGGGGCCTATGACGTGCTTGATTATATTACCGGTAAGCTTAATATCAAACCGGGTGAAACATCTCCTGACGGGTTGTTTACAGTTACTGAAGTTGAGTGCCTCGGCAGCTGCAGCACCGCTCCTATGATGCAGGTAAATAATTATTTTGAGGAAAACCTGGATAATAAAAAAATTGACAAACTTCTTTCAGATATGTCTAAATCATAAAAACTGAATTGGAAAAGCTAATATTAAAAGACATACCAGACTATCATAAACTCGATGTTTATATCAAACACGGAGGTTATGAAACACTCAGGAAAGCTATTCTTAAAATGCAGCCTGAGCAGATAACAGATGAAGTAAAAAAATCAAATCTCAGGGGAAGAGGCGGCGCTTGCTTCCCTACCGGACTGAAATGGACGTTCATGCCAAAGACTTCGGAAAAGCCGAAATATTTATGCTGCAACGGTGATGAATCTGAACCGGGCAGTTTTAAAGACAGACAAATTTTCGAGTTTAATCCCCACCAGTTTATTGAAGGGACACTGATAGCATGCCGCGCAATGGGTATAAAAACAGCATACGTTTATATCAGGGGAGAATATTATAAATGGATAGAAATGCTTCAGACAGCGATTGATGATGCTTATGCAAGAAATTTAATCGGGAAGAATATAATAGGTTCCGATTTCTCAACCGATATTTTCATTCACAGAGGAGCTGGAGCTTACATCTGCGGTGAAGAATCTGCGTTGATGAATTCAATTGAAGGTAAACGAGGGTATCCAAGAGTAAGACCTCCTTTTCCTGCCAACTATGGACTATGGGGATGCCCGACGACAATAAATAATATAGAAACATTAACTAATATCCCTCCAATTATAGAGCACGGAGCCGAGTGGTATACGAAAATCGGAGAGCCGAAACACCCGGGTACATTGTTGTATGGAGTGAGCGGTCATGTTAACAAGCCTGGTGTATACGAACTTCCATCGGGAACACTTTTAACAGATATTATTTTTAATTACGCAGGCGGTGTAACCGGCAGCAAAAAAATTAAAATGATAATACCGGGCGGCTCATCGATGCCCCCTTTAAGAGGAGACGAAATTGAAGGTTTGAAAATGGACCAGGAGAGTTTGAAAGCTGCCGGTTCAAGTATAGGTACTGCAGGAATAATTGTAATGAATGAAGACACGGATATTGTAAAAGTGCTAAAGAGAATAACTCATTTTTATTATCACGAATCTTGCGGCCAATGCACCCCATGCAGGGAAGGATGCGGCTGGATGCTGAAGATATTAGATAGGATTGATTCCGGTTCCGGAACAAAAGAAGACATAGACCTTTTAACTGATATAGCAAATAATATCGAGGGAAATACTATTTGCGCATTCGGCGATGCAGCGGCATGGCCGGTAAAATACACTATAAAAAAATTCAGAGACGAATTTGAAAAAAAGGTAGAAATTAACAAAATTCAGTTACCAATTTTAAATAAGGTTCATTCGCTAAGGTATACTTCTATTCCTCCAAAAAACTGACATAAGAGATTATTTATTAAAACGTTAAGTGCCTATATTGCTAACGTGATTACGGTATTGTTTTTTTAAAAATTTACTTAAATATTGTATGACTACATTTTAAATAATGTCATTTAATTTTTTGGTTTAACTGATATTATAATTTGTATTATATTTAACAGAGAAACTTGAATTTGTAACCATAAAACTAAACCAGCAAAACGGAGAAACAAAATGGATCAAAATCCGAATGTTAATCTAAAAACAAATGAGCAGAAAACTTCCGGTGGCAGTGCGTCATCACAGATTTTTGGAGGTAATTTCAAGAAAGACAACCTGGAAAAGCGTGTTCAGGAGCTTTTAAGCGAATCCACCGAATATCATGAGCTTAAGCAATTTGTTATAGATAAAGGCGTATCTAGAATACAGGGAGAAGGATTGTTCGGTAGAATGAAACCTGCTTTCCCATCTTTCATTGCCCTCGTACTTTCTGTTTTTATCGATGTATCAAGAGTTCCTTTTCTCGGTAAAGTAGCCGAGAATCTTGCAAATTGGGTATTCCCGGGTTCAACAACACTTAACAAAGGTGTTGAGCCGATTACATTGTGGTGGATGCCTATTCTTGTTTACGGTGTTTTTATTCTCTGCGCAGAACTTTCTTACAGAAAACTGCTTAAAGAAGTTAGCACAAAAGGAGTCTCGCAGGAAATTATCGAAAGGATTACAAACAGGTACGCAAGTATCGTCGACGGCTTGGGAACAGCTTTGCCTTTGCTGGGTGCTGCAATACTGCTTATCAGTATCAAAGAAGGTCCAATCATATTCTTAGGTTTCTCCGTGCCTTTTGAAATCAAATCAATCGTTATACTTGCTGTAGCAAAGCTCTTCGAAATAGTTTTTGATTCGCAGGGTCTAAAATTTGCGGAACTGCGCGAAGAGTTAAACGACCTGGAAAAAGAATACTTCACCGAAAGAGACGATATACACCAGAGAGCAATTTTACAGCAGCTTCATGACGGATTCTCAAGAAGAGGACCCGAAGCAGCCGTAATGGATAAATTCTCAAAGGAAGAAGCCCTGGAGATTTCCAATTCTATGAAGAGAGCAGCAGAGTTCAGCGAAAACATTTCAAAGAATGTGGTTATCATGAAAAATGCTATTGCCGAAATGAGCAAAACGAACGTACACGATTCAGACCTGCTTAAAGAATTGCAGAATACATCTCAATCCCTTACAACTGCTTTATCAGCAGCCACTCAGACTGCTGAGTACAGTGAAATAATGAAGAAGAATCTCGAAGCAATGAGAAACTTAATGACAGAAATGAACAATATAAAGTATCCTGATAAGGATTTACTGAAAGAATTGCAGATAACATCTCACATGCTGACAGAAACGGCTAACTCTCTGAAAGATGCACAGGCAATAAAGGGATTGGATAACTTAGCTTACCTTGCAGGCAAGCGTCAATAAACCTCAGTCATATTAGTAAAATTTAAGGAGGTTCAATAGAATTGAGAAAACAAAAAGACGTTAAATTTATTATATACCAGTCACTCTACATTTTTGTAGTGTGCGTTGTTGCAATCAAAGGGGCTAATCTAAACCTGACACAGGTAGTTGAAGATGACGGTACTCCCAAACCCCAGATTACAATGGATTCGCTGGAAAAATTATATGAAGTGCTGAAACTCTCGGTGATGGTTGACACATCAAGATTTGTAATTGTGCCGAAAGAGCTGCTTAAAGAAAATGAAAGACTTCAGCAGCTGGTTCAAAATATGCCGCCGATTGTAGATATGAGCCAGTACGTGCTTAAAACACAGGTGCCGGATGTTCAAAAACCACCGGATATTCAGAAGCAGGAAGAACCCAATGAAACAAAGGATATCCGAATAGGCTCGATTAAAATGACACAGTATACAATGAATACTCTGAACAACCCATACGATATCCCGCTTGAGGTGGTTGGAATTACAACTATTCCGCCTAAGAGCACAAAAACGTTTGAAACCGGTGGACAATCTTCTGTAGTAATTAAAGTCGGCTCAAGCACCAAAACTATCGAATTATCTCCTAACCAGAAACCAAAGATAAATTTCCAGAGACTTGCCTCAATGGGAGAAGATGCTAAGGTTACAAACCTGCAGCGGACAGTCTGCTACCGTGTTACAATAGATGATGATTTCCCGGGACAGCTTGATGTTAAGTTCACAGGACCGGTTACGGTTAAACAGCAGGGTACGTCTTATGACGTAACTCTTAATGCTTTTACTTCTAAGGCAGCGTTTGATAATTTTACAGATGGCAAGGATTCTCCGTATTCATTAGGTTTCACAGTTACCGTGACAGACAAAATTGCGGGACATAAAATCACCGGACAAAACACATTTATTTTCGGTGACTGGTAAACGATTTTGAATAAATTTGTTAACCTATAATAAAATTTAAAATTATTTCAAACTAATACTCAATACAATGAACACCAAACTCTTATCTATCTTGTGCCTGTTCTTTTTGCTGCTGCTAGGATTAGGCGTCAAGAGCGCCTATGCACAACAAGAAGACCCTGATAATCCAAGAACCTGGAATTATTTTAAAATTCTGGCAAGGTCCGAGGATGACAGTATATTCGTTATCGCACAGGATGACATGGGTATAGACCCTAAACTTGAAAGTTATACTTTAGTTATTAACATTTCTGACCCAAATCCGCAAAACCAGTATGTAGTTCTGGGCGATGAGCTTGACCCGTCCGCACAGAGATTTGCGTGGTCCCAGCTTTCAAAACGGGTTCAGGATGGATTAAAGAATTGGACCGGTACAAATAAAGAAAACCTCAATCAGAAAAAACTTGATTATGCCAGCGTATTCATAGATGTTATCAGGCAAATTAGGATTAAGGAATTTGTTGCTCCTCCCAAGAAAGAAAGAATAATCAGAAACACTACAGCTTACATAAACCCTTACTTCACATTATTCGGCTGGGAAAAACTGGGAATTCCAATTAAGAGGTCTATAGGATTCACTTTTGGATTGGGTACTAAGTACAGCGGACCATTTGAAAGTGACCAAGTCTCAATGGGATTCAATATGCTTGGCGTTTCAGTGAGCTATGTAACCAGGATCAGAGAATTGAATACACATGACCTCGGTTCAGACAGCGTTGAGAATAAACCGTGGAAACAGTATAACGCTATTTTCAATCCGCCAAGAGGAATTGAGCTTACTTATACAGTACCTTTAGGTAACTTCCTCGAAGTAGGTGTTTACAGCGAAATTAAAGAAACTGGTGTAGAACCTGGTGGCGGTCCCCCGTTATACCGTTTCAAAAACCAGAAAGATACTTCACAGTATATGCCCAACAATATAATTAAGGATAATTTCCTTATTGCAGAGTTCAGATATCCTTTCAGAATGTTCGGGTCCACAAGAACAGAGGTTTACGCAGCATATTACGCAAATGAAATGAACATCGGTCTCTTTACGCGTGAGAGCAGGCTTGTAGGTTCGGTTTTCGATTTCAGGGTAAACGCAACCCTCAAGAAAATCAGAAACTTCCAGCTTCTCACTGAAGTATTGGTTTCCAACATTGCCGAAGGTTTTGCATTAAACTCCTTCGCTGTTGGACCTTCAATCAGGCTATCGAGACTTGATAACGGCCATTTTGGACTTCTTTCGGCTTTCCTGAATATAAGGTTCAAGCTTGGAGATTTCTACGATGAGCGTGAGAAGAAATAATTTAGATTCATTATAATTTTCATAATTAAAAAAAATAGATAAGAGTATAAAAAAGAAAATCGTTAATTAATTTAAAAAATCTGCAATTTCATAAATTGCAGATTTTTTTTTGTATATATTACGTTTAATTACAGAATTTCATATATTTGTACTGTTTAACATTTAATTACTAGACTTTTAGTGTTTTACTGCCTTTAACATGAAAGGTGTAACCTATTAACATTCTTAGAGTAAACTAATTCAGTGAGCCGGAGGTAACCCCTTGCACGATGCCAAAATAATGATAATTGAAGACGAGGCTATTATTGCCAAAGATATTGAAAATATCCTGCTAAACTATGGCTATAGGATTACAGGAATTTTTTCTAAAGCGGAGGATGCAATTGAATCGTTAAAATCTAACAAACCGGATTTAATATTAATGGATGTTGTGCTAAAAGGAGATATGGATGGTATTGAAGCTGCTAACATTATTAATAAAACAATGCGGATTCCTATTATTTTTGTAACTGCATACGCGGATGATACAACAATAAGCAGGATAAAGAAAACCGAGCCATACGGATATTTCCTGAAACCGTTCGAAGAGAAAGAACTTCAAACGTGGATTGAAACTACTCTCCAGAAATTTGATACCGAAGAAATACACAAAAAAAAGGAGAAATTAGCTTTTTCAATTCTTGAAAATCTTGACAACGGTATAATTGCTGCAGACCTGCACGGCAAAGTTACCTACATTAATCCGCTTGCTGAACTTCTTACAGGATGGATAAACAATGAGGCTGTTGGCGAACATATCGGGAAATTAATAAATATCGAAGACCTGGATTCAAAATTAGATTACCTGCAGAGCTTGAATATTTCAAATGAGCCCGCTCATGATACCATAAAATTCGTAAACAGGAAAAACGAAACCATGGAAATCACTTATAACCTTATAACGCTAAGAGAGAATGAAAACACCAAAGGTTATATGCTGACATTCAAAGAATCGGGAAAATTAGATAAAACCGAAGAGCTGAAAAAGAAACTTGAAGATTCCTATAAGGAAATAGAAAAATTTGCTTACATTGCTTCACATGACCTTCAGGAACCTTTAAGAATGGTTGCAAGCTACGTACAATTATTAAAAAAGAAATATTCAAATAAGCTGGATTCTGAAGCCGACGAATTTATAAATTTTGCAGTAAGCGGCGCAAACAAAATGAAAGTTCTTATTGATGACCTGCTTCTGTATTCCAGAATAAACTCGTTAAGGATGCATTCGGAGGAAGTTAACTGCAGCAAACTTGTATCTGACATATCGAATACAATCAAACAGGAATGGCCGGATTTAAATACGGAAATTAAACATACCGGACTCCCAGTAATAAAGGGAGACTTCTTTCAGCTTCACCAGCTTTTTTATCATCTGATAACTAACGCAGTTAAGTTCAACACAAACAAGAAGCCTGTAATAGTTATTTCGTGCATCAGCCGGAACGGCGGCTGGGTTTTTTCAATAACAGATAACGGTATAGGGATAGATAAACAATATTTCGATAAAATATTCGAGGCATTCCAAAAATTACACAACAGCAAAGACTATCCCGGTACTGGAATAGGACTTGCCGTATGCAGGAAGATTGTTGAACTTCACGGCGGCAGAATATGGGTGGAATCGGAAAAAGATAAAGGAACTGTATTTCATTTCATTTTAAAATGACTAGGCAATAATAAAAAAGTAAAATGTCTGAAATTCTTTTAATAGAAGATAATCCTGCTGATATACTGCTGACCATAGAAGCATTTAAAGAGTGCCGGGGAAAACATAATATTGTAGCAATAAAAGACGGTGCTGAAGCTATGGAGTATTTGGGGAATTTGGGTAACAAAAAACCCGATATAATTCTTTTAGACCTGAATTTACCTAAGAAAGACGGCAGAGAGCTGCTGGCGGAAATGAAATCGGACGAATTTTTGAGAATGATACCTGTGATTATTCTCTCAACATCAAGGAGTGAAAAGGACATTTTAACTTCTTACGAATTAAGGGCAAACAGCTATATTTGTAAACCATTGGAATTAGAAAACTTTATCGATGTAGTTATGTCTATTGAGAGGTTTTGGCTGGATACAGTTAGGCTTCCTGGGCATGAAAAAAATATTTGAGATTTTTCTATTTTCGCTTTATTTAAAGTAATATTTTATATATTTTTAACTAAAATACACTTTACCCATTAAAAATCTTGGTTAGCAAAAGAACGTAATTACTATTATTTGAAAGAAGATACACCTAAATACAAAGAGAGCCAGAAGCTGATTGAAATATTATTAATCGAAGATAACCCGGGTGATGCTAGATTAATAAAAGAATATCTTTCAGAAGTAAGAAATATTACTTTTAACCTTCAAATATGCGAAAGACTTGGTCAGGGAATAGACGTTGTTGAAAGTAATAACATAAACGTAGTACTGCTCGATTTAAAACTGCCTGACAGTGAAGGATTAGGCACCTTTCAGAAAGTATTTGCTGCTGCACCTCATGTTCCGATAATTGTACTTTCCGGTTTAAATGACGAAACAACTGCTATTAGTGCAGTACAAATGGGAGCACAGGATTACCTTGTTAAAGATAAGGTTGAAGGTGACCTCCTTGTGAGAACAATTCGTTATGCTATCGAAAGGAAAAAAGCAGAGGAAGAACACCAGACCCTTCTTGAACAGAGAATACGTTCTCTTTCGATTATTGAAGCCCAGGAAAATGAAAGAAGAAGAATATCGAGAGAACTTCACGACGGGCTTGGGCAGCTGCTAAGCGCAACAAAACTCAAGCTTGGGATGTTTGAGTTTGTTCAAAGCCAGAATAAAGAAAAATTCAACGAACTGATAAAAGAGGTTGATTCGATTATCAGCAAGGCAATAGTAGAGGCTCGCAGAATATCACATGACCTGAGGCCTACAACCCTTGATGATTTCGGATTAATTCCTGCTCTTAGAATTTTATGCCAGGAGTTTTCGAAGCTGACAGGAATAAAAGTAAAATTCCAGGTATCACAGCTTTTAGAAAGAATTGACCCCAAAGTAGAAATAGCTATTTACAGAATAATCCAGGAATCATTCAACAATATCAGCAAATATGCAGAAGCAACAGAAGTAATTCTCGATTTATACAGGAAAGAAAATTTTGTACACGTGAGAGTAAAAGATAACGGTAAAGGTTTTGACATAGGCGATGCACTCAGGAACAAGAAAATGGGAAGAGGATTCGGACTTTTAAATATGAAAGAACGAGCTGAACTTGTTGGAGGCAAGGTAGAAATAGTTTCATCAATCGGTCAGGGAACCGAAGTTCTGCTTGAAATAAATTTGAATTTTTTTACATTAAGTAACTAATTATTAATATAAGATAATGAAAAATATCAAAATCTTAATTGTTGATGATCATGAAGTGGTGCGGGATGGTCTTAAGAATATTTTACTTAGTCTTAACAACATGGCAATTGCAGGTGAAGCTGCTAACGGGGAAGATGCTATATCAATGTATGACTCATTGAAACCTGACCTTGTTATAATGGACATCTCAATGCCGGGAATGAACGGTATTGAAGCAACCAGGATAATTAAAGAAAACGACCCAAACGCAAAGATTTTGATTCTGACAATGCATGACAACCAGGAATACCTTAACCAAATTATACGTTCAGGTGCAAAGGGGTTCGTTCTGAAAAACACTGATAAGGAAGAGCTGCTTGATGCTGTTAGAACAGTTGCCGGGGGAGAAAACTTCTTCAGCAAAGACATATCAAAGCTGATTATAGATAACTATATTAGAAGCGCTAAAGAGACAGATAAAAACGAAGGTTACAAAGAAGTACCTCTTACAAAAAGAGAAATAGAAATTCTGAAATACATAGCCGAAGGCAATTCAAACCAGGAAATTGCAAACAAACTATATATAAGCTATAATACTGTTGATACGCACAGAAAAAACATAATGCACAAGCTATCTATTAAAAACACAGCAGGTCTGGTCAGATATGCCATTGAAAAGGGTTTGATAGACATTAACTAATGTAATAACTTGCATAATCAACACTTAATAAATATATTACTGGCATAAGGGGAAATCAAAAAAATCATATTTTATAACAGAAAGGGCAATTTATGAATGCTCAATTACAACCAATCAGGGTACTCATTGCCGACAATAATCCTGACTTTTTAAGTGCACTCGCTCAATATATAAGGTCTATCCCGGGTGTAGAACTCGTAGGTGAAGCTGTTGACGGTGAAGATGCAATAAAAAAGGCAGAGCAAACTTACCCTGACCTTATTATTCTCGATATAATTATGCCCAAGAAATCGGGTATAGAAGCATTGAGCACAATAAAAGACAAGTTCCCGGATGTAACTGTAGTTATGATTTCTATTAATGAAGGACAGTCATACAGGAAACTTGCTGAAGTGTACAGGGTAGATAAGTATATTGGTAAAAATTCCGATGATATACACAAAGAGCTGTTAGAGGTAATTCAGACTACCCAGAAGAAACTGGCAGCGAAAAACAATTAAATCTGAATTACTGTTCGGATTCAGGAACGGTTTTTTCATAATTTAAAAGTTTTCATAAATCTATTATTTGAGAACCATTATTTGATATGGCTGCGGACAAGAGAAATATAAGAATATTACTTTGTGACGATAACGACAACTTCAGGCAGCTTTTAATGCAGTACATTCACTCTCTACCCGGAGTAGAAATAGTAGGCGAAGCGATTGACGGGGTCGATGTCATCAATAAGACTGAATCCCTGGACCCTGACCTGGTACTGATGGATTTGAGTATGCCAAATCAATCTGGGCTGGATGCTACAAAGACAATTAAAGAAAGATGGCCAAATAAGTCCGTAATAATTTTAACACTTTATGAAGATTCAGTTTACAAAGAATTAGCCGATGAATTTCTTGCCGACGGCTTCATAGCCAAAAGCTCAATAAAAACTCAGCTGCCGGCTGTTATTGAAGAGAAACTTAAAACATCCACAAACTAATATTCTCTGCAACTTTGAGAAACGAATTAGTTTAAAAAACCCGAACAATAATAATTATACTTTTTAAAAAATAAAGGGGATACTATGAAACAATATCAACTTTTTCAACAGGATTTTGGAGCACCGCCGCCGCCGCCCCCATCGGGCGATATTACACCTCCTCCTCCGCCTCCCTCGGGCGGAATGCAAAGCGATAAATCAAGCACAAGAGCTGTTTGGGCTTTGATTTTAGGTATTGCAGCATGGGTATTAGGCTGCGGTATTTTAACAGGAATTCCTGCCTGGATAATGGGGAAAAAAGAATTAAGTGAAATCGAAGCCGGAATTGCATCACCTGCCGGAAAATCAATGGCGCAAATCGGGATGTGGCTTGGAATAATTAACGTAATAGTTTCAATTCTGGCTGTAATTGTTGTTATTATATTAATTGCTCTCGGAACGCTTGGTTCTGTATTGAATCGTTAATAAAATAAACAAGTTAAAGTTATAAGGTAGTTTGTCCTGAACTACCTTATTTTATATAAACCTGTTGATGAATTTAAAAATCAGTAAAATAAACAAATCTGTTAATAATCCCCTGCCTGTTTATGCAACCGAACACTCTTCAGGACTTGATGTTTCCTCTTCCTCAATGCAGAATATTATCATTGAGCCGATGAAAACAGTTTTAATTCCCACGAACCTTGTCTTAGAAATTCCCGAAGGTTACGAAGGCCAGGTAAGACCACGCAGCGGACTTGCAATAAAACATAATATCGGTATAATGAATTCACCGGGAACAATTGATTCGGATTACCGCGGTGAATTAAAAATTCTTCTTACTAATTTCGGCAGTGAGCCTTTTACAGTTAGATTTGGTGACAGGGTAGCTCAGCTTGTAATTGCAAAAGTAGAAAAGGTAAAAATTGAATTAACAGATGATTTAACAAGTACAAAAAGAGATTCCGGAGGTTTTGGACATTCAGGATTAAATCATGAGTAAAGAGCCTGAGCATATTAATAAGCCTTATGAAGTTGTAATTTCAGTGCTGGCTTTTGTTTTATTTGGAGTACTGTTTACTGTAACAGAATTATTCAAATCACCTTTCATTGTTTTCGGTGTAATCCTTATAACACTATATCCATTCAGAAAAAACAAAGTTGTAAAAATTTCCCTTTCTGTTTCTGCTGTAATTTTTCTCTTGTGGATACTCAACTCGCTTCTTGGTATTCTTTTACCCTTTATTGTTGCTTTTATACTGGCTTATACATTAAACCCAATTGTTGAATTTCTCAGCCGCAAAAGTCTATCACGTACAATTTCGAGCCTGCTGATAATGCTTATATTTCTTGCGGTAATTTCGCTATTGATTATTTTCCTTGCTCCTCCAATTGTAAATCAGTTTTCGGAGTTAATTTCTTCACTGCCGGGTGCAATTCAGGGACTTGGAGAGTGGGTTCAGAAAGTTTTAATTCCAAAAGCTGCCGCATGGGGACTGCCCACAGAAAGTATTCAGGAAAAAGTGCTGAGTGTTCTACCGGAGAGGCTGGAACAAATACTAAATACTCTTTTAAACAGCCTTTCGGGATTGTTTGCCGGGATTTCGATTATTCTGACACAATTAGTGAACCTGATATTGATACCGTTTTTGACCTTCTACCTTCTTAAGGATTTTGACGAAATTAAAGAACTGGCTAAATCACTGTTCCCCTATTCTAAAAGAGAAACTGCAGTAAGTTATTATCATAAAATTGATGATATGATGGGCAGCTTCCTGAGAGGTTCTTTAATTTGTGCAGTTATACATGGTGTCGGAGTATATGTTTTTCTTGCAATTCTTGGGATAAAATATTCTATTTTTCTCAGTGCCTTATCGGCATTATTAAATGTAATTCCTTACGTGGGTTTGCTCTTAAGTATTGTGATAACTGTCATTGCAGCTTTGTTCAGCGGTGACCCAGGGCTGCAGGTTCCGCTTGTTATATTATTATACCTTGCCCAGAACCTTCTTGAAACATCATTTATAATACCAAAGATAATTGGTGATAGAATGGGTATCCACCCGGCTGTTTTAATTCTTTCTCTTATGGTTTTTTCATATTTCTTCGGATTCGTGGGTATGCTGATAGCAATGCCGGTTGTTTCAGTTCTGTTAATGCTGTTTAAAGAGTGGCAGGTGAGACGAAATATTTCCGAAGAAACTGAAATACCGGAAACAGGATAAATTATTTTAATTCTTTAGAACTGTACCTGCCTGCTGTTCCATTCTCCTGAACAGATAACCTTGCGGCTCTGTTTTAAACTTCCGGTCCATCTCTAATTTAGTTTCAACCGGATTTCTGCTGACATTCTGTGCAAATTCATTTTCAAAAAATAGTGATGTGTACGGATTCAAAACCTTGTATTCAAATTTATTAATTACATCGGAGAACTTCGGTATATTTTTTAAAAACAGCATTGATTTATCATCCCAGAACACAAGCTTCCATTCGGGGTTCCTGGCAAGATATGATACTATCACTCTTTGAAGGTCATTTGGTCTCCTTATTAAATCCGGGTCGAGGTAAATGACATAATCAAAATTATACTTCTCCATTTTCTTTTCAAATCCCGGAGTTTTAGACATTATAGAATTGTATTCATTGAAAATATTATCATTAAGATTTCGGCTGTCTATAAAGTTTTTCTGGCCGGGAAAATTCCACACCAGGTAGCCGCCTGTTCCAAAATGATTATATGGAGTTCCTTTGATATCATTTTCTTTCATAAAATCAAACAACTGAACCGGAAGGAAATCATCGTTTATCCCCCATCCGAATACACGGTAATACCTCAAAGTTTCGTATATATTCCCTGAAGGTACCTGGAAACAAATATATATCAGCGCGGCTGCTGCTGCTATCTTAACACCATTATTATACAAAAGAAAGCTCACAGCTTTGGTTTTTCCTGTCCGCATGATGAAATAGTTCATTGAATACGCGAAAAAGAAGACTATTAAAAACTCATAGTCGACTGTGAACCGAATGGCCCTTATTGAATAGAAAAATAATACTATATAAAGTATGGCCTGGAAAAGGTCTTTCCTTATATAAGAATAAATTAAAATAATAAGTCCTCCGAATAAAAACACCTTATACAATGTAATCACATAGCCGGTTCCGAACATTGTATCGAAGGGGCTTCGCCATTCATTAACTGTTTCAAGCATCTTCATCTTCGTATGGCTGTATGCATAGATGTAAGTGTTGATACCGTGAGGATTTACCAGAAGTGCCAAAGCGCTTAATACAGATATAATCAGCAATACCTTTAATTGGGAAATTGAAAGAGGCTTTATATCGTTCGATGAAAACTTTTTGGGATAATAGAAAATGATTACTTCACTGACTGCAAAAATAAACAAAAACAATCCTCCAGCAAGAGCGCCCATGTGCATATTACCCCAGACCAGGAATATAATCGGAAGGAAATACAGCTTCTTTACGTATTTTTCCCTATCCAGATATTTAAATGATGTAAGAATATAAATTATTATTGCAAAGAAAATATATGTGATAACGTGAGGTCGCGGCGAGAGCCTGTCCATAATTCCAATCAGAAGCACAAAAAGAATAAGCAGGCTTAAAAATGAATTTATCTTGAACTTTTGGAATAGCTTAAAATAAAGAAAGAATATAAAAACAAATGCTATTGACCTGAAGACAAGTATTGTATTGTAACCTGCTATATTGTACAGCCCGTAAGTAAGAACGTCCCAGCCCCACTCAAACGGAATCCACTCTACACCCTGTGTAGCAAATCCGAATATATCAGTATCGGGCACAACTTTATGTTCGACAATGTACCTGCCTGTGGCAAGATGCCAGAAGAAATCGTCGTCACCGGAAACTTTATATGTTGATGCAAGAAAAACCAGCACAGAAAATACAGCAAACAAACCCCATACATAGTACTTATTCTCAATTAATACCTGTTCTTTTTTTGAACCCTTACTCTGCTGTTTCTGCTTATCCCTTTTACTCTTTGCCAAATCTAACTAATTGCTATTTTATTTTTTGAAACTATTTGCCTTTAAATACCGGTTTCCGTTTTTCTAAAAACGAGTTTACACCTTCTCTGTAATCTTCTGAGTTTCCTGCTTTATCCTGCATCAATGCTTCGAGCTCAAGCATTTTATTTAAATCACTGGAAAATGAATCTCTAAGCAGTACTTTTTATCATTCCGATTGCTTTTGTAGGCATTGCAGCAAATTTCTTTGCATGTTTATCCAGTGCAATTTTAAGTACACTGCCATCCCAAACAACTGCATTAACCAATCCCAGTTCTTTAGCCTGCTTTGCTGAGACCCTCTCACCTGTTGCGCACAACCGGAATGCATTAGGTATACCAATCATCCGCGGCAATGTAAATGTTGAAGCTGAATCCGGAACAAGTCCCACGTTAATAAAAACTTCAATCAGCATCGCTGACTCAACTGCTATTCTGAAATCACAAGCTAAAGCAAGAGAAAGTCCCGCCCCCGCTGCAACACCGTTAATTCCGCAAATTACAGGCTTGGGAAGATTCATAATTTGTTTGATTAACGGGTTATACTTTTCTTCCAGCGCCTGCTTAAATGATTTTTTTTCTCTTTCGAAATCCTTTAAATCCTGACCTGAGCAGAATCCTTTCCCGTTACCTGTCAAAACGACGCAGCGGATTTCATCTGCCTCTGCTTCTTTGAATGCCGATTGAAGCTCCATCAGCATTTCCGTATTGAAGGCATTCATCACATCAGGGCGGTTGAGCGTGATGTAAAGAGTATTGTTTTTAGTTTCTTTGAGGATTGTGGACATAATTTTTTATTTATTTGCTTTCTTATATTCTTTAAGCATGAACTCTAACAGTTCATCGGTTTTCTCAGCCAGTCTTTTTAATTTTCTGGGTTTATGTTTCTTTAATGAATATGCTGCCAGAATCGGCATAACGATTGTAGTGTCTGCATAGCAGACAATTGTATCGGGCAGTTTATTAGGGTCGACCTTACCCCAGCTTACTGCTTCCGATGGTGTTGCTCCGGAGAGTCCTCCGGTATCAGGTCTTGCATCTGTAAACTGCAGAAAATAATCATGTCCTTTCTCCTGGATTCCCAGCACTTCCTGAATCTGTGGCTCAGTCTGAAGCATAAAATTCTTCGGCGAGCCTCCTCCGAAAATCAGGACGCCGCTTTTACCGGGATTGCCTTTGTTTCCTCTTCGTTTTCCGTTTAGTACAATTGCCGCGGTTTCATTCACGTCACGGTTAACATCAAATTCCATTTTGCTGCCTTCAAGCTCAACGGCGGCAACGTTCATACCTATGGAGCTGTCACCCGGCGATGAAGTGTAAATCGGTACTCCGCATTTATATGCGGTAGAAAGCACTGACATATCTTTTACACCGAACTTCTTTTCGATATTATACAAGTACTTTCCTACCCTGTAATAAAACTCGCTTGTAGGAATTTTCTTCTGGAACTCCGGCAGCATAATCAGCTTACGGTAAAATGCATCGGTATGATACAGCACATCGGCATCAAAGAGCACATCATATATTCTTATTACCCATTCATTTCGCAATTTTATATCATCAACGAAAGGATTTCCCCTGTATAACGAATGTCCCAGCGCAAAATGCGTATCGTGGTACATGTTAGCACCTGTTGATACAATCCAGTCAACAAATCCGTTTTCTATTAAAGGTCTGATTGAAGACCCGAGTCCCGCGGGAGTTAATGCTCCGGTCAGGCTCATCCCGATTGTTACATCATCATCAAGCATTTTATTAACAAACACCTTGCATGCTTCTGATAGCCTCGCTGCGTTATATGCCTGAAAATATTTCTCCACTAAATCGGTAATAGAAATATTACCCGATATCTTTTGCGGAGTAATCTTCCCGCCTTTTAAATAGCTGCTTTTGTTCTTTGATTTCGGCTTCGGGAACGATTTTAAATCGCCAAGTTCTTTTCCGTATCTCTTTTTTATAGTTGAGTGTGTTCTGTGGGGCATAGTAATAAAATTAGCTTAATTAACTTAATAATTTCACAATCTAAATATAAAATTTGAAAAAATATATGAATATTAACAAGTTATCTTTTTTTATTTAGGTAATTATAGTAACTTTGATTTAATAATTATTAATTTAAGAATGCCAAAATTTTTCAAAAAACGCTCCCATAAAGCAGGGATGCCTCCCGGTACATTGATGTATGTTGGGGAAAAATCCACTCTCGAAACACAGATTAACCTTATTGATTATAATTCAGACCATTTTGAAGAAAAGAAAATTAAGGATATAACCGAATGCTTCAGCTATAAAAACACACCCGGTGTAACATGGATAGATATCGAAGGATTAAACAAAATAGATGTTCTTGAATCGCTGGGTAAAGAATACGGATTGCATCCCCTGGTCATGGAAGACATTATAAATACTGACCAGCGTCCTAAAATGGAAGAATATGATGATTATGTTTATATCGTAGTCAAAATGATTCATCTTCATAAAGAAACAAACGAACTGCACACAGAACAGGTAAGCATAATCCTGGGTTCGAATTTTGTTATTACATTCCAGGAAGGTATGAAAGGAGATACTTTTAATTCGATTAGAGAAAGAATCAGGAGCGGGAAAGGAAAAATAAGCAAGTTGGGAGCTGATTACCTTGCTTATTCACTTATCGACTCAATAGTTGACAATTATTTTACAGTGCAGGAGCAATTTGGTGAAAAAATCGAAGACCTTGAAGAAGAATTGGTTGCTCACCCCGACAAATCGACTTTAAAAACCATATACGAGCTCAAGCGCGAAATGCTCTTTCTAAGGAAATCCGTCTGGCCACTGCGTGAAGTCATTAGCAGAATGGAACGCGGTGAAACCCCTGCTGATTGGAGAACAACTACATGTATATCTCAGAGACCTGTATGACCATACAATTAACGTTATCGATACCATCGAGACATACCGTGATATGCTCTCCGGAATGCTTGATATTTACCTATCGAGCATAAGCAACAGGATGAATGAAGTAATGAAGGTGCTGACTATCATTACAACAATTTTTATTCCCCTTTCATTTATTGCAGGTTTGTACGGAATGAATTTTGAGTTTATGCCTGAGCTTCATTTCCATGACGCATACCCTATTGTGCTGGGCGTAATGCTGATTATTGCTGTTGTTATGCTATTGATATTTAAAAAGAAAAAATGGTTTTAATTATTTATGAAAAGCGAATCGAACGTAATAATATTCGGCGCCTCGCAAGGTATCGGCGAAGCGCTTGTTTATGAATACGCATCGCACGGGACAAACCTCGTGCTCCTTTCAAGAAATGAAGAAGCAATACAGCGCCTGGCTGAGGAAATCGATTCAAAAGGCGGAAAAGCGTTCTATAAAAAATGTGATGTATCTGTATTTGATAATGTTCAGGCAGGGATTGAATTATGCTCTGCAATAAGCTAGGTACAATTGATATTGCAATTATTAATTCCGGCATCGGCATTAAACAGTGGATGAGCAATTTCAAAAGCGAAGAATTTAAAACCGTTATAGAAACAAATACATTCGGTATTGCTCATGCGCTTGAGTGCCTTATTCCTGTAATGATAAAACAGGGTTACGGCAAAATTGCCGGAGTATCATCACTTGCTGATGTTCGCGGATACCCGGGTTCATCAGGATACAATGCAAGCAAAGCCGCAGCAACAAGACTTCTGGAATCCGCCAGGGTTGAATTAAAAAAATACGGCATTAGAGTAATAACAGTTAAGCCTGGTTTTGTCAGGACTGCAATGACTGCTAAGAATGAGTTTTATATGCCGTTTATGATTGAAACCGATAAAGCTGCAAGAATAATAAGAAAAGGAATTGCTAAAGGCAAAAGTGTTGTAAGGTTCACCCCGGGGATAATTTTGCTTACCAAAGCTGCGGAGTATGCGCCGAACTGGCTTTTTGACAGGGCATTGAGAATATTGAGGAAGGAAGTTAAGTAAAAAAATTCGTCCTGCGACTCAAGTCGTCGGACGAATAATACACCATTAGAATATCCCGCAGCAAGTGCGGGATTGTTATAATTCAAAACACTATATCAGTCGAATCGCCTATAAACAGCCGCTTAAAATTACCCGTGACGTTTGCTTCTGAGCCGATAATAGAATCCTGAAGAATTGAATTTTTAATTGTTGAATTCTCACCTACAATGGAGTTTCTCAAAATTGTGTCTTTTATGTGAACTCCGTTTCCTATTGTTGTATAAGGACCAATTATTGAACCTGTTATATCACAGTTATCACCTATAAATACAGGAGGAATAATAAGAGTTGAATCTGATACTTTAAACTCTTTCTGTGTATTATTTTTTTTAAGAAGATATTTATTTGTACTCAGCAGTGTTTCGGGCTTGCCGCAATCAAACCAATTCTGAATTTCAAACGGAATCATCTTCTCACCTGTTTTAATCATCTGCTGAAGCGCATCAGTAAGCTGAAACTCATTCTTTGTTTTAACGTTATGTTCCATTATGTACTCAATCGCTTTCATCAGTGCTGAAGCGCTCTTGATATAGTATAAGCCTGCTATTGCGTTACGGCTATGAGACACTTCGGGACTTGCCGGCTTTTCAACCATTCTTGTAATAAAGCCATCTTTGCTTTCAACAACACCGAACCTGCGCGCATCCTCTACCTGTTTAACACCAATAGCCGAGTGTTTTGATGCAAGAAAATCAGCAAGGTTAAACTCAAATATAGTATCACCCAGCACAATTACGACCGGCTCGTCATCAAGATATTCTTTTGCCATGTAAACCGCGTGTCCCAGCCCGAGCATTTCTTTCTGCTCAACAAACTCGAACTTAATGTGTTTAGCATCGGAGTACCTTTCCGAAATGTGCTGCTGAACTTTATCGCCAAGGTGTCCAACGATTATAATGATTGTATCAAGACCTTTGACTTCTATCAGCTCATCAATTATATAAAATATCATTGGTTTGCCCGCAACGTTCAATAATATTTTCGGCATTGAGTATGTATGCGGTCTTAATCTTGTTCCGACACCTGCCGCCGGGATAATTGCTTTCATATTTTTTTCTCTTTTTTATACCTCTCTTTAAGATTTATTTTAAATATTTTTGAACAATATTTTTTACCTGGCTCCTTGCTTCTTCAAGCTTTGTTACATCTTTTCCGCCTGCAGTAGCAAGATGAGGTTTGCCTCCGCCGCCGCCGCCGAGAATACGGGCAACATCACCCGCTATTTTACCTGCATTAAGCCCTTTTTCTTTTATAAGGTCATCGGACACAGTTACTGCAACTATTTAACTTTATCACCGCTTAATAGCAAATAACACTTACCCCGCTTCCAAAGTTCATTCTTAACAATCTCCCACTTCCTTAAGTTCATCCATGTTGTCAATTTCAAACTTAGGTAGTGTAACAATTTTAATTCCACTCAATTTCTCTGACTTTGCATTATAATTTCATCAAGTTCTGATTTAACAGCCTTCCCTACTTTTTGTTTTGCCAGCTCTTTTTCCGCCTGTTTTTTTTCTTCGAGATATTTATCACGCACATCAAGCAGTGAGGTATATGTCATATCCTGATATTCAATCAGCTTCTTTAATATTCCCGCATCCTTGAAATCAATATCTTTGTAGTTTGATTTAAACTCGTTGATTCCTGTTTTAAAATTGTTTGAATATTTCTCAGGAAGTTCATCCAGCAAGCTTTCTATATCAGAAACTTTCTCATCGATTAATGAAATTATCCCTTCGCCTGTTCTTGCAAATATACGGCGTGTTCCTGATGAGATGCTTTCCTCTTTCACAATCTTAAACAAACCTATATCTGATGTATCGGGTACGTGTGTTCCTCCGCAAAACTCAACGCTGAAGTTTTCATCAATAAAAACTACCCTGACTTCTTCACCGTACTTCTCGCCAAAGAATTTTTTTACATTGGGAATTTTATCCGCTGTTCCAATCGGCATTTCTTCCCAGTTAACTTTTATTTTTTCTTTAATCTTGTCATTAACAATATCCTCAATTGCTCTTACTTCTTCGGGCTTCAATTTATGGAAATGAGGGAAATCGAACCTAAGAACTTTATCGTCAAGATAAGAGCCCATCTGCTTAACATGGGGGCCCAGCACCCTGCGCAAAGCCTCATGGACTAAATGAGTTGCAGAATGATTACGCTGAACCGACTGCCTTCTGTCATAATTAACTTTTGCAATTACTTCTGACTACCATCCGGAATATCAACTTTAGCTGATTCGATCACAACATAATCTTTCTTTGAATCAATAACATTCAGTTCAATATTCATTTGCGGGAAATACAATCTTGCCTGTATCGCTCACCTGCCCACCGGATTCTGAATAAAACGGATTATTTTTTATAACAGCAATTTTGTGTCCGTTCTCTGATTTTATCAGTTCAAGTTTAGTTTTTACTCCTTCAGGATTAATATGATACGGGTCATAATTTACTTTTTGTTCAACTTCAACTTTTATATCCGATGTTACTGAATGTTTCTTTCCTTGCTTCTCTTGCCCTGTCCTTTTGTTCCATCATCAGCTCATCAAACTTTTTAGTATCAACGTAATATCCTTTTTCTCTTCGCCATTAGCTGAGTTAAATCAACAGGGAAACCGTAAGTATCATGCAGTTTAAAAGCAACTTCACCGGAGAAAATTTTATTGCCTGATTTTTCCATCTTCTCAATCTCTTCGTTGAAGTATACAAGTCCCCTGTCGAGTGTTTCGTTAAAGCTCTCTTCTTCCGCCTGGATTACTTCTTTAATAAATTTCTGCTTCTCTTTTATTTCAGGGAAAACATGGCTCATAGTTTTTAACCAGCACATCAACCAGATTATAAATAAACGGCTTGTGCATTCCGATGTTTCTTCCGTAACGCGCTGCGCGGCGGAGGATTCTGCGGAGCACATATCCCCTGCCCTCGTTTGAGGGAATTGCGCCGTCACCAATTGCAAATGTTAACGTGCGAACATGGTCAGCTATTACATTCATTGAAGATTGAACGGAGGATTTACTCCCTCCCCTTTGGGGAGGCCGGGTGGGGCACTATAATCTTTACCGGATAGCTGTATAAGCTCATTTATCAGCGGAAGAAACACATCTGTTTCATAGTTCGAGTTCTTATTCTGCAGCACTCGTACAACACGCTCAAAGCCCATTCCTGTATCAACGTGTTTCTGCGGCAGGTCGTGCAGTGTTCCTTTCTCATCACGGTTGTACTGTATAAACACAAGGTTCCACAGCTCAATCACTTCATCTTTTCCGGCGTTAACGTCTTCTGCTTTGCAGCCGTTTTCAGAAAGGTCAATATGAATTTCCGAACAGGGTCCGCAGGGACCCGTATCACCCATTTCCCAGAAATTATCTTTTTCGCCGAACTTAAGGATATGCGCTGGGTCAATATCGGTCTCGGATTTCCAATAGATTAAACGCTTCATCATCGTCTTTGTACACAGTAGCCCATAATTTCGCTTTAGGGAGCTTCCAGACCTCTGTAAATAGCTCCCATGCCCATCCAATAGCCTCTTTCTTGTAATAGTCACCAAATGACCAGTTTCCGAGCATTTCAAAAAAAGTGTGGTGGTAGCCGTCATGCCCTACTTCCTCTAAATCATTGTGTTTACCGCTCACACGGATGCATTTTTGCGTATCTGCGCACCTGGAATAATCACGCCTTGCCGGTACCAAGGAAAACATCCTTGAACTGGTTCATTCCCGCGTTGGTGAACAGCAGCGTAGGGTCTTCGTATGGAATAACCGGCGCCGAAGGGACAATTTTATGCCCTTTTGACTTAAAAAAGTCCAGAAAATCCTGTCTTATTTCAAATGATGTCTTCAAGTATAAAACATTCCCGCGTAAACGGGAATCCCATAAATTTATAATAAACTTTAGACGTCCGAAGTCTCTAAGACTTCTGAAGTCTATCAATTGCTAAATTACTTAAGAAACTTAATTTAAAAAAGTATTTCGTAATAAGAAATGTAAGTAAATTGGGTAATTTACTTTTTGTGCTTGCTAACAATCCCATCTTATCTATGCAATACAATCTTTAACCGGATTCCCGCCTGAGCGGGAATGAGAAAAATGAGGAAATGTAAATAAAAGGGTAAAAACCGTAACTTGAATTAGCATGAAAAAAAGGGTATACTAGCAATCTAATAACATCGCGGGGTGGAGCAGCTGGTAGCTCGTCGGGCTCATAACCCGAAGGTCGGAGGTTCAAATCCTTCCCCCGCTACTAAGAAAAAGCCTCCAATTTGGGGGCTTTTTTGTTTTCTACCACATTTATTTACAGTTGTATATCATCACTCCAATTCTTTCAAATGTTCCCTCAGCTTCTCGAGCTTCGCTCTGAAATCCGCCTGCTTCTTTTTCTCGGCTTCTACAATATCTTCGGAAGCTTTCTTCAGGAAATTTTCGTTGCTGAGCTTTTTGTTAAGTGAATCAAGAAATGTTTCGGTACGCTTGATTTCTTTTTCGAGGCGCGCTTTCTCCTGCTCAATATCAATTAACCCTTCAACCTTAATGTAAACCTGGTAATTGTTAATTACGGATGTAATTGATTTGAATTTTCCGAGCTTCTTTAACTCATCTGTCAAAGTAATATCAAGATTCTCTATTCTAGCAAGAGAAACTATGTAATGGCTGAGTTCTGTTACCTGAGTTTTTGCTTTAACATCGGGACAATTTATTACAACATCACATTTTACTGATGGTGCAAGGTTAAGTTCCGAACGTAAGATTTCGCAGCGAAGTAACAAGCTCCTGCATAATAATTACTTCGTTTTCTATTTCTTCATTTATTTTATTTGTCTCAACAGAAGGAAAATCTGAAATAGAAATACTTTCGTTCTCTTTTCTTTCGCTAATCGACTGCCACAGCTCTTCCGTTATAAACGGCATTACGGGATGGAGCAGCTTAAGTACTTTTTCAAAAATCGCAAATGCATTATCAAGGATTATTTCCGCGTACTGCGGCTCTTCAGAGGTTTTGATTTTAATAAGCTCAATATACCAATCACAAAAATCTTTCCATATAAAATCGTACAGCGCTTTTGAAACTTCGTTGATGCGGTATTCACCCAGCGAATCGAAATAAGCTTTCATGGTTGAGTTCAGCCTGCTCTCAATCCATATATCAAATAAATCCTGCTTATAGCCAGTTAATTGGGCAGAGTTGTTTTCACTTATCTGGAATTTCTTCATCTGCAGGAAACGGAAAGCATTCCATATTTTATTAGCAAAGTTTCTTCCGATTTCGCATGTATCTTTTGAGAAATAAACATCCACTCCCATTGGTGCAAGATAGATTAGTGAAAACCTGAACGCATCAGTTCCGTATTCCTCCATTACTTCAATAACGTCGGGTGAGTTGCCAAGGCTTTTGCTGAGCTTCCTTCCTTTTTCATCACGCAGTATGTTGTGGAAGTACACATCACTAAACGGAATCTTTCCAGTAAACTCAAGTGAAGCCATTATCATTCTTGCAACCCAGAAGAAAATTATATCGGGCGCGGTGGAAAGCAAATCGGTCGGGTAAAACTTTTTTAAATCATCGGTATCATCAGGCCATCCCATTGTAGAAAACGGCCAGAGCCATGATGAGAACCATGTATCCAGCACGTCGGGGTCCTGTTCCCAGTTCTCAATATCTTTTGGCGGTTCTTCCTCGCAGTAAATTTCATCATTGCTTTTATTGTACCAAACAGGAATCTGGTGTCCCCACCATAACTGGCGCGATATACACCAATCGCGGATATTATTCATCCAGTGTTCGTAAACTTTTGTCCATCTGTCCGGGTGAAATTTAATCTTGCCCGATACAACTGCATTTAGTGCCGGCTCGGCAAGTGATTTCATTGAAACAAACCACTGGTCTGATAAATACGGCTCAACGATAGCGCCGCCGCGTTCGCTGTAACCGATGTTATGAACGTAGTCTTCTATTTTTTCAATCAGATCCAAGCTCTTCCAGCTTCTTTACAATCAGTTTTCTTGCTTCGAACCTGTCGAGTCCGGAATACTTGCCGGCAAGCTCATTCATTTTTCCAGTGTGGTCAATAACCTGGATTGTTTCAAGCTCATACTTACGTCCGATTTCAAAATCGTTCGGGTCATGAGCAGGAGTAATTTTCAGCGCTCCGGTACCGAACTCCATATCAACATAGCTATCTGCAATAACCGGGATAGCTCGTTCAACAATAGGTAATAAAACTTTCTTTCCGACTATACCGGTATAGCGTTTATCATCCGGATTAACTGCAACAGCAGTATCACCCAGCATTGTTTCAGGACGGGTTGTGGCAATAATTACAAATTTATCTTCACCTGATACCGGATACTTAACATAATAGAGCTTATCTTTCTTCTCTTTGTAAATTACTTCTTCATCAGATAAAGCAGTTTGAGCGTCGGGGTCCCAGTTTATAATTCTTTTACCTTTATATATTAAACCTTTTTTATAAAGCTCAACAAAAACTTTTTTCACTGCGCGGGATAGTCCCTCATCCATTGTAAATCTCTCTCGTGACCAGTCTACCGAAGCGCCCATGCGTGTTAATTGTTTAACAATATTGGGATGATAGATTTCTTTCCACTCCCACACTTTTTCTACAAACTTCTTTCTGCCCAAATCATAGCGCGAGATTTTTTCTTTTCTTAACTCTGATTCGACTTTAGTCTGAGTAGCAATTCCTGCATGGTCGGTACCGGGAAGCCATAACACGTTGAAGCCTGACATTCGTTTCCACCTTACATAAATATCCTGAATTGTGTTATTGAGGATGTGTCCAATAGTAAGGTTGCCGGTTACATTGGGCGGCGGAATAACAATTGAATATTTCGGATTTGTTGAAACCTCATCGGGAGTGTAAAAAGAATATTTCCTCCAGAATTCAATTAAATTCAGCTCAATTTCATTCGGGTTATATGTTTTCGAAATTTCCTTCAATTGTTACTTGTTCCTCCTTCATATTTATTAATAATCTCGTAAGCAAGCTCAAGGTATGCCATCGAGACAGAACAGTTTACATTATATAGAATAATCGGCTTGCCGTAAAATGTTGATTCAGTAAGCAGGTGATTTCTCGGAATCGTTGTTTTGAAAAGAAATTTATTATACCGAAGCTTCAGCTCACGCTCGGCAATTTCAGTTACTTTTGTGTTTGACTCGTACATAGTCAGAACTATCCCTTCAATGTTTAAAGCAGGATTTGCAATTTCCCTGAGATAGTCAACATATTTAAAAAGTTTTGAAATCGCTTCAAGCGCAAAATGTCCGCAGCGGACAGGGAGCAATACCGATGTTGAAGCCGTTAGCGCATTTGAGACAATCCCCCTCATCATCGGCGGGCAATCGATAATAATATATTCGTACTGGTCCAATATCCCGCGAAGTGCATTCTTCAATACAACGCGGTTCTCGGATATTTTTGAGAACCTGTCATCTCTCTGAATCGAGTTTACGTTCGATGGAACAAAATCCATATACTCAAGCTCAGTCTTATGAATAGCATGGTCTATTGAGTGAGTAAAGCTGAATACTTCAGATATACCCGCTTTGATTTTTTCGGGAGTAAAACCGAGTGATATCGCCGAAGCGCCGAACGGGTCAGCATCAATGAGCAAAGTTTTCTTCTCAGCAACAGCAAGCGAGGCAGCAAGATTTACAGCGGTAGTTGTTTTACCAACCCCGCCTTTCGGGAGACAAACTGATATAATTTTACTGCTCATTTTCCTTTTGTTCCGTCCAGTATCTGAGATTTAAGAGCAGCTGCTTCTTTAAAATCGCTTCTCAGCTCGATTGCTTTATCAAGAAACTTCAGGGCAAGCCGGGAGTTTTTATGGTTGTTGTGGTAAACCGCGTTATCATAATAAACTCCCGCCGTAAAAATGTACGTCTTTTCTTTTTCATCGGTGTCAGGTTCATATTTTCTGAACTTCATATCCAGGCTGTTCATACCGGCAGTACTGTCATATGGAGCATTTTTGTTGACCAGCCTGTATAAAAATCCGTCAGGTATAATCAGGTAATCGGTAATTAACTGTCTTATTTCTTTGCTGTAAGCAAAATCATAAGTCATATAAAAAGGATATTTCGCATTATTTTTAACAATAAATGCTTTTACAAGCGCGCTCAGTTTTGAAGGCGCCGTGCTTTCATTTCCTATTGCCGGCAAATAGCTTTCAATCTCCGGTTTGCAGTTCTCATAAATATCAGGATAATACTTTTTTATCATATCAAGATACCAGCTAACTGAAAGAAATTTTACGTTAAATACTTTTACGTCTTCCCTAACCTTGCCGACCTGCTGGTAATAAATTGAAGCCGGGTAAATATAACCCCAGTCAAAGCTCATTATTATTGCGTTAGGCTTTACCTGGTTTAAAGCATTGAGAGTTATATCTTCTACAGCGTAGTTAGAGCTGTTGTTATCAGCAGTATAATTAAATTTAAAGCTCCAGCCTGCCAGAACCAGCCCAAGAACAATTGTGGCAGCGAATACATTCTTTTCAAGATTGATGTTTTTAACCAGATAATCAAGCAGCCGGATAAGACCTGCTGCAAATGTAATACCAAGCACAACATAAACGAGTATGAAATAAACAAGTACGTCTCTGATGTTATAATTAAGTGAATATAAAAGGCATGATACAATCAGAATCAGCAGAAAATAAAAGAGATTTTTATTCTTGAAATAAACTGATATCAAGCCAATCACAGCAATTATACCTGAGGCAATTGCAAACTCACTTAAAACCGAACTGAAAAATAATCCAGAGTTATGAGCGAATACAGATGAAGCGGAAAACATAAGCTGGGAATAATCACCTCCGGTAACATGGTGCATAAAGTTTGAGAAGTTCGAAGGGTCTGACCAGTTTAAATAAGGCTGGGCAGACGCGCGAATAAATAAAATAATATACAGAAGTAAACCGGGGATAATGTAAATTGCCGCAGAAGTAACAGACTTTGTATAAATTGGGTTAGCCCTGTACTGTATGTAAAAAACAAAAACAATTCCCGGCAGAAGAAAAATTGTAGTCATATGGTTTGCAAAACTCAATCCCAAAAACACAAAGAGCAAAATCCAGATTTTTTTATTCTCAGCTTTTAAGTCTGAGAAAATCTTCAGGCAGAAGAAAATAATAATTATGATAAACAGCGTATGAAGCGGATAGACTTCAATTGTATCTGCATTTAACCAGAATGTCCTTGAAAAAGCAAAAACAAGAGAAGAGAAGAATGCAATTAAAACAATTTCTGCTTCAGACCGGCGGTATTCAGGCTGTTCATTTTTCTGCTTCTTCTGTTTGTTTTGCTGGCGCTGCTTCACGGGTTTTATTTCCCTGAGCAGGTCAACAAATAAAATCAAGCAGTAAAAAAACACAACTACCGCCGCTGCGCTCATTACTGCGCTAAGCAGGTTGAGGTTGTAAACAGGGCTCGCAGAAAACGGCAGCTTTGAAAACAAAAAACCAATGACAAGATATAAAGGGTATCCCGTCGGGTGCGGAATACCGAAAGTTGCGCATGCAGCTGCAAGTTCGCCGCTATCCATAAATGTTACGGTTGGGTTGAGCGTAATTATATAGACCACAAGGCTTATAATACCAGCTGCAACCGAAAATATATGTTTGTTAAGGTTCTTCAAATTTCAATATTCTTGTGATTCTGTAATCATTAGGCGTTCTGTTGAACGCCAATACAGGTTTTTATTTTTATCTTTAAGGCGTTCTGTCGAACGCCATTACGGGTTTCTATTTTTATCTTTTTAGGCGTTCTGTCGAACGCCATTACAGGTTTTTATTTTTATCTTTTAGGCGTTCTGTCGAACGCCATTACAGGTTTTAGTTCCTCACTTCTATTTCAAGTTCTCCTATTTTTTCAATCTCTGCTTTAATCTTATCGCCTGCGTTCAGTCTTGTAACGCCGGCGGGAGTACCCGTAAAAATTATGTCACCCCTCTTTAATCCGAAGATTGCTGAAATATAATGAATAATATAATCAACCTTAAATATCATTTGCGATGTATTGGCATTTTGTTTCGTGATACCATTTATTGCGAGCTTGATATTCAGATTATTTGGGATACCAACATCATCGGCAGTTGATGCGTCTGATAGCGGAGCCGAACCGATAAATCCCTTTGAGAGAGTCCACGGCAAACCTTTTTTCTTGAACTCGCTTTGAATATCGCGCAAAGTAAAATCTATACCGACAGCATAGCCTTCAACATAACCGTAAGCATCCTCTAGCGGAATATTCTTTCCGTCTTTACCGATAATTACAACCAGCTCAACTTCATTTTGCAAATCATCCGAAATCTTCTTTCCTTTAAATACGGGAATGGAAATTCCTTTTGCATCAGTCTCAACGCTTGTATTCGGCTTGAGAAAAATTACAGGCTCGCCGGGCACTTCGGATTTTACCGCGGGTGAATCAAGCTCCTTAATATGGTCAAGATAATTCTTTCCTATGCAGTAAACGTTTTCTACCTTAATGGTCTTACCCGATTTTTTAAATTTTATTTCATCCATAAATTAAATGCTGGCAGTTATTAATAATTCCTGCCGGTCTTCCTTTTAACTCCCATCCGCCGTAAGGAGTATTTTTACTTTTTGAGTGAAGCTTATTTGCATCGACTTTCCACAATGCGTTTAAATCAAGAATCGTAAGATTAGCCGGCTCACCTTCTGAAATTTTTATTTCTTTAAGATTAAGAATCTTTCTCGGATTGCTGGACATTTTTAAAATCAAATCATCAAGAGAAATTACTCTCTTTTCAACAAGATAAGTGTAAGCAAGTCCAAAAGCAGTTTCAAGTCCCACAATTCCGAACGGAGCTTTATCCAGAGGAAGTTGCTTTTCTTCTTCGGAATGCGGCGCATGGTCAGTGCAGATTGCATCAATGGTTCCGTCATGGAGTCCTTCAAGAACAGCATCCCTGTCAGCTTCGGACCTTAGAGGAGGATTCATCTTCGCATTTGTTCCGTATTTTATGATTGCCTCATCTGTCAATATAAAATGATGAGGACAAGCTTCGGCGGTTACGTTTAATCCTTCTTTCTTTGCATGTCTTACAAGTTCAACCCCCTCTTTTGTACTAATGTGCTGAACATGGTAATGTGAGCCTTTTACCTGCCGGGTTAGTTCTATATCTCTTTTAATTATTTCATATTCTGAAGCATTGGGAATTCCTTTCACCCCTAAATCACGTGACACTGTTCCTTCATTCATAATTCCGCCGTTAGTAAGACTCATCACTTCGCAATGCTGAATAACTGGAAGATTTAACACCGCAGCTTCTTCGAGCGCTTTACGCATGATTTCATCGCCGGCAATGGGACTTCCGTCATCGGTAACTGCCAGTGCGCCGTGTTCGTGGAGGAGCTTAATATCTGTGAGCGTCTTTCCTTCCCTTCCAACTGTCGCGCAGCATGAACTGTAAACGCTAACGATATTCCCTTTTGCTCTTGCAGTATTTGCATCAAGCACCTCTGCGCTGTCAATAGGTGGTTTTGTGTTCGGCATGCAAAGCACTCCGGTAAATCCTCCGTAAGCGGCTGCAAGAGCGCCTGATAAAATATCTTCTTTATGAGTCTGACCCGGCTCACGGAAGTGAACGTGCATATCAAAAAACCCCGGTACAATAATTTTCCCGGTCATGTCATACTGCATAACTTCCCTTACGTGCTGCCATATAACTCCCATATGGTTAATGACGCCGTTTGCAATTAATATGTCAAACCTGCCGTTTATGTTTTGTGCCGGTGAAATAACGTGGCTATTTCTCAGAAGTAAATGCAAGCTCTTATGAAATCTGTATTATATAAAAATTGTGGACCCGGTAGGATTTGAACCTACGACCTCCCGGATGTGAACCGGACGCTCTAACCAGCTGAGCCACGGGTCCTAAAGTTATATATTAATAAAATCTTATCTTACAAATATACTAAATTAAAAAATCGTTGGAAATTCTTTATTAGAGAGTGATAATCAGGTACAAATAAATGTAAACTGCAGGAACTGCAAACAATAAGCTGTCAAACCTGTCTAAAAATCCTCCATGACCCGGTATTAACTGAGAAGAATCTTTAATTTGTACCGAACGCTTTAAATTTGATTCGAATAAATCTCCTATTTGTGCAAAAACTCCCGTTATAACAGAAATAGTAATTATATGAGTATAGCTGAACTCCGTGTAAAAGAAAATTTTTATTATAATCCCGGCAATGACGGTAAAAACAAAACCGAAAATAGAGCCTTCCCATGTTTTCTTCGGGCTGATTCTCTCCGCGAGCTTATGCCTGCCGAAAGTTCTTCCGCCGAAATAAGCAAATGTATCAGACACCCATACCATTGCCATAATAATTATTGCATAATTGGCTCCCAGCAGACCCACGAATTTGGTAGAATCCATCAAGCTTAGAAGCCCGAAGGGAGTGGAGATATAAACAATAGAAAGCATCCATGTTCCGATTGCTTCAAAATGCTTTACTTCCTTAAATACCTCATCAATAATCAGGTACATAAACATGAGAAAGTACAGGATGAGAACGTAGTTAAACATTTCCTTGTAGAAGCAAACAACAATCAGCGTGCTGATTAACAAGAAAACCGCTTTATGAAATGAGATTCCTCCTATCCATCTTGTAATAAAGCCGGGAGTTGATTTCGGTTTTTCGAACAGGTTGTAGAATTCATTCATGCACAAAAACGAAACTATGAGGCAGAACACAAGAAAAATATGATTACCGGATAGTGCTAAAAAAATAATCAGCGGAATCCCTAATATACCTACTATTACTCTTACTGCCGTATTGCTCAAACTTGTGCCGCCTCCTTTTTATACCTGAATTTATAAAATAAATATAATACCAGCAAAAACAACATCAGTGAGCCTGCTGCAATAGCAGCTGTATCAAAAACCTCAGAGCCGGAAAGCTTAGGGGTTTGAATATCTTCTTTCCCGTATTTGTAAAGGAAAAAAGATGCAAAAAAGTTATTCAGGAAATGACAAAGCATCCCAACATAAATGCTGTTTGAGTAATAAACAACAAAAGCAAGAAAAGACCCCAGCATAATGAGAGGTATTAAATTGAACGGTTCGAGATGATACAGTGCGAACAAAAATCCTGTGAGAAATATTACCACGCTTGCTTTTGAAATCTTCTCAAGGTTTTTCATTACAAAACCTCTGAAAAGCATTTCTTCACAAATTGCCGGGGTTAGGCTTATAACAAACACAACTACAGCAAATTCCAAAGGCGAATAAGCTCTTACAATCTTCATTGTTGCCTGCTCAACCATATCAAACAGGCTTTTTAGCTGTTTAAGGGATTCCTGAATATAAGGTATATGGTCTAATGCATAATTCTGAACAGACATATAACCCTGCAGTACAGGCTGAATCAGAATTATTCCCAGGATAGCCAGCATTACAAGAAGCGGATTTGGAATGTTAAGGCGAAATGTTCCTTTTAAATCATTTGTCTGCAGCCTTACAAAAAATATCGTAGGGGCAAGAATAAACATAAACTGCCCGAATGAAAGGATTATCCTCATCAGCTGTACATTGCTGTCTATGTCTTTACCGCCTGCCAGCAAAACTAAAGAGGCGCCAATAACCTGGTAAAGGAAAAATATTATCCCCAGAACTATAATTATATAAAGAAAAGGCGGGAGATTTCTTATAAATTTTACAGTTGGCGGTAACTCTTTATTGTTTTCTTCAGGATTAAAGTCCAAAATATGTTATTTGTTAATAATCTTTCAAATATAAAAAAACAGAATCTTATATATTACCCATAGTTTTCTGCCTTTTACTAATTTTAATCAATTAATTTCAATAATTTAGACTATTTAAAATACTCTTTTTCGGGTATATCCAATTTAAATTAAATCAATAATATTAGTTAATTAAATCTTTACTTTAGGTAAATAAGATTGAATAATTATAAAAAGCCACTTAGTATAACAATTGCTGTTTTTATGCTGTTATATTCATTTAAAGCAAATGCTGATGACCATTCTAACGCAAGGGGTTTAAGCATGTCAAATGCCTCTATGGTATCCTCCTTAGGCATAGATGCATACGGAATTAATCCCGCAAATTTCGATTATCATCCTTTGCTGAAATTAAAGAAAAAATCCGATAAAAAGAAAATACCAATTCAAAAACCGAAATGGGAGTTTTCCATTATGTCAGTTGGCGGAGGCTACGGCTCTGATAAATCATTGGATTTCTACAATAACTATCTTAAGTACCTTTCAATCAATAGAGAAAGTTTTACCGGATTATTTACAGATATTGCGAGCGTACTGAATTTCAGGAACACAGTTTTACCAACAGAGAAAACAGATGTTAATTATGATTTTGAACTGAAATGGTTTTCTGTGAATTATTCAAACCCAAAAGCTCTGGGTGTAAATTTTACAATTTCAGATAAAGTAGGACTTAATACAAACGTATTAAGCAGAGATGAATACCTGCCGCTGAATTTTTCAGCTACTCCTAATCCAAACGGAACTTATAACCTGACAAATGTTGAACTGCACCAGTCCGAAGCAACTGCCTGGTGGATTAGGAAATACACAATCGGGCTTGCAAAACAGTTTGATATAAAGGGTGTTATTAAAAATATATCGGTTGGTTTTTCCGCAGGTCTAGTTCACGGATTCGGAAATGTTATAACCTATAACTCAAGCCTATATGTTAATACATACGGCATCAATTCATCAACCTCCCCTACTCACGTTGACAGCATCAAAGGAAAACAATCGTTTTACACGCAGGCTGCTTTAACAGATTTTTTCAGGGATTATGGTGACGGAGCTAAATCGCATTATACATTTTTCCCGAAACCGGCCGGCACAGGCTACAGCTTTGATTTGGGTTTCTCCATGCAAATCGGAGCAATGTTCAAGGTTGCTGCAAGCGTTACCGAACTTGGTAAGATTACATGGAACTACAATACTTTTATTAACTACGATACAAACAGCTTTAATTACAAGAATTTTTTCCTTACCAGCAGTGACCCGACTTATAACAGGTTTGTAAATGACCTGGAAGGGCTCGATACCCGTGATACATTAACTTCCTACACAACAGATATGCCCACTAAGTTCAGAGCGGGAATAATGTTTCAGCCGAATGACAGGTTTATGCTTGAGTTTGACTGGCTTAAGGGAAATAATAATTTCCCGGGCAATACAACCCAGCCGATTTTTTCTCTCGGAACCGAGTTTTATCCTGTGCCCTTTCTGCCAATCAGGGCCGGTACATCTATTGGAGGACCGGAGGACTGGACACTCTCTTTAGGCTCGGGTGTAAAGCTTAAACATTTTGTGATTGATATTGCTGCCTACGGACTGAACAATGCTATTACCGATAAAAGGCTAACATTTGCATTATCCGCAAAACTGCTGCTATAAATTATTGGAATTGTGGTAAAAACAAAATTTACAGTTTATTATTTCATTGTTACACTTGTGCTTTTAACTTATAAATATAATTCTTTTGCTGATGACAGGTCAAATGCCAAAGGACTTGGTATGTCAACTGCATGCGTAGTAATATCAACAGGAATAGACGCATACGGCATTAACCCGGCTAACTATTATTCATACGGAAATTTTAAGACTGACCTTGGAAGTGAAGTTTATAAACTGAAACGCAAATCCAAACCCGAGTGGCAGATAGCCATTGCTAATCTTGGCGGCGGATACGGTTCCGATAAATCGCTGAATTTTTACTCAACCTACTTAAAATATTTATCAATAAGACGCGAGACTTTTGCCAACAGATTTTTGAATCTCGACAGCGTATTTAACTTCCGGGCTAACGTTCTGCCGGATAAGAACACGGAAGTAAACTACGACTTCGAACTAAAATGGTTTTCTATCAACTATACCGACCCCCGCTTCGGGGCTGTGAATTTTACGATATCTGATAAGGTCGGGTTGAATACCAACGTGCTCAATAAAAACGAGTCATTCCCCCTTCCTCTCATTCAATTTGAAAACGGCGGGAAATATGATATTCTGAAAGCTGACCTTCACCTCTCAGAGGCTATTGCGTGGTGGATTAGAAAATATACCATCGGCTACGCACAGAAATTTGAAAACAAAGGATTAATCCGAAATTTCACATTCGGTTTTTCCGCTTCGCTTGTCCACGGTTTCGGTAACGCAATTATTTATAATTCGGGAATAAAGATGGATACCTACGGAATTAAAAACGATAACAGGGGCAATCATATAGACAGCTTAAAAGGCAAGCAGGATTTTTATTCACTTCAATCGTTAACCGATTTATTCCAGGATTACATTGACGGAGCTCAGACACATTTCACATTTTTTCCCCGCCCTGCCGGCAAGGGCTTCAGTATGGATGCAGGAATTAATCTGCAGATTGGCGATAATCTATGGATTGCAGCCAGCATAACAGAGCTTGGATTTATAAAATGGACTTATAACACGCTCGTAAATAAAGATACAAACGATTTTAACTATAAAAATTTTTATGTGCTCTCAGAAGACCCCACGTATAACCAGTTCGTAAATGACCTTGACGGGCTTGATACAAGATATACAGGAGCGGCATACACAACCGATATGCCTACTAAATTCAGAATGGGAGTGCTGTTTAAGCCTAATGATGAGCTTTCCGTTGAACTGGACTGGGCGAAAGGCACAAACAACCTGCCCGGCAATGATACACGTGATAAAATTTCGCTCGGGGCAGAATATTATATAACAAAAAATATTCCTGTAAGAAGCGGAGTTTCGGTCGGCGGAAGCGATAGCTTTAATTTTTCGCTTGGAGCCGGCTATACTTATAAAAATCTAACTATAGATGTTGCAACCAATAACATGAACGTAATCTGGAATCAATTCACTGAAATAAACAGGTTATCATTAACCATATCAAGTAAACTTATTTTTTAATTTATTTACAAACCAAATTCTAAAACAATGAATAAAAAGTTATTTCTCGTATTCTTCCTTGTAACTGCACTCGTTACATCTTTATTTATCGGATGCGATGACAGCGGTAATTCAACTACTCCGCCGACAACAGGCAGCAATCCCAACATTCAGCTTAAAGCAGGCTCAGTGTACACTTATTATAATGACTCAATAAGCACAAGCGGAACATTTATCAGAACACAGATTATGGACCATAGACAGCATCGCGGGACAAATCACATGGCAGGGCAAAGATTGTTTCCTAATCAACAGCGTTACCAAAGATTCTGTTACAGGTATCCCGCTTCAGAATCAAACATTTTATGTGAGTTATGATGCAAATTCCGGATATTACTATCAATGGGGAGTAAAACAATTATTTGACCCGGGACAGGCAGCTTCATGGGATTTAGTTGCTGACTTTTCCAAATCTTTGGGTACAAGTGTTTCTTTATTCACGATTACTAACCTTTTTAACCAACCGATTCTTTCAGCAAATGTTAGTTCAACGGTCAAATACGACACTACAATAACAACAGCTTCTTCGGGTATAAATGTCAGTTGTTATAAAGTAGCTATAGTAGCAGATATGATTGCGAGCGGTCTCTCAATTGGCAATGTATATATGGATTATTTTGTTGGATATACTCCTTCAAATAATGCTTCCAATCCATCCGGAAGAATAATGTTAAAACTGTATCCGTATAAACCTTCCGGTTTATACAAGTGTGGGGATTCGACAGAACACTAAGAAATTATTCAATCCCTTAATTGAGATTATCAACACTATTTAAAAGCCCGTGCGCTAAGCGTTCGGGCTTTTTTAATAAATTCACCTCACCCTCCGGCTCCCTCTCCTAATGGAGAAGAAGAGGTATAGACTAAATAAACCCTCTCTCTTTATTTTTTCTTTCTTCTTTTTTATATCTCTTTTAAAATCTAAATTTCTCAATTAAAACAAAACTTCCTTTTTATCCCGCCCTTATCCGCCGCCTGCACTTATTTCAGGACGGAATAAAATCCGCCTGGCAGGCAACCGGACAGGAAGCCTAATGTGCGCAATGTTTACTGATTGAATTTTATGCCGCCTAAACGGCATAGTCTAAAACGGGTACCCGTGTTCAGCAGTTTCGGTAAATTAAGCACCATTAATATGATGCAGTCTCCGCGGCGTTCTCAGCGCCCGCTTCCGAACTGTCTAAGACAAATATAGTATATTAATATATAGCATAACAAGGTAAAAATAATTGCACACTGATTAGGGAACCTGTTAATATATTAAATATTCTGAATTTATGAGAAATAGTTACTTTAAAACAATTCATCGTATGACTTGCATGAATTTTGATACAGGCTTAACATCTGATAAAATATTTTAAAAACCGGTCTTCTGATGAACAGGAATTTACAAAATTGCAATCAATTCGGACTTTTTTGTGTGTGATTTATTGATTAAATTATTAGTTAACCAAAATAACAACACTAAAATTGCACAATTTTAAGAAAGAAAATCCGGTTAAAGAGTTCGATGAGTTTGTTACAATTGTCAAACGGCTCAGAAATGAGTGCCCGTGGGACAGAGAACAAACGCACGATTCAATAACCCACCTGATTCTTGAAGAAACCCATGAAGTTATTGAAGCAATTGATGAGAAAAACTATGAGGAATTGAAGAAAGAACTCGGCGATTTACTGCTTCATGTTGCTTTTAACGCTGTCATAGCCGAAGGCAACGGCGAATTTGACTTAAAAGACGTTATTAACTCAATCAATGCTAAGTTAATTAGCCGCCACCCCCATGTTTTCGGAGATGTTAAAGTAAGCGGAACCAAAGATGTACTTAAAAACTGGGAGCATATTAAAATGGGCGAAGGGAGAAAATCATTATTAGACGGAATTCCCAAAGAACTCCCCGCACTCACACGTTCATACAGGATTCAGGAAAAATCAGCAAAGGTTGGCTTCGATTGGGAAACCAGCGAAGATGCTTTCAAAAAGCTTGAAGAAGAATTAATTGAATTCAAAGAGGTGGCTGAAAAAAGAAAAAACAATGACGGCAAGCTTGATGAAAACGACCATAAGGAGCTTGAAATTGAGCTTGGGGACATTCTTTTTTCAATTGTTAATTACGCAAGATTTTTAGAAATAAATCCCGAAAGCGCCCTCAGGAAAACAATTAATAAATATCTGAAACGTTTCAGGTATATTGAAGAAACACTTGAAAAAAAAGGAAAGAAAATAACGGAATCAAACTTAGAGGAAATGGACGGAATCTGGAATGAATCGAAAAAATTTATACCGTAATATAAACACTAAAATAATTATTTTATGATAATAACCAGAATAAAATTTTTCATTTTTTTATGCTTATTCTCTTTATTATTACAAAGCGCTGCTTATGCTCAGTTTTCAAGCTCAAAAGTTGAACAGCTGCAGCAGCGTCTCGATTCAATTCTTGCTCCGGTAATAAATGACGGGATTACCGTGTCGGCTAAAGTTATTCATGCTGATTACAATAAAGACCTTTACGAATACAAACCCGAAACTCCAATGATTCCCGCTTCGATTACTAAGCTAATTACCTCTGCCTGCGCGCTTGTAAAGCTGGGGCAAAGCTACAATTTTCTTACTCTTGTTTATACTGATGATAATAATCTTAGTGATGGCGTTGTAAACGGAAACCTATATATTAAAGGATTCGGTGACCCTGACCTTTATTCGGGTGATATTGATAATCTTGCTGCTACAATTATAAAATCTAATATAAAAGAGGTTACGGGAAACATAGTAGCCGATGAATCTTATTTTGATACTGAATATTACGGACTTGCAGGCTATTATAAAGGAGATACCGGTCCTTCTTATTGGCCCTATATTACAGCCCTGACACTAAACAAGAATGAAGGCTCTACTAATCCTGCAATTGAAGCTGCAACAACTCTATCTGCTGACTTGCAGGCTGCCGGTATTACAGTTACAGGAAGCGTGATTTCCGGCAAGACCCCTTCGGGCACAAAGGAACTTGCCAGAATGTCACACTCAATATTCGATGTTATTTCAAACATGAACAAGGTAAGCGATAATCTTTCTGCTATTACGATATTCAAGCTGCTTGGCGCAAAAATAAAATCACCGCCCGGCTCTCTCGATGGCGGTCAGGATGTTATAAGCTCATTCCTCACAGAAATTGGCGTTAACAGATATTCTTACGAAATTCTTGAAGGTTCGGGACTTACAAGATACAACAAAGTGAACGCCGACCTTTACATAACACTTCTGAAATATATGTATGACGACCGGTTTTTGTTCGATTATTATTTTAATTCACTTTCGGTTGCGGGGGTTGACGGGACACTTAAGAAACGAATGATTGGTACACAGGGTGAAGGAAACATACATGCCAAAACAGGCAGCTTAAACGGCGTAAGCTCACTTTGCGGTTATGCTGTAGATAAAGATAACGAAATCCTGATATTTTTTATTGTTATGAACGGCTTCGGCGGAGGAAATTTGGGAATGCACAACGTTCAGGATGCTTTTGCTGTTGCCCTGGCGGACTTTTCGAGAAACTAAAAAATGGAATTTAATTTAAAATCAGATTATAAACCTTCAGGTGACCAGCCCAAAGCAATCAAGGAGCTGACCGAAGGAGTTTTAAGGGGAGATAAATACCAAACTCTGCTTGGTGTTACCGGTTCAGGGAAAACATATACCATATCTCATGTAATACAAAACATCGGCAAGCCTACTTTGATAATGTCACATAACAAAACACTTGCCGCTCAGCTTTATGGTGAATTTAAAAATTTCTTTCCCGATAACCGTGTGGAATTCTTTATAAGTTATTATGATTACTACCAGCCCGAATCATATATACCCTCTACAGATACTTATATCGCAAAAGATTTATCTATCAATGAAGAAATAGACCGCCTCAGGCTTCGCGCAACAACAGCACTGCTTGAAGGACGGAAAGACGTTATTATTATAGCTTCGGTATCTTGTATATACGGTATCGGAGCGCCTGAAGAATATGCTGAAAGAGTAATCGTTCTTAAACAGGGGCAGAAAATTTCAAGGAAAGAACTGCTGAATGAGCTGATTGCGATTCATTATGTAAGAAACGATTTTGAGTTTAAACGCAGCACTTTCCGTGTAAGGGGTGATGTAATTGATTTAATTCCTGCATACGAAGACGATACCGCTATAAGAATTGAAATGTTTGATGACGATATTGAAGGATTATATTATTTCGACAGAAAAACAGGCGAAATTATATCCGGGGAAGAGAGTGTGGTAATATACCCTGCCAAATATTTTGTAACATCCGAAGATAAGATGCAGAAGGCTCTCTCTGATATTAAAAAAGAGCTTGAAGAAAGAACCATTGAACTGCAAAAAGAAGGTAAGCTTATCGAAGCGCAGAGACTTGAACAGCGTACTAATTTTGATATAGAGATGATACAGGAAGTCGGGTACTGCACAGGAATTGAAAACTATTCCCGCCACATGGACCAGCGCGAACCCGGCTCGCGCCCCTCATGCTTATTTGATTATTTCCCGGAAGATTTCCTTCTCATAGTAGATGAATCACATGTATCGGTGCCTCAGGTAAACGGGATGTACAACGGTGACAGGCAAAGGAAGCAAACCTTAATAGAATACGGCTTCAGACTGCCCTCTGCTTTAGATAACAGACCAATGAAATTTTCCGAATGGGAAGCGGCATTAAACCAGGTAATTTTTGTAAGCGCAACACCAAGTAATTATGAGCTTGAGAAATCAGGCGGCGTGGTAGTTGAACAGATTATCCGTCCCACAGGCTTGCTTGACCCTGCAATTGAAGTTAGACCTGTAAAAAACCAGATAGATGACCTGATTAATGAAATAAGAAACCGCTCGGTAAAAAAAGAACGAGTTTTGGTTACAACGCTCACGAAACGGATGAGTGAAGATTTAACCGATTATCTGATTGGGATGGGAATTAAAGTTCGCTATATGCACTCAGAAATAGATACGCTTCAACGCATGGAAATACTGAGAGATTTAAGGTTAGGGAACTTTGACGTGCTCGTTGGGGTAAACCTTTTAAGAGAAGGACTTGATTTACCCGAAGTTTCGCTTGTAGCAATAATAGATGCAGATAAAGAGGGTTTCCTCCGTTCTGAAAAATCATTAATGCAGACTGCCGGCAGAACGGCAAGGAATGTTAACGGGCTTGTAATTTTATATGCTGATAAAATAACAGCTTCGATGGATAAAGTTATTAAAGAAACAGCCAGAAGGAGAACCCTCCAGGCTGAATACAATAAAATACATAACATCAATCCCAAAACAATTTTGAAGACGCTCGAAGAAATAATGAGCACTACCATTGTTGCGGATTCAAAACAAAAGGTAAAGCAGGGAAAGAATAAACATGACAGGAAAACAAGCCTGTCTATATTAACTGAACCTGTACAGAGCCGTTTGACGCCCGATGAACGCAAGGATTTTATAAACAACCTCCGCAAACAAATGATAGATGCAGCAAAAGACCTTGAATTTGAACGCGCGGCTGAGATAAGAGATGAGATACAACGGCTCGAGACCAAACACAAATAAGTTTGAATACAAATTATTTTATTAACATGAAAAAATTAAAAAAGAGTTCGCTTATCACCAAAATGACATTCTATTTTATTTTCTCGCTTTTGTTTTTTGCAAATGTTGTCTGCAGGAAAGAAACAGAAACTCCCCCAATAGATACGGGGATAAAAAAAGAAACACCTTCAATTAAGTTTGTAAAGCAGGGGCAGGTGTTTTTTCAGGATAAGGACAAAAAATTAATTAATACTATAGATGCCGAAATAGCTGAGACCGATGAAACAAGGCACCGCGGGCTGATGTACAGGGATAAGATGGAAGAGAACCAGGGGATGCTGTTCATATTCGATAACGAAGAACCGCAGGCTTTTTATATGAAAAATACTCTGATACCGCTTGATATAATTTTCATTAATGCAAAAAAAGAAATAGTTAAAATTTACCCTAATACTACTCCCCTTTCTGAAACAGACTTGCCGTCTGTTAAACCGTGCCTGTACGTTGTTGAGGTGAACGGCGGATATTGTGCTAAATACGGAATTAAGGAAGGTGATTTTATAGATTGGAAGCGTGACTAGAGAATCTATTTAAAATAGAACTCATCTTTTCTATCACCAAACAGGTCATTCATCGGGTTGATATGTTTATCAACTGCCTCTGAAGGGTTAATATCTAATATTACAACTTCTTCTTTATCCGGAGTTCCTTTGTGAAGAATGGTCTCCTTTTGGATTTACAATTTCGCTCATGCCTGTAAACTCAAGAACTTTCTCTTTTTTTTCATCTTTACCAATCCTGTTTGCAGTAATTGTAAAAACCCTGTTTTCAAGTGCACGGGTTACCATTGCATCCTGGCAGTAAGGCATAACGAGGTTCGACGGATGGCAAATAATTTCAGCGCCTTTTAATGCAAGTGTTCTTGTAACTTCGGGGAATATCCAGTCAAAGCAGACCATCATACCGATTTTCACCGGTTCAAACCTGCTGCTTTTAATTTCATAAGCAGTTAACGGAAAATTCCCCTGTTGAAACCAGAGCTTTTCCTCATAGAACAATTGAATTTTACGGTATGTATAAATTTTACCGTCGGGCTGAACGAGAATTGATGAATTGAAATAGTTCTTATTATATTTTTCACATATCCCTGAAACAATAAATGCATTCTTTTCTCTGCAAATCTCTTTAAGCGCACTGCAGAATTTACCGCCGGGGATTTCTTCTGATAGACTTTCGACCTCTTCGGGAGAAGAAAATAAATAGCCCGAGTTTGCTAACTCGGGCATAACGAGTAAATCAAAATCCTTGTCTTTTACGAGACTTTCAATTTTTGCCGTATTCTTTTCAGTCTCTCCGAACTCAGGTCTGAACTGTAAATATCCTGCTTTCAATTTTTATTATTTTGGAGGGGCTGTTATATCACAGTCGAATTTAACCTCTTTTGAAGGATGTTTTGAATCGTTAGAATAAACGGTAATAACTTTCTCATTATGTCCAAACCTGCCTTCAGTATTAAAAGTAAATTTCAATTTTCCCTGTTCACCGGGTTCGAAAATTTTCTTTTCATCTACAACAGCGCCTGTACAGCCGCAGGATGTAGTAACATTCTTAATCTCAAGAGGGTTCTTGCCTGTATTAGTAAAAATAAAAGTTCCTTCAAGCTTAGGTCCTTGCGGAACTTGCCCGAAACTCTGGCTTTCTTTCTCAAATGTTATTTCCGGACCAAAGAGCTTTGGGTCTTTTAAATTCTTTGATACAAGAAACGCAGAAAATAACGCTATAAGAGCAATTCCCGCTGCAAAGAATAAGATTTTTCTTACTTTATCTGCATTCATAACAGTAATTTAGTTAAAATTATTAAAAATCTTTTTCGTAATCGAAATTTACCTCCTCAGGAGGCAAATTCAGATATAAGTTTACACTAAAGAATAACATAAAAATATCCTCAATAATTCTCAGCCACACCTCCGATGTTGAAGAAGGTTTAACGCTGAAACAACCGCACGAAATATCCAGTCCCCTTATAAGAGCCTGTGACAACGCTATTATAAACACAACCAGGACTGAAGAGGTAATAAACAGAGCTCCGCGCTCAAACTTGCCTATAATAAGACAAAGACCTGTAACAAACTCAAGCCATGGCAGAAATATTGCAAGAAGGTTTTCAAGGCTTACGGGTAATATTTTATAGTTATGAATTATTTTTGCAAAATCAGTCATGTTTGCAATCTTATCCATGCTTGCATATATAAACAAAGCGCCGAGACCAACCCTTACTAAAATGGCAAAATATTTATTTGTAAAAATCTTTGTTAACATAAAAAATTACTTAAGCGGGTAACCGGCATTTTTCCATTCATCCCAGCCGCCGTGGAAAATATAAACTTTTGTAAATCCCATATGAGCCATCGCGTAAGCAAGGTCAATGCTTACGTCACAGGCTGAACTGCAGAAGCAAACAAAAACTTTGCTTTTGTCCATTTTTTCAAGCTTTGGCTTAAAGTCATCCAGTTTATGATAAGGGATGTTCATGGCTCCTTTTATTGTACCGGCATTATAATCTGCCTCATCTCTCGCGTCTATAAACTGGTAACCCCTGTCGAAGAGCGCTTTCGCAAAATCAAGTCTTATATCTATAGGTTTAACAATGTCCTGTTCATTTTTAGCATTCTTAACAGAATCCTGAACGCGCTGTTTTATTACCCTTAATGAATCGTTAACATGCTTAAGAGAGTCCTGCTTTAATACATTATGAAGTGAATCCTGAACATGCTGTTCCTCGGCAATTTTAAGCGAATCTGCTTTATGGTCGGAAAATTGCTTCAGAGAATCTGCAATTCTCTGTAATGAATCCTGAACCCTGAGAACATTCATAAGACTGTCACTTTGCGAAAAATCAAAAGCTTTTTCTTCACCGATAAAAGACAATTTTCCCGGGCTTGAAATATTGTATATTATTCCAACAGGTATAACAATTAAAAAAATAATTATTATTTGTAAGGCAGTCTTTTTATTCAAGCATTCGACCTATCATTTACTTCCTCCGGGGATAACATCCACAAGAATAGGTATCTGGAATTCCCCTTCCGATGTTTTAATTATGACAGCAGCATTTACGGGAGAGTCTTCGAATATTTTAATAGAGATATTAAGAGTTGCTGTTTCATTGCCTGCAAGTTCCGTTTTATCGCTTGATACTTTTACAACAGGAGAATTCGAGGTGATTTCGGTTATCGTCATGTTTTTATCAAGTCCATTCATTATAGTTGCAGTTTGTTTAATTTCGTCTCCTACTTTGCCGCTGGAAATAATAGATTCGGGCTTAATAGTGAGAGGGTCAACCATATTCATAGTAAGACTAATAGTGTGGCTGTTGTTTTCCTTTTCATTGGTGCTGACAATGATATTTTTTGTAACGCTTCCCATGCCCAGACCGTTGAAAGTAAACTTTATAGTTCCTTCTTCTCCGGGTTTAAGCGTATCGCTGGAAGAAAGAGCGCTCGAACAACCGCATGTTGCTGAAACCGAGACAATTCTCAGGTTTTCATCTCCGGTATTTTTGAACTGAATATCGTAATGAACTTCCTGATTCCGCATGTGGCTTCCGGTATTTATAGCTTCACCGCCTTCGACTTCGAATTTGGGGCCGCTTTGAGCGTAGAGTAATACCGGCGTCAATAAAATGAGAAATAATATTTTTATCGTTTTCATAATGTTTATATTTTTAATCGGATAATTTAACAATCAATTAAACCAAAAACAATTTAAATGATATTCTGATTCCTTAAATATTTGTAAACGGAAACTTTATATCCATTTCAATATTCCATTATATTATTTAACTTTGGGTTTTAACCAAACTAATGGCGCTAAAAACAGACATTTTATTTTTTGGCTCTCATCCTGATGATATCGAGCTCTCCTGCGGGGGTACTATCTTAAAATATTCCTCATCCGGAATCGGAATCCGCATTATTGATTTAACATTGGGCGAACTGGGAACACGGGGAACGGTTAAGCTTAGGCAAAAAGAAGCTGCAATGGCTGCGAAAATTCTTGGAGCTTTGAGCCGTGAGAATCTTAGAATACAGGATGGAAACATAGAAAATTCAACTGTAAACAGGTTTAAGATACTTCGTGTTATACGCAAATACAAACCTGAAGTAATTTTCCTCCCTTATCCTTCTGACAGGCACCCTGACCATATTAATGCAAGTATTCTTATCAGAGAAAGCTCATTCTATTCAGGCTTAGAAAAAATTACCACAAAGCTGAACGGGGTAAAACAGGGGCATCACCGCCCTGAGAAACTAATTTATTACATGCAGACATATCCTTTCGAGCCTTCATTTATTATTGATATAAGCGAAACGTTTGAAAAGAAAATGCAGAGCATAAATTGCTACGGGTCACAGTTTTACAATAAGAATTTCAAGGGAACTGAAACTTTTATCAGTGATAAAAAATATTTAGAGTTTATAGAGGCAAGAGCTGTATTCTACGGCTTCCAAATCGGCGCAAAATACGGTGAGCCGTTTTATTCTGAGGAAAAATTAAAAATTAACCCCTTAAACCTGCTGGATAAAATTTGAAAAAATTTCTGTCAAATATAAATCTGGATAAAAGCCAGATAATATTTCTTGTTTTTCATTCCTGTAATTGTTCTGGTTTCGATGAATATTGTGACATATATGAATTCACAAGACCTTGTTGAGAATGAAAGAAACATTCTGAACAGCATAAAATATCTTGACGAAATTAAAACACTGCGTGATTATGTGAATGAAGCGCAGTATAACCGCAACCAGTATTTCATTACTGAAGAAAAATCAAATTTAGATGACTTATTATAAATCTGCCGCTTCGGTTGATCGCAGTACAACAAAGTTAAAAACATGAGCACCGATGAAATTCAGAAACAGTATCTCGATACAATTTCAACACTGATTAAACAGCGTTTCGATTTATTTAACACAGGCATTGAAATCCAAAACAAACGCGGTAATAATATCAAATTTCATAAATCACTTATTGATGAAAGCGCATACCTTCATAATAAAATAAACCGTGTAATTGTAAATATGCGAAATGATGCGAATGCAGACTTAAAACAGTCAATTGTACTCGAGGCTTCTAAAGCCGATTTCACAATGCTTATAATGGTTCTTGGTACATTTGTAAGCGTAATCCTTTTCCTTTCTGTTTTTTTTATTTTGCTCTCAAAAACCGGCGATTCGCTGCAAACCGATAAACGCCACAGCCTTACACCAGATGAACTTGAAACAATAGTAAGAGAGAGGACCGTTGAGCTTTCAAAAATTAATATCAGGCTGAATAAAGAAATTACCGAACACGAAAAAGCAGAAACAGCTCTGAAACAATCCGAAAAAGACCTTTATAATTTATTTGAACAGGCTCACGATGCTATAATTATTTTTACACCCGATGACCAGAAAGTGCTTGATGTAAATAACAGGGCTACCGCAATCTACGGCATTAAAAAAGAAGAATTTATCGGGCTGCCTCTTAAAGCAATTTACAAGAATGTACCGGAAAATACCGAGCATATAAAGAAAACCATGCAGAAAGGCTACTACTATAATTTCCAGACTGTGCATTACCGTAAAAATGGAAACGAAATGCTGATGGAAATTAATGCATCGGTTATCAACTACAGGGGGCAAACAGCTATTCTTTCAATTAACCGTGACATTACCGATAGAATACTTAGCCTGATACCGCTTCCGGGTTCATAAAAAATCAATATATTTCAAAATCACTCCGATTTATTGCGGTATTTATACTTTGCCGTTATATAACTATATTTGGAAAAAATGGACATCACAGGAAGAAATATTTTAGTTTTTGATATTGAGACTGTAGGAGATTCTGCCGAAGATTTCTCTGAAGAAATGCTGAATTATCTTACAAAATATGCCGATACTGAAGAAAAGCGGTCCGAAACTATAGAACAATTCGTTTTTAACCCCCTCACTTCAAAAATTGCCGCTATAGGCATGATGGACAGTAATACAAAAAAAGGCTGCGTGCTGGTAAATTCCACCGATGCTCCCGAAATGGCTGCCAATCATGAAGGATTTGCATATCTTTCGGGAAGCGAAGGTGACATTATTGCCAAGTTCTGGGAGATTGTAACAGCAAAGAATTATAACCTGTTCGTAACATTTAACGGCAGAGATTTTGATTGTCCTTTCATGATGCTTAGAAGTATTTACTATAAAATTAAGCCTGCCGTTCACCTTATGAGCGGTAGCGATTATACTTTCCGTAATAATCATATAGATTTGCTTAAAGAGCTTACATTCTACTCAAACACAATGCGCGGAGCAAGAAGGAAATTCACGCTTGATTTCTATTGCCAGAAATTCGGAATTCACAGTCCCAAACAAGACGGTGTTTCGGGCGATATGGTCGGCAAGCTCTTTGCAGAAAAAAAATTCCAGGAGATAGCGGATTACTGTATCGGTGACGTTATTGCCGAAAACGAGCTGTTTAAGTTCTGGAACGAATATTTGAATTTGTAAATTAAAGTTTTTAATAATATTAATTTTTTTAAGGAGTTCTAACAAATGAAATTAAATCAAATGCAGGGAATGCTCAAACAAGTCCAGAAGATGCAGGAAAAAATGGCGCAGATTCAGGAGGAACTGGAGCAAAAAACCCTGACAGAAGAAGCCGGCGGCGGAATGGTAAAAGTTACAATCAACGGCAAGCTTCAGCTTTTGAAAATTCAAATAGAAAAAGAAGTAATCAACCCGGAAGATTCAGAGATGCTTGAGGACCTGATTGTGGCGGCTGTCAACAAAGCAGTTGAATCTGCTCAGAAAATGTCTCAGGAAGAAATGAATAAAGCAACCAGCGGAATGCTGCCTAATATTCCCGGCATGAATTTACCGGGCATGTAATATAACTATGATTAACACTTCCGAATCACTGGAAAAAGTTGCCGAAGAACTCTCAAAGCTGCCGAGCATCGGAAGAAAGACTGCTCACAGAATTGCCATGTATCTAGCAAAATGCCCGGCAGATGAAGTAAAAAGTTTAGCAGAAGCTCTTTTGAAACTGAAAGAAAATATCAAGTTCTGCTCAGTTTGCTGCAACATTACCGAAGTTGACCCCTGCCCTATCTGCTCTTCTGTTAAGCGGAACAAGAATCTGATTTGCATCGTAGAAGAAGCCAGCGATGTTTTCGCAATTGAAAAAACCAATGAGTTCTCCGGTTTATACCACGTTCTGCACGGAATAATTTCACCGCTCGACGGAATCGGTCCTGAAGACATAAAAATAAGAGAACTTCTCACAAGACTCTCAGAGCCGGTAGATGAAATTATACTTGCAATAAACCCCAGTGTAGAAGGTGAATACACAATCACTTATCTTACCCGACTAATTAAACCGCTGAACATAAAGCTTTCCCGCATCGCAAGAGGAATACCTGTTGGAACCGACCTCGAATTTGCCGATGAAATTACAATAGCAAAAGCGCTGGAGGGCAGAATAGTTCTTTGAAAAAAAATAAAGAACAAGCCTGGTTTAAGAAATGGTTTAACTCAGCAGATTATCTTGAACTTTACAAAAACCATGACAGAACAGATGCTGCAAAAATAGTAAAACTCCTGCTTAAAAATGTTCCGCTTAAAAAAGGCGCTAAAGTTCTTGACCTCGCCTGCGGAAACGGAAGACACAGCATTTTGTTTGCAAGGCGCGGATACAATGTTACAGGCGTTGACTTATCCGAATATCTCATCAGCAGGGCAAAAGATAAAATGAAAAACGAATACGCAAAGTTCAGGCAAAACCTGAAGTTTGAAATCGGCGATATGAGGCACATCACTCACAGAAACGAGTTTGACCTTGTAATCAATATATTTACCAGCTTTGGATATTTTGAAAAAGATTCTGATAACAAAAACGTTATTAAGGTAATCTCCCGCGCTTTAAAGCCCGGCGGATGGTTCCTGATTGATTTTCTTAACAAAAATTATCTTGCCAACCACCTTGTGCCGTTTGATATTAAGAAAGAACAGAAAAAAACAATTGTTCTGTTAAGAACAATTAACAGCAGGTATGTTGAAAAAAACATTCTCATCTTCAAAAATAACCGTAATTTAGATTCATATCCTGTACTGAATAGCTTCAAAGAAAAAATCAGGTTATATTCACTTGAGAATTTTAATGCAATGTTAAAGAGCGCCGGGCTTGTGCCCGTAAAAGTTTTCGGCAGTTATTACGGCTCAAAGTATAACAGAGAAAAGTCGGAAAGGTTAATAATTCTTGCTCAAAAAAGCTAAAACCGGTTTATTCGGATTTATCTGCGCTGCGCTGATATTTGCTGCGGGGTGCGGGCTCTTCGGAACAAGAACGCCCGAAAGCCCCGTTACGGTACGCTCGACTTTTGAGCCGCCCACAACTCCCGAAGCTGTCATCCGCAACCTTTCTTATTCAATCGAGGAAAAGAATTCCAATAACTACATGAAGTGCCTTTCGCCTGATAATTTTGTTTACGTCCCTGATTCCAAATCGCAATCACTTTACGGAACGATATTCCAGAACTGGAATCTGAATTCGGAAAGATTTTATTACGAGAATCTTATTGCGCAGACAAACTCAACAGCTTCATCAACTTTATTTCTTTCTGACACATTATTAAACCAGATTACACCCGATTCAGCTGTATATACAGCCGAGTACATTGTAGTTTACCAGCATAACAGAACCAACATACCAAAGTCTGCGGTAGGCAATACAAGAATTTCGCTTAAGGCAAATGAAAGCAACTTTTACTACATAAGCAAATGGGAAGATTTCAGAAGAAACGATTCTGATTTTACCTGGAGCGAGCTGAAAGCAAACTTCAGCAATTAACCGGTATGAAAAAATATATTTTAATACTGCTTGTAATGGCTCCCCTTGCTGCGGGATGTTTCAATCCTTTTGCTCCTAAAATAGATAACACTAACACAAACCAAAACATAATATCTGACCAGAAAACTGTAGAAGGTGTTTTCCAGAACTTTAAGTATGCTTACACGTTTAAGGATACCACAATTTACGGCCAGCTTTTGGCAGATGATTTTGTATTTACTTACTTCGATTATGACCTCGGTGTTGAGGTATCATGGGACAGACCAACAGATATGAAAACCACAAACGGCTTGTTTCAAAATACACAGAATCTTAACCTGATATGGAACAACATTGTCTTTCAGGAGGGTGACTCGCTGAATGTTGATGTCAAGAGAAGCTTTAACCTGACGATTACTTTCAATCCCAGCGATATTATTAACTTCTATGGTTTTGTTGATTTAACAATGACCAGACCAATTTCATCCGATATCTGGCGTATATTAAGATGGAAAGATTTAACTAACCCGTAGACACGAATTACACGAATTTGCGTAAAAGGCAGTTGGTGACCCCAAAGCTAGTTCATAACGGGAAACGCTAACACTTCGCACTCGACATCCTACCCGAGAATTTGCCTTTTTATCCATTTGTATTTATCCCCCCCCTATATAACTTCAAGTTATAACAAGTTATCAAACTGCCCTTAAAATGCGGTTTTTAATAAACAAGTTATAAAAGTGCCCCTTAATTGCGGTTTTTAATAATTCCGGATATAAATAACATCAATTTATAATTCCTCTTATTGTTAAAAGAACAAGTACACATAATCAGCAGTAAATATAAATATAACTGATTATTTCAGGGAAGTCAAGTCATTTATTCTTAGATATGAGGAGCTAATAATAACAAAAGCTCTCCAAATTAAACTGGAGGGCTCTTTCCTTTTCAATGGAAGTTTTTACTCTATCAGTACCATTTTCTTAGTGGATACATAACTGCCTGCTTCGATTCTGTAAAAATAAACACCGCTGGCATAATTGGCTGCGTTCCAGTTGATTTCATACCTGCCCGCATTCCTGAATTCATTATTAACCAGAGTAGTCACCTCGCGCCCGATTAAATCATAAATTCTTATTGTTACATTTGTGTTTTTTGGCAGGTCATAACTTATCTTTGTAACAGGATTAAACGGATTTGGATAGTTCTGATAAAGATTAAATACAGTTGGAATATCACCATTTATATTTTGAATTCCAATTATTTCGGAATTAAAATATATGCTTCCTGAGTTTAAAGGACCATTTTCATAAAGCCCTCCCCAAAGGAGCATTTTTTCGCCTGTCCAGACTGCTCTGTGCAAATAACGGCGAAGCGGGGCGTTTACTAATGTGGTAGATGCCCAGGTATCTGTTACAGGGTCGTAAATACCGCCCGTATTTAAAGCATACGTATTTACAGAAGATATACCTCCCCAAACTACCATTCGAGTTCCAGTCCATACTGCTGTGTGTACAAATCGCGGTAAAGGTGCATTTGTTAATGATGTAGATATCCATGTATCGGTAATTGGGTTATATCTTCCTCCAGTATTATCATTTAGCGAATCAGCGCCGCCCCAAATTATCATCTCACTCCCAGTCCATATCGCTGAGTGTTCAATTCGGGGGGTAGGAGCATTTAGTGTACTAGTCGGCTGCCAACTGTCTTGAATCGGGTCATACAAACCACCTGTGTTAACAAGATTGAAGAAATTGTTTGATGAATCAGAACCCCCCCAAATAATCATTTTGCTTCCTGTCCATATTGCAGTATGCCAATAACGCGGTGTGGGTGCGTTTACTGTTGTGATGAAATCCCATGAATTATTCTCCGGGTCATATATACCGCCGGTATTTTCATACCCACCCCATACAATCATTTTATCACCTGTCCATACAGCAGTGTGATATGAACGCCCACTAGGTGCATTGATAGTTGATGTGGATTCCCAGGTATCATCTTCGGGATTATAGATTCCGCCTGTATTGATATTAATAGTATCACAAGTAACGCAGACCCCTCCCCAGATTATCATTCTGCTGCCTGTCCACACAGCTGTATGTATCTGTCTTTTTGAAGGCGCGTTTAATATGCTTGTTGGTGTCCATGTGTTAGAAGATAAATCATATATACCGCCACTGTTCAGTTCCTCGACATATGATTGCCCTCCCCAGATTATCATTCTGCTGCCTGTCCACACTGCAGTATGCCAACTGCGTGGTGAAGGTGCATTATTTGTTGAAGTCGGAGTCCAGTTCTGCTGGGAATAAATTTTTAATCCTAAAATTAAAATAAAGACAAAGAAAAAATATATTTTCCTTATAGTACCGTACTTAGCTCTTTTTTCCATAAATTTAATAATTAACAATAATGGGCTTAAGAAAAGCCCCCTTTTAAATTATGTTATTTTATTAGAACCATTTTCTTTGTTGAAAAATAATCACCTTATTCTAAAACATAGAAATACAGACCGCTTGGATAGTTTTCACCGTTAAAACTAACTTCATACTCACCTGCTTTTAAGTAACCGTTAACAAGTGTTGTTATAAGCTGACCTAATGAGTTATAAACCATTAAAGTTGTAGCTGCATCTTTTTGTATGCTGTATTTAATCCTGTTAACCGTTTTTACAATAACCCCAGCCTTAAGGCTGTGGATAGTAAAAAGCAAACAATAACGGGCATCGGCCCAAAACAGCATTCTCTGAACTTCTGTTGCAATTGATGAATTTCTGACTTAATCAGCCAATTTTATAATGAAATAACTTTCATTATCGAGTATAGCTTTAAATCTTTTATCAATCCCCGCCAGATTATTTAATTCGGACTGTGATTTTAAAAAAGACTTCTCGCCAATTAAATATTTGGCTCCATCGTTCTTAAGCTTTGTTATCTCTTCATAATTGAATCCCCCGGGAGTTACAAACCATCCTTTTCTATCCGATAAATAAAGATATACGGGGTTCCCATCGCAAAACGTTACGATTAAATCACTTTTTTGGGAAACCGATTTTACTTCATCTGTTAATTTAAATATTGCATCATTTTTATTCTCACCTCTCATAAAATTTGCCATTCTTAAATAAGATAAAACAGGAATCAGCAAAATACATAAAACAAAAAACGAGTATCTTAATTTATTTTCTTTGAATGCATTGGCAATATTATTAAGCGGAAGGTATTTGCCAAACGCTTTAGCCGCAAACACAACTGCAGGCAGAATAAACGGAAGCTGGTAATATTCATGCGCATTATTGCCGCCGCTAACAATAAGGAAATATATCAGAACCGATAAAATCCAGAAATCAAAAAGCCTTTCATTTTTGTGTTCTCTCTTAACAAACAGTCCTGTTAAAAACGGAATAAATCCCGCATATGTAAGATGGCGTTCTGCATTATTCATAAAAAATATGCGGTTATAGAAATCAGGACTGATAAGCAAATTAAAGTTACCCCATTTATCCTGACCAAAACCCCAGATTCCAAACGTTAAACCGGTTTGCAGCAGTAATTGATGAGCATGATAATACCATAATGCGGAAGGCGCCAGAACAATTGCAGCATAAAACCACATTAAGGCATTTGAAAAAACCTTCTTCCCGTATTTTTGCAGAGCCAGGTATATAAGCGGTAGACCAATATAAAGAGTGGGTATTTTCAGCAAAATGGAAAGAGAAATAAATACAGCCGAAAGATAAAAGAAGCCCCGCTTTTCGGTATCAATCCACAAGACAAAGAAATAGATGCCGTATACAATACACATCAGCATCATTGATTCCGGCATAAAGGCGCGGGAGTAGTATATATTTAATGGTATAATTGAATAAATAAACGCAGCCCAGAGAGCGGTTTTTTCATCGATTATTTTTCTTACAAGCAAATACAAACCGTAAATTGTGAACAATGAAAATATTACGGATAAGAACCTGCCGAAGAAATCATTGACACCAAATACAGAGTATAAGCCGGAAACCAGGTAAGGATATATTTGAAACTCTGATTCAACATAACCCGGTGTATTGCCTCCCCAATCAATTTGAGGATATAAAATATTATGTCCGTTTTCGTAAAAATTTTTCGCAATCGACGCGGTATCTGATTGGCGCCACGAGTGCCAGCCGGACACCGGGAAATTGATATGATAAAGCCTGATGAGGAATGAAAAGATGAGGAATGAAAAGATGAGAATATAATGTATCAGCCTGAGCTTCATAAAATTGAAAATACTTTTAATATTTTAGATATAGGCATCTTTAATGGTGCCTCAAGCAAGCAGGGAAACCGGACTAACAAATTCTTTCAATAAATAACCAAATAGATTTTAAATTGAAAAGGAGAAAACAGAATGCTGATATGATTTCCAATTATTAACTTGGTGAATGTGCCTGCCCGGAGCAGGAAAAGGACATCAGAAAAATTTCCAGGAATCATAGTTAAGTTTAGGTATTTGTCAGTAAAAAAAGCCCCGGAAAGATGCTTTATTTCCGGGGCACAGGAGAAGATAATCATCGAGCGTAATATAAGCTATATTATCAGAACTTCTTTTGTATCAACCAGCTTAAACTTTTTGCCCGGTATATCGGGCAGAACAACAGAATCATTCCCGTTTTCCGAACCGTTTAAATCCGTATAGAGCTTATAATAATATATTCCGGCGGGGGTTCCGTTTCCTTCATATCTTACTTCATATGAACCGGGGTCTCTGAGCTCGTTAACAAGTGTAGCAATTTCCATCCCTATTATATTTACCAGTTTAACCATAACGTGGGATGGTGTGTTTACTGTAAACCGGTATTTATCATTATGACTGAGTTTAAGCATTTCTGATATTGAACAATTATAAAACAAGATAGTTAGTAATTATGGGGCCGTCAATATAAGACAGCCCCCGGTTAATAAAAATTCTATTTAACAAGTATCATCTTTTTAGTTTCGGTGAAACCGTTTGCCTCAAGCTTATAGTAGTAAACACCGCTTGCGAGGCTGGAGCCGCCGAAAGAAACTGTGTAGCTGCCTGCATTTATAAAGCCGTTGACAAGCTCTCTCACCATCTGTCCGGCTGAGTTATAAACTGCAAGCTTCACATTGCCCGAAACCGGCACTGCGTAGTTAATCTTGGTTTCGGGGTTGAACGGGTTGGGGTAATTCTGTGAAAGCTGGTATGTACCCGGTACCTCGTTATTATTAAAGAACGGAGCTTCTTCAAGGTTGAAGACAACGTTTTTGAGACCTTCCATTGTCAAAGTGGTGTTAAGGGTAGACGAAGAAGCTCCTATTCTGTGGATGACCAAGATGTAGTCGCCGAGGGGTAAACCTTTAATTTCGTAATTTCCTTTACTATCGGTAATTGCATAACCGTAGTAGGCATTATCTCTTTTTGCGTAAATTATTGCGTTTGCAGTTGGTTTATTATTAAGCGTCACAAGTCCGCTTACCGATGCGGTCATCGGTGCTGAGGGTTTTACAATTCTTGTTACAAATATATCAACATTTGACAGCGGATTGTTCGGAATTACAACCACTGCACTTTGCCAATCAAGCTTATTCGGGTGAATTGTAGGAATGAAGCAATCTTCATCATCCGGTCCTAAATCCGGGGAATGCAATTATGTCAAGCTGAATCCCATGGAAGTGAACCGTTAAAGTTATATAGACCATCCAAGTTTATTGGAGTTGATGAAATTAGATTATTGCTAATGTCATAAGCTTGGACTGTCCCTTATAACTGGTTCAAGGTTGTCTGAATATCTTATAGTTCCCGAAACCGGATTTTCCGCATATGCTGAGTTTATCAATAAAACAGCAGCAAGAATTTGTAATGCAAAGAAAAATTTTGTAACGCCTTTCATTTGTATCTCCCTGTTTGATAAATTTGCTTTATTTGGAATTTAGTTCTTTTTTTAGTAATTCTAGTGTATCGGAATTATCCCAATACATATTAAATAAATTCTTAATAAACTTCGCAAATTTGCATTGTAAATTATTACGTCTGACATGTCCTTTATTGGGATGTCTTCATCAAAAAGGCTGAAGTACACAACCTTCTCATCAAATATTGCCATAATTTGGGGAACATCGTGCATGAATCTAATTTCTTCACCCTGGGCTGCAAATGACTCACAAAGTTGTATTAGCCCTTCACGTGTAACATCCTGCCATTTATTGTTAATCTTTAATTTGAAATCACCCTTTGATTGATAAATTGACTTAACCTTCCCGCCTCTCTTGAAGAACTTCTTGCTCTCATCATCAACATTTAATGAAACTTTGCCACGAAACTTATTCATTATTAAAATTCCCTGTTTAGAATTTTTTACGAGTTCAAGGAATTTCTGGTCCCTTAATCTGTTGTAGCCCTTAATTAATTCAACGTCTGCTTTTAGCTCTCGTGGTTGCTTCGTCTTATACATGGGTCTCAAAGATGTGAAACATTCTTCAGAGGTTGCAATTCTCCCTTTATAGTCCAATTCAATCTCAATTTTAATTTTGTCTTCCAGTACTTTTGAATTAATTACTTCATAAATCAATTTTGAGGGTGTATGGACTTCATTGCAGAATCCCTTCTCAGTAAATTTCTTTAATATATCATATACAGATGTTCTCGGTATCTTTGCCTCTTTGGCAATTTCTGCAGCAGACATCTTATAACCCTGATAAAGGACCAGAAAGACTTTAGCCTCATAAGTCGTAAATCCCAGTCTTTCAATTTTTTTTGTTAAGTCTTCTTTCATTGTTTGTAGTTAGTAAAATGTCGTAGCTCTAACTACGACAAGTATAGTTATTAATATTTGTTTTGTCAATACCCAATTTAATGTAGCTTCAAGTTAACCTTGATTACTTAATGTTAAGCTCATTTTAATTATATAGGTTATGGTATTAAAAAATAAATAAAAAAATCCATCCGAAATCTCATAATCGAATGGATTTTTCAATTGTTACCCCCTACTAATTTGAACCCTCTAAATAATACTTACTATAATACAGATTTTTATTTCAAAACCCCATACCTGTACGTTACATAAGTACCTTATTTTATTTTAGCAGTACCATTTTTTTAGACTCTATAAAATTGTCATCCACAATCAGTGAATAAAAGTAAATTCCGCTGGCAAGACCGCTGCCTCCATTAATTCTTGAATCACTTGTATTGAAATCAACATAATCTTCCAGAGCAGGATTTCTGAAATCATCCAGAAGCTTTACAACCTGCCTGCCTAAAATATCACTTATTATAATTTTTACCCTTGCCCTGTAAGGAACAGAAAACATTATGCGTGTTGTTGGGTTAAACGGATTTGGATAGTTATTTAACAGACCAAACCTGGTTGGTATTACACTCTTATCATAATCAGAAGAATATTTCAGTACAATACTCCATGAATTCAGCACACCGCCGTCACCGCTTCCGTTATCTACAACTTTCAGCTTCCATGTTCCGTTTGCATCTTCACCGTTGAGAAGCCACAGTTTTTCAACCGGCTTGAAAGTTCCGGTGAAAGGAGCATGGTTAGCTGTATCATCAATTCTTGTTAATGCATAATCGTCAAAATTCGTATTAACAAAATTATCGCTGTCATTCCCAACACCGCTTGCAAGAACTATGTCGGTTCCGGCAGGAGAAATAAGACTTACATTCAGCTCGGCAAGATATGTGTGATGTATATTTATAAGACATGTTACACCGAGCAGCGTTTTATACAAATTACTGTTGATAAGAGAGACTACAGTTGTTTCTGCATTCCCGGATATCTGAATCGGGACGTTTGTGCTTGCAAGAAGTGTATCTTTTACGTTTGAATTCTGCCAAAATAAAAATCTCTGCGGAGCTGTAGTGCCCGGAGGATTAATTCCTTTTCCGCCGTAAGGATATGTTGCAAAATTACCGTTAGATGATGTATCCTGTGCAGCAAAGTAAAAATACATCTTCCTCCCGTAAGGAAGAAGAGGTACCTGAAATGAATAGTTGTCATCCGATGACTTTACACCCTGCGTAACATGCATCTCGGGAAAATCAGATATCCTGTAATACATCCTTGGTGAGTTTGAACCGTTCGCTACAAAAACATTATCATGAATATTTGCAATTATTGAGAATGCGGAATTAGTTCTTCCCGATGGCGGTACCTGGGCATTTATTACAGGCGGTACCTGGTCATAATCATATGAAGGACCCGGAGGAGTCATATCTAAAGCAAACTTGGCATCAATTCTGCCGTAACCCATTTCATTGTTCCACAGCCCGTTTGGTTTCTGAACGCTGTAGCTGTAATTACCAACCTTTTGTGCTGAACGCTCTATTATAATCTTAACGGAATCACCGGGCAGGTTATTATTCTTTGACAAAATCAGAGCCCCTATTGCAGCTGCCTGCGGACATGATGACGAAGTACCGTTAGCGCAAATACACCACCCGCCTAAAACCAAAGTTGTACCTATGAAAGGTGTAGGTGCTACTACCGATAAATTCTCTCCGTAGCTTGCTCCCCAATCCTGTTCATTATTAAAATTATCACAGCTTACCTTGCTTTTTCGTTCATTGCATGGACTTAAACCTCCAACACATATAACCTGAGGCATAGAAGAAGGATAAAGAACCACATTCGTATCATCATTTCCGGAAGCGGCAAAAACAACCGCTCCTTTGCCATTCCTCCCATAGTGAACTGCATTCAATATTGCATGGTCTATAATAGGAGTTGGTATTCCTCCTCCCCAGCTGTTACTGAGGACTGACGACCCGTGAATCCACGCCCAATTTAAAGCTTTAGCAAGAATTAAATCAGTTGTAGCTGCATCAGGCCAGGGACCGAATGCCCTGATAGGCATAACCTTGCATCCAAAAGCAACTCCAATTGTGCCAATATGGTTGTTACCCATAGCAGCTGCTATTCCTGTAATCGCGGTCCCATGCGAGAATTCATCAAATGGTGTGTGGTCTTCATCATAGGCGTCATACCAGAGACTTCTGTCATCACATAGGTTTCCCTTGAGGTCAATATGATTAGTATCCACTCCCGTATCGATTATTCCCATGAGAACTCTGGGATTACCATGTGTTTGTTCCCATGCCGGAATTACATTTAAATCGCAGCCGGGCGTAGTCTGTATATTAAAAGGATTATTATGCCCTGTATTTTGAATATTCCACATATCCGGCAGAAGCGAATCATTCGGCGGTGAACAAAGCATCCCAAGACGTATAAAATTTGGCTGCGCAAAATCCACAAACTGAGTAAGCGCATACCTGTTTGAGACATCAAAAGCATTATCAGTATTATCACTGCCGTCAGATGATATTTTTAAGAGGTAAATGTTGTCAAACCCGTTAACATGCTCTATTATATCGGTATTATAGAGTTTGTCAAGGTTATTTATATCAAATTCAGAAACATTTTTCTTAAATTTTACTATTATTTCGTTAGTTACAAGATGAACTACTTTTCCGCCTGCTTTAAACCCTATTTCTGCAAACACTATGTTTTTATTTTTAAGCAAAGATGCTTTAAAACCATCAGCGGCAGATTTATTTACGTCACTCTTTAATTTGCATATATATGTGCTGTACTTCTTTCCGCTTTGGGAACCTACAATCATTTCTGATTTACTTTCCAGCGAATTGCCGAACACAGAATTCAGAATACTTTCTTTTACCGGTGAAGTAACATTTTCATCAAATTTAACAGCCATGTAACTATAATACGGATTCATTACAGCAAGTCCCTGTGAATTGTAAAAGTAATACGATTGAGCAGCAAATGAAAGATTGCAGAATAAAACGGCTGAAATAAAAAGTAGTGTTTTTTTCATATTGTATAGTTTATAGCTTAATCAAACGAAATTTAGGCATAAATTCAATGATTAAAATATGGCTTACCAGGGATATGTTAATAAATTAAAAAGGGCTTGATAAATCAAGCCCTATAAATCTATATCTACTCTTTTTCTTTCCCGTTTTTTTAACCCGTGTTTTTTCTTTTGTTCAAGTATTTTTTCTTTTACTGCTTTTGATTTCTTTGTCTTAACCCGCTTTTTTTCTTTCTTAAGCGCTTTCTGAAGTAACTCAATAAACTTTTCCGAAGCTTTTTTGCGGTTGCCAAGCTGCGTCCTTTCGGTTTGTGAAATTACATGCAGGTTCCCATCCGAATCAAGCCTGTGCACAAGTTTTTTAATGAGATTTAATTTTGTTTCATCATCAATAATGTTTGAGCTGTTAATATTAAATACCAGCTCAACCTTGGTTTCAACCTTATTAACATTCTGTCCGCCTTTCCCACCGCTGCGGGAAAAGTTAAACTTAACCTCATCAAGTAATTTATTTAAATCAAACCTGTTCAACCGGACCGAACCCTTTCCCGATTTTGTGTGTTGATTTAAGCGATTCAACAACATAAGCTTTTGAATTCACAATTGAATCTTTCAGCGATTCACCTATTGCTAAATTAGAAGCAAGCGCTGCCGAAAAAGTACATCCTATACCGTGTGTATTTTCCGATTTCACGAACTTGCTCTGAAACATCACGAATTTCTTTCCGTTATATAAAAAATCCACGCCTTTTTCAATTCCGGTGCTTTCGGGCATATGCCCGCCTTTAATCAGAACATTCTTGCATCCTGTATTAAAGATTGCTTTGGCTGCTTCTTCAATGTCTTCAGCGCTTTTTATTCCGACTCCGGAAAGTATTTCTGCTTCGGGAATGTTTGGGCAAACAACATAAGCTAGCGGAAACAATTTCGATTTCAAAACAGATATTCCCTTTTCGTTCAGCATTGTAAACCCGTTTTTAGATGATAACACAGGGTCAATAACAAGCTTTATATAAGCTTTATTTCTCAGGTAGCCGCTTACTGCATCAATAACTTTATCGGATGAGAGCATACCTGTTTTGGCCACTTCTATTTCAAAATCATCAAATACACTCTTTAGCTGCGCTTCTATTATTTCGGGCGGCAGCTCGAATGAACTCTGCACACCGATTGTGTTCTGCGCAGTGACTGCTGTTAACACTGTTAACCCGTATAACCCGTAGTTGTGAAATGTTTTGATGTCCGATTGAATTCCAGCGCCTGCGCCGGAATCTGAACCCGCAATTGTTAAAACGAATTTAATACTCTTAGCCATGGATAATTTCAATTAATTTTTTTGTTGATTGAACAGGGTTTTGACTCTTAACTACGTAGCCAATCACTGCTGCTCCGTGAACACCTGTATTCATAACCTGTTTTATATTATCCAAACCGATTCCACCTATTGCCAGAACAGGAATTTTAACTGCTTTAACAACTTTTCTCAATTCCTCAACCCCGACAGGCGGTGTGTTCTTGAACTTTGAACCGGTCGGAAATATATGCCCGAAACCGATATAATCCGCCCCGTTTTTTTCAGCTTCTTTTGCTTCTCTTAAACTGTGAGCAGTTCCGCCGATAATTTGTATTTTTCCCCAACAGCTTTCTCGCTTCTTTAACTGGAATATCTTCCAATCCTAAATGAACACCATCAGCATCCGAAACCATTGCAATATCAACCCTGTCATTTACAATGAACTGAACTCCCGCTTTCTTGCAAATCATCTTTAGCAGTTTTGCTGTTTCAATTAATTCACCTGTTGACATCACCTTATCCCTGAACTGAATCATCTTCGCTCCGCCCTTAATTGCCATTTTCGCCAGTTCAACATGCGAATATTTATTCTGAACTGCCGTATCTGTTATTATACACAATTTACCTATTTTTCTTTTCATAATCTGCCGAGTGATTTTTTAAATTCGAGAACAGTTTGTTTAATATTGACTGATTTCATTATTGCGCCGATAACAGCAACTCCGCTTGCTCCTGCTTCAATACACTTTTTTGCACGCAGTGGATTTATTCCGCCAACAGCAAACACAGGGATATTTACTTTTTCACAAACTTCTTTTAATTCCTTTATTCCCCTGGGCTTGCCGAATTTAATTTTTGACTTCGTTCTGAAAACCGGTCCGAAAATTATATAATCAAACCCTTTTTTTTCTGCTTTCAAAGCAGATTCAATGGAATGTGTGCTCTTACCAATAATCAAATTTTTCCTGAATCTGCGGAAATCTTTTCCATTTTCAGGTGAATGAACCCCTGATGCATCAGCCAGCAGAGCAACATCAAGCCTGTCATTAATAATTAATTTTGAATGATGATTTTTGGCGGACTCACCAATTTTTTGCGCAAGGTTAAGTAATGCGGATGCGGATAAATCCTTTTCGCGGAGCTGGAATGCTTTTACTCCCCCCGCAAAACATTTTTCCGCAGTTTTTATAAGTGATTTGTTTTTGACCAATTTCCTATCGCTTATGACAAGCAGGCGGAAATCAATTTTATTTGCCATGAGAATGAGTGCTAATCAAACCATCCAAAGGACTTGATGCATTTGCATACAGCCGTTTGGGAATTCTTCCCGCTTCATACGCCAGCCTCCCCGCTTCGATTGCGAGCTTCATAGCTTTTGCCATCATTACGGGATGTTCAGCCTGCGCAACAGCGGAGTTCATAAGTATTCCGTCAAATCCAAGCTCCATTGCTGCCGCAGCATCGGAAGCTGTTCCTACTCCTGCATCTACAATAAGCGGAGTATCTTTAATTATTTCACGGATGATTTGAAGATTATACGGATTCCTTATACCCATTCCTGAGCCAATCGGAGCACCCAAAGGCATAACGGCAGCGCATCCCATATCAGCCAGCTTTTTGCATGTAATAGGGTCGTCATTGCTGTAAGGCAGCACTGTAAATCCGTCCGCAATAAGCTGTTCTGCTGCTTTTAGATAGTTCCGGCACATCAGGGAATAAAGTTTCATCATCACCGATTACTTCCAGCTTAACCCAGTTCGTCTGTAATGCTTCGCGGGCAAGCTGTGCGGTTAATACCGCTTCTTTGGCAGTATAGCAGCCTGCTGTGTTAGGTAAAATAAAATATTTCCTGCGGTCAATCATATCAAGAAAATTTTCCTGACCTTTACCGCTTTTTAAATTCAGGCGGCGGATTGAAACAGTTACCATTTCTGTTCCGCTTTCCTCAAGCGCTTCGAGCATAACATTCGGATTGGGATAGCGCGATGTCCCCAATATTAACCGTGATTTAAATTTCTGTCCTGCTATTTCTAAGTTATTCATTTTCAGTTATCACAATTTGAAATTCGTAATTTGACATTTGTAATTTATATCTTATCCTCCCTGAACAGCGTGGACAATTTCTACCGAATCGTTTTCTTTAACCATCGTATCTCCCCACTTTTGCATCGGCACAATAAATTCATTCACAGCCACTGCAACACCTTTAGGTTCACCGGAATTTAATTCAATCTGAATCAAATCCTTCAAACACATTTCGCTGTTTAAAAATTTTTCTTCTCCGTTAACTTTAATTTTCATCGCACTTCCTCCTTGTAAAATCTTGATAGCTGAAATTCTTTCAATGTTTCGGATTTTTTCCCGGAAATAATCCATTCAGATAACTCAAAAGCTGTTATTGGAGTCAGCAATATTCCGTTTCTGTAATGACCTGTAGCAAAATACAATCCTTCTACATCGCAATCACCTATTATCGGTTCATGGTCACGGCTTCCCGGTCTCAAGCCGACCTGTATTTCCTGTATCGGGTATTCGTATATCCCGGGCACTGTTTCCCATGCTCTTTCAAGCAGACGGTAAATTTCGCCCGCTGTGGGATTTGTATCGAATCCCATTTCTTCATTGCTTGCACCGACAATCAGTCTTCCGTCAGCTTTGGGAACAAGATAAACATCACGTCCCCTGATTGCATGTGTTACCCTGTTATCACCTTCCATCCTAAGTGACATAATTTGTCCTTTAACAGGTCTAACCGGAGGAAGCACATTTTCTGGAATCCCCTCTATCTGTTTTGACCATGCGCCGCCTGCAACAACAACTATTGAAGCGGTGAGGACTTTATCATTTACGGTTATTCCATTAACCCTGCCATTTTCTATTTTAACCGATTTCACATTAGCAATCTCATGTAATTTTCCTCCGCGCTTTTTGAAAGCAGCCATCAGTGCATTTAGCATATCACGGTTTTCAACCTGCGCATCATCGGGAATCCAGATTCCGCATGTGCATTTTGGCGAAAGCATCGGCTCAAACTCTTTTGCTTCGGTTCCGGTAAGCCATTTTACAGGCATATTAACTCTCTCACGGAAATCATAGAACCTTCTCAGCCTTTCCATATCATCGCGGTCAAATCCTGCAAGCAGTGTTCCGCATTTATCAAGCTTTACATCTATTCCGCTGTCTTCCTTCAATTTTTAATAAATTCGGATACATCTCAAGGCTTTTAGTGCAGAGATTAAACAACTCGATTTCCTCAAAACCCATTTCTGCCTGAGGAGCAAGCATTCCGGCAGCAACCCACCCGGCGCCTTTGCCTGCTAAATCACGCTCGAATATTTCAACTTCAGCGCCTTTTCTTGCAAGCTGCCAGCCGAGTGAGAGTCCAATTACTCCCCCGCCGATTATTGATATTTTATTGTTCATAATTATTACATTTACCGCAGAGACGCTGAGACGCAGAGATTATTAAAATTGATTGACAAATCTTTTAAATCCAGTCTTCAATAATTTTTCATTAAAATTCACAAGAGCACCAACACGTTTATCCGCCAGTTTTAAATAAGAAATTATTTGTGCTTCAAAAACCGGCATCATACGTTCGCACGATTTTATTTCAACAACAACTTCATTCTCAACCAAAACATCTATTCTAAAATCTTTCGATAGTTCACATCCCTTATAAAACAATGGAATCTGGACTTGATTTTTTGCTTCAATACCTCTTAATTCAAGTTCTTTCATCAGACATAATTCATAAACAGATTCAAGTAAACCGGGTCCCATTTCTTTGTGAACAGCAATACAGGAATCTAATATTTGACCCGTTAATTCATTAAGCTCATCATTCGTTTTCAATTATTTCTCCTTTAGAGTTTTTAAAATTAAATTTTAAAAAACTCAGTGCCTCAGCGACTCTGCGGTGAAAAATCCTTTACTACAAATTATATTTTAGCTTTGGTCCCGTAAATTTAAAGCCCTGCTTTTCATAAAATTTCACCGTCCTGACCCATTTATGCTCGGTTGGAGCGGTTACATCTATACGCTGCCATCCTTTTTCTTTTGCAAGTTCTTTTGCTTTATCAACCAGCAATTTACCAATACCTTTGCTTCTGTAATCAGGATTCACGTACATTTCATTAATAACACCGATATCACCGCCTGCATAAACTGCATATATTACTGCAATTGTTATTATGCCAATAACTTCATTTTCGTCAACCGCAAAATAAGCATGGTGCTTAGTACTGCTTTTCTTCAATTCAGCAATAATCTTTTTTTCATTAATCTTTTCAATTTCCGACGCTTCATCGCCAAGCTCAACCAATAATTTTTTGATAAGCTCAACAAGCTTTTTGAAATCATTGGATTTAACTTTTTTTATCTTAATCAATTAAATTTTATTTTACGTAAATTTCAGAGCCTTTTTCAACAAACTCATGGCTTCGTTCTTCCATCCCTGCTTTTAATGCTTCATCTTCTTTCAGGTTATGTTCTTTAGCATATTTCCTGACATCCTCAGTTATTTTCATCGAACAGAAATGCGGTCCGCACATTGAGCAGAAATGCGCGAGCTTTGCTCCTTCAGCCGGCAGTGTTTCATCGTGGAACTCACGCGCCGTATCAGGGTCAAGTGAAAGATTAAACTGGTCTTCCCAGCGGAATTCAAATCTTGCCTTCGATAAAGCATTATCGCGAATCTGCGCGCCGGGATGCCCCTTTGCCAAATCAGCAGCATGAGCAGCAATCTTGTATGTAATCACTCCGTCTTTAACGTCTTTTTTATCAGGCAAGCCGAGGTGTTCTTTCGGGGTAACATAGCACAGCATAGCGCATCCGTACCAGCCAATCATAGCAGCGCCTATTGCGCTTGTGATATGGTCATACCCTGGAGCAATATCGGTTGTAAGCGGGCCCAATGTATAGAACGGCGCATCGTAACAGTGCTGAAGCTCTGCATCCATATTTTCTTTAATCATATGCATCGGGATATGGCCTGGTCCTTCAATCATAACCTGGCAATCGTATTCCCACGCAATTTTTGTGAGCTCACCCAATGTATAAAGCTCTGCAAACTGCGCTTCATCGTTTGCATCCGCAATTGCGCCGGGGCGCAGTCCGTCACCCAGCGAAAACGAAACATCATAAGTCTTCATTATTTCGCAAATCTCGCGGAAGTTGGTATAGAGAAAATTTTCCTTATGGTGAGCTAAGCACCACTTAGCCATAATACTTCCTCCGCGGGAAACTATCCCGCATGAGCGGTAAGCCGTCATAGGAATATACCTGAGTAATACACCGGCATGTATTGTGAAGTAATCTACACCCTGTTCAGCCTGTTCAATTAATGTATCTCTGTAAATTTCCCATGTTAAATCTTCGGCTTTGCCGTTAACTTTTTCAAGCGCCTGGTAAATCGGCACTGTGCCAATCGGAACAGGCGAGTTGCGTATAATCCATTCTCTGGTATCATGTATATTTTTGCCTGTGGATAAATCCATTACTGTATCGGTTCCCCATTTTGTAGCCCAGCGCATTTTTTCAACTTCTTCATCAATCGATGAAGCAACGGCGGAGTTACCGATATTAGCATTAATCTTAACTAAGAAGTTACGCCCGATAATCATGGGTTCGCTTTCGGGGTGATTTATGTTTGCAGGAATGATAGCGCGTCCGGCAGCAACTTCATCTCTTACAAATTCGGCAGTAATAAAATCCGGAATATTTGCTCCCCATGACATACCTTTGTGCTGCCAGTAAAGCGAGTTCTGCATTTTCTTATCCTTCAAACCTATTTCGATTGCCTTTTCCCGTCCCAGGTTTTCACGGATTGCGATGTACTCCATTTCGGGAGTAAGTAATTCCCTTCTTAGCATAGTGAAGCTGGGTAACGTTCATTCCTTTCTTAGCGCGCAGTGTTTTGCGCTTCAAACCGGGGAACTTCTCTCCTTTATTTTTTTCTTTCTGCCAGTTGCTTGCATACTCTTCGAAACCTTCTGTAAGGTAGCCGTTGTCTTCGGGTTTAACATCCCGTCCTTCGTATTCTTCGACATCGGCCCGCGATTTTATCCATTCGTAACGGATTGCGGGAAGTCCCTCGCGGACATCACACTCAGCATTATCATCTCCCCATGGACCGCTCGGGTCATAAGAAATAACCGAATCATTCTCCTCAATTTTCCCGTCAGGTAAATGTGTTGGAGTTACTTTAATTTCACGGAAGGGAACCCTGATATCAGGAAACAGCCTGCCCTGAACATAAATTTTTTTTGAGTTAGGAAGAAATTCCTTTTTACCGTTATTTGAGACATTGCCATTAGCGCTTGTTCCGTTTCCATTCTGGTTATTTTTATTCTGCATTTTAACCCCTTAGTTATTTTTTAATAATACTTATTGCTTTTTTAGTATTTGCCCTTCGACTCCGCTCAGGGCTTGCTTTCGTTAACTCAGCATTTTGGCTTTGCCCTTCGACTCCGCTCAGGGCTCCTATAAATAAAAACCGCCCACCCTTTACTTCAAAGGATAAGCGGTTTTGAAAATTTTTTTTCATTTTCCTACGCCGGCATTATCCGGATCAGGTACAAGGGTTTAATCTCAGCCCTTCTTTTTCAAGAGCACCCCGATTAGCAAATATAGCTATATTATCTGTAAAATTAAACTAAAAATATGTTAAAATAATTTCAACTTTCAACTATTTTAATAAATACCATCTTCTTCGTTTCAGCAAAACCATCTGTTTCCAGCTTATAAAAATAAACTCCGCTGGGGAATCCTGCTCCATCCCATGTTACATTGAATATCCCAGCTCCAAGTTTTCCGTTCAGCAGAACGGCTGATTCCCTGCCAAGAATATCAAAAACCGTTAACTTAACGCTCGATGATTTCGGAATATTTACTTTTATATTGGTTGACGGATTAAACGGGTTAGGATAATTTTGTTCAAGTGAAAATTGCGCCGGTACTTCACTTGAAATTGATTGAATACCAATTGGAATGCTTATATCCGCTCTCAATTTATAATATCCCTGCGGCTGCTGAAGAAACAATGTGCTTCTGTTATAAAAATAAACAGCAAAATTCCCGATTTGGTTTATTACCGGCAGCGCTGAAAAATGCACACCTCTATCATAAGAAATATATGCTGTATATGCCAGGCGAAGAACCCCAGTCGGCATATACAAAAACATTCGGGTCATCTTTAGCGATATCCATTCCCCAAACATCATTATCAATATTTATGTTACTCCATGATACTCCATTATCCAATGACCTTTTTACACCGCCATAATCACCTCTGTATTGCGCGCAGTACAGAACGGGGCTTAGCTGTGAACTAACAACTGATGGCACCTCAGGATAATAACCTGAATTTGAATCGACTACAGTCCAGGTTGTTCCGAAATCAGTTGAACGAACCAGATGTGATACAAAAGATTGCTGTGTACCCGCACCACCCACCATTATTACATTTGAATTGCCTTCAAGAACTTTAATAGAACAGACATTATCAAAATGCCTGGGGCTAACCGCGCTCCATGTCAAACCGAAATCTGTGGAACGGAACAAAGATGAATCAGTGGGCCCGTAATAAACCGTATCGGAATGATTCGGGTCCATTGCCATTGGTGTCCCGTCTGAAGACCTGTTGCCGGAAAACGTTGCAGCCCATGTCTGGCCGTAATCCGTAGAGCGCAGTACTTTACCGTGTAACCTGGTCAATTGAATCGATTGCAACGAGGAAGACATTAGTATCTTTAGGTGATACAAAAAATGAGTTGGAAACACTTCCATAAGGCATAGCCGTTCCAACCTGTGACCAGGTTTCGCCGATATCAAGAGAGCGCATCACTGTATTTGATTTTGTAATAAAAATTTCTTTTTTATTCCACCGGCTCTGATAAAAATCATTTCCTGATGAAGTGTAGTAAGCCAGAGGAACTTTCATAACCCATGATAATGACTGTACTGTTCCACCCGGCATAAGCCATGTATTTCCTCCATTGGTTGTCCGGAGAACAATCTTTGTATCTTTGCTGAGAGCCCATCCGCGGGTTGAGTCATAAAAATACAATTTATTCAGGTCAACCCATGCAGGATTATTCTGAAATTCGAATGTATTACCGCCGTCAGTTGATAACCTGATGAATCCCCCGATGCCGCATGAATAATATTTATTTGCATTAATCATCTGAATTGAAGTCACATCCGATTTCACGGCAATCCTGTAATCAATAATGCTCCATGAACTTCCAAGGTTTGTTGACTTAAGTACTATTGCATCGGTGCACGAAGCAATGATTGTATTTTCTGAAATATCTGCAGATAACAAATCTTTTGAAACTGGTATTGGAGAAAGGTCCCAGTTCAATCCTCCGTTTGTTGATACAACAAGAGTCCCGTTATTCCCGCAGGCAATACCGGTTGATGCATCAATGAATTTTATGCAGTATAGATTGCTGTTTACAGATGAATTCTGCACATTCCAGTTTATACCGCCATTTGTAGTTTTAAAAATCCCCCCGTTATCACATGCAATCCATCCGGTATTATCATCAATAAAAAATACCGATTTAATATTTTCACCATTGGCAATATTGTATTGAGTAAATGAAGCTCCTACATTTGTGCTTAAAAGCAAAGTGCCTCCATCTCCAACTATCCATAAATATAAAAGCCTTGAAAATACATCATTGTAATTTACTGTACCAAAAGAATGGTTTACAATGGTTTGACCCCCGTCAACAGAACGGTAAATACCTCCATTGGGACCTACAATCCACATGGTTGCTCCGTTTACCGAAGAGATTGAATTAAAACCGTCACAAAAGGAAAAATCGATTGAAAACAGCAAAATTAGAGGAAGTATATATTGAATATATTTTCCAGGGTTTATCATGGTGGTTAATATTTAATTTTATTTAATGATTAACGCCATCCTGGAATGTGGAGAAAAGGCGTACCGGAATAATCAGAATGAGGCAAACAACTATATATTAAAAATAGAAATAAAGAAGAAAAAGTTTCAGCTAAGTGTGTAAAAATCCTCTTTTTCAGTGGTGTGCTGACGCACTAGTTCAGCTCTAATAAGATTAACCAATATTCTGCTTGCTCTGCGGTTGGATATATTAAGAAGCTCTTTAAACTCCTTCATAGTAATTTTCTCGTGTGTTGAAAGATAATCCAGAAGTGCTTTTTCTTTATCAGTAAGGTTTATTATTAGCGGCGGTGAATCCGGACGGGATTTTCTGAGTACTCTGACAGTTTCTTTAGATGCTAATACGGATTTATCTTTAATCCTGATATAAACTCTGTAGGGGTCATTATCATCTTTTCCGTTTTCAATCAGTCTATGGGGTTTTGTTTTGCTTTCGGGAATGATTACGGCAACTACGTCTTTTCGGTAAATGGGAAGAATTTCTATATCATACTTAATTTCGGGCTTGCAAAAGAACTTTGCTGCCATATCTATGAGCTCAATTTCGCCTTTTTCGCTCTCGACTCCGACTACTGACCTGTCATCATCAATTCCAAATAAGATACAGCCTCCCTTAGTATTGGCAAAAGCAATCATTTCTTTGGCTATTTTCTCAGGGGAGGAAAACTTTCGTTTAAATTCAACGGTACCGTTTTCCCCATTTTCAATTATCTCGTGTAATTCAAAGAGCTGCATAGCACAAAACTAAAAAAATTGAATCGAAAGAACAATTGTTATTTGACTAAGCTGTCCAGGTAACTCTGAAGCAGCAATGCTGCAGAAATTATATCAAGGTTTGATTTATCCTGTCTTTTTTTCTTTTTCATTCCGGATTCAATCATCGAGCTTTGCGCCATCTTTGAGGTAAATCGTTCATCCCATCGAATAATCTCAATAACATCTTTACCGATATTTGAATTCAGAAAATCCCGCATCTTTTTCTCGAAGTCTTCCGTTTCAAGAGTCTGTGCGGATTTTGAGCCTTTTAGATTAAGAGGATATCCTAAGTATTACCCGGCGCACTCCGTTATCAGTTATAAGCCCTGTAATTTTCTTCAGACAGTCCTTATTATTTAAAACCGCTTCCCTGCCGAAGGCTATAGAACCCGTTTCATCGCTTAATGAAATTCCTATCCTTACAGAGCCATAGTCAATACCCATAACTCTGCCGCTTGCCTTAACAATATTTTCCAAAACTTAAGAAATAAATTCAGTTCAAAAATCAGACAAAAAATATTTTCAGGTAAGAGGTTTTTTGAGAAATTCCTTAAGAAGTTTTCCGGCTTTGAAATGAATTTTTTTCCTGGCAGGAACATACACAAACTCGCCGGTCTTAAGGTTTCTTGCCTTTGGTTTCGGTTTGGTTGTTTTAATTTCAAACACGCCGAAATCTCTGATTTCAATTCTCAGGTCCGGATTAGCAGTCATTAACAGCTCTCTTATAGAATCAAACAGAGCATCAACAACAGCCTTCTCGGTTAATTTTTTACCTTCAAATTTCTGAACAATTTTCATTTCAATATCTTTCTTGGTAAGGGTCTTAACACGAGCTTTTTGGTTTTCATTTGTGCTTGAGTTCATTTTTTGACCTCCGAATAATTTAGTTGTTTAATTTGAAATTGTTTTCACAAATTTCTGTAAATAAGAAATTAATGAAATAACAGACATTGTTATACTTACTAAAATCAAGAATTTCCAATAAAGTTCCAGTTTTTCAATATGATATAAAAATAAATTGTTTTCTCCGGGTAATGTGAACTGTGCAATTAAAATTGAGTTAAGCAGGGTAAAACCGATAATAAATACCGTAAGCTTGCCAATCATGTTAGATTGTACCACAATACCTTTTTGTTGTTTAATATACAAACCGCCTGAGAGTATCAATAAATCTCGTAACATTATAATTATAAAAAACCAAAGCGGTATAATTCCCTGAAAAAGAAGAATTAAAGTTATTGTTATCACAGTAACTTTATCTGCCAGCGGGTCAATTATCTTGCCGAGTTCGCTTACTTCATTTCTCTTTCTTGCTAAGTAGCCGTCTAGAATATCGGTAAGCCAAATCAAAACAATTATTATTGACGCAATCAAGTAGTGGTAACCGCTATTTACCAACAGAAAATAAGTAGTAAAAATTAAAAGAACAAATCTTGAGGAACTTAATAAGTTCGAGACATAAAATATTTCCCTATTTTTCAATAGTATATGAATTTTTTTTAAAAAAAACTATATAAACTCGTTAACCTATTGTTTTTGCATTAAATCGAATTGGCTCAATAGAATATGAAACTTGTTTTTCAATAGGTTAGTTATAATTAAGTCTCTTGTACAACATTAATTTAATATAATTTGTTGATTAATAGTAGGCTTACTAATGAAGTTCTCAAAGTGTTATTTTTAATGCTTTTTAATAGGCGCATTTTTTAGTATTTTGAGGTTTATGCACTTAAAATATATCGCTTTTATAATAATAATGACTCTAGTCTCATACCAATTAAGCCCGGCAAATACGGAAAAAATAGAATTTAAAGAATATAACCTTCCGAACGGATTACATGTTATTCTCCACCGTGACAATTCAAATCCTCTTGTTAGTGTTGATATATGGTACCATGTAGGTTCAAAAAATGAAGATACAAACCGTACCGGATTCGCTCATTTATTTGAGCATATGATGTTCCAGGGTTCCGCACATGTTGGCAAAGCCGAGCATTTCAGTTACATACAGAAAGCAGGAGGTACATTAAACGGAACAACTAATCAGGACAGAACAAATTATTTTGAAACCGTTCCCTCAAATGCTCTTGAGCTTGTCCTCTGGCTTGAATCAGACAGGATGAGTACACTGAATGTAACACAGGAGAATTTTGATAACCAGAGAGAAGTAGTAAAAGAAGAAAAGCGCCAACGGTACGATAACGTTCCATACGGCTCAAGATTTTATTATCTTTTTAAAGATGCTTATAAAGGTTCAGAATACGGATGGATTCCAATAGGCAGTATGCAGGATTTGAATGATGCCGGCTTAAGCTACGCCCAAAATTTCTATAAGAGATTTTATGCCCCCAATAACGCTGTACTTGTTATTGCCGGAGATATTGATTACGGGAAAACCATGGAACTTGTAAAAAAATACTTCGGTGATTTGAAACCATCCGAGACAAAGCCTGAACAGTTTCCCAAAAATTCATACGGTGGGATAGATATAAAAGATACCGTATTTGATAATGTCCAGCTCCCTGCGATTTATATAGGTTACAAGGTTCCGGGAGTAAAATCAAAAGACGAGTACGCCTTAAATCTGTTAGCATCTGTACTTTCGGATGGAAAAAGCTCGAGACTTTATAAAGACCTGGTGTATGACAGCAAACTGGCTAAATCAGCTTTTTCATTCAACTGGGACCTTGAGCTGGCAGGTCTGTTTATTGTTTCCGCTACCGGATTGCAGAATTCAAACCTTGCAGAAATAGAAAACCATATTGATAAACAGATGGAAGAAATAAAATCAGGAAAAATAACCGAACATGAACTTGAAAAAGCAAAAAATAAATGGGAAACCCAATTTATTAACAGGCAGCAATCAATGATGGGGATTGCAGACCAACTGGCTTTCTATTGGACATATTTTAAAAACACAGGGATGATTAATTCCGAAATTCAAAATTATCAAAATACAACGCTGGAAGACATTCACCATGCTGCAGAAAAATATTTAAACAAAGATAACCGTGTTGTGCTGTATTATCTTCCGGAGAAAAAATGATTCATACAAAAAAGAAACAGTTAAATCATACCGCTGCAAGTACAAGCAGTAAGGCAGAAGATACACAGTTTAAAGAATATAAATTGGGAAACGGTCTGAATGTAATTCTTTCAGAAGACCATTCCATTCCGTCTGTTGCAATAAACATTTGTTACCATGTTGGCTCAAAAGATGAAGAAACCGGCAAAACAGGATTCGCACATTTATTTGAGCACCTTATGTTCGAAGGTTCGGCTAACCTGCCCAAGGGTGAGTATGAAAGACTGTCAAATCTCGCAGGCGGGGAAAATAATGCATATACCACCGAAGATAAAACTAACTATTACCTGCTGCTGCCCTCACATCAGCTTGAGCTTGGCTTATGGCTGGAATCGGACAGAATGCTTGAATGCGTTGTTAATAAGAAAAGCCTCGAAACGCAAAAAAAGGTAGTTATTGAGGAAAAGAAACAAAATTTTGATAACCGCCCGTACGGCTCTGTGAGTATTGAATTTGCGCCGAGACTATTTCCCGATTCAGGATACGGCTGGGATACTATAGGATTTGTTGAGGATATTAAAAAAGCAAGCCTGGATGACGTAAAATCTTTCTTTAGTAAATTTTACACCCCAAACAATGCAGTATTATCAATAACCGGAAGCTTTGAAGAAACGGAAACAATGAATCTCGTAGAAAAATACTTTGGCGGCATCAAACATGGATTGCAGTTTCAAAGAAACGGGAACCCAAAGCTATCTTCATTCAAAGAAATAAATGATACTGTATTAGACAAAATCCAGTTCCCGGGTATATTTATAGGATACCGGATACCCCGCGAAAATTCGAAAGCATATTACGCATTCGAATTGCTCTCGGAAGTTTTTTCAAGCGGAGACAGCTCAAGGCTGTACAAAAACCTCGTTTATGATAAACAAATTGCAGCCGAAGTCGGATGCTGGGCAGACGGGAAAGAATTCGCCGGAGTATTTTATCTCTATGCAATACTTCTGCCCGGTATTGAGGCATCCCGGGGAGAGAAAGAAATTGACATAATGATTAATGATTTAATACTCAACGGAATAACGGAAAAAGAACTTCAGAAGGCAAAGAACCGAATAGAAACTAAAACCCATTACAGAAAACAATATATTCTTTCAAAAGCCGATATGCTTGCTCACTACAAGACTTTTTATAATAACCCGGGATTAATTAATACAAATATTGAAAATTATATTTCGGTTACAGCAGATGATATTAACCGTTGCATTAAAGAATACATAAACAACAATAATAAGGTTACATTAATATACCTCCCGAAAAAATAATGCAATGAAAGTTCAATTCTGTAAAGCAATTTTTTTTATAATATTAACATTATCAATAACACAATTGGCAAAGTCACAAGACGAAATACTCGATAGAACTAAAGCCCCCAAGCCGGGACCGCCCAAGGATATGGAATTCCCGGAATACTACGATACAACATTAAGCAACGGAATTAACCTGCTTGTTATTGAAAATCATAAAATACCGTCCGTTTCAGTCAGACTGGTTTTCAAAAATGCAGGTTCATATTTTGATGAAAATAGTTACGGAGTATCTTCATTAACAGCTGAACTTCTGACAAAAGGAACAAAACAGCGCAGTGCAACAGAGATAGCCGAAGACATCGATTTCCTCGGCGGAAACCTGTCATCAGGAAGTGATTGGGACGGAAGCTATGTATCTCTTTCAATATTAAGAAAATATCTTGATAAAGGAATAGACGTTCTTGCTGATGTTGTTCTGAATCCGGTATTTGACAACAATGAAATAGGACGCGTTAAAGAACAAAGGGTTGCAACAATAATGCAGGGCAAAGACGACGCCGGTACTCTAAGTGACAGGATGTTTAACAAAGTAGTTTTCGAGGGTTCACCCTATGCTCATCCCGCAGGAAGGCACCGAGCAAAGCATTGAAAAAATAACACGTGAAGACATTACCGGCTTTTATGATAAACATTATCTCCCGTCCAATCTTATACTGGCATTTGTTGGCGCTATATCACCTGAAGAAGCCCTGAAAATTGTAGAAAGCAAATTCGGCAGCTGGCAGAAAAATTCAATAACTGCAGCTGATTCAAATATAGAAGTTTCAGGAGATTCGGAAGAATATTCAAATAATTACATATATCTCGTGGATAAACCGGGAGCAGTACAATCAAATTTACGAATAGGTCACATCGGAATTGCCAGGAACAATCCTGACTTTGTTGCAGTAACAGTAATGAATACAATTTTAGGAGGATATTTCGGTTCAAGAATTAACATAAATTTGAGGGAGAAACACGGCTACACATACGGCGCAAGAAGCAGTTTCAGTCCCAGAATTCACCCGGGTGATTTTTCTGTAGATACGGATGTCAGGAATGCAGTTACAGACTCATCAATAACATTGATAATTGATGAGCTTAAAAGGATGGTTTCAGCCGAAGTTTCGGATGAAGAACTGCAGACTGTGAAAAATTACTTAACCGGGTTATTCCCGCTTCAGCTTGAAACCGCAAATTCTGTTGCAACAAGAGTAATTAACCTAAAACTTTATGATTTACCAAAGAACTGGTACAATAAGTATATAAGCAGTATCAACAACCTGACTAAAGAAGATATCCTGAACGCTGCAAGAAAATATATTCACCCTGATTCGCTTTATATTGTTGTTTCCGGAAACTCAAAGCAGATAAAAGATAAACTCTCGCTAATTAAGGATGTAAAAGTTTATGATGCCGACGAAAAGATTAAACAGTAATTTATAATAAGGAAAATTTAATGCAGGAAAAAACAACAGCCAAAAGCCCTGTTTCTATTCAAGGCAGCGGAAACGTCGATTCAAAAAATATTAACGATGTTGAACTTGTAAAATACCTTAATCAGAAATATTCTGAATTAAAAAAGGAAGTATCCAAAGTTATAATCGGCCAGGAAAACATTATTGACCAGATAATAATCGCAATACTTTCACGGGGGCATTGCCTCCTGGTTGGCGTACCCGGACTCGCAAAAACACTTACTCATTAAAACACTTTCCGAAGTGCTGGAATTAAAATTCAGCAGGATTCAGTTTACTCCTGATTTAATGCCATCCGATATTACCGGCACCGAAATATTGGAAGAAAATCTTTCTTCGGGAACAAAAAACTTTAAGTTTATTAAAGGTCCCGTTTTTGCAAATATGATTCTTGCTGATGAAATTAACAGGACACCTCCTAAAACACAATCAGCCCTGCTTGAAGCAATGCAGGAGCACAAGGTAACCGCTGCAGGAAATACTTATACGCTTGATGAGCCGTTTTATGTGCTTGCTACTCAGAACCCTATAGAACATGAAGGCACTTATCCCCTCCCGGAAGCGCAGCTCGACAGGTTTATGTTTAACGTTTGGCTGGATTACCCAAGCCTTGCGGAGGAAATGGATATTATAAAATATACAACCAGTATGTATGTTCCGGAGCTTAGTATTGTACTTAAGAAAAACGAAATTATAAGTTTGCAGGACCTCGTAAGAAGAGTTCCGGTTGCAGATAATGTTGTTAAGTATGCCGTAAACCTTGTAAACAAAACCAGACCAACAAACCCTCAATCACCGCAATACATAAAGGACTGGCTCAGCTGGGGTGCAGGTCCCAGAGCATCTCAGTATCTGATTCTTGGAGCAAAAACCAATGCAATACTATACGGCAGGTTTACTCCCGAAATTGATGATGTTAAAAAAGTAGCGCTTCCCGTTTTAAGGCACAGGCTCATTACAAACTTCAACGCTGAAGCTGACGGAATCAAAACAACAGATATAATTGAAAAACTAATTTCAGAAACTAATTAAATTTATTTGTCACTCCCATATATGAAATCCAATAAAACATTATTATATATTCTACTCGCAGCTCTATTTATATTTTCTCTCAACTGCTCATCTTCCAAAAAAGTAAAAGAACCGGGCGTAAAGAAATGGAAATATTTCAAAATATACGCCGATGCTGACGATGCGCCGATTTTTGTTAAGCTGCAGGATGATTTGGGTATCAGCCCCAAACTGGAAAGATATACTGTCGTTGTTGATATAAGAGATAAAGATACCGGAAACTGGTATGTGCTGTTCGGTGATGAAGAAAGCTCAAATCCTCCGAGGTTTTCGGTGGTCAAGACTTTCCAAAGATGTTCAGGATGGATTAATAAACTGGACAGGCACCAGTAAAGAGAACCTTCAGTAATTTATTTCCCCTGTCTTATATAGCCCCTGTAGGGTATCGCCTGCTGGACTGATATAAAGGTTTTCGGGTCTATATTTTCTATTATTTCTATTGCTTCTCTCTGTCTTTTTCTCGGGATGAGCAGAACCTGTATCGCGACTCCTCCCCTGCCTCCTTCTCCCGGAAGTATCGTTACTCCAAATTTATTATTTCTCAGCGCATCAGCAATTTTATCAGTATAATGCATTGATACAACATAAATCAGCACAAATCCAAAGCCGAATTTCTGTTCAACTGTTATCCCAAGTACATTACCTATTGCAAAACCGGTTGAATATCCGAATACATTCCAGATATTATCGAGATTCAGCATAATGTGCCTTATTGCAAATGCCCATATTGTAACTTCAACAAATCCCAAAGCTCCGGCTGTATATTTTCTGCCTTGCACAACTACAAGCGTTCGTGTTACACCTACTGTAACATCCATAATTCTTAAACACATAATAAATAAAGCGCTGTATAGGTATTCCATTGTATATTGATTAAATTCTATTAAACATTTCGTATTAGCTGAAACCCAAAAAGAAATTGAAGGGTTATAATATAAGAAGTATAATAAGTAATTAAAATGCGGTAATAGCGAAAACGGAAAACGCTGCTTGATATCATAATTCATATTTGGAATATAGGCTGGCTCGTTTGCTCCTTTTCCTCCTACTGCTCATGAATTTTGATATCGGTAAGCCGGTAAGGCTTGCGGGTTCGAAACCCGCTTACCGCACAATGCAATATTTTTGTTCTTTTATAAAGTTGTTAAGAGTATCCCGGACGATGCTCGCCTCCAAGAAGTCGGGTTTTATTTCTCCTTTTAAAGTGCTTATCATTCCCGACTTGTCCGGGAGATTTTATAAAATAAAAAAGCCCTCTGATATTTTATTCAGGGGGCTTTTTTCACACATCTATATAAAAAACATTACCTTAACACTTCTATTGGAACTTTAATAAATGTCAATTCTGTGATTTTGTATTTTTATTACGACCCCTCCCATCCCTCCCCGAAGGAGAGGGCATATTTATATCTTGACAACTCTAAAACACGTCTGTAATTTTGTAACGAGACCTTCTAGTGGATGTAAAGGGTAGTACACGGTGCAATGCCGGTGTAAATATACTGCTTCGATGTGAATCGGCCTGCTCCGATTTACATCGGAGAGTAAACTGTATTTTGCTGACTGTAAAATAGAATTTTTTAAATTTCTATTTAAGGAAAGGATATGCAAATAATACATCACACGGAATGCGCCGCGATTGCCACCCGCCGTAAATATATTTTTGTTATTTTAGTTTACTTGATTACTCTAAGTTGGACTAAATAATAATATAAACCACAATGAAAAAAATAATCTACATATTTATTTTTATCTGTTTGTCAGTTACAGTCAGTTGCTACAGCCAGTATTTAGCGAAATGGAACGGAAATACGATTGATTATAACCCTGAATATAATGTTATGATGCTGGGTAACTCTTCAATAAAATTAGATAATAGACCACCATTTACAATAGATAGCATTTTTAACTGGCAGTATTACCAGTTCCCTTTTCCTTATACTTTTACCGATATATCTTTTGTTGATTTAATGTACGGTTGGGCTACTTATACTGGGAACGGCGTTGCAAGAACTACTGATGGTGGAATTAGCTGGGATACATCTTCATTTGGATACTTCAAATTATATGGGAGGTGTAGATTTTATAAACAGGAATACCGGTTGGGTTGTTGGAATCGGGGGAACAATAAGAAAAAACGATTAATGGAGGAGTTAACTGGATTGTACAAGATTATGAATTTCCTGCTGTTTTTAGAAAGGTGCATTTTTTTAATGAAAACACCGGGTTTATAGTTGGCGAGAAAAATATAGGAATTGGATATGTATTAAAAACTACGAGTAGCGGTGTAAATTGGGATGAAGTATTTGTTTCAACAACGTATGATACGGAACTGCTTAACCAGTACTGGCTAAATTCAAATACTGGGTGGGCATGTGGTTCAAACATCTTGATAAAAACAACAAATAGCGGATTAAATTTCATAAACTTCTACTCAAGTATACCACCAACACAAAATGGAGCCAATTGGTTATCAAGTATCGTGTTTGCAAATGACAGTACCGGCTGGATAGGAGCAGGTAATTTGGATAAAAAAAATATATATAAAACTACTAATGGCGGCTTAAATTGGTTTTTCCAGAATAATCCTGTTACACAGTACGAATATCCACAAATTAATGATGTTGAATTCATATCCTCTGATAGCGGATCGGCTGCTTCACTTGTTGGTATCATACTATTCACAAGTAATGGCGGTAACAATTGGGTTGTTGATAACACAGCAAATGCGGAATTTTGGAGTTTATGTTCATTTCAAAAACTTAAAGTTTGGTGTGGTGCTTATCCGGGACAAATCTGGTCAGCTACAATACATGAACCCAACGGAATTATAAATCATAATTAAAAATTACCAACAAAGTTCAAATTATTACAGAATTATCCCAATCCTTTCAATTCTGAAACAGTTATTGGTTTTGAAGTGCCTTATTTGAGCCACGTCCAGATAAATATATACAACATTTTAGGTAAAGAAATTGTATCAGTTCTTGATAGATATGTTAATGCGGGGTATCAAGAGATTCGATATAATGCTCTGAATTTAACCAGCGGTATATACTTTTATTCAATGATATACGAAGATAAACAGATTACAAAAAAGTTTATACTTGTTAAATAATGAAAAAGCAACTTGACTCGTTAAGTATTTCAAAGAAACGATGATACAGTTTATTTAATTAATTTATTTTTTAAAAGTTCGTTTAACTAAGTTTTAAAAATGAAAAATCGAAAATTAAAAATATTAAAATTAATTTTTCTGGTTTTTACTGTTTATTTTAACTCTTTTGCACAACCTATACAATACCCTTGGGAAATCAGAAATTTTAACCCAGTTGTTGGTGTTCTCACCAACAACATTTTTGATGACTGAAAAATAGAATTTTTAAAATTTCTATTTAAAGAAAGGATATGCAAATGAAAACATCACACGGAAGGCGCCGCGATAACCACCCGCCGTAAATATAATGCAATTATCACCGTTAAACTTCATTATTTATCTGTATCACGGTTTTTATTAAGCTATTTAAACCAGATATGAAAAAAATATTTTACATGTTTATTTTTAATTGTTTGTTGTTTGTTGTTAATTGTTATGCCCAGCCGTCGATTACATGGCAGAGAGTTTATCTACAACCGATTCCCGGAAGAGATGAATTTGGATATGATGTGTGCCAGGCTGCTAACCAAGATTATTTTATTGTTACATCTATTCCAATTGGGAATGTTAATAAAAGCAGAATATTAAAACTTAATCCTTATGGAGATACTATTTGGACACTTTTAACAGATAGCTTAGATGCATTCTCAATAACGCCAACTCTTGATGGAGGATGTGTGATTGCTGGAGATCCTCAATACACTTTAAAAGTAGATACATACGGAAATATCGTTTGGAAAAAATTCTACGGTCAATATCCTTAAGGGCAAGGTGATTTTTATAAAATAATCAATACTTGTCAAAATAGTTTTGTAGCCGCTGGTGCTACGTATTATACTGATGCAGCCATAATTAATGTGGATTCAACCGGAAATTTAATTTGGTTAAAAAAGTTTACAGCAGGATATCGCAGTTCATTTTTTTCATTTTGCGAGTCACATAATACAGGTTATGCAGCTGCGGGTTACCTTTTTAATTCTTTTTATGATACCGGATATGGAATTGTAAATAGAGTTGATGACTCCGGAGAACTTGTATGGCAAAAGAAATATAGATTATTTGGTTTTTACATTAATATGATGACAATTAAAAAAATATCGGAAGGATACTTATTAACAGGAGTGGTATATGATAACACTATCGGTATCAGAACTAGAGGAAGAACTTGTTTGATTAGAACAGATACTTCCGGGAATACTCTTTTTACTAAAGTATTTGCTGAAGATTCATCAAAAACAATCTACTGGATTAGAGATTTGGAAGTTATCAATCCCAATAGATACATTATAACGTATCCTATTTCGGACACAGGAATTTCACCAGATTCTCTTAATGCGAAAATAATTATCGTTGATTCACTTGGCAATGTTTTGAATTCAAAAGTGTTTGCGGGAGCCGATTATACATATTTCAACAGATGTTATGTGATAGGTGAGAATGACTATTTATTGGTGGGAAATTCTGATCTAAATGTGCTTCAATCACTACGTGATATTTACATTATCAGAACCGACAGTATGTTGAATTTCCCTCCAAATTTTATAGGGGTTAAGAAAATTGAAAGTAAAGTTCCGTTAAATTTTAAACTTTATCAGAATTTTCCGAATCCTTTTAATCCATTGACTAAAATTAAATTTCAAATATCAGAATTTAGTGATGTAAAATTAATCATATATGACGTAATAGGAAGTGAAATCGATGTTCTTGTGAAGCAGACATTAAAACCAGGAACCTACGAGGTAGAATGGGATGGCTCAAAATATTCATCAGGTGTGTATTTTTATAAGCTTGCTACGCCTGAATATTTTGTTACTAAAAAGATGGTTTTAATAAAATAATTTTTCAACGTGGCGTCGGGAATATTCCCGACGCTGCATAAAAATCTTCGTAAATCTGCGGTTTAGGCATTTTCCTCATATATAAGAATATGCCCCTTGACTTCCCTGAAATAATCAGTTATATTTGTAATTGAGGGTTTATACCCACCTCGTCCCGATGAACATCGGGACACCCCTCCGGTGTAGGGGAACTGTTTTTATCTGTGGTTGTTCTTTGTCATATTTGGTCGCCGTAAAATGAAAAAAGAGAAGCTGATATTCAAATTATTTAATAACAATAGTTTGAAACAAAAATGCGATTTTAAGTTACCTTAAGTTACCTATCGATAACTTACTGTTTTTACGGAGGAAATTGATATGAGGGGTAACTTAGTTACCTATGGGTACCCCCTAATATATATCGGTCATATGTCGCTAATGTCAGGATTAACGGTGAAATCAACTAAAATACCGGATTCACCGGCTCCCATTTTGGGATATATTTACTATTTACCCTTTATGTACTCGATAATACTTGATATGCTTGACTCAAATGAAAACACGTCATATATCGTGCTGAAATTCTGTTTATCGCAAATCTTATCATAAGCATATTCTGCAGCATTAACCTTGCTGTCTTCAAAGCTGAACAGCGTAAGCAGCTCTTTTAGCTGCTGGCTTGTCAGGTAATTATTATCAACAGCCTGTTTAATCATATCAAGCTTGGTCTGTTCAAACGATTTCGATGCAACATCGGTTTTCAGGTTAGCAAAATCCGCATCCTTCATTACTTTGTTTTTGCATGCATCTTTATCTTTATCCCTGTCTTTATCTTTATGGGTTTCATCAGGAATCCACGTTTTATGTTTGTGATATTCAAGCGATTCGATTTTTTTATAAATATAAAACTTTCCGTATTCGTCAATGACAGCAAACAGGCTGTAACCCGCGGGGATATCCACATAATCGGCAAAACAGTATATCGGGCGTTTTCTTCATTCGGTTGGTTTCTGCCATAACTTTAAGGTAATGCCTGCCTCCGGAAATCCCTGTAATATCAAATTCATCTGCAAATGGGGATGACTGCGCATCATCGATTGAATACGAAAAATTCGTGCCGTCGAAGAGCGAAAGGTTAAGATTAGAACCGTTTGCATCCTGAGATTTTAATGTGCCTGCAAAAACTGCTAAAAATGAGAGAATAACTAATAATCTATTTGTTTTCATATTTTTAAATTTACACCTTTTTTACTCGCAAAATTTTATTTTGTTCCGTTTTCCCATTTTACACCAAGCCAGCCCTCATAAACGGATTTCTGCAATGGAGTTGGATTAGCTGATTTTTCAAGCCTATACTTAGGTACTTTACTGTCTTCAAGCTTAATGTTAAAATTTTTAAGTTCATTATTTTTAAAAACGGCAAGCTTGACTTTTTCACCTTCTTTCATTTCCTTTAGCTTCTTTTCAACCACTGAATAATCCGCCTTGATACCATCAATTGCAATAATTTCATCACCGGCTTTAAGCCCTGCTTTATCGGCGGATGAGCCGGGAAGAATCTGGCTTATTAAAGCATTTCCGGCAGAATTATTCAGCACAATACCAATAACCGGAACACTTGAATCTTTATCAGCCTTAAGCTCTAACCCTGCATAAGATAAATACTTCTCCCATTCGATAGGTTTTGTTCCGTAAACATAATCAGAAAAGAAATCATGCATTTTTTCACCTGCATACTTTTTACATATTTTCCTGAAATCTTTATTTGTATAGCCTTTGCCAAGCGGGAACATTTCAAACATTTTTTTATAAACATCATCAAGAGAATGTTTATTTCCGGAACTTTGCCTGATAGCAAGGTCAAGCATCATCGATACATCTGCTCCTTTTTTGTAATAATCTGTTTCGGAATCATAGCTTTGCGGAGTGCCTTTCCAGAATTTTACCCATGCATCGAAGCTTGATTCTGCCAGTGACTGAATTAAATTCCCGGGGCGTCTTCTGTCTTCTTCAACTGACTTTGTAATTTCCATATAAGATATCATCGATGCTATCTGGCCAGTTCTGCAAAGCATAAAGCTGTCATAATATGAAGTACCGCCTTCGGCAATCCATAATCTCCTCGAGATAATTTTCTTTTGTGAAATCATATGGAGTAATGCCCTTCGGTCTAAGCTGTTTAACGTTCCACGTGTGGAAAAATTCATGCGATATCAACCTGAGAAAATTTTTATATGATTCTTCTTTACCGAATGCATCCGGTCTTACTCCAACCACGGTTGAATTAATGTGCTCGGTTCCTCCGCCGCTCTTTGGTGTACAATGGACGATAAACACGTATCTTGAATAAGGAACACTGCCCCAAAATTCATAATTCTTTTTTATTATTATTGTAAAATCTTTTTTTAGTTTTTCGATATCATAATCAGCTTCACCGAAGAAGCATATAACGTGTTCTTTACCTTCAACATCGAATGAATAATCTTTTTGATTTCCGATTTCGAGAGGGCAATCGGCAAGATAGTCATAACCAGAAGATGTGAAAGCAAATTTATCATTCCCGAAATTTGAGAGTCCTGTTGTTACATGCCAGTCACCGTGAGGAATGACAATCAATTTAACCGGATTACTTCTGTACTTTTCTGAATACATCATAATGGCTGTTGGGTTTATAAAAGCATGCTGTTCGTCAAGCCCGCGCGTTCTTAAATCAAATTCATTCGCGTACAATTTGTAGCTTACTGTAACTGATTTCTCTCCTGCGGTATTAACTATCCATGTGCATTTATCTTTCTTCTTCCACTCAAGCAAATTCTTTTTTCCGCCTTCGGCATTAAATTCCTGCACTCCCGAAGCAAAATCAAACACAAAATATCTTCCGGGACGCCAGACCGGCAGTATCAAATCTAAATATTCATCCTGTAATCCGGAAATATTTATTTTGATTTCAAAATAATGAGAAGAAGGCTCCGGCATGCTGAGCGAATATTCAATCTTCACATCAGCTTTTTCCATTTCCATTTCTTGAATTTATTAAGTACAATTCCCTTTAATTACAAAGATTGCGAAATAAATATTTTATTAATAACTATTAATTTTAGTATTAACATTTTTTTAAAATTATTACGATATTTACTAAAATAACAGAAGGAATTTAAATGAGTGAACGAATGGTAAAGTGCATTAAGCTGGGGCAGGAGCTTCCGGGCTTGAAATCCCAGCCAACGCCATCGGAACTGGGCAAAAGAGTGTTCGAAAATGTCTCTCAAAAAGCATGGGATGAATTCGTTGAATATTTTAAAATGGTAATTAATGAATACAGGCTGGATTTAACGAGCCCGATGGCAGACCAGGTATTTGAGCAAAAAATGCAGGAATACTTCTTTTCTGATGATTTAAATATGCCGGAAGGTTACGTCCCTCCAAATGACAAATAAAAGAATGGCTAAAATATTCATTGTTTTAACGCAAATGCATGATAATTATAAATAGCTTTTTTCACTATTGACAAAAAACAACATTTTAATAATATTACATAACGTTAACCATAGAAAAATAACTTAAAAACGAGCAGCTCAACTTCATTATTTACAAATAAATTAAATTGGTTGACGAAAAAAAGGAGGAAGCAATGAAAAGACTTACATATGTTGTAATTTTAATGCTTATTTCGGTATTCAGCTTACAGGCACAGATATCATCCCCTGTACTGAGTGAACCTCCGGATGTTGATATTGTTGTACATCTGCCGGTGACTTTGAGCTGGGAAAGTGTACCCGGTGCTACCTCTTATGACCTTCAGATATCGACAGATATTTCGTTCTCGACTCTGGTTAATCCGACGCCATATGTAATAACTACAAATAATTTCACTGTTCCTATCGGAGTATTAGAAGGATTTACTGAATATTACTGGAGAGTAAGAGCAAGAATTGGTGGAGTGGCTGGTGATTTCTCATCACCCTTCAGGTTCAGGACTGCCGGTACTCCCTCACAGGAAATTTCAGCATTAGAAGTTGTTGTTAATGCACTTTCACCGGGCACTAATCCGGGTCAGCTTCATATTTTAGACCAGAGATTGGATGCTGCTCTCTTACAGTATAATTTAAATCATATTTTCCAGAGCAAACTCCAACTTCTTTTATTTGACTTAAGGGTTTACATATTGATATTTTCCAATTTCATTGATTATCCTACAGGACAAACACTCATTGCAAATGCTGATGCTATAATTAACCTGATGAACGGTGACAGCCCCGAGGCTAATATTGATTTAAGCCCGAAAGAATATGCTTTAAGCCAGAATTATCCTAACCCGTTCAATCCAACTACTACAATTGAATATACAATCCCTAAAAACGGGAATGTGAGCTTGAAAGTATACGATATAACCGGGAAAGAAGCTGCAACACTTATAGACAAATACCAGAACGCAGGAACTTATATAACTATGTGGGACGCATCTAACTTCAGCAGCGGAGTATATTTCTACAGAATTATCTCAGGCAATTATGTTGATACCAAAAAAATGGTACTCAAGAAATAAAAGAACTTCCGGTTAATATTTTAAAAATTTTAAAAGGTCTCATGGACTATGAGACCTTTTTAGTAAAATTCAACAGGCAGAAAAGGGGAATAAATAAGAATATAGATAAATTTCAACCGATTCAATTTTGAAAATATCCGTAATGCCAAAAGTCAGCCATATAACCGGAACTGCTAAGGAACCGCGCAGTGACCATTTAATGAACGAGGAATCTTTAAGGGAAAGTCAGAGATTCCTAAGTACATTAATCAGTAACCTCCCTGGTTATGTTTACAGATGTCACGAAGAAAACGGAAAATGGTACACCCAGTTTGCCAGTGAAGGAATTTATGAGCTGACAGGATACCATTCAAAGGATTTTCTGAAAGACGGTACAATGTCTTTCGGCTGGTTATTGCATCCGGATGACCAAAAAGCCCTCAGCAATATTGTAAAAGAAGCTATCAGGCACAAGAAACCTTACCAGATTACATACAGAATTACAACTGCTGCGGGTAAATTAAAATGGGTATGGGAACAGGGAAGAGCGATTTTTTCTGAAAAAGGGGCCCTTATTGCAACCGAAGGTTTCATCACAGATATTACGGAAAAGAAACTTGCTGAAGAAGAACTGCTTAAGAAAAATACCGAACTTGCCACCTTAAACAGAATCGGAAATTCAATCAACAAACTGGCTGAACCTTCAGAAATCCTTGCTTTGATTTTTACAATGACCGGCAGATTGTTTGATAATAACAATATGTACATAGCCCAGTATGATGAAAAAAGCCAGGAAATATCGTTCCCGATATTCACGGTAAAAGGTAAACATATAAAACTTGAAAACAGACCTTTTGGGAACGGTCTTACCGAATATATGATTAAGAATAAAGGACCGCTGCTTATCAATTCAGATATTGAAGAAAAGTTCTCGGAGATGAAAATTGAGCAATTAGGCGAAAAATCAAAAAGTTTGCTCTCAGTGCCTATTTTGCTCGGACAAAAAGTTATAGGGGTTATAACTCTTCAGGATTACAACAATGAAAATGCTTTCGATGAATCTCAGATAGAACTTTTGACAACAATTGCATCTCAGGCGGCAATTGCACTCGAAAACTCATACCTCTTTGCGACTTTGCAGCAGGAACTGGATGAAAAGAAAGAAGCCGAGAAAAGAATAACAGCATCTCTGCAGGAAAAAGAGCTTCTGCTTCAGGAAATACACCATAGAGTTAAAAACAATCTCCAGATAATGTCCAGCCTTTTGAGACTGCAAGCTTCACATTTCAGAGACCAAAACATTCAGCATATATTTAAAGAAAGTGAAAACCGCATCAAGGCAATGGCAATTATTCACAATAAACTGTACGCAAGCTCCGATTATGAGAAAGTTGACTTTGCTGACTATATAAAAACACTTACACAGAATCTCTATCTCTCTTACGGGGCAGACCCTTCATCTATCAGACTCGAAATTGATGTAAAAGATGTATTTCTAAATATCGATACTGCAATTCCGTGCGGTCTGATTATAAACGAACTGGTTTCCAACTCGCTAAAATATGCCTTCCCCAATAACAAAGACGGCTCTATTAAACTGCAAATGAACTTCGAAGAAAACGATTTAATTTTGGACGTAAAAGACAACGGAGTAGGCATAGATAAAAGTATTGATATTACCAGCAGTGACACACTGGGCTTAAAACTGGTTCAGCTTCTAACATCTCAAATGGACGGAAAAGTAGAAATAAAAAACACAGTTGGCACTGAATTCAAGATTGTATTTAAGGAGTTAAACTATAAAAAAAGAACTTAGTCACCTATAATTTTAACAAGAACTCTTTTTCTTCTGTTACCGTCAAACTCACCATAAAAAACCTGCTCCCAAGGACCGAAATCGAGCTTTCCCTCTGAAACGGCAATAACAACTTCTCTTCCCATCACAGTTCTCTTTAGGTGAGCATCTGCGTTATCTTCACCTGTATCGTTATGCCTGTACCTGCTGTAGGGTTTTTCCGGCGCAAGACCTTCAAGCCACATTTCAAAATCGCTATGCAGCCCGCTCTCATCATCGTTTATAAATACACTTGCGGTAATGTGCATTGCATTGCAAAGGAGTATTCCTTCTTTAATACTGCTTTCTCTTAAACATTGTTCAATTTCCGGAGTGATATTAACATATTCCCTTCTTCCGGGAATATTAAACCAGAGTTCTTTCCTGTAAGATTTCATTTTTCTCCCCTTTTCACTGCAAATGTAATTTTACATTTTATTTTGATTTAGTTATTTTGGTAAATTATGAAAAAAAATTTATTAATATTAGGCTCAGGGTTTGCTGCATTCAGCTGTTTAAGAAAATTAAACTCAAAACATTATGACATCTCGGTAGTAAGTCCGAGAAATCACTTTTTATTCACTCCCCTGCTTCCAAGCACAACTGTTGGGACAATTGAGTTCAGAAGCATTATAGAGCCCATAAGAAACCTTAAGCACATCAAGTTCTATCAGTCTTATTGCCTTTCGATAGACAGCAAGAATAAAACAATCCATTGCAAAGACACAGATACAGAAAAAGAATTTGACCTGCAATTTGACATTCTAATAATTGCGGTTGGTGAAGTAACTAATACATATAATATAAAAGGCGTAAGAGAATATGCATATTTCCTGAAAGAAGTAGCCGATGCCAGGAAGATTAGAATAAAAGTAATAGACTGCTTCGAAAATGCCTCGCTCCCCTCTTTATCACAGGAGGAAAGACAAAGATTCCTTCATTTTTTTGTTTGCGGCGGCGGACCAACAGGAGTTGAATTTGCAGCAGAACTAAATGACTTTATTGAAGAAGATGTGAAAAAGAAATATCCCGAACTTACAGCACAAATAGAGCTTATTCTAATTGAAGCGGGCAAAAAAATCCTCAACAGCTTTGATGAAAAGCTCAGTGAATACACAATGAAAATATTCAAGAGGCAAAACATTGTAATCAAAACAAATTCATACATTACAGAAGTGTCCGATAAATATATTTTCATAAATGACGGCTCTAAATTCGAATACGGACTTCTGGTTTGGGCAACAGGCAATATGCCGTCAGAACTGATTAAATCAACAGATTTCCCAAAATCAAAAAGGGGGAAAATAATAGTTGACGGTTATTTTAAAGTTAAAGGATATGATAACATTTATTGCCTGGGCGATTGTTCCGAATACGAAACAACACCTTTTCCCGTTACTGCGCAGGTAGCGCAGCAGGAGGGAAAATATCTTGGAAAATCACTTAATAAAATCGCAAAAGGCGCTGAATCAAGACCGTTTAAATTCAGAGATTTGGGTATGCTGGCTTATATAGGAAGCAGGAAAGCACTTGCAGATACTCCGCAATATAAAGGCTCGGGATTTACAACTTTCCTTTTCTGGCGAAGTGTTTATCTTACAAAGCTGGTTAGCTTAAAAAACAAAATACTTGTACTATTCGATTGGTTTAAGAATATTGTGTTTGGAAGAGATGTAAGCAATTTTTAATTTTCAGCCCAAACTAAGGAATCAACATACTTCTTAAATGCTTCACTTAGCTTTTTTGTATTTTCTCCCACTTTACCGCTGTTTATCATTTTTTCATCTAATTGTTGTCACCGGCATTATTTCCCGCTCTGTAGAAGAAATAAAAACTTCATCAGCATTTAATGCCTCATCAAGCTTAATTTCCCTTTCAACAACCCCGAACAGGGGGCGTGCAGTTTCAAGAATAACTTTTCTTGTAATACCGTAGAGAATTTCTTCTGCCGGCGTTATAAGAATATTATCTTTAAAGATAAAAATATTGCTTGATGTGCATTCAAATATTTTTCCGTCCTGAACATATAAAACTTCATTATACCCGCCTTTTTTATATTCGTCGATATAATCTATAGCTGCAATGTAATTGCATGTTTTCGAAAACGAAATTTCCCTTTTTCCCGGCACTGATTTTATTTTTATGCCGTCAGTGTAAAATTTATCGTCAAGATTTATTCTCGGCTCACATGTAATTATAAGTACAGGCTCACCCTTTGGTTTTACTGTCAATCCCAACACCTCCGGTTATTACAATCCTGATATTAGATTCGGAAAAGTTATTTTTTTTTAGAAGCTCTAAACAAATCTGTTTTATCTCTTCAGGAGTTTTCGGGAGCTTAAGACCAATAAAGGAAGCTGAATTCTTCAGTCTTTCAAGATGGTCATTTATTCTAAACGGCTTACCGAAATATGTTTTGAGATAATCAAAAACTGCATAACCGCGGAGCAGCCCTATATCATTAACGTGAATAAATGCGTTCTCTTTTTTTACGAAATTACCGTTTATGTAGTATATTGTACCGGACATTGTGGTTAATCTTCGAAAAGTTCTCCGTTATCTTCAGCATTAGAATCATCCTTTCATCCTCATTTAGAGACTCTCCTAAATAATTAACAGCCTCCTGCGCAGGCAGTTCCTGAACATCTCTTAATTTCCTCTCGATTTGCCTTGATCCTAATGCCGGCTTTATCGATGTTACTAGTAGCCTCTTCCAATTTTTTCTTTGTCATATCCAAAACCTTTCCGAAGTTGCCGAATTCGGTTTTAATTGCTCCCAACAATTCCCATACTTCGCTTGACCTTTTTTCAATTGCTAAAGTCCTGAATCCCATTTGGAGGCTGTTTAATAACGCCGAAAGAGTTGTAGGACCTGCCACAATGACCCTGAAATCCTTCTGCAAAATTTCGAATAATCCGACATTTCTGAGAACTTCAGCATATAATCCTTCAAATGGTAAAAACATTATTCCGAAATCGGTAGTATTAGGGGGGTCCAAATATTTATCCCGGATGTCCTTTGCAGACACCTTTACTGCATTTGACAATTTCTTTCCGGCAGCCTCAACAAGAGCGGGGTCGGAGTTATCATATGCAAGCAATAATTCCTGATATGCTTCCGTGGGAAATTTAGAATCAATAGGCAGCCATATATTCTTATCTATTATCTTCCCGTCCCGGAAGCTTGACTGCAAATTCAACGGATGCATTACAATTTAATTTTGTTCTGACATTTTTTGCATATTGGTCTGGTGTTAAAATTTGTTCAAGAATGTTTTCAAGCTGGTATTCGCCTAAGACTCCTCTTGTTTTAACATTTGACAATACTTTTTTCAAATCACCTACGCCAACGGCCAAAGTTTTCATTTCACCTAAACCTTTATATACCTGCTCAAGCCGTTCACTGACCATTTTAAATGAATCGCTCAGTCGTTTTTCCAGGGTTGACTGAAGCTTTTCATCAACAGTCTCCCTCATTTTTTCAAGTTTAAGATTATTATCGTCCTGAATCTGCTTAAGCTTTTCTTCAATAGTACGCGTTAACCTTTCAATCTTATCCTCATTTGTTTTGGTAAGTGATGTAAGCTGGTTTGAAAAGGTATCAAGCTGATTTTTTTGTAATCCAGCGATTTCAGCCATCCTCGATAAAACAGATTCATTAAAATCTTTTATATACCCGTTAATTTCCTCTCTGTTTACCTTTGAGTTATTATTTGATTCATTCCTGTTAATTGCAAATTCTTCGTTCAATTTAGAATCTAATTTATCCAAACTTTTTTCTAATGCTAAAAAAGAATTTTCGAAAGAGCTGAAGTTCCCGGCAGTTTCAATTTTCTTTATTTTATAAAGGAGAAGAAAATCAAACAAAATCAGAATACATATTAATATTAAACTAATTTCCGTCATTAAATATTTTTATTTTAAATAAATTTTGTCAATACACAATTACTCAAAGGCAACCTAATTCCATTATTTCTTTTTCTTAGCCAGCTTATCTTTTGCTTCTTTTAAATAATCTTTTACATTATCTTCCATTGATTGGTCAAGCTTTACTCCTTTTTCCATATACTCAACTGCTCTATCATAAATACCGAGATACAGATATGCCACTCCTTTTCTGCAGTATGCTTCTGCGTTAGATGTATCAATTTGAATTGCTTTATCGAAATCATCAAGAGCCTTTGCATACTGACCCATCACATTATATAATCCTCCGCGTGTGTTATAAAGAATCACCGATGAATCATCCAGATTAATAGCCTCATTCAAATCTTCAAGCGCTTTGAGTGTATCACCTTTGTAAAAATACAGTAATCCCCTGTTTCTGTAAGTTTCAGAGTACTTTGGGTCAATAGTAATTGCTTTGTTAAGTGTATTTATTGCATCATCCATTTTGTCAATCTGGGAATATGCAATACCCATAGCATTATAAGTGACCATATCGTTTGGGTCAAGTTCCAGCGCTTTGCGGAAATCTCTGAACGCGTTATTGCTTTGTCCAAGCAGCACATAAATAACACCCCTGCTTGAATATGCCCGTATGAGCTTATCATCTTTAATTATTGCCTCGCTGAATGCGTCGAGAGCGCTCTCAAGCTCCTTGGTCATTAGCAAAACCTCACCTTTAGAATAATAACCTTTGGCGCTGTCAGGATTTAGTTTTATGTATTCATCAAAATATTCTCTTGCGGCAGCAAGGTTCTTTTTCTCGTAAGCATTGAGTCCCTTTTGGTAAGTTTCCTCAGCATCCTGTTGTGAATAGGAAGATATAACCGAAACCGCCGTAAATAGAAATATAAGTACTCTTTTCATTGAATAAACATTTGGAATAAATATTTGGAATAAATATTAGGAATAAATATAAGGAAGGGGTTATTAAGATAAAATGTAGAAAGGCAGCTAAAATTAAATCCAGGGTTTAACGGAAAGAAAGAATATAAAGGTGATTCTCAATGCAGGTTGTCATCACCCAGAATCTCTCTGATTTTGCTTTTGTTTTTCCCTTCAGCTTCTATTTGTTTGCAAACCGGGCATAGCATGTTATCTCCGGGGTTTTTGTACATTTTCTCAATTTTCTTTCCCTCAGGGTATTTCGGACAATCAAACATCCAATGCCACACGTTTTCATTCTTATTTTTCAAGTATAATTTCATTCGTGTATAAACATAATATTGTTTATTTCAGCTGCGGGCAGTTCATATATTTTAGTTTTTTCTGCCCGCAGCCAAATGGAGGTTAGGTGTCTTTTAGTTCCGAAAGCGCTTCGGATTCAAATCGTAAAATTTTATCAATCTCTTTGTAATAATTGTAGATAATCAGTTCCGAGCTGTGAGTCCTGCAGTAGGCTGTAGCATATTCTATGAGTTCATCCTGCTCTTTCGAAAATTTTATAATATGCCTCGATTCAGCGCATTTAAAATTCCAGCCGTACAACGGGCTCGGTATAATTTCGTACACCGGGTTAAATTGCTTAACCAAAACCTCTTTTTGTTTTACAGTTGCAAAAAACATAAATTGTAAATTCTGTTTATGTTATTCAGTCGGAATTCGAACCGGCATCTAAGAGAGAATTGGTAATATCCTTTCTTAGCTGCGGAGAGTCATCAAACCCATGTTCATGAACTTCATGAATTACCGCCTGGTCCACAACAGGATTTTCCTCACCGGTTACGCTGTAAGTGCAGGTAATTCCCGGATTAAATACCGAACATTCAAATAGTTTAAGCTTTGCCATTTTAATTAACCTCCAGTTTGTTTTAATTAAACCTGTTTTTCTATATTTATGCTGAAAGAACCTTCCCCTGAAAGGTATTCAGTCAGTTCTACACCTTTAATAATATTTCTTATATAGAAAAACATAATGTTTTTGAAACCATTGGTAAGATAATAAACGAAATCAACATTTCCCAAAGTGAAATTTTCATGAAAATAACAAAATATTTGACAGTTTAATTTTTCAAACAACCGGGAAAATGGCGATTCTGATTATTAAATACAATATTTCAATAAAATTTATTATATTAAATGTCATCAGATTTTAAGCACTTTTTTTATAAAAATTAACTCCGGAGTGCCTGTTTTGCACAATACAAAGCTATTCTTAATATTAAGTTCACTTTCATCCCACGAATTGAAAGAGCTGGGTAAATATGTCAACTCACCCTTTCATAATTCAAACAAAACTTTAATCAGGTTTTTCAATATATTGAAGAAGCACTATCCCGATTTTGTATCACGTACCCTTGAGATTGAAAATGCCCACAAAAAACTTTTCCCGGGAAAAAATTTAATTCGGCAGTGATGAGAAACCTGATTTCGGATATGATATGGATAACCGAAGATTATCTTGCTCTTACTAATTTTAAAAATGATACCATAGAGGTAAAAAAACATCTTTTAAAAGAGCTTCAGGAAAGAAATATCGAAAAACTATTTGAAAAAAATATTGAAGAGGCCAATAAAATACTCGAAAGTTCCAGAGTTAGAGATGAATATTATTATTCCAACAAATATGAACTTGAGTCTATCAGAAGAAGTTTTTATGAACTGAAACTGCCTGTGGGTAAAAGACAGCAGGTGCATGGAATTTTACCTAATGAAATTGAGAACCTTACATATTCATTTTTCATTACGATTCTCAAAGAATATTTCTCGATGTACAATGTTCAATCACAGCTCAACTTTGAGTACGGCTTCAAATTTTTTGATGAAATAATGAGTCATATAGAGAGGGAAAAAGAAACTTACCAGCAAGTTCCTATAATATACATATTGCATTCGTTTTTATCACTGTTCATTAAAGGAGAGCAGGAAGAAATGATACCTTCCCTTAAAGAAATGATAGATAAAAATATTGGTATAATGAACAAGGTAGATTTCGATAACTTCTATATCGAATTATATAATTATTACAAACATAAGCAGTTTCTGGGGGTTAAGGGCTATGGGAGAAAAAGTTTTGAACTCATAAAAGAGATGCTGGATAAAAATGTTTTTACCAGGCAGGGAAATACTATAACTGCACATGCTTATACAAATATTGTTCATGCTGCTATTAGAGAACATGAAATTGAATGGGCTGAAGAATTTATAAATAAATATAAAGGCAAGCTGCCTGTTCTGCACAGGGAAAATGCTTACCTGTATAATTTCGCTGTATTAAACTCAATGAAGGGATATACGGCAGGAGACTTTAAGCAGAAAAAACAATACTATGAAAAATCACTTGATTACCTGGCTCGGGTAAAGAGTGAAGATTTTTATTATATGACAAGAATTAAAAACTTACTGATAAAAATTTACTATGAACTTAATGATTTTGAACACGCTAAGGGTTTGATTGCAAGTTACAAACAGTACCTGTTAAAAAATAAAATTATCCCGACCGAACTGAACCAGAGATATCAAAACTTCATAAATTTCACCGGTAAACTTATTAAAATCCGGATAGATAATGACGTATATGCCTCAAAATTACTGCTTAACCAAATAGATGAAACGAAAAATACTGAGTACAAAAGATGGTTGATTGAGAGATTAACCGAAATCCAAAGCGCAAAAAAAACGTTTAAAAACAATTAATTAATTTCTTAGACTCAATAATAGCTGCATTATAAGCTCCTATACACTTTGTACCTAATTTTAACAGTTTTTATATCATTTTTCTCAATTATATTTGTTGTTGTGTCAAACAATTCTTATATGAACCAATAATAATTTACATAATATGACAGTAATTATAACAGGTAATAATTTAAAAGTAGAAAATGTATATGATGTTGCAGTCGGATTGGAAAAAGTTGAACTTCACAAAGAAGCTGTAGAAAGAATAAAACACTGCCGTTCATTTGTCGAAAAGAAAATAGAACAGCATGAGATAATGTATGGTGTTAATACAGGAATAGGTGAATTTTCGGAAATAGTGTTAAACGATGAACAGGTAAAGCAGTTTCAGAGGTATTTGATATATAACCATTCTGCCGGAATCGGCGAACCAATGCCGGAGCCCCGGGTAAGAGCAGCGATGCTTTCCAGAATTAACGTACACGCTAAAGGTTATTCAGCTTGCCGCCCGGAAATAACTCAAACGTATGTGGACATGCTGAACAAAGGCGTTACCCCCGTAGTCTGCACCAAGGGCAGCGTGGGAGCGTGCGGAGACCTCTCCCCGATGAGCCAGATTGCACTTCTTTTGCTTGGAGAAGGTGAAGCATTTTATAAAGGTGAACGGCTTCCCGGGAAAAAAGCATTTGAAAAAGCAGGAATACCGGTCCCTGGTCTTCAGGCAAGGGACGGGCTGGCTGCAATAAACGGAAGCAACGTTATTACCGGTATGGCTTGTATCCAGGTTTACGAAACCGAAAGATTCCTTAAGCAGGCAGAAATAGCTACAGCAATGACTCTTGAAGCACTTATGGCTAACATGAAACCTTATGATGTTAGACTGCATAAGTTAAGGGGCTTTAACGGAGCAGTAACCTCTGCTGAAAACATTAAACACGTTATAGAAGGCTCTGATTTACTTGGGAAAGTAAAAGTTAAAGTTCAGGATGCATACAGTATGCGTTCTACTCCGCAGGTAATTGGAGCAGCCAGAGACCAGCTAAGATGGACAAGGGAACAGGTTGAAATTGAACTTAACGGAGTTGCAGACAATCCTATATTTCTCTCTGAAGAGGGTGTGGTATTAACCGGCGCTAATTTCCAGGGTTCGCCTATAAGCGTTCCATTAGACATGCTTGGTGCAGCAATTACAATGGTATGTGTCCTTTCCGAAAGAAGATTGAACAGGCTTTTAAATCCTGCACTGAGTATAGGTCTGCCTGCCTTCCTTACAAAAGGAGCTGGAATGTTTTCAGGACACATGCTGAGCCAGTACACTGCTGATACAATGATTGTTGAGCAAAGAATACTTTCAATGCCGGCATCCGTTCAGTCAATTCCGGCTGCAGCTGACCAGGAAGATTTCGTAAGTATGGGAATGAACACGGCTCTTAAAACAAGACAAATTCTTGATAACGCTTATGGAATACTCGGAATAGAATTTATTGCTGCCGCACAGGCACTTGATTTCAGAGATTATAAATTTGGCAAAGGGACTACCGCTGCACAAAAAGCTGTAAGAAAAGTAGTCGAACATCTTGAAGAAGACAGACCGCTTTACAAAGACCATAACAATATGATGGAATCGGTTAGAAAGCTTGATGTTTTAAAAGCTGTTGAATCTGAAATAGGTGTATTAAAGACTTATTAATTAGCTTCTGAAAATAAAATTAAAAAACTTTCAAAAATGTAACCTCCTCAGGGTTACATTTTTTTATTGTATGCAGGTTTTTATGTACTTCTGTGCCCATGCTGCAATAATATCACCAACATAATACGCGTCTTCTTTCTTAAGCATAAGATGGTCAATATTATCCAGAGAGATAATGCTTTTTGGGTATCTGGCAGCCTGAAAAATTAATTCTGCGTTCTCAATTGGAGTATATGTATCTTCAGGAGAATGCATTATTAGAAGCGGTTTCTTGAGATTTTTTATGTATGATGCAAGATTATGGCTTTCAATATCATCAAAGAATTGTTTTTTAAACATAAATTTTAAACCACCGATTGTCATCTCAGCCGTTTCTTCCAACCCGGTATTTTCCTTTGTCTTTTTAAGTTTGAGGGAAAGTGATGACGGCTCTGCAGGAGTTCCTATTGTAACTACTGCTTTAATGGATGGGATTTTATGGGTAGTTTCTATTACTGCACATCCTCCCAATGAATGTCCTATTATCAGAGAAGGGGCTTTATATTTATCGGCTAAAAATTCCGAAGAACAGATTATATCATCTATATACCCGGAATAATTTGTATCGGGAAAGTTTCCCTCACTCTCTCCTATCCCGGTAAAATCAAATCTCAGTGATGCAATCCCCGCTCTTGCTAATGAATAGTTTATGTTTCTTATTGATTTAAGGTCTTTGGAACAGGTAAAACAATGAGCAAATACCGCATAGCTTGAAGGTTCTTTATCCAAAGGAGAATCCATATAGCCCGATAGCCTGAAACCCTGTTTATTCAGAAAATGTATCTTTTTTGATTTCATTTATTTTCATCATCAAATCGTTTTGTACTTCCGCTATTCTACAATGAATTCACCGGAATAAACAATACTCTTTTGCTCTTGAGGTGTACCTTGTTTTGTACTGTAATAGCAAACGAATCTGAAATTACCGGGGTTATTGAATGGAATTACCCTGGCGGTTATGCTTCCCTTGCCCGGAACAATGAACTCAGGACAGCCTCCGCTGCAATTTATAATTGAATATATATCCCAGTTAGAATAGTTTTGTTTCTCTATAGTGTTATAAACTCCCGTAACGTAAATATTGGAATAGCTCTTATTAACAAGCGTTACCGCAATTGTATCACCCCCCTGATAAACTTTCTGGTCGGTGGCTATTTCCGGGGGTGTAATGTCAACTACATCAGTTAAATAGTCTCTGCAAGAAACAAACACCAATAATGTAAGGGCTGATAGCAAGGTAAATTTCTTCAGCAATATTTTTATTCGATTATTTATTAACAAAATATAATAACGTTAAGTAAAACATACAATAAGAATTCATATATATATATAATATGATATATCGAGGCTTTATTAATAAAATTTAAAGCTCTAACATAAAACGCTTATTCTCCATAAGTTATACAAATAAATGGAACATTAATAGAATAATATTGTTTTAGCTTGAAATTCAATCCGGCACTGCAAAATACCTCTTGCTATTAAAAACAGTGTTCTTTATTTTAACAAAATTTTTTAAAATTTAATTTATAAAGAATGATAAATTCAAGCAGACTTACTCTTTTTACTCTACTTTTTTCATTCGCCCTTTCTTCAAATGTTTTTTCACAGGGATTTAATTCGATATGCTCAAAAGACGGCATTGATGTAATTGCGGTCGGACAGGGAGGCTCTGTTTTCCGTTCATGGACAGGCGGTGTTTCATGGGGCAGCTATCCTCTCGGCTCAAATAACCTTAATTCAATTCAGTGTTTAGCTAATAACATATGGATAGCTGGTGATAACGGCACGTTTTATATGAGCATTGATAATGGAAGTAACTGGAACACTCAGACTTTAGCAGGAGGAGCAAATTTAAAATCCGTTTATTTCTTTGATGCAAATACCGGATGGATTGTTGGTGATAACGGCACAATTCTTAAAAGCACCAACGGAGGCGCAAACTGGATTTTACAGGTATCACCCACAGCAAATAATCTTACTTCAGTAAAATTTACCACTGTCCAAAACGGCATAGCATGCAGTATAGGCGGTAAAGTTATTCATACTACTAACGGAGGAACATCATGGACTTTGTACTCAACATCAATTACTGATGACCTGCTCTCGGTTGACCAGATTGCGAATACAATTTTGACAAGCGCAACCAACGGTATTGTTTATAAATCAACTGACAGCGGTACTACCTGGAGTGTAATTGATTACGAAATTGCATCAAAATCTGACGTTAATTCTGTATTTATGATTGACGCCAATACGTTTTACTCATGCGGAGGCGGCGGCTTTATCAGAAAATCAAATGATGGAGGAACAACTTTTACTTTTCAGCCGAATCCAATGATGGGGAACCTTGTTGATATTTATTTCTACGATTCCCAAAAAGGATGGGCAGTCAGTTCTCTCAATCAGGCAATAATATACACTACTGACGGCGGAAATACATGGTCACTCCCTGCAGGCACAGTAGTAACTTATACCTGGCAGCAGAAGCAATCGGGTTCAGGCAACATAGGAAACGGTTTTTGCCTGCATCCAGCTAACAAGAACGGAATTTTTATAGCAATGGGAACACAAATTTACAGAAGCCTTGACAGGGGCGATACATGGACTAACATCGCAACAATTCCCCTTGGAAGCCAGGCACATTCGTTTTATGTAAGTCCCCTTGATACTAATATGATGCTTGTATCTATGAATTCATCGGGAGGCAGAGTACTGCGCAGTACAAATTACGGGGCAAACTGGGTTACAACCTGGGGGCCTGGTACACTGACTTCTTACGGTATGCCGCTCGAAATGGACCCCAATAACCCAAATATTTGCTTCCTTGGACCGGATAACAGTGTTATGCTGAAATCCACTGATTTCGGAGCTACGTGGAGCAATTGGAGCTCTTTTACATTCAGAAGCCCATGCGACCTTGTTGTATTAAAAAATTATCCTAACATTATGTATGTTGGTGACGGAACAACCGGTTCCGGAGCCGGAGAATTATTGAAATCTACAAATGGCGGAATAAACTGGACAAGTATCCACACAGTTAGCGGTTCTGAAATACCCATGATAAGTGTTAACTATGCAGAACCTGACCTTGCATACCACACATGCTGGAGCTCCGGCGGGTTATGGAAAACAACCAATGAATGGGGTTCGTATGCCATGGTAACCCCAACCGGAAGTGCATGGGGAACAGACATCGCAAAAGACGACCCCACAGCAGTTGCTTTTGTAATATACGGTTCAACCGCTTACACTTCTACCGACGCGGGTACTAATTTTACTGCTTCAAATACCGGAAGCAGTCCTAATGCAGGTGTTTTATTTTATGATAAAGGCACACTCTTTTCTCAGCAAGGCAGTGGAGTATATAAAATGAAAGCGATTTATTCGGTTATTACTGCTAATACACCTGTTTCTTCGGAGATACCTGTTAAATTCAGCTTGAGCCAGAATTATCCTAATCCGTTTAACCCAAGCACAAAAATTGAATATAATGTCAGCAGAGCATCAAATATTCAAATAAAAGTATATGACATCCTCGGGAATGAGGTAAGCTCGGTAGTAAACAGCTTCCTTTCACCGGGAAAATACAACACTGCTTTCGATGCATCAAACCTCTCAAGCGGAATATATTTCTACTCTATGTTTTCTGACGGTCGAAGAATTGATACCAGAAAAATGATGCTCCTTAAATAAAAATTTAAAAAATCTATTCACAAACCCCCCGGCACATAATTCATGTCCGGGGGTAAATTAAATTCATAAGTACAGAAATGAATAAGAAAGTAAAGATATTACTTGTATTTTCGTCTATTACTATATTTATATCAATTATCGCAATAAATATTTATTCTTTCCCAACCGGGTATGTGGGAGTTACAAACAAGGGAGGCGAAGGAATCGGATGTGTCTGCCACGGTATTCATGCGCCGACTGATTCAGTATCGGTTTTTTTTGAAGGACCCGATAGTGTAGAAACGGGACAGACAGTAATTTATACAATTCATCTTGCTCACGGTCCTGCTATAGTAGGAGGGTTTGATGCAGCAGTTTATGCCGGTATAATAGATACTGTTTCAACAGAACCGGGAGTCAGAAGAGATTCTGCAACAGGCGACCTCACACACAGGCATCCAAAACCGTTTACAAACGATACTGTTACGTGGTCATTCAAATATACAGCCCCATCAACTGAGCAGATTGACACATTATATGCAGTTGCAAACAGCACCAATAATGATACTACCTCTGATAATGATGAATGGAATTTCGGGCCTAACTTTACAATTAGGGTTTATAACCCGATTGGAATAAAGAACCAGAACAATATCGCCTATGATTTCAGGCTTTATCAGAATTACCCTAACCCGTTTAACCCGGCAACAAAAATTAAATATGATTTAAACAAAGATGGATTTGTCAAAATTGAAATATTTGATGTTTCAGGAAAAAGTATCTCAGTGCCTGTAAATAAGTTTGAACGTTCCGGTGAGCACACGGTTGAGTTCAGCGGAAACAGCATTTCAAGCGGTGTGTATTTCTACAGACTATATTTTACATCAAGTGCTGGAAAATCAGCTAATTACACTGAAGTGAAAAAAATGATTTTATTGAAATAGTTCATTTAAATAATACTTTTATTCAAAGACTATTATTTTAAAAAATTAAAGTTTATCTTGCATGGGGGAGAAACAGCTAAATGCTGCTTTGAAATTCTCACCTATAGCTATAACAACTAATATATTTAATAATCGGGATTAATTGCCTTCGCTATTGTCAGCAATTAAACTCGGTATTAATTTTATATATAAAAAATTCATCATAGTTTTTGATGAACATAATTATTTTCAAATTAACATTAATTTAAAACCTTAATAAATACAACATGAAAAAATCTACAATACTTACGCTCATTTTATTACCGTGCGTGATATTGCTGTTTCAGGCTTTTCAGATAAAAACAGTTGATGATGATGTAAATGTTGACGTCCCGATTGTAAACCCTGATTACATGTATAAACTTCAGCATCTGGGAGAGCCTCAGCCATTTATTGTTTTAACTGACGCCCAAGGTTTTGATAACTACAATATGGGAACAAACTTTGCAGAAACTCAAGTGTCTCAAAACCCGACCAACCCGTTTGGCATATTTCACAATTTCAACATATACGGCGCCGGATGGTGGTCCAATAACGGTTATATATGGAATGCTGCATTTGTACCTTTTCCAAACTCTGCTGGCGACCCATGGACAGCTTATGATAGTTTGGGAAATTTATTCTGCATAAACCTTAACAGCAGTGTTACGGGGACTTATATTTGCAAATCAACAAATGACGGTCAATCTTGGGGAACTGCTGTTACAGGATGTACCGGAAATGACAGAGAAACAATGGCTGCTGACCAAACGGGCGGCCCTTATGCAAACTATGTATATTGCGGTGAAACACCCGGTAATTTTTCAAGAAGCACAAACAACGGCGCAAGTTTTGTATTTACACAAAATATGAGTAATACCCTGCCGGGATTCATGATGGCTGTCGGACCGGGACCTACCGGAGTATCAGGAGGTTCAGTTTATGTTGTAACATCAACCGGAACTTATAATATTCCTACTTATACAATTTACAGGTCAACTAACGGGGGGGCATCTTTCACTTTAATGTCAACTCAAAACGGCTGGGTAAATACCGTAGGTACGGTTGTTGGGGGACGAAATTCATATCAGAATATGAGATTAAGGCCTTATCCTTTTATATATGCCGATAACAGCTTTGGTCCATACAGAGGAAGAATGTATATTTTCTATTCAGGTAATAATCCCGGCGGAAGCGGCAATAAACCCGATGTTTATATCAGATATTCAACTGACGGTGGAGCAACATTCTCCGGAGCTATAACTATTAATGATGACCCGAATTCAACTGCAAATGCCCAGTTCCAGGAAGCAGGATGGTGCGATAAAATGACGGGAAATCTCGTATGCCAGTGGATGGATACAAGAAACTGCCCAACTGCAGACAGCGCGGAAATTTACGCATCTTTTTCTTCAAATGGCGGTACAACTTGGTCTGTAAACCAAAAGATTTCAACTGCCAAAATGAAAATAAACTGCCCAACATGCGGCGGCGGCGGTTCACCTGCATACCAGGGAGATTATAACGGCGCAGGTTCGTACAACGGAATAGGTGTTCTTTCATGGACTGATTTCAGAGCCGGTTCATTCGGCAGCTACTGCGCTTATTATCCTGATTATGCAATGAAGACAAGCACTTCGACTTTGACCGGTGTTAACGGCAACGGAGACAGCGCTTTTGTATATATTACTGTTCCGGCTGTAAAATCTTACACCGGGAAAGTTAAATTTCTGGCATCTGTAACCCCGGCACCTGCAAACGGAACAATTGATTTATCCTTTATTAATAAATCAACTAATTCACTTCAGGATACATTAACCGCTTACCCCGATTCGTTAAGGCTCAGAATCAGAACGAGCGGTGGGGTTACCCAGCAGTCATACACAATCAATATTGTTGCTCACGGTAAAATTGGAAATATTGAACAGACACCGGTACATTTAAGAACTATCACTATGAGTGTGATAACCGGATTGGGTATTTCTAACAATGAAATTCCAAGTAATTTCTATCTTTATCAGAATTATCCGAACCCGTTCAACCCTACTACTCAAATTAGGTTTGATTTGCCAAAAGCAGGACAGGTTAAGATTAGTGTTTATGATATCACCGGAAAGAAGATTACGGATTTAATTAATCAGTATATGGAACCGGGAAGGCAGAGCGCCAGCTTTGATGCTTCCAATCTTGCAAGCGGAGTTTATTTCTACAAAATAGAAGCTTCAGAATTTACAAGCATACGAAAAATGATACTGGTTAAATAATATCATATTACAACAAAAAAGGCAGGTTTACAACCTGCCTTTTTTATTTTATATTCGTTATAAAATCACAATCTTCCCCCCGATTTGTATAAATATGAGTTACAAAAAATAAACACAACAACAATTTAAAGATTATAAACATATCAGCTTCACTTTTTTTATGAAAAAGCAAACAGTTTTTTGCTTGTTGACTTTAATCTATTGTTATTATATATTAAAAATGAAACTAACCATATTTACTAACTTACCTTTTTTATTATGAACCAACACTTACAATTTCTAATAGGTAAAACCAGAGTTTGGGGAGTTCTTGCTTTACTTATTGTTGTATTTCTCATTTTCCAGGGTAATATCCCCTCAGGTCATGTTTTTCATGATAACGACCCGTTAATTGACCAACCGACCCGTGAAGTATATGAACATTTCGTACCACCGGGACAATTGTCACTCCCACTCACTGTTACGGACGTTCAGGGCTTTGACAATTTTAATATTTCTGTTGATTATTGCGAGCAGAATGTTACCTCTAATCCTCAGAATCCCTTGCAGATATTCTTTGGGGTAAATGGTTCGGGTTCTCCTCAGAATGCAAGACACAGCGAAGATGGAGGACTTACCTGGGCACTAAATAACCCTTCATATCCTAGCGGGACATGCTGTGACCCATGGACAGCTTACCTCACAAACGGTAAACTGATTTATGGTTCCGGAGTTACCGGTCAATATATTTACACTTCAACCAATAATGGGGCAACCTGGTCCGCTCCGGTTCTTTCTGTCAGCGGTAATGACAGAAACACAATCGGCGCTGAAATCACAGGAACAGGACCTTATGCAAATTATCTTTATGCAGCCATCACTCCGGGTAACTTTGCAAGAAGCACTAATGAAGGTGCAACATGGACAACCACATACTCGCCTTCAAACACCGTACCGGGAGTTATGATAGCTGTGGGGCCGAACGGCTCTACAAACGGCGGTTGTGTTATATACGTAACCAATACAGGACAACAATACGCTGTGACCTATACATTTCACAGGTCAACAAACGGCGGAGCGTCTTTCAGTGTAATGTCAAACTTAACGGTTGCTGGTTATGTAGGAACGTACAATTCTGCCGGCAGACTTGTTATTAACAATGCACGAACGAGACCGTATCCTATGATTGCAATGGATAACAGCAATGGTCCTTACCGAGGCAGAGTATATTTGGTTTACGCATCTAACGACCCCGCCGGAAACGGGAACAAACCGGATATTAAGCTGCAGTATTCAACTGACCAGGCGGCTACATGGTCATCTCCAATAAGGGTAAATGATGATACAAATCCACAGCTCGCAGACCAGTGGTTCCCTGCAATATGGTGCGAACCAACTACGGGCAAATTGTACATAAAATGGTACGATGACAGAGAAAATCCGTCATCTTATACAACCGGGGTTTGGGGAACATACTCCACTACAGGCGGTACATCATTTGCAGTTAACCAAAGGATTTCGAATGCATCATGGACTTATCCGTGTCCTGCTTGCGGCGCTAACCAGAATTGCTACCGCGGAGATTATGACGGTATAACAGCAAACCCAATTACAGGTTTTGCAGTTTGGTGGGACCCCAGAAGCTGCAATTACCAGACGATGGGCGGCTACTTCCCGGACTTTGCAATGAAAGTTAATCCTTCAACACTTTCTGTTACAAATCAAAATGACAGTGTATTCTCATACGTAAGCGTACCCGCTGTGAAACTCTATTCAAATTCAGCAAAATTCTCTGCAACTGTGACCCCCCCTCCTGCAACGGGAACTATTACACTTTCATTCTTGAACAAGGCTAATAACAACCTTTTGGATTCACTTACTTCATATCCGGATTCATTGAGGTTAAGAATAAAAGCTGTGGGTGGCGTAACATCAGGTGTTTACACTGTTGCAATCTTAGGAAAAGGACCTAACGGCACCCCGGTTCACCAAAGGACTATATCTCTAACAGTCACGCCGATTGGATTAAGCAGCAATGAAAACGATGTTCCTAAAGAATTCTATCTGTACCAAAATTTCCCTAACCCGTTTAACCCGACAACCCAGATAAGGTTTGATATTGCAAAAGCCGGGCTCGTAAACATGAGCGTTTATGACATAACCGGAAGGAAAATTTCAGATATACTTAATGAGAATCTCAGCGCAGGAAAACACCGCATTGATTTTAATGCCTCTAATCTTTCCAGCGGTGTGTATTTCTACAGAATAGAAACACCAGACTTTACAAGCATTAAGAAAATGATATTGGTTAAATAATATTATATTATAACAAAAAAGGCAGGCTTAAAACCTGCCTTTTTTTATTCGCCAAAGTAATATCATTTTATTAAAATCATCCTCTTTACGGATGAAAATGATTTTGAACCATCTGATGAAACAGCATCGAGTTTATAAATATATACGCCGCTGGGCAGATTTGAACCATCGAATCTGACAGAATAATTCCCGGGCTGCTTCATTTCGTTGACAAGTACTTTTATCTCTCTGCCCAATAAATCATATACTACAAGCTTAATAAGGCTTTCATTTTTTATGCTGTATACAATATTTGTTGAAGGGTTGTAAGGATTGGGAAAATTCTGTAAAAGCTCATTAGTTTGTATTGAGTTTTTCTTAAACGTAAAACCGGAAGTGTCTTCTGCAATTGTAAAATTCTGAAGAGTGCTCCACCGGGATATATTATTTATCTTACCGCCGGGATTCTTAGACCTGATTCTCCAGCTGTATTCTCTCCCCTGCTTCAGCAATCCGTCAAAATCATACTCACCGCCTTCTAAATTGTCAATACGTTTTACAAGTGAATTCCCTAAATATATCTCAACGTCATATTTTGTATAAGATGTTAACGGTTCCCAGGTAAAGTTTACAGGAAGCATTATACCCATCTGGTTATTAACAGGATGAATTTGAGCTGGTACAGGAGGCGCATAAAATTTTTCCAGCACAGCAGCCCAATCAGGAACAGCCGAAAAAGGCTTCAATGAATCAGGCAGAAAACTCTCTATATTCCACTGCATTCCTGCTCCTCTTCTCCAATCCCACAAAGCGAAATTCCATCCGTTATCCATACAAATATCAAGAACATCACTGATATATTGTTTGCTTCCGTTTTGGGGAAATTGTATGCCGCACTCACCCATAAGTACAGGTTTGCCAGTTTGCTGCTGAAATGCTTTCACATTTGCAAATACAGTATTTGAGAAAAAATCTTTATCAAAAAACTTCGTTGAAAGAAAAGTCAAATTAAAATATGATCCGGGGTATGTTTGTGAATACGGTGTACCTGCATTATTGAAAGCCGAAGGCTGATAATTATGAAATGAGTAAACAACGTACGGGTCATTAATTGCATATGATGGAAACAGCTCCGGAGTTGAATAAGCAAAGTTCTCAATAATCAACGGAATCTCCGGGTCAATTGTTCTTATATAATCTGCAAACTCATTATAAACGGCATCCATATGAATGTTATACACATTTTCAAGAAAGAACTTATATGTACCTGACTTATTTGTGGGAATTACTCTTACTTTTGGTCTTGGCTCAACAACCGAGGACAATACCTACGAACAATGAATCACCGGAATACTTTGCAACAATATCTTTAAGCATATTTCCGTAAAGAATTCTTTCTGATGAATCAGAGGCATCCCATATTCTCGATTCTATGGTCTGGTCATTCGACTCAATATAAGTATCGTACGCTCCCGGACCTGACCTGACAGCAATAGTGTAATAAATTCCCGCCTGGCGGCAAAAATTAACAAGTAAATCTGTACCATCAATATTTTGCTGGAGTGTATTGTATGGAGAATCGACCATCCATCCATCCAAACGTTCCAATATTGAATAAATTGCCTCCATAATTCTTAAAATCAATAAAATCCTGTAAGGTATGAGGACTTTCATATAAAATATTATATCCTCTGAAAAACGATGGATTTTGCCATTTTGCAAATTTGGGGTTTTCGGCGGGTTTACTCCCTGAATAAATAAATGAAGCCGAAATTAACAAGAATAATATAATTGGAAGCTTACGCATGAATTTTAATTTAAATTTATCGTTAACTACATATTTTACAATTTCTATACCAAAATCAATTTAAGCACTTATATGTAAATATTGCTCACGGTTTTGGGCTATTTTTTCTCAAATTAAGACTTTCTATGAGTCAATATTGTGACAAAAACAAAAAAAGGACAGAATTCATAAAATTCTGTCCTTTTACAATTATAAATTTTAATAGCTAATTCTGTGATATCTTGTATTTCTGGCTGTTTAATGGAGTCCACCATTCATTTAACAAGGGACTGTTTCGTTTTGCATAAAATCTGGTATTCCTGAAACGGTCACTATAAACGTATCTTGAAAGCGGAGTCCATAAAAATGTATATGGCTGGTCATCATAAATCACCTGCTGCCATTTCTTCATAATCTCAATTCTCTTGTTTTCGTCAATTTCATTCCTGTAAGCTTCTATCAGGCTGTCTGAAAGAGGATCATTATAGCTGACATAATTGCTTCCCTCGCCCTTCGATTGGGACGAATGATATATCTGGTACGGGTCCATAGGAACAACTCCAAGCACCCATGCTCCGTAAGTTGCATCGAACTCATGCTTTTTTGTTTTATCAAGGTAAACAGACCATTCAAGCTGCTGAATACCCGCCATTATTCCGACTTTTTTCAAAGCATCTATAATAATCAGGCAGGTCTGCTGCCTTACAGGATTTGTATTTATAAGGAATGTAAATTTAAAATCAATTTTCTTACCGTCAACAACTTTATCCAGCACACCATCTCCGTCGGAATCCTTCCACCCTGCTTCAGCCAAAAGGGTTTTTGCTTTCTCCGGGTCAAACGGTATTACAGGCAGGTCTGCATTTAAATATTTAGTCTGTTTATAGTAAATAGGTGATTGAATAGTAACACCGTATCCGAATAAAATTTTATCGATGATTGTTTTCCTGTCAACAAGATAAGAAAGAGCCATTCTTACCTTTTTATCTTTAAACAAAGGGCTATTATTATTCCAGCCCAAATAAGAAAATGCAGGTTCGCTGGGGGTAATTCGTTTCAATCCGTATTGGTCTGCATTTGCCAAATCCCTGTAGAAATCCTGCGGAACAACAACTGCCATTATATCAATTTCTTTGTTCTTAGCAGAAACCACCGAGGCAGATTCATCCTGAATTATCCTGTAAACAATCTTTTCGGGATAGTTGGCAACATTAGCCTTATTCCAGTAGTTTTTATTTCTCACAAGTGTAATTGCCTGTCCTGTTTCCCATTTTTCAAGCATATAAGGACCGGTTCCTACAACATATTTAGGTTCACGCGAAACTTCCTGTGAATTAAGGAAATCCGCAAACTTTGTTATGTATTGGTTTTTCTGAGCTTTGGCAAAATCCTTGGTATCTTCCCAGGTATATTTATCGGTTAAACCATCCGGGTCAAGAATATGTTTTGGCATAACCGAAAAATCAGAATTGGAATAAATGGCAAACCAGTACGGTTTGTTCATTATAATTCTAACAGTATAGGGGTCGCCATTCACCAGTTCCACCTTTTCAACCTTGTCATAATAATTTCTCAATGCAGCATCATCGCACAACGGGTTTTTAATTGCCTTCATTGTGAAAATTACGTCTTCACCTGTTAAAGGCTTGCCGTCTGAAAATGTTACGTTTTTATTGATTTTATATGTGTAGCTTAAAAGGTCAGGCGATACTTCAGCTAAGGATGCAATCCTTGGCACTTGTTCGTAATTTTCATAATTCATATCCGTCATCGATTCGTATATGAGAGTATAAATTTCTTCGGCAGTTGCATCATTTGTTACAACAGGGTTAAGCTTTTCGGCATCTGACATTTCACGTTTTACTATCCAGTCACCGTTTACAGCGCCTGTAGTATCAACCGGAGGAAGCACTTCCCCCAAAATCTTATTGTCACCGCTGACTTCTTTCTTCCCGCATGAGGTAAATAGAAGAGAAATCAAAATAATCGGAATCAGGGCAAATACAAAAAGGTTAAGTTTTTTCATACTAAGTTTGTTTTGTTACTTATAAGTACGTTGATGTTTAAAGAGGGCTTTATATTTAAAAATGTAATAGTTAAAATAAAGCTATATTTTTTAAGTTAAAACCTATTAAATGCTCCCCAATAAAAATTGCCGGATTTTTGTTTACTTATTTAAAACTAATTTGGTTAAATTTAGGTTATTACAGTAAACTACTGCTATGCCGGAGGGAAAAAATAATAATATAGACCGTGAAAAGCTTTTAGGCCAAAAAGTAATATTCTGTACAGAATGCGGTGCAGAACTTGAGAATTATTGCTTTGAAAAAGGTCCAAGAGATGTAGAGGCTATTAAAATGAATCTTGCTCAATGTAAAAAAAGCGGAAAATTCACGGGTGAATTTTGCTCTAAACTTTTTATCGCAGACGATGAAGATTTGGAAGCAATGTTTAAAGATGAAGAAGAATGATTTAAATTTACCTGAAGAGCCACCGCATCATAAGCGGGATTTTTAGCATGACAGAAATATTTTATATTATGTTATTTATCTATTGAGGGTATGTTATTGGAACTAAATAATTTGCTTATTGTTTCTATATAAAAAGCGAAAACGCTCAAGTAAACCGGAGATTAAAAATGGATTCAAATTCAGCCCTAAGTTCTGCTTTCACAATACTTATTTCTCCTATCAAATTATCTTCAAATTTTAATAAACATTCAGGACACAAATCATAGAAATTTATGATATTTATCATTTACTGTTTACTCTAAAACAATGTAAATTCGTAAGATGAAAATTAAGAATTTCCGCTTTTTGGGGATTTTTCTGGTAATTGCACTGATGATATCCTTTTACATCGGTTGTGACGGGTTGTTTCCTTCTCAAACTAAGCCAAATGTTCCTGCTGACCATAATACTAACTACGGCGGATTTTTGCACAAGCAAGTTGAAGAAGTCAGCAGCTGCGAAGAATGCCACGGGAATGACCTGAAAGGACAGGTGTACAATTACAACGGAACTCTTGTTATTACCCAGTCCTGCTACCAATGCCACGGAAACGTCTGGGAAAGAAGAGGCGGAGGAGGAAATTAGGATGAAAAAAATATCTTTTATAATAATAACGGTCTTATTCCTGTGCCCTTTTATTCATGCCCAAAGCGTCGGCTCACATGCACCGGACTTTACCGGTAAAGATTTAAACGGAAATACCGTTAAGCTTTCGGACCTCAAAGGAAAAGTTGTACTGCTTGATTTTTGGGCCAGCTGGTGCGTTCCCTGCAAAAAGTCAATGCCGCACTTAATTGAATTATATAACAAGTATAAGGATACTAATTTCACAATTATCGGAGTAAACGTAGATACCGATATGAAAAAAGTTGAGGAGTTTGAAGGCGATTTAAATACAGATATTCCATTTACAATAATTTTCGATAAAAAATCGGAAATCCCTCCCCTCTACGAAGTTGATGGCATGCCGACTACAATTGTTATAAACAAAGATGGAGTAATAAAATATAAAGAGGTCGGCTATACAACAGAACTGAAAGACAAGCTTGATAAAACAATAGCAGAATTAATATCAAAATAAATTAAATGGCAAAATTAAAGATATTTCTTCTTATAATACTCGGCGGAATAGCCCTTGCATTAAACGGCTGCACAACGGTTCAGCCATGGGAAAGAGAACGGCTTTCTGACCCGAACATGATGTTTGATGAAAACCCTCTTGATAAGGGAGCACAGCTTCACTTTCTCTTTATAAGAGAAGGTACTGAAGGCGGAGACGGCTCTCAAAGCGGAGGCTGCGGCTGTGGATAAGGGTGACCTATCTGTAATTTACAAATCGCTCATAATATTATTTCTGCTGTACTCTGCTTCCTACGGGCAGGATGTACCCGATAATGAGCTTGATGTGAGAATTAATTCTTACTTTGACAATTTCAGAGTTAACGTTATTTATCCCCAGGTATCTATCTCCAAAAAATTATCAGACGGCACAAGTATTTCAGGTAGATATCTTTCAGACATCATCAGCTCGGCATCGATGAAAGCAAATTTCCAGGTTGACGGCATAACCTCAGCTACAACACGAAAACAGGGCGGAGCAGATAATACGCCTGACGAGTGGAGAAATGAATTCGGCGCCGGAATAACGCAAAAGATATTTCAGGGAATTGTATCGTTAAATACATCTTACAGCAGGGAACATGATTATTCCTCCAAAACCATTGTCGGTTCGCTTTCATATCCTTTTGCAAAAAAGAATACAGTACTGCAATTAAGTTTAATAAAAAACTTTGATTTGGTTTTTCCGCAGATTAGAACATGGACTAAAGAACGCAATACATCAACATTTAATGCGGGATTAACTCAGGTTCTTTCAAAAAGTATTATCACACAATTCGATGGCTCATACACAACTATATCGGGTTACCAGCTTGACGGTTATCAGGTTGTTAGAATTATTGTAAATAGCAGTACATATAAGACTTTAGAACCAATCCACCCGGATTTCAGAATAAGAAGAGCTGTTGGTATGAGGACAAATTTCGGTCTTACAAAAGACCTTACACTCCAGCTTGGGTACAGATATTACTGGGATTCATGGGATGTTAAATCTCACACTTTTTCCGCAAAGCTCAGCAAGAATTTTTCGCCCGTTGTCAGCGGTTCATTTGAATTCAGGCACTACCTGCAGTCAAAAGCATTTTTCTTTAAGCCGGTTTATACCCAGGTTGAACAGTACATGACCGTGGAAGGACAGCTAAATTCCGGATATTCTGATGAAGCGGAATTTAATCTTGTGCTGAGGGGAAATAAGAATTATGATGTTCCTTTTATAAGCAGTGATAAACTTTCTTTGACAGGCTCATTCGGTTACTACAGAAGGTATACTGATTCACCGGATTGGTTTTCCGGTTATCAGATTCTGTACGCATATATAATGAGTGTGGGCTTAAGATATAATTTTTAAATAAATAATATTATGGACAGAAGAAATTTTCTAAAAATAAGCACATTTGCAGTTGGCGCGGCAGCATTAACCAATTTATCAGCTGGGGCATTGACTAAGGCGCTCGCGAAGAACTCTCATACTAACAGGTTCTCGCTTGATCTGATTACTGATGATGAAGATAAAGCAATAAAATTGGCTGAGAACTTCATAAGTGATTTAAAAATCAATAAAAAAATAGTAAAATTCTCAGAGTACGGACTGAATAAAACCGAAAACGGTGACCTTGTTTATCTAAAGAACGGCAAGCTGCTTAACTATAAAACAGGTGGAAATGATGTTAATTTGGAGTTAAAAGAAATTGCAAACGAACTTAATCTTCCCAGAATAATCTCTAATCCTGTCAGGTTAAGATTTTACACACAGCCTGAAGAATCAACCGCACACGATTTTCTTGTGTTTCACAAAGATAGGCTTGTTAAAAGAATTGATTCCTCTGCGTCAAACCTGAATTTCAGAATAAACGGGACAAGGGGCGATGTGGCTATAAGCGTTAATAATAAGAAAGCAAGAGTTACAGAATCCTCATGCACGCATAAGAACTGCATTCACTCGGGAAGCATATCGCTTGCCGATGAAAGCATAGTTTGCATACCAAATGAAGTGCTAATTCTTGCAGAATAAAAGAACATTAAATATGACCTTTTTAAAATTTTCAGGAGCTTTAATGCTCCTTCTTTGCATCGTGTACTCCCCTGTTCGGGCTCAGAGCCAACTTTACGAATTTTCTGCAAGCAAATATTTAATGGGAACTAAGTTCGATATCTCTGCAGTAAGTACATCAATAGATTCAATGAAAAAGGCAATGTATTACGCACTGAAAGAAGTTGAAAGAATTCAGACAGTAATGAGCAGCCAGATTGATTCAAGTGAAATATCTCATATAAATAATGAAGCAGGGGTTAAACCTGTTAAAGTTAGTTACGAAACCTATTCAATAATTCAGCGTTCTAAAGACTATTCTAAAAAATATAACGGGTTGTTCGATATTTCAATCGGACCAATAACCGAACTCTGGGGAATGAACAGTGAATACCCCGTCACCAAGGTACCTGATAAGAAATTTATTGATTCTCTTGTAAAACTAGTAAACTATGAAAATATTATCTTAAACCCTTCCGATACAAGTGTATATCTTGCTGTGAACGGAATGAAGCTTGACCTCGGCGGAATTGCCAAAGGATATGCCGTCGACAGAGCTGCCGAAATTATGAAAGAACACGGTATGAAAAATTTCTTCGTCAACGGGGGCGGTGACATGTATGTATCGGGATATAAAGAAGAAAATAAAAAGTGGGTTGTTGGTATTAAGCACCCAAGGGAAGAAAACAAGCTAATAGCTGAGCTTGAAATAAGTGATGGAGCAGTGGGCACCAGCGGTGACTACGAACGATACGTAATAATAGATGGTAAAAGATATTGCCATATTTTTAATACTAAAACAGGCTACCCTGTTGATATTTCAGAGAGCGGAACAGCAATTGCTCCAACAACGGAAGAAGCTGTCATACTTTCAAAATATTTATTTATAATTGGTGCAGAAAAATATAAATCGGATAATATTAGTGTGCCGGGAATGATTGTTGACTCAAGCGGGAAAGTTACTTATAATACGAATCTGATGTTACCTTATAATTTTAAGGTTTTGCAATAATTCAATTTATTCGCGGTATCTCTTTTGTGCTGAAAGCACTGACTTCCTTAACCTGATGCTTTTAGGTGTTACTTCTACAAGCTCATCTTCGTTAATAAATTCAATAGCTTTTTCGAGTGTCAGCGGTACTACCGGAGTAAGAATTATTCCTTCATCTTTGCTCGAAGCTCTCATATTGGAGAGTTTTTTCGGTTTGCAGGCATTTACGTTCAAATCATTATCTCTGTTATGCTCACCAACAATCATTCCTTCGTAAACCGGTTCTCCAGGTGTTACAAATAAAACACCCCTGGGTTCAAGATTAAATAATGCATAAGATGTTGTCATTCCCTGTCTGTCAGATACCAGCGAACCAGTTAGACGCAGCGGGTAATCTCCCCTGTATTCTTCATATCCCTGCAGGTAACTGTTCATTATCCCAGTGCCTTTTGTATCGGTAAGAAACTCGCTTCTATAGCCAATTAGTCCCCTTGAAGGAATTGAGAACTCAATTCTTACTCTGCCCGTGCTGTGATTAACAAGATTAATCATTCTTCCTTTTCTTTGGGAAAGCTTATCGGTAACAATTCCGACAAAGCTTTCGCCGCAATCTACAAACAGGTGTTCTATTGGCTCTAATTTTTTATTATCAGCATTTTTAAATATGACATTAGGTCTGCCTACACCAAGTTCATATCCTTCTCTTCTCAGTGTTTCAATTAATATTGCCATCTGAAACTCTCCCCTGCCCTTTACAACAAAACTATCAGAGTTCTCTGAATCTTCCAGCCTTAGGGCAACGTTACGGAGTGTTTCTTTGTGTAAGCGCTCACGGAGCTTTGCCGATTGAACATATTTCCCTTCCTTGCCTGAAAAAGGAGATGTGTTAATAGTAAAGAGCATTGAAATAGTTGGTTCATCAACTGCGATGTGTTTCAATGCTTTTGGAGCAGCCTGGGTACAAATTGTATCTCCGATGTGAACATGGTCAATTCCCGCAAGAACAATAATATCCCCTGCTTCGGCTGTTTCGACTTCTTTTAATGACAATCCTTCATAAACCTGCAGCTTGGAAATCCTCAAAGGAATTGCCGTGCCTTCTTCGTTAATACACACAAGGTTATCATTGCATTTTGCGGTTCCGTTCATAACTTTTCCAATCGCGAGCCGTCCTATATAATCGGAATAATCCAGGTCAGCTGTCAGCATCTGGAAAGGTTCATCAGGGTCATATACCGGCGCGGGAATTACTTTTAAAATCTCCTCAAACAAAGGCTGAAGGTCTTTACCCGGCTTATCAAGCTTATGGCTGGCAACTCCTTTTTTCCCTATTGCATATAATACCGGGAATTCAATTTGCTCTTCCGTTGCGTCCAGATCAATAAATAAATCATATATTTCATTTAATACTTCCTGCGGTCTGGCGTCTTTGCGGTCGATTTTATTTACAACAACTATAATTTTTTTGCCTGACTCAAGAGCTTTTTTCAATACAAAACGTGTTTGGGGCAAAGGACCTTCGGAAGCGTCGACTAACAAAATTGCACCGTCGACCATCATTAAAGCCCGTTCAACTTCTCCGCCGAAATCTGCGTGTCCGGGGGTGTCAAGAATATTTATTTTTATTCCCTTCCAGAAAACCGAACAATTTTTAGCGGCTATTGTAATTCCTCTTTCACGTTCGAGGTCCATATTATCCATAACGCGTTCTTCAATTACCTGGTTTTGCCTGAACATCCCGCTCTGGCGGAACATGAAATCAACAAGCGTAGTTTTCCCGTGGTCGACATGCGCTATTATAGCAATGTTTCTTAAATTCTTATTTGAATGAATTTTCTTCGTCATGTATTATATTATCAAAATCAAAAAAATAACCCGGAGGTTATATATTTCCGGGTCAAAATGTTTCGGGGACCTGGTTCCGAGAACCCGGGCGACCCCCTGTATTGCAAGGCTGGTCCTGATGTATCGGGACGACCCCATCTTTGTGAGGCTGGGAGGTCTCGAACCTCCGACCCTCTGCTTAAAAGGCAGATGCTCTACCACTGAGCTACAGCCCCAACCATAAAAAGAACTTTACGCTTCGTATTCGGCTACTTTAAGCCTGTTAACGGCTCTCAATAATTTTTCTTTCGCTTTTTCAAGCTCTGTTCCATGTTCTGTTGCAACAAGTTTTTGAGCTTTTTCTTTTGCAGCAAGCGCGCGTTTTACATCGATATCTTCTTTAGCTTCAATTGTTTCTGCCAGCATTGAAATCAGATTGTTATGGACTTCCACGACACCGCCGCTTGTAGCATAAACTTTTTCAGCGTTATCTTTGGTTACAAACTTTACTTTACCCGGCATGAGATTAGTAATGAACGCTGCATGCCTGGGAAGAATCTGGAAGCTCCCCATAGTACCGGGTGCGGTAAAACTGTGAACATCATCGCTGAAAACGATTTTGCTCGGAGTAACTATTTCAAGATGTATTAAACTATCACTCATATATCATCAACTCAATACAAACATATTACATTTTTTTCCCATTTTCGATAGCTTCGTCAATCGTACCGACCATAAGAAATGCAAACTCCGGAATATCATCGCATTCACCTTCAAGAATTGCTTTAAACCCGGCAATTGAATCGGCAAGCTTAACATATTTCCCTTCTTTACCGGTAAACTGCTCAGCAACAAAGTTCGGCTGTGAGAGGAATTTCTGTATTTTCCTTGCTCTTGAAACAGTAAGTTTATCCTCATCCGAAAGCTCATCGATACCAAGAATATTAATAATATCCTGCAGGTCTTTATATTTCTGTAAAACTTCTTTTACGTGCTGAGCTACGTTATAATGCTCATCACCTATTATATTCGGGTCAAGAATCCTTGATGTTGAACTAAGCGGGTCAACCGCAGGATAAATTCCCAGCTCGGAAATTTTTCTATCCAGAACAGTTGTTGCATCAAGATGCACAAACACTGCTGCCGGCGCCGGGTCTGTTAAATCGTCAGCCGGAACATAAATCGCCTGCACAGAAGTAATAGAACCTTTCTTTGTAGAAGTAATTCTCTCCTGCAAAGCGCCCATCTCAGTTGCTAAAGTCGGCTGGTAACCCACCGCAGAAGGCATACGTCCCAGCAAAGCAGATACTTCAGAGCCTGCCTGTGTAAAACGGAAGATATTATCAATGAACAACAGCACATCTTTTCCTTCTTCATCTCTGAAATACTCTGCTACTGTTAAAGCTGTAAGCCCCACACGCTGTCTAGCTCCAGGGGGTTCATTCATCTGCCCGAATATAAGAGCAGCTTTGTCGATAACACCAGATTCTTTCATTTCAAGAAGCAGGTCATTTCCTTCTCTAGTTCTTTCACCTACACCGCCGAAAACTGAGTAACCGCCGTGAAACTTTGCTATGTTATGAATCAATTCCTGAATAATAACAGTTTTGCCTACACCCGCTCCTCCGAAAAGACCGGTCTTGCCGCCTTTCGTGTACGGTTCAAGCAAATCAATAACTTTTATACCGGTTTCAAGAATTTCTTTATTCGTAGTAAGCTCTTCCAGTCCCGGAGCCGGTCTGTGAATGGGATATTTCAGCTTTGTCTTAATCTCACCTAATCCGTCGATAGGACTGCCGATAACGTCAATAAGCCTGCCGAGCAATTCGGGACCAACAGAGATTTCAATCGGTCTTCCGGTATCTATAGCTTTCATACCTCTGACCAGTCCGTCAGTGGTATCCATAGCTACAGCTCTTATTCTGTCTTCGCCGAGATGCTGCTGAACTTCAGCAACAAGTATATTATCCTCCCCTTCAGGGGTTTTTCTAGGGATATTCAATGCATGATATATTTCGGGTAGTTTTCCTTCCGAAAAATCAACATCCAGCACAACGCCTATAACTTGCTCGATTGTGCCTTCGTTAACCTGGGTTTTAGCCATTAATACTTATGATTTTTATTAATTTACGGTAAACACAAATATATAAAAAATTGAGGAAAATTGAAAGGGGGTGTAAAATCAAAAAAAAAGTTGTTCATCCTATGATTAAATACTTAATTCTTTGATTAGAAATATGTCAATATCATAGGATGAACATATATACCATTATGCGTGTTTCTTTTTGTACTCTTCTTCGCGTTTTTTGAACTCCTCCGGAGGTACATCTTCGATATGGGTTGAAATCCACCAATCAATGCCGAATTTATCCTTCACTCCGCCTGAACGGTCACCGTAAAACTGGTCAGTTGGCTCCTGCAATGAAGTACTCCCTGCGTTAAGAGCCTGTTTGTAAACAGCATCGGCATTCTCCACATATAAATGGAGCATTATCTTTGAGGCGGGATTCTTTTCATGTTGCTTCGCTTAACATAAAGCGTGAATCGCCGATTTGCACCTCAGCGTGCATGACAGTTCCGTTTTCGTTTGACATTCGGTAAATTTCTTTGGCTCCGAATGCTTTTTTTGTAAAATCTATAAAACCTGATGCATCTTTTATCATCAGATACGGGGTAATTGTATGATATCCTTCCGGAATTGGTTTAACTGACATAGAAATATTCCTTTCTGTTAAATGGTTAATTGCTATATGAATATATAATATATTTCACAAAAATGCAAGGATAGGATCGGAAGATTTTATGGCTGATTTTAATGTATTCATAAGTCATTTATTTTAATATGGTTAAACTTACCTTTAAGATTAATTAATAAATTGATTTAAACCACTATAAATAGTTAATTTTGTGTAATTATCCACCATTCAAAATGAAACTGAATCTCCAAAAAGTTTCGAGGCAGAAAATCCGGCTTTACTTCCTTATAATTTCTATTATAATATTCATTGTTACGGCAATTAATGCATTCAATATTTTGTACTTGAACGCAATCGGTAATGACCAATGCGCATGGCGTAATATGGATAACAAAAAAGATGTTCTTTTAATTACAGATGTTGTAAAGGGCGGGGTGGCAGACCTGGCGGGAATAAAAGACGGAGATATTCTTATAAAATTAAACGGAGAAAGTTTCAAAACCGGTCAGAGAGCAGTTGAGATTGTTAACAATACACCCCGGGGAGGATTTGTAAAATATACGATTGAAAGAGACGGTAAATTGATGGAATTTGATGTGGAAATCGTAAGAGTATTCGACGTTGTGTATCTCGCAAATTATTTGTTCGGTTTGGTATTCTTTATTGTCGGTTTCATAGTTGTAATGTCAAGACCTGAAGGAGTAACGCAAAGATATTTCATGTATTTCAGCATGATTCTTATGTTAAACGGACCTAATCTTAGAACATTAACCGCAGCACTCCCCATTTGGGTAAGTGATGTGTTATTCAGTCTGACTGCCATTGTATTTCCATTGGTATTTATTAATTTTATGTACCTTTTCCCCGTTCCCCGCAGCAATAAATATAAAAAACTGATAATAGGAACACTCATTTTCCTCTCACTGGGAGCATACATTTTAAACGTTTTACAGCGCCAAAATACATTTCTTCCAAATGGTCTTAATCTCATTCTTGCGAATCTTGGTTTGGTAACCTTTATTACAGGAATAGTAATTTTCACGCACAGCTACTTCAAATATGTTGATATTAAGAAACGGAAGCCTTTGAGAATTGTCATGATAGCTTCGGTCTTCAGCTTATCGGCGCTTTTTTACATTTTATATTTGAACAGTACAAATACTTACATCATTTTCATAAAACCTGAACTGCTTCTTCCGGGCTTATTGCTTCTTGCTTTCCCTCTTGCACTGGGCTACAGCATTTTCAAATACAGGCTGATGGATACCGCATTCATAATAAAGAAGAGTATAATTTACGGTGCTATTACAGCAGCTATTGCAGGCATATACCTGATTATAGTTTTCGGAGTTGGAACATTCTTCTATAAAATGTTCGGCAGGTCCGAAAACGAAGCGCTGGGACTTATTTCAATCGTAGTAATTGCTTTTGTTTTTGACCCGCTGAAAAGATACCTCCAGAATTCAGTTGACAAGGTTTTTTACCGCGAAAGATACAGCTATCAGAAAGCGCTGCTATCGTTCAGCAGAGTACTGCCTTTTAAAATGAATCTGAATGAGATTCTCGATTCAGTTGTAAATACTATTTCTGGCACAATGCATATCGACAAAATTGCGGGAGTTGTGCTTGATGAAGGAAAAGATATAATCTGCTTCAGCAAAAATATCCCGAAAGACTACTGCCGCTACAGCCAAGAACCGGAAGGAATCATAAGGCTGCTGGAACAGTACAAAGCTCCAATTAACGTTTCAACATTATTCGATGAGAGGCATTACAGCAATATTTCAGATGCTGAGAAAGAAAATATAGAAAAGGGAAATATCCAGCTTATTATACCGATGATTGTGCATAACAAAGTAATAGGGTTTATTAACACAGGACCAAAGTTATCCGAGAAACCGTATTCTCAGGAAGATACCGATCTTCTCTTTACAGTTGCAAACCAAACAGCAATTGCCGTTGAGAATTCACGCCTTTATGAAAAGGAAAAAGAACTTTTTAAAGTTCAGGAAGAAATTAAGCTGGCATATAAAATCCAGAGCGAATGGATTCCAAAATCCTCACCGGTTATTACAGGATATGACATCGCCGGTACAACAATTCCCGCTGAAGTGGTCGGAGGCGATTATTTTGATTACATTGAAATCAATAAAAACTACTTACGCATTTTGCATTGGTGATGTTTCAGGAAAAGGACTCCCGGCAGCTTTAATGATGGCTAATACACAGGCAATACTGAAAAGCCAGTCACTTTCCGCTTCAAGTCCTTCTGAGTGTATTGCAAAAACAAACAAGCTAATCTGCGCCAGCTCTTCCGATGAAATATTTGTTACATTATTTTACGGCGTGATTGATTTAAAGAAGAATGTACTTACATATTCCAACGCAGGGCATAATTATCCTGTACTGTACACAAACGGTAAATTCATTTCACTAACCGATGGCGGGCTGCCGCTTGGAGTTGATGCAAATGCTAAGTATTCGGAAAAATCCGTTACCCTGAAAGAAAATGATATTATTGTAATGTATACAGACGGATTAAACGAAACATTTAACAAAGATTGGGAAGAATACGGCGAAGCAAGACTGCTAAAAGCGATTGATAAATATTCATCGCTCTGCGCCAATGAAATTATAAGCAGAATACTTGCAGACGTAAATGATTTTAAACAGGATAAACCCGCTCACGATGATTTAACAATGGTTGTGATAAAGAGGAAGTGAAACCTATAAGCCTGCTCTCTGCATCTATTTGAACCACCAGCGTTGGCTGTACGAAGAGATTGCTTCCTGCCTGCAGCAGGCAGGCGCTTCGCTCGCAATGACAATATTAACACCATAACCAATAACTCGTAACTCATAATTAGTAATTCGTAATTTGTAATTGAATTTTACTCCATCCTCCCCCATTTCAAAATCAAATTATTCAAACCGTCGATGTACATTCCCTTTATTCGTTTGCTTTTCAGGTAAACAATCTGGTTATATATAAGCAGTATCCACGGCGCATCCTGCATGACAATGTTTTCCATTTCGTTATACAGCTTAGCGCGGGTGTTAAAATCAGTCAGCTTCATTGCTAAGTCATACAATGAATCCGCTTTGGGATTTGAATAATGCGTATAATTCGGTCCCGCAGGTGTTTTATTCTTTGAATAGAACAACGCCATAAAGTTTTCGGGGTCAAAATAATCCGCTCCCCAGTTAGCGCGCCAGAATGCAAGCTCACCGCCTACCTGCGAGCTGCGCAAAGTGGAGCCCTGCATAAAATCAAGCTGCATATCAATGCCAATTTCCCTTAACTGCGCCTGCACAGCCTCGCCGATAAGCTTCGAGGTTTCTTCGTTGGAAATTGTGAGCTTAAAACTCAATCCTTTCCCGCCGGGATAGCCTGCTTCTCCAAGCAGCTTGATAGCGCGTTCTTTATCGTATTTATACCCAACAACATCTTTCGAAAATCCCGGCATACCAATTGGGATTGGTCCGTTTTCGGCGGGTATGCCTTTAAATTTTAAAACATACTTCACGATTTTCTCGCGGTCGATAGCACAGCTAATTGCCTGACGGAGCTTTACATTGTCTGCCAAAACGTTATTTTTCCCGCCGGGTGTGTTTTTATCAAGCTGAACTGCAAGGTAAACTGTATTTAGCCACGGCTGTTTAATCATTTCAAAATCATATTCAGGAAGAAGCTTTCCGTTTTCATCAGTAATCTGGCTTAGAACCTCGGGTGAAGGCGAGTAGTAGTCGATTCTTCCTTCTTTAAAATCCAGAAATTCTGTTTCAGGACTGCGTGTAAACGTAACAACAAACCCGTCAAGATATACTAATGATTTTCCCTGTTTATTCTTTCTTCCAGTAATTGGGATTTTTTTCAAACACAAGCTCTTTATCGAAATCCCATTTTACAAACCTAAATGGACCTGTCCCTACAGGATGATAACCGAAATTATCTTTGTAATGTTCAACCGCTTCACGGGGATAAACAAATGTATAAGCCATTGTGAGTATGCTCAAAAACGGAGCGAAAGGTTTTGTGAGAGTAATGACAAACGTAGATGAATCAGGACACTGTATTCCCGAAATTTCTTTCACATCAAATTTATTATTTTGAATAGAGTTAATATACTCCGAAGCGCCTTTCACCCTGTCACGGAAGAGCCAAAGCCCGCGGGTCTTTGTTCTTGGGTCGCAAAGCCGTTCAAAGCAGTATTTGAAGTCATATGCGCTTAACACTCTCCCCTTCTTGTCAGGAAAACATTCATCATCATGAAAGTAAACATTTTTTGTAATGTTAAACGTATACATCAGCCCGTCACTTGAAATTGAATACGATTCTGCGAGCAAAGAATGCAGGTTCATGTCTTTATCGAATTCAACTAATCCTTCCATGCACTGCATTACAGGCCAGATAGCGGGATAATTGCTGCACATAACGGGGTCGAGGTTTTCAATACCCTGCGCTTCGTTATAGCGGAAGATATTTGTGTTATTTTCTTTTCGGGTGCAGGAAATAAGAAAAAGGCTGAGAAAAAGGAGGTAAAAGATTTTCTTCATTAACTAAATATTGATTAATTGAACGGTTACATTATATAATAAATCAAAAATAATAAACTTTTTTGTTTAATAACTTGACAAACCGCACTTTTTATATTATTTTGGAAACTAATAAGACGTAAATAGTTTCCTAAGATTATGACACCCCGATTTACACCCGCTGCCAATGAACAGCAAAAAATACTGGAATTCAGTTCAGAAAAATTCACCACTGAAGGTTTTCATAAAATTACTATAGATGAAATTGCACAGGAGCTTCACATCGGCAAGAATACCATCTACAAATATTTTCCAACGAAAGAAAAACTAGTTTGGGCTGCGATTGAGCACTTAATTAAAATAATCAGTGTTAGTATTAATGATGTCCTGGATTCAGATGATAACGCACTTGTAAAGCTGGTAAAAATGCTTGAAATACTCAGCAAAAATATAATTAGGTTTACAGATAAATGGATGCATGATATGCAGCTTCACGCTCCCCTGCTCTGGGAAAAAGTAGATGATATACGAAAGAAATTGATGTATCAAAACGTCTCAAAGATTATAAGGCAGGGGCAAAAAGAAAAATTCTTTAAAGATTACCCTGCAGAACTGATAGTTACAATGTTTGTTGCCGCGCTAAGAGGCGTTGTAAATCCGCATTTTTTACTGAACACAAGTTTTACTAACCGCGAAGCTATTCGCTATACATTTGAAATTCTTTTAAACGGAATAATGACAGAAAAAGGAATATCTGTTCTTAAAACAATAAAATTACCAATATGAAAGTAATTAACAGAATTGCACCGGCTTTAATTTTATTATTTCTTGTTTCCGGATGCGGAAATAACAAAGATGCTAATCTTATTACCGCTTCTGGCACTATTGAATCGGTCGATGTTACTGTAAGCTCAAAGCTTTCGGGACAAATCAAGAAAATTCCCATCAAGGAAGGCGATAAAGTTAAATCGGGTGACCTGCTTGTTGAGGTTGACCATGATTTGCTCGATATCCAGTTAAGACAGGCTGAAGCACGGGTCGAGCAGGCAGATGCCCAGCTTAAGCTTTTATTAAGCGGAGCGAGGAAAGAAGATATCGAAGTGGCAGAACAATCGCTTAAACAGGCTAAAATTAATCTTGACCAGGCTAAAAATGATAAAGACCGCTACACTTCATTATATGAAACCAGAACAATTACTAAAAAGCAATACGATGATGCCGTTGCAAGATACGATGTTTCGCTTGCTCAGTACAATTCCGCCAGAGAAAATCTTGATAAAATAAAATCAATTATCAGACCAGAGGATATACAATCAGCAAAGGCAAATCTCAAAAGCCTTGAAGCAAGTGCTGACATGCTGAGGAAAAATATCGAAGACTGCAAAGTTTATGCTCCGGTTGACGGGTTTGTATCAAAAAAATATGTTGAAGAAGGTGAAATGGTTTCTCCCCAGTCCTCATTATTGAAAATATCAAAATTGGAATCAGTTGACCTGGTGATTTACCTTACTGAAGTAGAAATGGCTAAAGTTAAGCTGGGTCAATCGGCTGATATAAAAATAGATGCTTTTAAAGATAAAACATACAAGGGCAGCATAATTTTTATTTCACCCGAAGCAGAATTTACGCCGAAGAACATACAAACACAGGATGAGCGCACGAAGCTGGTTTTTGCAGTTAAGATTAGAATCCCTAATCCCCAGTTTGAATTAAAACCCGGTATGCCGGCAGATGCATCGCTGACAATCAGCAATTAAGCAGTTTGTAATTAACAATTTAGAAAATTATTGGAATCCGCAATAGTAACATACGACCTCAAGAAATCATTTGCTGATATCACAGCCGTCAATGGTGTTAGCTTTGATGTGCAGAAGAATGAAATTTTCGGTATAGTTGGTCCTGATGGAGCGGGAAAAACTACTACCATCCGGATTCTTTGCGGATTGCTCAGACCGGATTCAGGCAACGCCTCTATTTTAGGGCTTGACCTCGATAAAGAGAAAAACAAAATAAAAAAAGAAATCGGCTACCTCTCACAAAAATTCAGCCTGTACCAGGATTTAAGCATCGATGAAAATATAGAGTTCTTTGCCGACATACACGGTGTTAAACATTATAAAGAAAGACGCGATGAGCTTCTGCAGTTCACGCGATTAACTGCTTTCAGAAAGTTTCTCGCGGGTAAGCTCTCCGGCGGAATGAAGCAGAAGCTTGCGCTGGCATGCACGCTGATTCATAAGCCGCAGATTATTTTTCTTGATGAGCCTACTACGGGAGTTGACCCGGTATCACGCAGGGATTTCTGGAAAATACTTTCAAACCTGCTGCATGAAGGGATAACGATTTTAATCACAACTCCCTACCTGGATGAAGCGGAAAGATTTAACAGAATTATAATGCTTGCAAACGGTAAAATAATGAGGTTTGATACTCCCGAAAACATAAAAGCCGGCCTGCATAAGCAAATTATTGAAATCATCACACCTTCGATAAGAAAAACTTATAACCTGCTTAAAGAAAATTTAAATTTTGAAGTACAGATATTCGGAGACAGAATAGATATTGTAGTAGATGACTACGAAAGCGGTTACCGGACAATAGAAAGCATGCTTAATAAAAACGGAATTCAAATAACAGACCACAGGCTAAAGCCGGTTTCACTGGAAAACGTTTTTATAAACGTGCTTGAAACTCAGGCTGAAATGCAAACTGAAACTCAAACCGAAAGCCTGAATAAAAGCTAAATTTTTATTTGATATGAAAAAAGTATTAATAATAACATCAATTATTTTATTAGCATCTGCGGGCGCTTTCTCACAGCAGAAACTAAGCCTGAAGCAAAGCCTTGAGATTGCCTTTAAGAACAGCAAAGACATCAAGATTTCAAATTCAAAGGTAATAAGCTCATCAGCAAAAGTTGATGAAGTACAGTCACAGTATTTTCCCCAGCTTAAGCTGACTGCCAACTACACAAGATTAAGTGATGTTCCTGCGTTCGAAGTCCATCTGCCAATTTCACCTACTCCAATAAAAATTTCTGATGTTCTGCTTAATAATTATACTGTGAGGCTTTCGCTGCAGCAGCCGTTGTTTACAGGATTCCGGTTAAGCGCATTAAAGAGCGCTGCTGAATACTACAATGAATCCGTATCGGAAGACGTAAACAAAACAAAAAACGAAGTTGCTTTTTCGGTTTATACCTCATACCTGAATCTTTACAAAGCACAGCAGTTAAAAAATTTGCTTCAGGAAAGCGTTAAATCAGCCGAACAGCATATAACCGATACAAAGAATTTTATGGATAACGGTCTTGCAACAAAAAACGACCTGCTGAAATTCGAAGTGCAGGAATCGAACATACAGCTTTCGCTGATTGACGCAAACAATAATATCGACCTCGCCAGAAGCTCGCTTAATAAGGCGCTGGGATTACCTCTTAACGAAGGAACCGAAATCGAAAAAGTTGATATTGTTCCTGAAACTGTAAGCGAAAATCTCGATGCGCTTGAAAAAGAAGCATTAGATAACAGGAGCGAAATAAAATCAATTAAATATTCACTGGAAGCAGGCAAAGAAAATATCAGGGCATCACGTTCGGGTTATTTCCCTTCGGTATATCTTTCCGGTAATTATACATATGCTAATCCTAACTCGCGTTACCAGCCTCCCCTTGAGCAATTTAAAGGTACATGGGATATCGGCATAACGCTCAGCTGGGATATATGGAACTGGGGCAGCACCTCATCACAGGTTGTACAGGCAGAAGAAAACCTCTACCAGGCGCAGACATCGCTTGACCAGATTAAAGATAACATACAGCTTGAAGTGAACCAGAATTATTTGAGCTTAAAATACGCCAAAGAAAAACTTGATGTAACCATGAAAGCAATCGAGCAGGCAGACGAAAACCTGAGAACATTCCGCGAAAAATACGATGTTCAGCTTGCCACAAGCACTGATATAATTGATGCAGAGAACTCATTGCTCCAGACTAAGACAAATTATACAAATGCAATGATAGATTATAAGCTGGCAAAAGTGAGACTTGATAAATCATTAGGAAGAAAAATTTATTAGTTTCCGGCAGTCAGGTGGAAACACCTGACTGCACAATAACTCCCGACACAACGATAACGGTGCTGTCAAGTCTTACGGCCTGACAGCCGGAGAAACAATAAACTATTGTTTATAAAAACATTAAAAATCAAATGTTAATCTGATTCCCGCTTTCCTGCCTGCTGCAGGCAGGCGCGGGAATGACAAATACGTGAATTCAATAGAAGTTAAAAACCTAACCAAGAAATTCGGCAAGTTTGTTTCTGTCGATAATATCTCATTTGATGTAAAAGCTGGAGAAGTATTCGGCTTTTTGGGAGCTAACGGCGCCGGGAAATCAACCACAATAAGAATGCTCTGCGGTATTCTTGAACCGACTTCGGGAGACGCAATGGTTGGAGGTTTCAGTGTTCAAAAACAGCCTGATGAGATTAAAAAAATTATCGGTTACATGTCACAGAAGTTTTCGCTGTACAATGACCTGACGGCCGGAGAGAACATAAGATTTTTCGGCAGCGTGTACGGATTAAACACCGATAAGCTCCGCGCGAGAAAAGAATGGGTGCTCAAAATGGCAGGACTCGAAGGAAGAGAGAACACTCTTACACAAAACCTTGCAGCAGGCTTTAAACAGCGTCTTGCTCTCGGGTGCGCGGTAATACACGAACCGAAAATTGTATTTCTTGATGAACCTACAGGCGGTGTTGACCCCATTTCAAGAAGAAATTTCTGGGATTTTATAAATGACCTTTCACAAAACGGAACAACCGTTTTTGTAACAACCCACTATCTTGATGAGGCTGAGTTCTGCAACAGAATCATGATGATTGACGCGGGCAAAATTATTGCAGGCGGAAGTCCCAAAGAGCTGAAAACAAATTATCTTAAAAACCCGATTCTGGAAATAGAGTGTGATAAAATAGATAATGCAATTCAGATAGTTGATAAAATTCCGTGGCTGAAAAAAGCAGCTTACTTCGGGAAATATCTGCATGTCATGATTGCAGATAACAATCCGCACTCATCAGTTGAAGAAACTACAGATGATATAAATAAAATCCTTACTGATGAAAACGGGATTAGGGTTATCAGAATTGACAGGATAGTTCCGTCACTCGAAGATGTTTTTGTAAATTTACTTGAGCCAAACACATAAAATGTTATTCAGAATCTGGGCAATATCAAAAAAAGAATTAAGGCAAATCAGGCGTGATGTAAGAACGCTGGTTATAATGTTTGTATTTCCCATTTTCATGCTTGTGCTCTTTGGCTACGCATTAAATTTTGATGTAACAGATATTAAAATCGGAGTATATGACAGGGAAAACTCTCAATTAAGCAGAGAATATATCCAGTCACTTCAGAAAACTGGATACTTTAAGCTGATAAGCTATTATGATAACCAGCAGTCGATTAACAAGGCTTTAGATGAAAAGCAGGTTCAATGTGTCATTGTAATTCCTAATGACCTTTCGCAAAAATTCTACAACAAGGAAGATGCCAAAATACAATACCTGATTGACGGAGTAGACGGCAACACAGCTACTATTATAATGAACTACGTTAATGCAGCAACGAGAAACCTTTCCGGTAAATACCAGAACGAAGTATTGGAACGTTCCGGTATAAATATTTATACTCCCGTCGATTTACAGCCGGTTTTCTGGTTTAATCCGGAATTAAAGACTTCGCAGTACCTGATGCCGGGGCTAATTGCTTCGATACTCATTACTCTTTCAGTTGTTCTTACTGCAATAGCTATTGTAAGAGAAAAAGAGCTCGGCACTATGGAACAAATTAACGTATCCCCAGTTTCATCCTTTGAGCTTCTTATTGGAAAAGTCCTGCCGTATACACTGCTTGCACTTATGATTGCAGCAATTATTACACTGGCCGGCAACATTATATTCGGTGTGAGCGTAAAGGGCAGCATATTCTGGTTCTTTATTTCAACGCTTCTGTATTTATTCTGCTGTTTGAACATAGGAATTTTTATATCAACTGTTGCCGAATCTCAGCAGGTGGCGTTCCAGATGGGACTTCTTATATCACAGCTGCCGTCAAACCTGCTTTCGGGCTTTATATTCCCGATTGAAAGCATGCCGAAGTTTTTACAGATTCTGACAAATATTACACCGGCGAAGTTTTTCATTATTGCCTTAAGAAATATACTTGTCAAAGGAGAAGGAATTGAAGCATTCTGGCCGCAGTTAATTTATCTTTTAATATTTTCAGCTATTCTGCTGACATTTGCTTCTGTGAGAGTAATTAAACAGCGTGTGCAATGAGGCTAATTTATAATTTCATAATAAAAGAGTTTCTGCAGTTCAAGCGTGATAAGCGTATGTTTGCAACAGTAATTATTGCTCCGGTAATACAGTTAATATTTTTGGGTTATGCAGCTAATCTGGATATTAAAATTATTCACACAGTTGTGTTTGACCAGGACAGGTCTGAAACAAGCCGTGACCTTGTAAGGAACTTCGAAAAATCCGGTTACTTTTCAATCGACTATTATGTAACAAGCTATGATGAGCTTACGAAAATTATCGATAAAGGAGATGCTCTGGTTGGAATTGTAATCCCAACCGATTTCGGCAAAAACATCGGTGCAAAAAAAACAGCTCCGCTCCAGGTAATATTTGACGGTGCTGACGGGAACAAAGCGGCAATTTCATCAGGGTATGTGCAGGGAGTGGTTTCAAGCTACTCGCAGAGTATTATGTATAAAACACTTCAGCGCTCGGGAATGAAAAAACCTTTAACCGGAACCATTCAGCCTGAAGTAAGAATATGGTATAATCCCGACCTTACTACCAGAAACTATATGCTGCCCAGCATCGTAGGGTTAATAATTATGATTGTTACTACAAGCTTAACGTCACTGGCTATTGTCAAAGAAAGAGAAATCGGAACTCTTGAACAGTTAATAGTGACTCCTATTAAACCGTATCAAATGATTTTAGGAAAGCTTGTGCCTTTTTCCATGCTGGGATTTCTGGCCGTAACAATAGTATTGAGTGTTATGCGGTTCTGGTTTCAGATTGAAGTCAGAGGCAGCGTACTTTATCTTTTCTTTTCTTCTTTTTTGTTCATGCTCTCAACGCTTGGTCTTGGAATGTTTGTTTCTACAATTACAAAAACACAGATGCAGGCAATGATAACTTCGGCATTCGGAATAATGATGCCGATGATATTTCTTTCCGGGTTTGCTTTCCCCATTGAAAACATGCCGCCTGCAATACAATATGTTACCTACCTTGTTCCGTTAAGATATTTCATTGTAATACTGCGCGGAATAGTTTTAAAAGGAATCGGGTTTGCCGACTTATGGCCTGAAACTCTGGCGCTGTTTCTTTTCGGGATAATAATTCTGTTTCTCAGCTCACTCAGATTCAAGAAAAATCTGGGATAAAACATACCTGATTTCCAATAAAATTCAACAAAACGACTGGAAGTGCCTTAATTTTAAGGTGGTTCCGGGTTTCTTGCGGTACTGATTTTTCTGTATAAATTCAATAATTCCTGCAGGTTATATAAAATATAATAATACTTGCATTTTTTCGATTTAAGGTTTATATTTGAGCAGATTTAAAAATGAAAAAACCTTTCTATATACTCAGCATTCTACTGCCTTTGTTTTGCATTGGCGTTTTATATGCTGCTACAGAATTACAGTACTTCACTGCCAAGAGTGAACCTGACGCAATTCTTTTGGAATGGAAGACCGGAGTTGAGGACAACCTCAACAGATTCGAGATCGAAAGAAGTGCATCAGATCCTAATAATTTTATTCATATAGGTTCGGTGAGTGCTATAGGTAATAATTCATATTATTACTACCGTGATGAAGTAACAATGAACAGTGCAGCACCCATATATTATTACAGGCTTAAACTAGTAGATGCCAACGGCGGTTATGTTTATTCGAATACAATAACCGTTACACATATAATATCGGGTGTAAGAAGCACTTGGGGCAGCATAAAAGCTATTTTCAGGTAACAGACGCGTTAACCTGGAAAGTCATTTCAATTCGTTTGCAGGCTCCCGTCAACGGCCTGCGATTCAAATATTAAATAAATTAACTTTAAGTTACATATTTATTAACTTAACAAAGGAATAAAATGACTGAAACTACAAACACAAGACCAGCCGTTGCTGCAATAACTGAAAAAGAAATAGCGGATGGGAAAGTGATGAGCATTATCGCTTATCTTGGAATTCTGTGCTTTATACCGCTTCTTACTTCCCGTGACAATAAATTTGTAATGTATCATACTGAACAGGGCATTGCATTATTTATAAGCTGGGTAGGTTTGGCAATAGTGTTGCCTTTCTTACCCAATACTTTACCGTTTAATTGATTTCGGGTACGTATGCGGAGGCTCATTAATATACTCATTAATCAGGTTATTCCTGTTCGTCTTGATGATTATGGGTATTATTAACGGCGCCCAGGGAAAAGTAAAAGAACTGCCGATTATCGGCTCATTCGGCGCAAAGTTTAATTTAGTAAAATAAATTTTACACAGCTTTTCAAACGCAGAGAACCCCTTAAAAAGGGGTTTTTTGCTTATTGCAACTAACTGCCGCCTTTAAATCCACTGCTTGTGTTTCATTAATGAAATTTTTTATTTATATTTTGTATTATCGGTATATGTATTTTTAAATAATTCGAAATTAAAACCATACTTTAAATAGGAGTACTCAAATGGCAGAATCAACAAGACAAGTTAACGTCACCCCGGAGGAAGTTTCCTCGGGCAAAACAATGGCTATCATTGCTTATCTTATTTTCTTCATCCCGCTCTTAATGGATGATATGCGCAATAACAAATTTGTAATGTATCATACTGAAGCAGGCAATTGCCCTTTTTATTCTTAACATTGTATTGGGAATCGTAGCTACTATAACTTGCGGTATAGGATTAATACTATATATTGCATGGCTCGTTTTCCTGATAATGGGAATTATGAACGCTTCCAAAGGCGAAATTAAGCCTCTGCCGTTAATCGGACAGTTCGGCGAAAAGTTCAATCTCGTCAAATAGAACTTATGTTTTTCTAACATTTAAGGCATTCTTTATATGAATAAAGATTGCCTTTTTTCTTTTATGAAAGCAGAGCTTAAAAAGAGCTTAAAAATAATCGGCTTGCTGGTTTTCATTGCTGCATTTGTATCAACAATCTCCCCGATTCTTTTGCCGCATTCATTCATTATGCAAAACGTACCTGTATGCAAATATAAATCCCTGTACAACAAAGAATGTTTTGCCTGCGGTTTAACAGGTGCATTTTGCGATATTTCAAACGGTAATCTATCTGAAGCCGGGAAGAAGAACGCAGCGTCTGTACCACTGTACATGTTTTTTCTTCTGTACCAGGTTCTGTTTGTTTATTTCACATCAAAACAAGTTTTGCCAAAATTTAAAATGATATTAAAAATATGAATAGCCTTTGCTTAACTCTTGGAATTATTTCGTATAGCAGGAAATGCTTGTTGCATTTATCCCCTGCCTTGGATGGATGAATTGGTTCGTACTGCCAGTAGCGTTTGCAGGATTTATTATAAGCCTTATTAATTTAATTACTTCTAAAGAAAATTATAAGACTCCAACTAACATTGGATTCGTTTTGTGCATTATAACACTCATTTTCGGTTCAATAAGATGGGTACTCGGCGGTTTTGTATTGTAATAATTTATTGCATTATATAAATTTGCCCTATGCCAACAGAATTACAAACATCGAGAACATTTTTCCTTATTTCAGGAATTGTTAACATTCTTGGTCTTCCTCGGCTGGGGCGGAACAACTTTTCTGGGCGGTTTATTTACATGCGGGATTGGCTGTTTACTCGGCGTTGTACCTCTTATTAATGCTGTAAGCTGTATAATGGATTTTATGGCTTACAACAAGCTCAACAAGCTGAATTTAACAGGTACGTTCAGCACAATGCAGTTTGCTGCAATACTTGAAATTGTTACCGTTATATCAGGAAATATCGTAAGTGTTGTATTCGGTATACTTATCTTAACTTACCTGAACAACCCAACTGTAACCGGGTACTTAAAAGAAAAGGGTATATATTAAAAAAGTCGCAGGTGCCGGACTTAATAGTTATCCGCTCTTTATAAGCTTACTTTATCAGTGTCATTTTCTTCGTGTCAGTAAAACCGTCACTAATCAGCCTGTAGAAATAAACTCCGCTGGGCAAATCCGAACCGTTGAATATACAGTTATGATAGCCTGCATCCATTCTTTCATTAAGAAGAACAGAAACTTCTCTGCCAATTACATCATAAACTACAAGTTTTACCATTGAAGCTTTCGGCAATGCAAACTGTATCTTCGTTCCGGGGTTAAACGGATTCGGATAATTCTGCGATAGTGAATATACCTTCGGAACTTCTGTTACTGGCTGAACATTTACAGGATGACCAATAACCTGTACTTTTGCGTGATACCTGAAGAAATTTTGTTTTGTTACAACCACATCCATTGAATCAGGTTCGCTCTGACCTCCGATAATATGGATATTAAGCGGTGAACCTGTCCCTGTACCCGTACCTAAAATTATGCCGTTAAATGTAAGCGCAATTAACGATCCTTCATTTGCTGTAACTGCAAATGAGGTATCAGATGCATTTATTGTGTTTGCATGAGAAACAGTCAGGTTCTGCGGTACTTCTGAATATACGGTTTGGAACGCATCACCGTGATGATGGAACAGATGGTAAGTAACTTCTTTATTGCTTGTGTTATATGGCCAGCTTGATTGCTGCAGGAAATATTTTCCGGCGCAGTTTCCGAATGCCGGCAGCACTCCCCTTTCCGAGTACATTGCGCCGTAAGTCGGCATGTAATTAGGCCAGAAATTATCAATCATTCCCCAAACATAAGCATCATTCACAAATGAATACGAAGTCTGCGATGCAGCAATTAATCCCAATGCTCCGGAGTTTTGATTATTATATGTATACCTGTGGAATTTCTCTGCGAAGCATTCGCTTCCGTAATTGTACTGCCCTGTAAGGCAATTTATAGAAAGGATAAAAGTTAAATCTGTATTGGTTAAAGAATTTATATTGCTGTTACTGTATGAAGGCTCTCCCCATCCTGTTGCAGCCCCATGGTCGCGGTGCTGGAGAATAAACGAACCGCTGTTAATGGCATTATTTATCATTGTTGCTGTGCCTCCTGACGCCTGCCAAGTTCAGCCGGGGTATTAGGAATGTATCCCAGTCCGCTTGGTCCAAAATAGTTTACTACAGTAGCTGTATTAGTGGCTGTTGACCAAACTGTTCCGGGTGTACCGCTGTAAATTGCATTTATCCTTACCGGATGTTTATTTTGTACATTTTTCCAGAACCCGCCTATTGTTTCCGAACAAATCTGGAACCATCTTTCTGTCTGCCACCCAAGCGCAGTAATGGGATGGTCATAGAATGCTGCTGAAGTTGGGGGGTTGCGTTCGTAATTCAGAAACTTTGTTATCATAACCTGAAGCTGCGCTTCATTGTTGGCAGTCATTCTTGCAAAAGCTTATATCCGGCATCTGGTTACCGTTCACATCTGCCAATATATTATCAGAAACACAATAGTTATTATATATCCGGGCTAATTAAACTATTTGAAGTAGATGTGCCGTAATCACCAAGTATAATACAGCTGCAGGTGGCGGTGTCCATGTATTATAGGCGTTATTAACATAATTTTCAACAGTTGCTGCAACGTTGCCGCCTACTTCAGTAATTGTAACTATTTTAGTGCAAATTCCCTGCTGAGCTCTGAAATTCTTAATTGAATCTGCCCACTTGCAATTCTGCCCCGTCCGGTCTTATATATAGCAGTACTTCACAGCCGTGGTTTTTCAAGTTATTAAAGCGCCTGTTATAATCAATCTCCCGGCAGAGATGACATGTAATGGAAACGCATCTCAAGAATCGGGTATCCCCCACGGCTTCTGAACCTGCTTTTTCACCGAAATGACCACTGCCTCCGATAAAACCGATTTCAATATCTATATCCCTGTATACAATAAGCTCTTTGGTTACCGGGTTATACTGGAAACGGTGTAATTCCAAGCATTACAACATCAACGCCTCTTATCTGAGTAGGCGCGGAAATTATTACAGGGTTTGCCGGATAATAAGCATTTGTGAATATATTTCCATATTTTTACTGAATTCCGCCCCCCCCCCCCCGGGCCGTCTTCTTATCCCACGGAGTTCTTGGTGCAGGAGCAATAATCCACCTGATATTTGTATAGGTCTCTGTTCTGAAAGACCTTATATTCAATACAGCATGTGAACCTTGAGGGATAGCTATATAGCGTCCCGTTCCGGCTAAATCCGGCGCACCCTGGTTATTGGGAGGAAAACTCCTTCAAGCCTTGGCGCTTTCATCATTGTTTCCGTTAACATTAACATCTTCTAGTTCATCGAAGTGATCGAATAATTAATGTTAACAGCCCGATGCACTCTGGTTTTCAGTGTCATTCCCTGCGCGCCCCGGCTGCTCCTGTAGGTATATGACCTGAGAATGAATGTTAACAGCAAAAATCAACAGAACAACAAATAAATGGAATAGATTAATTTCTTTAAATTTCTCCATTTTTTGATTTCCTTTAATTAGTTTTAGTTAATTAGCGTAAATATATATTAGCCAAATACTCATTAAAGACTTTAATGTAAATTATTAATTGGTTTATATAACCGAATGCAGAAGATTGAAAGATAAACATCAGTTCAATAAGACCGGGAGCGCGGGAGAAAATTACCTTTCCAGAATAATAAATCCGGTTAGATTCATTATCTTTTCAAATAGTTTTCTTAAAAAATTAATAATCTCCACTCAAACAAATATATAAGGTTTTTCTCAGTATATAAATACAAATATAAAATTTTTCTCGAACTTAGCGTTCATAAAAGTTCCCGATTTTCAATCCAAATATTTTTTTGTTATATTTGTATTAATTAGAACACCCCTTTAGGTTTACCATAAATTGGCGGAATTTATTCATTTACATAATCATTCTCATTATTCTTTGCTGGATGCTATTTGCACTCCGGAAGGACTTGTAAATGCCGCTGTGGAAAACAACATGCCTGCCGTCGCTTTAACTGACCATGGAGCAATGTACGGAGCGATGGAGTTCTACAAAAAAGCCCGCACTAAAGGAGTTAAGCCGATTATCGGGTGCGAAGTGTATTTCTCACCAAAGGCTCACGGCTCCAGAAGGGCAAGGATAACTCACATAATGTAACATGAAAGCGGATTCATTGACGGAAAAGACCGCTCTAACGGCTCAGAAAACAAAAAAAGAGGAGGTTACCATCATCTTGTTCTTTAGCAAAAGATAAAACAGGATATGACAACCTTATTAAGCTTATTTCTATAGGACATACCGAAGGGTTTTATTATAAGCCAAGAATCGATACCGTAGAATCCTTGTAAATATTCTGAATGGATTAGTCGCTCTTTCTGCCTGTGCAGGAGGCGTGGTTTCTGCTCATCTTGTTAATAACGATTACGGGCAGGCAAAAGAAGCAGCAATCATTTACAAAGAAATATTCGGTGATGATTTTTACCTCGAAATACAAAACCACGGCATGGAGCTTGAAAAACCCATCACTTGCCGGAATGCCAAAACTTGCCAAAGAGCTTGGCTTAAAGCTCATTGCCTCAAATGATGTCCATTACCTTAAACATGAACACGCAATTGCGCATAACATTTATTTATATATAAGCACTGACCTCTCGCGGGATAAAGAAGGAAAGAACATGGAGATCGACCTCCGCTACGGAACAGACCAGGTTTACTTTAAATCGGCGGAGCAGATGTGCGAGCTGTTTAAAGATTATCCCGAAGCTATACAATCCACTCTCGAAGTTGCGGAAAAATGTAATCTCGAACTGCCTAAAGGCGTTTATCATATGCCACAACTTCCCTATTCCCGAAAACACCGGTGCAAATGACCTTGACGGATATCTGGAAATGCTGGCTCAGGAAGGATTGAAAAATAAAATAAAAAATATCACAGCTGTAGAAACAGAAAGGCTCAACTCAGAGCTTGAAGTCATTAAGAAAATGCAGTTTTCGGGATATTTTTTGATTGTAGCAGATTTCATTAAGCATGCAAAAGCCAATAATATACTCGTTGGTCCCGGCAGAGGAAGCGCTGCAGGCTCGCTTGTCTGTTATGCGCTCGGAATTACTAACGTAAACCCGCTTGATTATAACCTGCTATTCGAGCGTTTCTTAAATCCTGACCGTGTATCCATGCCGGATATAGATATAGATTTTCAGGATGACAGGCGTGATGATGTTATCAATTACTCAAAGCAGAAATACGGTGAAAATTCCGTATCGCAGATTGTAACTTTCAACAAGCTGAAAACAAAAGCTGTATTAAAAGACGTCGGCAGGGTGCTGAATTACCCGTTCGATGCCATTAACGAAATCACAAAGCATGTACCCTCTATTTTCGGCAAGGTGAAATCACTGGAAGATTGCTATAAGGAAATCCCCGAGTTCAAAGAATATTTTGATGAGGTTGCCGACAGAAAAAAGCTGCTTAACTACGCCATTGTGCTTGAAAACCTTAACAAAAACGCAAGCCTTACATGCATCGGGAGTTGTGATTGCGCCTTCGGATATTACCGATTATGTGCCCATCAGCAAAACACCGCAGATGGAAAACGTGTACATGACACAGTATGATATGAAAATGCTTGAAGATGCCGGATTGATTAAAATGGATTTCCTCGGGCTTAAGGAGCTTAAAATTATCGGACAGGCTATAGACCTGATTGAAAAACGCCACGGCGTAAAAATCGACCTCGATAATCTTCCGCTTGATGATGCTGAAACTTACGAGCTGTTCGCCAACGGATATACAGTCGGCATATTCCAGTTCTCAAAGCCGAAGATGAGGGAATACCTCTCCAAGCTGAAACCGAAAGATATGAATGACCTTTCCGCGATGAACGCTCTTTACCGCCCCGGCCCTATGGACCAGATTCCTTATTTTATTGAATGCAAGCACGGCAGAAAAAAAGTTGAATACCCGCACCCGAAAATCGAACCCATACTCAAGGAAACTTACGGCGTAATTGTTTACCAGGAACAGGTAATGCAGATTGTGCAGGTAATTGCAGGGCACTCGCTTGCTAAAGCCGATATAGTCCGCCGCGCAATGGGCAAAAAAGACGAGAAGCTGATGAAAGAGCAGGAAAAAGAGTTTATCGCAGGCGCAGTAAAAAATGATATCGACAGAAAAACCGCCAAGGAAATTTTTAAGTTAATACTTAAGTTTGCCGATTACGGCTTCAATAAGTCGCATACCGTTGCGTATTCGGTTGTAGCATATTACACTGCTTATCTTAAAACACACTACCCGCTTGAATTTATGACAGCGCAGATGAACTGCCGCAAGGATGATATGGACGAAATGGTTCTGCTGATTAATGAATGCAAGCGGATGAAAATAAAGCTAAGTATGCCTGATATAAATAAGTGTTTCGCTGATTTCGCAATCGATGATAAGGAAGAGAACAGAATATTATTCGGACTTTCATCAATTAAGAACGTTGGCTTCAATGCGGTTGAACATATTTCAAATTTACGAGTTAAAAACGGCGAGTTTAAAAATTTTGCGGATTTCTGCCAGAGAGTTGACCCGCGTTTTGTTAACAAAAAAACAATCGAATCTCTCATCTACGCCGGGGCGTTTGATGTGCTTGACCCCAACAGGCAAAAGCTGTTTATGAACCATGAACACATAATGTCGAAGTTCGGCGCGCGGAGAGCTGACCTTGAATCGGGGCAGACTAACATATTCGGCAAAGAGCAAAAATTCTCAATCGAACAGCTTGAAGAACTTATGCACCAGACAAATGACTGGAACGACCGTGAGAAGCTCCAGTATGAAAAATCCGTTCTCGGCCTGTATGTAAGCTCCCACCCGCTGGCAGATTATGAGGAGGAAGTCAACCGGCTCACGACGCTGCGCTTTGGCGATGCTAACGATATAGAAAGCGAGAAAATAGACCTCACGAAAAACGTAAGAATGTGCGGAATTATCTCTAACGTGAAAGTAAAAATGAGCAAGAAAGGCAACCGATTCTGCGTGTTTAACTTAGAGGACTTCACGGGACAGGGAGAATGCATTGTTTTTGGAAAATCTTATGAGAATTTTAAGGACAGAATAATAGATGATTTCATTGTATCGATTTACGGCAGAGCGGAAGAAAACGGCAATGCGTTTAAGGTTATTGTTGAAGAAATCAAGCCGCTAACGCCTCCCAAAGCTAAGGGTAACGGGAAAACTCTCACCGGCGTTGTAGTAAACGAGATGATAATTAAGATTGACGCCGCGAGCTTTACACCGGAAAAGCTTAGAAATATCAAACAAATATTTTCAGACCATGGCGGGAACTGTATTATTCGGTTTGATATTCTAAATGGAGAGAATGTTGAAAAATCATTTGAATTGACCGATATAAAACTCAATTATGACGTAAATACTGCAATAATGTTATCGGAAACTTTCGGTAAAAATAATATTATAATTAATTAAACTATTAATATTTTTAAATTAAGGAGTAACTTAAATGTTAGAATTCACAGATGCGAACTTTGAGCAGGAAGTGCTTAAATCAGACGTGCCTGTACTGGTTGATTTCTGGGCTGTATGGTGCGGACCGTGCAAAATGATAGCCCCGTTTGTACAGGAAATCTCAAGCGAATATGCAGGTAAAGCAAAAGTCGGCAAGCTTGATGTTGATAACAACCCTCAGGTTGCAATGACTTACGGAATAAGAAGCATTCCTACATTGCTTATATTCAAAGGCGGTAAAGTAGTTGACCAGATTGTAGGCGCAGTGCCGAAAAATACAATCATGTCAAAAATCGACGGTCAGCTTCAGCCCGCGTAAGGCAAACCCCCTCCCGCCCTCCCCGAAGGAGAGGGAGTGTGATACCGCAAAAGTCCCCCTTTGAAGGCTGCGCAAGGGTACGCTACGAAGACTCAAAGGCACGAAGAAGACAACGCCTTGACCTACAAAAATTATAAAGGCAGGAGTAAAATCCTGCCTTTGTATTTACACTTACATAGCAGTCACCCCTACGGGTGCGCCTTTACGAGCTATCAAGCAAAATATACGTCACGAAGACTTAAAGAGCTCGAAGAATAACCTGACACTACCAATACCCTATCCAGCCCTCCCTAAAGGAGAGGAGTGTAATTGCCGACGTCTTACTGAGCGAAGCGAAGCCCATAGAGAACTCGGGGTTATTCCACGACTTCGCAGCAGGAGAAATGCCAGTTTGACCACAGATTCACAGAGAGAACATTTTTATTTGCTGGTAACCACCGAGTACTCGGGGCAGGCAGCCCCAACAAAGGGGTTATATGTCCTCCCTTTACCAAAGGGAGAGTGTCCGCAGGACGGAGGGTTTAATGCGTGATGAGTCATCCCCCTCCGAAGGGGTCCTTCGGACTAGTCCCTCCCGCTGAGCAGGATGTTCCACTTCTAATTATATCCGTAGGGAACGCATCTCAGGAATTTTGAAAGATTAAAAGACTAAAAGATTAAACAATCCTTTAAATCTTTTTATCCTGAAAACCCCGGTTCAGACATCAATCCATGATACTGGATTCCCGCCTGCGCGGGAATGACAGGGAAATATTGCTATAACTATATATACCATAATTACGGTATTTTAAAAATAGCTATAATTATATATAGCTGTATAACAGCATCTTACCCCTCTCCTTCGGGGAGGGCAGGGGCGGGGTTCTTGACAAACGCAATTTTCCGTTTTAGATTTATTACCACTGATGGCGCTGATTAATATTAGCGCTGATTTTTAAAATTCGTATTAAAACGTTCTTTGAAAATATAGTAATACTCCGGTGATTTCCCTGATTACATTTGCTTTGATTACATTTACATTGATTACCCTCTATTGTGCGTACTTCCCGCAGCAAATAATTCACTATCTGCGAAATCATTTAAATCAGAGTAATCTGCGTTTCAGACATTTTTTTAAGGTTTCCGGAAAAATACTTGTGATGAAATATTGCGTTTCCGGGGCACTTTGATAACTTGTTTCGGAAAAAACCGTAATTTAAGGGCAGTTTTATAACTTAACGTAACTTTAAGTTATGGGGGGTGGTTGTGTTAAAAAATTTGTTGGTGACAACACCAACAAAAGGGGTTATTTGTCCTCCCTTTACCAAAGGGAGGTGTCCGCAGGACGGAGGGTTTAAAAGCATGTTTTTCCATCCCTCTCCGGAGGAGTCCTTCGGACTAACCCCCTTCGAAGGGGAAAAATTGTTATTTGAAAACTTTTTTGCCAATGTCACTTTGAAAATTTGTTGGTGACAACACCAACAAAGGGGTTATGGTCAGAAGTCAGAGAGTTATATGTCCTCCCTTTACCAAAGGGAGGTGTCCGCAGGACGGAGGGTTTAAAAGCATGTTGAACGAACCCATAAAGGGTTCGACTACGGACAGACGTTCTTTGCTGCCTTTGTTTGTTTGTGTTTTTCTCTGCGCCTCAGTGCTGTGCTTCAACAGAGTTTACGCGCTGATTGGATTCCCGCCTTCGCGGGAATGACAAAAGAAGTCAACCCATTTTTTCTTTGAGCTTACTGGCGTAGCGGCGGCTCATTACCATTGGGTCATCTATACCTTTGAGGTGCAGGCGGTATGAATTGTTGAACCATTTCTCGACTTTGGTAATAAACTCAAGGTTGATAATTGTTGAGCGGTGCACACGGCAGAAGTTATTTTCAGGCAGACGGCTCTCCCACTCCTTCATCGATTTCAGCGTGAGTCCCTTATGCCCGTCATCGGTTATGATTTCGGAGTAATCGCCTGATGAATTGATGCAGACAATCTTAAATACCTTGATGAACTTCATTGCAGAGTTAACCTGCAGGAAAAGGTTATCATCGTATTTAAGCTTTCTCATCTGGACAAAATCCGCGCTCTCATCTGCAAGCTCAAGCTTTTCCAGCGCTGATTTAAGCCGCTTGGGGTTAACGGGTTTCATGAGGTAGTCAAGCGCATTAACTTCAAACGCTCTCAGCGCATATTCATCGAAAGCCGTTACAAAAATTACCTTTGCATCAGTATCGGCGGAGTTAAGCAAATCAAACCCGGATTGTCCCGGCATGTTAATATCAAGAAAAATCAAATCGGGGTTAAGCTGTTCGATTGCTTTGAGCGCAGAGGGCACATCAGATGCTTCGCCGGTAACAAGAATATCAGGGTGTTCTTTCAGCATGGAAATGATGTCATTTCTTGCGAGACGTTCATCGTCAACAACCAATGTTCTGTACGTTCTTTTCACAGCTTAGTTATGGTTTTGGGTTATTTCAATTCTTACATGCACGCTGTCACTGTTCTTAATAATTTCAAACTTGTGGTGGCCGGGGAAAGCATTTTCGAGGCGCTGCTGTACGTTTTCAAGTCCCGTGCCTGTACCGGAATTATTATTGCCTGATTTCTCAACCCATCTGCCGGAGTTTGATACGTCAAGTATCAGCTTATTGCCGTCCACTCTTGCGGAGATTCCGATTTTAAGAGGCATGGGGCTGGTTTCCATTCCGTACTTAACGGCATTTTCGATTATGGGATGAACCAGAAAGCTCAGTACAGGAAACTCATCCGCATCAGGCTTGATATCGAAGTTGACCTCGAGGCGTTCTTCATACCTGATTTTCTGAATCGTGAAGTAATGCTTGATTGCTTCTATTTCATCTTTCAGCGGAACGTTGCTCATGTTCCTGCTGATGAGCGAGTAGCGGAGGAATTCCGAAAGCTCTGTAATCACATCTTTGGCGGTGTTCTTGTTCGATTCAATTAAAGCTCTTACAGAATTAAGCGCATTAAACAGGAAATGAGGATTCAATTGGTAACGCAGCATTTGGAGCTGAGCTTTATGAGCAAGCAAATCGGCTTTTTCGGCGCGCTCTTTCTGTTCCACCCATTCAAGCCAGAGCTTGTATGAAAAATAAAACGTGCTCCATGTAACAATGATGGGGAAAAATGAAAGCACAGTGCTTTCTGCCCTTAGAAACGTGAGCAGGCAGAAGCCACATTCTTTTCTCGTAGCCGTAGAGGAAAAATATACTTGAACCGATATCTGCCCAATACCAGATGTGTGTAACAACCGCGGAGATAATCAGAATCAGGAAGGCTGTATAAGTTATAGACCACTTTCTGTAGTTGAAACGCCGGTAGAGATACCTGAGTCCGACACTTACAATAAAGCCTACAAGATAAGTAATGGAAACTCCAATGACAGCAATGTAATCGTTAAGTCTTTCGTTATAATACAGGGCAAGCGTAAGGATTAAAAGGACAATCCATCCGGCAGCATTTATAATCCAGAAGAGCTTGTTTTTATCTTTAGTAAAGTTCATTTGAGTAATCAGTAGCAAATTTAACAAATATATGAAGAAAATCAGTACAATTTTCGTTAAACGGCAAATTAAGTCTTTGAACGGTAGGCTTGTTTTTTCACCAATGCCATTTACAGAGAAATAATGCCGTTTGTCGAACAATTGTTTCAACGGCGAAAATTAGGATGTATTTTTGAACCAATTACAAAAACAAGATGGGCTCAAGAAAAAAATATTTATATAACTTCAGAATTTTTGCATGTCTTTTGATTGCCCTGTTAACCACAACAGGCTGGAAGTTCTCTTCCGGAGCAAATGATGCCTCTCTTGTATCAGTCAAAAACAGTGACTTTACATTTAACGGGAATTTCGGAAATAATGTTTATGCAACCGATTACGGAACAGACAATAATAAAATTTACATAGGCGTCAGCAGTTACATATACGGCGTATCACGCTGCGGAAAAAACATCAATACCGAATACTCATCACGCGCTGTGAAAAGCAGTATAGGCAGATTGGACGGAATACAGTTTAATAATTCTCCAATCGGCGGTTCTGTTGAAGAAACAATAAACTCGCTTTATAAAAACTGGAGCGCGGCGCTTGTGAGCATACACGGGATAAAAAATAATGTAATTAAAAACGAAAGCTTTCTAAACCCTGAGCCCGTTACAACCGTCAAATTTCTAGTGAAGATTACCCGGTTCGTAAAGCTCTCGGTAAAAAACAAAGGCGGGAAAAAAACATATAACGTCAGCAAAGGGAAGCTTACACAGGGTTTATACAGCTTTAAAGTGGATAACACAAATATCAGCAGGAGCATATACTACTACAAGCTCGAAACCGATGAAGGCACGGTAACCAAAAAATGGTTCTGCTGAAAATAAAAAGCGTTCTTTAAGATAACAAGTTTTTACCGGCGAGGGGTGTGGAATTACTCACCTGCCATAAAGCTGCGTCACTTTTTAAGGGCGGAAGTGATGTTTCATAGGGTGGTAAAACCGCCCCCGCGGTAAAATTAAATTCTCTGAGGCTTTAATTTAATGGACTACTTTCCCCCATAACATGATTGCCTCTTTCGTTAAGGCAGGTTGCAATACCTGCCTTTTATATGATGTTACGAAGGTTCATTTTCATTGTTTAATACCTTCAAATTTCCTAAATTCCGTTTATGTTTGATATAAAGTTCATCAGGGACCAGTTCCCAATCACAAGGCAAACCTTTACGGTTTACGGAAGCTCAGAACCCCGCAGCCTCATCTATTTTGACCACGGGGCATCTACTCATCCGTCACAAAGAGTTTTAAACAAGTATATAAATTTTCTCGAACACTACTACTCCAATGTTCACCGCGGGAAACATTTTCTATCGATGATTTCGACTGAGCTGTTTGATAATGTTTATAATACAATATTTAATTTTATCCATGCTGATAAAGATGAAAACGAAATAATTGTAACATCGAACACAACTACTGCGCTTGATATTGCCGCAAGTGTTATGTCAGGCTACGATGGCGTTACACTGGTTTCACTGATGGAGCATCACTCAAACGACCTGACGCACAGAGCCCGCGGCAAGGTGATACATTTCGGACTGAACCCCGACGGTTCGCTTGACATGAACGACCTGGAGCAAAAGCTTGCTAAAAATAAAGTTAAGCTGGTTGCAGTTACAGGCGCTTCTAACGTTACGGGATTTTTGCCGGATATACATCTTATAGCAAAGATGGCGCATAAGCACGGAGCAAGAATTTTAGTTGATGCGGCGCAGCTTCTTGCTCACAGACCGATTGATGTAAAACCAAATTCAGATGAATCGCACATAGATTTTCTTGCTGCTGCGGGACACAAAGCATACGCTCCGTTCGGCTCAGCGTTTTTATTCGGTCCGAGAGATGTGTTTGATAAAGCTGACCCATATATTCCCGGCGGAGGTACAGTTCTTTACGTCACCAGTGATGATGTTTATTATTCCAAATCACCCGACCGCCACCAGGGCGGCACGCCGAATATTGCCGGCGCAATTGCACTGGCTGAATCGCTTAAGTTCCTCTCTGAAGTCGGGCTTGATAATATCCGAGACCATGAAATTGAGCTGACAGATTATGCGCTCAACCGGCTGAAAGAAATTCCGGATGTAAATATACTGGGCAATATCGCTCCGCAGAACAGGCTCGGCGTTGTGGGCTTTAATGTAGGCGATTTGAATAACAACCTCGTTGCAATGATACTGAATTATGAATCCGCCATCGCAACCCGAAACGGATGCTTCTGCGCGCACCCCTATCTGCATTTCCTGCTTGGGTTAAAAGATACCACTGAACTTAGAGCAAAACTTGTAAAGGGTGAAGATGTTGACCTTCCCGGCGCTGTAAGATTAACAATCGGCATTTACAATACGGCAGAAGAAGTCGATGAGCTGATTAAAATGCTTAAGGTAATTGCTGCCAAACTGTGGAAGGCAGATTATGATAATCTGGACTCCAATTTTGCTTGCAAAGAATTAAAGCTGGATTTGGTGTAAAAAATTATTCTGGATTTCCCGCCTTCGCGGGAATAACAAATTGGGCTTGATGAATCAAGCCCCTGCACTTTCTGCATTGAACCTCCTGACTGGATTCCTGCTTTCGCAGGAATAATAAATATTCCCCTTATTTGCATTCAATATTAACATTAAAAATATTAAATTTGGATGATTTGTTGAATTTAATATTTAATTAATATGGAAGTCGAAGAAAAAGAACTTAAAGTTGATGGTGATGGTTTTTTGGTAGACCCGTATATATGGAACGAAGAAATCGCTGAGATGTTTGCAAAGATTGATGGTATCGAAGAACTGACTGAAAAACACTGGGCTATAATAAAATTTATTCGTCAGAACTGGGTAGAAAAAGGGATGGCGCCGATGGTCAGAACAATCTGCCAGGTAACAGGCGTTAAGCTTAAAGAAATCTACCAGTTGTTTCCGCTGGGACCCGCAAGAGGCGCATGCCGGCTTGCAGGATTGCCCAAACCCGACGGCTGCGTTTAATAAGTTTAAGATTTAATGCAAATGTACAGGACAATTTCATTAATTGCTTTCCTGATTTGTTTTGTAAGTCTGGCTGTTCACTTTATCAGGCTAATCAGGCTGGGTTCGCCGAAGGATTATTCGTTTAAGAGAGGTAATCTTAAATCCGCTGTTGCATATTCTTTTACCGGAGCGATGAATCCGCTTGAAAAGGAATCTGCATACCTTCACTGGCCTACTTACACCGCAGGCATTCTATACCACATCGGAACGTTTGTATCTTTAATAATTTTTTTCCTGTTACTCTTCAATATCAGCATAACAGGTGCGCTGCAATGGGGGTTACTTTGTCTCCTTGCAGTATCAGGTATAAGCGGACTCGGTATATTCATAAAACGAATAGCATTAAAAAAGCTCAAATCACTTTCTAATCCCGACGATTACATTTCAAACCTGCTTGTCACATTATTCCAGATTTTTACACTGATAGTATTGATTAACGAATCGTTTTCCCCATGGTATTTTATAAGCGCAGGTTTATTATTTCTGTATCTCCCGCTGGGCAAGCTGAAACATTCATTGTATTTCTTTGCAGCGCGTTATCATCTTGGTTTCTTTTACGGGTGGCGCGGAGTATGGCCTGCAAAAAGTCACGGGAAAGCATAATGGATTTTGAAGAAAAAAAATATAAAGCGCTTAAGGTTCTTGCTGAACAGGATGACAGCAAATTAGTAACGCACTTAAACAGCTGCGTTCACTGCGGGCTGTGCGCGGAAAGCTGTATATATTATCTCACAACTCATGATGAGAAATATATTCCTGCTCACAAAGTAGAGCTTATCTCATCAATATACAGGCATTATAATACATTTACAGGAAAACATTTTCCGCAGCTTACGAGTGCGCGTCCTCTGGATGAACCGATGGTTACAGAAATGGTTGACCAGCTTTTCGGGGCGTGTACGTTATGCGGAAGATGTGTAAAACACTGTTCGGTTGGAGTTGATATTTCATATGTTGTAAGAATTGGCAGAGAAATGCTTAATGAAATGGGATACGTTCCGGCAACACTGCAATCAACCGTTAATGCTGCTCTTCAGACGGGAAATAACATGGCAATTCCCGTTGAGGAATTCACAGATACACTATCATGGCTTGAAGAAGATTTACGCGATGAGGTCGAAGACCCCGAAGCTTCCATTCCGCTGAACCAGCCTGATAAAAATATTCTCTACACGTTAAACCCCCGTGAGCCGAAATTTTTCCCGCTCTCGATTTCCGCAATGGCAAAAGTATTCTATGCGGCAAAAGAAAGCTGGACACTCTCGACAAACATGTATGATGTTACAAACTATGCATATTACACATCGAACCTCAATGAAGCTGCAATAATCGGAGAACGGCTGTATGATGAAACGATGAAATTAAATGCAAAACGCTGCGTGCTGGCTGAATGCGGGCATGGTTCAAGAGCTTTCCGGTGGGAAGCCCCGAATTATCTTCAGAAATCATTTCCGTTTGAAGTAATAACTACCGTCGAGCTTCTTGCCGAATATATCTCACAGGGCAGGATTAAGCTCGATAAATCGTTAAATACAGAACTTATAACGCTTCATGACCCGTGCAATTTGGTGCGTGAAGGCGGTATTGTTGAACAGCAAAGATACATAATAAAAAATGCGGCAAGCGAATTTACTGAGATGACTCCCCACGGAATAGATAACTTCTGCTGCGGAGGCGGAGGCGGTCAGCTTGCAATGAGTGAATATAATGAACGCAGAATGAAAATTGCCGAAATTAAAGCGGAGCAGATTAGCAAAACAGGCGCTAAAATAGTTGCTACTCCCTGCCACAACTGCGTTGACCAGCTTATGCAGATTGATAACAAATTCAAGCTGGGTGTAAAAATAAAAACCCTCGCTGAAATTGTTGCAGATGCTATTGTTCTTGAAAAATAGAAAATGCATAATTTAATTATATACTAACAACTAAAATTACTTACCATGAATAATATTATTTACTTAGATAATTCCGCAACAGCATATCCCAAACCTGACGAAGTTTACAAATTTATGGATAGTTTTTACCGCAGCAACGGTGTAAACCCGGGCAGGTCAGGATTTGATGCCGCGCTTGAAGCCGAAGAAATTGTTATGAATACCCGTAAGCTGTTAACAGAGTTTTTCAATGCGGGCAGTGACAGCAACCGACTGACTTTCAGCTACAATGCAAGCGATTCGCTCAATATGATAATACAGGGACTTGTTGAAAAAGGTGACCATGTGGTAACTACTATGCTGGAGCATAACTCCGTGCTTCGTCCATTATATCATATGGAGATGAACGGCGTTGCCGAAGTTACCCACGTCCCTTTTGATGAAAACGGTTACATTCATCCCGATGATATTAAGAAAGCAATCCGTAAAAACACAAAGGTAGTTATTGTAAATCACTGCTCTAATGTAATCGGCACTATTCAGCCGGTTGCGGAAATCGGAAAAATCTGCAAAGAAGCAGGTGTAATATTTGTTGTTGATACAACTCAAAGCGCGGGTACTGTTCCAATCGATATGCAGGCAATGGGAATCGACGTGGTAGTGTTTACAGGTCATAAATGCCTGTTAGGTCCAACGGGCATCGGCGGCTCATACGTTATGGAAAATGTTCCTGTTAAGGGAACGCGTTTCGGCGGAACGGGTGTGCGTTCTGCCCAGTTGACGCATCTTGAGGAATTCCCCTACAGGCTGGAGTGCGGAACGCTTAATCTTGTTGGAGTAGCAGGATTGAATGCGGGAGTTAAATGGATTAACAAGAACGGACTTGAAAACCTGCATAACAAAGAAATGATGCTTTGGGAAAAGCTCCGCAATGGGTTCCGCGAAATTGAAAGTGTTAAAATTTACTGCGCCAACAGCGCTGAAAACCATAATGCGATTTTATGCTTTAATATTGAAGGCTTTGATGCCGGAGACGTCGGCACGATGCTGGATGTTGACCATAATATTGCATGCCGCACCGGTTTGCATTGCGCGCCGAAAGTCCATGTTGGCTTAGGGACTGATAAGATTCACGGAACCGTGCGTTTAAGCATTGGTCCTTTCAACACCGAAGAACATATTGATACGGCAATAGATGCAG